>JAKUTX010000001.1:0-381256 GCA_022447855.1 SAR202 cluster bacterium
TATATCACGAAAGTCCCTATCAGTCGCTGCTATATTCATCCTATTACCGTTAACGCTTGTTGGAGCATGAGCACTAGTTAACACATCTGCAAAGTCAACAAAATCTTTCACATCATCTCTTAATGATGTTTCAGCATTTAAATCTAATCTAAGCAAAGTTTCCAATCCCGTAGCAACAGGAGAAGAAAGTTTATATTTAGTGTTCATAACTATTTACTCCTAAAAATCAATTAATTAATCCATCTAATAAACTTATAGTCATTAAATTGGAATCTACATCTATATTTTGAACAACTTCAGGGATTGCTGGGATTAACAACTCTTTAGAATCTATTCCTTTCACAATATACACATCATTAGTTCCTGTATTTAATATCTCAACAATCTTACCAAGATTATCCCCATCTTTAGATTTTACTTGCATCCCTAAAATTTGAAAATGGAAATAGTGACCATCGGGTAAAGAAGCAACTTGATCTATCCCAATTTTCAACACCGTTCCTTTGAAACTTAACGCATCATCCCTATCATTAATACAATCCAATTTAAGTATCAAAGAATTATTCTGCCAAAAAAAGTTTTCTACAATAGACTCTGAATTTCCTAAAAAAATCTTTGAACCTATCGCAAATCTTTCAGGGACGTCACTCAGTGACTCTACACGAAGAAAACCTTTCACTCCATAAGCACCCTTGACTCTTCCAACATCTACACGATCTATATCAGAAAAAGTTTCCATAAATAAAATTAAACCAGCATCAAAAATTAAAAACTACTTAATTTCTAATGTAACTCGGTATCCTTGTTTGACCGCTACAACCCTTAACAAAGTTCTCATTGATTGCGCCACCCTACCCTCACGACCAATTACCTTACCCTTGTCTTCATCAGCCACTTCCAATATCAAACGGATCTGATCTTCTTCTTCTTCCTCAGTGACAACAACCATTTCTGGCTGAGAAGCAATAGATTTCGCAATAAATTCAATAAGTTCCTTCATTAAACAGCTTCTTCCGAATCATTGTTCTTTGAGGTGTTTTTTAACAACCCTTTTACAACATCCGTAGGTTGCGCTCCATTACTAATCCAACGTTCAGCCTTTTCGTAATCAATTTCAACAGTTGGAGGATCTGTTCTAGGATTATAATGACCTATATAATCTACAAAAGAACCATCTCTAGCAGAACGTGAATCGGCAACTACCACCCTATAACTTGGCTGATGCCTAGAACCTGTACGTCTTAATCTAATTTTCAGCATATAATAACCTGACTTTTATTGGTGTAAATTTTAGTTTTAATAAAAAACACTATGAATCAACTTCTAATCATTCAATCCTGAGAGGTTGCTTTTGCTTTTGCTAACTGAACCATTACTCTCGATTTTCTTCTGGAAGCATTCCTTCTATGAATTGCACCTCGCTGTGCAGCCTTATCCAAGGCAATAACAGCCTGTTGAACAGCTTTCTCTGCATCATCTAACTCACCATTCTGAATTAGACTCCTAGCTTTCGTTACATAAGTCTTAGCACGCGTACGCAAAGGCAAATTGCGATCTCGCCTTCGACTTTGGACCCTTACTGATTTTGCACTAGGCAATATATTCCTCCTGGTAGTAATGAAATGTCATTAGGTAGATCTATTTACACTAAGGACACCCTTAACTCCTTCTAATTTTACAAACAATGTATTTAGTTGTTCAATCCCTGTTGTGTAAACTGTAAGGGAAACAACACTGTTATCTCCAACTTCTTCAGAAACACAGTATCCAATATTAACACGTTCTGCAGAGACTAGGGAAGTGATATCACTTAACAAACCTACTCTATCTACTGCCTCCAAAATTATGCGTGCAGGATAAACTGTCTTTTGCAAACCCCAACCTACAGAAACTAATCTTTCTTTTTCTTGCTCAAATTTAATAGTATTACAATCTGATCTATGTACAGTAACTCCTCGATTTCGAGTAATATATCCAATGATTTGGTCACCATTAATTGGAGAACAACATTGAGCAATCCGGGTCAATAAATCCCCAACACCTAAAACTTCAATTCCAGAATTAAACCCTTGGACATCTGATATTTGCTTAAAATGATTATCAGTTCCATTAACATCGTAAGCTGTTATGCGCTTAATCACTTGACCAATTGTAGTCGTCCCATTACCTAACGCGGCATAAAAGTCTTCAAAACTATCATACTTTAAGACTTCTTTAATTAAGGCTTCGTTAATCTCTACACTCAAACGTTTAGAATGTTTAGCAAATATTTCCTTCCCATGATCAATATTTATTTGTCTTTCCTGTCGGTTGAACCATAATCTGATTTTTGCCCGTGCAGAAGTTGTAAAAACATAACCTGCATCGGAATTCAACCAATCAAGACTGGGGCCTTTGACCATTTTACTAGTCATGATCTCCACAACATCACCATTGGCTAAGGCTAAATCTAAAGGAACTAACTTCTTATTTACTTTCGCCCCAATACAACTATGGCCTACATCCGTATGAATCCTATATGCAAAGTCCAAAGGAGTAGCACCTAAAGGAAATTCCTTTAATTCGCCTTTAGGAGTGTAGACAAAAACTTGATCAGAAAAAATATCAGTTTTGAATGATTCAACGAACTCTCGATCTTCATCTATGTCGTTTTGCCAAGTAACCAATTGTCTAAGCCATGAAACCTTGTCTAAAAATTCAACATCATTGATAGAACCCTCTTTATAAAGCCAGTGAGCAGCTACACCGTACTCAGCAACCATATCCATTTCATGTGTCCTGATTTGTATCTCTACTGGATTCGCATCCTCACATAAAATCGTAGTATGAAGAGATTTGTATAAATTGTCTTTTGGATTGGAAATGTAATCATCAAATTGACCTGGTATTTGATGCCATTCGTTGTGAACCATACCCAAGGCTGAGTAGCATTCATCATCATTATCTACCAGAATTCTCAATGCAAATAAATCATATATTTCATTCAGTGTTTTGTTCTGAGCCTGATAATTTTTAATCTTTTTGGACAGGCTGTATATATGTTTAGGGCGACCTCTAACTTCAGCTTTAATACCAGCTTTAGTTAATATTTTTTCCACCCTGACTCGTAATCGTTCAACATAATCTTCTCTGTCAGCCCTTGTTGAATTCAGCCATTTTGACAATCGAACATATTCTTCAGGATTAAGATATTGGAATGCCAAATCTTCCAATTGCCACTTGATCTCCCAAATACCCAAACGATGTGCTAATGGAGCATACACATCCAATGTCTCTTTAGCTTTAATGAATTGCGTGTCTGCAGGCATTGATTTGAGAGTCTTCATATTATGAAGTCTGTCTGCCAATTTAATCAAAACAATTCGAACATCATTCGCCATAGCCAATAGCATTTTTCGAATAGTGGCAGCCTGCGTCAAATCTTCCTTAGATCCAGGTTCTAACAAAATCTCTCGCTCTTCCGAGATAATTTCTGCTTTAGTTAATTTCGTTACTCCATCAACCAATTCTGCAACTTCATTGCCAAAGCTATCCTGGATTTGAGCATAGGTAACATCGCAATCTTCCAATGTGTCATGTAAAAGAGCAGCAATCAAAGTTGTTGAATCTAATTTGAGATCAGCCAAAAATTCAGCAGTAGATAATGGGTGTTCAATGAACTCTTCACCGGACTCTCTAAATTGGCCTTGGTGAGCCTTAACAGCAAAATCACAAGCCTCTAAGACCTTAGGCAAGTCATCCGTATTTAAATAACTTTTGACTCGACTTTCTATTCGTTCAGATATACTCAGAGTACTTTGTGTCATTATTTCCCCTATACATGCGATAGTATAATACACCATATGACCCCTAAGTTAACAATGTGTTTTAGGATATATTGAATTATAATATTCAAGAAAAGATAGGGCTAAATTACATTTATTTGCCGGATGGAGAATACTATGCCTCTTCAAGCTCCCAGAGGAACCAGCGACATACTTCCAGAAAGTCAATTTCAATGGAATTACTTTCGAGAAGCTGCTGAATTGATTGCTTCAATTCATGGATATGAAAAAATTGATACTCCTATATTTGAATACCACGACGTATTCTCACGAGCTGTAGGAACTTCAACTGATGTAATGGAAAAAGAAACATATACATTTAAGGACCGTGGAGAGGAATTAATTACACTTCGTCCTGAAGGAACAGCTCCAGTTTGTAGAGCATTTATTGAACACGGCATGCATAATTCTCCATTACCAATAAGATTGTTTTACATCAGTCCAATATTCCGATATGAACGACCACAATCAGGAAGATACAGACAACACCACCAATTCGGAATGGAATTACTTGGAAGTGAAAACCCAGAAGGAGATGCTGAAGTTGTTTCTGCTGCATGGCAGTTACTCAAAAAACTTGGTCTAAAAAATCTAAATCTTTTGGTAAATAGTATTGGAGACTCAAATTGTCGACCGAAATATATGCAAAATCTAATATCATTTTATTCAGATAAAATTTCTTCACTGTGTACTGATTGCGAAAGAAGATTTGAAAATAATCCCCTTCGCTTATTGGATTGCAAAAACCCCAAATGCCAGGAAATTATTGATCAAGCTCCAAAGAGTATTGAGAATCTGTGTAAGGATTGCGCTCATCATTGGGACAAATTATGCGAAAATTTGGACATTTTCGGACTAACCTTTTCAGTAGATAATAGATTAGTAAGAGGATTCGATTATTACACCAGAACTGTCTTCGAAATAATCCCCCCTACAGAAGGGAGAATGAGTACTCTTGCAGGTGGAGGTAGATATGACGGACTAATTTCGCAGCTAGGGGGAAAATACACCCCTGGAATGGGGTTTGGAATGGGAATTGAAAGAGTACTACAAAATTTGTCCAAAGATAATCTGATCCCGCAAACTCACTTGATTACAAAAGTTCTAATAATTCAAGCTTCCAAGGAAACATCAATTTTTGAGAAATGCTGCAAGTATTTATCTGTAAAATTAAGAGACAATTCAATTCCTACTGTGCTGGCACCAATAGATAGAAGTGTACGAAGTCAAATGAGATACGGTAATTCAATCAACGCCTCTCATGCAATTATTATTGGAGAATCAGAATTATCTGAAAATGTAGTAACTGTCCGAAATTTCAATTCAGGTGAACAACTACAAATCCCTCTCAAATTTGAAATAGATGCCAGTCAAAATTCTATAATTACTCTCGAAAATATTGATTCTTCTAAGCTGCTACAATACTTCAAGAATTAACAAATGATTTTCCCAATTAAGGCATTCAATGATTGATAAACTGACAGAAATCGAAAAAAGATATGATGAAATAGATGAACTATTAGCGGATGTTGCGGTTTCAACAGACTACAATCGAGTTCAAAAACTCACCAAAGAACAATCATCTATGAGAGTTATTGTCCAGCTAAGCAGACAATTTAAGTCCACACTAAATGATCTTGATGCAGCAACTGAACTGATTTCTCAAGAATCTGATCAAGAAATGATTGCTTTTGCAAAAGAAGAACTAGAAAACTTGAATCGAAAAAAAGATTCATTAGAAAATGATCTAAGGATTGCCTTATTACCAAAAGATCCAAATGATGATAAAAATGTAATCGTCGAAATTCGAGCTGGTGCTGGAGGTGATGAAGCAGGATTATTTGCCGCCGACCTATACAGGATGTATTCACGATACGCCCAAAGAAACAAATGGAAACTAGAACTAATCAACGCTAATGAGTCTGGAATAGGATCATTCAAAGAAGTTACAATTCAAATTTCAGGACAAGGTGCATATAGTAGACTAAAACACGAAAGTGGTGGACATAGGGTTCAAAGGATACCTCTTACAGAATCTGGAGGGCGAATACACACATCTGCCGCTACAGTTGCAGTACTACCAGAAGCCGAAGAAGTAGATGTAGAAATAGACCCCGATGATTTAAATATTGAGATTTTCAGAGCCGGCGGACACGGCGGTCAAAACGTCCAAAAAGTAGAAACAGCGGTACGTATCACCCATATTCCTACTGGTATTGTTGCTTCCTGCCAAGATGAAAGATCTCAGTTAAAAAATCGAGAAAAAGCAATGGGCGTCTTAAGATCCAGAATTTTAGCTCAGGAAATTCAAAAACAAGAAGAATCTGTCCGAGCAAATAGACGTTCTCAAATTGGATCTGGTGATAGATCTGACAGAATCAGAACATATAACTTTCCGCAAAACAGAATTAGTGACCATAGAATTAATCTAACTACCCATAACCTCCAAGAAGTTCTTGATGGTAACTTAGAAGAATTTATTAAAGGGCTCCAAGAACTAGAGCAAACAATAAAATTGGAAGATGTTGGATTATAAAAAACCACAAAATATTCAGGATATATTTTCCAATATTTCTACTAAATTCCAATTAAATGGGATTTCTAGTAACAAGTTAGAAAGTGAAGTAATAATCCGGCATGCACTAGGAATAGATCGTGCAAGTTTTTTTGCCTCTTTAGATAAGAATATAGATCCAGTTAAATTATTGGAAATCAAAAATTTAACTCTAAGGAGATTAAATAATGAACCACTTTTTTACATTATTGGTAAAAGAGAATTCTATGGATTGGAACTTAAGGTTACTAAAGACACTCTAATTCCGAGGCAAGAAACAGAATTATTAGTTGAGCTAGCAATTAGACAAGTTAATATGCAGACAACCAAAAAAGTTAACATAGCTGATATTGGAACTGGAAGCGGAGCAATTGCAATTGCTTTAGGTAAGAACCTAGAAAATGCGCGAATATATGCAACGGATTCTCAATCAGACGCAATATTAATCGCCAAGTCCAACGCTGCAAACCATCATTTGTCTGAACGAATTGATTTTCTCGTCGGAGATTTGTTTTCTCCATTAAATAATCAAATGGACTTAATAGTTGCAAATCCTCCATATATTCCTTCAAAAGAAATTGCCTATTTATCGCCTGAAGTAAAAAATGAACCTCCAGGTGCATTAGATGGTGGATTTAACGGATTATTCTTAATCGAAAGAATACTATCGGAGCATCACCCCTATCTGAAAAAATCTGGTTCTCTGATAATAGAATTCGGCAACAATCAGAAAGAGGACGTAATTTCCTTGAGTAAAAAATGGGTTCCAAATAAACGGATATCAACTTTTAAAGACTATTCAGGCATCCCCAGGGCGATATTAATCCATACCTAACTGATAATGTTTACCTTCTGTCTTAATAGCCGGGGCAACAATCATTTTTGCATTGTGCATTTCACGTATATTTGAAGCACCTAACATACCCATGCATGTTCTCAATGCACCCATCAAATTCTGTGTGCCATCAGTACGATTCGATGGGCCAAACAGGATCTGTTCAAGACTACCCTTAACCCCAACTTTCACTCTAGTGCCTCTGGGCAAGGACGGATCTGCATTTGCCATCCCCCAGTTAAAACCTAGTCCAGGAGCTTCTTCAGCTTGTGCCATTGGAGTGCCAAGCATCACAGCATCTGCACCAGAAACAAATGCCTTACACAGATCTCCGCCAGTTCTAATTCCCCCATCAGTGATTATTGGAATATAACGACCTGACCTTCGGTAATATTCTTCTCTAGCGGCCGCACAAGAAATTGTGGCTGTTACCTGTGGAACACCCACTCCTGTAACTTCTCTAGTAGTACAAGCAGCACCAGGGCCTACTCCCACTAAAACACCATGTATTCCGGTTTCCATAAGCTCTAAAGCAACTTCGAAACCTACACAATTTCCTACCAAAATAGGTGTCGAAACCATCTCGAGTAGTTCGGGAAACCTAAGACCTTTTATGCTTCTCGAGTAATGTCGAGCAGTTGTAACAGTACTCTGAACAACTATTGTATCTGCACCAGCTTCTGCAGCAATAGGCGCCAAGCGCTTAGTATTTGCAGGCGTAATAGAAACGGCACATTGCCCACCTTGTTTCTTAATTTCCTCAACCCTCATACCAACTAAATTTTCGCGAATAGGTGCAGAGGTATATTTTTGCAACAAAACCGTAGATTCCTCTTGTGAAACTGTTGCTATCTCATGAATTATCTCTTCAGCTTGTTCATGCCTTGTTTGGACGCCTTCCAAATTAACAACCGCCATTCCTCCAAGAGATGACATTTTAACTGCAAAGCCAGGATTGGTAATAGCATCCATTGCAGATGCTATTATTGGAGTCGACAAATTTATACCTTCAACAGAAAAATCAGTATTAGTCATATCAGGATTAATGGTTGTCTCTCCAGGAACAATAGCTACTTCATCAAATCCATAAGCTCTAGACAGTTCTTTTAATTGTGTATCCAAACTTCACTCCAATCGGTATAACTCGAATATATCAAAGCAAACAAATGCTAGTCAACGACTAGTTTGCGTTTTTGCTGATGTAGATAAATATTTATGTAATAATAAATTTGTTTCTGGAAATAAATTGGAAACGGGATGATACGGAAAATGTATGCTAATAAAAGAAAAATCAAAAAGCTCGCAAATAAAATAGGTTTCGATATTGTCAAAATTACAGATGCAAAATCTTTTAAAAAGAATGAAGCATCCGCAGTAGAACGAGTAAGATCCGGTTTAATGGATGGTCTCCCTTGGTATTCTGAAGAACGTGCTATTTTATCTAATAATCCAAAAAAATTAATGCACGATGCCGAATCAATAATATCTCTAGCAATATGTTACAACAATTCAGACAAAACACCCTTAGAACCTGGCCCACATGGAAAAATCGCAAAGTACGCCTGGGGAGATGATTATCACGAAGTAATTAAAAAAATGCTGAGAACCTTTGTTAAAGAACTTCAAGAAACTGTAGATTCTAATATTAAGACTCGTATTTTTGTAGACGATGGTCCAATGAATGACCGTGCTGCTGCTGAGAGATCTGGAGTAGGTTGGTTTGGTAAAAACACCAATATACTAACTTCAAAACATGGGTCTTGGGTGTTCTTGGCTCAAGTTATTACAAATTTGAAACTACAAATTGACAAGCCCCTAAAAAAAACTTGTGGCGATTGCGTAAAATGTATTGTTGCATGCCCAACAAATGCCATCGTTGCTCCATACATCATAGATAACACAAAGTGCATTTCATTTCTTACAATTGAATTACGGGGATCAATTCCCATTAAAATGCGTCCGCTAATTGGAGATTGGATTTTTGGATGTGACATATGCCAAGATGTATGTCCTGTAAACCTCAAAGTAGAGATTGGAACAAATCAATCTTTCAAGCAACGAAATGGATTTTCTGCACCCCAACTAATTCCATTAATGAACCTAACACAAACGCAATTCTCTGAGAAATTCCGAAACAGTCCAATCAAACGTGCAAAATATCGTGGGTTTCTTAGAAACGTTTGTGTAGCATTAGGAAACATTAAGGATCCGATATCAATTCCTGCACTTGTAATGGCACTATACCACGATGAATCATTAGTCAGATCTCATGCAGCTTGGGCAATTGGAAATTTTAACCAAAAAAATCATGTCCCATACCTACAAATTGCATTAAAAGAAGAAACAAATCCTGAAGTAATTCAAGAAATTCAACTCGCAATTGATGCATCAAACCTAAGAAAAACCATTCAAAAATGAAAAATCTCGCATTAGAAATACCATCCATGAAAATCGATTCCTTAGGAACAGATGCATTCAACTGCAGGTTATGCCCTAGAATGCTAGGAAAACGAAAGGTATTGAGTTTACAAAATGGTAATCCTAATAGCAGAATATTGTTTATAGCTGAAGCACCTGGAAGACATGGATCTGAACTAAGTGGCATACCACTTCAAGGAGACAAAAGTGGGGAGAATTTTGAAAAATTAATAGAAAATATTGGATGGACCAGAAACCAGATATTTGTAACGAATTCTGTTTTATGCAATCCTGTTAACGAAAATGGAAACAACTCTAGACCCCTATTACACGAAATGAAAAATTGTTCCTCATTCCTACAAGAAACACTTGATATTGTATCGCCTGAATTTGTAGTTACTTTAGGAACAATTGCATTAAAATCTTTAGCCTTTATTCGAAGTCACAAATTTGTTTTGTTAGAAAATGTTGGCAAGATGCTAGATTGGAATGGAATGAAATTAATCCCTTTATATCATCCTTCCCCAAGAGTAACAGCCTCAAAAAGATCATTTAAACAAATGCAACAAGATTTTAATATACTTGCAAGAAATGTAGGCAACCCGCTCAAAATTTAAGTTATACTCGAAATTAATTCATATTTAGGAGTAAAAATATGACAAAACTATCAGTATTTGCCACAAGAAACCGCGTTCCAGAAGCGATTTCTTTGTTGAAAAATCATTTTGATGTAGAGGTATGGGAAGACAATTCAATCCCTCCGAATGATGTGTTAATAAAAAAAGCATCGGAACATGATGGAATATTTTGTGAAAGTGACGATCCTATAAACGCAGAAGTTCTTAAGGCTGGTAAAAACAAATTAAAGATTGTCGCAAGTAGATCAGTAGGCTTAGATCATATAGATGTGAAATGTGCTACAGAATGCGGAATTATTGTTAGCAACACACCAGGGGTACTCATTGAATCCTGTGCAGACTTCACTTTCGGGCTGATATTGAACATTGCTAGACGACTTTCTGAAGGTGATAGAAATATCAGGGCCGGAAAGTGGTTGATGTTTGATCAAATGCCATACAGAGGCACTGACATACATGGAGCAACCTTAGGACTATTAGGAATGGGTGGAATTGCCAGTGCAGTTGCAAAAAGAGCTAAGGGATTCAACATGAATGTAATATATTTTTCTCGAACCCGCAAATCCTCTTTAGAATCCGAATTAAACCTAACTTGGATGCCTGATCTTTCAACTCTTTTAGGTAATTCTGACTTCCTATCTATTCACGTTCCTTTAACTCCTGAAACTGAAGGAATAATCGGAGAATCCGAATTGAGATTGATGAAACCAGAAGCCTATCTAATTAACACATCCAGAGGAAAAACCGTTAACTCTGATGCACTATATCAGGCTCTAAAGTCCGGAGTAATCAAAGGTGCCGGAATAGACGTAACAGATCCGGAACCTTTAGATACAAATGATCCTTTGATTTCCCTGGACAACATACTTATAACTCCCCATATTGCAAGTGCAAGTTCTGCTACTTTTACTAATATGGGATTATTGTCAGCAGAAAACTTAATCGCCGCTCTTAACGGAGAAAAATGTTCTAATTTTGTTAATGTCTGAAACTTCTAATACTACGAAGAAGGTGTCTCAGATGATGTGTCTCTTCTGTGTGCTGGTCTAATTGAAATTTCTGGCACCTGAGCTCTTGCTGGCAAGTTGGCAATCATAGACACCGCGTCTGCAACGTCTTCTGCTTTTAGCATCGTATCTAATGCTGCTTGCGAAGGCCGAATTGGTCGATTATTCGATAAGGCGGGGGTATCTACTTCCCCAGGCATCAATACTGTAGCCCGAACACCCGTATTAGCAAATTCGAAATTTATGAAATCTGTAAAGCTATTAACACCTGCTTTAGCTACACCATAAATCATGCCTCCTAAAAAACTACTCCCTTTGGCCGCGCCAGAAGAAATATTGACGATTAAACCTTCACCCTGTTCAATCATAGAGGGTAAAACTGCCTGAGTACAATAAATGGTTCCTTCCAAATTTGAGCCCATACATCTTCTAATATCATCCGGAGTAGTAGTTAACAATCTTTTATGTAGTACTCCACCACCCGCACTATTAACAAGAATATCTATTTTCCCAAAATCATTTAGTACATTACTAATCATTGAATTAACTTTTTCTGCATCAGACACATCCACGCTAAAAGGAGTAGAATTACCACCATTATTTTTTATCTGATTTGAAACATTTTCAACTTTTTGCAAAGTTCTTCCAACTGTAACAACATTGGCTCCTTCAGAAGCCAATTGCAAAGCTACAGCTTCTCCAATACCACTTCCTCCTCCTGTTACAACACAAACCTTTCCACTTAAACTCATTTCATCTCCTTATGCTTTGGAATTTGTAAATTCTAAACTTGTTAACTAATAATTCCTAATAATGCTAACGCACCCAACATTAGCACTATTCCAAAAATTTGTGAAATCAACAACCGTTCTTTAAAAAAGATTATCCCTCCCAAAATTGGAACCAATGGATACGTATTAAAAGCTACAGCAACTATCGCAACAGAACCTATTTCAGCGCCTCTAGCAAAGAGGAAAAATGCTGATACCATAAACAGAGAGGCTAAACAAAGAAGAAAAAAAGTCCCGAATTGCATTCTCTCCCACGGCCATTCTCGCCTCACAACCGCAATTTGGCCAAAAAAAGACAACGAAATAATTAATGGAACATAAACTGATAGCAACCAACCTACTTGTTTAGAAAGAGCACCTCTAAAAAACATTTCAAACCCTATCAAGATCGTTGCCAAAAAACCCAACAATATCCCAGGACTGAAATTATTAGAAATCCTACCAAGGTTCGAGGGTTTGAACACCGTCAATGAAGCTCCAAATAAGGCAATAGAAATTACTAAAATTTGAATAATCTCTAAATGTTCATTTAGGAAAAGAATTGCCAGAGTTATTGAAACAATAGGAAACAAAGATGTTAAAGGAGCAATTACGCTAACTGGACCAAGTTGTAAAGATCGTATCAGCACCAAATATGTAATTACATTACCAATTCCCAGAAGAAAAAATAAAATCCAATGGTTTGAATCTAATGAAAAGGTTGCTCCGAAAAAAAACAAGAAAGGAGTAGCCCATGCAATCGCTAAAAATTTGGTCCAGAATCCTGTCCTGATTAGTCCAATTCTATTTGCAATAGCTATACTTAATAAATCTGCTAATCCAATAACTATGGCACCTAAAATACCAAAAACAATACTGACTACAATTGATTTATCCAATAAATTCACTCATGCAAAATTAATCCATTGAGGATATCAATATTTCTCTTGTCTGGACCCTTACCATCAAAGCCCGGAACTTCCAATATAAATGGAACATTTTTTAATGAAGGATGATTCACAATCGTCTTAAAACCCTCGATTCCTATATGTCCCTCACCAATATTTTCATGCCTATCAACACCAGAAGCAAAAGGAACTTTAGAATCATTCGCGTGAATGACGCTCAATCTTTCAAGACCAATACGTGAATCAAAATCCTCAATCACTTGATCTATAGAGTCAGAATTACCAATGTCATATCCAGCAGCAAATGCATGTTGTAAATCAATGCAACATTTCAATCTTTCATCAGAAACTTCAGAAATCATTGCACCAATTTCTTCAAATGACGCCCCTATCTGCGCACCCATACCAGCACAATTTTCAATAATTAATTCAGTATCTACTGGAGTAGATTCTAATACGGTTTTAATTGCTTTTGTTGCCTGAGAGAAAATCTGCTCAAAACCTACCCCTTTATGGCTACCTGAATGAAAAACCACTCCTTTTGCTCCAATTTGATGTGCAGCCGTTAGATGATCAGTCAAAGACTGAATAGATTTTTCAAGCAATTCCTCTTTGCCACCTAAATTTACAAGATAAATCCCATGACATACAACCGTAGAAACATTACTTTCTCTACGAAAGCTAGAAAATTTATCTACATCTTCTTCTAGAAATGGTTTAAATCTCCAACCCCTAGGTGAGGATGCGAATATTTGAATTGCTGTAGCGCCTATAGATTCAGCTCTTTGAATAGATTTATATAAACCACCTGCAGCAGAAACATGTGCACCTATTTCCATGAAATACCCCCAAATGAATTTAAAACCTTCGGTATTAAATAAACAATTGAAATAATCCGAATTTTTATTATATTCTAAAGTCAAAGAAAAAAACTCACAAAGAATAAGGAGTCAGAATTGTCATTAAAAACAATTGCAATCATGAGCCCTGGATCAATGGGTAGTGCAGTTGGAAAAGCCATAAAATCCCATGGATTTTCCGTAATTACTTCACTTGATGGGCGAAGTGAACGAACAAAACAGATGGCTCAAACTTCAGGGATAGAAGATGTAGGAAATTTATCTAATCTTGTGAAGCACTCCGATTTAATTCTTTCGATTCTTGTACCTTCACAAGCACACCAATTAGCTGAAAGAATTGCAGAGGTAATTAAAAACACAAATTCAAAAGTGATTTTCGCTGACTGCAATGCTATTTCACCAGCTTCTACAAAACAAATCAGTAATACGATTATATCTTCTGGAGGAGATTTTATAGATTCAGGAATCATTGGCGGACCGCCTAATGAAAAAGATTCTCCAAGATTTTATGTGTCTGGTCCAAATGCAACACAAATGACTAAACTGGATGGAAAAGGAATTACCGTAAGATTTATAGACAAAAACATTGGGTCCGCAAGTGCAATGAAAATGTGTTACGCAGCACTTACTAAGGGAACCAGTACATTGCATATTGCTCTTTTAGCAGCTGCTGAAATGCTTGGAGTTTCTAATGAATTAGAACTAGAACTTGAGTACAGCCAAAAAGATACCCTTAAAAACATGTCCACCGGAATATCTAGAATCCCCAGTAATGCTCACAGATGGATTGGAGAAATGGAAGAGATTGCTTCTACTTTCAAGAGTGTGGGAGTTCCTTCGGGATTCCACGAAGGTGCTGCAGAAATATATAGGTTGCTCAATAAAACAATTTTCGCAAGTGAGACCCCTGAAACAATTGATAAGTCACGAACCACAAAACAAACTATACAAGAATTAACAAAATTTCTAGAAACCGAAAAAAGTTGAAAAAATAAAACATGAAAGCTTTATTAATTCATCATAATGAATTCAATGAACCAATAGTTGAAATATCTGACATTCCGATCCCATTACTTAAAGGCAATGAGGTTCTTGTGAAAATCCACGCCTGTGGAATATGTGGACATGACGTATCTGTGGTCAATGGAATACTTAAAAGAGGTATTAAAAAATCTATTGTTCCCGGACATGAATTCTCAGGAACTGTGGTCGATTTGGGAGATTCATCGTCAAAATTAAACCTAAATGATAGAGTTATCTCTGCTTTAAATGTTTCTTGTGGCAAATGTGAAAATTGTTATTCATCTAATAATTTCAGATGTACAAACAATATTGGAATAGGAACTGAGACTAACGGAGGAATGGCAGAATTCGTAGCAATCCCAGAAACCAACTTAATTAAGATACCAAATGAAATCAACCTTCTGGAAGCCTCTCTATTTCCATGTCCTATTGGAGTCGCGTTTAATTCAATAGGACACCTATCTAAAACTAATCCCAATCAAAAAATACTTGTTGTTGGGGCTGGAGGAGGACTGGGAACGCATATTTTGAAAATCTTATCTCCTACATATGAAAACATCATTGCACTCACTTCATCTGAACACAAAGTCGAACATTTAAAAACTTTGGGAGCAAAAATTGTCCTAACGAATGAAAACAACCTAGACTTTTCAGAATTGATATACGCATTCACAGAAGAAAAAGGATCCGATGTTATTTTTAATATTCCTGGATCAAAAACTTTTGAAGCATCTCTAAAAAGCCTTGCAATAGACGGAACTCTTTTACTTTTGGGGGAAACAAGTAAACTCAAAGCAAATTTCCCAATTTCAGAAGCTATTTTCAGAAGTGCTACAATTAAATCTGTTCTTGGAGCATCCGAAGCTGATATCGAAAATTCAATGCAGTATTTTTTGACTCACAAGCTTCATCCCGAAATTGATTCAATCCATTCATTAGAAAACTGGAGTGTTGCGTTCAATCGTATAAACACAAAACAATCAATTGGTAGGGTAGTAATTACGCCTTAAAATTTATCTGTTTCTTCTTAAAACCCATCTACCAAAGTCACCGCTATGCCATGAAACAAGAATCTGACTAGCAATAGCAATAGAACTATATGTACCAGCAACTACGCCAATTAACAAAACCACTAAGAATACTTGTATTGTCTGACCGCCAAATAAAATCAAAGCTAGTAAAGGAAGCAATAAAGTAAGACTTGTATTTAAAGATCTTCCAATTGTCTCAGAAATACTAAAATTTACATTTTCAGTAAAATCTCTGTTTGGATAAATTGAGACATTCTCACGCAATCTATCAAAAACTACAATCGTATCATTAACGCTATATCCAATAACCGTTAACAAAGCTATCAAAAACATCGTATTTACTTCATAATTTAGCACCCAACCCAGCAAGGCAAAAACACCTAAAACAACCAGGCCGTCATGTAATAAAGCTACTAAAGCAGCAACTCCGTAACGGAATGGACTAGGAACATTTCTAAAAGCCCACCATACGTAAATGAAAATCCCTACTGCTGCTGCAATCACTGCATAAAAAGCATTTAACACAACTTCTCTAGCAATCACTGGAGAAACCAAATCAAATGATAAAATCTCATATTGTGCATTCATACCGATTTTATCAGCCAATTGCGCAACAACGTCTTCATAAGTTCCATCTTCTAATAAATGCATCCGAAGGAAAAAAGTATTGTCACCAAAATCTTGAACTGTCGATTCACTATATCCAATGGATTCTAGTGCATTTCGTAAAACATCCTGTTGTACAGGGACATCGTACCTGACAGTCAAACTAGAACCACCAGAGAAATCTATCCCTGATTTCAATCCTGGTTGGACTAATAAAAAATACATTCCTGGCAAAATTACACAAAGAGAAAACAGGAAAAACCAACCTCTTAATCTTGCAAAATTCAAACTCAATTTAGTCTCCTAATGAAAATCTATTGTTGATCCATGTGAGGTAATGATCCACCTTTTGTAGGAACAAACATGTTCGCTTTGCGACCAAAAAGCGTTAAAGCTAAAACTCTTAAAAAAGTTCTGCTAATTAACACAGCAGATAGCATACTAATCATTACACCAATTGCAAGCGTAGCTGCAAATCCTTGCACTACAGTAGTACCTAATTGGTTAGAGAAATAGTACAAGATCCCACAAGTAATTAATGTCGAAACATTGCTATCTCTAATCGCTGGCCACGCCCTATTGAAACCAATATTTATGGCGGAGGTCAATGTTCTTCCACTCCGCAGCTCATCTTTCATTCGCTCAAAAATAAGTATATTAGCATCCACAGCCATACCTATCGATAAAATTGCAGCCGCAACTCCAGACAATGTTAAAGTCACAGGCAGTATCTTAAATATTGCCAAAATCAATGAAGCATAAATAAACAACGCTGACGCTGCAACCAATCCAGGAATTCTATAGTACATAGTCATAAACACTAATACTAATGCTAGGCCAATAATCCCAGCAATCACACTTTTCTCGAGCGAATCAGCCCCTAAAATAGAATCCACTGTTCTTTCTTGAACCAAATCAATAGGAACTGGCAGTCTACCAGATTCAAGAAGCAAGGCTATATCTCTCGTCTCATTCAAAGTAAATGAACCAGAAATTATTGCACTCCCAGTCAATATAGGTTGTAACACAACTGGCGCTATTAATTCATTACCGTCAAGCATTATAGCAATAGCCTGCGAAGGATCATTAGCAATTTCTTGAGTCAATTCACCGAAAATTTTTGTGCCTTCATCATTGAACTGTACATTTACTATCGGTTCACTCGTCTGAGCATGTTGACTTGGGAAAGCTCGTTCAAGTAAATCACCAGTCAAGCCAATATCTTCATCTGAGGATGTAATCTCCTGAAATGAAATTTTTATATCTTCTCCCATAAAATCATTCGCCTGCTCAATAGTCATTGGAGTTGTACTTTGCCCGCCTTGAGCATAAGGAATAGCAAATAAATTAGGTTGATCTTCAAATCTCTCTATAAAAAATGGAGTTACGGTATAACGCAGAGATTCGTTACCTTCAACATTGACTTCTATGCCAAAAATCGATGCACCCATAGAAGAAGGGCTTACAGCACCGGTAGCTAACATCTTTGCCCCAATTCTACCTAAAGTATCTTGAAAAATCTTTGAACCTTCATCTGAAAACTCAATAAATATCCATGGAACTTTTGGTGTTTCTTTCTCAGTATCAGCATCCGAAACTTGAGATTGAGGGTTTTCTGAATCCTCAACTTTGTCTGGAAGTTGATCAATTGAAACTGAAAGAATCATTTCTGAATCGAGACCTTCAATATCTAAGTAAGTTCCAGAAGTACGATGCTTGAATTCAAGCAAAGCAGTATCACCAATCAGTTTCCTAGCACGATCTAAATCATTAATGCCAGGGAGTTGCACTAGTAATCTGTCTTCTCCAAGAACTTGTATAATTGGCTCTCCTAGACCAGAAGCATTAATCCTTCGTTCAATAGTTTTTTTCAGTCCATTCATTTGTTCTTCAGAGGGAACAATAGTTTCCCCAGACTGATCAATTAAATTAGTCTGGTATACCATATGACTTCCACCTTGAAGGTCTAGTCCAAGACTCAAGCCAAGTATTGTATCTCCACCTCTTTGAAAATTTCCAATATCTATTTTCTGGACAGCCAATGCCGCCACAGAACCAAAAAATAAGAGAAATATTAATATTAATGTGCGGGCATATCTACGCACTGTCGACTCCTGATGTTAAATTTTTGCTTACAATCTCTAATGCCCCTTCTCTGGTATTCACTGTTCCAAGAGCCTGAGCCTCTTTGATTTCTCGTAAAATCTCACCCAATTTCCTACCGGGTTGAATAGAGAATTCATTCATTATATCGTTTCCATCAATTAATTTGGGGAGTTTTGTCGCAGAAACCTCTCCCAAACCTCTGTCAATTATATGTGAAAGAACCTGACAGTGTTGTTCCCAGTTATACAATTCCAAGTTAGGTCCTCTGGCTGCTAAATAGTCAGCCATATTAAGGTACAAGTTATCTAATGAAGCCTCATCCAGATCTCTAAAATACCTATAAATCGCCTTGTCTGATGGCAATTTATTCTCTGGCGCCATTTGACTAGGACGCAAATGATGTCGAACCAACATTTTTACTAAACGTCCTCCTTTATTACTAATCCTTAAACGGTCAAGGATCTGAGAAGATATTTCTTCACCAACAATTTGATGTTTTAAAAATCTCACTTTACCACTAGATTCTACAGTTTTCGTTTGGGGTTTTGCTATATCATGAAGCAAACATGCCAACTTTAGCATTACTGAGCGGTTATATCCATCACTAAATTGAGTAAAAAAGTGCGATTTGAACCCTTCGAAATATGGAATGCATGTCAAAAAGGGATTCAGCGAGTCTGATGGTGGAACTAAAACTCTTGCGAAAATTTTCTCTGCATAACCTACTGAATGAACTAAATGATTAAAAACATCCCAATAGTGTTCCTTAGGTTGTAAAACATTTTTTGTAAGTTCAAGCTCTGGAAATATCTTTGTTAGAATACCTATTCTATCCAATACTAATAAGGAACCAGTAGTCTGGGCAGAATCCAAAATTTTCAAAAATTCATCTCTAATTCGCTCAGGAGCAACAGCAAAAATTAATGAAGCATTAGCCTGAAGAGATTCCCTTGTGTGGCTTTCTATAGTAAAACCCAACTCCCTAGAAATTCGTACTGCTCTAAGAATTCTAATTGGATCATCAACAATATTTTGATTAGTAATCATCCTTACAGTCAAATTACGTAAATCATTAATAGCACCACAAAGATCTATAATCGTAGATTTCGTTGGTTTCTGATCAGAATTTTTTGGGATCTTGATTGCTAAAGAGTTAATAGTGAAATCCCTACTTAATAAATTGAGTTCTATATCATCTACTAATTGAGTCAAATCAATTGTTGTTAAGGCATTTTCTTGACGGTAATTGATTCTTATAATATGTCGTTCACGATCTAATTCGATGATTTTCCCAGCAACAATCGTTGCAAAATCTGCCGCAATTATAGAAACATCGCCATCAACAACTAGATCAAAATCAGTAGGCCTTTTCCCAAGTAGCCAATCCCTAACAGCTCCTCCAACTACATATGTGCTAAAAGAAACTTTAGAAAAATATTCTAGAACATCCACTGGTAAAACTTCAGATAAAAATTGTTCCGTTTTTAAAAAATTATTTTTTGAAGTTATATAAGACATTGTAGTTTAATTATTTTTTTCAGTAGCACCATCATAAGAGTCATCTGACTGAAAAATTATTTCATCTGAGTTCCTGGGAACAATTATTGATGAATCATTTTTAGAATAGTGTGAATTTATGTCACTGTTTTCTGGCTCTATATGATCTTCTTCTATCATGTAAAAATCTTCATGCTTTCGCAAATGATCTGTGTATAAAATACCATTAAGATGATCAACTTCATGTTCAATGGCTTGAGCTAACAAACCATCAGCATCAATACGAATCCTCTTAGATGAATGGTCCAAAGCACCAAATTTGATAGTTACAGATCTTAGGATTTTACCTCTATAACCTGGAATACTTAAACATCCTTCTTCAACTTCTCTTTGGCCTTCAATCTTAACAATTTCCGGGTTCACGTATATACGTGCATCACACTCATCAGGTAATTGAATCACTATTATCCTTTGCAACTTGCCAACTTGATTAGCGGCAAGTCCTACTCCCCCAGCTTCCCGTAATGTGTCAACCATATTATTGGCAAGCTTCAGTATAGATTTGTCAATACGTCGTACCTTACGAGCACGTTTACGTAATACAGGATCCGGTATTTCAATTATCGGCAATAAAGACAAGAAATCCCTCATTCTCAACTAATGGATTGATAAAATTATATCAAACTCAAATCATGAGTAAAGGAAGAGATATAACGGGACTCTCCAAATCAGAATTAAAAATACATTCGTTTAATTTCTGAGAAAGTAATTTCAGCATTCCTCCTAGATAAATCAATAATTTTTTCGTCTCTAAAATACTCTCCGTTAATATCATCATCTAAATATTGAATGCCATGAATAGATTTGTAAATTTCTGGAATCGAATTACTAAAATCTTGGCATGACATCACCCCGAATGCTTTCACCCAAGATCGTACAACTGCATTTACTTCATAGCCCCCTCCGCCTAACGCAAGCCATTTCCCAGGAGATAATGATGCAATTTCTTTGATAACTGATGTAAAACCTTGAACAGTCACATTTAAATGGGTAATGGGATCTAAAAAATGTGTATCTACGCCTAATTGAGTTACAAGAACATCAGGTTTAAACTTTCTAACTACAGGAGAAATGATTTCTGAAAAAGCGGCCAAAAAAATTTCATCATTCGAAAAAGGGCTTAATGGAATATTAATATTAAATCCTTCACCAATTCCAACACCATTTTCAGAAGGAAATCCCGTTCCTGGAAAAAGAAATTCTCCCGATTCATGAATCGATATTGTCAAAACTTGATCTGAGTCATAAAATGCCTCTTGAACCCCATCTCCATGATGACAATCAATATCAATATATACTACTTTTTTTCCATGTTCTAAAAATTTATTAATCGCTATTACAGCATCATTGAAAACACAAAAACCCGCGGCATATTTTCTCATCGCATGATGTAATCCTCCTGAAATATTAAAGGCTGAAGCATAATTTCCATCAAGCAAGATTTCTGCACCTTTGATTGAGGCTCCGACTGATAAAGCAGCTGCCGAATATATTCCCTCGTAAATTGGATTGTCTCCGTAGTTAAAATTATAATCATGCATAATATTTGATTGAGACCCGTTGTTGGATCCGAAAACAAAATCAATGTAATCCATCGAATGAAAGGTCGAAAGTTCTTTTACTGAAGCTTCTCTTGGATCAACTAAATCAACATTTTTTACTGAAAATGCATCATACTCATTAAGCAAATCATATGTAAACTTCAGTCTTATAGGTTTCATAGGATGCGATTCAGGGAATTGATGCCGGGACATCAATTCAGAATATATAAACGCACATTTATTAACCATAAGAATAGCCTCAAATTAATTCTTATTTAATCAAATTCCAGAAATCCTAATAGAAGAATTTGTGTGATGAATCTTATTAAGTGTAATAAGTAAGGCTGTAATGTTTTCTACAATACCTGAATTAGACAGATATCCACCATCTAAACCTCTGAGCCCATCAATCAAATTGATTAAATCAATCAATTTATTTTTAGAATTCTGGTCATCTCCACATACAATCACATCACTATCTAAGACAGCTGTTTTTGATAACAATTTTTGAGCACTTAAATTCTGAAATGCTGAAAGCACATATGAATCGGGCAATATCTTCTCAATTTCCTGAGCAGCTGATCCTTCTGCAATGCTTACTAACTCAACTCCATTATTTGAAAACCCTAATGGAACTACAGTAGAAATTACAATTTTCCCTGCCAATTGATCTTTTATTTCAAATAATACAGAACGTACTGCATTGTAAGGTATTGTAATGAAGATTAAGTCACACAATTCAGCGACATCTCTATTAGATCCTATTTCCACCAAACCATTAATATTTTCATCCATTTCAACTAGTTCATCTTTATAAGAAGTCGCTCGATCTGGATTCCGTGACCCTAATAAACATTTTTCTCCCAGCAAAGCCATTCTAAATGCCAAACCACGACCTTCAAGCCCAGTACCTCCGACAAAACCAATCATTTATATATGATCTCCTAAAAAAACATTCTTGAACAAAAATTTCACCACATAAGTTGAGTTTATCAAAGATTGCACTAATAATGGCTTTCAACTAGAATACTTCAAAATAATAAACATTTTCGTAAATATTATTGAATAAGATGCAGGATTAATCCAGGAGTTTAAGTAATGCCGACGTTTACTACAGCAAACATTCGAAATACGGTTCTCTTATCTCATAGTGGAGCAGGTAAAACAATGCTTGCTGAAGCAATACTTTTTTCAGCAAGCATGTTAAGTAGACTAGGATCCATTGAAGAAGGAACAACAACTTCAGATTATGAACCTGAGGAAATTCGTAGACAATCCAGTGTGCAATCATCAATTATTCCCTGCTTATGGAATCAAAATAAAATCAATATTCTTGACACTCCTGGTTATGCTGATTTTCGAGGAGATGTCATTTCCTCATTAAATGTTGCAGATAGCGCAATTATCCTGATATCTGCTTCAGCAGGGATTGAAGTAGGAACCTTGCAACTTTGGAAAATGGTACAAGAAAGAAAAATCCCTTGTACTTTATTCATAAGTAAAATGGACAGAGAAAATTCTGATCATAAAAGGATAATTAATGAGATTACTTCTCAATTGGGAAGAAATTGCGTTCCTTACAACATACCAATTGGCAAAGAATCTGATCTTTCTGGTGTCTATAACATTCTCAACAATGACTCCGATTCATTACCAGATGAAATTAAATCAGATGCATCTCAATTTTCCGAACAACTTCTTGAACTGATTGCAGAGACTGATGATGAACTAGTAAATAAGTACTTAGATGGAATCGCACTAACATCCGAAGAAATATCACAAGGTTTGAAAAATGGAGTCCACAGCAACTCCATTGTACCAATTTTATTTGGTTCCTCTACTATTAATATTGGAATTCAAGAATTACTTGATTTTATTTCTTCTAATCTACCATCACCTGATGAAAATATTCCGATAATGGCTGAAAACTCTTCTTCAGGGAATCGAGTTCAATTAAACTATGACCCTGAAGGAGATCTTTCTGCAATTGTTTTCAAAACCACCGCTGATCCATTTGTTGGAAAACTTTCTTATTTCAAAGTTCTTAATGGAACATTATCTAGTGACTCAGAAGTATGGAATGTTTCTAAAGAAACTACTGAAAAAATCGCTCAAACTTTCACAGTGCGAGGAAAAGACCAAGAGCCAATAGATAGTGTTGTTGCTGGAGATATTGGAGCAGTATCAAAACTAAATACAGTGCTTACTAATGATTACATATCTGGTGAAAACAATCCCTTAGAACTGACTCCTATTCGATTCCCTCAACCAATTTACCAAATGGCGGTATCCCCTAAATCGAGAGCAGATGTCGATAAAATGACTAGTTCTCTATCTAGAATTGGAGAGGAAGACCCAACACTTAAAATCGAACGTGAACAGAGTACCGGCGAAACTCTTTTAAATGGATTAGGAGATACACACCTAGAGGTGTCAATTGAGCGAATGAAAAGGAAATTTGGAGTGGAAATGACTCTTTCGCTACCAAAAGTACCTTATAAAGAAACTATCACCGCCAATTCAAAAGCCGAATATCGTCACAAAAAACAAAGTGGTGGACATGGTCAATTTGGCCATGTATGGCTTGAACTAGAGCCTAAAGATCGTGGAGATGGCTTCGAATTTGCTGACAAAATTGTTGGAGGAGCCGTTCCAAAAGAATATATCCCATCAGTAGAAAAAGGCGTCTCTAAAATCTTAGATGAAGGAGTATTAGCAGGTTTTCCTATAGTCGATATTAAAGTGACATTGTTTGATGGTAGTTTTCATCCAGTAGATTCATCTGGAGTATGTTTTGAAATTGCCGGTAGCCAAGCTTTTAGTAGCGGAATGATGGGTGCTACCCCAGCGCTACTAGAACCTATTGTTCAAGCTGAAATAACTGTTCCAGATAGCTTTACAGGAGACATTATCGGTGACTTAAATAGTAAAAGAGGAAGGATTCAAGGAATGAATCCTCTAGGGGAAGGAATAACAACTGTAGAAGCTGAAGTGCCTCAAGCTGAAATGCTAAGGTACGCTACTGAACTAAGGTCTATGACACAGGGACGAGGAGAATTCAAGACTGCGTTTGGACATTACGAAATGGTTCCCCATCATCTAATTGATGAAATTGTTGAAAATTTGAAAAAGCAATCTGAAAATACAATTGAAGAATAAATTCTTTTATCTCTCATTTTAAGAGCTTTTGCAGGGCATATTTTAATGGAGGAAGCACATCTTTCCAATCTCCTACAATACCAAAACGTGCATCTAGAAAAATACTTGCATCAGGGTCTTTATTTATAGCAACAATATTCCTTGATCCCGCACAACCAGCCATATGCTGACTAGCACCCGAAATACCAATTGCTATATATAATTCTGGAGCAACAGACTGACCAGTAAGTCCAACTTGATAGCTATGGTCTATCCAACCCGCATCACAAGCTGCACGAGAAGCACCCACAGCTCCATTAAGTAATATAGCCAATTCTCTTATTGAATCAAATGCTTCAGAATCTCCAAGACCGCGTCCCCCTGCAACAACAATTTTAGCATCTGACAAAGGAACACCTTCTACTTCTATAGAAACATTCTCAACTACTCTCGACTTAATCATAGATGGTTTTAAATGTGGCTCGAAAATCTGCTCTTGTATATTTTGCAAATTTTCTGTTTCAAACTCATAAGACCCTTCGTTCATCAAAATCATCTTTGGGTGAACATCACTAATTTGAACTTCTGCCATAACATTCCCTCCAAAAACAGGTCTTATTATGGAAAATTCGTTGGAATTTTTGGGGATGATTATCTCAGTTGCACCTTGTACGATTGGAACATTCATTTTATAAGCCGTTCTAGGTCCAATATTTGAACCCAAATCAGATTTTGAGAATAAAATTATTGAAGGATCAGAAAAAAGACACAAATTGAAAAAAGCCACAGAAAAGAGATCGAAATTATAATTTCCTTCTAGTAAAGGATCCACAATTAGTATTACTCGATCTACCACACCTTTTGGCAATTCAAATACAGGTTCTTCAGAAGAATCCTGGAAAAATGCTAATTCTATATTGTAGTCCGAATTAAAATTTAGTTTTTTTGCTACAGTAATCAATTCTCTAGTAGATGATGAAATATCACCATTACTGAATTCACCAAGTATTAAAATATTTTCCATTGCGGTACCTTATATAATATTCTCTTCACGCAAACGAAGAACCATTAACTGAGCCGCATCCGCCAAATCTTCCCCAACAATCATCTCACATTTTTCTGACCGTGCAGGGAAAAATAACCGCTTTACTTTAATTGATGGTTCCCGAATTTCAAAGCCTATTTCAGAAGCATTCAAAATCAATGGAGCCTTTCTACTAGCTGCCATTATACCCATCAATGTAGGATATCTTGCTTCTCCAAATTCATTTGTGATTGTAATTACAGCAGGCAAAGAGCTTTCAACAACTTCATAACCATCATTTGTAGTTCTTTGAACAAACAAACGACCATCTTGAATTTCAATTTTCTGAGCTAGTGTGATTATTGGAAATTCTAAAACTTCAGCCAGTCCTAACGGAACTGTCGCATTATCCCAATCAGATGCTTGTCTTCCGCACAAAACCAAATCGAATCCCCCTAAAAAATCAATCAAATTCTTTAGTACAAAAACAGTATTAAAGGAATCCAAATCAGTGAATTTCTCATCTTGAACTAAAACCAGTTCGTCGGCCCCCATAGAAAGTGGTTTTTTGATCACATCCATTACAAATTGATCGCCAATAGAAACAACAGTAATAGAAGCATCAATATTTTCTCTAATTTGAAGAGCCGCTTCAACCGCAATCTCATCGAAACCATTTATTATCGGAGGTACTCCTTGTGGTGGAACAATCGACAAACTGGAATCATCCAGAACATAAGCACTAGACGGAATATTTGAGTCAATTACCTGTTTTATACACACCAAAATTTTGATAGGCATAAAAGCCCCTTCTAATAAAATTTAATATGCGGAATATATAACTTAAAAACAAAGGCGTCAAATTTAATTGCCGGTAAAAACATTACCTTAAAACAACATATTAATTAAATATTTTTAAACAAATATTTAATTAATATAAAAATATTTATGAGTAATTTCCTCAATAAAATAGAGCTTAATGCCTATTTTCCCAAAAAATAAATATTTTTATTGTGGGTTTTTATAAAAAAGTACTTGATTTTTTAAAAAAGTTATCTTAATATTTTCAAAACATAATAGCCGTTAATAATATTTATTCAATAAGGATAAAACATGGTTGTTGCACAACTTACCTATCCCAACAGATCCATTACCCAAGAAGCAGACAAACAATTACAAGGTAAGCCCCAAATTGATTGTCCTAGATGCTCCTCTAAAATGATGACAACCTATGATGAAGAAACCAAATGTGTAATGTGTGGATTTGTAGACTATTCAAACACTGAAAATTTATCACCACCAACTTCTTCAAAAAATATTATTAGTAGCGGAACAAAATACATCCTAAGGTATGGCGGAGATTCCAAATCACTACTAAATACTTTGGCGTATATTAAAGCAGTTCGAATAAGGAACAGGGTTATTTACCATGTCATTTGTCCATTCTGTGAAAACTCAATGGAACAATCTTCAATTTCCATTCGCAGAAAAGCGTACAAGGAAGATCGTTACAAGTGCCCCCAAGGCCATCAAGTTTCAGTAATTCCCACACCTGAAGGGAATATGGCTTGGATTTGATTTAGGCAACAAAAAATCTCGTAATCGGATTCGAACGATTAAATGCCAAATATAGCAGACTTATGTAATTCTACCGAACAAGATCCTGTTTTCATTTGTGATTTTTCTCCTCCTAGATCTGGTGATGTTTCAAAACTAGAACCTGCTAAAGATTTGATTGCAGATGTAATCAGTATTGCCTATAGCCCTGGGAGATCACCATGCCCTGATACCCTAGCGTCGTCAATTTGGATTACCCAAAACACGAAATCACAAAGTTTAATGAACTTAACGACTCGTGACATGAATAAGCTCGCGATCCAAAACAAACTACTCGGGGCAGAAATGTTGGGAGTGAACAATATTCTTGCAATACAAGGAGATCAATTCAGCACAAACGAAAATCCAATAGTTAAAACTGTAAATGATTATACTCCTACAAGCCTACTAATGGATGTTAATAATTTAAACCGTGGATTAGATTTCAAAGGGAATAAACTTAATGCACCAACCAATTTATGTGTAGGAACTTCCATAAATCCAAATAAAAATCCAAATACTGAGACTGCTTTAACATACAAAAAACTCTCTTCTGGATCTAAGTTCTTTATTACTCAGCCAGTATTTAACATCCAAAAAACTCTAGATTTCCAAAAGCTTTTTTCAGAAAAATTTAACTCTGGACAAATCCCAAACGTCTTTTGGGGTATACAAATTCTTTCGGATGACAATTTTAGTTTTAGTCCAATCCCTGAAAATCTGACTCGTGACATATCCAAAGGAAGGACCGGCATAGACATCGCGATAGAACAAATTCAAATATTACTTCTCCACAAAATGAATTTCATATATTTAATTCCAACAATTCATTCAAATGGGAAAAGAGATTATCATTCAGCAAAAAAAGTAATCGAATTTTTCAAATCATAGTAATGAATTTTTAAATTAAGATACGTTAATACTTCCCCACCTAAAAATACTATTATATAATTCTAAAGATTCGTTCTTTAAAATAAATGATCGGTGAGCAATGATTGAACCAGGAAAAAGATATGTCGGACCGAGTGGTATTGAACTAATAGTAATTAAAGGAGGAAGTGGCACTCTGACCGATAATCAAATCCCATTCGAATTAAAGGGAAAAGAATTGCCGGTGCCTAACAATTATTCATCGGAATCAAAGCCACTATTAGGTCTAGGAAGAAGGTTTATTTCTGAAGACGAAAGTATTTCCGTTTTAATAACTAAATCAGGCGAATGTGATTTAATGTATGATTCAAAACCATTAAAACTTCAGCAACCTAGAAAATTACCTTCCTCAGACTAATACCCTATTTAGAAAATTGTAATGCCGAAAAATAAATTAATTATTCTATCCATAATTGCACTATATTTTATTGTCACTGCGTGCGATCAAAGCTACTCAGACATGCAAGATGTTATGAATAGCCTTGAAAACCACTCCCCTTACAACTGCACCGAGGAAAATATCGAACCAATTAATGCTACTGCAGGGTTTTCATGCTTGATAAATGACCAAGACGCTGTTCAATCTATAGAAATCTATACTTTTGCAAACAACGCCTCCGATGAATGTCTAAATACCGGGATCTGTCATCTAATGAAAGATCAATCAGGAACCCAAAAATTCCTAAGTTTTGAAAAAAATATTTTGTTTATTACATACAATGACCTTGATGGAGCACTAGGGAAATTATTAATTGAGGACCTCAAAAATGGTGAGAACTTCTCTTATGACTCTAATGATAAAAAAATACAAACAAACCCAGAAACAATCGCGAAAATCCAAGACAATAAATCAAATATAGACTTGCTCATTCAATGGTCAAATTCAATGATTGATTTTTCAAACGATCAAACTGACAGAATCCAGAAACTTGAAAATGAAATTATCTCTTTAAACGCGGAAATCGATTCGTTAAATCCATAATCTTTATGTATCTCTAGGTAAGATACTTATTAATTAGAAAGCTGATACGAACTCATTGCGGTTTCATGTTGTTCATCTGCATGATAACTACTACGGACTAATGGACCAGACGCAACGTGTTTAAACCCCAACTCTATACCGATATCCCTAAGTTCCTCAAACTCAGAAGGGGTGTACCATTTAGATAATGGGACGTGATTATCCGATGGCCTAATATATTGCCCCACAGTCAAAAGGTCACATTCTACTGCTCGCAAATCTTCCATAGTCTCCACAATTTCATCCCAAGTTTCTCCAAGACCTACCATCATGCCTGATTTAGTAACACCATTTTCAAGCATACTTTTCGAACGCTCTAAAAGCTCTAGGGACAAATCATAATCACCTTTTGCACGAACACGTTTAAAAACCCGTCTGACAGTTTCAATATTGTGATTTAATGTGTCAGGAGAAGCCTCTATGACTTTTTCAAGAGCAGGTAGATCTCCTTGGAAATCTGGAATTAAAACTTCCACTTTGCATTGTGGCAATCGATTTCTTATCTGCCTGATGCACTGGGCAAACATAAACGCTCCTCCATCAGGCAAATCATCTCTATCAACAGAGGTAATCACTACATACCTCAAGCCAAGTGACTCAACAGTTTCTGCCAATCTAACCGGCTCAGTTATATCTGTTTTTGCAGGGGGATTACCAGTGTCGACTGCGCAATATGTACATGCCCTTGTACAAACATCACCTAAAATCATAAATGTTGCAGATTTACGATCCCAACAATCTCCTATGTTAGGACATTGAGCTTCTTCACATACTGTATGTAAATTGCTGTCACGAAGCATATTGCGTAATTTGACATAATTGCTACCTCCTGGCATTTTAACTTTTAACCAATCAGGCAATCTTCGAGATTTAGTTGTTTGATCTTTTAAGTCCATATCGCATTAAGTTTAGCATAGAAAGAACAAATTTTTCAGACAGCTTTACGAGGATATGCTATAGTCAAAAACGTTATCAGATCGACTCTAATTCTATGAATAAATCAAACCAACCCGAATATGCAGAACTAATTTTACGTGATCCAACTATAGATGGATTTAATATCGCAACCTTTGAGGGTAAAGACATTAAAGTCTTTGGAGGTATAGAAGGTGAAGTGGTTTATGCAAAAATTTTTAGATTTCGAAAAAAACGAAAACATCACACAGAAGCCATAGTAAAATCTATAATACAACCCTCAGATAAAAGAATTAGCGCGAAATGCAGTTATTTTCTGCAATGTACTGGTTGCCAGTACCAGCATTTAGAATATCCCGAACAATTGAAAATAAAAACCCAAAGAGTAGAAAATGCTTTCAAAGCATACCCATCACTTTCAAATGTAAAAGTTTGTAACTGTATACCTGCTGAAAACCCATTTGAATATCGCAATCATGCCAGATTTACTATTCGGAAGAATGGAAAATTAGGCTTTATCAACAGGGTAACAAAACAATTTATAAAAGTGGATAAATGTCTAATAATGCATCAAAAAATTAACAAAATAATTGAAAATTTACAATATAAAGTGGCTGAAACTACTCAGATGTCCATAAGATCTGGAATAAATACCAATGAATATTTAATTCAACCAACATTCCAAAACCCCGAAATAAATCTTCAGACAGGGCAAACAGCTTACACAGATAAGTTAAATACTATTCCATTTAGGATTTCTTCTCCTTCATTTTTTCAGGTAAACACTAAACAAGCAGAAAAACTCATACAAATAGTCGAAGAAAAATTAGATCTCAAAACTTCACAAATACTACTTGATGCATACTCAGGAGTTGGTACTTTTGGAATTACTTTTGCAAACAAAGTTGCAAAAGTAATAGCTATAGAATATTCAAAACCTGCAATCTCAGACAGTCAATTTAATGCCCAAGGGGTCGACAATATCACATTCATAACCGATTTCGCACAAAACGGACTAGAAAAAATTGAGGATGGAATTGATGTAGCAATTTTAGACCCTTCCCGATCAGGCTGCGATATAGAAACCATTAAATCAGTCATATCTAAAAAACCCCAAAAAATCGCCTACGTATCTTGTGACCCTGAAACATTAGCTCGTGACCTTGATATTATGGTTAATCTAGATTATCGAACCAATTCAGTGCAACCAGTAGACATGTTCCCTCAGACTAGTCATATCGAGTGTATTTCAATATTGGAACCAATGTTATCAAAGGTATAAATAAATTTGGAAATGGACACCAAAAATATGAAAATCTATCTTGCATCGAAATCCCCTCGCCGTCACCAAATTATAAAGGCACTAGATCATCCTATTGAAATCTTTCCAATTGATATTTATGAAGGTCATCAAGCATCAGGAGAGTCGAGCATGGACTATGTCTCCAGAATCTCAAAAATGAAATCTAATTACTCACAAAAGAAATTGTCTTCTGGCATAGTTATTACCGCTGATACAACCGTGGACTTAAATGGAAATTCACTTGGAAAACCAAAAGATCGCAAATCAGCATTTAACATGTTAAATCAATTGAAAGGGACCTCACATAGTGTCTATACATCTGTCACAGTTTTAGATCTCCTCTCAGGCAATTCATGCACGGAAACAGAACAAAGCCATGTTAAGATGCGATACTATACAAAAGAAGAAATCAATGCATATATTGATACAAATGAGCCTTTTGACAAAGCTGGCGGATATGCAATCCAAGACAAATCTTTCAACCCTGTGCATGAGATTGAAGGATGTTACTTGAACATTGTGGGGTTACCACTTTGTATGACACTGAAAATTTTTGCAAAATTAAATATAAAAATAAGCATTAAAAAGAATTACTGTATTCCCCCAGAATGTAATCAATGCCCAATAAAAACATATTAAGGAACCAAAAATCATGAACATTTTTGGAATAGGAACATTAGAAATATTATTAATCATGCTAATTGCATTCATTTTCCTAGGTCCTGAAAAAATGATTGCTGGTGCAAAAAAATTGGGTCAATTAACTCGAGATGCTCGAAATTTATCTTCCAATTTCAATTCTTTAATCCTAGACGAACAAGACAAGAATAATGAGAATATTACAAAACCTGAAAATAATGAAGGGACTTCATCACTCACCTCTACATTCAAAAAACCCCAGGCATATCAACCAAAACAAACTCCTAGCCCCAAAAATGACGAGCCTTCAGATCCTTCCCTCAAAAGTGATCAATAGAAATAGATTATGTTAAATGGAAAAAACTAACCTGAACATTCGAGGACATTTACTAGAACTAAGAAAACGCCTCACCTACTGTGCATTATCAATTCTGATTTGTACTATAGCTGCATTTATTTTCCATCAACAAATTCTAGAAATAATGATGGGACCAGCAGAAAAGTTTTCCGGTATTCCAAACACGAAGCCAATTTACACAGAACTTACCGAATTCATCGGAATAGCTACAAAAGCTAGTCTACTTGTTGGTCTATTTCTGTCTTTACCGTTTGTTCTCTTCCAAATAGTCCTATTCGTTTCTCCAGGTCTTACTAAAAAAGAACGACGCTATTTGTATGCAATAGTTCCAATTGGCACCATTGCTTTTATCCTTGGCGCATCCTTCGGTTATTTCGTATTACTCCCACCAGTTGTTAAGTTCCTTACAACATTCGGTAGCGATATTGCGGAACCATTAATTAGAATAGGAAATTACGTCAATTTAATGCTAACTCTTTTATTTTGGATGGGTGTAGTTTTTGAAATGCCTCTAGTATTTACGTTGTTAGCTAAAATCGGCATCCTAAACCCTCAGATTTTATCGAAAAACAGAAGATACGCTGTTGTTATAGCCTTCGTATTGGGAGCTATTATTACACCTACATTCGATCCTATAAATCAAACTATTGTGGCATTACCGATAATAGTCTTATATGAAATCAGTATTTGGATGTCGAAATTGGCTTACTCAAAAAAATCAGCTAATTAGATTTATCGAACTATTCTTTTTTACTGTCCTTAACCGAAGCTCCTAAATCTTCCTTAATATCGTCCGTTGAGCCACGGAATTCTTTTACAGCCTTACCCATCATCTTACCAATCTCAGGAAGTTTTCCAACTCCGAAGACCAACATTACCAAAACTAAAATTAGAATTAACTCTAAAGGACCAAAAGATCTAAATGGCATAATACCCCTCCTAAGGGTGATTCATACATTAGTAAATGTTAACATTGCACAATTATTGCGTCAATAAAATCATCTATAGAAAAACTGTTAATTCGTTGAGTAATATCCAACAATTACTAAAAAAATAAATATAACTTCCCTAATGATTTACTGTAATGGAGAAAATTCCGCTGGAAGCATAATCTTATTTTCTTGAGTCACTGGAGGAACAACTCCGCTTCTTGGAGGCCATATTCCAGTATCTAAAGCTTTAGACCTAACTTCCTGCCGTTCATCCAAGGAAGAATAAGCCCAAAGATGTATGAATGTATTTAACTCACCAATATCTGAATACCAGCAACCTACCAATGGAGATAATTTTTCTCTCTCTTCTATAGCATCACTCCATGCAGAAATAACACCCGGGATTTGACCGGGTTTATATGTATAGATTCTCATTTCATAAATAGGTCCGTATTTTTTAGGTTCTAAAGGCCTCATAAATGGGACAGGGATCAAAATGTCTGATCTTTGGTCAACTATCAATTCCGAATTGTCAGGAGGCCACACTCCTTCATCAACAACTGTTTTCCTCACATCAGATCTATGATTTAAATCATCATACATCCAAATATGTACAACCTGATTCAAGGCACCAATTTCTGTGTAGAAAAATCCTCCAAGTTCAGAATACTCCATTCGTTTTTGCACTTTCTGTGAAGTTCTTCCAAGAAACTCAGGCGTACTTCTAGGATGAAGAGTGTAAGTTCTAATTTCATGAATCATTAAATTCCCTTTCCAAAATCATCTCAAATCAATTAAAGTTAAAATTAAGAATAATTCTCTCAATAGTGGTGGCATGAATCATAACACTGAAAATCAAAACACTCAAAAAATCTTGATAACTGGCGGGGTTGGGTATATTGGCAGTACAATCTCATCGGTTTTGAGTGATTTTGGTTACACCCCAATAATACTTGACTCTACAAAAACCAACTTAAAAGATTTTCAAAATAAACACATTCTCTTCCGAGGCGATTTCTCAGATGAAGATACCTTAAAAACAATTTTTGAAATACATCCAGAAATTTCTATAGTGATTCATTGTGCTGGATTGACTTCTGTCCCAGAATCAATGAAACATCCTATATCGTACTATATTGAAAACACCACAAAATCAATGAATCTTTTTCGATTCTTATCAAAAACCGGATGCAAAAAAATAATATATAGTTCAAGTGGTTCAATATACAAATCAGAAACTAACAGGCCCGTGAAGGAAAATGACGCTATTGATGTCAAAAGTCCTTATGCAACAAGCAAATTTTTAACTGAAACATTATTAAACGATTTCTGCAGTTCCGAAAAAATGAAAGCAATAATTTTCAGATATTTCAACCCAATTGGCACCGACCCGAATTACAGATCAGGTCCGAAGTTAAATCAGCAGAATAGTATTCTAGGAAAACTGATTGAAATCTCATCGCAGAAAAAACCAGTTTTTGAAATTATGGGGAATTCTTGGGAAACTTCTGATGGCACTGCAATTAGAGATTACATTCATGTTTGGGATTTAGCTCTCGCTCATTTAAAAGCTATCGAAAAATTTGACACTATTTTAGGTGATGTAAACATAAACAATCCTCCTAATAGCATTACTTTGAATCTTGGCTCAGGTATTGGAACCACAGTAGGAGAATTCTTCAACACCTTCAAAAAAGTTTCAGGGTCCACAATGTCACATAAAATAAGAGAGCCTAGACCAGGTGATGTTGCTGGTGCATATGCAAACATTGAAAATGCAAAAACCATTTTATCTTGGCATCCTTCATTATCAATTGATAGAGGAATTAAAGATGCTTTAAAATGGGCTAAAAAAATTCAAACCCCTAACTGAATCAACTCTAGAAAACCTTGATAAAGTTGGCACTAACACAAAAAAATGATAGTCTGAAACAATATTATTTTTAAATAATAATTACTGCACAATTTCGAAAAGTGGAGGAACAAAATGCCAAGACGTGAAACAGGCGAACCATATTACAGAGTGAATTTAGATGAAGCCGCAGAGATGTACGATAATGAAAATTCTCTAGTAATAGATGTAAGACGTCCTGATGAGTACATGAACGGTCATGTCAAAAATGCTACTCATATTGTTGTAGACAATCTTTATTCTGAAATAGACAGCCTTCCAAAAGATAAAAACTTAATGTTTATTTGTGAAGTCGGTGTTCGAAGTGGTCTAGCCTGTGAAATGGCTGCAGCCATGGGACTGGATCCTGAAAAACTTTTTAATATTGAAGACGGAACCGGATCTTGGATTGCTAAAGGATTGCCTTCAAGCACAGGGTCAGAAAAATAACAGGACTTTAAAATTCTTTTTTCTAAAAAATTTTCTGCGAGAAACTTATGTCTGTTCTTGTTGTAGGATCAGTCGCATATGACACAGTGCATACGGCTTTCGAATCTAGGGAAAATGCACTTGGTGGTTCTGCTACCTATTTTTCTATAGCTTGCAGGTATTTTAATCAGGTTAGTGTGGTAGCAGTTGTAGGATCAGATTTCAGAAATGAGGATATAGAACTTTTCAATTCCCAAGACATAGATATTTCTGGCCTTGAATCTACCAATGGCAACACGTTTAGATGGGGTGGAGAATATGAACTTGACTCAAATAAACGCAAATCTCTATTCACAGATTTAAATGTATTTGCCGATTTTTCACCAAGCTTGCTATCTCACCATAAAAATACTGACTATTTATTCTTAGCTAACATTGACCCAATACTTCAATTAGATGTAATAGAAAAGATGCAAGCTCGACCAAAAATCATAGCCCTTGATTCAATGGATTTCTGGATAAATGGCTCACTTGAAAACCTGATAAACACAATCCAGCAAATTGACATTTTATTTTTGGACGAAACAGAAATTCGATTATTATCTGGAGAACAAAATTTAATTGCAGCAATTAAAAAAATCCACTCAATGGGACCGCACACCATCGTAGCTAAAAAAGGTGAACATGGTGTTACAGTTTTTCAAAACGATAATGTATTCGTAGTTCCTGCAAAAATTCTTCCTCGCGTTACTGATCCTACAGGCGCTGGAGATGCATTTGCAGGTGGTTTCATGGGTGCTCTTTCATCACTGGAAAACATTAGCATTACTGGATTAAAACATGCTACTCTTATAGGAGCAGTAATGGGATCATTCGCAGTTGAATCTTTTAGCGTTGATAGATTGAAAAACCTATCGCAAGACGAAATAAATTCTAGGGCTAGTGAAATAATTAAATTATCTAATATCGAAACTTCTCTCCAAACAAAATTTTGGAATTTTGGCTAATTTTACCCAGTTAACAAAACAATTTTTATAGAATATTAATATGTAGGTGGAGAATGACAATACAAAAAACCCCCGGAGACGTAAGAGACTTATCGTTAGCAAATGATGGCGTAGGAAGAATTGAATGGGCAGCAAGATCTATGCCTGTTCTTGGCAAAATAAATCAACGTTTCAAAGAGAATCGCAATCTTGAAGGTATTAGGATAGCAGCATGTTTGCATGTAACTACTGAAACAGCAAATCTGGCAATTGCATTAAAATCCGCAGGCGCAGAAATTGCACTGTGTGCTAGTAATCCTCTTAGTACTCAAGATGATGTTGCTGCAGCACTAATAGAAAATTACGGAATATCCACATTTGCGATAACTGGGGTAGACACAGAAACATACTACTCACACATTACTTCAGTACTTGAAACAAAACCTCACATTACACTTGATGACGGAGCTGACCTAGTAGCAATGTTACATAGCTCTCGTCGTGATTTACTAAATAATGTAATTGGAGGAGCTGAGGAAACTACAACTGGAGTTATAAGACTCCAAAGCTTAGCTGATCAGGGGAAATTAATGTACCCGATCGTAGCAGTAAATGACGCAGACACTAAACACTATTTCGACAATCGCTATGGAACAGGTCAAAGTACTATAGACGCAATTACTCGTGCGACAAATGTTTTGTGGGCTGGAAAAAAAGTCGTTATTTGTGGTTATGGATGGTGTGGAAGAGGATTAGCAAGTCGAGCAAGTGGAATGGGAGCCCAAGTCATAATTACAGAGGTTAATCCAATCCGTGCTCTTGAAGCAGCAATGGATGGTTATCAAGTAATGAAAATGATAGATGCTGTTAAAGAAGCAGATATTGTTGTAACTGTAACCGGTGGGATGAAAGGATTAAGTAAAGAACATTTCGAAGTAATGAAAGACGGATGCATGGTAGCCAATAGTGGCCATTTTAATGTTGAAATTGATATAGAGTCTCTAGAAACGATGTCATCTTCTAAAACCACACTGCGACCATATGTAGAAGAATTTCAATTAAAAGATAATAGGAAAATCTTTCTATTATCTGAAGGAAGATTAGTCAACCTAGCAGCAGGTGATGGTCATCCATCATCAGTAATGGATATGAGTTTTGCAAATCAAGCATTATCAGTAGAACATGTTGCCTTAAATGCTTCTGAAATGTCTCCAAATGTCTACCCAGTACCGAAACACATCGATGAAGAGGTTGGAAAACTAAAATTAGAATCAATGAATATTTCTATTGATGAACTTACTGAAGAGCAACACAATTACTTAAACAGCTGGGAAATGGGAACCTAGAAACACCATCTTAGAGGATAAAATGTCTAATACATTCATGCAGTCACCATCTTATTTATTTACTTCTGAATCTGTTACTGAGGGACATCCAGACAAATTATGTGACCAGATATCTGATGCAGTTCTGGACGGAATCCTATCCCAAGATCCACAAGCACGAGTTGCCTGTGAAACTTGTGTAACAACTGGTCTGATAATGGTCATGGGTGAAATTACCACAAATGCAAATATCGATGTAGCAAGTATCGCAAGAAATGCCGTAAAGGAAGCAGGATATATCGACCCAAAATATGGCTTTGACTACAAATCTTGTAGTGTAATAACTTCAATCGATGAACAATCAAGTGATATCTCTTCAGGAGTCTCTAATGCATTAGAGACTCGCAAAGTACTAGAATCAGTTGAGACAGAAAATATAGGTGCTGGCGATCAAGGTATGATGATGGGATTCGCCTGTAATGAAACATCAGATCTAATGCCTTTACCAATTTATCTAGCTCACGAGCTCTGCAAACAGATGGCAAAAGTTAGAAAAGATGGATCGGTTGGATATTTAGGACCTGATGGAAAATCACAAGTAACCGTTGAATATGAATATGGTATCCCCAAACGTATCGACACTATCATCCTAAGTTCTCAGCATGACTCCGACACTCCACAAAGTTTGATTTCAAAAGATCTACATGAAAAAGTAATCTTACCTATCATCCCAAGCGAACTATTAGATTCCGAAACAAAGTATTTTATCAATCCTTCAGGTAGATTTGTTATAGGGGGTCCAGTTGGAGACACCGGCCTAACTGGTAGAAAACTATTAGTGGACACCTATGGAGCCTATGCCAGGCATGGAGGTGGTGCATTTTCAGGTAAAGATCCAACTAAAGTAGATCGATCTGGAGCTTATGCTGCTAGATTTGTTGCCAAGAATATTGTTGCTGCTGGATTGGCAGACAGAGCAGAAGTTTTGCTTGCATATGCAATTGGTGTAGAAACTCCTGTATCAATAGCAGTAGAAACATTCAACACAAACAAGATACCCGACGCCGAAATAGCAAGTTTAATAGAAAAACATTTTGATCTCAGACCCTCTGCAATAATCAATGATTTAAACCTCCGAAGACCCATTTACAAACAAACTGCTACGTATGGGCATTTTGGAAGATCCGACATAGAACTTCCTTGGGAAAAAACATCTAAAGCCGAAATTCTAAAATCTGATTCATCTCTTTAATTTTACGGTTATTCAAAAATAACGAAGATACTATCAAATGATAATTAAATTCGGAACTGACGGCTGGAGAGCCATTATAGGCGAAGAATTCACTTTTGAACGAGTACGTTATTGTGCCCAAGGGACTGCAAACTATATGCATGACCAGGGACTAAGCAGCCGAGGGATAGTAATTGGATACGACACTAGATTTGCATCAAAAGAATTTGCGGATGCTTGTGCTGAAGTAATGATTGCAAATGGAATAAAAACTTTTCTTTGCAAAACTTTCAGCCCTACCCCAGTAATTACTCATCATGTAATCGATTTGAATGCAGGTGGAGGAATTGTGATTACGGCTAGCCACAACCCTGGTAATTACAATGGGTTTAAATTTAAACTGTTTGGTAGTGTATCACCTGAAATAACAAATGAACTTGAATCTTCAATCCAAGCAGTTGAACAATCTCAAATAATTAAAACAACCAGCCTAGATCATGCAAAAAATAAACGTTTCCTTGAATACACTGACCCATACCAATCTTATTTTGCAAATGTTAGATCCCTAATCAATATAGACCTGATCAAAAATTCCAATCTAAATATTCAAATAGATTCTATGTTTGGTGCAGGAATAGGCCTCTTTAAACAATTTCTATCAGGCGGAAACTCTCAAATTTCTGAGATCAATAATAATATTAATCCTGCCTTCCCTGGAATATCACAACCAGAACCCATTGCATCCAACCTTGAATCTCTCAGCAAGATGGTAAAAAATAACAATTCAACTATAGGTCTAGCAACAGATGGAGATGCTGATAGACTTGGAGTAATTGATGAAAATGGAAACTATGTATCTTCATTAAACACTTTTTCAATTCTGTGTTTACATTTGCTTGACAACCTTCAACTGCGTGCCCCTATAGTTCGTTCAATTACTATGACCAGTATGATAGATAAAATTGGGGATATTTACGGTGTAAAAGTGTTCGATACTCCAGTTGGATTCAAACATTTAGCACCTGTAATGATTGAACAAAAAGCAATGATAGCAGGTGAAGAAAGTGGTGGTTATGCGTTTGGGAACCATGTCCCTGAAAGAGATGGAGTTTTCAGTGGCCTAATACTTTTGGAAATGATTGCTTTGTCAGGTTTATCAATGTCAGAATTAACAAAAATGTTATTTGAGAAAATTGGAAGCTCTTACTACGATAGAATAGATATAAAATTAGAAAAAACCCAACAAAAAAACGAAGATGTAATAAATCGTGTTGAAAATGCGAATCCTCAATTCCTTGCCAATCGAAAGGTGCTCAATATTGATAAAAGGGATGGATATAGATTCCAACTTGAAAATGACTTTTGGGCGCTTATTCGTTTCTCAGGCACTGAACCTTTATTAAGGATTTATGCTGAGGGAGAATCACTTCAAGAAACTCAAAATTTATTACAAGAAATGCGAACCATAGCAAAAGTATAATTGCGGGATAATTAAAGGAGGCAAAGACAAAAATGAAGAATTCTCCTCCATTATTGTTACTAATTGATGGCCATGCTCTTGCATACAGATCTTGGTATGGAATGAGAAACCCTATGACCATTTCATCAACTGGTGAAGATGTTAGAACAGTTTACAGTTTCATCAACTCTTTCCTCAGAACGATTTCTCAGTTCACTCCTACGAATTGCATAATGGTATTTGACACTCCTGCTCCTACTTTCCGACACAAAGAGTTTGTTGAATACAAATCTAATCGACCTCCAATGCCTGATGAACTTCGAACTCAATTTACAAGAATCCGGCAGGTGGTTTCAGCTTTCAACATCCCAATATTCGAGTTGGATGGTTTCGAGGCCGATGATTTAATCGGAACATTGTCCAGACAAGCAGAATCAAACAATATCCACACAATCATCCTAACCGGTGATTCAGACTTGCTTCAACTCGTTTCTCCATCGGTAAAAGTACTAATGAACAATACTCAGAAACAACAAAAAATTTATGATATCGAAGCCGTCAAAGAACGATATGAAGGACTAGGACCTGATTCAATTATTCAAATCAAAGCGCTTACAGGAGATTCTTCAGACAACATCCCAGGAGTTCCAGGAATTGGCCCTAAAAATGCAATCCGACTTGTCAAACAATTCGGAACTATTAACAATATGTTGGATAAAATAACTGAGATCTCACCCGCACGTATACAAAAGGTCGTTGAAAACAATCAATCCGAGGCATTACAAGCCCTTAGACTAGTAACAATTGACTGTGAGGCTCCTATAAAAATTGACCTCGAAACTTCGCTATTCGATGACTTTTCCAGGAACCAAGTATTAGATCTTTTTAGAGAATTGGAATTCCATTCTTTGGTATCAAGAGTTCCTCAATCAAAGATAGATAATCTTGACTCTCATCCTTCACAAACACCAAAAACAGCCGAGGAAAAAAACCACAACTATCATATTGTGCAAGACTCAGTATCATTGAACAACTTGATAGAAAATATTAATAAAACTGGAATCTTTTCATTTGACACCGAAACTGATGAACTTAACCCTATGAATGCGAACCTAGTTGGTATTTCAATATCTACTCAACCAGGAAATGCATGGTATATTCCAATTAGTCACAACATAGGCGACCAATTATCCATGACAGAAATTCATGAGAAATTGAATCCTTTATTTTCAAATCCAGAAATAGATAAAATCGCCCACAATTCTAACTATGATATTACTATTCTTGAAGAACATGGATTCGAAGTATCCAACGTTTCTTTTGACACAATCCTAGCAGCACATTTAATTGGAAAACGTTCTTTGGGTTTAAAACCACTTGTTTTGGAATATCTGCAAAAAGAAATGACACCAATTACAGACTTGATTGGAAAAGGCGTAAAACAAATTACTATGAATCAAGTTTCTATTAAAGAAACCTCAGCATATGCATGCGCTGATGCTGATTATTCTTTACAGTTAAAAAATTGTCTCGAACCAGAACTTGAACAAATCTCTTCTGTTTCAATTTTCAAAGACGTAGAGATGCCCTTAGCGCCAGTATTAGTTCAAATGCAAAGAAATGGGGTTTCATTAGATCCTGAGCCATTAAAGCTTATGTCTACTCAACTGACTGAAGAATTGAAAACACTAACAGAACAAATTTTCACAACAGCCGGACACGAATTCAATATCAATTCTTTCCAACAACTGGGAGAAGTGTTATTCAACGAACTGAAACTTCCGCCTATTAAACGCACATCACGTGGTTATTCAACTGATGCAGCATCTCTAGACAGATTAAAACAAATGCTAGATCTTAATCAAATTGAAGATGTCGACCCAAAATCATATCAAATTTTGAACGACATTTTAGATTACAGAAAACTTTCAAAACTCAAGTCAACTTATGTGGATTCATTGCCAGGTATGATCAATCAAAAAACGGGTAGAATTCACACAATTTATAATCAAACTGGTTCTTCAACAGGTCGAATTTCAAGCAATGACCCAAACTTACAAAATATTCCTGTACGTACTGAAATAGGAAAAAAAGTCCGCGACGCTTTTATTGCGGGCAAATCTGGAAATTCAATCTTGATAAGTGCTGACTATTCTCAAATCGAATTAAGGATTTTAGCCCATATAAGTGAAGACCCTGCACTAATCAACGCTTTTCTTAATGGCGCAGACATCCATGCATCTACTGCTGCATCAATGTATGGAGTAAAACTTTCAGATGTATCAGCTGAAATGAGACGTACTGCAAAAATCATGAATTTTGGAGTAATCTATGGACTCAGTCCATACGGAATCCGACAACAAACTGGCTTTTCAGAAAAAGAAGGTAAAGAATTCATAAATACATATTTCTCTACTTACCCTGGCATTAGAAATTACATCGACTCTATAAAAGAAAATGTGAGACAAAATTCATTCGTCAGTACAATCATGGGAAGAAGAAGATATATTTATGAGATTGAATCAAAAAATTATAATGTGAGATCAGCAGCTGAACGAATGGCTGTAAATATGCCAATTCAGGGAACCGCTGCAGAAATCATAAAAATAGCGATGGTAAGAATTCAAAATTATTTAGATATCTCAAATCTTAAATCCAAAATGATTATGCAAGTGCACGACGAATTAATTTTCGAGACCCCCGAAAATGAGAAAACCGAAATTCAAAATCTACTATACGATCTAATGCCATCTTCTATCGAACTTAAAGTGCCTTTAGAAATCGAAATCAAATCTGGCAAGACTTGGGGATCTTGGTAAAAGCATGTTGACGACGAGTTTAATCAAGTTTATTCTATTAATGTGCGCGAGTAACTCAATCTGGCAGAGTTCCTGCCTTCCAAGCAGGTTGTTACGGGTTCGAGCCCCGTCTCGCGCTCCAAAACAAAAATAAATTTCAATTAAATATTTTAATTATAGTTGATTCTAGGAGGAAAATATGTCAGATGTCCCTGAGATGGTTAGCTTCGGATGGAACGGAAAATCTAGAGAAATTAATGTTGAGAAAAATGATACCAGATGGACAACTGTTCACATTGTTGATGGAAAACCAGATTCGCAACTAATAAATATTTTCGGTACTCATATAATCCCTACACCATTCCCAATTGATATGGACAAAAATGCTGTAATTGAGGAACTAAGCGTAAGAAACCCTAATTCGGATGTCAAATAAGATTTTCTAAGTTTTCGTTACAATAAAAGACTCATCTGAAAACCATAATCCGTCATATTTTCTTAGCACTTCTTGCGTTACATCTAAATATGTTCCTTTTCGCATTTCGTTTTCTACTCTTTCATCTTCTATTTGGGCAACATATATGGCTGCATTCCAAGCCGCCAAAGTTGTTGAAGTCCCAATAGAACTTGCCATCTCATCAGATGGCAATTGCAGATGATAATTAAACTCTGCTCTCGAATCGACATAATCTATATATGTAAAATCTTCATTAATTAATTCTAATTGTTTTTTTAATTCAACTATCAAATCACGTCTAGGCGATTGGAAAGGCTTCTCATCAGGCCAAATCCGACGTATGATTTCCATTCCTGGATCTTTCCCAATACTTTGTATCACAATCATTAATCCAGATTTTGCAAGAGCTTTAGCCAATGGTGCTAAAACGTTTTTGACTTTAGTTTGTGCAGGCACTCGAGAACGGAATGGCTGTGCCGCAATTATCAAATCGTATTGATAATTGTGACAATACTGGTTTTCAGGAATTATACTCGACAAGAAATCTTTCTGATCCTTTCTATAGAATACAATCACAGAAGGCGTTGAATAAATTGGATTATTTGTCTTTAAACTTCGTTTAGTTCTCCACCACTTAGAAATCAAAGGTTCTAAATCTCGAATTTGGGTATCAAATTGATGAGAAGTGGTTCCTTCAAGTTCAACAACTTTCCAATTTAGACGAGCTCTATTTTCACTGGAATTTGGCCTTAAATTAGTAGCCTCGGGATAAAACATGTTTGTCACAGTTAATACAGTTTGGGGATGTTCTACAAATCGATCAGACATCTTATCCAACGAAATCCTAAGGTCTTCTTGGCTAATCTCCTTCCCCAAAATAGAGAATGGTGTTTTGGGGAAATTGTCATGAAGTTGTCTCATCACCCTTGTCAAAACAGACCCATCACCCATTCCTGCATCAAAAACTCTTAGACCTAAAGAACTCGGTCTAAGATACTTAACATCCATGGAAATTCTTTCAGCAATCACTTGTTTTTCATTACAAGTATTTACAAATAATAGATACTTCTCACGGTTATCAAAAAATCGGAATGGTGAAGAATTGTAATCTGATTGACTCAAGAACCCAACTTTCAAGTTTTACAAATTTAAATAACGCTAGTCTTTAAATCTATCTTATAAATTCATTCGCTTTTTAATTCAATAACACTTACATCTGTTACATGGGGAGCTTGAATGGAACACATTCTCTTAAGCATATCTTGAAAAGAATCTGGACTCATCAAACATTCAGGACAATCCTCATTTTCACCCTCAAAATATTCAATTGTTAACACTCCATCGTCTAATGAAATAGGATTGATCACAACTCCTAAATTATCGCGTGTCATGACTTTCATAGTACCGATTAATGATTCAATTTTCTCGTCCATTATTATACCTTTCTCAGAAATTTTTCAGATATTGGAAGAATAACACACTACAAACTTTTGGAATCAAACCCCTAGAAACTTTCGGTTATTGAAGTGCCCCAGAGCCTGAAATTTCCCAAACATCTTCAACAATATCATTTTTTACTATAAATAAATTCCTATGAAGCAATACAGTTGAATCACTATAGTGTGGAACAAGCGTCATTCTTTCTCCATGGTTGAATGAATGATTTGAATCTACAGATATCATTCCATGCTCAGCGCTCAAAGATTTAACCTTAGCATCTGGGTGAGAAACAACTTTAGGCAAACCTGTATGTCTACCCGTAGTTTTCCAACCAGAATCTAAAACTACCTGTCCAGGGACAGAAGTTGAAACTATTTGCGCATTGATAAAAAGCGCATATTCATGATTTGGCACATTCATTTGCTCCATATAATTTACATCCATTAATGCTCCACCACCAGCTTGCAATTCATTTATCCCTCCCAACGAAGCCGAATGCCAATAATTCCCCGTTCCTCCTCCAGAGCAAATCTCAATTTCAAAGCCTTGTGATTCTAGATTTCTTCTCGCAACTGAAATTAATTCAGAAACATCTTTTGATACATCGCGTTTGTCATCTGAATCCAAACCCATCACATGACCTTCATAACCCATCAAACCCCTAAGTCTAACACCAGGGAGATCAGAAACTAACTTTGCCAAAACAGGAGCTTTGTCTAAATGAACTCCACAACGATCCATCCCCACATTCAGGTCAACTAGAACGTCAATGATAACATTACTATCTGATGCAATCTTAGAAATATCCTGAATGTTTTGTTCGTCATCACAAGCCACACAAACTTTCGCTATCTTAGAAATTTCTATTAATCTATTGATTTTTGTATTGCCTACAATTTCATTTGCAATCAAAAGATCTCTAACTCCACCGGCAACCATTACTTCAGCCTCAGAAACTTTGGCACATGTGATCCCAACAGCACCAGAATTAATTAACCTAAGGGCCAAATCAGGAGATTTGCTAGCTTTAACATGTGGTCTCCAAATTACAGAATTCTTATTGCAAAATTCATTCATCCTAATCACATTTCTATCAAACGCATCTATATTTAACCAAAGTACAGGCGTATCGGCATAATCAATATGTTTCCCGATAAAAGAAGTTTTATCCATTGAACAATCCTTGTTTTTTAAAAATTATTTCACTAAGTATATTCTTGAAAATATGTAAGATCAAATAAACAAATAGATAAAGTGCACCTGAAAATATTTATTTTTTATAACGATTATGCTAACTTTAGGATGAACAAATTTTTCTGGTTAATTTCACCAAATCAACTTAGGGGGACGCAATCAAACACATAAGAATTCACATCCTACTTGGATTACTTTTTAGCATTCTGATAGCTTGTAGCTCTGAAACAATTGTTGACCCCACCCCTCAACCAGCTTCACCTCCTAGCGTGCCACAAGCACCTGCCAATCTTAGTGCAGTACCAACACCTACGCCAATTGACTTGTCAGCAGGCGGTGCTGAAGCTATAGGTGCATTAATTTCTCAAGATAATGGATGCATCACCTGCCATTCACTCGATGGATCAGAATTGATCGGGCCTTCATGGAAAGGTTTATGGGGCAAAACTGAAAAACTGGAAGACGGATCTTCAGTGAATGTAGATGAAAATTATCTTAAAGAGTCTATTGTCAAACCAATGGAGAAAATAGTTTCCGGTTATCCTGCAGTGATGCCAGCATTCGAAGACCTTTCGGAAGACGAATTAACAGCAATCGTCGCTTACATTAAATCATTGGATTAATTTAAAGTTCATTATTTCCTTTAAAATTCATAATTCGTTTTGAACATGGAGAATCAATGAATATTCAGCCAGTAATCTTAGCAGGTGGAAGTGGTACAAGACTATGGCCACTATCAAGGAAATTATTCCCTAAACAATTCTTAAAACTGCTAGGACAACATACTCTTTTACAACAAACAATTATGAGACTTCATGGGATAACAGATATAAAAGATCCTATAGTTGTTTGTAATGAAGAACACCAATTCCTAATAAATGAAAACTTTGACCAAATAGGAAAAGATCTTTCATTCATGATCTTAGAACCTGAAGGTAAAAACACTGCTCCAGCACTTACAATTGCAGCACTAGCAATAAATGATCACATTGATAATGAACAGATAATGTTAATAATGCCATCTGATCACATTATTTCTAATGTAGTGGAGTTCCAAAAGTACGTTTTAGAGGGATTTAATCTTGCTGTAAAAGACAAAATTGTAACTTTCGGCATTAATCCTACATCACCAAACACAAATTATGGCTACATCAAAACTGGCAAACAATTAAGCAAAGATTCAAATGCATTTTGGATATCTCACTTTACAGAAAAACCAAATCCTGAAGATGCTGAAAGAATGATCGAATCTAACGACTTTTTTTGGAATTCTGGCATTTTCATGATGAAAGTTTCAACTTGGTTGAGCGCAATAAAAAACCACCGCAATGACATTGCAACTTCATGTTCAAGTTCTTATTTCAATGCAACAAAATCAAAAAATATTATCAAGCCAGACCCAACAGAATTCAACCTTTGCCCATCAGACTCTATAGATTATGCTGTTATGGAACATTCTACTGAAAACACCTGTGTAGTCTTACCGATTGACGTCGGATGGTCTGATATTGGCGAATGGAATGCAATGTGGGAAAACGGACCCAAAGATAAGGACGGGAATATAATAAAGGGGGATGTATATGTTGATGATGTTAAAAACAGCCTGATCCTTTCTCAGAGCAGATTAGTTTCAGCAGTATCTGTAAATAACTTAGCGATTGTAGAAACACCGGACGCAATTCTTATCTCTGAAATGGGAAATACTCAAAAAGTTAAAGAAATTGTCAATAAGTTAATTATCGAAAACAGAATTGAACCAAAATCACACAAAATAGTAAATCGGCCTTGGGGATCTTTTGAAACACTTTTTACAAAAGATAACTACAAGGTTAAAAGATTATATATAAAACCAAAAGGTATCCTTTCATTACAAGTCCATCATCACAGGCACGAACATTGGACTCTCGTATCAGGATTAGCTGAAGTGACCCTTGGAAATGAAAAATTTCAATTAAATGTTAATGAATCTCTTAAAATTCCATTAGGTACTCCGCATAGAATTAAAAACATAAGTAATTGCCCGATCGAATTAATTGAAGTTCAATATGGTAATTACTTAGGAGAAGATGACATAATACGTTTAGAAGATAATTACGATAGGATCACAATCCATTAATAAATTAACTATGACTAAAAATTTCAAACCTGCACAATTACCCGAAAGAATATTGCTAGGACCTGGGCCATGTAATGTGGATCCCAGAGTACTGCACGCAATGTCAAAGCCAATTACAAGTTATAAAGACCCAGCATTTCTAAATTATGTTGAAGAAGTTTCTGAAATGTTGAAAATCTTATTCCAAACAAATGAAAATACTACATTTGCAATATCTGGAACTGGTTCTGCAGGAATGGAAGCAGGAATAAATAGTCTTCTAGAGCCAAGCGACACAATCATAATATGTAATTGCGGATTCTTTGGAGAACGCATGGCGGAAATGGCAAAACGAATTGGATGTAATACTGTAGTTTTAGAAGGAGATTGGGGAAAGCCCTTTCCTATAGAAAAACTAGAATCTGAACTAAAAAAACACAAACAAGTAAAATTGATTGCAGCAGTACAAGCTGAAACTAGTACCGGAATATTACAAGACATAGAACCAATATCAAAGCTTGCAAGAAGTCACAATGCATTTACTATGATTGACAGTGTTACTTCCCTTGGAGGAAACACTTTAAAGGTTGATGAATGGAACCTAGACTATTGTTATTCAGCATCTCAGAAATGCTTAGCGTGCCCACCTGGACTTTCTCCTGTTGCATTAAGTCCAAGAGCTCGAGAATCAATTAAAAACCGCAATACTCCTCCTTCTTCTTGGTATCTTGACTTGAATCTCATTGCTGGATATTGGGATAAACCTCACACTTACCACCATACAATCCCAATTTCTCTTATTTTAGGTCTACACGAAGCTCTTCGAATTCTTCTGGAAGAAGGCATTGAAGTTAGATTCGAACGCCATAGACAAAATGGTGAAGCATTGAGAAATGGTGTTGAGGCTCTAGGATTAAAATTACTTGCCCCAAATGAATCCAAATTAGATCAAGTAACGCCAATTTGGATCCCAGAAGGTATTGATGGAGATAAAATTCAACAAGCCTTATTAAATGATTACAACATTGAAATTGGAACCGGATTTGGTAAATTCGCAGGAAAAATTTGGAGAATTGGACTCATGGGTGAATCCAGTAAAAGCGAATATGTCCTGAAATTACTGTCTGCATTTGAAGAAATTCTGCCAAAAGAAGGGTTTGAAATAGCCTCGGGCATTGGTGTAGAAGCAGCCTCTGAAACTTATTTATCTTTCAAATAATTAACTTGCCAAATTGGAGCAAAAATGGAGCGTTTTAAAAACCAAACTGCAATAATTACTGGATCTGCTCGTGGAATAGGTAAAGGCATAGCTAAAAGACTGGGTAGTGAAGGAGCTAACATCACACTGGTAGATATGGACAGTAATGAAACACAATCCACACTGGAAGAATTACGATCCGATGGAGTGAATTCCATAATGCAAATAGGAGATGTCTCAGATCCAATATTTGCACAAGAGGTAGTCGAAAATTCAACCAAAGAATGGGGAAGTATACAAATCCTAGTGAACAATGCAGGGATTGGGGGTAAAAATGGGAATCTTTGGGAACTAGATGTGAATGAAATGGACAGGGTTTACAAAGTGAACTTTAGAGGGGTATACGTTTTTTGCTCTGCTGTCGCTCAAACCATGATCGATCAAAATTATGGAAGAATAGTTAACATAGCAAGCGTTGCAGGGAAAGAAGGCAACCCTAGAATGGTACCGTATTCGAGTACTAAAGCTGCGGTAATAGCACTCACAAAATCACTAGGTAAAGAACTTGCGCATTCGGGAGTTACTGCAAATTGTATTACTCCGGCAGTGGTACAAACTCGTTTACTGGAGGAATTCACACAAGAACAAATCGACTATATGGTTTCAAAAATCCCAATTGGTAGAACCGGAGAAATCGAAGAATTAGCATCATTAGTTGCATGGATATGCTCAAAAGAGTGTTCATTTAGTACTGGTGCTGTCTTCGACATTAGTGGCGGAAGGTCAACATACTAAATTTACCAATTAATCATTTAATATAAAACAAGTAACATTTCGAAAGCACTAATTTTGGAGTAAAGCATGAACGGCGAACAATTAAGAAAAAAAACTAGAGACGGCGGAATAGTCTACGGAACCATGCTAAGTGTTGGGACCAACCCAAGATGGACTCAAACCATTTCACAATTTGGGCTTGATTACATCATTTTAGATACTGAGCACGCACCTAGAAGCAGAGCTGAGGTTGCTGATTATTTAACTGCATTCAATTACAGTGGTGTAGTTCCAATAGTTCGAATACCAATTCCTGCTTCTCACTACGTAACAATGTATATAGATGCTGGTGCACAAGGAATATTAGCACCATACTGTGAAACAGTAGATCAAGTAAGGGAAGTTGTTGCAGCTGCAAGATGGAGGCCTCTCAAAGGGGCATTAGCTGCGAAAGCAGTTGAGGAAAACGTGTTACCTAGCAAAGCAACACGTGAATATCTAGAAGACAAGAATAAAAATAATGTTTGTATAATTGGAATAGAAAGTGTTCCTGCAATTGAGAATCTTGAAAATATTCTTAAAATCGATGGAATCGATGGAATTTTTGTCGGACCTAATGATTTAACTGTAACTCTGGGAATCCCGGATCAATATGATCACCCTGACTATGAATCAGCACTTAGAAAGATAATCTCCCTCAGTAAAACCGCCGGGATACCTGTACTTATTCATCACCAAACAGTTGAACTGACCCAAAAATGGTTAAAAGAAGGTGCAAGATTTGTACTCTATTCTAGCGATGCACGAACAATGCACAATGGATACAGGGAAGAATTTGGACAAATAAAGATGACTGGACAAGAATTGGGCGGGGATATTGTTGATGACATTGGAGAATCTCAGGAAGTAATATAGTCTTCAGAAATCTATTTCCTGGAACACTAACTATGTTTTGTTTGGGGGATATTCTATACCCAATAATTTTTATCGGTTATAGTTTGCTTGCCAACAAGAATCCAGTGCGATAAAGTCACTTCATCACTATCTAAATTCATTTGGAGAAGTACCATGGCTCATCCACATTTTCATCCAACAAACGAAATTTCATCTGCTGCTTCAACATGGCTCGAAAGTCTAAATCCTGACCAGTTAGATAAAGCCACATTTGAATACTTGGATGGAGAACGAGTTTTTTGGTATTACCCTCCTTTAAACAGACATGGACTCGCAATTCGCGACATGAATGAAATCCAGAGACATTTAGCATTTTCAATAATGGAAACATGTTTGGACAAGCATGCTTTTGCCCAAGCAAAACAAATCATCGAATTAGAGTCTATACTTGGTAAAATTGAAGCTAGTCATGGAATCAAAAGTTTCGCACGAGATCCTGAATTGTATTACTTTACAGTTTTTGGAAACCCTAAGAGCAATGATCCTTGGGGATGGAGAGTTGAAGGCCACCATGTTTCCTTACACTTTAGTATATGGAATGACAAAGTTATTTCTACCACCCCTTTCTTTTTTGGAAGCAACCCCGCCGAAGTAAAAGAAGGGCCACATAAAGGACTAAGGGTCTTATCCGATAGAGAAGACTTAGGGTTTGAGCTCATTCAAAGTCTAGATTCATCTCAGCAAAAACAATCAATAATTTTTGAAGAAGCCCCTTACGACATACTGTTATACAACAGTACAAAAGCTTTTTTCCCAAAAGAAGAAGGATTAATAGGATCCAAAATGTCGGGGGTTCAAAAAGAATTATTTATGTCACTCATTATTGAATATGTCAATGATGTAAGACCTGAAATTGCAAAAGACAAATTATCTATGGTCAATGAATTAGGAATTGACAACTTTCATTTTGCATGGGGTGGAGGCACATCAAAAGGACACAAACATTACTATCGTATTCACTGTGGAGACTTTATTGTCGAATATGATAACAGGCAAGGAGATGGCAATCACATTCATTCAGTTCTTCGTGATACTGAAAATGATTTTGCAAATGACGTCTTACGAGACCACTTGATGAACTTTCACGTACTATAATGAATCAGGGGAGATTCTATATTTCTTTAGACTCTCCTTCTACAGTGTCGGGAGAATCATCTTGAATGCCTTCCTCCATATCAACACTAGAATCAGGTTGTTGACTATAAATTTCTTGACCAACTTTTTGCATAGTTTCTTCTAAAACGTTAGCGGATTCATCAATCTGATCAATATCTCCAGAATTTAAATCATTCTTCAATTTTTCGATATTTGAATTCAATTCTGCTTTCAACTCTTCTGAAATTTTATCAGAGTTCTCTTTCTCCAATTTTTCAGAGGTATAAATCAGGTTATCAGCACGATTTTTAATCTCCACAGATTTTTGATGTTTCTCGTCTTCCTCCGCATGTTCTTCAGCATCCTTTATCATACTATCTATTTCAGATTCTTCTAAACCTGAACTGGCAGTAATAGTAATATTTTGTTCCTTTCCAGTAGCCTGATCTTTAGCAGACACTTTCAAAATCCCATTAGCATCAATATCAAAAGAAACTTCGATTTGAGGAACTCCTCTAGGAGCAGGGGCAATCCCATCCAAAGTAAATTGTCCGATACTTTTATTTTGTGATGCTTGAGGCCTTTCTCCCTGCAATACATGAATTTCGACTCCAGGTTGGTTATCAGCTGCGGTCGAAAAAGTTTGACTCTTTGAAGTAGGAATTGTAGTGTTACGCTCTATCAATGGAGTTGAAACCCCACCCAATGTCTCAATTCCTAAAGTCAAAGGAGTAACATCTAAAAGAAGGACATCTGTAACATCTCCCTGCAAAACACCGGCCTGAATAGCCGCTCCAATAGCTACAACTTCATCAGGGTTTACACCTCTGTTAGGTTCTTTACCAAACAAATCTAAAACTGTAGATTGAACCGATGGCATCCGAGTCATACCACCAACAAGAATTATCGAATCAATATCCGAGGCGCTAATCCCAGCATCACTAAGAGCTTTTTGACATGGATCTACTGTTCGTCCTACTAAAGATCCCACCAACTGTTCAAGTTTTGAACGATCTAAATTCATCACAATATGTTTTGGACCAGATGAATCAGCAGTTATAAATGGTAAATTTATTTCAGTCTGCATAACTGAAGATAATTCAATTTTTGCTTTTTCAGCCGCTTCACGAAGTCTTTGTAATGCCATAGGATCTTGTCTAACATCTATTCCTTGGTCCTTTTTAAACTCCTCTGCAATCCATTCAAGGATAATTTGGTCAAAATCATCCCCTCCCAAATGAGTATCTCCATTAGTTGCCATAACTTCAAATACTCCGTCACCCATTTGTAGAATAGTGATATCGAACGTACCACCTCCTAAGTCATAAACAGCTACTGTTTCTTCACCTGATTTATCAAGCCCATACGCTAATGCAGCTGCTGTTGGTTCATTAATTATCCTTAACACTTCCAATCCTGCTATCCGACCAGCATCTTTCGTAGCATTCCTCTGACTATCATTAAAATATGCAGGAACTGTAATGACTGCTTGGGTTATTTTCTCACCAAGCTTTGCCTCAGCATCTTGTTTTAATTTCTGAAGAACCATAGCTGAAATTTCTGGTGGAGCATAAGGTTTCGATAACATCTCTACGTAAGCATCACCATTGGTATGTGAAGCAATTTTAAACGGCATAATTTTGACATCATCCTGAACACTTTGGTCATTAAATCGCTTCCCCATAAATCTTTTGACAGAAAATACAGTGTTTTGAGGATTAGTTACTGCTTGACGTTTAGCTGTAGTACCTACATATCGTTCACTATTATTAGCATTCAGCCCAACCATTGAAGGAGTTGTCCTCCCGCCTTCTGCATTTTCCAATACTCTTGGTTCACCACTTTCAACAATTGCCATAGCAGAATTTGTGGTACCTAAATCGATTCCTAAAATATTAGCCATTTCGACTAAACCTCCGAATTTTTCTCTTTAATTTCTTGTTCATTATTTGGTTTCTTAGCAACAATTACTTGTGTTGCCCTAATTAAACGATCATGTAATTTATACCCTTCTTGAATTACTTCAATAATTAACCCTTCCTCAATTTGTTCTGAGTCTTGAAATAAAATCGCCTGATGCTCATGTGGATCAAACTGCGAATTCATTGTTGCTTCAATCTTCTGAACTCCTTGAGACTCTATAATCTTCAAAAGATTTTTGGATACTAGATCTACCCCATCAATCCAAGCTTGCTCCACATGTTGATCAGAATTCATCTTGGTTGCCCGATTCAAATCATCAGAAATTGATATTAATTTTCCTAGAAGATCAATATTAAAATATTTGCGCTCACTTTGACGTTCTTCAACAATCCGTTTTCTATAATTAGCCAAATCTGCCTGTGATCGTTTTGCTAATTCATGAAACTGATCCCGTTCCCTTTCAGCTTCATTCAACAAATCTTTGATATCAATCACTTCATCAGATTGATCATCGTTGCCTAACAATTCAGATGATTCATCAATCGATTCTGAATCTACAGACTGCTCATCTAAATTATTTGATTCATCAATACCCATTAATCGATACTCCTAAAATTAAGTGTCATAACCTACCAAATTGGACCGCATCTAACATTTCTTGAACAGAATCGGAAATGTCGACTTCAGATTGATGAACTCCCAAAGATTCCAATTTACTTCTCAAATCTAAAATCTCAGCAAATAAATTCAACACTAACTGAACTCCTGCAATGTTCAAACCTCTTTCTTCAACCAAGTATTTAATCAACCTCAACCGTGCAATATCTTCTTCAGAATAAAGCCTCAACATACCAACTGTACGACTAGGCATGATAAAACCAAGTCGCTCATATTTTCTTAATGTCTGAGGATGCATCCCTAACATCCTTGCAGCAACACTAATAACATAAACGCCTGAAACATAATGGGGATCGTGATGAAAAAACGACATTTATTTTTCTCTTTTGGTATTATTACTATTAGTATTTAAAGTATTGCATGTTTATACAATCCATGTCAACTTTTATGATAATAATGACATATATTTATTTATACAGATATTATCCGGAGATGTAATATGAATCAAATTATCGATGAAATAATTGCTGGCTCTTTCGACCTTCATGTACACGCTTATCCCGATTCCTCTAGAGAACGCAGAACTGATGCAATTGAAGCAGGAAAATATGCATATGAATACGGAATGGGCGGATTTGTGTTGAAATCGCATGATTATCCAACCGGGCCACTATCGATGATATTAAATCAAATATATCCTGGAATTTTTATTGCAGGAGGAATCGTTCTAAACCAATCAGTAGGTGGATTAAATCCAAGAGCGGTAGAAAAAATGATTCCCTTAAACACAAAAATTGTTTGGATGCCTACCCGAGACGCGCAAGTGAATACTACTCAATCACAAATAAATCTAATAGATTCTGATGGCAAACTCAAAAAAGAAGTTTTAGAAATTTTGGAATTAATTGCAACCGCAGACATTGCAATTGCATCAGGACATGTTTCGCCAAAAGAAGCAATCGCCCTTTTTAAAACAGCAAAAACCATGAAAATAAAACGAATGATTGCCACACATCCATTTGGGCATACTTCTGAATCCGAAATTGCCACAATATTGCAGACCGGAGCAAAGTTAGAATTTACATTTATGGCTTCAATGCCAATCGCTCCTACAGTTGAACGTGACGGACAATTTACTTTAACCCCAATGGAAATGGCTAACGAAATTACAAAATGGGGCCCCGAAAATTGTATTGTCACAACTGATTTTGGACAATGGTATAATCCACATCCGGCAGAAGGATTACGCCTGGCAGTAAGTAACTTACTTCACTGTGGATTAGATGAAAAATCCATTAAAATGGTAGTCAAAGATAATCCTAGATGGTTATTAGGATTAAAAAAATTCGTTCCTATCCAAGAAATTCAATAAGCTCAATCCAGTTACCATCAGGATCCTGAATGTAACAACACTTTTTCCCTGGTGCAACTTCTATAGGCGGGTTCATTGAATGAGCTCCATTATCAATTAATTTCTGATATGTCGAATGAATATCTTCTACTAAAAATGCAATATGGGAAGCTCCTAAATACGATCTTTCATCAGTTGGGCGATCTTTTGGTTCCGGAATATGGTACTGTATCAATTCAATTAAATGGCCCTCCCCAAAATACAAATCAACACACTCTATATGTGTTTCTTTGTAACCAACGACTGAATTTATAGCCCCTCCAATACGTTCTCTACGTTCTGCTACTTGCATTCCCAAAACATTACAATAAAATTTTTCGGATTTAGCCATATCACTAACTACAATGCCAGAATGATGAATAGACTTAAACAACAACTTCTCCTAAAATTTTTCATCAAGTGGAGTTATAATACCATGAATAAATTACTGGATTGGAGAAAAAATGGAAATTTTCAATTTGACATTATTAGAAATGTCTCAAGCGATTGAAGAAAAAAAATTAAATCCAATTGAGATAATGGAATCTCTATTAAAAAGATCTGAAAACTTAGAAAAACATCTAAACGTTTGGGCATTTTTTGACCCAGAAAATGCAATAAAGAATGCTAAAATTTCTCACGATTCCATTAAATCCCAAACCCCTCCAACTAATTCCATAAAGGGTATTCCAGTTGGCATAAAAGACATTTTCCATACTGCCGGAATTAAAACTGAGGCTGGATCAAAAATATTTAAAGATTTTATTCCAGAACAAGACGCCCATTCCGTTAGATTGATCCGTGAACACGGCGGGATCATAATGGGGAAAACTATTACAACTGAACACGCATTTGGAGACCCTCCTATTACAAAAAACCCTTGGAACTCTCAGCACACTCCAGGAGGATCTAGTAGTGGTTCAGCAGTAGGAGTTGCAGCAAAAATATTCCCCTTTGCTGTAGGGTCTCAAACTAGTGGATCTGTCATTAGGCCAGCAGCATACAATGGAATAATAGGCTTAAAACCTACATTTGGACTCATAAGCAGATCCGGGGTGTTCCCCAACGCAAAATCTTTAGATACTGTAGGAATATTCACTCGAACAATTCAAGATGCAGCATTAGCCTTAAATACGATGGCTGGATACGACCCAACAGACGAAGTTTCTATAAACAAAAGTCACCCAAATTATTTGGAAGGACTTTTTCAAAAACTCTCCGTACCGAAAATAGGTATTGTAAATGATTTTTTTCTTGATAATTGTGACTCTGAAATACGTGAACACAACTTACGAATCATTAATGACTTAAGATACGCCGGTGCTACAATAAAAGAAATTTCAATGCCTATTGCAGTCCCAGAATTACTAGATGCTCATTCAAAAATCATGTCATTTGAGGCAGCAGAAGTACATAGAACCAATTTCAAATTAAGGCCACAAGATTACTCCAAAGATGTCAGCCAAGTAATTCAAAACGGATTATTATTAAATACAAACCAATATCATGAAGTACGGGAAATCCAAACACAATTCAAACGCTCCATTAAAAACATTTTCAATGAAATAGATGTGATTATTTCTCCTCCTACATCATCACCCGCCCCAAGAGATTTGAATTCAACAGGAGATAAACGATTCCAGGCACCCTGGACTTTAAGTGGACTACCAGCAATAACATTTCCTATTGGCACCAGCAAATTAGGTTTACCCATTGGAACACAATTAATTGGTGAAAATCTCTCAGAAACTAAACTTCTACAATCATCGTTATGGTGCTATGAAACGATAGGGAAAAATCTAAACCCAGATTTCAGTAATTTCCTTTAAATACTATTCGTTATCAGCCTCTGCAACATATTTGGACGGGCATTTTACAATGATATTTTCAGTATGGAAAGAATCAGATCTATTGTATCCTTCTAAAACAATTTCTGAATGCTCATTGAAAAACAATTCTGGAATAATACCTTCATGCTCAGCATCCAATATTTCAACTCCATCAGTAAGCGAAAAATGTGCAATCGTAGATCCAGCATCCCGCTTAAATGAATCGTCTACTAGCTTACCATTGACTCTCACAATCCTATCCTCTTGTATTTCCTTACTATTTTTAACTTCAGAAACTGTGTAATAATAAACTTTTGCACTGTCAAATGCTAAATATCCCAAATAAGCAAAGGACAAAATCACCACAAGGAAAACGATTCCACCTTTCCAATATTTTTCCAATATTGTTTGCTCTTTGAAGCTAAAAGTTTCTTCTTCCAATTTTTGACCCACCTAAAAAATCTAATTTTCTGAATTTCTATCTTCCAACTTGGATTTCAAAATATCAATTTCACGCATTAAATTTTGAGATTTCCTAGACATATAAAACACATAAAGGAAAAACCCAGCCCAAACAATTGCAAACACAATAAACAATGCAATCAAACCCGAATCCAAACAACCATTTTGTTTGAAAAATATTTGATCATCAGTATTAAATATTTTTGAAACAGTAGTCGATGCTTCTACAATACTTCCACTTAATCCAACACTCAACACTAAAGCAAGGCCAAGCAAACCTAAATAAACGCTTTTAAAACTTTTTATTATATAAACTTTCAACAATTAACTCACTCTTCCTAAGTTTAAATCTCTCAATCAAAATATAAACAAAAAACACACTAAAAGTTAAAACAGAAAACAAAATAGTAATACCCATACGAAAATCCAAAGAACCTTGTTCCGCCAAAGGACCTATGTTTAGACCTGGATGGGTCGTCCTCCACCAAATTGTGCTCATGTAAATCACAGGGGCATCAATCGCTCCAATGAGCGCGATAAAAGCAGCAATCCTTGCCCCTTGGAGAGAACTTGAAGCTCTAGCTCTCATCAACAAGTAAGCAACAAAAATAAACCAAAGGATTAAAGTTGTTGTTAGCTTCGGGTCCCATGTCCACCAGACCCCCCAAGTCAACTTTCCCCAAATAGCACCTGTAATAATAACACCTGTCATTAAAATCACACCAATTTCTGCAGCAGAAAGTGCAATTGCATCCCATGTATGATTGTCTCGAATCAGGTACACCACACTACTAATGGCAACAATTATAATAGATAGCATACCAATCCAAGCAATAGGAACATGGTAATAAAATATTCTTTGAGATATTCCTAAATTCTTTTCAGTTGGAACCCACAAAAATATCAAAGCCAAAGTAATTAACATCAATATCGCTGTTAAAATCATTAACGATGAACGCCAAGAAAATTCTTTCAACTCAAACACTCTTAACCAGAAAATATCGCCAGAAACAATATCAGTGAGTCACTGCGCCTTTAGATGCCGAAGAAACAGTTTTGGCATATTTTGCCAAAACACCCCTTGTATAATTAGGAGCCGGAGGTTTCCATTTCTTCCTTCTACGATCTAACTCGTCATCATCAACTTGGACTGATAAATCTCTAGTCTCTACATCCATTGTAATCAAATCACCATCTTCAATCAATGCAATTGTACCCCCAACTGCTGCTTCAGGAGCCACATGCCCTACCATGGGTCCTTGAGTAGCACCCGAAAATCTGCCATCAGTCATAAGTAAAGTTGAAGAGCCTAATCCAGCACCCATAATAGCACCAGTCACAGCTAACATTTCTTGCATTCCCGGTCCCCCTTTTGGACCTTCGTATCTAATAACCAACACATCATTTGGATTAATTTCCCCATTCGTTACTGCTTCAAATGCTGCTCTCTCTCCATCAAACACTCTCGCAGGGCCTTCATGAGATTTCAATTGAGATGCTGAAACCTTCATTACTGCTCCCTCGGTTGCAATATTACCTTTTAAAATTACCAGCCCGCCCGTGGAATTTCTAGGATTTGATACAGGGAAAATAACTTTTGAATCTGGTATTTCATCAAATTGTAAAAGGTTTTCTTGAATTGTATTACCAGTGATAGTAATACAATCACCATGTAACAAACCTGCTCTTAACAATTCATTCATAACTACTGGAACACCACCTATTTTGTCAACATCAGACATGACAAAACGACCTCCGGGCCTTAAATCAGTCAGGTAAGGAGTGTCTCTACTTAATCGATCAAAATCATCAATTGAAATATCAACTTCAGCTTCATGTGCTATAGCTAACAAGTGTAGAACTGCATTAGTTGATCCTCCCATAGAAAGAACAACTCGGATAGCATTTTCAAATGCTTCATAAGTCATAATATCTCTTGGCTTTAAATCATTTTCAAGTAATTTGTACATTATTGAACCAACATCATATGCAGGCGTATTAATCCTAGGATCAACAGCGGGGATACTGGCAGCACCAGGTATAGACATTCCCAAAGCTTCAATTGCACTGGACATAGTATTGGCAGTGAACATACCCGAACAAGCACCTTCACCAGGGCATGCAACTCTTTCCATCTCAACTAATTCGTCGTGTGAAATTTTCCCTTGCGAATATGCGCCAATTGCCTCAAACATATCTTGAATATTTATATCATTACCATTAAAACTTCCTGGAAGTATTGCTCCTCCATAAACAAAAACCGAAGGAACATTTAATCTAGCCATCGACATCAATGCCCCAGGCATATTTTTGTCACATGCTGCAACAACAACTAAACCATCCATACTTTCGCCAAAAGTGACAGTTTCAATTGAATCAGCTATGACTTCTCGACTCACCAAAGATGCTTTCATCCCTTCTGTTCCCATGGAAATACCATCACTGATAGTAATAGTCCCAAACATAAATGGAACACTATTTGAATTCCAAAGACCTTCTTTAACTTTTTCAGCAATTCGAGTCAAATGAACATTACAAGGGGTCACATCACTTGCCAGATTCCCAACAGCAATAAATGGCTTTTCCATGTCGGCATCTTGCAAACCTACCGCCCTCAACATTGCACGAGCCGCAGCCCTATCTGGACCTTGGCTTACTATATGACTTTTCTTTTTCAAATTAGTTTTAGATACCATCAACTACCTCAATATTTATTTATGCTTATTAATTAAATCTACTACGCGATGATCAATATCATCAAGTTCTTTACCCGCATCAAAATAAGCAATTCCAAGATGTGCATCCCTAACTAAAAGTTCATAATCTGAATCATCAATCCAAGAATCCTCTAAATCCTTGAAAATTGCATCCAGTTGTAATCGATCTAGCATGTAAATTGTCTGAATAAGGCTAAAAATTTTAACCGTTATTCATCTCCCCTTGTAGTTTTACCTTTGTCTAAGACATCTTTTACACTTGTGACAAACTCCATAGCTTCAAAATCAGAAGTGGCGGTACCTTTCTGCAAACGAGATTTAAATTGTTCGAACAACCAATCCTCTTTAGTTCCATGAGGGATTTCAAAAAATTTCCTATCAAATGAAGGCAATTCACCCGGTGCAAAATGACCTTTGTCTTGAAAGTCATAACCTTCCAAATTTTCAGAACCCTTACCCAAAACCTCTCCTGTATCGACATAATGTTCCATTACTGGCTTCATCCCATAACGTTGTACTGGACAAGTCTTTACACAAATAGCACAACCAGAATACCTAGCCATTACAGGGCGGCATCTTTCATAAATTACTTTGAATTTCTCTACACCTCTCCACCAAATTTTTTCTCTGACCAAGGCTCGACCGGGACATCGATTAACGCAAATTTGACATTCTTTGCAAAAATTATTTATCCCATAGTCTATAGGTTCATCATGATTTAAAGGTGCATCAGTAGTAATTATGGCTAAACGTGAACGTGATCCGAAATGTGGAGAAAGTAACTGTCCATTAGCTCCTAATTGTCCTAACCCCGCAGCAACAAACATGGGAATGAAAGCTGCACTATTATCGTTAGGGCTATGAACTTGAGCATGATATCCTCGCTCTCTTATATAATCTGCTAAATCCAACATCAATGCCCCTTCAATCTCATATGTACCAAAATGAGCCTGCTCAGCTGCTAAGCTAGGGATACTTTGTGTCATTACATAATCTTGCTCTACAGCCAAACAAATAGCGTGCTCATAACGCACCCAACTCTTCTTGCTTGAATAGGCATAATGAAAATCGTATCGAGTAAAACCAACTTCTCCGAAACCTAATTCTCTAGCTTTAGAACGAATATCTTCAGTTATTTGCTTATCATTTTCAGGAATTCCTGTGGGCTCCAAATCACCAGAAACCATGGCAGCATCAACCAACGGTTTTACTAACTCATCATGTCTCTCTCTATACTCATAGATGTCATCTTCATAAACAGTCCAAACCCACTCTCTATCCGCAGCTTTCTCTACATTCTGACTCTCAATGGGGTACATTCTTGAATAGAAAGAAACATCTTCATGTCGGATTGGGATACCAGGAACGGTTGTTAAATCATCCGCAATGGGAATTTCAACATCCTTGTCGGACACAGTCCTACCAGGTCTTACTACTACGTGATCTACCGATTTAAGCGCCATTACATCACCTCATACCTAGAGCCAGAATCAGAATTTAACCTAAATTTCCATATAGTTTTATTGCCAATACTCTATCACATTTAAAAAAATTTAGAGTTTTCTAGAACTGCCCTTTTGAAATTCATAAAAATTCCTAATCACAAATACAATTGCTCCAACAATTATGACCGATAAAAATGTTATAGACCTATCAAGCAAAACTACGGAGATTGCATCAGCATTGCTCAGTGTGATTAAAAGTATTCCTATTGTTCCAGCTTCTACTGCTCCAATACCTCCAGGAGTTGGAACCACACTCAATAAGGCATGAGATAAAGCTACTATAGGAATTAAGATTAATGGCACTTCAAACCCCAAAGAAACTACCACAAAATACAATCTCAATATTTCTAAAAGCCACCCAATACAACTCAACAAAACTAGGAGATAAATTTTCTTAAAACTACTCAAGGCACCTTTTTGGAACTGAAAATAAAATTGTTTGATTTTAGAAGGAAGTCTTGTTTGAATAAAATTCCTGAAGAATCGCATGAGAATCAAAACCATAATCAAAAACAATGTCATCAAAAATGCAATACTAAATATATATTTTAGTAACTGGTAATCCGTAGATGAACGTTGCCATATTAGAAAAAGAAAACTGATTGCTAAAATCCCAAAAACAACCATTGTATCCAGCACTCTTTCAGCCAATAATATCCCGAAACTCCATGAAATATCAGTACGGCTTTTTCTAGCGAACAAATAAGCCCTATAAGCATCACCTATTCGCATCCATGCAACTGAATTAACAAACCATCCCAAAAGAATAAACATTGAAGATTGAAAAATGCTAGGCGTAATTTGGTTTCCGAGTTCTAATTCCCCAGTATTTTTAGCCAACAAACGCCACCTGATCCCACGAAAAACAAAACTTGCAAAATAGGAAAACATAGCTACCACATATACCCAAACGTTTATATCTGAAAGCCGCAAAAATGTATCTTCCCACTGAAAATCAATGACCAATGGCAATAAAGCAAAAATGCCAATTACTACAATAAGAACAATCAAAGTTGGCACGGATAATATCCTCATCCATGAAAAATTATGCTTGTTATTAAAGCTCATCTCGTATCCTCAAAATTCACAATGGTTTCTTTGAAGGAATCCCTGGTCTTCTAGGGAATTCGTCAGGAGATAATTTAATATTTTCCATCAACAATATTGCTCTACCAGGAGGCATAAATTTAAATTTTTGAAAGAAATGAAGACTTTCTATATTAAGACCGAAAGTTTGAATCGCATTATCTGCATCAACTAATTCTTCACGAATTTTTTCAGATTTTTGAGCCACCAAAATTCCATTGGCTTTTAGAAATGGCGCCGACAATTCTATCAAAGTTCTCAGTGGTGCTACAGCCCTAGATGTAACCAAATCAAAAGCCCCCCTAAGAGATTTTTGATGTGCTAATTCTTCTGCCCTTCCCACAACCAATTCCACATTATTTAAATCAAGTTTGCAAATTACTGATTTTAAGAAATCTACCTTCTTACGCCTAGAATCCAATAAGGTAAAATGAACTTCAGGCAACATGATAGCCAAAGGTATTCCAGGAAATCCTGCTCCAGTACCCAAATCTAATATTTCATTATTTTTTAAAACAATGTTCTTGATCACTGAAAATACTGAAAGTGAATCTAAAACATGCAAAACCTGAGCATCCTTCCAACTTGTAACACGCGTTAAATTCATTCGATGATTTTTGACAGCAATCATCGAATTGTGTATCAAAAATTTACTGATTTGTTCCTCAGACAAAAAAAATCCGAACTCTTTCGCACCTTTTAATAATTCTTCAGAACTATCTAGATCAGTAGGATTTGTACTAAGCCTATCACTCATATTCTTCCCAAAAATTATGTTACCTTAATGTGATACATATTATATAAGACAAAAGGATGATGGAATGTCTGCTAGCGTCACTGCAATATCAATCACCATATTAACTTCATTCATATTCCTATGCTTGGGAGTTTTATATGCCAAAAGGCGCAGTATCTCAATTGAAGATTACATCGTTTCAAGAAATTCATCGAGCAGCACTTTCACTATCGCCACACTGGTAGCATCAGCATTAGGGGCTTGGATCCTATTCGGACCTGCTGAAACAGGAACATTCGCAGGAATAGTTGGAATTATTGGATATGGAATTGGCTCAGCGCTACCACTTGCAATTTTCGTATTGGTTGGTTCTAGGATGAGAAAAATCATTCCAAATGGGCATTCACTAATTGAATTTGTACGATTCCGCTATGGACATACAATGTATTTCTTAATTATTTGCATAATGATCTTTTACATGTTTGTCTTCCTAGCTGCAGAACTGACGGGAATTTCCCAAGCTATTAATCTACTAGGCGAAGGAGTCAATTTAACAATTACAGCATTAATTGTCGCAAGTTTTACAGTAGCATATACCGCATATGGAGGAATGAAAGCTTCATTATTCACTGACAGGATTCAATTTTTTGCTATTCTTCCACTTTTACTAATTGTAATCATTGCAGGCTTTTGGATTGGAGACATTACTGACTCCATTAAACGAGTAAACGAAATTTCACCTGAACTATTTTCATTCAAATCAACTACTGGAATTGAATTTGCGCTCACATTGATTATAGCTGTCACTGCGGCAGAAATGTTTAACCAAGCATCATGGCAGAGAGTATATAATGCAAAAAATATAAAAAGTCTGATCAAAGGATTTTCTATTTCCAGTATCCTAGTCCTGCCAATAATTTTCCTTACAGGAATTTTTGGGATCATGGCTTTAGCAGTTCCTGAAAATATCATTACTTCAGACAACGCATCTGTAGCAATGTTTGTTTATTTCAAAACAATCATGCCATCATGGATGATTATTACAACATTAATTCTGGCAGTGATTTTGGTGATGAGCAGTATAGATACATTATTAAATGGAATTGCAAGCACTATAGTAACTGACCTATCAAGGTACAAACAAAAAACTGAAAGTACCGCTCTTTTACTACCTGCATCTAGATGGATCACAATACTTTTAATACCACCAGCAATATTAGTAGCAGCACAAGACATGAGTGTACTCTATTTGTTCTTTATAGCTGATTTGGTATGTGCAGCGGTTCTTTTCCCTGTGTTCTTAGGAATGTTTTCTAAAAATTTCAGTCCTCGTTCTGCATTAATTAGTACAATTGCTGGGTTATTAATTGGCAGTCTGCTATTCCCTGCAAGTGACTTTGTAGGAACATGGCACAATATCCCTCTTTTTGAATTCATTCCAACAGGACCTCTTCCAAGTTTTGGATATGCTTTAATTTCCTCTTCAATTCTAAGTGTAATTTTCGCTACTTTTTCAAATCTAAACAATACTACCTCATTTGATTTCAAGGCTCTAAACAACAAAGTAGATCTGATAGAGTAGAGAATGTATTTCAAAAATCATTTATTTAATTTTCCAAAAAGGAAATCCAATGAAATCATCTCCTAGAGTTCTAACGATAGCTGGTTCTGATTCTGGAGGGGGTGCTGGTATCCAAGCAGATCTAAAAACTTTTGCCGCACATGGTGTATACGGAACCTCTGCCATCACTGCAATTACTGCTCAAAACACTTCAACAGTCTCTGAGATTCTGGAAATCCCCGAATCAATTGTCGCTTCACAAATCGACGCAGTAATGTCCGATATAGGAGCAGATGTAATCAAAACAGGAATGCTAGCGAATTCAAAAATTGTCAAAATAGTTGCTCAAAAACTCACTGAATTCAACAACCCCATAACTGTTGTAGACCCAGTAATGGTGGCGAAAAGTGGAGATAAACTTTTGAATGATGATGCTATCCATGCTATCCAAAAATTTTTGATCCCAATTTCAACTTTAATCACCCCAAATATTCCAGAAGCTGAAACTTTAATTAATATGAATATTTCTACATTAGATGATATGCACAAAGCAGTAGTCGAATTGTACAAACTGGGCACAAAAGCAGTACTACTTAAAGGAGGTCATATGCAAGGTGCTCCAACAGATATTTTTTATGATGGAGACCAAGTGCGCGCAGCAACGACTCAAAGAATTGAAACCCATCGTACTCATGGGACGGGATGCACTTACTCTGCAGCAATTGCATCCAATTTAGCTAAAGGATTATCGATTAGAGACTCAATTTCCTCAGCTAGAAGATACATCACAGACTCGATCAAATCTGCTGATGAATCAATAGGATTGGGCAATGGTCCAGTAAATCACTTTCATCACCTTACAAAATTCATAGAGAATACATACTAATCATGAGCCAAGATCAAATCAAATCACCTGAAAATTTTGACGTAAACCAAGGTCGCATAAGGCTAGCAACCACAATTATTTCAGGCCACACTTTCAAACATTTATATCTATCAGGACTAAGATCAGCAATCCTACCCGTTATGGCAACTAGCCTAGGATTAAGTAATACGACAATAGGTGCTCTAAATACTGTAAACCAAGCTACTAACGGAGTCACAACTGTAGGTGCTGGATACCTAGGAGATAGATATACCAATAGATCCGGATTGATCTTGTTTTTATCTATTGCGATTATGGGAATCGCGCTTTTCATAGTTGGATCCACTCCAAATAAACCAGAAAACATGAATACTCTAAGGTACTTCATTTTGTTTTTTGGGATGTTTCTAAGTGGACTTGGTCCTTCATTATTCCATCCATTGGCATTAGGAGCATTAACATTAAAATTCCCTAAGCAAAGGGGTTTCTTAGTTTCCTTACATGGATCTGGAGGAAGTGCTGGAGAAGTACTCGGACCAATAATAGCTGGCGGGTTACTAACCGGTGCAATATTAATCACCTTAACTTGGAATGAAATTCTTCAATGGAGTATACTCCCGGCCGTAATCGTTGGACTAGTTATTTGGCTTGTAGTTCGCAACTTAACTAACACTAAAGGAAATGTAGATTCATTTTCTGAATACATTACTAATCTTAAATTAATATTGAAAAATAAGCCTCTAATGGTCTTAGGATTAGCAACTGTTTTAAGAGCAATGGGGCAAACATCATTAATTGCATTTCTTCCTATTTACCTACTTAGAGACTTAGAGTTTTCATTTTCAGTTCAAACAAGTTTTTTTATGTGGTCTCCAGCATCACAATTGGCGGTCCCTTTAATGATGGCTTCTTCTCAAGCTATGGGCATTGCGTCACAACCCATTATGGGATTTATGAGTGACAAGCTAAATCATAAATTTGTGCTTGTACCAGGAATGATGATTTTAGGAGTTGCTAGTTTAGGTATTGCATTTGTTGAAAGTAACACATGGTTGATTATTTTAATTTTGATAATTGGGATATTCGCATATTCCCTTCATGCAATATTTATTGCATATGCAATAAATAATACAGAAACTAAAATGCGCTCCACAATCATTGCCCTCGTATATGGCGTATCATTCATGGGAGCTTTTGCACCTATTCTAGCAGGCTTGATTGGAGACTTTTGGGGAACTCAAAACACTTTTATATTTGCTGGATTAGTAACTATTCTTGGAGGAATTGTTACATTTTTCTACAAACCCACATAATCCTTTGACAATTCTACTTATTATTTGATCAAATAATATATATAGTTATAATTAAGAAAATTGTTGGTTTTAATATGACTCACCCAGAAAGAAAAATTATTTTCCGTCATGTCACTAGACAAGACGTAGAAAGAGTTGCTAATTGGCTTCAAGATGAAGACGTAGCTGATAGTTGGTTTGGAAGATATTCATATGGAGATCCGGCCCATTTAGGCTATCATCCTGAAGAAACCTTAACGTCAAACGAAGAAGCTTTTAATCGCATATTTGATGACCCAGAACATGTGATTTTTTCAGTTGACACAGAAGAAGGGGAGCATATTGGTGAAGCACATATTGCAATTGAAGAATCTATAGGCGGAGGACAAATATCTATTCTGATTGGAGCAAAAGAAAAATGGCATGACGGATATGGAACCGCTGCTGCAAAAGAACTGATACGCCAATCATTCGAAATCCACAATCTATACCATATATGGGCGGATGTCCCTACATATAACGAAGCAGCTCACAATATGTTTTTACATTTAGGATTCACTCATGAAGGAACCCTAAGACAAAGTAGACCTCACCACGGTGCTCGATTCGATTCAGTAATCTTGGGAATGCTAATCGAAGAATATTCCTGAATCAATCATTAATCTTTCGACGACCAGAGTTGAAAGATCCAATTGCTAAAAACCCTAATAACAATAACAACAAAATCGAAACTGGGAAAAATTCATATCTAAAACCTTGAAACTTACTAAAAAATTCTTCTAGATATGAATTTTGTGGAAGATTATATAATCTCAAAGAAACATCCTCACCTTTGACAATTTCTTTAGATTCTATAACCAAATAACTCTGTCCTCCAATGTCTGTAAGCTGAGGTTTGTTATATTTTTCTGAAATTATTTTCCCATCACTCTCATTAATCAAAACTCTTAAAATTCCAGCTCCATAACGTAAAGAATGAGCAAAACTTAATTCTGCATCTTCATAATTTAGAAAGTATGTATATGCTACCTCATGTATTCCCGGAGGAATGTTAGCAACAAGTGCAAAACCTTTATCCACTTGAATAAAATCATAACCTACAATGTTTGAATCAACGTCCAAATTAACCACATCGCCTGGTAGACCAAATCTAATCAGGTCCATCGGTCGATCCCCAGGAATATAAGTCTGTTTAGAAGTATTATTTAATAGAACAATCTCCATTACTGAAATTTGTTTTGAGTCCTTAATTACATCAGAAAATAAAATGGAAACCGACAATGCATCTATCACATCTTCATTTGAAGTAGTTTCGTAAACATTAATCAACATCTCTTTTGGAAAACTACCATCACTATTCACAACTTCCTCAACATAGAACACACCCAAAAATTCAACTGAAACAAAATATCTAGTTAGAGGACTAATGTGCAAATCATTAAACTGAAATGAGCCATCTCTTGCAACTAGTTGTTCTTGAATCAAAAATTCTTCTTCTAAATCCTTCCCATATAAAAACACTTTTGAACCTTCAACACTTGAAGCATTCTCTGATCTATTAATTACTTGTCCAGTTATTTTATCTGGGAATGATTGAGCTTCAGTAATGGGCAAAAAGAACACAAATAGGGATGCGGAAACAGACAAAATCAGCAATCTAAGAAGCAGGATCATTCAGATTTTCTCAAATCTACAATATCTTCAACTGCATCACTATGCGTATTTTCAAAAGTGACTTTCTCATGCAAATCGTTAAGCAATATTTCTTCTTGATTCTTGGTTAATTTCATTGAGCGTAGTGCCAATGCCGCTTCATTAATATATTCATTTCTAATCCATTGATAGTCTGAATAATCCAAATTACCTATTCCATTCTCTATTTCAGCATTCACTAATCCTTGAACAGCATTATCCCACTGAATTTTAAATTGTGGGTCAAAAGATGTATATATTGTTTCAAATTCTCGTAATGATTCTCGCTTTAAACAGACATATATAATTACTAATACTGGGATTATTGAAAGTAATAATGAACCAAAGACCAACATTACGAAACCACTCTACTTTTCTTTTTAATCCAGCCAATTCTCATTGGAGAAATTGCAAACATTGCACCGAAAAATATTATCGGTCCCGAAAGCCACATCCACCAAACTAAAGGATTAATATAAACCCGAAAAACACCTTGTTTATTTTCAGAAATTTCCGAAGCAACAATATAAAAATCCTCCAAGAGAGTACTATGGATAGCTCCTCGAGTTGCTGAAATACGTTTTTCTGGATAAAACGATCTAAATGGAGACAAAATCCCAATTCTTTGTTCCTGGTTAGACACTTCAAATCGTGCTATCTGTTCTTCTCTATCTGAAAATTGCTTGGTCGTCACATCCAAATACTTAAATGAATAATCTCCTGCTTGCGCAGAATCTCCAGGACTCAAAACAAAATCTTTTTGAAAGTCATAAAATGACGATCCAATAATTCCGATTGCTAACATAACTATACCAAGATGAATAATGTAGCCTCCGTATCTAGGCCTGTTGCCTAAAAGTAATCTCATATAAGCTACAACCCAATTCTCTCCATGACCGTGCCGAACTCTGGTTCCTTTGACCCATTCATAAAATATTCCTGTTACAGAAAGTGAACATATTGCAAAAGCAAATAATGCTAAAGGATTCATTACCCCCAAAAATAGCAATATGACCACTAACACAAAAGCAAAGAATAATGGCACTTTCAAAACATTAAACAATATTTTGAATCTCGATTTTCTCCAAGGGAGTAAAGGGCCAATACCCATTAATAAAATTATTGCTAAAAGAATAGGACCATTTACTTTATCAAAAAATGGTCTCCCAATTGTCATTACAGTATCATCTATAGTTTCTGAAAACACAGGGAAAATCGTTCCCCACAATGTAACAAGTGCTACTATTATAAACAGCACATTTTGAAATAAAAACACACTCTCCCGTGAAACAATTGAATCTAATTTCGAACTACTTTTTAATGTGTCTACCCGAAAACAAAATATTGCAATTGAAATAAAAAATGTAAATACCATAAAACCTAAAAACAACCACCCCATCGACGATTGAGCGAATGAATGAACTGAAGGAACTGGACCTCCTCGATTAATAAACATACCAAGCTGTGCCATAGAGAAAGCCAAAATGATTAAAACCATGTTCCACATCCGAAACATTCCACGACGTTTTTGTACCATAATTGAGTGCACAAAAGCTGTAAGAATAAGCCAAGGCATCAATCCAGAATTTTCAACAGGATCCCAAGCCCAATATCCACCCCATCCCAAAATTGTATATGCCCACCAACTTCCCATAAGCAAGCCTAGAGTAAGAACAACCCATGACAACATGGCCCAAATTCGACCAATGTCTATCCATGAATCTTCTCCTCCCTGACCAGACATCAAAACGCCCATAGAAATACTGAATGGAATTGTGATTGAAACTAATCCTGTCATCAAAACAGGTGGATGTATAAACATTCCAAAATGTATCAATAGCGGATTTATTCCTTGTCCATCATTCGGAGTAATTGGCAATCTTTCTAATGGATTTGCAAAAAAAAGCATTACAAATACAAAAAATGTAATTACGAAACCCATTAAACCTACAGAATAATGGCTAACCACAGGCAATCTTTTTCTCAATGTGTAAATGGCAATAGTAGCCAAAATTGAAAACACTAAAACTAGAAACAATAAAGAACCCGAATTACCAGCATAAAATGCAACCCATGCATACTCACTAGGCATTGCCAAATTACTATTTTCAGCTACATATTTTACTGAGAAGTCATTCCCAACAAATGCATACACCAACGAAAAAGCTGAAATCAGAAGAAATAGTGGAATACTATAGAAAAGATATCTTGCACTTATAACAAGAATCTCAGAGTGCCTTAGAATACCCAAAAACGAACCCGCTACTGTATAAATTGCAACTATAAATGCAAGAACTAACGCTACATTGCCTAAATCAATCGCCAATTGTTTTCTCCATATCGTTCATACGCCTAAATTTTGGTTCTAACGATTTGGTAACCCGTTCAGCATAATCCGATTGATCGTTTCCATCATCTGAAAGCGTTACGTGCTTCTTCGCTAAATACATTCTTCGCAAAACATAAACCAATGACACAAATGCTACAATTACAATTGATGGTGGAATAATCCAAGCCCACAAACCAAAACCTTTTGAAGGGGGAGACATTAACACTCTTGGCCCATATCTATCTACAAAAAAGTCTTTTATTTGAGCATCTGACCAACCAAGTTCGATTTGTTCAGAAATCAAATTTCTCATTTGAACAGCAAGTGGATTTTGTGACTGATCAATTGATTCACCTGGACAAACTGGACACATAATTTCTTTATTAAGAGAATGTAGTCTATTAGTAGTGTCATCTTGCTCCAATTGAACCGTACATGAAAATAAGATTATTACTAAAAAAATTAAAAGTATAACTGCTAAAAATTTTCTTATATTTGTTTCATAGTGAATCATTTTTTGCCGATTTATCAAACTATTTCCTAACATGTCTATGATACAAGAATTTTTTTGATTAATCTTTTTATAATTTACAAATTTACTTAAAATTATTAGAAACTTGACTTCACATAACTCTCAGTTTTATTATCCACCCGACACCGAATCGATATCTGAGGTCTAAAATGTCTAATCAAGTTAAAATCCTGATGGATTCTATTAACCAATCTGTGGATAGCGGAATAGCATATTTTGAAGGAGAAGGATTAACTTCGAATAAAAGAATTGACTTATGGGAACCAAGAGAAGTACTCGCTCATCTAGTTTTCTGGCATGAATTCGTTGCCAATGCTCTCGATTCTAATGAAAGTCCCGCAAAAATCTATGCCTCCATAGACGAAATGAATGCACGTGCAATAGGTAGGGCCGCAAATAAATCAATAAAGTCACTAGTAATAGATATTAAAAATTTAAACACCCGACTAAATGACTCTGTTAAACGAATTACAGACACAAATGAAATAATAATCATATTCCCTAATGGTGAGGGAAAAACTGCACAAGACATTTTAGGATCTTTAATTGCAAAACATTGGGATTCACATATATCAGAATTAAAAAACTAAAACTATCATTTCAGTCTTAGATTGAAAGGAGTTTATAATGACAATCATTACTCTAGGTGGAAAATCAGGGAATGGTGGAAGAAATATTGGCCCGAAAGTATCGCATGAATTACACATTGATTATGTCGATAGGTTAATTCTTTCTCAGGTTGCTAGACAAACAGGATCAACATTAGGTGCTATTCAAAAGAGAGAAGATGAACCAGCCACTTTTAAAGAGAAGATTTCAAAAATAATTAATCGAATTTTACAAAATTCCGCCTCAAATGGAATTGGTGCTGATCCGTATTTCGTCCCAAATATTGCTAGTTTCTTATCAGAAGAATATAACGAGCTACCTAATTCTCTAATTACTCAACGACATGAATTAGACGACCAACTTTTTATAGACACATTAACTCAGGTGATTAATGAAATTGCAGACTCAGGTAACAGTGTCATTGTTGGAAGAGGAGCACATATAATCCTAAAAGATTATGAAGATGTTCTAAGAATTGGATTAGTTTCAGAAATAGAAGATAGAATAAAAATTATCAGCGAAAGAGAAAACTGCGACTCGACTGAAGCAGAATCCCGACTAAATAACCGTGATAAAGCACGTCAGATTTATTTTGAACGATATTTCAATTTAAGTGACCCAGATGACATTCGTCATTATGATTTTATGATTAACACAAGTAAAATTACTGAAGAATATGCCACCGAAATGATCGTAGATGCAGCCACTTCAATTGGATCAAGAAAGTTTTATAGGCTCTCAAAAACCGCTTAATGTTCAATATAAATTTTACACAATATTAACAAATTGCTTTTTAAAAATTTGTAACATGTTAATTAACATTGCAAAAAAGTTCTAATTTCATTATTTTATATCATTAATATTAAAATCACGAAACTGAGGTGAGAATCATGGCATTTAAAGCAGAATATATTTGGATTGATGGCACAGAACCGTCTCCTTCATTAAGATCTAAAACTAAGGTTTTACCAGACGGGTCAGATCTACCAATATGGGGATTTGACGGATCAAGTACTAACCAAGCACCCGGAGAAAACTCAGACTGCGTCTTACGTCCTGTGTTTTCCTGTCCTGATCCAATTTCAGGAGGAAACAACAAATTGGTTATGTGTGAAGTATTATTACCTGACATGTCTCCACATCCTACCAATAACAGAGCGGCATGCGCAGAAGTCGCATCAAAATTCGAAGATCAAGAAGCATGGTTTGGTATTGAACAAGAATTTACATTGTTTGAATCAGATGGGAAACAACCTATTGGATTCCCCGATGGAGGATTCCCTGGAGCACAGGGACCATATTATTGTAGTGTAGGTGCAAATTTTAATTTTGGGAGAGACATTTCAGAAGCCCATGCAACAGCTTGTATAGATGCCGGTATAGGAATTGCAGGAACTAATGCTGAAGTACTGCCTGGTCAATGGGAATTTCAAGTTGGCCCACTTGGTCCACTTGATGTTTCTGATCAACTATGGGTCGCAAGATGGCTACTACATCGGGTAGCTGAAGAATTCGATGTAGTTGTATCTATCGATCCAAAACCAGTTTCTGGTGATTGGAATGGTGCAGGATGTCACACAAATTACTCTACCAAAGCAATGAGAGAATCCTACCAACCAATTATTGATGCATGTGAAGCTCTTGGAAAAAACATAACAGAACATATTACAAATTATGGAGTTGGAAATGAGAACCGATTAACAGGACTCCATGAAACTCAACGAATTGACCAATTCAGTTATGGTGTATCTGATAGAGGCGCCTCTATCAGAATTCCTTGGCAGGTTGAAGTTGATCAAAAAGGATACCTTGAAGATCGCAGACCTGCATCAAACATGGATCCTTATCTAGTCACGAAATTACTCATTCAAACAACTTGCGGATAGATCAGAATTTTTAATAAAAAGAGAGGGTGGAATAACCACCCTCTCTTTTTATACGATTATTTATTAACTACAGATAATATCAATAATCATGCTGATGGGGGTCTATAACCTGCAGGCCCAGCCTTCTTAATTGCTTCTAAACCTTCATCCATAGACATTAGTGGAACGGTCTTAATATTATTAACAGCTCCACCAGCTGCCACAGCGATAGACAATGCTGCAGCTGATACATTATCTGGCATTTCCATTATCAACACCAAATCATCATCTCCAAATGCAAAATAAGCAGATTCAATCGATCCACCTAATTGATCAAATACTGGGCGAACAGCCTCAATTCTATTTTTAGGATCTTTAACCTGGGCAGCCCAAGCCTCAGATGTGTAAGATCCTCTAAGTAAATATTTAGCCAAAACCAACTCCTTCGATTAAATTAAAGCCATAATACATTATTATAAAGCATAGTGCCACTGCATGGCTGTAATACCGTAATTCGCAAAGCCACAACCACTTTTACTATCGCCAATGCTCTGGGTTTTCTTTTCCCTGTAGTGAAGAAATCCTTTTTGAAAAATGGATTCAACTTCGAACTACTGTTGGTAATCTACCCATTCTATTAGACAACTCAGAAACTGATCTTTCGAAAAACCAAGCTAATCCAGTGTGAATATCATCATTAAAGGGTTCTAGCCAACGATCTTCGAGACCCTCTAAACCAAAAAATGCACCAAGTATCGAACCTGCCGTTGCCCCAAAACTGTCAGTATCTGCTCCTTGGCTTACTTGAATACATATACCGTGTCCTATATTTTCAGCGAATATGAGAGTGTTAATCAACATTCCAATTTCCTGGTATATTCTACAGTGTCCATATTCTCCTAATTTATTATTTATTTTACCGTAAGCCTCCTCCCAAGTTGAAGACTCCTTTACGTCTTGAAAAGCAACCGAAACCCTTTCAAAAAACCTGCTTTTTTGAGGTACAAACTTTAGTGAAGTCTCAATTATCTGATTCCTATCATCAAGTACTTGAGCAAGGGATATCGCGGCTGCTATAAACATCGTCCCATAAATACCTGTCCTGTTATGAGTAAAACTTGAGTCTCTCCACGCAAGCTCAGCAGCTATTTCAGGATTGCCTGGAAAAGCATAACCATAAGCATCTGCTCTTATTGCTGCCCCGCACAATTCATCTCCTGGATTTAAAATATCATTAAATTCATCCATGAAACTTTCGGTTTGATCGACTACCCTAGTAGGACTACCTCCAACACCACCTTTTGCTACAAAACTTTCCCTGTGTGCAATATCCAAACTTTGGCTACCCGTTTTTAACAAGATTGTTCTTTCGGGTCCAAAAGTTGTACCTATAGGAAGATGATGCATCCATAACTCCTTCATCTGTTCATGCGTGAATCCGGGGCCAAATTTCTCCAGAATTAACATCCCCATAATGGTGTAATTAATGTCATCATCTGGGGCTACATATTTGATGTATTCCCTAGCGGTTTCGGGGAAAGACCTATGAACTCTTTCCAAAACACCTTCAATATCTTTAGAAACATACTGATTCAAGGGCCATTCATTTATTTTTTCTAAGGCTTTTTTAATTTCATTACCAGTAAGTTGTACTTCAATAGGTTTTCCCAAAACACACCCGCATAAAGATCCAAGAAATGCAGCTTTGACCCTTTTAGCACTATCATCCAAATCTATTTCCCGAATTTCTCCCAAGGGTCTCGAAGGGTCCATTTCATTTTTTATTTCATCAATGGTATTGGGCTCTGAGTAAGGCCAATCTTCTCTTATTTTAAGAGACGAGAGTTTTTTAGAGAAATTAATCAAATCATCATAACTGTCTGCTAGAGCATCAAGCTCACCCTCCAACCCATCAATATCATGGCCTTGATCACCTTTATTTAGTACCACACCATGTAGGCGTTCTCTCAATGTATCTAATTTTATAAACATTAATACCTTCCTTCATTAACTATGTTGAAATGATCTTAAGGTTTTAACAAATATTCTTTAATATGAGAATTGAATCGTTGGTACAGCAACCCTCCAAGCAATAAAATCGCTCCCAAAGAAAAATATGCAACTACCCTGTATATTTGATCCAGTTGAAATGTGTCATACAAGAATAGTTTAATTACAGGAATCGCCAACAAAAGCAATCCAGAAACCCTGAATTTTGGTAACTTGAAAACTATACCGGAAATCAAAATAATGCTTGCATACACTGCCCACAACAAACTTAAGGATAAACTTTTAACGTAATTTCCTACTTCATTATTCAAATTCACCAAATCACTGTCCACTACCGAAATTATTTCCGCACTCAATATCCAAATTGTCAAGAAATTTGCGGCAATTAGCAAGCCAGCAGCCAGTTTTTCAATTCTAATCATGGAAGATCTGAAAAAGAAAACCCTTAGACTTCCAGGGTCCAAAATCATCTTTTGTCTGATCAAATAAAACGAAGCATACATAGAAAAAATGGCAGTAGCGAATGTGGCAAATCTCGAATTTAGAATAGGAGCAAAATTTTCCAAATCAATAGACGTAAAAAATACTGTTAAAGATACAATCATCACGGAATAAGTGAAAATAGCGTAGAATCTTATCTGCCACACGTTCATCCGTATAGATAACCAAGTCAAAACCAAACCTTCTATTGACCAAGCAATGAGGACAATTGGTGCATCATATTGAAAATGAACAGGAAATGCTATTCCAAGAAATACCGCGGAAATTCCTAGCAAAAACGTCGAAAAATCATTGTTTTGCAGTCTCGATCTATAGGAAATATATGATAGAGATGCATATAAACCTGCAATCACTATAGTCAATGCACCTAACCATTCTCGATGTGAATCCCACATGTTCATGTAAGTTATAAACAAAAATGCAGCAGAATTAATTAGAATTAAACTGTAATCAAATCCCTTTGCTGGTCGTTTCCAGAGATAATTAAAAAGCATAGTTGAACCAAGAATTAGCAAAAATATTACTGAAATCCCACCTTGAGACACTAACAATGATACATTATCAAAATTTTCTGAAGCCCAAACAGCATAACTTAAGAGAGATCCTATCAATGCAATGAATGTAAACCAACTCCAATTCCTAAACGTGGCTAAGAATATTACCCCTAGATCAATTAAAATAATATATAAAAGCCAATCAACTGAACCAACGCTACTTTGCATGAAGTCAATACCATCAAATGCCAATAATACGAAAGGAGCTGCAAATGCACCAACAACTCCAAGAACAGCCAAAGTAATTGAATTATTTCTTAATGCCTGAAGAACTGCAAGAATAGTTACAATCAACAAAAACGCCACAGCAAAATAATAACCAATCATTGAATAAAGCGCATATGCTGAGAAAATTGTTAAATATAAAATCGCAATACCGCAACCAGTAATAATATTGAAGTAACTGGCATATTTATTTCGCCATATTTCTCCGATGGCTAGAAAAACCGCACCACCAAAAACACCCAATAAAATTCGATTTGTTTGATTGATCCAATCATTTTCAAAAGCAAGTTTCAGGAAAAACGCCGTCCCTATAAACACAGCAATTACACCAATAATTGCTAACCAATTGCCTCCCAATAGTAGTTCCCATCCGGGAATTTTTAAGCCATTTGAAGTCTTTTTACGAGTTGTCTCTTTCCTAGGTTGAATCACCTCGGGACCTGTTTCATACCCTCTAATGACCGAATGAATTTCTCGAACTTCCAACCTAAGAGATTGCACTTGATTCTTTAGCTCTTCCAGAGAATAATCCTTATCTAGATCTAATTCTGCACCACATTCTATACAGAATTTTGAGTCAGGATTTTCTTTTTTACACTCTGGACAAATCATTTAAACAAACCAAGAACAAATTTACTTCCGTGAATTATACTATCAAAGCCAACAACTGTTCGGGAATGATCTAATTAATTTGATTCGAAATTTCACTAATCTGAGCATCTTTATCTAATTCCATGAAATCATCAAATAGCATATAGAATGTTTCCAAATCCACGCCAACATTTTTTTCAAAAGATCCCCTAGGCCCAACTTCTTCAAGGTCATCCCAATAGTCAACCATCACAGCATCATGGCTAGAAATGGAAATCGCAAACGCAACAGCCCACAAACCCATTTCATAAGTTAAAACATGGCCATATTCTTTAGTATTAATTATGTCACGATGGGCTCTTGTCTCATTCATAGATATTGAAATCTCTGGAAATTTTAAAACAGTGGAATTAATTAAAGCATAGTGAAAGTTCATCATTTGTTCCCAATTGACCCATCCTTTGATAGATGTAGATCGAATAGCTGCGTACTCAGCAGAACCTTCAACAAACCAAATTGGTCCTTCATTCGGAATTAAATTATTCGACTTATATGACATATTATTTGTATGAGTACCCTGATAAGAATGCATAAATTCATGAGCAGCAATTTTCTTAGGATCATTTAATTTATTGTGTAATCTGCCAGTTGGATACCATTTCCAAGCATATTCCGAAAGGTAGATTATATAACCGTTATTACGTTTAGTTCCCGAGACTTGCATGGCAGCTTTTTCACTAAAATCCAAAGCATCATCAATTGATTTCATGCATTGATCATTGTCTGCAGGCACATTCGGAGCTGATGCAACAACTCGAAATTGACAAGCATCTTGTTTAATCTTTTCTCGATCAGACTTTTCCGAATGCCATAAGACCACTCCTACATAATTTTGAATGCCTCCATCAGATCCAAATCCAGTCCAAGTTTTATGAAGTTCTTCTTCTTTAACAGCATACTGATCTGCTAATGCAGAAACCCCTTGAATCGTACGGTCAATTGCGATTTGAGAGACTCCTTCATATGACAATATTTCTACACAAAATAATGATTTTTCGATCCTATCATCACACTCATCTGTACCTGCCGAAGTCAACTTTGGAATTAAATCTCCATTAATATGTGTTATCAAAATTGAATCATTCTCAAAATCATTTTGAACATTTTCTTGGATTAATTCAATTTCAATTACATTTGATGACTTTATCTCTATTACAAAATCTCCGCTAGTTATTTTATAATCCCCTACCTGAAGCAATAAATTATAAATAGCAGTCTTTGGAATCAAGACATCTTTTAAATCGTCATCTTTTCCAATGATTTGTTCTAACCCACCTAAATGTAAAGAAACTTCCACATGATTAAAGTCAATCAAACTGTCATCTGGTACAATCCTTGAAATCCGTATACGATCACCAGCCGTCGCAGAAAAAGACCAAACCCAATTCTTCCTTTCTTGAGAAATATTGCCCTCGAGATTTAATTTGTGTTCAACAAAAGATTGAGAATTAATTGTTTCATTCTTTGGGTTTAATTGGTTTTGGGCAATAGGATTTTGCTTAACATTTAGTTTTTCAGCTTCTAAAGAATCAACCTCCAAAAACCTCACCAAACTTTCAGTTGGAACTGTCATCACTTCTGCAACAGTTTGTTTGAGTAAAACTTCAAAACGTGGAATTCTGAGCCTTAATTCTTCAGTATTTTCTATTTCCCATTCACTGTCATAATCATCAGGAGCAATCTCAGAAAGCAAATTCCAAAAAGTTACAATACCCCAGTAAGCGAATTCTTGTATTAATATCCTCCTCATAATTTCTTCTTCTCCTGAAAATCCATCAAGGAAATAGTCTTCAACGTTAAAGACCCCTTCTTCAATCGATTCAACCATCACTGAATGGATTAAAGAATCCTCAGCAATACCCCATATGTCTGGGAAAGTATATAAGAGCCCCACATCGGAAATGATATGCAGCAGATGTTCAATAATCTCATTAGCCTGGTCTTTATCAGCTAGCTGATGCTTCATTATCACATCACAAATACTATTATTCTTCTTTAGAAATTCATACTCGAGCCAATGAGAGGATTTTAAAAAATCTGGTTCTCCATTAAATATAGGAATTGTTGCTTTATATTTGTACAAATTCCCCAACAATTTATTTTGCAACTCAGAATTTGTTTCTGTATGTTCAGAAAAAATTTCTTCGATTATTTCTGCAATTTCTAACATAAACTCATCTGAAACATCGTCCCCAGAAATTAATGTAATCCCAAAAACAACCATCTTTTTAGTAAATGGTCTAAAATCATTCGTTCTAGTAATAGGGCCAATTGCCCTTAAATCTGTTGGAATTTCATTAATTCCATTCGATATAACACAACCTCCTAATCTTGAATCTACTCTTTCGGCAAGCGAATCTAATGGATCAACTTCAAATAGATTTGGGTTGAGCTGTACTTCAATAATATTTGACGACCTTAATTCGATTACAAAATCCCCGCTAGTTCTCTTATAATCCCCTACCTGAACAACTAAATTATAAATAGCAGTCTTTGGAATCAAGACATCTTTTAAATCGTCATCTTTTCCAATGATTTGTTCTAACCCACCCAAATATAAAGAAACTTCAACATGATTAAAGTCAATCAAACTGTCATCTGGTACAATCCTTGAAATTCGTATACGATCACCAGCCGTCGCAGAAAAAGACCAAGCCCATCCCAGTTCATCTCGGGAAATATTACCCTCGAGAGTTAATTTGTGTTCAACAAAAGATTGAGAATTAATTGTTTCATTCTTTGGGTTTAATTGGTTTTTATTAACATTAGATTCTGAATCCTCTGAGTGAGGCAATTCCTGTTGTGATGTAGGTTTTTGATCAGAAAAAGTCTTTACTTCAAAATCTTGAGTGGTTAAGGATTCGATCTTCTTTGATTCCACATCTTCAATTTGCTCTTTTGGAATTTCAATATTCTCTTGAGAAAATGTTGCATCAGGATATTGAATCTGAGATTGACTCGAACACCCAAGAAATAACAAGGTCAAAGATACTATTACCAAAATATTAGTTTTAATATGTAAAGTGTTCATTAATTGATTACATCAATTGATAGCATAGATAATCATTTAAATTAATTCTATTGGATTTACAGGCATTTGTTTCTCAAAAGAAATATATGCAGAAAGCGCTGCTTGAAGTGTATGCTTAGAGAAATGAATATCCATTTGAGGTTGCTCATCATCTAATATCGCATCTATAAAATGTCTTGCAGCACCGTTAAAACCTTCTATCCAGTCCATGGGAACTTCAATTGAATGAGTATCTGAACCAGTCTGAAGAATTACTGGAGGAAGATCCAGCATTTCCCCACTACACCGAGTCACAAATATTGCACCCTTAGATCCTTGAATTTCGAAAAATTCATCAACTGGATAATATTTGCTTCGAATTTTCATCCCCTCTGCGTACGCGTAATCCAAAACACCTAAACAATTCCTATTCTTAAACTTCCATGAAATTACCGCGGGGGAATCATCAAGATGTGAAGAGTTCTTCGTTAAAAAACTATACATTTGATCGATTTCTCCAATCCACCAAATTGCAGTAGCAAATTTGTGCCACCCATCATCATATACATTCCCACCCGCATGCAACTTGGGATCTTCGCGCCAAATTAATGAATCTGAGTGAGGATCATTCATTTGGCTGAAATCAATAGTTGAGCTTGATTCAGGCATTTTACCTCCTGCTCGAAGCGTACGGATACGAATCATTGAAGGGTCCCCAATTGCGCCAGAATCTAACAATTCTTTAGCTTTAATCAATGGGGGATAAAATATGAAATTCTCTGTAATACGGAATTTGGAAGAGCTGGTTTCAACTGCTTTTTGGATATCTTGAACTTCTACCAACGTCGATGCAATTGGCTTCTGACAAGAAACATGTTTACCTGCATTCAAGCCATCGATAATTTGATTTGGATGCATATAAGTTGGTGTCAATAATTCTACTGCATCAATATTAGAATCATTCAAAACGTCTTCATAGTCCGAAAATATTTTCGGACTAATGCCCCATTGTTTTGCACGCATATTAGCTTTTTGCGGATTTGAATCACACAAAGCATACACATTACATTTTTCATGATTAAGATATCCAGGAGCATTTAGTTGTGAAATGTCACCACAACCAACTATTGCCAGGTTAACCCTATCCATAAATGCTTACCAGTTCAAATCTTTACTAATTTCTGCATGGAGCGCAATTCCCTTGGAGGCTCAAGATGACTACCATAATCACTCCAAGAAACCTCAGCTACATAGATGTCCCCTTTTGAATCAACTGCAATCCCATGTGGAGAATAAAACCTACCAGTCTGATCACCGTAACTTTCTCTGCCAACTCTAGCAAGAATTTCACCTTGAAGATTCATGATCGACACTCTAGGACCTAAATCTGTTCCAACATCATTCGATCCGATTCCAGAAAAATATTCCCCCACATACATTAAGTCTGTACCCGTTCCATCATCCAAACAAATTGCAGCTGCTCTAGACATATTAACCCATTGAGTCTCATACTTGCCGTTTGAATCAAAAACCTGAATTCTATGGTTTTCCCGGTCAGCAATATAAACCCATCCATCTGAATCTACCACTACATTATGAACTATATTAAATTGGCCAGGACCAGTACCAGATTCGCCCCAAGTTAAGAGAAGCTTCCCATCAGGTGAATATTTGTGCACACTAGCGTTACTATATCCATCTGCAACATAAAATTCACCATTGCTCTTATTCACTGCCACATGCGTAGGTTTTGCAAATGGGATTCCACTCATCTTTGGAGATCCCGCACCTGGTTCACCAATTGTCATCAAAAGTTTCCCTTCAGAAGAAAATTTTCTGACAGTACTATCTCCGTTATCAACGCAAAACAATTCATCATCGGGACCAACTGTAATACCATGAGGATTCTTAAATACCCCCTCACCCCAAGTATCTATAATTTTTCCATCAGTATCAAAGACAATTACAGGACAAGTCCCACGATTGAACACATACACTCTATCCTTTGAATCTACATCAACTGCGGTAGCCTCTTTGTATACCCATCCTTCAGGCAGTTCCCCCCAATTCTCTCCAGACAATTCATAATTGAAACCATTTTCTCCTAAAACTACACTTCCTTCTGTAGAGTCTCCCACATGACCTTCTTCTCTAATCCCAAATTCCCAATCATGTTCTTTATCAGGCATTTTTCCCTCCTTCAAACTACAAAAACTATATAGGGGAACCATAACATCAAAAAAACCGGCTGTCAGCAATTAAAAGCGACTATAACACCATCAATTACAAACTCCTCATTAGGCAGGCAAAAGATGAATAGATGGCTGGACAAACTACAATATCTGCAAAGTCTTATAGTTCATCAAGGATCCTTAATATAAATACAACTTTTAAAAAAACATTCTCTTATAGTGCTTATACCAATCACTCACAAAAACTTCATTGGGATCTAAGAGGATTTTGTTTTCTAAAAATTCTCTGAACTGTGGATAAGCCATCTCAATTTGATCTTTTCTAGCCCATTTGTGATAGGTCAAATAATATGATCCACCTTCTGCAAGCGCGCAATCAATCAAAGCACGAAATTGATTTTTAGCAATGGAAATACCACCACCTGAATGGTCTACAAGCAAATTAAAAATCACACAAACATAATCTTCTTTTGCCCAATTCAAAAATGTTTCTTGTTCATTCTTAATTAATCTTACAGTTCCATATACTACATTAGCATCAAGTGACAGCAGTTTTTCTCTTGCACCCGTCATAAATTCAACAAACGCATTCCTAGGCACATACAGTTCAGTAAGTACTAATGAGCGATAATTGCTCCAACTCATCTGATGATTAAGCAAGTCTGTTGCTTCAGGAATGTAAGGACTAAATTGATGCTCATCAGACCAATAAATTTGTCCATTTGTAACTTCATAATGATTCTTGTAATCAATATAAGCTTGTTTTTTATCAATATGCGCTAGAACAAAAAGCGTTTTCCAGTCATCAGCGGTCAATCCGATCTGAGACTTTGAAATTGGAGTTTCATTTTCTACAGGCGAATAAACTGACAAAATTCCTTTGGACAAAAAATCATTTGAGCTTTCATCTGTCATATACTGAAAATCACCATATGTAGCACCATCTTCCACAGATTTTTCCAAAGATGGAATTACCTCATCAAGTGATATCTCACTTACTTTCCTTGATAGTTTCACACGCTCTGTCAATTTAAGATCAACAGAATCAACGAAACCAAACAACCCATAACCACCAATAACATTTGAAAATAAATCTGGGTTTTCTGTCCTACTACAATACTTCCTGACACCATCAAAAGTAGTAATACTAAAACCATTAATATCATCAACGATTGGTTTCCTATTTAAGACTCTTCCGTGGATATTCGAGGATATAGCACCACCAATAGTCAAATCATCAGCACCAGTTTGTTTTTGAATAATTGTCATAGGTTTATGAGAATCCACTTGAGCACTTCTCAACCACTGCACAAGCTCTGGCCAAACAACTCCACTCTGAACTCTCACTTGATTGAAATCATCCCCTATACGGTGAATTTGGCTAAACCCTCTAGTCGAAACACAAAAATCATTACTAGAGAATTGCTGTCCTCCCATTGAATGCATTGAACCAGCAATGGAAATCGATTTTCCACGTTGAGATGTTTCTGAAACAAGTTTGGAAATCTCCCCAATATCTTTTGGGGTCAAAAACTTTCCAATTTTAGTTTGATTTAATTTAGACTGAACATCATTTAATAAAGTCATTGAGCACCATGATAAAGATATAATGGTGGAGCTGAGGAGGATCGAACTCCTGACCTCTTCAATGCCATTGAAGCGCTCTCCCTGCTGAGCTACAGCCCCCTGCAAATACAATATACTCGTTTTAATTCATTTGCAAATTTGAAACAATATTTTCTTGTATTGAAAATTCCCACACAAGAAAATATTAGTTGCTCGTGTGGGAATTTTGTCCTTTAAGAATTAAAACTTATGCTCTTTTTAGAAGACCACGTCCAATATAAATTGCATACAGCGTGTGAACTATGTAGGTAATTCCTGTGATCATGGTCATCAATTCATTTGAATCAGATGCAACCAAACCAACTACTCCAGCCACAGTTGAAACAAGTGCAAGCAATCCTGCAATATTAGCTAAATTACTGTTGTATTCATCTCTAGTCGCCATAGCAAAAAATATTGCTGCAAACCCAATACTAAAGAAAATTCCTGAAATAGCGTTGATCCCTGCAGCAGTAAGGAATGCTGCTGATGCTGCTGCTGCTGGTTCTGGGAAATTAGCAGCACTAATACTGATTCCTGAAGAAAAAACGAATCCTATAAATCCTACCATCAGCAAAGGAACAGAGTAACTAGCCAATGCATCGCCATTTCCATTTCCTCGAATTTCATTAGCTATATATAAGAGCGCATACACCAACATCATTAAAGCGAGTGGGATGATAATAGATGTGATTACAGTAAGAGATGCATTTTCCGCGGCTAAAGATGCCCACGATGCTGAACTTCCGTATTCCACATCAGCAAATACAAATAGTTGTTGAACAAAATAACATATCGTCGCAATCACTGGCCCCAGAATTAACGATATTGCTGCTACTTTAAGAGTAGAAATTGAACCCATATTTTCCTCCATTTCATTTAAATTGGCATTAATATAAAATACCTTAATAAAACCATTTCGGATTTATCAACCGATTAGAACCACTTAGAAAGGTAATTTCGGACATCAAAGCATTAAACGGCATCAAAATTCTAAATTTCTCTACTCACATTGCTGGATCATACACATCCATGTTAATGGCAGATATGGGTGCGGAAATTATAAGGATCTATCTACCATACCAATCAGAATCCAACATTGATGGCATTGATACAAATAATCAGATTTGGGAACAATGGAACCGCGGCCAGAGAAGTTTGGAATTAGATTACACACAAAAAACGGGATTTAATGCTTTGAAGGAACTAATTAAATCGTCTGATGTAATTATTGAAGATTGGGTACCAAGTAAAGCCAAATCACTTCATATGGATTTTGAAACGATTCAAGGAATTAATTCCAATTTGCTTTATTGTGCAATGCCACCATTTGGAGAATCCGGTCCATTATCAGACATACCAGCTGACGATGGAGTCGTATCAACAATTGCAGGAATTCATGGTGACCAAGGAGGGAAAGGATTTCCTCCAATGTACGTAAAAATTCCATTTGTTAGTTACGGAACTGCTTTTCTTGCAAGCTTTGCAATTACTACCGCTTTGTTCGAGCGTGAGAGTAGCAATATGGGACAAAAAATAGAAGTGCCTTTATATTTTGGGGCAATTGGAATGAGACCACAATATACAATTGTTACGAATAACGACTCTTCACTCTACTCACAATCAACAGCAATTACATCAAACTCTCATCAAATTCGAAATCCTGTATATGGATTATACGAATGTAGCGATGGGTGGATCTTCGTAGCTGCAGGAAATGAAATTTTTTGGGAGAAATTCTGTTCCGCAATCAAAATACCCGAACTTACGCAAGACAAGAGATTCTTCGGAGCACCATGGAATATCCCCTCAGAGAACCAGGGAACTCTTCACGAAATTATTAAACCTATATTGAAATCAAAAAATAAAGCATATTGGCTTAAAGAACTATCAGATGCTGACGTTCCGAGTGCACCAGCATCTGACAGGTCAGAATTTCTTACTCATCCACAAGTCATCCATAACGAAATCCTTGTAGAAAATAATAACCCTCAAATAGATGCAACACACCAATTTGGAATACCTATAAAAATGTCTAAAACTCCTGGAGAAATTGGAAAACCGATTGACATCAAATCAAAAGATACTTGGGATATTTTGAGATCCCTTAAGTTTACAAAAGGACAACTATCTGAAATGGCAGCAAATAAAATCATTCCTACAGAAAACGCCACCTAATCATGAGTTATCCACTTGATGGAATAAAAGTACTGGACCTAGGCGGGTACATCGCAGGAGCATACTGCGGAACTTTACTTGCTGAATCCGGAGCAGATGTAATCAAAATAGAGTCTGAATCAGGCGATGCTTTCCGAAGTATGGGGGCACCTTTCAATTCATGGAACAGAGGTAAAAAAGCCTTATGCCTGAATCTAAAACATCCAGAAGGGAAAAATATCCTCTACCAACTCGTCGCCAAATCAGACGTAGTAAATGAAAACTTCCGACCCGGAATCACACACAGATTAAAAATAGATTACGAAACTTTAAAAACCCACAACCCTGAAATTATTTATTCTTCAGTTACAGGATATGGAAGTTCGGGGCCATTTCACAACAACCCAGCATTCGACCCTTTAATGCAAGCTCAAACTGGCATAATGGTAAATCAGGGAGGAGAAGGAAATCCTCCGATATACATACGTACCGCAGTATCTGATTACTCCGCAGCCATTCTTGCAGCATTTGGAATTTCTATGGCTTTATTTCATAGAAAACGAACTGGAGAAGGACAACTTGTGGAGACAAATCTATTAAATTCGGCAACTGCTTTACAATCTGCAGAATTTATTTCGATAAATGACAATCAAATTGATGCAAATCACATGGGTATTTCTGCTACTTATCGTTTTTATGAAACATCTGATAAATGGATATTCATTTCATGTTCAGACAATCCATCTTGGATTAAAATTTGCGAATTTTTAAACCTTGAAGATTTCATTGAAGAATTCCCCACAATAGAATCAAGGCATCAAAACTCTCACGAAATCGCAAAGTCATTTACCAAAGCCTTTAAATCTAAAAATGCAAAATTTTGGGAATCCAGTCTACGGAAACTTGGCCTTAGAACAGGAATATCTAGACAAATGTCAGAAATCCATGAAGAACCGCAAGCAAAATCAACTAATATGCTGACTGAATTGCAAATGCCAACTTCTGACAATATTCGAATGTCAGGATTGCCATTCAATTTTTCTAGAACACCAGGGAAGTTAAGTGATGTAGGAGCACCCACAATAGGTCAACATACTGACGAAATTCTTGGAGAATTAGGGTTTTCACCAACTGCAATCAACTCCCTAAGGAATGAAAGAATTGTGATTTAATATCACCCAATCCTTTTTCTTAAATTCTCAATACTGAATTCCTCTGTTGAAACCCATTCCCTCAACTCTGACTCTTTTTTCAAGACCCTGTGAGATTCACTAATTACGTCGTCAACTCTATTAGGTGGAATCATGACTACTCCATTCACATCACCATGAATGATATCTCCAGGTTCGATAGTTACTCCACTGATTTCTACGGGCACTCCAACTTCATGAAAACCAAAATTTCCATGTGCTGGCACTACTCCTGGTGCAAAATAGTGAAAATTCATCTCATACACTGTATCAATATCTCTGACACCACCATCAGTAACGACTCCAACGGCACCCAACTTACTGCAAATCGTAGCGAGACCGTCACCAAAATGGCAACTGTGTGACTCTCTAGATCCTATATTTTTCATTACTATAACTACTGGATTAGGTGCTATCTCAATCGCTTCAAACAATTCATATCTGACATTTCGATCATGCTTTCTACCATGAGTAGTGGTATCCAAAGTAACAGTCACAGCCTGACCAACCATAACTCCTAAATCTGGAAACATACAACTCACGTCCATTCCCATGAACCCTTCAGTGTTACTTCGGAAGTTGAAAGGTTCTACTGCATTAGCTATAGTCGCAGTATCGATTTTAGATAACTCTTCAATCTGTTTAGAATTAATAACGTCCATCTTTAAACTCCAAATTTCTATATGATTTATTATGAACCAACTTAAATTAAATTCTCATCATTTTAACACTTCATACAATTTCAAATTTGCTGAAACCCAAAAAGAATTTTTACTACTGAAAAATCTAAGAATCGAAGTTTTTGTAAAAGAACAATCTGTGCCGATAGATGAAGAAATTGACAAAATTGATTTTTATGCACATCATGCAATCGCAATACATCAAAAATTAGTCATTGCTACAGGACGAGTTTTTAGAAAGCAGAATCAAATTGCAATAATAGGACGCATGGCAGTTATGTCTAAATACCGAAGAGAAAAATTAGGCACGAATATTCTAAATTTATTAGAAACAAAAGCTATCGGAATAGGATGTGTGGAAGTACAACTACATGCTCAAACTCATGCACGAAATTTCTATGAATCTAACGAATATGTTGCTTATGGAAAAGAATTTAAAGAAGCAGGAATACAACACATTAAAATGAAAAAAAATCTACTCAACTATAAATAATCAAGGAGACAAGATGACTACACACAAAAAAAAGATTCTAATTACTGGAGCTGCTGGATACATCGCAAGCCAAATTCTTCCCACATTCCGAGAAAAATATGATTTGGTCCTAAGAGATATTAGTACGAAAGACCGACAAGGAAATATTGTTGAAGGTGTTGAAATAGCGGATTTTATTGATGAAGATCGCACAAAATATTCTCATTTGTTTGAAGGTCTGGATGGGATCATTCATTTGGGGCATAAAGCAAGGAATGGAAATCCATTAGACCATTATTTTTCAGAGCGTGAAAATGTACAAATGGTTTACAATATTCTAAGAACCGCATACGACAATGGAGTACCAAGAGTAGTTGTAGCAAGCTCAAATCATGCTGCTGACTTCTACGAACATTTCCTAATTCATGAACGCAAAATGGAAATGCTAGAAACAAACAGAATACCTTTATCAGACAACTTCTACGGATGGGCAAAAGCAACATACGAGCATCTAGGTTTCTTATTTTCTTGCGGAGGTGAATGGGGTTTTAGAGACAGTTCAGGAAGAGAGAAGCATACTTCCTTATCATCTTCAGGAAATAAACACCTAGAAACTGTTTTTGTACGTATTGGAGCACCCAGGCCTTTAAAAATCGAAAACTATTTGCCAGACTTAGATTTGTTCAAAAGAGATTTAGGAGCGTATATCAGCCCACGTGACATTACGCAACTGCTTATGAAATCGATCGAAGCTAAGAACATCGAAAATGAATATGGAATTCCTTGGCAAGTCGTTTATGGAATAAGCAACAACACTCGAGCATTTTGGTCTTTATCTAACGCACGTGAAAAACTTGGATATGCTCCTGAAGATGACTCAGAGGTTAAATTCCGAGAAGACGTGAAAAAATATTTACTAACTCCTGATGCACCTAAGGGCAGAGTAAACTCAAATTAATAAATAGTAATTTTAATACTTATCACCAGAATAATATTTAGGACTAAAAGGTTCTTCCTTAACCATTATCTCAAGAAGTGCAGGCTGTCCTTCATTGTTCGCTTTTAGGGCGCGATCTACTGCAAGCTTGATTTCGTCAGCAGATTCTACTCGTTCCGCATAGGCACCTAATGCCAAAGCAACGTCCCTATAATCTCCTCCTAAGGCGTTACTCTCCCATTGTTCAGTAGCAATGGGCATATGATGGCTATAATTTGTCATCACTCCATTATTTAGCACAACAGTTAATATTGGAATTTCAGCTCTCACAGCAGTTTCAATATCAAGACCCGACATTCCAAATGCCGCATCCCCCATAACATTTACCACCTGTTTATCTGGTGCAGCAATCTTTGCTCCTATAGCCAAACCAAGCCCATAACCAAGTTGTGTTGATTTACCCCAACCAATATACGACCTAGGTTCCAATGCTGGCCAGAACGGTGCAAATTGATCTCTGGGATATCCACTGTCATGAGTGACAATAGAATTCCTTAAATCTAATGACCCGCTAAGTTCTTTCATAACACGATAAGGATTTATGGGTGTTTCATCAGAATTAATACGATGAGACCATTCATCCAAAAATTCTTGTTTCACTTTTTGAATCTCTTGTCTAACTCCATTCGAGTCATCTCGTCCATTTTCACCTAATTGTCGTTTAGCTTCTTCAAGCATTTGAATCAAAACAATTCTGGCATCACCAATTGCCCCGAATGAAACACTATGATTTTTATTGAGATCCTCTGCGCAATTCACTGATTGTGCATAAGTAATCCCATTAGGTAACGAAGTAGCAAAAGTTGAATCAGTGAGTGAAGATCCTATCCCCACAATTAAATCGGCTTTCGATATAAAATGCCCTACCATTTTGGTTTCCGAGTTTCCTCCAGTCCCCAGAGCTAAAGGATGATCTTCAGGGAAAGCGCTTTTTCCATTCAATGTTGTCATTACAGGAATATTTGTAAATTCAGCAAATTCAGTCAAAGCATCAGTGGCTTCCGCATATAAAACCCCCTGTCCGGCATGAATCACAGGTGAATTAGAGGCCAAAATAGCAGTGACTAATTCTCTTACATCATCTTCACTTGCCGCTGACTTATGTACTTTCACAGCCTGATACTGCATGGATTCTTCAGAAACATCCCCATTTGCAACATCCAATGGAAGTTCTAGCATTACTGGACCCAATCGTCCATGCTTTAAATTGGTATAAGCGTTGCGCATCATTTCAGGAATTCGATTACCTTGATTAATATGACCTAGCCACTTTGTAATACCTCCATAATGTTCAAAGGAATCAAAATTCGGGTGAATCCCAATTTGGTTGTTCGGAGAACCTCCTGGTATCAAAAGAATCGGCACAGAGTCTGCATATGCTTGGGCTACGCCTCCAAATGCATTTTCCGCTCCAGGACCTCTCTGCATGGTGAAGACACCAATTTTCTTACCATTGGTTATCCGGCTGTATCCATCAGCCATGTTAACCCCGGCTCTTTCCTGACGGCAAATAATAGGCCTTATACCAACAGATGACGCCGCATCAATCAATGTTTGATTTGGAAAACAACTAATCCAATCCAAACCTTCTGCTTTTAAAATTTTTGCAACAGCAATATCGCCTCTCATATCATTCCCTCAAATAAAATATTTTAACTATCTTTTTCTTATGAATTTTTGAATTCGTTTACCTTCTAAGACCTCACCAACATAAATATCTCCAAATGAGTCTACGGCTACAGAATGAGGAGCAACAAACATTCCAACATCTCTACTGCTTTCACCTCCCCACTGAGTAAGAATCTTCCCTTTTGCATCAACAATTGTCAATCTATGTTGTAATTCAGAAATATAAAATTCTCCCCCAGGACCTTCTGTTATATCAGTAGGTTGGCGGAAACCTGACCACATTGTTTCAAATTCACCATTTTGATCAAAAATCTGTATTCTATGATTTTCTCGATCACAAACAAGCACTCTATTTTTCGAGTCAATTGTTATCCCATGAGGCAAATTAAACTGCAAAGGGTTTTTAGTTCCTGGTTCACCCCATGAAGTAAGTAATAAACCACTCGAAGAATATTTGTGAACCCTACAATTCCCATATCCATCAGAAATGAACATTTCCCCTTCAGCATTCACTGCAATACCAGTTGGCAAGTTGAAAGGGCCACCTGCATTTTTAACTAGAAACCCTTCTTGATCTGATGAATAACCTGTTGCAGAAGGAGTTCCTACAACTCCCAATGTCAAAAGTAATTCCTGGTTTTTATTGTATTTATAAATAACATGATCATCCCTATCTACAAAAAATAAATTCCCATCATCTCCAATTAACATTCCGTGCGGACCTGCAAATTTCTTATCCCATGTGCGAATAAAATCACCATTCCTAGCAAAGACCATTACCTGATGACTGCTGCGATTGAATAAATACACTTGATCATCAGAATCTACAGCTACACCAGCAACTTGGTGGAATTCAAACCCTTCAGGAAGATCCCCCCAATTAGTATCAACGCTAAATTGAAAGTCATTATCTCCAAATATCATCATAAACTCCGTAAACTTTCAGACTAATTAATCCCAAGGTTTTACCCATAAAGTCCCATCGTACATTTTCCCGTTTTGAATGGACATCCTTGATCGAGATCGAATAATTACATATATCTTTTCAACTCCGCCTATGGTTAAAGGCAGCATCTCACCCTCTGGCAAAGACTCGGGATCCGAGAAGTCCCCTAGGTAACTGTCATCAGCATCTAAAAAAACTTGGTATTCCATCCAAACCCTAACTACTAAACTAATAGATATACATAGAGTAGCACAAAGGCTAAAATTTATATAACTTGCCGCTTAAATGCATCTTTAGCGGCACATTCTCCAGCCAAACGCCCGAACACGGATCCAGCCATTAGCCCAGCCCCTCCAGGGTAATTATGGTAAAACAACCCCCCAACCAATTCTCCCGCAGCAAACAATCCATCAATAGGATTATCATCATTTTCCAATACCTGGGATCTAGAATTGATCCGCAACCCCCCAAATGTAAATGTGATTCCACAAGTAACAGCAAACGCAGAATATGGAGGAGTATCGATAGGAAGAGCCCAATTAGATTTGGGAGGAAAAATACCCTCAGTACGTTTTTGATCTAATAATGTGGGATTAAAAGCTGTATCAACAATAGAATTATTGAATTCAGACACTGTTTTAGTCAATATTGTAGGTGATATACCGATGTTTTCGGCCAAATCTTCAATACTATCTGCAGTCACTTTTGAAACTTGGGGAATATTATACTCATCACGAAGCAAATGTTTAGTTTTTTCATCAAAAATCTGAAATGCAATCCTTTGAGGTTGCTTTAAAACTTCTCTACCATATTTTGCATATGTATAATTTCTAAAATCTGCTCCTTCATCCAAAAACCTTTCCCCCAAAATATTTACTAAAATCCCAAAGGGATAAGAATGTTTTTGAAATAAATCTGCAATATTTCGGTCCCCAAAATTTGGCGAATTGAAATCCCATTGAACTGAATGACATCCGCTCCAATGACCAAACGACTGCGCGCCTACATCCAAGGCCAGTTGTATCCCATCTCCTGTATTGAATTGCGTCCCTCGAACCTTTGCTAATTCCCATCCAGGACCCAAATAGCGTGTCCGCATTTCAGGATTAGATTCAAACCCTCCAGAAGCCAAAACTACTGCCGAAGCATTAATTTCAATCATTTCTTTTGATCGTCGAACTTTTACTCCTTTAACACGAAACTTTTGATCCATCTCCAATGATACTGCTCGCGAATCATACATAACGTCCACACCCAATTTGTCTAATGCAGAAAATTGTGAGTCTGAAAGACCTTTGCCAGCACCAACAGCTTCCAAAATCAATCCTCCCCAAAATTTCATCTTCCCATCATCTTCAAACGCCTGTCTTCCATAAGCTAAAATCCAGGGGATTTTATGAGAAGCCAGCCATTTCATCGTCGAAAAAGAGTTTGAGGTCAATATTTCTACTAACATAGGATCAGACAACCCCTCAGTAACTCTCATTACATCTTCATAATATTTGTTTTTAGGATATGTCCCGACATCAATATTCTCAGTTTCTTTATCTGAGATCTCAGGAATTAATGAACGAATATCTTCAATTGCGTTGTAGGCGAATCTAAAAAGTCCGCCCGTAAAATATGAGTTACCTCCTCTTAAATGTAATGGGGCTCGTTCAAGAACCAAAGTTTTTGCCCCCACTTCAGAAGCTGCGATTGCGGCACTTAAACCTGCATTACCTGCACCAACTACAATTACGTCATACGATTTCATTATTTTTCAACCTTTTAGTTTTTAAATTCAAACAATTTTACAATTGACAACACTAAACGTTCGAAATAGAATCCCTCGAGCGGTCAAATTTTGTAAAAAGATTTTAATATGATATTTGAAGTATCCAATCTTCTAAGCATGCCAGTAGGTACGAGTGATTGCATAGCGCTACCTCGCGACCATTCTAGCAATAAGAAATCTAAAAACACAGATCTGTCTGGAACAGTCAACATGATTCGAACAGATCGAGGAATCTGGATTAGTGCAATTTTGCAAACATCCAACCCGTTTGAATGTAGTAGATGTCTTGATGAATTCAACCAGCAAATTAATTTGCAACTTGAAGAAGAGTACTTAGAAGAAAATTCTTCAAGTTTGCAACAAAACAAGTCGAAAACTCAGGCGAATGACGAAAATTTCAAAATTAACGCCAAACTTCAGCTAGACCTTTCGGATGCAATTACGCAATACTCTCTAACCAGCACACCCATGAAACCTATATGTAAAGATAGATGCCTGGGTATTTGTGATCAATGTGGTTCGAACAAAAATATTAACGACTGTTTATGCGAAAATAGCAAGAATGAATCAAAATGGAATGCTCTAATTGAATGGCAAAAAAAATCAAATCCTTAAAATTCGTGAATTATTACAAAGGTAAATAAATGACTATTGGAATAACAAAAGATTATGCTGATTCTAAAACTGCTTTTTTGTTCCCTGGACAGGGAGCACAAAAAGTGGGAATGGGACTAGAACTTTTCAAAGCCTCTTCTGCAGCTAAAGATGTGTTTTTGCAAGCTGACGAAGCCCTGGGAAGAAAACTCAGTAAAGTAATATTCGAAGGACCAGAAGAAGAACTAAAACAAACACTAAATACTCAACCAGGAATTGCAACGACCAGCATTGCATGTATGAAAGCAATGGAAGAACTACTAGGGTCTGAAAATATGCCAAATGCCAATTTAATGGCGGGGCATAGTTTAGGGGAATATACTGCATTGTCTGCGGCAGGAGTTTTGGACGTAGGAGATACTATAAAACTAGTACTCAAACGCGGTGAATTAATGCAACAAGCTTGCGAAGAAAACCCTGGAACCATGGCGGCAATAATTGGGCTAGATGAAAGTAGCTTAACAGAGATTGTATTTCAAACAGGTGCATATATTTCAAATATCAACATGCCTGATCAAATAGTCATTAGTGGGGAAAACATGTCAATAGCAAGGGCAATAGATCTTGCAAAGGCTAGAGGAGCTAAAAGAGCAATACCACTAAAAGTAGGAGGAGCGTTTCATTCGGGTTTAATGGAACCTGCAAAAATTGGCCTCATTGAGACTATTGCAGATCTCGATTTCCATGATCCTATTGTCCCAATCATTGCAAATTGCAGTGCAGAACCACTTATAGATGGCGAAAACATCAAGCAAGAATTAATCTCCCAAATATCAAGTTGTGTCCAATGGAGTAAAACCATGGATTACATGATTGATGAAGGAATAACAAATTTTATTGAAATTGGACCAGGAAGGGCACTATCGGGAATGATGAAGCGATTCGGCCCAGACATTAAGACAGTGAGCATCAATGACCCTAACTCCATACAGGAACTAACTTCCTAAAGCAAATTAATTCATATTGGATATCAATGAACATAAAAATCTCTAAAAAAAGTGCTTCGGTTGGTAATGAATGGCAATATAATTTGCATGTATCTAGGATTCAAGCACTGCTTATCCTTTTTGAAATTGATATAGTAAATCATGACAAGCAAATTACTATAGAAAATTTCAAACAATCCGGTTGGAAACATCGTAATTTAAGTGATTTTGCATGTACTATAATAGATGGAGTTCGAAACAATTTAGAATCAATAGATGATGAGATTTCTAAAAGTGCTACTGACTGGCCTGTAGATCAAATCTCTATGATTGATAAGAACATACTTCGAATTGCTATTTATGAGATAATGATTTACAACAAAACACCAGTAGGAGCTTCAATTAATGAAGCTGTAGAATTAGCAAACTTTTTTGGGTCTGAAAATTCATCAAAATTTGTGAATGGTGTACTTGGTTCAATATTTAAATAAAACTTGAAATTTCTAAAATAAATGGAGGAATAAAATGGCATCTTTAGAAGAAAGAGTAATATCTGTAGTAGTGGACAAACTGAAAGTTGAAGAGTCTGACGTAGTTTCTGATGCTTCTTTCACAGAAGACTTAAATGCAGATTCCCTAGATCTTGTAGAACTAATTATGGGCTTCGAAGAAGAATTTGATGTAGAAATAAGCGACGAAGCCGCAGAAGAAATCACTACCGTAGGAATGGCTATTGACCACCTAAAAAATGAAGGTGTCGAATAATAGTTTTTTCCTTATAAATGCAAGGAGAAGCTATGCGCGCAGGTGTGTATAAAGGTAATTCTTTAATCCAGACCGAGGAAATCCCTACTCCTAATCCCGGTCCGAACCAAATAGTTGTTCGTGTGAAATATTCTGCCATATGTGGTAGTGATGTGCATGGATGGCAATATGATGTTGTAGCTCCCGGTCATGTCCTTGGGCATGAGTTTTACGGCGAGGTACATTCAATAGGCTCTAACGTATCAAAATGGAAGGTTGGAGACCGCGTAACAGGCGGAGGAGAACCGCCGCCTGCATTAGATACAAACCTGGTTCGCGGACCTAGATTCAACTACCGAACTCAAGGTATGACAAGAGTCGAAATAAGAGCGTATGCTGAATACATGTTAATGGAAGAATGGGCAGCTTTAAAAATTCCTAACGAGGTTTCAGATGAAGAAGCTTCGCTGGCTGAACCTATATCAGTAGCTGTTCATGCAGTTCGGAAATCGAATCTTAAGTTAGGTGACACCGTCTTAATCATAGGAGCTGGACCGATTGGATTATTTTGTATACAAACTGCAAAAGCTGCCGGTGCTAGCAATGTGATTGTTTCTGAATTAAATGATTCCCGAAGAACCGCTGCCAAAGCAGTTGGTGCAGACCATTTAATAAATCCTGGTTCAGAAAACCTTGATAACCGATTAATGGAGTTGACGGGAGGAAAAGGTGCCGACATAGTTTTTGAATGCGCCGCAGCAAAACCAACTATCGACCAAGCATTAGATTCAGCAACTCGAAATGGGCAAGTAATTTTAGTTGCAATTCCATGGACACCTGTTTCAATCATGCCTGTAAACTGGCAAGCCAGGGAAATTGAATTAATTACAGTCTTTGGTGCAAAGCCAATAGACTGGAGAATTGGTCTTGAATTGGTTAGGACTGGGAAGATTAATGTCTCACCGTTAATAAACGAATCTTCATTCATACAATTAGATAACCTGCAAGAAGCTTTTAAAACTCTTTCAGACCCATCTAGTACAGATCAAATACAAATGATAGTGAAATTATAATCCTAAATTTAATTAGTCAGGATTTTCCCAAAACATTTCAATTTATTTCGAAAGCACGAACTAATGACAACTGAGGAATTAATTATATCGATCGTTCGTATTTTCGGGGCACTGCTTGTTTTGAGATGGGCATTTGTAGGGTCTTTACTTGCAGTCGCAATTGATCTTTCAGATTTATTTATGATGAATCTTCTAGACCTGGGCGGTGTAAGAAATTATCAATCTCTTGATAAATGGCTTGATTTGACCTATATGGCTACTTTTTTATGGGTATCACTGAAATGGGAACCAAAATTAAGAAATATATCAATATTTTTGTTTTGTTTCAGGATTGTAGGAGTAATAATCTTTGAAATAATTGGTAACCGATGGATCTTACTTTTCTTCCCAAACGTATTCGAATTCTGGTTCATTTCTATTGCTTTATACCAGACTTATTTTCGAGAAAACAAACTTACAGTTAAAAATTCAATCATCTTGATTCTATGTCTGCTAATGCTCAAAGAATTTCAAGAATATGTCCTTCACGGAGGTAAATGGTTAGATAAATATACTGCCGTCGGATTGGTAAAACAATGGTGGGGATTTTTCTTCTAGCTTAAATTAAGTCGATCTTATTTGGTATCTAAATATGTCTGTAAAATAATCGCAGCTGAAACTGAGTCAATTAATCCCTTAGGAATTTTTTTTTGTTTCTTGCGAGATCTCTTATCTACTAAACGCAATTTCTTCTCTGCTTGTAGCGAAGTAAATCTTTCATCAATTTGCTTTATGGGGATTTCAAAAGTGTCAGAAATCAAAGAAATAAATTCAAAAGTCTTCTTAGTTTGAGGACCAGATTTACCAGACAAAGTCCAAGGAATACCAACACCAATTTTCGTAACAGTATGATCAGAAATTGTTTCAGCCAGCTTTGGAATTACTAAATCCATTTCGGAAGAATCCAATGTTTCAATCGGGGTAGCCAAAATTCCAAGAGGATCAGAAATTGCCAAACCTATCCGTTTTTCCCCAAAATCAATACCTAATGTTCTCACTCAATAATGCTCCGAACGTAGTCAAAAGATTCAGAAATTGCCTGTTCAATCTTGGAAGAATCCCTTCCTCCAGCTTGAGCAACCTTTGGATTTCCTCCTCCTCCCCCTTGGATAGTTTTAGTAACAGTTCCAATTATTTCCTTTGCATTGATACCTTTATCAACCAAGTCTTGAGTCACCATAACAAGTAATAAAGGGCGATTTTCAATCACTGCTCCAAGAATTAATACCCCACTAATGATTTTATCTCTCAGCCAATCACCTATCTCTCTCATTGAATCATTGTTAGAGGATTCAATTAAAGTTGCTAAAACATTAACATTGTTAATTGTTTGGACTCTGGACAAAAGACTCTCAGCATTTATCAAAGATTGCTGCCTCTGCAAATCAGACATTTCTTTGCGCAAATCCGCTAAATCTTCTTTCATTTTTGATACTCGTTCTTCTATCTCATTTACTGGAACTTGCAAATCAGCAGACAACCTATTGTTACTTTCAAATCTATCCCATATGAGTTGCTCAGCATAACGGCCTGTAACGGCTTCCATCCTCCTCATCCCTGCACCAATACTTGTTTCTCCTAACACCAGAACAATTCCTATCTCACCAGTACGCCTAACATGTGTTCCTCCGCAAACTTCAAAACTGAATGTTTCACCATTCGCAATTTCAATCAACCTCACTGTCTCACCATATTTATCGCCAAAAAATGCCAACGCACCCTTTCTTATAGCAGTAGTATAAGAATCTTCACTTTTAAGAACCTTCGCGTTATAGCGTATCTTTTCATTAACCAATGTTTGGACTTGACGCATCTCATCATCAGTTAATTGCTTGACATGCGTGAAATCAAATCTCAGGCGATCGGGAGCTACTAAAGATCCAGCCTGACGAACATGCTCACCTAAAACTTGCCTAAGTGCAGAATGTAATAAATGAGTGGCTGTATGATTCCTAGCAGTATTTTCTCTACGCACTGGATCAACATAAGAATCCACAATTTCTCCCATAGAAATTTTGCCCTTTTTCACAACACCAAAATGCATTACCAAATCAGGTGTCACTGACTGTGTATCAAATACTTCTATTTGTCCTTCATTCCCATTCAAAACTCCTGCATCACCAACTTGCCCACCACCTTCTGAGTAAAATGGCGTCTCCATTAAAGCAATCTCGACTTCGTCACCTTCAGATGCTTGATCAACAACATCATCATCCACCAAAATTCCAACAATTGGAGAAGAATTAGTTAGAGCATCATAACCAACAAATTTTGTCGCACCCAATCCCATACTTTCATAAATTCTAATTTTCGCTCTATCACCAGAAAAATTCGAGTCTGATCGGCTTCTTGATTGCTGCGCCTGTAACTCAGATGCATACAAATCCATATCAACTTTCATATTATTCTCATTTGCAATTTCAATTGTCATTTCTACAGGATACCCATATGTATCCCACAACAAAAATGCCTCTACTCCGGAAATTGTCATCACTCTTTGAATAATTTCTTCCTTAAGGTTTTTTGATTTGGCAAAATCCAAAACCCTAAGAGATTCTAGGATTTGGTTAGAAGATTTTTCAAAAGCATCTTTCCCTGTAGGATCAATTTGATGTAATGAATCTTGAAACAAACTTTCTAAATGTTTAACATCCTTCTTAGTTGAAAAATCACTTAGGTTAACTTTTTCTGCTAATAATTGTCTTATAGTTACAAAACCACCCGGACCATTCAGCAGCAGCATAGCCCTATCGATTGTTTCTTGAAATCTTGTCTCTTCCAAAGAAATTACAGTTTTTATAAAGTCTCTGTGAGCACCTAACTCTGGATAAACAGATTTCATGTTTTCAATCACCAATGAAGATATTTCATTTATGAAGGAATCAGTTATACCAAGTTTTCTAGCTTGTCTAATTGCCCTACGAATAACACGTCTAAGCACATACCCTCGTCCCTCATTGCTTGGAACAACACCATCTGCAATCAAGAAAGTAGCACTTCTAGAATGTTCCACAACGGCATTGATCGCATAATCAACCTCTAAATCTTTGCCATATTGTTTGCCTGAAAACTCAATTATTTTCTTAACTAAAGGATCAAACAAATCCGTTTGGTATATCGTTTCTACATCTTGTAAAATAACTGCAAGACGTTCTAATCCCATTCCTGTATCAACACTTGGTGAAGGAAGCAACTCTCTCTTACCTTGTAAATCTTGGTAATATTGCATAAATACCAAATTCCACAACTCCACAAACCTGTTACATTTCGTGAATTCGTCAATTTGGTTTTCACAATTCGGAGCACAATCTTCCTTCAGACATCCTGTTTGAGACCCGTAATCATAATGAAGTTCGGCACATGGGCCACAAGGACCTTCAGAGCCAGCAGGACCCCACCAATTTTCACTGTCTCCAAATTTAAAAACCCGATCTTTCTTGATTCCTAATTCGATCCACAACTTAACAGAATCATCATCAGAAAGATGCGCTGTAGCAGCGAACCGTTCGATTCCTAAATTTAGATTCTCCGTCAAAAACTGAAGTGCAAATGCCATCGCTTCTTTTTTAAAGTAATCGCCAACACTAAAATTCCCCAACATCTCAAAAAAGGTTAGGTGAGTTGCATCTCCTACCTCTTCAATATCTACAGCCCGAAAACATTTTTGCGAAGAAGTCATCCTGGGATTTTTGGGAATTGATTCTCCCACAAAAAATGGTTTGATCTGCACCATCCCTGCTGTAGTAAGAAGAAGCGTAGGATCACCAACTGGAATCAAAGAAGAACTAGACATTCTTAAATGATCTTCACCTTCAAAATATGACAAGAAGGACTCTCTAATTTCGTCGATTTTCATCAATCACCTAATTTATTGAAAAATTTACTCTGATTCTACTGAATTACTTGTTTAAGTTTTCCTATCCTAAATAAGCTTGCACCACAAAGAGAACATTTGCCTTGCAATGCAGTACGCCCGTTTTTAAGCTTTACCTCTTTGCAATTGATAATATCACTATTTACATTGCATCGTAAACAAAAAGCTTGCATATATCACCCTCGAAAACATTTATAGTTTAAGGGTAAGGATTTCATACTGAAGCTACAATCAGTTTCAGATATTTTTTTTCCGAATGTTGAGAAAATTCCTTGACTCGTTTAGTCATTCTCTGAGTGATACAATAATGTGAACTATGACCCAATACGCTAGATTCAGAGGTGGAGATGAGCAAAAAGAAGATTTTAATTACCGGGTCTTCAGGAATTATAGGTAGTGCCCTTTTAAATCGCCTATCCCCAACATATGAAATACGCGGATGTGATTTGAAAAACCCTGGAAACATCCAAGATTTCCATAGCATAGACGGGAAAAATTTGAAATCGTATTTACAAGCATTCGAAGGAGTAGATACAGTAATTGATCTGGCATCGATCCCAAGTGCTACAAGCCCTTGGGAAATCATCGCAGAAAACAACATCCCCTGTATGTACAATGCTCTCGAAGCTGCAAAACAATCTGGTGTAAAAAGATTAATCTTTGCTAGTTCAAATCACGTAACTGGAATGTACGAATATGATGACCCGTATCATTCAATTATTTCCGGGAAATACGACAGATTAGACCCTTCCAATATCCCATATATAACAAAAAACATGGATATTAGACCCGATGGGCCATATGGTATTGGAAAGGCTCTTGGAGAAGCTGCGGGAAGATATTATTCAGATAAATTTGGATTATCTGTGATATGCCTCAGAATCGGGACATTTAATGCGGAAGATAAACCCTTAAATGCTCGGAATTTTGCAACTTTGATTACACATAATGATTTTGAAAAACTTGTCTCATGCTCAATTGAAGCTCCAAATAATGTGAAGTTTGATATTTTCTACGGCGTATCAAATAATTTTTGGCGTTTTTGGGACATAGAAAATGCACGCTCTACCATTGGTTACCAACCAACTGATAATGCAGAAATTTGGAGATGATCAAGTGACAAATCAAAAATTAACACCTGATAGAGTAATTACTGAACTTAAAAAAAATGGGATCTCTCACATAGTCTGGCTTCCAGATAGCGAAACAAATTTTATGTACAAGGCAATGCAAGTAGAAAACACAATTGACATAATCCCTATATGCAGAGAAGGCGAAGCTTTACCAATTGCTGCTGGACTGTGGGTAGGCGGCAAAAAACCAATCGTGATGATTCAAAATACTGGACTTTTAGAATCAGGCGATTCTTTAAGGGGGATGGGTATAGACCTCAATCTACCTATCCTTATGATTATAGGATACAGAGGGTGGAATTCAGGCAAAGAAATGACTGATACGGCAGGTAAATTTACGGAACCAATGTTAAATGCTCTTGGAATAAAACATTATCTAATAGAGACTAATGAAGACGTCAATTACATTTCGGAAGCAATCATTGAAGCCGAATCTTCCCAAATGCCAGTAGCATGCTTGATGGGATCAGAATACAGTTAATTCAGTTATGATTTTTCTCAATATTGAGAACTTTTTTTAGCCTTCTCATATGTCTATCTTCCGAAGTAAACTTCGCTTCTACAAATGACTTGACTAAATCAATTGCCAATTCTTCATCAATTATTCTACCGCCTATACAAAGAACATTCATATCATCATGCTCCACTCCCTGATGAGCAGAATAAATGTCATGACAAACACTGGCCCTAATTCCATCAATTTTATTTAGAGCAATATTTGCACCAACTCCACTTCCACACAACATTATGCCGCGCTCTGCTTCAGCTGAAACAACAGCTCTACCAAGCAAAAGAGCAAAATCAGGATAATCATCTGAATCGTCCAATTCATGTGCTCCGACATCAATGACTTCAACACCGAATTCATCTAAAAACATTACTACTTTTTGTTTTAAGTCATATCCTGCATGATCAGCGCCGACAGCAATCTTCATCACAAACCTCGAAAAACATTAATGGTTGGAGTGTAAAACTCAAATCTTGGAATGTCTAGTCAGAATTTCTCAATCGTCCGAACGAACGAATGATTTAAGCTCTCTAGAATGACATTTTAAAACATTTTGATATGCTACAATCAACCAATCTATTTCAAGCTTTTATCACAACAAAGGGATTGCAATGAGTCTTTCAAAACTAGAAATCAAGAACAGATTTATTACTTTCAATGGGAAAACGTTTGGAACTGTTGGCAGATACGAGCAACTAGAAGGCACCGCTCATTTCAGGGTGAGCAGACATAACCCGATCGATGAATTCATCGATGGTTTAGGGAACAACCTTTCACATACTGAAAATTGTTCCTCACAAAATTTATGTTATGAATCGTTCAGTGCTGATTTCGTACTATTAAAACCTGAAAACATGTCTAATAGCAACCAGAGTGTTCTAATCGATATTTTAAATCGTGGAAGAAAGACTGTCCTCAATGCTTTTAACAGCAATGATCAAACCATCACTGATCCTAGCGCACCACTAGACGAAGGCAATGGATTCCTAATGAACGAAGGTTATTCAATAGGATTTATTGGTTGGCAAACAGACGTCACTAAAAATGATTTGGGACTAATGACTATGCAAAATGTTCCAATTATTGATCCTGAAAACCTAGACAGAGAAAAGCAAAAAATGCTGATGTGGTTCCAATCAGATAACCCAACTAATTATTTCAATTTATCTCACAGAGATCACAAAACCTGGTTACCTAATGAAGATTTTCTAGATTCTGCAGAATTAATATCTAGGGAACATCCACATGCTAGCCCAAAACTAGTACAAAGAAATGAATGGTCATTTTCCGAAAATTCCGAAAATGGAGAGGCTTGCATCTACAAACCTGATGGATTTGAACCAGGCCTTATTTATGAATTATCGTTTATTCCTAAAACTCACTCCATGCCTGGTATTGGATTTAGTGTTATAAGAGATTTCAGCTCATTCCTAAAATATGAAAACGATAATAATGAAAATCCCGTTGCCGAAAAAATTAATTTCGCTTATGCATTCGGACAATCACAAAGTGGAAGATTCCTAAGAAATTATCTATATGAAGGAGCTAATGTGAACCAGTCCGGGAAAATCGCATTAGATGGAATTGTTGCACATGTAGCAGGAGGAAATAGAGGAGAATTTAATTTTTCAACTGCACAACCCTCAAAAGATATTTTTTATACTCTACCTGACCCTTTTCCATTTACTGACACTGCTCAATCAAGAAATAATTCTTCAAAATATGTTTCCCTACTGGACAAAACAAGATCTACAAATACTACTCCAAAAATAATGTTCACAAACACTTCAGCCGAGTATTGGAGAGGTGATGCTGCTCTAATACATATCAATCTAGATGGGGAAAATGATGCATCGGAAGATTCGGAAAATGTACGGAGATATCATTTTAGTGGCACACAACACGGGGCTGCCAAATGGCCTCCCCCAAAACAACGTCCTGATGGAATAGTAGGACAATTTCCATTTAATACTGTTGATTACAGGCCGCTATTACGAGCCTGTTTATCGAACTTGAATCTATGGGTTAAATCTAATATAGAACCACCAAAAAGCGAACATCCAAAATTTCTCAACAAAACTGCTGTTAACTCAAAAAATGTCATGTCGAAATTAGAGAAAATCCCCAGCGTTTCTCCACAATCAAAACTCTTACACACTTTTGACAGATCAAATAAAGAAAATCATTTCCCTTCTATAGTCTCTGAAATTGACGGAACTTTCAATGAGATTGCTGGCGTACGTCTACCTGATATTTCTTCACCTCTGGCAACTTATTTTGGGTGGAATTTAAGACATCCAAGTATTGGAGCCCCACATTTGCCAATTGGAATCACTGGAGGTCTTGCGGGATCAACAATACCTCTTCCAATTAATGAAATAGAAGCGAATTCAAACAATGATCCTCGAGTAGCTATTTCTCAAATGTATTCTTCAAAAGAGGAATATCTAAAAAGAGTTAAGACTGACGCACTAGATTTGATAGATAAAAAGTTCTTATTAAAAGAAGATTTAGAAATCATTATCGAACATGCATCCCAAAAATATTTAGATATTGTGGGGAAACAATAATTTAGGCATTAAAATGGTTCATCCAATAGCACCTAAAAATAATGTATATAAAGAATTTCAAATCCAGCTGAAATCTTATCTATCTCCACAAAGAACGATATCAAGTTTAAATCAAATAGATTCAGAGAGTTGGTGCCAAGAAACCATTTTTTTTCCAAGAGGCTTCGATAGTAAAAACATTCCAGATCAAAAAATACAGAAAATTATTAATGAAATAGACTTTTTAGACAATGGAATTGTAATCTTTGTAGGAAATAACAAAGTCACAGTATTAATTCCTCCTTTGCCAATGATGATTGAAAAATCATTCCCTGGATTCAAATCAAAACCTATTATAGATTTGTTGAACAACTGCCCCACCTTTGCAGTAGTACTCATAAGATTAGGCAATTATGCAATAGGTGTAATTAAAGATCATAAATTACAATCATCAAAAACCGGTTCTCGTCTGGTTAAAAACAGACACAAAAAAGGTGGTTCTTCTCAAAGAAGATTTGAAAGAGGACGAGAACGTCAAATAAAAGAATTGTTTGACAAAATATGTGACACTGCAAAAAGGATTTTCACACCCTATGAAAATGAAATCGACTATATTTTTTTTGGAGGTGACAAACATGTGATTTCAAATTTCCACTTAAGATGTCCGTCTGTGAAGAAATTCGACCAAATTGAACGAAGATTACCCGTTCACAGACCAGGACTTAAAGCGCTACAATCAATCGAAAAAGAAATATGGAAAACACATCTGATAGAATTCATTGAAACTCAAAATGTTTTGGAGGAAAACAATGCCTAATTACAAAACTCATTTACTTGTTTGCACCCATTCATCTGGCGCACCCGATAAACGCCATTGCGGTGACAAAGGGGGACTAGAACTGAGAAAACAATTCGATTTGGCTCTCACAAAGTACGACCTTAGAGATGATGTAACTATCTCAAATGTTGGATGCACAAGTGCTCATGGTGTCTGCAATACCGCTCAAGGTAATATAATTATTTATGGTCCATCAGCCGATATGGGAGGAACATGGTACACCGTTGGACCTGACGATGTAGAGAAGGTTGTAACGAACCATATTATGAATGGTGAAAAACTTACCGAATTAGAATATCAAGATAAAGCTGTAGACTTCCCCAATTAATACTCGAATATGTTAGACCTAAAAATTCACAATGGACTAATAATTGATGGCATGGGTAGCCCTGCATATCATGCAGACATTGGAATTTCAGATGATAAAATTGTGCTAATTGGCTCAATAGAACAAGATGCATTAGAAACTATAAACGCAGAAGGAAACATCATCTGCCCGGGATTTATTGATCTACATTCCCATAGCGACACATCTTTTTTAATTGATTCAAATGCCCAAAGCAAATTGCGGCAAGGAGTTACTTTAGAACTCAATGGAAACTGTGGATTCAGTTTCTCAGCCCCACTAAAAGGCCCCGCAATAGAGATTTATAGAAATACAACTTTCGCAGAATCTGCTGAAGGTATTCGAACTGATTGGCCCAGTTTTTCAGAATACATAAGCGTACTAAAATCAACTGAAATGCCAATAAACACTGCTCTTCAAGTTGGACATAACACTATCAGAGCATGTGTGCTAGGAATGGACCCTCGAATGCCAAATTTGGCAGAATTAGACAACATGAGAAATCTTGTTTCTGAAAGTTTAGATGCTGGTGCAATGGGATTTTCTACTGGCCTGGTATACACACCAGGCAACTATGCACGCTTAGAAGAGATAATAGAAATTTCCCAAGAGGCTGCTAAACGTGGAAAACTATATTCTACTCATATGCGTGACGAGGGCAGTCAGTCAATTGGTTTATTAGTCGCTGTCAGTGAAGCAATAGAAATCGGACGCAGAACTGGAGCAAAAGTTGAAATATCACATGTCAAATGCAAAGGGCCTTCAGTTTGGGGGATGGGTCATCAAATCCTAGAAATGATGGAGCAAGGAATCAGAGACGGAATTGATCTTGCAGGTGACCAATATCCATATACCGCTTCAAGCACTTTTTTATCTCAGGCATTAATACCACAATGGGCTCTTGCTGGAGGTAGAAATGCTACTACATCTCTCATTAATGATGCAGATGAAAAACAAAATCTACTAGTGGCAATCCGAGACAGAATTGCACAATATGGAACTCCTGAAAATGTTGTCATTTCAAGACATTCTCCAAAACCTGAATTCGAAGGCATGACCCTAGCTGAAATAGCTACACATAATAATTCAACCGCAGAAGAATCAGCTATTGAACTATTCATGGAATCTGATGGTGGAGTAATATTACATACTTATAGTGAAGAGGATGTGGAAACAATTGCACAAAGTTCAATAATTTCAGTAGGATCAGACGGTAGTTCCCTTTCTACCGAAGGTCCATTATCCAGTGGAAAACCTCATCCAAGAAATTTTGGTACCTTCCCAAGATTTATAAGGAAATTTTGCCGCGAAAAAAATCTTATGCCTTTAACAGAAGCAATTAGAAAAATGACTTCACTACCTGCTTCCAGATTAGGATTACTTAATCGAGGCAGAATAGCACCTGGATTTGCTGCAGATATTGTGATTTTTGACGAGGATAATATTACTGATAATGCAACCTTTGACAATCCTTTTGAATACCCATCTGGAATTAAAGATGTATTTGTAAATGGAACCCACTCCATCAAATCAGGTGAGTACACTGGCAAAAAGTCGGGCAGATTAATTACCAATTTTAACGATTGAAATTAAGAAAAAAGGTTGGAAATTGAATTATGAATCAATTTGCTGACGCAGTAGTTATTGGAGGAGGAGTAATAGGTACTAGCATCCAGTACTTCCTCGCTTCAAAAGGAGTAAATTCTATACTTATGGAAAAAAACTCCCTCGGAAGTGGATCAACTGGAAGGTCTCAAGCCATCTTGAGAATGCATTATTCGAACGAAGTAACCACATTACTTGCATCGAAAAGCTTGGAGGTTTTCAAAAATTTCCCTGATATTACTGGAAGTAGTTCTGGCTATACCCAAACTGGATATTTATTAATTACTGACATTAGTGAAAAAGCATCGATGCAAAAAAATCTTGAAATGATGCAATCTAAAGGTATAAAAACAGAAATTATTTCAAAAAACGATTTGGATGAAATCGCACCTTCAATTTCCATATCAGATAATGAAACAATGTGTTTCGAACCAGAATCAGGTTTTGCTGACCCCCATCTAGTTACCAATGGATTTGCAAAGAAATCTAAATTAATGGGATCAAAAATTCTACTTAACACACCTGTTGAAAGCATCAATATTAAAGACCACAAAGTTCAATCAATCAAATTTAAAAATGGGGAAATATTTACTGACACTCTGATTATAGCTGCAGGACCTTGGACAAAAACTCTTATGGCCAAATTGGGAATAAAACTCCCATTAAAGACAGTGCGTCACCAAGTGATCTTACTAAAAAACACATCCGACCAACTAATCAATCACCCTATAATTGGAGACACAATCAATGGACTATCTGTTCGACCCGAATCTAATAACATCACTATGATTGGAACGGGAGAGGATGAGAATTCCGAACCTGACAGTTTTAACCAAGGAGTAGATGAACATGTTGTCCGAAAATCATTCCTGAATTTGTCAAAAAGATTAGGTGGTATTTCAAATTCACATTTTTTCGGCGGGTGGTCAGGCTTATTCACCATAACTCCTGATTGGCACCCAATATTAGGTAAACCTACGGATATTGATGGATTATACTTAGCAGCAGGTTTCAGTGGACATGGATTTAAACTTTCCCCAATGATTGGACTAACAATGTCTGATTTAATCGTCGGTGGAACATCAACAAATATAGATATATCCGAACTAACCCTATCAAGATTCTCCAAAGGCAAAACACTTAAATCTCGTTACAAAATGAAAGTCTTAGCCTAACTAATCAGTCAGATATTTCAACAATCATTTCAATTTCAACTGGAATATTGTTCGGTAAACCTGACATTCCAACAGCCGATCTAGCATGCTTGCCTTTATCTCCGAACACCTCGACAAGTAAATCTGAACAACCGTTGATAATCGATGGATGCTGGTCAAAATCGAAATCTGAATTAACCATCCCAAGCAACTTCACAATCCTTGTGACCTTATCAAAATCTCCCAATTCAGACTTCAATCTTGCAAGTAAATTTATACCTGTTAGTCGTGCAGCATCATAACCATCTTCAATACTTAAATCACTTCCAACTTTTCCTAGGTACTGTGTTCCATCAGGTTTATTCGCAGGGCCCATACCAGACAAATATAACAAGCATCCAGTCTTTACTGCAGGAACATAATTCGCAATAGGTGCAGCAGATTCTGGTAATTTAATGCCTAATTCCTTTAATCTATTATCAATTTTTCCCATCAAGGTCTCCTTAGAATTTAATTGTATCATTGTAAAAAAATTTCATTGCATACACAAATTTGCTAATCTATCTCAAAACATAATTGGGAGGGAATTATGAAAACCGATAAAATTCAATTGAAAGCTATCAACCACCTGACGTATACAGTAACTAACAAAACTAATGCAGCGAAATTTTGGAGGGATATCTTAGGCGTGGAAGCAATTCCAAAACAAGTAGATTCAGAAAATTTGATATGGTTGCAGTTACCTAGTGGAGGAATGATACATCTAATAGAAAACCCTGATGCTCCTTCTATCCCCTCTCATCATGGAGCATTTGAAGTAGATGATATTGAAGCTTGTGCAGAATCTATTAAATCAAAAGGAATCAAAATAGAAGGTCCGATATCCACTAGGAAAGACGGGCAACGAGCATTCTATATTTCTGACGAAGATGGAAACAGAATTGAAATTTGCACAAAATCAAATTTCGGCATCTTAGTCAATTAAAACTATTTGTTTTTTAATGCCTCTCTCCCAGCTTCAAGAGTTTCAACAATACTCTCCACATCAAAAACACATCCTCCCCAAGTCCCCCCAGAAGCATTCTGAAGCGCTGCCCATAATCTGGAATCATCCGGAAGTAAAGGATGGGGTTTAAGATCACTTTGCGTCTCTCTATCCAATAATTGTTGCGTCCCCCAATCCACTCCTAAGTTCTTTCCATTTTCTCCAACCAAATTTATTGTCCCTGACAGATTAACTCTATCAACTTCAATTTCGACAAGATCACCTTCTAAAATCTTTCCAATTGGACCACCTGCAAGCGCTTCAGGACCCACATGCCCAATACAGGCACCTGTAGACACTCCTGAAAACCTTGCATCAGTTATTAATGCCACTTCTTTCCCATATGACAAATATTTCAAAGCTACAGTTACTTGAAAAACTTCTTCCATTCCAGTACCCATTGGACCACCGCATGTCATAACCATGATATCCCCAGGCTTAATCTTCTTCTCATCATCTAAACTCTTAATTGCTGCAATCGCCGCACTTTCCGATGTAAATACTCGAGCCGGACCAATTTTCCGATATACCCCATCTAAGTCCACAACTTCTGGATCAATCGCAGTACTCTTAATTACTGACCCCTCTGGTGCAATATTGCCTGAAGGAAATGTAACTGTACTTGTCAGTCCTTTTGAACGTGCCTGATCAGGTGTCATAATCACATCATCGGGATCAACCTTATCCACTTCCTTTAAATATTTTCTAACTTCGAATCTTCTCTGAGATTGCTCCCACCAATCTAAGTTTTCTCCAAGTGTAAGACCAGAAACTGTCATCACTGATGTATCCAATAGCCCCATTTTCCTCAAATGAAGCATTACTTCTGGAACACCTCCAGCAGAATACATCTGGGACGTAGGAAACCCATTAGGGCCATTGGGCAATACATCAACCAATCTGGGGATTTGACGATTAACATTATTCCAATCATTCACATCCATTTTCGCACGTCCAGCAGAATGCGCTATTGCTGGCAAATGAATTAACAAATTTGTTGAACCGCCACATGCTGCATGCACTAGCATGGCATTGTTAAAAGCAGCATCAGTCAAAATTTGTTGTGAGTTAATTTCCATCTGTTCTAATAAAACTAAGGCTTTTGCGGATCTTTTCGCAATATCAATCCATGCCGGACTACCAGATGGAGAAATAGCGGAATGAATAACCGCTAAACCAAGTGATTCTGCAATTACTTGAGACGTACCTGCAGTGCCTAAAAATTGACATCCTCCACCTGGAGATGCACACGCTTTACATCCCATTTCTTGCGCATAATCTAAAGTAACCTCCCCTTGAGCAAACCGTGCTCCTATGGATTGAATCATCGCTGTATCTTCACCATCTTCATTCGCCAAAGTGGATCCACCTGGAACAATAACTACAGGAAGTTCATGAATACCAGCTAACGCCATCATCATTGCCGGCAAACCCTTATCACATGAAGCAATACCCATTACGCCTCTAGCAGTTGGCATTGACCTAACTAATCTACGGAAAACTTGTGCAGCATCATTTCTGTAGGGCAAGGAATCTAGCATCCCAGGAGTCCCCTGAGATCTTCCATCACATGGATCAGTACAGTACATAGCAAAAGGAATGGTGTTTAAATTTTTCAACTCTATCGAAGCAGCTTCAATCAGCTCTGTCAATTCAAAATGTCCAATATGTAAACCCAAGGCAATAGGACTACCATCTGGATTTCTCATTCCACCCAATGTAGATAATATTGCAAATTGTTTTCGTAAAAGTTCTGAAGGATTCCAACCCATACCAGCATTCTGGCTCATACCAAAATGATAGCCACTAGGATCATTGATTAAAAAATCGGATGTATAGGGTAATTTGCCTTGAGGGCCTTCAGTCTTGGTAGAAAATCCCCAAGTTTCAGAATCTGATTCAATTCCCAAGACTTCGGATGAAGAAACAGAACTTGAAAATTTGTCTAAATCTTTTCTACTAGTCATTAAAAACTCCGAAAATGAATTTGAATGAAATTTGTTTTTAAAATATATGCCCTAGACCAAATGAATAACTATTAAATTTTATGAGAATGTCAGTAACCTAGCAGGGTTTTCAATAATTATTGCGTTAATTTGATCTTTCGTAAAACCTCTTTGAGCCATTCGTGGAGCAATATTCTCAAGAATATGAGAATATCCATGTCCACCATAGGAACTCATGCTATGTTTGTGGCAAATATCATGAGAGACAACTATCTTGTCTCCAAAACCATTTGATATTAATGCAGAAATATATTCCATTCTTTGTGCATCATTTGGCATTACAATATCACCCAAAGCATAATATGATGTTTCATTACCAAACAAATCATATTCCAAATAACAACCCGAGTTAGCTATTTCTAACAAATCAGATACTTCTGAAATAGTACGGTCTAAATGACCCATTACTGTATGAGTAATATCAGCACCAGCCTGAGAAAGAATATTTAAAATTTCAATAGGTGCTTTAGGATTTCTGCCTGGATGAATTAATATTGGAGCACCTGTTTCTTTCTGTGCAATAGCTGCTGCTCTCAAAACTTTTCGTTCATTTTTATGTAATGGCCAAGTACACCCTATCTCTCCAATAATACCAGCTCGAATATCAGTGCCATCAATACCAACCAATACCTCATTAGCAATCTTTTCAGACAAATAACTTTCAGAAAGTTCATCCATATTTTCCGGATGAACTGCATTCACGTAAAAACCTGCTCCAGAAATTACATTTATACCTGCAATTTGAGAAATTTTCTTCAACCCCAATGGATCTCGTCCAATACCATAAGTAGTTACATCTACAATTGTTCCACCACCAGCATGTTTAAAAAAACTAGCTTCACGAATTGCAGTCTCTACGTCATCTAGTAACAAATTGTCTCTACTCATATAAGAGTGATAGCGAACCCACCCTAAATTTGTCAAATCAACTGGTTGGTAAGCAAGACTAACAAATCGAGCGTCTTCAGGTTCTGAAAACATACATGTAAAATCAATTAACAAGTGCTCATGCGTCATCGTTGCACCCAATTTATCAGGAGAAATTATGCCTGAGACTGTTTGTATATCCCCTTTAGATGGCTTGTTATCCACTGGTATCATACCTCCAAGTGTAGTGAGGCTAGCAGTATATTATTGATGAGTCAAGCCAAAGAAATCTTTTTGAAATCACTCTACTTTTGTAAAAAACGGGAAAACTAATACAATTAAAATCGTGAAAAACACAAGTAAAATGCCGCTAATCATCAAAGAATTTTCAATCCCAATCTTAGTAGCAATCATCCCAAATGGTACGGCGCTCATTGAGGAAACGCCAAATGGCATTACAGCCACACTCATTACTCTTCCTCTCATTTCAGGTTCAGAATAATATTGCATTAACGTCATTCCCAAACTCATGAAAATACCGCTTGCTATTCCTATAAATAATAGCAATGGGTACACAATGTAAAATTGATCCATTTTAGAGATAAGTGCCAGAGACAATCCCCACAAAAGACATGATGCAATGAGAAGAATTCCACGATATTTGAAATTCGAAAGTGAAGCCAGACCTAAAGTCGCAACCAGCGAACCTACCCCTATCACAGTCAGTAAAATCCCTAAATCATCTGCATTGACATTCAATACAACTCTAGCCCATGCAGGCATCAATGTCATAAAAGCCCATCCAAAAACCGATCCAATTAAGTTAACAAATAAAACAACACGAATTATTTTATGGTGCAAAACATAAATAAGTCCTGAGAATAGGTCTTTTCCAAAACTAGACTTAACTTTATCTTTTTCAATAATAACGTCTGTCTTTATTCGTAGAATTGATAAAGCAGCAAAAATATACACCGCAGCAATCACGAAAAACACTCCTGCAGTCCCTGACTCCAACAATGGAATCCAATCTACAAAATAAACGATCATGAATCCACCAAGGGCAGGACCTAATATTCTAGTAATACTCATCGCAGAATTATTTAGAGAAATGGCATTCATTAATGCTTCCTTAGGGACAATATCAGATACTATTGCCTGCCTACTAGGCACATTTATCGCCATCATTACACCATTTAATAAACCCGACGCAAGTAAATGCCAAAATTGAATCACTCCTGTGAAATCCAAAATACCTAGTCCAAATGTGACGACTGCACTACCAATTTGACTGGCTGCAATCAATTTTTTCTTAGACCATTTATCTGCTAAAACCCCACCAATAGGTGATACAAACGTCATAGGCAGGGCAAATGACATCATTACCAACGCCAAGGCTAAAGGTGAATTGTCTTCTAAAATCACTACTAGCCAACTTCTATTTAACATCTGAAGATTCAATGACATATATGCAACCAGAGAACCAAGCCACAGCCATCGAAAATCACGATATTGTAGAGATTCTAAAATCGTTGCACGTCTTGCAATCCTAGTAGTTGAATCTGCAGAAGACCTGGTTGAGTCAGTCATAAGTTGATTCCCTAAAAGGATTTTAGTGTGTTGATTTCAGTGTGTTAGTGATACTAGAACAATATGAACTATTAATTATATCTTTTGCCAAACAAATTCCAATAGTTCTATAGTTGAAAAATTTATATTTTAGTGAGTTATATTCAATCGTTTTTTTTTCTTCATTTTGAATATATAATCATCAAAGCAAGATTTTCAAACCCACATAGGAGAATGCCATGCATGATGACAAAATTAAAATAGGATTTATTGGTGCTGGCGGAAACACGAAACTAAAACATATCCCAGGATTTCAAAAAATTGAAGGTGTAGAATTAGTTAGTGTAGCTAATAGATCGATTGAATCAGGTCAAAAAATATCTGATGAATTTGGAATACCTAATGTATATGCCAACTGGCAAGAACTTCTAGAAGCTGATGATTGTGATGCAATATGTATAGGTACTTGGCCTTACTTACATTCAACTCTGGTTTTAGAAAGCTTGGCTAATGAAAAGCATGTACTTACAGAAGCGCGTATGGCAATGAATGCCTCTCAAGCACACGAAATGCTAGCCGCGTCATTTGCCCATCCTAACCTAGTCTCCCAAATAGTACCTGCTCCACATACTTTAAAACTCGATCAAACCATTCAAGACTTAATTCAGAACGGCTACCTTGGAGAATTAATCTCTGTAGAACTAAATTTACATGAAGGGAATTTTGTAGATCGTAATTCAAATTTACATTGGAGGCACAACAGGGACCTCAGCGGGTTCAACATTATGCAACTCGGCATATGGTATGAAGCAATGATGAGATGGGTTGGACCAGCAGAGTCTGTTATCGCATTAACAAAAACCCACGTAAAGTATAGAAAAGATGAAAATGAAAAAAGTCACCATATTACAATCCCAGACCATATCGAAATTCTCGCAGAATTAGCTTCAGGACCAACAGCTAGATTACGTCTTTCTACTGTATTAGGACATGCTCCATCTAACAATGTTTGGATCTATGGTACAGATGCCACATTAATGATAGAAGCTGAAACCATGACACTTTTCGGAGGATCAAAAAAGGATTCGAAACTCAAAAAAATAGAAATTCCTGAAGATAAACAAGGTTCTTGGAGAGTGGAGGAAGAATTTATTAATGCAATTAGAGGCATTGAACCAGTTACACACACAAACTTCTACGATGGCGTACGATATATGGAATTCACAGAAGCAGTCACTAGAAGTTCTCAAACTGGGATGAAAATAAATCTTCCCTTGTAACATTTACACATCTAGGAGTAACTATGGCAATCGACAATTCCGAAACTACAACACTTGCAGGAGGATGCTTCTGGTGTGTAGAAGCAGTATTTCTCAGAGTTGAAGGTATTAGAAAAGTCACTTCTGGATACACTGGTGGAAGTTTAAACAATCCAACTTATGAAGAAGTATGTTCAGAATCAACTGGCCATGCAGAAGCTGTACAAGTTGAATTTTATCCAAAAATAATTTCTTTTGAAGAAATTTTAGATATTTTTTTTACCATACATGACCCAACCACTCTTAACTATCAAGGCTATGATATTGGAACAAGGTACCGCTCTGCCATTTTTACCCACTCGGAATCGCAACACCTGAAAGCAGAACAAAAAATCTCGGAACTAGAAGAATCAAAAACTTGGCCAAATCCAATTGTTACTGAACTTAGCAAACTATCAGATTTTTTTGTCGCTGAAAATTACCATCAAAATTATTTTGACAACAACATAAACCAACCATATTGCCAAATTGTTGTATCACCCAAAATCGATAAATTGAACAAGAAATTTAAACACAAGTTAAAAAATTAACTAGCTTTTACAAAAATGGCTCCGCAGGTAGGACTCGAACCTACGACCGGTCGGTTAACAGCCGACTGCTCTACCACTGAGCTACTGCGGAACATCTTTCATTCCGTTTGATCATAACATTTAGGATTAAAGTCTACAATAAATTTTCTAATCTTTACCAATTTGTAAATGAACCATCACTTCGGCGCATTTGGGGGGGACGCCATGACAAATCATGGCTAGACGACATTGAATTTGCCAAATCTTCATCAAAGTCTACTCCAAGACCCGGTCTACCTGGATTTCTTACATACCCATCATTCCATTCCAGCTGAGTTGGGAAAATATCATTAGCATAGGACCCAGGACGTTTTGGCATTTCTTGAACTCCAACGTTGGAAACAGCCATACATAAATTTATGCATGCTGCAGCACTAACAGGACCCAAAGGATTATGTGGAACAATATCAATATAATGAGTTTCACACCAATGAGCTATTTTTAAAGCTTCAGTAATCCCTCCAACAATACACAAATCAATTCTTGCATAACTAATAAGTTCCTCCTCAATCACCTCTCGAAATGGCCACTTACTAGACCATTGCTCACCAGCGGCAATAGGTAAAGATACATGTCTAGACAAAGTTCGATACGAGGAAGGATTCTCAGATCTAATAGGATCCTCTATAAAAAAGGGCCTATATTTTTCCAAACGTTTGCATAAAGCAATTGAATCTGCGGTGTCTAATCGTGTATGGAAATCCAAGCAAATATGAACATCATATCCAACTGCTTCTCTAACAGAAGCAATCTGTTGTTCTGTCAAGTCCATAGCCTTTGCAGGATCTAATATTGAAGGATCTTTAGGATCAGTGCCCGGTACTCCCCAACGCAAAAACCTCCATCCTTCAGAAACATGTGATTTGCAATCTTCAACCAATAAATCAACGTCCTCAATATTGTTATGAGGATAAACAATTACTTTATCTCTTGTAGGACCACCCAGCAATTCATATAAAGGCATATTCAATGATTTCCCTTTAATGTCCCACAATGCAATATCCAATGCACTAATAGCGCAACTATAAACGCTATCAGCGGGGAAAAACCCACCTCTAAACATTTGTTGCCAGATTCGCTCAGTAGAAAATGGATTCTGTCCGATCAAATACAAATGAGACAGTTGATCAATAGCATATTGGATAGACCCACTCCAATTCCTAATACCAATCTCTCCAAGTCCATAAATACCTTCATCAGTTTCAACTTTCACAATAAAAAATCCTGGCTGATTATCAGAAGAGATATTAAATGTTTTAACTTTTGTAACTAACACGGTGACTCCTAAAAAATATTAGTTTATTGATGCCGCAATATATTGCACAGTATACACTTAGTCAAGTAAGCTTTAGAAAACCTAAATGGAAAAACAATGCAACTTGAAAAATTGACATTTGAATCTATTATTGCGAATGTAATCGATGGATTACCTCAACATATTCAAGAAAAGATTCTAAACGCAGAAATGGTTATAGATCGCGAAGCAAAGCCTGAACACCTTTTAGGCTCAGGATTAACCAACACAGATGAATTGCTCGGAATTTCAGAAATTATCCCATCAGATGACAAATATGGTTTTGGAGATTTAATTCCAAGTAGGATCATTCTTTTTCAAGATTCAATTACAAATAAATGTGACAGCCATGAAGAAATAACTACAATTATTTCAGAAGAACTAGAAAATCATTTTTTAACAACAAACTCAAGATAACTCTGCAAGCATACCCTTAATTAAGACAGACCGCGAACCGTACTTAATCCTAGAAATTGGAAACCTCCGTAATTCATTCCTAGCCTGGTCTATACGTCGATCGACCTCAGACTCAAATGTTTGAGGCATTGAAACAGCTGTTGACCCCCATAAATCCTGCTGAGAAGAGTCTTTAATTAATTTAGACAACCGTTCCATAAATTCTGAAAAAATTTTATCAGACATTTCTTCCATTGGTTCTCCATCTGGGCCAGAAAAAAAAGAGAAGTTTAATAAGAATTGATTATTCTGAATATTCGGAGACATTACTAGTACTGGATTTGGTTGGATTGCAAAATCTCTACGGAATTCCGGAAATGTGGTAGCAACCTCGCGCAACGTGGCTTGAAGAGCAATTAATAGCCCTGACATATGAGTCGTAGGAAACTTACGAGTATGTAACTCCACTAATAACATATTCTCCAAATTCTTATCCATCCAATTCCCGATTTTCACACATCATATCACAAGCAGAATTTTTATCGCAGAATCCTATAATCCCCAATCCTACGAGTAATATTTTCTTTGTCTAAATAATCTACCAAAGCCATCACATATCTCCTACTTGTGCCTAACAAATCTCTCATTTCCGCAGGACTTATTCTTGAATGGTGATCAATGAATTCTCTAATCATAGAAAGCATTTTTTGATAGGAATCCATGGAAAATACAACCTTATCTGAAGCTATAACAATCAATCCAACAGATTCCATATAGGACAACAATTCCATATCAATTTCAAAATCTGAAGGTGGTGAAAATTCGTTAGAATTAAGCAATGTTAAAAATTTATGGATTTCTTGTTCCTGCTCAACATCAATTCTTCTTTCAAACGATGGAAGTGCCAAAACAGAACCTTTATCAACTAGTGAGTCATTACATTCCAAAGAATTAACTATAAGAGAAAAAACATTCTGATTAATTTGCAAGGTTGTCCGAATAGCTTCTTTTGAATATCCCGTCCTAAGAGGAAAATCCTGATGGAAATCCTTCAATATATCCTCGATCTTTTTGCAAACATTCTCCCATTCTAGAAAAGAATAGTAATATGTTTCTCCAACTTCTGGATTTACCAAATTTATAATCAAATTTTTGCTTGTTAAACTTGTTAATTCTTTTTTTAATAAATCGTGAGTAAAACCTGACTTTGTACTCAATTCTTCAAACATTATTGGCCCATTAGATTCAATCAAATCTTTAATCAAAAACGAACTATCTCCTTCAAAAAGATTCTCAAGACGTGAAATTATCTTAAAATCATTACGCTTATGCCTCTTAGCATTAATTTGAACAATTTCCCCTCCACCCAATGTAGTCATATTAGAACGAATAACAAACCTATCTCCACGATTCACACACACATAATCATCTGTTTTCAATTGTGCCCAAACAACATCTCCAGCAGATGCATTATCAACTTCCAAAAGTCTTAATTTCGCAAGAGAAACCGATGTTCCTTGATGAAATGTTACTGTCATATTATGTCTAAGTATATTTGGAGCACTATCTAAAACAGTCAGTTGAACATCAATTGCATTGGTAGGTTTGATTTGACCTGGTGTAGATAAAACTTGCCCTCGGTATATTTCATGATGAGCCACACCTGAAAGATTCACCGCTACTCTAGTTCCGGGCATTACTTCATCAAGATCTCTGTTATGACTTTGTATGCCTCTTACCCGTGCTCTCTTTTGTCCCGGACTCAATTCAACTTCATCACCAACATTCAATTTGCCCCCTAATAAAGTGCCTGTAACAACTGTTCCAAATCCTGAAATAGTAAAAGACCTATCAATAGACATCATTGGATGCCCTTCACTGAAACTTTTTTTGACAGATGACAAAACCTGATCCAATTCAGAAGTCAACTCATTTAAACCTTCACCGGAAACGATAGAAACCGGCATAATTTTCGACCCCGAAAATGATGTTTCTATTAACAATTCTTCAATTTCCAATGAAGATAATTGAAGAATCTCATCATCAACCAAATCTGTTTTTGTTAAAACCACAATACATTTTTTAACTTGCAGTAAGTCTAATATAGACAAGTGTTCTATTGTTTGAGGCATAACTGACTCTTCAGCAGAAACAATAAGCAAAGCTAAATCAATTGAACCAACTCCCGTCAGCATATTACTAACAAAACTTTCATGGCCTGGGACGTCAATTATGCTTACCTCATTACCACTAGGCAATTCCATCCAAGCAAAACCCAAATCAATTGTTAGACCCCTTTTCTTTTCTTCAGAAAACCTGTCAGGATCGATCCCAGTTAGTGATCGAACAAGAGACGACTTACCATGATCAACATGACCAGCAGTTCCAATCACAAACATGATTAATTCTCCCTTAGTTTGACATTTTGGAATTGCTCGCTAATGTAACCAATTCCAAGTATTTTAATCCAGACCCAGTATTTAAAATTAATATTCTTTCTGAGCGTAATAGAGAACCATCATCGAACAATATCTTTAAAGCTGACAAAGTAGCAGCTCCTTCAGGACAGAAAAACATTCCCTCTAAAGAAGCCACTGTCTTCATCCAAGTGAGCATGCTTTCATCAGTTACAGTCAATGCCTTACCACCACTTTCTCTCACAGCTTCTAAAATCAAATAATCTGCTACTGCAACTGGAACTCTAATCCCTGCAGCAATTGTACTGGCATTTAGCCAAGGATCTGCATGATTCTTGCCATCTTCGAATGCCTTAACTATAGGAGCGCAACCATCTGATTGAACAGAAAACATTTTGGGGCGCTTACTATCGATCCATCCCATAGATTCCATTTCGTCGAATGCTTTCCACATGCCAACAATGCCTGTACCACCTCCTGTAGGGTAAATGATCGCATCTGGCAAAGACCAATCAAACTGCTCTGCAATCTCATAACCCATTGTTTTTTTACCCTCCACCCTATAGGGTTCCTTCAAAGTAGAAACGTCAAACAAATCCAATTCTTCTGCTAGTTGAGCTGACAGTTTTCCAGCATCAGATATTAGACCATCAATCAACTCAAGTTTTGCTCCCGAAATAGAAACTTCTTTTTGATTAGCTTCAGGCGCATCTTTGGGCATAAAAACATAAGATTCCATACCAGCCTTAGATGCATACGCTGTCATAGCACCACCTGCGTTTCCTGCTGATGGTATAGTAACTTTTGAAATTCCGAATTCCGATGCTTTTGAAATGGCTGCAGACAATCCCCTAGCCTTGAAACTTGCAGTTGGATTTAAACTCTCATCTTTGACAAACAATTTTTCACAATTAAGCTCTTTAGCAACTTTTGAAATCTCAAAAATCGGAGTAAAACCTTCTCCCAATGTAACAATGTTTTTGGAATCGATTATTGGCAGTAATTCAAAATAACGCCACATTGTAGGATCTCTATAATTCAGCACATCCCTATCAAATTCCTTTGCAGCAGATTTTAAATCATATCTTGGATATAGAACCCCTCCGCATTCTGGGCATAATCGATGGACTTTAGATGCATCCTGTAACACCCCACACAACGTGCATTCAATATGAATTAAATAACTTTTCATTATTCCCTCATTTTCTTAAAGCTTTAAATCTTATTATATCAACAATAATTGACTGAATCTAAAGGGTTGTAGACATATTAAATCTATATTAAAGTGGTCTTACAAAATCACTTTTTTGGAGGAGTTCTACATGGTTACTAACATAGAAAAGAAATATTTCGAACTACATCCAGGCTCTGCAGAAAGACACGACAAAGCAAGAAACATTTTTCCAGATGGAGTAACTCATGATGGCAGAAGACAAAACCCTTTTCAAATTTATGCTACTAGAGGTTCAGGCGCATACAAATGGGACGTAGACGGAAATAAATTGATTGATTATTGGACAGGACATGGTTCTATGATCCTAGGCCACTCTCATCCACAAATTGTTGATGCAATTCAAAAACAAATCACATTAGGAACTCACTTAAGTGCAAATTCCGACTTGGAAATCGAGTGGGGTTCATTAGTGAAAAAATTAATACCTAGTGCAGAAAAAGTAAGGTTTCACAGTTCCGGAACCGAGTCTACTATGATGGCAATAAGAATGGCTAGAGCATATACTCGAAAAACTAAAATTATTAAATTTAATGGTCATTTTCATGGATGGAGTGATTATCTAACTGCTGGTGCAACAGATGGAATGGGAGGGATACCTGAAGAAACACTCCAAACTATGATTGTGATTGAACCTGGTGATATCAACCTAGTAACTGAGGTTTTAGAAAGAGACAAGGATATTGCTGGAATAATTATTGAACCAACAGGTGCCCACATGGGACTTGAACCAATCCCCTCATCATTTCTAGAAAAGTTAAGGGATGTAGCAACTCGATTTGAAACTGTACTAATTTTTGATGAAGTAGTTACAGGTTTTAGAGTGTCCAGAGGAGGTGCCCAATCAAGATTCGGAATCACCCCAGACCTTACCACCTTAGCCAAAATACTGGGAGGCGGTTTACCTGGAGGAGCAGTAGCTGGAAAAGCCGACATAATTAACATGATTGAATCTAATTCAGATCCTGATTTCAACAGGAATAATCGAATTGGTCACAATGGGACTTTCAATGCTAATCCTCTGTCAGCATCTGCAGGGGTAACAGCTCTTAATTTAATTGACTCAACAGATATTAATGCAGTAGCTGAAGAAAGAGCAATCCGTTTAACTGAAGGTCTAAACAATGTACTAAAAAAAATGGAAATCCCTGGTTGTGCCACAAACCTTAGTTCTCTTGCATTCTTAAGAATAGGAATTGATGAGTCAAGTGCAGATCCAGACATCAATCCAAATGCAGCACAACAAAACAGATCCCTGGGAACTGATGATCTTTCAAAACAACTAAGCTTAGCATTAATAAACAATGGAATTCATGCCACTTCTACAAGATTTATATTAAGTGCCGCACACTCACAAGATGACATTAAAACCACCCTACAAGCGGTGGAACAATCTTTAATCGACGTCCGAAACCAAGGATTGGTATAGTTGATTAAAACCTATGCAACTTGAATTCAATTCATCTCAAAAAAAATTTAGACAAGAAATAAGATCTTTCCTAGAAGAAACGCTAGGTTCAGAATGGGATGGCATACTTCCTGACACCTATTTTACTGAAGAAAATTTTCCCAAAGTCAGGCTCTTAACCAAAAAGTTAGCACAAAAGGGTTGGCTAACTATGTCTTGGCCAAAAGAGTACGGTGGATTGGAAATGAGTCATGTTGACCAAATGATTTTCAGTGAAGAAATGGCTTATTATAGAGCTCCAACTAGAGACATGACCATTGGAACTGAATTAGTAGGACCTACGCTAATGTTGTATGGGGAAAAATATCAAAAAGAAAAATTCCTCCCCTCAATATCTAATGGAGATTCTATTTTTTGCCAAGGCTTTAGTGAACCTGGTTCTGGTTCCGATCTCGCTTCTCTAAAAACTTCTGCAATAAAAGATGGAGATGATTACATTATAAATGGATCGAAAATTTGGACCAGCGGAGCTCACAAATCCACACATTGTTATCTAATGACTCGAACAAATACAGATGCTCCAAAACACAAAGGTATCAGCATTTTCATTGTAGACATGAAATCCCCAGGAATATCCGTGAAACCCATCGAAAATATGTTTGGTGTTCATTACTTTAATGAGATTTTTTTCGATAATGTAAGAGTACCTGCAGAAAATATGGTAGGACAAGAAAATGAAGGATGGTATATAGCAGCAAAGAGTCTAGATTTTGAAAGATCTGGAGCAAGTAGATTTTCTGCAAACAAAAAAAATCTAGAGGACATTTTATTATTATCTAAAAACACCACCTTGAATGGTTCCACTTTATCTTCTGAGCCAAAATTCAGACGAAGATACTCGAAACTTTGGACATCCAATGAAGCAGGGAAATTACTCTCTCACAAAGTTTGTTGGATGCAATCTCAGGGTCTAATCCCAAATCGCGAAGCTGCTGCATCAAAACTTATTGGAAGTGAAATTGCTCAAAAAATTTCACGATTTGGAATTAATAGCGCAAACCTATATGGTTTGTTGGAACCCGATAATAACTGGGCACCTATGAAAGGCAGACTCTCTATAGAATGGATGGATACTATTTCATTTACTATACGATCAGGAACTTCAGAAATACAAAAAAATATCATCGCTACCAGAGGGCTAGGACTTCCAAGGTCATAGGATAATCATGTCAATTTCAATTCTTACATCTATTGCGTTAGGTGGTGCAATAGGCTCAGTAGCTAGATATTCAATAGACAGATTATTTTCATTAATCTTGGGACCAGGAATACTCGGGATTTTAATTGTTAATATTAGTGGGTCATTTCTACTAGGAATAATAAGCGCAATAATTTTAGAACAAGACCAATGGCCTGCTGAAGTAAAATTATTTACATCCGTCGGCATTCTAGGTTCTTACACGACTTTTTCGACATTAATGTTGACTAGTACTCAATTAGCAAATAATGGCGATCTCTGGAAAGCCCTATTAAATATTTCTGCAAGTTTAATATTTGGCATATTAGCTACAATATTTGGCATATTTTTAGGAAAACTTTTCGTCCAATTCTAAAAAACCAAGATTGCGTTTCTGAATTTCTGTCAACCAACTCTAGATTGCCAATCATTCATAAGTTATAGTAGTTAAGATGTTGCCCGGTAGTGTAGAGGTATCACAGGGGACTTTGAATCCCTTGACCGAGGTTCGATTCCTCGCCGGGCAGCCAACCTTCTTATCCAAAACACTTAATAAGAAAAACTTGGAGCGGAAGACGGGATTCGAACCCGCGACCTTCTCCTTGGCAAGGAGATGCTCTACCAACTGAGCCACTTCCGCATAAATTTATGTGTGCCGAGGGACAGAATCGAACTGTCGACACCAGCATTTTCAGTGCTGTGCTCTACCGACTGAGCTACCTCGGCGTCAGCAATATGTTAGAACCGCTCCATGACACTGTCAAGCGAAAAGAAAATATTAAAAACAACAATTGGGAACGTGAGCTCCTCCTTTGTTTGCCAACTCGAAATGTAGTAAAATGTCATCAACATCTACTAGATGTAAATTAAGCGGGATATGGGGAAAATTTGGCTGAGTGTGACATTTTAGTAATTGGTACTGGACCAGGCGGTTATGTAGCAGCAATACGTGCAGCGCAATTAGGAATGAAAACTATCGTCCTGGAAAAAGATAGTATAGGTGGCGTCTGCCTCAATTGGGGCTGTATACCTAGCAAAGCTTTGTTAAGGAATGCAGAAGTACTTCGACTGGTACAAAACTCTACCGAATTTGGAATCGAAATAGATAATTTTTCTGCCGATTTTGGCAAAGCAATTAGCAGAAGCCGAGATGTTGTAAAACGGTTAACAAGTGGTGTTGAATTTCTTCTGAAAAAGAATAATGTCACTACCATTCTAGGTACCGGTCAATTTAACAATGAAGGTGTTGTTGAAATATTAGAAACTGGTGAAACCATTCATGCAAAAAATACAATAATTGCTACAGGAGCTCGTCCAAGACATATACCTTCAATTCCAGTCGATGGAAAAATAGTTATCACTAGTAAAGAAGCTTTGCAACTAGAAAACATTCCTGAGAACACAATGATTATTGGAGGGGGAGCAATAGGATGTGAATTTGCTGATGTTTATAGTTCATATGGTTCCAGTGTCACAATAGTTGAAATGTTAGATCGTCTTCTCCCTCTAGAAGACGAAGAAATAAGTCAGCAACTTGAACGTTCCTTCAAAAGAAAAAAAATTAAAATTAAAACAGGTACTTCCATAGACTCAGTCAAAATTGAAAACGATCAAGCTGTAGTCAGTTTTACTGATTCTAAAGGGGCACAAGAGCAATCATTTGATCGAGTACTATTGAGCGTGGGAATACAAGCAAATTCTGACAATTTGGGATTAGCCAATACAAGAATTGAAACTGAACGAGATTACATAATCATAGATGATAATATGCAAACCACTCATGAGCACATTTTTGCCATCGGAGATGTTACAGGAAAATTACCCCTTGCTCATGTTGCATCATCTCAGGCAGTAAATGTGGTGGAACATATTGCAGGACTCAACCCTCCTGCATTAGACTACAATTTTATGCCCCGTGCCACCTATTGTTCTCCACAAGTAGCAAGCATAGGAATCACTGAATCACAAGCAAAAGATTTAGGTAAAAATTTTTCTATTGGCCGCTTTCCTCTTTCCGCTAATGGTAAAGCCCTAGGACTTGGTGAATCTTCAGGTTTTATTAAACTGATATTAGATGAGGATGTAGGAGAAATTTTAGGAGCTCACATTATCGGAGCTGAAGCAACAGAGTTATTAGGTGAAATTGCAATCACAAAATTCCTGGAAGGAACAAATGAGGAATTAGGATTCGTAACCCATCCTCACCCTACAATTTCTGAGGCACTAAAAGAAGCAGCGCTGGATGCAACCAACCAAGCAATTCATATATAATTAATCAAAAGGTACCGAGAGGTGAAATCCATATGGCAATTGATGAATTAATACCAAATGATAAGAGTGGATTTGCTTATGATTTAGCTAATAGTGAATTGTCTGATTTTTATCGTAAAATGCTTAGAATCAGAAGGTTCGAAGAAGCAAGTGCCAATCTGTATATGCAAGGTCATATAAAAGGATTTTTGCACCTGTACATTGGAGAAGAGGCAATAGCTGTAGGTTCTATATCTGCCTTATCTTCAAATGATTATGTAGTAACCCATTACCGTGACCATGGTCATGCAATTGCTAAAGGCATGGAATCCAAAACCGCTATGGCTGAACTATGTGGAAAATCTACAGGAAGTAGTGGAGGAAAAGGTGGATCAATGCACCTAATAGATGCTTCAAAAAAATTCATGGGAGGATATGCAATAGTAGCTGGTCAAATGCCAATGGCAGCTGGAATAGCTCTGGCTAACCAATACCGTGGAGATGATAGTGTTGTCCTTTGTTATTTTGGAGACGGAGCAGTAAATGAAGGTGCCTTTCACGAAACAATGAATCTTGCGTCTGTTTGGAACCTACCAATGATTTTCTTCTTAGAAAACAACCTTTATGGAATGGGAACACATGCTGATCGAGCTAGAGCTGGAGGTGCCCATGAAATTTACAAGGCGGCAGAGGCGTATTCTATGCCAGGAGTACAGATTGATGGAATGCAATTAAGTACTGTATACAATCACACAAGAGAAATCGTAGAAGACATACGAACAAACGGTGGACCACGATTTATTGAAGCAATGTGTTATCGATACCGTGGACATTCGATGGCAGACCCTTCCATGTACCGTGAAAGAGAAGAAGTAGAAGAACATAGAGACCGTGACCCCATCGACAACTACAGAAAGTGGTTGATAGAAGATCAGTCATTTGATGAAAAAACTATTAACGACATTGATACAGAAATTGAAACTGAGATCGAATCTGCAGTAAAATTTGCTATGGATAGTCCTGAACCTGAACCTGATACTTTATTCGAGAATATATATGTCTGATATTCAAAATGAAATTAACCAAAAACCTGAAGCTAGATTAAATCTACAAGGCGAATCTGAAATGATTCTGAGAGAGGCAGTCGCTTTTGCGCTCGCTGAAGCATTAGAATCTGATGAGGATGTATTCATTATGGGCGAAGACATAGGAGCCTATGGTGGACCTTATGCTGTAACACGGGGTTTCCTAGAAAAATATGGTGACAAAAGAATCAAGGACACACCAATATCTGAAGCCGCAATTGTTGGAGCAGGAGGAGGAGCTGCAGTTGCAGGGCTAAGACCCATAGTTGAATTAATGACCATAAACTTCAGTCTAGTCGCTATGGACCAGATTGTTAATCACGTAGCCAGATTTCGATATATGTCTAACGGGCAATTCCAAGTACCATTAGTAATCAGAACAGTTACAGGAGGAGGAGCTCAACTAGGAGCTACTCATTCTCAAAGTTTTGAAAGCATGTTTGCTTCGATACCTGGATTGTTAGTTGCAACTCCTTCAACACCCTATGATGCATTAGGCTTACTACGCACAGCCATAAAAGACAATAATCCTGTAATTTTCGCAGAACATGCATTGTTATATGGGATCAAAGGAAAAGTGCCAAAAACCCACTATGAAATCCCTTTTGGCAAAGCGGCCTTCCGTAGAGAAGGAAAAGACATTACGATCATTGGATATTCTAGAATGGCACATATAGCGGAAGAAGCTGCAGAAATCCTCTCGCACAGAGGTATTCAAGCAGATGTAATTGATCTAAGAACTCTCAGACCACTTGATATGGAAAGCATCATCAAATCTGTCCAAAAAACAAACAGGGCAGTAATTGTTGAAGAAACTTGGTTAACAGGAGGATTTTCTGGTGAAATTGCTAGCCGTATCCATGAAACTGCCTTCGACTACCTTGATGGACCGGTAGTTCGTGTGAATGGATTAGATGTTCCAGCCCCTTACTCTGGAAAATTAGAGGCGGCTACTATACCTACTGCGCTTGAAGTTTCTGAATCAATACGTAAAAATCTAGGAATTTAATCCCCTTGGAGGTAAATTTAAAATGCCAATAAATATTAATATGCCTCAAATGGGATACGATATGCAAGAGGGTACCGTAGTAAAATGGACCAAATCAGCAGGAGATGAAATTTCAGTAGGTGATGTGATTGCTGAAATCGAAACTGACAAAGCTGTTGTCGAATTCGAATCTCCAAACAAAGGACAAATTTCAGCACTTCTTGTTGCTGAAGGTGAAACAATTGAGGTAGGAAAACCAATTGCTACAATTGACGATGGTCAAACACAAGCAGTACCCGAACCTATACAAACTGAAGTCTCTTCAGCTCAAATTAAGAAACCTGCCGATGACACAGAACCATCTGATTTAAACCTCAGCACCAGCAACCAACAACCAAACCCCTCAATGACAACTGCAGGATTTAAAGTATCTCCTATTGCTAAAAGGTTAGCGAGTGAAAGAGGAATTGATTTAATTAATGTTGTGGGAACCGGACCTGGTGGGAGAATCACAAAAACCGATATCCTAAATTACTCTCCAGATAATAACCCCTCTGTTGAATTAGAAGGGTCCACACAATTAACTCAAAACACTAGTCAACCTCTCATTGAACCAGAACCAGAACCAGAAATTACAACCGCTGAGGCAGACTCCCTGTTAGATTCTCCTTCTGATTCCAATTCACAAACCATGTCTAGAATGCGACAACAAATCGCACGCGTAACTACTCTCAGCAAACAAGAGAAACCTCATTTTTATGTCTCTACTGACATAGACATGACTGAAGCAATGAACGTCCGAACTCAAATAAACAAGGCCTTAGAACCCGATGGTATTCGGGTCTCGGTTAATGACATGATCATCCTTGCATGCGTCGGAGCTTTAAAAGAATTCCCGAATATGAATGCATATTTCAACAATGAAAATATTCAATTAAACGAACAGATCAATATTGGTATGGCAATAGCAACTGATGAAGGTTTAATTATGCCAGCCATTATGGATTGTGATTCAAAAGATCTTAAAGAGCTAGCTCAGTCTAGTAAAGATCTCATTCAAAGATCAAACTCGGGAAGTTTGCGTTCTCAAGAGTATACTGGAGGAACCTTCGCAGTGAGTAACCTGGGGATCTTTGATGTGACCAGTTTTGTTGCTATCATCCAACCACCTCAATCTGCAATATTAGCAGTAGGAAAAGTTTCTCAACGCCCTGTAGTAAAGGACAACTCAGTAGCTATTGCTCAGGTGATGACGGCTACACTTGCAGCTGATCATAGAATCGTAGATGGGGCTGAAGGAGCGAAGTTTATTCAGCATGTTAAAAACACATTAGAAACCCCAATGTCTTTAGTCATGTAATCACTCATAATTTTTGTGCTCTCTCAGTCATAAATATTGTAAAAACCATTCCTATTAGACACAAAATAGATGCAACTAAGAAAAATTCCTGGAACAATTGCAATCCGGATAATGTAATACCTTCGATGATTCTATTTTGCGACTCAGCAAATGTTTCATGACTCATCGGAGAAAAATTTATTTTGTATGTTAATTCTGAATAGCGAGACATTCCCCATGCAGTAATACTTGCAAGCCCTAGTGTCATTCCCATAATCCTAGCTGCGGTAATAGTAGCAGCGGCTGTTCCTATTAATTCAATTCTGACTGCACCAATTGCTGCAGAGGATATAGGTGCGATTACCAAACCGAATCCAAACCCTAACATTAGAAGGTGAAGTGTTGTCTCATAATTTGGATAATCTAATCCCCAATTACTCATTAAATAAAAGGAAAATGAGGTCAATGCAAGGCCTATGACAATAGGCGTTCTATGGCCATAATATTTCAATATTATCGCTCCAATCACGGCTCCAACAGGAATAGCAACAGTCATACGCATCAGCATCAATCCTCCATCTAATGGAGTCATGTTTAGAAGTGTATTTGCCATAAGCGGCAATGTAACCATAGAAATTATCAAAGCCGCACCAATTACTAAATGTGTCAAATGAACAACATTAAATACTTTAGAAGAAAACATCTCAGAAGGTAATAATGAATTTCTAAATCTGCTAATTCTCAATGAAAACAATAATAATGATATTAAGCACGCAATTAACAAGTAAAACATTATCGAATCTAAATTAGAAATCCTTGAAAGTGCCAATGTTAGAGTAGATAAAAATATAATTAATAAACCACCACCTATAAAATCAATGGGTGCAGTTCTACGAATATTATCTTGAATAAAAAAATACACCCCTAAAATAACCACGAAACCTAAAGGAATATTAATCCAAAATGCCCATTCCCAATCTAAAACCTTAATTATTAAACCACCCCATAAAGGTCCTATAACTGCTCCTGCTTCAGCACAAGCACCTAGAATCCCTAAAGGTATTGCCCTGTTATTATTAGGAAACAGATCCCCGACAATAGCAATTGAAATTGGAATCAAAGCCCCTGCACCTACAGCTTGAAAAATCCGAGCTGCTACCAATAAATAAAATGATTGAGACAAAGCAACTAGCGCAGACCCTATTAAAAAAACTATGATACAAAAAATGTACATGTTCCGGTGCCCTAAAATATCAGAAATGCTACCAATTAGGGGCATAGCAGCAATATAGCCAAGCAAATATCCTGTAATGGTCCATGATGCTCTGTCCAACTCATATGTAGTGAATTTAAAATCCCTAATAATCTCAGGAAGAATAGTTACAACTACTGTTTGGTCATCGGCTGCGATAAAAATCCCAAAAAATACAGGAATTAACAATAAATAAGGATAAATCCTAGAGTCAGAAGAAATTCCTAAAACAGATCTCGTATATGCAAAATTCTGCAAATCTACACCCTGCAACTATGGCACGTTTATTACTAATGGTTCATTAAAGTTAGAAAATTTTACTTCTCTAACAATATCCACATTATCTTGATCACCTATAGGTCCGAGTAATCTTACTTGATTAATTTGAAAAAGATTTGAATCGATTTGCAGTTCAATTTTAGTCGACTTACCTAATAAGGCCTTAATACCAAATATTGGAGAAACAAAACTAGTTTCTATTTCACCTAAGACAATGTACTCTTCTTTTTCTATATCATTATCTAGAATTTCAAATTCCTGTAAATTTTTGATTATCTCTCCAACAGAATATATTGGATCCATCTCATCAAAAGGATTCATTTCAGGAGGCATTAATTCCCATTCATTTTCCCGAAATGGATTTAACATAAAAACTTTATTATCAAAAATCTTAAATCCAGACTTTATATAAAAACCATTAGACATCTCACCATCAAAAACAATGGAAACCGAATCAGGATGGACAAACTCTCCCTCTGCATCAGTTAAAAAAATGCCATCCATGATCTCTGTATATCCATTAGAGTGTGATAATTTAAATTTTACAGTTTCAGTCTTTGACATTACTTCATAAGAACGATTTAAGATTTCTTCAACAGTGACCTGAGGCTCTACAATTGGAGTTGGAGTAATAAAAGAATTTTCACCTATAGAACAAGCAAGTAAAGATGCGATCGGCAAAAATAAAAACCATTTTATAAATTGAGTTTTTTTAATATTCATTTTATTTTCATGTAGATTTCTGTTTCGGAGGCTTGGCTAAAATTGCTAAGAACATAGCAATTAAAGATGCGACTGCAAACATGTAAAATGCCAGTTGATAACTCCCAGTACTGTCATAAACTAATCCAGCCAGAATTGGACCTGAAATTATCCCAATCATTTGTACACTACTACGAAAACCTTGTATTGTCGCATAAGATTTTCTACCGAAATAATCCGCTATTAAAGATTGAGGTATTACCGCAATACCTCCTTGTGCAACAGCATAAGCAAACAATGCGGGAATTACAGAAGCAATACTAGTTGCAGTAGACATCAAAAGCATCACACCCGACATCATGCCCAAAGAAATAACCATGACATAACGTCTATTGAAATAATCCCCTAAAACGCTCAGGCCGAATCGTCCTGGAATACTCATTAAACCAACAGACCCTGCCAATGCTGCAGCTCCAACAGGGGTCATTCCTAATCCAATAAAATATGCTATGAGGTGTAATCCAATTCCACCAGACACCAAAGATCTAACACCAATTGACGCAGCCAAATACCAAAAACTTGATGTACGTAATGCTTGAGATGCAGAAAATTCTCTAGTCTGGGACATATTTTCCCCATCATCTTCTAAGTTTGTTTCTGATTTTTCTACTCCGTCGGGCAAATAACCATATGGCTCTGGTTTATGTCTCATCAAAGCAGCAATTGGTAACCCTAACAATAAAACACCAATTCCAATCACAACGGATGCATTTCTCCACCCAAATGAATCAATTAACCAACCAATTCCAGGCACAAGCAATCCACCTACACCTACACCAGCCCACATTATCCCAAAAGCCATTCCTCTTTTCAGTTTAAACCAATTTGCAACAGCAGTAGCACATGGCATTCCAACACCCATACTGCTACCTAAAGTAATAACACCCACATAAACAAAGAAGACTGCAAGTAAAGTATCAACCCTACTAAGTATGATCCAACCAACGCTCATTAAAGGAATACCAATTAACATCATTTTTCTTGGGCCAACCCTGTCCACTAACCAACCTTCAACAGGACCAATCACTCCTTGTTCTAAGCGCGCAAAGGAGAATATTGCAGATGTGACAGTTCTATTACTACCAAATTCATCTTCTAATGGAATAATAAAATTCCCAAAACCATGGAAATTTATTCCAGACTGAATAGCCATTGCAATTGACCCTCCAATTGCAATCCACCACCCAAAAAAGACTTTCTTGGGGGCAGGAAATTTTTTAGAAGATTTAAATATATTTTCCGTAAATAATCGAATATTCATAAAATGATTGTAGCATTACTAGACCCAATCTATTTTAGTTCAACTTTCTATGAATTAAGTTTTAGGATCAGGTGATATCAAACTTATAGCACCTGATTCTAAACGCAGATGTTGAATCCCCTGAAGAAAGTCCTTAGGTACGATCTCAATTTCTGCAGTAGTCACAATACACTGAGTATATTCAGAAATTTTTTCAAAGATTAATCTTCTCTTAATCCCATCTAATTCAGAAAGCATATCATCCAACAACAAAACAGGAGAAGTGCCTCGTATTTGTGAAAGGTACATTGCTTCAGCCATTTTTAATGCTAGAATCATGCTCCTAACTTGACCTCTAGAAGAATATTTGCCTGCGTCCACATTGTTTAACAACACATGAATATCATCACGATGAGGACCAATTGATGTCACTGTTTGAAAAATATCTGCTTCATGCTTATTTTTCAATGCTTTCAACACTTCAATATCATATCCATCAATTTGATTGTCATCGTTTAACGATATAGGGACAGTACAACGATAATTAAGAAACAAACTACTATCTTCTTCAATAGACAATTCTGAATATATTGTATTAGCTATTGTTGAAAGATCAGAAATTACCTCCTGCCTCTTTTGAATAATATAACCCGCATAAGTAGAAAGATTATTATCCCAAAAATCCAATTCAGCAACTCTGTCTTTGTCGAATTTGATTGTTTTAAGCAATGCATTCCTATTCCGCACAATATTCTGGTACTTTTGCAAAGAGGTTAAATATTGTGAATCAATCCGAGCAATTAATACATCAATATATTTTCTTCGAACAGAAGGACTACCGAAAACCAAATCTAAATCATCAGCGGTAAATAATACTGCATTTAAGTGACCAACTAATTGGGTCGGAGATTTTTGGACATCATTGATTTTAATATTCTTCTTAATAGAACTGGCAGAGGAATCTTGTGAATCTAAATTTTTCCGAGTATTTGTTCGGCATTGTAGATCAAGTTGTAAGTGTTCAAAAATATTTTCTGAATTAATATCTATTGCAACCTGAACATGGGATAATTCCTCAAAAAGATCCCAATTAACCAATTCGTCCTCATGTTTTGCTCTAGGAGATTTTGCAATTGCCATCATATAAATGGCTTCTAATAAATTTGACTTGCCCTGGCCGTTAGAACCTTCAATTAGAACAATACCGATGGGTAAATCCAGCTCTAAAGTTGAATAATTCCGAAAATTCCTCAAAGTTAAATGTTCAATATGGATTTTCAACCTCTCCGGTCAAACTTGAATATCGAAAATTGTAACACATACATTTAATGAATTTTGTTACCTACAAAACTATTCCATCACAAAATCATACTTTCGAATTCTTCTTCAGAAATTACAGGAATCATTTGAACACGGGCATCTGACAACTTAGACCCTCCTCCCTCTCCAGCAATTAAAAAATCGACACTTTGAGAGATTGAATTACTAACAGTTCCTCCATACAATCTAATCTGATCCTGAATCTGACTCCTACTGGAATTGATTAATTTTCCGGTAACCACAAATCTTAATCCGGCAAGAGGCAAATGTTCAGATTTTTCTATATTAATTCCTTCAAGATTCACTCCAGCCATTCTAAGTTTCTCAATCATATTTTTATTCTCAGGATTTTCAAAAAATACGACAATCTGACTGGCTATTTTAGGACCAATTGAGTGGATATCCTTCAAATCGTCTTCCGATGCACTCATAAGATCAAAAATACTGTTAAATTTTTTCATTAATACATCTGCTGCTTCAATTCCTACATGACGTATTCCCAATCCTACCAATAATTTCGAAACAGGATTGGTTTTACTAATCTCAATAGAATTAAAAAAGTTTTCTACACTTTTTTGACCCATACCTTCCATATCTAACAACGCTTGAGAATCCAAAAAGTACAAATCTGCCAAATCTGTAATCATTTTTTCCTCAATCAATTTTTCACCCCATTTAGTTCCAAAACCATCAATGTCCATAGCCTGCCTACTTACAAAATGCTCAACAAGCCTTTTTAATTGAGCTTCACAAGATGCATTAATACAATAAACATTAACTTCAGATTCAAATTCTTTCAATTCTTGATCACATTCAGGACAATTTTCAGGCATCTTCCAAAGAATTTCCTCACCATTCCTTCTTTCTTTTAAAGAACTAACTATTTGAGGAATTACTTCTCCAGCACGTTCAACAACAACAAAATCACCAATCATTAACTCTTTACTTGAAACAAAATCAGCATTATGCAAAGTCGCTCTTTCAACAATAACTCCATTAATATTTACTGGTTCCAGTACAGCATAAGGATTAATACTTCCAGTACGACCAACATTCACCCTAATGTCAATCAACCTTGTCACTTCCTGTACTGATGGAAACTTAAATGCAATTGCCCATCTTGGCTCTCTAGAAACATTACCTAAAATATTTTGATAATCAAAATTATTAACCTTAAAAACTATTCCGTCACAAGCAACATCCATTGAATCCAATTCATTGAGCTTTTGGTTATAAAACTCAAGTGCTTCATCTATACTGGTAAGCAATCTACTCATAGGATTAACTTTAAACCCTAAATCTGAAAGCATTCGAAGTGTTTCCCAATGAGTATTGGGGAAAATTTCAAATGGATAACCAATGCCATAAATAAAAATATCCAATGAACGAGATGCTGTAATAGCAGGATCTAATTGACGTAAAGATCCTGCAGCTGTGTTCCTAGCATTTGCATATTCTGCCTCACCACGAGATGCTCTTTCTTGATTCAATGTAATAAGTTTAGACTTCGGGAAAAAAACTTCTCCTCGAACTTCAAATCTATCTAAAATCTGGTTACCTAAAAGTCTTAATGGTAGACTTCTAACAGTTCTTAAATTAGCTGTTACATCTTCTCCAAAACTACCATCACCTCTTGTTCCACCTTGAACAAATCTACCATTTTCATAAGTTAAGGCTACAGCCAAACCATCAAATTTCAATTCGCCAACAATATCAACATTGTCTACGTCTAATAATTTACATATCCTGACGTACCAGCTGATAAATTCCTGATCGTCAAATGCATTTCCAAGACTGAGCATCGGGGTGGGATGTTCTATCTGATCAAATTTTCCTTGATGTGCAACCCCTACTCTTTGTGTTGGAGAATCATAAGTAATTAGATCAGGAAAAATGCTTTCCAGTTCTTGTAACTCTCGAAACAACCTATCATATTCAAAATCAGGAATGCGCGGATCGTCAAGAACATAATAATTGTAATTATGTTTGATTAATTCAGTCTTTAAATCATTAAGACGATTATATTTTTCCTCATCCAGCATGTGGACATTATATACACTTCAGACAATATCTATACAATTTATTTCCTAGACTTCTGACCATCCTGAAAGATATACTCATACAAATACAAGTTTTTAGAGATTGCAGTGTCAGAATTCCAAGACTATCAAAAGTTTATCAACCACCACCCCGCTCTTAAAACAATTGGAAACACTCCAATTGTGCAATTGGAGATGCCTTTTGATATTGGAGAAGCTCAATTATTTGCCAAATGCGAGAATCTTAATCCTGGCGGATCAATTAAAGATAGACCCGTAATGACTATGATCATTGATGCAATTCTTTCAGGAAAACTAACAAAATCTAAAACTATCCTTGATGCTACGTCTGGAAATGCAGGGATTTCCTACGCAATGATTGGATCAATACTTGGATATGATGTGACTTTAATCATGCCTGAAAATGCAAGTGAAGAAAGAAAAAAACGCATTCTTGCACACGGGGCAAATATTATATTTACCGATGCAATGCTTGGATATGACGAAAGTTTACATGAAGTAAAACGGATATATGAAAAGAGTCCGGAACAATACTTCTACTGCGACCAATATAGCAACTCAAAAAACCCATATGCACATTATAATTCAACTGGATCAGAACTGATAAAACAGTTGCCAGAAATTACACATTTTGTAGCTGGAATTGGAACTGGTGGAACTATTAGCGGGGTAGGGAAAAAATTAAAGGAATATAATCCTAATATTCAAATCATTGGTATAAACCCAACTGAATGGCCTGGAATTGAAGGTCTGAAGCCACTAGGTGAAGGACATATCATCCCCGAAACTTTTGATGAAGCAATTGTTGATCACTTAATTGACATCGATGTTGAAGAAGCTTTTAAAGTTTCTAAAATCCTGTCTAAAAAAGGATTCTTCGTTGGACAATCATCGGGAGCATATGTACTTGGAGCAATCGAAACAGCTAAATCTGTGCGTCGTGGGCAAATAGGCACAATATTCAACGATCTAGGTGAAAGATATTTCAGTACAAGTATGTGGGGATAAAAATTTAGATATCTAAATTTTGAACATCTAATGCATTTGTCTGAATAAAATCTCTGCGTGGTGTTACATCATCTCCCATCAAGGTTGAAAACACTCCGTCAGCTTCATTAAAATCTTCAATATCTACTTTTAGAAGAGTTCTTGTATCAGGATTCATCGTAGTATCCCATAATTGATCAGCTGTCATTTCTCCCAAACCTTTATATCTCTGCATTCCAATTCTTTGTTTGGTTTTCATCCCCTTAATTATCTGATCTCTTTCCTTATCTGTATAAGCAAATTGTTCCTTTTTGCCAGTTGTGATCTTGTAGAGAGGCGGCATCGCAATATACAAATGCCCCGAACGAATAAGAGTGTCCATATGTCTAAAGAAGAAGGTGAGAAGTAGTGTTCTGATATGTGAACCATCGACATCAGCATCAGTCATAATTATCACCCTATGATAACGCAATTTTTCTAAATCTAAATCATCTCCTAAGCCAGCACCCAAAGCAGTAATTAACGCACGAATTTCTTGGTGAGCTAGCATCTTGTCATCCCTAGCTTTCTCAACATTTAATATTTTTCCACGCAATGGAAGAATAGCCTGAGTCCTACGATCTCTTCCCATTTTAGCCGTTCCACCTGCAGACTCTCCCTCAACTAAACAAATTTCACTTAACTCGGGGTTCTTCTCTGAGCAATCTGCCAATTTTCCTGGCAATCCTCCACCGTCTAATGCATTTTTCCTTATTACCATTTCTCGAGCTTTCCGTGAAGCTTCACGTGCTCGTTGCGTAATCAGGCATTTCTCTATTATCTTTCGTGCATCAACAGGGTGATCTTCCAAAAACAGCTGCACTGCTTGAGCAACAACTGAATCAGTTTGATTTCTAATTTCTGGATTACCAAGTTTACTTTTCGTTTGCCCTTCAAATTGAGGTTCGGCCAACTTAACACTAATTACAGCAGACAAACCTTCTCTGGTATCTTCCCCAGTAAGGTTCGTCTCTCCCTGTTTAATTAACGTCTGTTTTCTAGCATAATCATTCATGACTCGAGTCAATGCAGATTTAAAGCCAGTTTCGTGAGTGCCTCCATCAATAGTTCCAATACAATTAGCAAAAGAATTCAACGAATCAACCATAGAATCGTTGTACTGCAAAGCTACCTCAACGATATTCCCATCAATTTGTCTTTCAGCATAAATAGGCTCGTCATGAATAACGTTCCTCTTCTGATTTAAATTTCTAACAAAACTAGAAATCCCACCTTCAAAATAAAAAGTAAATCGATTGTTAGGCCACAAATCCATATGCCAATCACTGGTAAAACATATTTCCAAGCCTCTGTTTAAATATGCCATTTCTTTGAATCTCTGACGGAGAATATTGAAGTCATAAGTGATTTCTTTAAATATTTCAATATCAGGCATATATGTCTGAGTAGTACCAGTTTTCCTACTAAGACCTCTTCCTCTTAAAATCGGTTCGGATTCCATTTCAGAAATGGCCTCGCCTCGAGAAAAATTTTGTGTGTAAAGATGACCATCCCTGAACACTTCTACTTTGAAATGAGCAGATAAAGCGTTTACTGCAGAAGCACCTACTCCATGAAGTCCTCCAGAAACACTATATGCTTTACTATCAAATTTGCCGCCAGCATGGAGAGTTGTCATAATTGTTTCTAATGCAGGCTTTCCAGTTTCTGCATGAATATCAACTGGTATTCCACGCCCATTGTCTTGAACTGTTACTGAACCATCATTTGCAAGATGAATATCCACTCTAGTACCGTGACCAGCCATAAATTCATCGACGCTATTGTCAACAATTTCATAAATCAGATGATGCAAACCACGCTGATCTGTACTCCCGATATACATACCAGGCCTTCTACGTACAGCCTCCATTCCTCTTAAGACCTGAATATCACTAGCTGTGTATTCACTGTTGGGCTGCTGAGATACTGGTTCAACTACCATGATTCACTCCTTTAAAAACTGACATATTTCAATTTAAAAACTGACATCATGAAACGTTAAAAATAGATACTTAGAATTCATTAATTACAAAGAACAAACTCTAAAAACCATCTTTTTAACATTCCCCCTTCGACACTAAAATTGTTAATTGCACATTTCCACATCTTTTGTATATATATTCTACCAATTTACAGGGGCGGAGACAAGAAAAAAGAACGCAATTTCTGAAAAATTTTTATTTTTTCCCGAAATCGAACAATTTCTAACTAAGAATAATTTTCTTTACAATTTAAATTTTAGATGGTAAATTGATATTAAGTTTAATAAGCACAGACCTAAGCGCCTTGTTAAAGGCCTAAATACGGAAGTCCGGTTAAATCCCGGCGCTGACCCGCAACGGTAACTGATCTTAAAATCAAAGCCCGATACGTAGCTTAGACTGATGCCTAAACCTCGAGGAACGGGTAAAGGCAATAACTAAATTACCCTAATCCTCTATCAAAATAACGAAAGAGGATTATTTTTTTGGCAAAAATGATCCTGAAAGGATTCAAATGCGTCAAAAAAGTATAATTACAATAATTTTTAGTATTCTATTGCTAATAAATTTTGCATGTAGTGAAAAAACCTCAAATAGTAATCTCGAAAAATTTTCATCAGTAACTATAACTGACAGCCTCGAAAGAGAAATTCAATTCACAGAGCCGCCACAAAGAATTGTTGCTTTCGATTCAGCAGCAGTAGAAATTTTGTTTAGTATTGGCGAAGAAAAAAGAATCGTAGGAACCCATGATTTTGTAACCTTTCCTCCCGAAACTGCATCAATTCCAAAAGTTGGTGACGCTTTTAATATGAATTTAGAATCTGTAATCGAGCTAAATCCTGATCTAGTATTCGTATTCACTGCTTCTCATGTAGAAGATTTAGAAAAAGCAGGCCTGAAAGTGCTATATATAGAATCTAGACAATCGGGACTTCAAAATATCTCTCAAGATATTTTAATGTGGGGGAAAATTGTAGGTTCCGAATCTCAAGCGTCAGCTATTTCAAAAGAATTTGACGAGAAAATTGTATCCATAAAAAATAAAATTTCCTCTAACAACCAGAATTTCTCTGTATTCCAAGATATTGGAGGGCTTTGGACTCCAGGCAATGATACATTAATGAACGATGCATTTAACCTGTTGAAATTATCAAACATAGCTGCCGACATGAGTGGGTACCAACAAATCAATCCTGAAACAATAGTCGAGCGAAATCCCGACATTATATTAGCAAGTGATGTTTCTATATTTAAATCAAACTCAAGTTTTTCCAATCTCTCGGCTATAACCGATGGAAAAATCATAGAATTAAACGATGACAGCTTAAGTATCGCTGGTCCAAGATTTATTGACGGAGTAGAAAATATGGCAAAAGTTATATATCCAGAAATTTTTGAGTGATTGTAACCAATATGTCATTTCCTAAATCTCAAATCCAAATATTGGCAGAAAAATCCCGTTACAGAAGGATTTGGATAGGAACATTGATATTATTATGCTGTATTTTGATTGGGCTTAGTTTTGGAACGGTTCCAATTCCTATCAAACACTCAATTAGCATTTTAACCCAATCAATAAACTTCATTAACCTGGAAAGTGAATGGACCGATGCGCATGAAATAATTCTATTGAAGCTACGATTCCCAAGAGTAATCTTAGCTTGTATCGTTGGTGCTGCATTGGCTTCATCAGGTGCTGCATTTCAAGGTTTGTTTCGCAATCCTTTAGCAGATCCTTATCTAATTGGTGTTGCTGGAGGAGCTGGTCTTGGTGCGGCAATAACGCTCCTTTTAAAAATCCCATTTTTAGTAAACCTTGAATTCTTTTTGCCAATTGCCGCATTTTCTGGAGCAATAGTAACTGTCTTAACAGCCTATTTCATTTCATTAAAATCGGGCAAAGTATCATTAATTTCACTAATTCTGGCTGGTGTAGCAATTTCGGCCTCAACTAGTGCTGTCACAGCATTCTTGATGATTCGAAGCAACCCTGACCTCCGACCCCTAGTAAGTTGGCTTTTAGGAGGATTCCAATCTGCTGAATGGAATCAAATATTAATATTGTTATTTTATTTAATTCCAAGTTGGATTTTAATGATGGCATACAGCAGAACTCTCAATACACTCCAATTAGATGAGAAAATGGCAAAACAACTTGGAGTAAATATCGAAAAAACTAAGGTAATAATTATCTGTACGGCAACTCTAACTACAGCAGCAGCAGTTGCATTCAGTGGGATAATAGGTTTCGTTGGATTAATAGCACCCCATGCCGTTAGATTGATATGGAACAATGATTATCGAACTCTAATCCCAACATCTGCTCTACTAGGTGGGAGCTTTATGATTATCGCTGACCTAATTTCCCGCACCATCATTGCTCCATCTGAATTGCCTGTTGGAATAATAACAACTCTTTTTGGAACTCCATTTTTTTTATACCTCCTAAGAAAACATAATAAGTCTTCGTGAAATATGTTAATACTTGAAAATATCTTCTTTTCATACGGCAAAGATCCAATCCTAAGCGATTTCAATTTGTCAGTTGATAACAATGAAGTAATTGCGATTTTAGGACCGAATGGTGTTGGAAAATCAACACTTCTCGATCTGATTAATGGATCGATAATCCCTGATTCGGGAAATATTCATTTCAACAATTATGACTTTCAAAACATGAATCCTTCTGAAAAATCAAAACTTGTATCTACTGTACCTCAAACCAATTCTATTCCAGGAGAAATGTTGACCTCAGAATTAGTATTAATGGGAAGAAATCCTCATTTAAGACTCCTTCAATGGGAAGACGAGTATGACTACCAAATTGTTGAAAAATCGATGCAATTAACTGAAATCCAGCATCTAGCAAACAGACCAATTAGTACTTTATCAGGCGGAGAGATACAAAGATCTTTGATTGCTATGTCATTATCTCAGGAAACTCCAATCATTCTATTAGATGAACCCACTTCTAATTTAGACATTTCAAACCAGAATAAAATTATGCATCTAATATTGAATATACAGAAGCAACGGTCATGCATAGTTATTATGACTATGCATGACCTAAATCTTGCAAGCCAATTCTGCAATCGCATCATTATGCTACATAATGGGGCAAATTTTTGTGAAGGAACGGCAAATCAAGTAATGACTACAGAAAACATCTTGAAAGTTTATGGAACAAACGTTGAAATACTAAATATCAAATCACAAGACAATCCAATAATTGTAACGCGAAAGAATCAAGATTTTATATAATTTTTTTGCCACTTCCCGTCATTTGAACTATAATTGTTCAATATCAAAAAAGGGTTAGATTTGTTAAATTCCTCAACCGAATTATATTTTTTAATGATCTCAATTCTGATTGCCTACATACTAGGATCCGTTCCAATTGCTGACCGAGTAAGTAGGCGCAGAGGAATTGATATTTTTTCAAAAGGCACTGGCCTGGCAGGAGCCACCAATGTTCGAAAAGAAGTTGGATTCAAATCATCCATAGTTGTTGTAGCTGGTGACACTTTAAAGGGTATATTAGCAATATTAGTTGCCCAAAAATTTGGTGTTTCTGGTTATTGGATACTAATACCCGCATTTGCTGCTATTACAGGACATTGGAAGTCAATTTTCACAAACTTTCGTGGAGGCGATGGATTAATCGTACTTGGTGGGATAATCGTAGCTCTGTTTGATGTTTTAGGAGTAATAAGTATTACCTTCGCAATGTTAATAGCTCTAGGTGGTCAAAAACTTTTCTATTCTTCGCTAATGAGCATTATTGCTGGAACTAGTTCACTCGTAGTGCTCTGCGCAATATTCGAAGACACACTCACATTCAAATTAGCAATTTCAGTGGCAGTTTTATCAACCACGGTTCTAATACATGCATTAAAGGGACATTCAAAACGGAATAAAGCAAAATTCTCAGACCAACAAATTCAATCAGAAGCTCAGACTCTATAAAACACTAACCTCTTTGAAATTCTATATGACAAAAGAAATTGTTTAATTCAATCTAGTCGTCATATGGAGCAGGTAATGGTGGAGGATTAAGTTCAGTAATCAAAAACTCAGTGGTTAAAACCATTCCAGCAACACTAGCAGCATTATCAATAACTGACTTGGTAACTTTCACAGGATCTATAATACCCATTTCTTTCATGTTGCCAAATTGATTTCTCTCAGCGTCAAATCCCCAATCATCTTTTCCATTAATAACACCATTAAGAATGACTTCTCCGCTATATCCAGCATTTTCAGCAATCACTTTCACAGGATATTCACATGCTTTAAGCATAAGATTAATTCCATTCATCACATCCCTATCATCATTCTCAAGCTCACCTTTTAAGGCCTGCGCAGCACGTACTAATGCAGTACCTCCACCAGCAATTATACCTTCAGCCATGGCAGCTCTAGTTGCAGCTATTGCATCTTCAACACGCTGTCTTTTTTCCCTCAATTCAATCTCGGTTGCGGCACCAACCTTAATCACTGCAACACCGCCACTCATCTTTGCAGCTCTTTCTTCCAATTTTTCTCGATCATAATCTGAACTAACTTCTTTAGAAGATTCTATTATTTGACTAACCCTATTCTTTACTATTTCTGCATCCCCTACGCCCTCAACAAACGTCGTATTGTCTTTATTAGAGATTACTCTTCTACATCTACCAAGATCAGAAATCTCTACTGAATCTAAAGTTCTACCTATATCACTACTAATAACATTTGCATTAAATAGCACTGCCATATCTTCTAACATGGCTTTCCTTCTATCACCAAATGCAGGCGCTTTGATTGCCAAACAATTTAAATTACCTCGAGTTTTGTTCACAACTAAAGTAGCTAGTGCTTCTCCTTCAATATCTTCTGCAATAACGACAATATTTCGTGAAACAGATGAAAGTTTTTCAAGAATTGGGACTAGATCTGCGGCGGCAGAAATTTTTTCGCTTGTAATTAAAATATATGGATCTTCAAGCTCGGCTATCATCTTGTCTTGATTAGTCACCAAATATGGAGAAAGATAACCTCGATCTATTTCCATACCCTCAACATATTCAACATCGTAATTTAACCCCCTAGAATCTTCTACTGTAACTACACCATTCTGACCCACATTATTCAAGACATCTGCAATAATATTGCCCATTGCTTCTTCATGCGCTGACAAAATCGCCACTTGCCGTACTTCCTCAATCCCGTTAACAGCTTGCGCTTGAGATTCAATTTGTTTCTTGACTGCACTAGCAGCAATATCTAATCCACGTTTTAAAGCCATCGGATCAACACCCGAGGTAGCCAATCGAAAACCTTCATGCAGAATATTTTGAGCAAGAACTGTAGAGGTTGTCGTACCGTCTCCAACATCATCATTGGTTTTACTGGCTGCTTCCTTGACTAATTGCACACCCATATTTGGGAAAGGTTCTTTTAACTCTATTTCTTTAGCAATAGTTGCCCCATCACTACAGACTTTAGGAGGGCCAAACTCTTGATCTAAAACAACATTTCTACCTCCAGGGCCCAAGGTAACTCCAACCGCTCTTACAAGGGTATCAACACCCTCAAGCAGTAATGCCCTTGCCTCAATTTCGGATGCAATCTGTTTCGCCATTTTCTGCTCTCCAATCAAACAATTAAATCATGAATAATGTAAGATAATTTTACAACAAAATTCCATATTAGCCAATTGGCATTTTCTACAATAATTGCATTTGAAAAGATCATTTGGGAGGATAATAAGACTTCGAAGTGAATAATCCAATTCACTCAGACCTTATTGCAATCACTAAAATCAAAGTGACAATAGGGACAATAATCCCCCATAATACAAGTCTGGAAAAATTAAACTTAAACAATGGAAATTCTAAAACCCTCTCTATAAAATGTTTTTAATTACATTAGATCGATAATATCATGAACATAAAACTCATAGCCTTAGATGTTGACGGCACGATTCGTGAAACTGGCAAACCTATATCAAAACGCACAATGGAGGCAGTCAATTTATTAAAAAATTCTGATATTACTATTGCCATTGCTACCGGAAGAATGGCTCCTTCAGCAATCAATGTATGGAATGAACTAGGAATTAACTCTCCTTTAATCTGTCACCAAGGTGCACTGATATTAGACCCGTCGACCAAAAAAATCCTCAAACACACTCCATTGTCATATGACAGTGCCATTCAGGCTTTAGAAATTTTGGAGGATTGGGGAATTGACTGTATGGCAAACTATGATGGCAATGTTTATGTGAATAAAAAATCTGATTGGTTTGAATCATATTGTGAAAGAAATAATGTCAACCTAATAGAATCATCGCTAAAATTACTTGCACAGAAAAACCTCACACGAATCGTAGCAATTTCAGCAGAACATAAAATTAAATCTTTACAAAAATTTTTAGTGCAAACCATGGGTGATTCTGCATATGTAACTCGGTCCCTACCGCATTTTTGTGAAATCTTAGACCCCTATGCGGGAAAAGAAAGTGCACTACAATGGATATGTGACCAAAACCAAATCAATCCAAATGAAACAGTTGCATTCGGAAATGGATATAATGACGTAAAAATGCTTGAATGGGCCGGAATTGGTATAGCTGTTGGAGATGCAGTTTTAGAAGCCCTAGCAGTTGCAGACAGAGTCGCCCCTTCATTAGAAGATGATGGAGTTGCTAAGGTAATTGAAGATCTAATCAACTCAGCCCAATTGGAATTGTAAAACAATATGGATCAGCAGCCTAAAATATTAGTATTGGGTAGCCTTAATATGGATTTGGTAGTCAAAAGTCTCAGATTGCCAAAAAAAGGCGAGACAATTATGGGAGACTCATTCAATACTACGCCTGGCGGCAAAGGGGCCAATCAGGCTGTTGCAGCTTCCAAGATGGGTGCACATTCTAAAATGATTGGAAGAGTAGGTGATGCCTTATTTGGAAAACAATTAATATCCTACCTCAATTCACAAAATGTAGGCACGGACTCAATCACTATTGACGCCGATTCACACTCTGGAATAGCCATCATTAATGTAGATTCAGCATCAGGAGAAAACCGAATAATAGTAGTCTCTGGTGCAAATATGAAATGCGGTGACACTGAACTAGAAATATCAAACAATCTAATCTCCCAATCAGATTGTTTAATGATTCAATTAGAGATTCCCAAACAAATATCATTAGCAGCATCACAATTTGCCATCTCTCATGGAATCAGAGCAATACTCGACCCGGTTTTTACTATTGAGTTAGATTATATGGATTATAAGAAGATCGATATAATTACTCCTAATCAAACTGAAGCAGAGTTTTATACAGGGATAAAAATAATTGATACGAACTCTGCTGAAAAAGCCTCAAATAAATTCCTCGAGTGGGGTGTAAATTTAGTAGTGATCAAAATGGGAAAAGATGGAGCTTTTTTCGCATCATCAGAAGAAAATGGATTGGTTAAAGGATTCAAAACTTGCGTATTAGACACTACTGGGGCAGGGGATGCCTTTAATGCAGCATTTGCTATCGAAATTTCCAGGGGTTCTTCAATTCCTGAGGCTATAAAATTTGGCAACGCGGCTGGAGCAATTGCTGTTTCAAAGGAAGGGGCTCAAGAAGCAATGCCTAGCCGTAAGGAAATAATGCAATTATTATCAAAAAATTAAGTCCGCATTTCACTTATCTCTGAAATTCCCAGAAGTTCAATTTTATTTAGCAATTCTTGATTCGCCCGCTTTACAAAACCAGGTCCTCCATAAACAAAACCAGTATAAACTTGTACTGCATTTGCTCCTGCGGAAATCATATCTATTACATTTTGGCCTGATGAAACCCCTCCAGAAGCTATAATTGGTGTTTTTTCTCCTATAACCTGTCGAACAGATGACACCATTTCTAAAGTTTCATCCAACAAGGGATAACCACTTAACCCTCCTTGACCAACAAATAACTTTTCTTCCTGTATAGGCAGAGTATTCGCTAAAACTATCCCATCAATTTTGCTCTGCAAACACACATCTAATAAACCAAAAAAGTTCTCTGGATCAGATTTAAAGAGCCTTGGAAGCTTAACAAATAATGGTTTCGTCCTTATGGAATTTATTGTAGAAAGTAAGTGTTTTAAATTCTCAGTTTGTTGAAATGCTCTAAGTCCCGCGGTATTTGGAGAACTAATATTTAATTCTAGTGCATCCACAAATGAATCGATTTCTGTCACACATGCTGAAATCTCATCCACTGTCACACCAGAAACACTGGCAATCATTGGTGTCTGCCAAGACGAACTCTGATATTCTGCAAGCCTCTGAGAGGCTATTGCCAATCCAACGTTAGGAAATCCTAACGAATTAACAAGTGCAAAGTCCTGGGTCCTTCTTAAAATCCTAGGGCTAGGATTCCCCGATTTAGCCTCCTGTGTAATAGTACCAGCTACTACACCTCCAAAACCAAGCTTCGGCAAAAAGTTCAATAAAGCACAATTTTTATCGTATCCTGCAGCCAAAATTATAGGATTATGGAATTTCAAACCTGCAATATCAACATTCAAACGCTCATCATGTAACACAAAAAATGGACGTAGTAGTGATAAAATAGGTGACGAAATGAACTGATCTGCTAATCGTTGAGCATTCTCAGGAGAAAGCATAAACAAAATTGGGCGTAATAAACTTTCGTAAACAGGGAACATAGGCCGATTTTTTATAACAATTTTTTTGAAATATACATTATTATACAACAGTGTTGAGATCAGAATATCTACACACTTTCCAGATAGAGGTTTATTTAATGGCACTTACATTTGAAAGAGGAGATAGTAATTCTCCAAAAGGACACGCCTTAATTTATTTCATCAACAATTCAGATCATGAAGATATTTGGGCAACTTATCTCGTATTACTTCCAATACAGGTCGACTTGGGAAAATACGTTCCTCCTTTTTTAATGAACCAAATTGAAGATTCCGCGCCTAATGACCTTTCTGCATTCGCATTCCCTCCTGCCCCTGAGCAAGTTGATAGCCTAGATCAAATAATGGAATTAGCAAACATGCGTGAAGATGACATAATTTTTGGTGGTGAAATTAGTATTAATGAAGCAAGTGAAAATATGATGAAAGTAAATTCATCTCTAGAAGAATATATTGAACTATACTCAAAATCTTCTTATGATTCACTCTCTATAGATAGAGATCTTCCAGCTTATGAAAACAATCTTGAAGTGAAGAATGTAATGTATGGAATGATGAGCGAGCCGGACAAACTCAATGAACTTACTAAACTAATTGGGAAACTCACATTTGCTAATGAAAGTAATGAGCCTACTCTCGCAAAAGAAGCCGAAGAAGAAATATCTTTACTATCTACTCATATGCCTATTCACAACAGAATATCAAGCATAGTCGATGCAGCGAAACATGGTGGTCCAATTGGTTCTGCAAAAGCAGAACTTCTGCTAAAACGTTGTTATCATTTAGCTCAAGAAAATTATGCTGAAGTTGGAAAAGTTGAGCAAGACATCAAAGCACTAGATGCTGAATCAAACTAATCACAAGAAGAATTATCCAATATACCTTTCAACTGTTCTATCGAAATATTCCCTCCACTAAGTACTAAAACAACTTTTTTCCCTTGCAATCTATCTTTCATATTAATTGCAGCTGCCAATGATGCAGCCCCTGCATGCTCGACCAACGTATGACACATTTCAAGATACATACGTATTGCTTTACTCATTTCTAAATCTTCAACCAAAACAAAATCATCTAACAAATCTTTGAGAATCTTTTGTGGCAAGTCATAACCTTTTGAAGTTGCCAATCCTTCCGCAATAGTTAGCATAGGAGATTCGGTTAATTTTTTGTTCTTCCAAGATTCGTACGCTGCTGAAGCATTTGCAGATTGAACTGCGATTATTTCCAAGTCTGAATTTATAGCCTTACCTGCAATACACGCCCCACATGCTCCACTTCCACCACCAGTAGGAACAATAATCACATCTGTATCTGGATGCTCTTCCAATATTTCTAAAGTATATGTACCAGCGCCCGCAATAATTGCAGGTTCTTGAATTCCATCTACGTAATAAAACCCTTCAGATTTAGCAAAAGAATGAGCAAATTCTGCAGTTTGATCATAATATTCACCTACAAATCTAACTTCAGCACCCATAGATCTTATTGCAGAAACCTTACTTTCATTTGCACCTATGGGAACACAAATCACACACTTGGCACCAAAAATCCTTGATGCATAAGCTACTGCTTGCCCATGGTTGCCACTGCTTGCTGTAATCATACCCCTTTTTAGATCAATCGAGGACATCTGAGACATTAAATTTATGGATCCTCTTAACTTAAATGAACCTATAGGTTGATAGTTTTCATGCTTAATCCATATATCTGTTTGTAAAGCTTCCGACAATCTAGGATATTGGAACATAGGTGTACGAAACACATAATCAATTATGCGATTTTGTGCACTTTTTACGTCATCATAATTAGGTATTAGCATAATATTCCCTTTTGCGAGTTTAACCCTGAATCATTCCATTTTCCCTTTCAGGAAAAATGGAAGTGAATTAGTTGATATAATCTACCGACATCTGAAAGGTTTAGTCATGAGTATAAAACTATTATCAACAGAAGTCTCTTCAAAAATAGCTGCTGGAGAAGTCATTGAGCGACCTTCCTCTGTTGTAAAGGAACTTATTGAAAATTCTCTGGACGCAGGCGCAGACAACATTTCAATTGCAATTGACGAAGGTGGTATAGAATTAATTCGCATTACCGACAATGGGATAGGAATAGAATCTAAAGAAGTTGAACTTGCATTCAAAAGATACTCTACAAGCAAAATTTCCTCTATCGAAAGTTTAAACAACATTTCAACTTTAGGATTCCGTGGAGAAGCCCTAGCAAGCATTTCATCTGTCTCTAGACTAACTCTAATCACTAGGTCAAAAAATAACGACTATGGTACAAAAATCATACTAAACAATGGTTTAATCAATGAAGTAGTAGGTACTGGGGCACCACTTGGCACATCAATATCTGTTGAAAACCTATTCGGGAATTTCCCTGCCAGGAAAAAATTTCTCAGATCCGCAAAATCCGAATTCCTTAAAATCAAACCTATAGTTACAAAATATTCATTAGCTTTTCCCGAAGTCAAATTCACATTAACACACAATGATAGAGTTAGTTTTCAATCACCTGGATCCAAAAGGATTCGTGACGTGATTAGTCCAATTTACAACAATGAAATCTCTAATTCTTTACTAGAAATCAACCCACTAGATATTGAGAAAACAGACGGCTCAATAAATATTTCAGGCTTGATTTCTCCCCCTTCATTAACATATTCCAACAGGACTCACATTACCTATTTCGTTAATAAAAGATTAATTCAAAACTCATCACTAAATTTTGCTCTCGAGCAAGCATATAAAGGTTTCCTAAGCGATAATCGACATCCGCTTGCAATCATAAATATTTCAGTTCCGAACAACAGTATTGACGTAAATGTACATCCTTCAAAAACTGAAATAAGATTCCAAAATGAAGAATTCATCTTTTCATGCGTACAGCGAGTCGTTAGAAATACGCTCCTAACAAAGTCTTCTATCCCTTCTGCCAATATTCCTCAAAAACAAAACCCCACTTCTAACTATTCAATGGCCCCTTTACCACTTACATCATCGGACACCCAAAGTTTAGATATAAAAAACCACTCCGATGAAGCTACTCCTCCTGATACTTCAAGCTTTTCACACCATAATTTGTTTCCTATATTGCATGTAATTGGACAGCTTCAGAACACCTATGTAGTAACAGAGGGACCAGATGGAATGTATTTGATTGATCAACATGCTGCGCATGAAAGAATACTTCTAGAAAATCTTTCTAATAGACTGATTACATTTTCAGAAAACGCCCAATCTCTACTTGAACCTTTAACAATTTCTTTGACATCTGAAGAGGAGAAAATACTAGAGCAACACTCAGAAGAACTTAAACAAATAGGTTTCGAAATTGATCCATTTGGACCTAGAAATCATCTTCTAAGAGCTATACCCCAGGTGATCAATCCTTCAAATGCAGAAGATGAATTACACAACACTTTGAATGAAATGTTAATAGAACGCAACACTCCACAAGTCATGAAAAGAGCACTAGCTTCTATTGCTTGCCACAGTGCAATTAGAGCAGGAGACACTCTTTCAATTGAATCTATGAAAGAATTAATTCAGCAGTTAGAAAAATGTATAGAACCCCATACATGCGCTCACGGACGACCCACCACTCTCCACCTGAATAAAAGTTCATTAGACTATCAATTTGGGCGTACTTAGATTCAAAAATAAACTAATACTATTCAGCTTTCAACAAACTATTCTTCTGCTTTTTCCAAACCTGATCATCAGGGAAAATTGTGTCCATTACAACTGAAGAAGGATCTCCATCAAGCATAGGCAATACTTCTTCATGCCATTTTAAAAAGTGTGGCATATTTAAATGAAGTTCCTTGTGAGAATATTCATCTTTATATACCTCATATAAATGAAATAAATTAGAGTCGTTGGAATTTCGCAAAACATCAAATCTATAACAATTCGGTTCATTCTTAATAGAGCCGATTGAATCTCCAAAACTTGCTCGAACGAAAGCTTCGGAATACTCTTCTTTGACTCTTAAAGTTACAAAAATGCTATACATCAATGCCTCCGATCCTATACAACCTGATTAATCAATCCCACTTCAGATTTCCATAATCTATCTAAATTATTTACTAAAATATCAACAATATTTTTTTCATACAATCGTGTCTCTCCTCCAGTATGTGGGGTAATAATTACATTATCTATATCCCAAAGAGGGCTATCAGATTTTAATGGATCATCTACAAAATGATCTAAACCTGCTCCTGCTATCAATTTGTTTCGTAATGCATACATTAATGCTCCCTCATCCACACATTGCCCCCTTGCAACATTAATTAAAAATGCAGATCTCTTCATTAATTGAAGTGATTCTTTTGAAATGATTTGATAAGTCTGGTCGTTCAGAGGACAAGTCAAAATTATAAAATCAGAATCTGCAACCAATTCTCTATATCTGTCTGAAGGTAAAAGCAAATCTACCATTTCTCCACCTTTGCTAACATCTTGTCTAGTTGCTAAGACATTCATTCCAAAAGCTTTACATAATTTGGCCACTCTTGAACCAATAGTCCCTAACCCAATTATCCCTACTGTCTTGCCTTCTAGCTCATCTTCTCTTTCTCGGACTTCTGAAATCATTCCTCTCCAAAAGTGTCGTCTTTGATTGTCTCTTGCCAAATGAATTTGCCGACTAAAAGACAAAATCATCGCCATCGCATGCTCGCTTACTGCATTACTATTTACACCACTCGCATGAGACAGTCTAATATTCCTAGAACGCAATTCATCAACAGGGAATTGATCAAATCCTGCACCAATAGATTGAATATATGAAAGGCGATCAGAATGCTCTAACAATGAATTGTCCCATAATCCCGAGACAACTAAAACATCTGTTTCGGGCATTCTTGTCATCAATCCATTTGAAGTCCTGACTTGAAAATTCCTAATCCCAGTATTCCTAGATTCGAATTCGGATTCGAGTTGGTATGCAACGTGTGCAAAACAAATTGTTATTTCTTCTTTAACAGGAAAGTCAAAATTCATTATAACCTCTACTCTTAACAAACATTAAGTACACACAATGTATAGCACGTTCATCTTCACATCTCAACAAATCAGTGCAAAGGAAGTGAGGCTTTGATATAATCCAAACAATCTATTAATAAAGAATTTTTATGACTGTATTATACGTCGCTTCCGACAAACCCGCCTCAGGCAAGACTGCCTTATGCTCATCACTGTCTGTATTGTTTAACAAACACGGATTGAGTTCAGCCGTGTATAAATTAATTTCCTCTCAAGAAGACGAGGAGATTTTCTCACAACATCTAGAAAATTTTTCTAAGTTGCTAAATCCAAAGAATGTCTTAGACTCAATTAATTTACCTAAACAGTTCACTATTGAGGATTTAGTCAAACCACTTAAAAAAGAAGAAGAAAATTTCGATGTTTTGATAATCGAAGCTCCTTCTTCACAAACACCTACTGATGTAGCCAAGACTGCTAAAATCTTAGATTCTCACGTTCTAGAAATAATAAACTTTTCGCCAGATATGGATATTATTGACTTGAAAAATTTATGTGACACCTTTTCCAACATTAAATTTAATTTTTTAATTAACAATGTTACAAAACATTGTGGTCATTCATTACAAAAAGATTTTTTGGATCCTTCAGTTCCTATCAGCAATCAAATTTTAGGTGGAGTTCCAGAAAAACGTTCTTTAATAGGTATTAGTATTGACTCTATTGTGAACTTAGTTGATGGACACATCATTGATTTCAACAATCCTGCAGATCACAACCAGCTTATTAATCACTTCATGGTAGGTGGTTGGAGCCTAGATGCAGGCGAATTGTATTTTGGTTTACTCGAACAAAAAGCAGCTATAATCAGAGGTGATCGACCTGACATGCAAATGGCTGCCCTATCAACCAAAACAGCGTGTTTAATATTAACTGGAGGATTCAGTCCAAACCAGTATGTGGTTTTACAGGCTGAGGACAAAGGAGTTCCAATAATTGTCACTAATCAAGACACTATTGCCACAATGGAACTATTGAACAATGTTGAAAGTTTTTCAAGATTCGATCACTCTGAAAAACTCAAAGAATTCGTAGATCTAATCGAAATGAATATTGATACTAAATCAATTTTGGAATTAATAAATTAGAATCTTCATTCCAAAGACGAAAGTGATTCAAACAGTCCTGCAACAATTGTTTCATATTCTTTAAGAATTTCAGGATTCAGCATCAAAGCAGGTCGTGATGTATCTTTATATTCAGAACGCAAACTGGTATGACCAAAAAACTTGATGTCCATTTCTTGGGACAATTCATTCCCTGCTCCTGACCCAAATATATCTCCAGAGAAATTCTCAACCACTCCAAGAATTGGTATTTGCAATTTCCTAACCATATTTATAGAGCGTTTTGCATCAATTTTTGCCAAAATTTGAGGTGTGGTAACAATCACAAAACCATCCATTTCTAAAGCCTGCATGACTGTTAATGGAGCATCTGAAGTGCCTGGAGGCAGATCTACAATCAAATAATCCAACTCTCCCCATTCAGTATTTTGCAAAAATGTATTTATAGCGTTATGAATCATTGGACCGCGCCAAATAATTGCTTCATTTTCATCCTTTTGAAAGAACGCCATCGACATAACTTTCACACCAAATCTTGATGGCGGGACCATACGGTTTTCATTAGTTGAAGCAGGGACATCTGAAATATCCAATACTTTAACAACGTTGGGGCAATCTATGTCAACATCCAAAAGCCCAACCTTATGTCCTTGCTCAGCTAACGCAACAGCCAAATTCACTGCAACCGTAGTTTTCCCAACTCCTCCTTTTCCGCTATAAACACCAATCTTATATTTTATAGCAGACAAAGATTCAGCAATTGCTTTTTTCTGTTCAAACTGACGTTTCATCGCTTCAATTTTTGCGCGAGCTTGAGCAGGATTTCCTTGATTTTGATTCATTAATTCTCCAAACAGGTTTAAGACAGTTTCAAGAAACTTTTGACTAAAAGTTTCTTAGCTAATCTAATCCTAGTAATTTTTTCCCATCCTCTGTAATCATTTCAGGATTCCACGGTGGATCAAAAACAAGTTCAACATTCACTTCATCAATCCCTTCAATTTCAGCCAGTCTCCATTCAGCCTGTTGAGCAATATATGGACCCATACCACAACCAGCGAATGTCAGAGTCATCTGAACATCAACGTCATTATTGTCAACCGCCACACCATAGACCAAACCCAAATCAACTATATTGACAGGGATTTCAGGATCATAAACATCTTTAAGAGCATCTAGCACATCATCTTTATTGATCAATTGAGTATCTGCCATAGAAATCCTCCTACGAATTATCTATATCGATTGTAATTGTGACGGAATAGCCTGTCAATTAACGCCAAAAGGAGAAAAAATTGAACTTATTAATTTTTCAGCTTCATTCAAATCATTTGAAACAACTAAATACACTAAACTACCAAAATTCTTAAGAACTACATTAACACCTTCTAATTCAGTATGCCGAACATTTATACCTTCAACCAAATGATTTGTCATCTCCAACTCTTCAGAAATTTGCCTGACTAAAAAGGAGACTAAAGGTGAAGCATAATTTGAGTGAGTAAGAAATACCAATCCACTTATAGAATCCTGAAAAATTTCTTTGTCTTGACTAAAGGTGATTTTTGTATCCCCAGAAGTATATGCACCAAAAACAATCTTCCCTCCATTCATTGTCTTATAAGCGCGAGCAAGCAATTGAAAGTCAAATTCATTGAATCCTGAAAGCATATTAATCGCTTTCATATCCCTACTCATAGCACCCACAGCTACTAATTCAAGACTAGGATCATGAGGAAGATTAGACATCAACATTAAACCTTCAGGATCAAACTCATTAAGAGTACTATATTGGTTAAAATCTCCAAAACCAGTTATTGCTGAATCTAATATTTGATTAGAAAAAATCGCGTCGACGTGATTAGATTGATGTTTAGAAAGGATCGTCCCTGAGATTTCATCTTCAAAATACGATTCGATTTCCTGAAGATTTTTAATATTATTTGATTCAATACTTCCATAAGTTTGTGACATGTCCTTACTAACAATAATCTTGGCTGTTTCTACTTTTATTAAATTTTCAAATGAACTATTTACCGTGTCCTGTTTAAACTCATCAGACACCAACCACAAATCTTCGTAAGGTCCTATCAATGTGTATAAGCTATAATCCGTACTAGGCAAAAATACATCTCTGGTCAGAGAATTGGCTTGAGAATTACCCTCCGGAATTTCCGTAGAAGAACAAGAAATTAAAAACACAATCAAGGGTGCCATCAATAAAATGCCCGTTTTATAATGAACTTTCATTTATTCAGAAATTACTTTCCTGATATCTCTCATCTGATCACGTAACAATGCAGCTTTCTCAAATTCTAATTCTTTTGCAGCTTGTTCCATCTGTTTTTTCAAATCTTCCAATATATTACCTAAGTCTTCTTTTGAAATACCATCTGAATCATGTTTTGTATCAGTAGATTTTCCTGCAATTTCCCGAACTCTTTCTGTAATGTCTTTCACATCTTTAAAAATACCCTTTGGCTCCACACCATGCTGGGTATTATAATCATGCTGGATTTGCCTTCGCCTATCAGTTTCATCAATCGCGCGGCGCATTGAATCCGTTATCCTATCTGCATACATCACAACTGCCCCTTCAATATTCCTTGCAGCCCTACCAATAGTTTGTATTAGAGCGGTCCACGATCTGAGATAACCTTCTTTATCAGCGTCAAGAATAGCTACAAGACCAACTTCAGGCAAATCCAAACCCTCTCTAAGTAAATTAATACCAACTACCACGTCAAAAAGACCTAATCTGAAATCTCTTAAAATTTCCACACGCTGTAATGTGTCGACTTCTGAATGAAGATATTGAGTATTGATATTCATTTCACGCAAATATTCTGATAACTCCTCGGCCATACGTTTCGTCAATGTTGTAACCAAGCATCTTTGATTTAATTTAACTCTTTCTCTAATCCTTGATAACAAATCATCAATTTGATCTTTTGTAGGTACGACTTTAATGGAAGGATCGACCAAACCTGTAGGACGTATAATTTGCTCTACTATTGCTCCACTAAGTTCATATTCGTAGGGACCTGGAGTAGCAGAAACATAAATCGCTTGATGAATACGAGAATCAAATTCATTAAAATTCAAAGGCCTGTTATCTAAAGCAGATGGCAATCTAAATCCAAATTCCACTAATGTCCTTTTGCGTGATTGATCACCATTGTACATACCTCTAATTTGAGGGAGAGTCATATGAGATTCATCAATCATTAATAAAAAATCTTCTGGAAAATAATCTATCAATGTGAATGGAGTACTACCAGCTTTCCTACCAGACAAATGTCTCGAATAATTTTCAATTCCGGAACAATATCCAGTTTCTTTTAGCATCTCCAAATCATATTTTGTCCGTGATTCGAGACGTTGAGCCTCTACAAATTTCTCTTTTTGTAAAAAATTGCTTACAGATTCTTCCATCTCAAGTTGTATAGAGTTAATAGCCATTTCCATTTTTTCTTCGGAAGTCACAAAATGTCTAGCTGGATAAATTTCCACATTTTCTATCTCAGATAAAATTTCACCAGTTAATGAATCCATTTCCAATATTCGATCAATTTCATCTCCCCAATATTCTATTCTTATACCATGTTGTTCATATGCAGGTATTATTTCAAGAGTATCTCCCCTTACTCTAAACTTACCTCTGGATAAATCATAATCATTTCTCTCATACTGCATATCCACTAATTTATGAATTAAATCCGCCCTGGAACTACCAGCCCCTTTAGCAACTCTTGCAACGAATCCTTGATATTCCTCAGGAGAACCTAATCCAAAAATACAAGAAACTGATGCAACAATAAGTACATCTTTTCTAGTAAGCAATGCTCTAGTAGCTGCGTGCCTAAGTTTGTCTAATTCCTCATTAATATCTGCATCTTTTTCAATATAGATATCAGTCCTTGGAACATATGCTTCAGGCTGGTAATAATCATAATAACTTACGAAATACTCAACAGCATTATTAGGGAAAAACTCTTTAAACTCCGAAGCAAGTTGGGCTGCCAAGGTCTTATTATGAGCAATAACCAAAGTAGGCCTATTCAATTCAGCGATGGCGCAAGCCATCGTAAATGTTTTGCCACTTCCAGTAACACCTAAGAGAGTTTGGTGTCTTTCACCAGACTCAACCCCATTAACCAATCTTTCGATCGCTTGGGGCTGATCTCCTGTTGGTTTAAAATTCGAGATTAAGTCAAAATATTCCATTTAAAACTTCTGAGCTCTAAATTAACCTTTAAATATACTTCATTCAATCTCAAGAAATTGAGACAGGCCTTGACCCTAATTCTAATTCAACTTCTAAAAATTTGCCTCCATCACGTAATATACCCAATGTTACAGTTTCACCTGGAGACATTTTTTCAACCAAAATTGCTATTAAATCTGCCATGTTGGTTACCTCAATATTATTGATTGTAACAATGACATCTCCACCAATCCGAATTTGAAATCCTGAATCAGTATTTACGACTTTATTTGATCCAACTAATCCGGCCAAGTCAGCTGGACTATTTGAAACAACATTAACTATTTGAACTCCCTTAGAATCATTAGGGAGATTCATTGAATCTCTCACCCAAGGATCTAATTCTGTGCCCGAAATCCCTAACCAAGCATATTTAAAAACACCTTCTTTAATAATCCCGTTAACTACTCTTTGAACAGTATTTATTGGAACTGCAAAACCAACCCCGGAGTTCCCTCCACTCGGACTCGCAATTTGAACTGCTACTCCTATAACTTTGCCAGTACGATCAACAACAGGACCGCCTGAATTCCCTGGATTAAGTGGGGCATCCGTTTGAATGACTTTTGGAATATTGTATAAACTCAATTGGCTATTTATAACTCTTTCGACAGCACTTACGATGCCTGCAGTCATACTAAAAGATTGGCCAAAAGGATTACCAATTGCAATAGCAATTTGTCCAACTCTTACATCATCACTGTCAGACAAAATAACTGGCTTAATTTGATCATAATCAAGTTGCATTTTTAAAACAGCAATATCAGAATCAGATGAGATTCCAACTAATTTTAATTGATCATAAAAGCCATCAGAAAATTCTCCTAACACTGAATCTGCATCTCTGATCACATGTGCTGCAGTAACTATATGTCCGTTATCATCCCAAACAAAACCAGTCCCCTCACCTATAACTGCCAATCTAGAACCTCTCTGACCCATCGCCTTAATCTTAACCACAGAAGGTGAAACATCTGAAAAAACGTTGTTAAGCAATTCTTCATAAGCAATTACCAACTCTAATGGATGAGATTTAGTAGGGGAATCTCCAGGAGGACCCGGCAATCCTCTATCACCCTGTATGCCTTGAGGACCAGTGTCGCCCGGATCGCCTTGAGGGCCTGGATCACCCTCACAACCGACCAAAAAAATCACAAATACAAGAATGAAACTGCTAAAAATTGTTGATATTGAATTGCTAAATTTCATCTATAGAATTTCCTTAAATCGTTACTAAGAGTATCTAATGCAAATCATAAAATGTTTTTTCAGTTATTGTGTTACTTCAAAAATCATTGTTGAGCTTTTTTCTGATAAAGACCCTTCATTAAAATCTCCAAAAATATTCAACACTTCAAAACCCGAGCGATCCAGCAAATGAACCATTTCCCATATATGAGAGTACCTCAATTGATAATCTAAATATAAACGCTTCAACGATTCTCCAGAGGCCGAAACTTTTTCCATCAATATTTTAGCAAAAATAAATTGATGGAATACATCGGCATATGATTGCTCGTAAACAATAATTGACTCACCAGATTTTGGATCTTCCAAATCTCGTGAGTGAATCAATAAATTTCCATCCTGAACCAACAATTCTGGATCAGGAACAAACACATCAAACAACAACCTTCCTCCAGAGGTTAAATGTTTTCGGACATTCTGTAAGGTCATCAATTGATCTTCGATACTAAGAAGAGATAAAAACCCATTAAAGGGTATAATTATCTGATCGAACTGAAAATTAAAATCAAAATCCCTCATATCTTGCAAGAAGATTTCACACTGGTCAGAATTAAAATTAAATTGACTCTTCTTTTGTTTAGCAATTTCTAGCATTGCGTTCGAATTATCTATTCCAATCACATTCAACCCATGATTTACCATTGGAAATAAAACCCTACCTGTTCCACATCCAATCTCTAAAATCCGGCCACTAACATGAGTCGATTTGCGGATATAAAATTCAACATCTTCAGTCAATTCTGAATGGTACAAATCGTATACTTTTGCCCATTCCAAATAATTATCTTTCATCAATCAGAGCCTATGAGTTCCGCTAAAGCTAAACGGACCAATTCTTCAGGAGTCGCATCATTAGGAATATCAACTAATCCTAATGCCTGTCTAGCCTCTGAAGTCGAATATCCTAAAGCCGCCAACCCTTCCAATGCTTGGCTGTGAGAACTCCGATCAATTTGTTTATGCGTTAGAGTAGAAGACATTTTACCTTTCAATTCTAAAATAATCCTGCTAGCTATTTTCTTGCCAATACCAGAAACAGTGCCAAAAGCTCCCACATCTCCAATTTCTACAGCTGTTGCCAGATCTTCTGGCGTGAGACTAGACATGATTCCAAGAGCATGTCTTGGACCAACACCATTTACATTAAGTAACACTTCAAATAAATCCCTAGATTCCTCATTCAAAAAACCATAAAGATTAATATTTTCTGGCCTCATCCTTAAGGACGTGAATAATTGAATCGATTCACTAGTATTCGACAACTCATCAGCAATCGAGGCTGGTACACTTACGCGTAACGAAAAATTTCCAACATTTACATCAACCCAATCAATCCCTGTCGATGTAATATCGCCAGTAATAGATGAAATTAGTGACATTACCAAATTAAATCTCCCTCAACATTAATTCTTGTGTCTCACGTTCTTTCATATGGCAAAGAGCAACAGCTACTGCATCAGATTCATCCAAATCCTTAAATTGTTTATCAATATTTAATATCGCCTCTACCATATCCCTTACTTGCTCCTTTGAACTTCCTCCATTATCTGTAACGGATTTTTTTATTTGCGTTGGAGCATATGTGAAAACCTCTAAATTATTCTGAGTGGCCGACAAAATAGCAACTGCTTGTGCCCTACCAATCAACATTGCAGTACGAACATTTTGAGAAACAAATGGTGCCTCCACCGCCATTTCACTAGGTGCAGACTTCTCGATAATTCCAGATAAAGAATTAAAAATCTGATTGAGTCTCTGAGAAACTTCTATCTTAGCACTTACTTTTAAAACACCTGAATCAATTAGCGACAAATCTTCATTATTTGACTCAACCAGAGCATACCCTAAATTAACGGTCCCCGGATCTATTCCTAAAACCCTCAACCTTTGCCTCCTGACAAAATTTTCTACTGAGATTCGTTTCCATATTCAGACAAAGCCTCATCAGGAAAATCCGCATTGGAATATACCTTCTGAACATCATCTAAATCCTCGAGTAAATCCATTAGTCTAAGAGTTTGTTTTGCAGTTTTGGAATCTAACATAACTGTATTCTGAGGAATCATTGCCAATTCCGAAGATCGAATCTCCGCACTTTTACCAGTTAAGGCGCGCCTTACTTCTTCTAAATTTGAAGGGGCCGCAAAAATTTCTAATGTGGAATCGTATGTTTCAAAATCATCAGCACCGGCGTCTATAGCAGTCAAAGCCATCTCTTCAGCCAAATCTTCCTGTGCATCGACAATGACAATTCCTTTTTGACTAAATTGCCACATCACTGAACCCGACTCAGCCATGTTTCCACCAGACTTAGTAAATGTAGACCTAATAGCGGATGAAGTTCGATTCTTATTGTCTGTCAATGTTTCCAACAAGATTGCTATACCACCAGGGCCATAACCTTCATAAAATGCTTCAACCATCTGAAGTTGTGAACCATCTTCACCGCTGCCCTTTTTTATAGCTCTCTCAACATTATCTTTTGGCATATTGGCATCTCTTGCCTTCTGCACCGCAACTCGTAATTTAACATTAGAGTCAATATCAGACCCAGAACGCGCTGCAACAATTATCTCTCTAGTCAACTTAGTAAACAATTTGCCACGCCGGGCATCTGTGACAGCTTTACCATGTTTGATCGTGGACCATTTCGAATGACCTGACAATACACACCTCCAGATTAAGTGCATTTTAGCATGTAGCAACAACACGGTAAAGTTGGTGATTATTTGTATTTGAGAGGATTATTCCATAGAAATCCTAAGGATATATTTTTTAATAATTATTGAATAAAGACCTGTTTTTTGGGTATTTTTAAGGATTTTCGCAAGATATTTGCCTATTTTCACCAAAAAACTGGAAATTCGTGTTGACAATGCGGTGAGACCAATGTATACGGTATAGAAGGGCTAAAGGAATCGTTCCTTTACATATGCAAAAGGAGGACACAAAAATGGCAACCTTAAGGAAGAATGATGTCAGCAGTACTATAGCTGGCAAATTAGGTGGTTCAAAAGCTGATGGAGAAAGAGCATTAAAAGCTGTTCTTGATTCTATCCAAGACGCTATCTCGAATAGAGACAGAGTCGTTTTAACTGGATTCGGATCCTTTGAAGTTCGATCTGTAAAAGCTAGACAAGTTCGTCCAGTTAGAGGTGATGGTGGTTTAATAACCGTACCTGCTCATAACAGAGTTGGCTTTACAGCTGGTGCTGAATTAAACAAGTCTGCTCAATAAATCTCGTTAGAGTTAGTTTAGGCGGGTTGATCAATCAACCCGTCTAAACTTTTTATTTTAATTTATACTATTTAACTGGTAGGTAGATCATTCATTGATTGCAGTTTGCGGTGAAGCGTTGATTGATTTTGCCCCTATTGAAATTTCGGACAATAGGGCATATTTACCTATACCAGGAGGATCCCCATACAATGTTGCAATAGGACTAGGCAGACTCGGGTGCCCTGTTGATTTCATTGGAAAATTGTCCACTGATGAATTTGGGAAAACTCTCAGAAAAAATCTTTTGGCTAATGGTGGCAACGATCGTTTCACAATAAGCGGAGCAGAACCGTCCACTTTAGCCTTTATTCACATAGAAAAAGGTGAAGAGCCTCATTTTTCTTTCTTCTCTAATAATTCGGCAGATAGAAATTTAACTATTTCCGATTTGCCAAAATCTTTGAATAGTGAAATTCAAGCAGTTCATTTTGGATCTTTTTCTCTAGCACATGAGCCTATAGCATCAACATTGGAAAAACTTATTGAACGCGAACATAATCAACGTATCATATCAATTGACCCGAACATTAGACCATCTTTTGTAACCGACAAATATGAATACATCAAAAGGTTGGAAAAATTAATAACTTTGGCGACTATCGTCAAAGTTAGTGTTGCAGACATCGAATGGATGTATCCTGATTCAAATCCAAAGAAAATCATTTATCAGTGGATTAAATCTGGCCCCAGTCTCGCAATTTTAACATCAGGAGAAAAAGGATCATATGCAGAAACTCCCTCTGGGATCAAAATCAATTCTCCTGCTAAGCCTGTAAATATAGTAGATACTGTTGGAGCGGGAGATTCATTTATGTCTGCTTTGCTTTGGTGGCTTTTAGAAAAAAATTTCCTAAATCTACAATCGATAAAAACACTAAAAGAAAAAGACATAGAAAATCTACTGATTTATTCAAGTACTGCGGCCTCAATTACATGCGGAAGATCTGGAGCAAATCCTCCATTTGCAAATGAAATTAGTATAGATTGTTGACTGGATTAAAACTTTTCCATAGGTGAGCCAGTCACTAAGTAGATTACCCTTTCAGCAATATTAGTTGTTCTATCTGCTACCCTCTCAAGATCATGAGCTACCCAAAGCAAATAAGTTGCTCTTTGAATTGTCGATGGGTCTGCCATCATATAAGTAAGCAATTCTCTATAAACCTGATCATAAAGAGAATCTACTTCATCATCAGACTTAACAACTTCGTATGCAGACTCAGCATCTTTGTTAACATAAGACTCCAAACTCTGATGAACCATATTAGCCGCTTTATCAGCCATCCTAGGAATATCAATCAAAGGTTTTAAAGGAGGAAGATTTCCCATTGCAATACTGATTTTTGCAATCCCCTCCGCATAATCTCCCATTCTCTCAAGCTCATTTGAAACCATTAATGCGGAAATTATTCCTCTCAAATCGCTTGCCATAGGTGCTTCTAATGCAATTAAATCTATACACCTATCTTCTATTGACTGGGTCATGTCATCAATCACATCATCCTCATCTATTACTTGCTGAGACCCTTCAATATCTCGGTTTTTCAGACAGTCGATTGATTTAAAAACCGCCTTTTCAACCATGCTTCCAAGTTTTACCACATCATCCTGCACTTCATTTAAATTTCTTTCAAAGTCTTCACGTGGCATCGAATTTCACCTCAACTGAATCTTCCCGTAATATATGCTTCTGTACGTTCATTGGTAGGATTAGTAAAAATTTTTTGTGTGTCGTCTTGTTCTACTAAATATCCAGAATGATCATCTCCAACCATAAAAAAGGCTGTTTCATCAGAGATTCTGGCTGCTTGTTGCATATTATGAGTCACAATCACAATGGTGTAATCTTTTTTTAATTCTCTGACCAAATCTTCAATAGCAACCGTTGCAATAGGATCTAATGCAGATGCAGGCTCATCCATCAATATTACGTCTGGTTCAACAGCTAATGCTCTTGCAATACAAAGACGTTGTTGTTGCCCTCCAGATAATGTCAAAGCACTGTCATTTAATCTATCCTTTACCTCATCCCATAGCGCAGCTTGAATCAAAGAACGTTCTACTGCTTCATCTAAATCTCCAGAAAACCCATTTACTTTTAAACCAAATGCTACATTTTGAAAAATCGATTTAGGAAAAGGATTGGGCTTCTGAAAAACCATTCCGATCCGAGATCTAATCTCCGTCGCATCAATATTTGAAGAATAAATATTGCTCTCATTGTAATTAACTTCTCCAGTTACAACCGCTGTGATAACCAAATCATTCATCCGATTCAAACATCTAATAAAAGTGCTCTTACCACATCCAGAAGGCCCAATCAATGCAGTGACAGTATTTCTACGAATATCCATAGTGACATCTTTTATGGCATGAAATTTTCCATAATGCACATTTAGATCTTTAACTGAAATAATAAAATTAGGCGTTGGTGATTTCAAATGTTTATTCCTCCGAACGAATCTGATACTTGTTTCGTAATATTACCGCAATTGAGTTCATAGTAATCAAAATTGCGAGTAAAACTATTATTCCAGCTGCAGCCAATCCTCTAAAATCTTCCTGAGGCCTTGAAACCCAATTATAAATCTGAATAGGAAGAACAGTAAATCTATCCAACGGACCAGAAGGAATAAATGTTAAATATACCAATGCGCTAATAGCAATTACAGGCGCTGCCTCACCAATTGCCCTAGACATTGCCAATACTGTACCTGTAAGAATCCCTGGAATAGCAGAAGGTAACACTACTCCTTTAATCACCTGCCATTTATCCGCTCCCATAGCATATGCCCCCTCTCGGTAAGCACTCGGTACTGCACGAATCTCTTCCCTGGATGCCAAGATAACAATTGGTAACACCAACAAAGCTAAAGTCATAGACCCAGCAAGAATACTTCTTCCCAGGTGCATCCAATACACAAATAATCCCATCCCTAACAAACCATAAACTATAGAAGGAACCCCCGCTAAATTAGCAACATTAATTTCTATGAAACGTGTCAAAAAATTTCTAGGGGCGTATTCTTCTAAATAAATCGCTGCTCCAACTCCAACAGGAACAGTCAAAACAGAAGTCATACCCATTAACCAAACAGTTCCCATTAATGCTGAGTACAAACCTGCTTCTTCTGGATGTCTTGAAGGATAATCTGTGATGAAATGCCAACTTAACCAAGGCAATCCAGTTGAAAGAACTTCGATTACCAAAACTGCTAGGCCTAAAATACCTATCAAAACCGAGATTAAACATACCACATATAAAGCTGGCCCTGAAAAGGACCTAATTTGTCTCTTAGGAGAAAATTTCATACGCTCAATACTCATCAATATGCCTCTCTAAAACGTCTCACAACCCAAAAACCCAAAAGGTTCATAATCAAAGTCATCGCAAAAAGTACTAATCCAACAGCAAAAATCGTATTATATTCTAAAGATCCTACCGCGGCTTCACCTAAACTTAATTGCACAATATATGCAGTCATTGTTTGGACACTTTCCAATGGATTCAAAGTCAGCCTTGGAGTTGCACCCGCCGCAATAGTCACAAGCATTGTCTCACCAATTGCTCTTGATATGGCCAAAATAAAGGCGGAAATGATACCTGACAATGCTGCAGGAACTACGACTTTTAAACTAACCTCAAACCGTGTAGCTCCTAATGCATAGGCAGCTTCCCTCAGACTTCTTGGGACTGACAACATTGCATCTTCGCTCAGCGAAGAAACCATTGGAATTATCATCAAACCCATTACCAATCCAGCACTCAATGCATTAAACACAAGCAAATCAGGGAAAATTACTTGTAACTGTGGCGTAACAAATGTGAGAGCAAAGTAGCCATAAACAACAGTAGGAATCCCTGCGAGAATTTCTAAAACCGGTTTAATAATCCTACGAATTTTATCGGGTGCATATTCTGAAAGAAAAATTGCAGTAAACAATCCGACCGGTAATGCAACAGCTGCTGCAATAACTGTTACTAGAAGAGTGCCCGAAACTAGGGGGAGTACTCCATAAGCTCTTGGCTTTAGTATAGGAGTCCATCTAGTCCCTGTAAGAAATTCCCATATAGAAATCTCATTAAAAAAACTTAAAGCCTGAAAAATCAATGTAAATAAAATAGCAACCGTAGTAAGAATAGATATAATCGCACAAAGGAAAAATATTATGCGAATTACTTGTCCCTCTAATTTAACTCGTTTTTTTTGATTCCTATTAACTAATTGAGACATAATCAGCCATTTCAACCTTGATTAATATTACTTTAATCTAATCAAAAACATTTTTTCTATTTTTTAACCTGAAAATTTACTTGATGATTTTATCTTTGTTCTGTTGATAAATATCATCATCCGATGCTACATATCCAACTTCATTTGTAAGCTCAGGTCCATGTTCCATATAAAAATCTACGAAGGCCTTCACCTGAGGATTCTCTAACTTCGCCTTGTTTACATAAATAAATAATGGACGAGAAAGTGGAGAATATTCACCGCTAGGAATTGTGGAAAGACTCGGAAGTACACATCCACTACCACTATCTATTGCAACAAGCTTTAACTTCTCTTTATTCTCAATGTAGTAAGCATATCCAAAATAACCCATTGCACCTTTGTCACCGGATACACCTTGAACTAAAACATTGTCATCTGCGCTAGCAGTGTAATCTGCTCTAGATAATTGTGCCTCACCCATCAACTCTTCCGTGAAATAATCAAACGTTCCTGAGTCAGTATCAGGACCATACAAGCGTAGCCTCTGATCTGGAAATCCTTTTCTTACTTGACTCCAATTGTCAATTTCTGATCCAGGTTCCCAAATTTGTTTTAGCTCATCCGTGGTTAAGCAATCCACAAAATCATTATCATTATTAACTATTACTGACAAACCATCTGTGCCAATTCTTAATTCAACGTAATGAATGCCATTCTCTTCTGCTTCAGCAGCTTCATTCTCTCTTATGGGTCTAGATGCATCAGAAATATCTGTCTCACCGTTTACAAATCTCTTAAAACCACCCCCACTTCCAGATACTCCTACATTTACCCTCACATTTGGATAAAGCTTATTGAATTCCTCAGCTACAGCTTCTGAAACAGGATATACCGTTGAAGAACCATCAACTTCTACGCTCCCGGCCAACTTGTCGTCATCTTCAGTATTGGAATCAGAATCTGCACTTGAGCATCCAGGCATAACAAATATCAATATCGCAAAAATATTTATCAAAACACCCAAAGTTATACTTCTTGTGTGAAATTTAGTCACTATAGTCTCCACATTATGATGATTTGGAAACATAATAAGGCAATCAAATTAACAGAAGATTAACAATAAATTAATATTAAAATATTCTCTAATAATTAAGTTCATGGAAGAATAATTACTCCGTTGGTAAAACAATAGTAAATGAACTTCCTTCACCTTGTACGCTTGAAACATTCACTTCCCCATCATGGGCATTAATTATATGTTTCACTATCGCTAATCCTAGACCCGTTCCAAAATCGCTTCTTGATTTATCCACCTTATAAAATCTCTCAAAAACATGTGGCAAATGTTCATCAGCGATACCAATACCATTGTCAACTACGGAAATTTGAACATTATCCGACTCATTTAACGCTTTGATTTCTACAAAACCATCCGATTGAGTAAACCTACACGCATTTTCTATTAAGTTTACAAACACTTGGAAAATCTTTTCTCCATTAGCATTAACTAGAATTTCTTCACTAATATCTGATGATAATTTAGGAAGGCTTGAGTCACTCTTGTTTTTCACAAAAGAAATTGCATCCTGTACTATTGGAGACAAATGCAAAGGTGTTTTAACCATGAATTGTTGGTCTCCCTCTATCCTTGCCAAATCAAGCAATTCATCTACCATATGTGTCATCCTAGAAATATCCTGATCAATCCGTGTTAAAAAATCATTTGCAATATCGGATTCATTAATTGCTCCTTCTCTTAAGGTTTCAACCATTACTTGTATTGAAGTAATAGGACTCCTTAACTCATGTGATACATTGCTGACAAATTCTCTTCTACTAGTCTCGGTTTGTCTTATATGAGTCAAATCCTGAACAGTCAACAAAACACCATCAGGAGATGAATGACCTATAGGAGTGGCAATCAAACTCAATAACCTTCTCTGGTCAGGAATTTCAATTTCACTTTGTAAAATAGTGCGTGTTATTTTGCTTCTAGTAGCTAGCTGAATAATTTCATAATCTCTTACCAATTCGGCCAAACGCATTTTCTCGAAATCATCAGCTGACAAATTCAGGATCATTTTCGCTGCTTGATTTACCAGTGTAACCTCATCATTTTCATTAATCACAATTACACCATCTGCCATTGTATCCAAAATCACAGACAATGTATTACGTTCGCTAGACAACTCTTCAAATACACTTGAAAAAGTCTCTGCCATTCGGTTAAAAGATTCTGCCAAATCTTTAATCTCTAAGTTTTTCGGGATCGGAACACGTTGATCAAATTCCCGAGATGAGATTCGATCAATAGAATTAGTAAGAATTTTAATTGATTTGGACATTAATTTGGAAAAAATAATATTGATGAAAAAATAAATCACTGTCGCAAATATTATTAAAACACAAACTCTAACTGATGCTTCTGTTAAAAAATTATAGAAGGAATTTATCAACAAAAAGGTCAAAACAACTATCAACAAAATACCACTAAGGGTCAATAAGAAAAGTCCATTAAACTTGAACATTTCACGAATTTGTATTTTTGTTTGCCAACTCAATTTCTAACTCATCTAATTACCATTCACAAATCTATAACCTACTCCACGTATCGTTTTAAGCATCCTTGGATTTGAGGGGTCAGATTCAATCTTTTGCCTTACCCATCTTACATGGACATCAACTGTTCTTATGTCTCCATAATAATTTTCATCCCACAAATGTTCTAACAATTGCGCCCTCGTAAATGCTCGGCCAGGATTAGAAGCTAAAAAATATAACAATTCAAATTCTTTAGGTTTGAAAATAATTTCAGTACCATTTAACTCCACAGAATGAGAAATTGAATCAATCTTCAAACCACCTATATTTATTATCTCTTCGACACCAACCTTCGCAGGTGTTTGAGGACTTGAATACCTCCTAAGAACATTCTTTATCCTTACAAGGAGTTCTCGCATGCTAAATGGTTTTGTAATATAGTCATCCGCCCCAATTTCTAACCCTATAACCCTATCTATCTCCTCTGTTTTAGCTGTAAGCATGAAAATTGGTATATTTGTTTCTTTCCTCAAAATCCTACATACTTCAAAACCATCAAGTTTTGGAATCATTACATCTAAAATAATCAAATCTGGAGATTTTTGCCGCGCTAAATTAATTGCTGTATCTCCATCGGATGCGGACAAAAACTCATAACCCTCCTTGGAAATATTATATTTAAGAGCCTCTAAAATATTCTCTTCGTCTTCTACTACTAAGATCTTTTTCATACCCTTTTATTCCTAATAGATGATTTAAAATTTGTGTGTATACTGACAAAAATTTTAGTTTTTATTTCCATTAAAAATCAACCGCCTGTTAAAATTCATAAACTCAACTTGTATTATTGGTACCTAAGGGCATCTATTGGGTGTAATTTCGAAGCACGATATGCTGGGAAAATTCCGAAAAATAATCCAATTGACCCAGACACTCCAATGGCAATCAATGCTATAGGCAGATCAAAAGCAGTTCTCAATTCCTGATCGCCTATCGGTATACCATCCAGTAACATAGAGCAAAAATATCCAATCAATATACCTAATAACCCTCCAGCAATAGTTAAAAATACTGCTTCCATAACAAATTGCAAAAGGATATCCATTCGTTTGGCTCCCAAAGCTTTTCGAATACCTATTTCACGTGTTCGTTCAGTGACAGAAACTAACATTATATTCATGATTCCTATTCCTCCAACCAACAAAGAAATGGCTGCAATACTTACGAGAAAAAAAACTATCGCCCCAATCGCTACTTGTAGCATCGCTAAAATTTCCTTTTGACTTGTTACAATGAAATCGTCATCACCCGTTATTCGATGCCTCAATCTTAAAATTTTCGCGGTTTCTGCCATTGCTGAATCTACTTCTTCAGGAGAATTCGCTTTAACACTTATAAAATCAATTGCTATGTCTCCATGCGACGTAACATTTTTCGCTAAATAAGAATGTAATGAAGTAATAGGTACAAAAGTCATATCATTAGCATCTGACCCAAAACCCGAACTATCCTTACTTTCTAAAACCCCAATAACTGTAAATCTTGATTTTCCAATCCGAACTCTCTTACCTATTGGATCATTCTCATCAAAAAGGGTCTCAGATACACGGGACCCTAAAACTGCAACTTTATTAATATCCGATGTATGAATATCTGTTATAAACATACCCTTCGAAACAGACAAATTCCTAACTTCTGAATAAACTCCAGTTACTCCAACAATATCTGATTCAAAAAATTTATCAGAATAAGCTACCTTTCTAAAAGTGTGCTTTTCTGGCGCAACTGTCATCACCGAAGGTGCATTTAAACTATCAATGAGTGCATAAGAATCGGACAAAGTGAAATTTGGAACAAAATTTTTATCATCAGGCGGTGATGACCATACCAAAACCAAATTCGTCCCCAAATCTTCAAGACCCGAAATTATTAGATTTTGAACTCCTCTACCAATCGACATCAATATTATTACGGCACTGATACCAATCACAATTCCCAACAATGCTAATCCAGCCCTAAGTTTATTCGACCCCAATGATGATAATGAGATAAGAAAAATATTGAAAACTTTCATCTTAGGACACCGTTCTAATCATGTAATCTTTTACTATGCTACCATCCACCATGTTTAAAATACGTTGTGCACTCATTGCAATTTCATTCTCATGAGTAACCAATACTACTGTTAAATCATCTTGCTGATTTAACTCATTAATTAATGACATAATCTCACCCGTTGATTGTGTATCCAAATTACCCGTAGGTTCATCAGCTAACAAAATAGATGGATTGGTAACCAATGCCCTGGCAATCCCAACACGTTGTTGTTGCCCTCCTGAAAGTTCTGCTGGAAGATGATTCGAACGGTCTGACAATCCTACTTTGTCCAAAGCTTCTAAAGCTTTAAATTTTCTAGAAATTGCTCCACCATATATCAATGGAAGCTCAACATTTTCTTGAGCAGTAAGTTTAGGCAACAAATTATAAGTTTGAAAAACAAATCCAATCAAGCGATTTCTAGTATGCGCAAGGCCCGAATCTTTCATGGATCCTACTTCAACACCATTCAAAATATATTTCCCATCAGTCGGAACATCCAAACACCCAATAATATTCATTAGTGTAGATTTCCCTGAACCAGATGGCCCAGTAACTGCAATGAATTCCCCTTGTTTTACAGTAAGATCAACTCCCGCCAATGCTTTCACTTCCTGTGAACCCATTTGGTAGACTTTGGTAACTGACGAAAGCTCTATGACATTTGGTTTATTTGAATTTAATGAATCCACCGTCATACCTTAATCACTTCAATTATCCCTACGACCTCCTGGTCCTCTCCTCCGATTAGAATTATCCTCTTCATCATCCCCAAAATCTAATTCGAATTTTTCGGTACTACCCTTTGAGCTTTTAATCACTATAGACTCGTTTTCATCTAATCCTTCCAATACAGCTACCCAAAAGTTATCATTAATGCCTAATTTTACTGGTCTTTGAACTACTACATCATCTTGTTTAACATTTACAAATTTTCCTTGCTCATTTTCCTTAACTGCACTCATAGGTATAACAATTTGACCTACAGATTTCTCAATCAAAAGTTCGGAAACCCCAGAAAGTCCTTCTGAAAGAACAATTCCATCAAAATTATCCAAACTAACTACTACTGGATATGTAACTACTCCTTGTTCAACAACTGATTTCATAGAAACATTTTTCACTTGCCCCTTAATCAAACTTCCTTTTATGGAATCAAGAACTAGTTCAACTTTCATTCCATTTTCAACAAGATTTACTTCTGCCTCTCCAACAGATCCTTCAAAATTCAGCATATTTAATTCAGCTACTTCAACAACACCTAATCCCTGAGAAACTCTTTCTCCTTGATTAACGAAATATTGTAATATCACTCCGTCAAAAGGAGATCTAATAACCGCTTCTTCAATTTTCTGTTGAATATCTGCAATAGATATTTCAAGACGTTGAATGTCTTTTTCTAAGAACGTTTGTTGGAAATCATCAGGGTGCTTCGCAAGCTCCAATTTAGCTAATGAATTAGAAAATTCCGCATCCGCAAAATCAAGTTTTGACTTGAGTAAAGAAATTTCTATGTCTGACGGATCAACAAAAAGATTCTCAAAATTCCGATGTGCCATCTCTAAAGCAGTTTCTTTTAAAACAACATCCGCTTCCTGTATCGCCAATTCTAGTTCAATAGAATCATTCCAGGTTTCAATATTCTTTTCTGCAAACTCATGTTCCGATATTGCAATGTTAAATTGTTCTTTAGCATCTTGAATTCTTAACTTCTCTGAATCCAAATAATCAGCAATAACCTCCTCTTTGAGGTCAATTTTCTCTAAAGCAGTCCTTACAATTTCTGCATTGTTTTCAAAACTAGAGTGTGCTTCTAGCTCAGTTTGTTGAAACTTAAGCCTTGCATCTTCCAGTTCATCCCAAGTGGATTGGATTTCATAATCCACACAAATTATATTCGGCAAAGGTTCTGATGCTGAACCTAAAGTAGCAGAGGACGACTCATCACACGCTCCTACTACTGTTACTGGATACATAGCCAGCCATGTAAGAACAACATTGTCGTCCCAAGGAGTGATTGAATCAACTATAGGATCATTCAAAAAAGCTTCCACATCATTTTTTCTAATCTTCTTATCAAAGAGTAATTTTAGATCAACTTCCCAAAATTGATATATTTCACCAGGAGACATTTTTAAATACTTCTGTTCATCTACGCCAAACCATTTTTCTAAAATAGCTATATAAGCAATCTCTTTGGATTCCAAATCTTTTGCTGAACCTTCAATAGATTCATTCTTGGTTAAAGAATTCAAGTTTTGATTCTTTTCGGCTATTTCTAAAGAGTTCTTTAGAGTGGTCAACTCACTCATCAATTCAAGATATTGTGGAGATCCTAACGGGTCATTCAAATCATTAACTGTAGTTTCAAAGTCATCCTTTTTTTGACGCGCAGCAATCTTAACTTGAATCAATTCTGTCAATCTACTTGGATATGGAGACAACAAATCATCTAATAAATGATTTGAATTAATTAACTCTTTTTCAGCAACATGAATTTGACTCAAAGCATTAGCTCTTTCATCAGCATCATTCATCCCAGAGAATAAATCATCTCGTGCCGCAATCAACTGATTTTCCTTTTCAAAAACTTCAGAATATGCAGTAGCTAATCGTTCACCTTGATCAGTAAGTAAGAATTCATTTAACAATTGATTTGCTAATTCTAATTCAATCTCCAACTGAGAAATCTGACTTTCCAATCTAATAAAATCTAAATCAGTGAGACGTGCCAAAATATCGCCTTCTTGCACTATAGATGGATAGGGGAAATCAAAAAGTATTTGGTCGATTTCTCCATCAATTGGACTTTTCAAAGTCTTCACATTAGCAAAGGTCAAGTTTCCACTTACTGAGACATTTTTAGAAAGATCCTGCCTCGAGACGACATACACTTGCTCATCTACATCAAGCAAGGCTGGATTCTTATCTTCTTTAAATACAAAAAAGTACACTAAAAACAATAGCAGAACGAAAAAGAGAGTCGAACCAAATAGAATTATTAGTCTTTTAGAAAAAAAATTTAACATTATCAACGAAACCTAACAAATCCATTAAACTTCTTTGTGTTAAATCTCAATTACCATTGAACAAACATCGGCATTACAACATGGACATAATTAGATTTTTCTACCGCTCTTACCACACCAGGACTTGATGACGAAGTTGTTTCAATAGCCACATCACAATCACCCAAAGCCTGTAAAACTTCTACAAGATATCTTCCACTAAAAGCAATATTAGAATCTTCCCCTTCAATAGTGGCAGGGACTTCCGCTCTAAAAACGGCACCTTCAGTTTCACCAGAAACATGCACATTAGCATGTCCCTCATCATTTTTAATTCTGAGTCGAACAATACCGCTACCACTCCTGCCGTATGCAAAAGCCGTTTGAACAGATTTAAGTAATTCTGAATTAGCAATCACTGCTCTAGTCTCAAATTTTTCTGGTATTAATTGGTTATAATTTGGAAAAGTTCCTTCTTGCAACTGGGAAAACATTTCTACATCTCCGATCTTAAACAGAGCTTTGTTTTCATTGGGAGTCACTGTAAATTGCACAGTTCCGCCAGCATTACCTAAAAGATTCCTTACTTCTGACATCGATTTAGCAGGAATCGTAAATTCCAACGAATCAACATCAACTGTAGATTCTAATTTCCCTTCATAAACTGCAAGTCTAAATCCATCTGCTGCAGCAAAAGTGAAACTATCTCCCTTGACTTCGACTTTTGTAGCAGTCAGCACAGGCCGGGAATCCTCGGTGGCAGCAGCAAAAGTAACATGATCAATGGCTTGTCTCAATTCAGATGCACTAATCTCTAAAGCTTCACCTTCTTCTACATTAGGAATAGGAGGGAATTCTTCTTCTGGGATACCTTTCAAATCTGTTTCAAAGGATCCGCATATTATATTCAACTGATCTCCCTCTAATGTCATATCAACTTTCTCATCAGGTAGAGAATTAATAAATGTTAACAAGAGGTCTGCTGGAACTGAAATCCCACCATCAAGTTCAATTTGAGTACCTATCGAAGTTGTAACACCAATAGACAAATTAGTTGCTGAAACCCTCAACATTGAATCATGAGTTTTCAAAAGTATATTCTGTGTAACAGGCAAATTAGTACGGGTAGAAACTGCACGATTGGCAGCTGCAAGTGCTTTAGATAAATTACTTTGAAGACATGAAATACGCATATTAAGAAACCTAATTTTCAAATTGTTATCGAATTATATGACTTGATCGGGGAAAGCGTCAACAATTGCACAATATAATCGTGTGAAACTACGATGTTCAGCACAAATGTTTGCAAATTTAACCCAAAAAGGTTGACAAATGTTCTAATACGGCATTAAAGTTATATACAATTAGAACATATGTTTAATTGGTATTTTTGGAGCGTCTAATGAAAAATTCCTTATCTATCCGGCAAAATTCAATCTTACAATTCATTAAAGATTTCCTTAATGAACACCCCTATCCTCCAACCATCCGAGACATACGTAACGGATGCAATATAAGTTCAACATCGGTGGTAGATTATAATTTGCAAATTTTACAAAGAAAGGGATTTATACAAAGACAACGAGAAGTATCTAGAGGTATTCAACTAATTGGAAAATCACCTACATCCCAAGATGTATTAGAACTACCAGTAGTAGGTTATATTGCAGCTGGCCAACCACTCCACGTACCAGAAACAGTATCTGAAAACACCGATCCCGTAGAAACAGTTGAATTACCAGCCTTTGTTTCAAATGGGAAAACTAATTTATTTGGTGTTCGAGTAAAGGGAGATTCTATGGTTGACGTTCACATTTTGGACGGAGACTTAGTTGTATTAGAACGAACAAGACATGCCGAAGCAGGACAAATGGTAGCCGCAGAAATTACTTCTGAGAATTCAATTACCTTGAAAAGATTCTACCTTGAAGGAAACATGGTAAGGCTCCAACCAGAGAATCCTGAACATGATCCTATAATCGTACCCGCTCAAGATGTTGCAGTACGTGGCAAAGTAGTTGGAGTAATGCGGTCAGTATAAATTATACTTATTGATCCTAATTCTCCAAAGGAAGTCAACGGCTTGACCGTTGTTGATTGCTGTTAAATAATGTCATAGTGCTGCATCTAAACAATGCATCTCCAAAGCAAATATTGCCGAAGTGGCGGAACGGCAGACGCGGTGGTCTCAAAAACCATTGGGGTTAAACCCGTGTGAGTTCGAATCTCACCTTCGGCACCAGTCCCTAATCGATCACGTTTTCGAAAGGAATTCTTATGGACATTGCAGCCCTTCAGATTAAATTAAGGGAATTCTCTAATGAACGAAACTGGGAAAAATATCATTCCCCTAAAAATCTTTCAATGGCACTATCAGTAGAAGCATCAGAGTTGCTCGAGATCTTTCAATGGCTAACACTTGAAGAATCACAAGACAAAAATAATATCTCGTTTCGAAAAAAAGATGTCCAAGATGAATTGGCGGATATATTAACCTACCTACTAATGTTGGCTGATGTATTAGAAATAAATCTAGAAACAGCAATCCAGCAAAAAATTTCTGAAAATGCGAAGAAATATCCAGCCGATGGAGAAAAAACCCCGATTTCCAAAAGGCGCTTAGATGATGATATTAACTTAGACTTAACAAAACTTTCCAGAGAAGAACAAGTAAATTATATTAAAAAGAATTTTTCATGAGAATTTCTAAATAACTACAGAAAGTTTTTGAACCTTATTCTTCCGATTTGACAAACCTTATCGACAATGAATTTACGCAATGTCTTGTATTGGTTTCTGTAAAATTTTCTCCTACAAAAACGTGTCCTAAATGCCCATCACAATTAGCGCATGAAATTTCCACTCTAAAACCATCTGGATCAGGCAATCTGATTACTGCACCTGGAATTTCTTTATCAAATGCAGGCCATCCACAGTGAGCATCAAATTTGTCATCTGATCTATACAAATCAACATCACACCTACGACAAACATACTTTCCAGCAAGGTAAAAGTTGTCATATTCGCCCGAAAATGGAGGTTCAGTTCCCTTGTGTTCTATTACATACTGTTCTTGGGACGTTAGTTTATTTAGTTTTGACGAATCCATTTCAATTACCTCTCCCTCAAATAATTCTTAAAAATCACTGTATTATCCAAAATTATTGGTAGCCCAAGATTTCAATAGATTATGAGCAATAGCTACAGGTCCGGGCAAATTTAAAGTTTCACTTTTTCCTTCTAATGCCAACAACACTTCAGATCTGTCCACCCATTTGACATCAGTCATCTCTTCAGGATCCATATTAATTTCTGTAGTTTCAGCTTCAGCATGACATCCAATCATCAAAGTAGATGGAAATGGCCAAGGTTGAGAAGAATAATAACGCACATTTTTGACCTTAATACCTGCCTCTTCCATTACTTCTCTACCTACTGCTTCTTCAATAGTTTCTCCCTGGTCAACAAATCCCGCAAGCGCTGAATATCTGTTAGTAGAAGCTAATCTACCTTGTGATTGTCCGAGTAAGCAATTTTCACCATCAGAAACAACCATTATTATCACAGGATCTACACGAGGGAAATGCTCAATAGCACAAGATGAGCACTCCCGTTTCTGTCCACCTCTTTTAACAATTGTCTTCTGTCCGCATACAGAACAAAATCCATTTCTTCGATGCCAATTTAATTGGGCAAGAGATTGAGCTAAAATGCCCGAATCTGTAGAACGTAATTCCAAAGCGACATCTCGAGCATCATACAACTTAGAGCCTTCAAATTTTTCATAATACAGTGATATTTGAGAATCTTTTTCAGGCACATCAATTACAAAATGAGCTATATCATTTAACAATCCCAACAAAATTGGATTATATTTAAACTCCAAATGTTCTATATCATTGATATCAAACCACAAAAGTTCGACTTGACCCAAATCTCTGACAATTACCTTCGATCCCACAACTAATAAAAACCTACTAGTCTGATCTTTAGAACGAGCAGTAATCCAATTCTCATCTCGCCTTTCTATTTCACCTCTATTTAGAGGATTCCCTGAAAAAATATTTTCGATTGGCAAAAAACTCTCCTATCAAATATTTTCTTAAATAAAATCAATGTTCCATCACTGTTCCACCATTAATATTAATAGATTGACCAGTTATCCATGAGGCTGCGTTCGTACAAAGATATGCAATAAACGCACCAACTTCCTCAGGTGTGCCATTCCTGCCTATAGGAGTAGTTTTGGCCGACTCATTAGCTCTAAAAATTCTTTCTGGATCGTCAAGTTCTCCAGATCTAGTAGTCAAAACGCTTCCAGGACAAACCGCGTTAACATTAATCCCTTTTGGACCCAACTCAGATGCCATCGATTGCGTCATCCCAACTATTGCAAAACTCGCAGCATTGTAAGCAAGCGAATTTGGAACACCTCTTTTACCTGCTTGTGAAGAAACATTAACGATTTTTCCTCCATCGCCAATGCGAATCATTTCTCTTACAACTGCTTGTGACATTAAAAACAAACCAGTAACTTTTACATCCACAACTTTCTGAAAAACATCTTCTTCAACTTGCAACATCGGCAACCTATCTTTTCCTACTGGGAACGCTCCATTATTAACTAAAATATCTATACGTCCAAATTCTTTAAGTGTCGAAGATACAACATTTTCCACCTGTTCATGATCAGTTACATCCAAAGTAAGAGCCAAAGATTTTCGCCCCAAGCCTCGCACCTCATTTACCACACTTTCTGTACCTTTCCAGTTAACTTCCAATTCACTTTTAGGGAATGTATCAGGGGAGCGATTGGTACCAGTAACTACAACATCAGCTCCAAGTCTTGCAAGTTCCAAAGCGGCATGTCTTCCAATACCTACTTGTCTACCAGCGCCAGTAACAATCGCAACTTTACCATTCAATTCAAGCATTCGATTTCCTTATTTGAAAATTTAGATTATTTTTTCTTTTTTTTATTCCACAGAGGATTTGCAGCAACATAATCATTCAAAATTTTCAAGGAACAATCAGCCGAATGTTCAGTACTAATCCCACAACGGCCCACATGATCAAGAGTAGCAGACTGTAAACATTTTATAGGTCTAACCTCATGCAATTCCCCACAAATTGGACAATTCATTTGTACTCCTTTTCTACAACAACAAACTAAGTTTTAAGATATTATTATGCACCACTCCAAAAATTAGTAAAGCAAAAGAGTTTATGTTATAAAACTGAAATTCATTAATAATCTTTTAAGGGGAAACAATGTCTGCCTATGTAATCGCATTTATGCAAATAACTGATCACGAAAAATATGAAACCTATAAAGCCCAAGTCCCCGAAACAATTGCCTTATATGATGGAGAATATCTCGCACGTGGTGGTGACATAGAAACTATTGAAGGAGACTTCTTACCCGAACGAGGAATACTCCTAAAATTTCCAACATTAAAAAGAGCAAAAGAATGGATATCATCTGAAGAATATAAAGAGCCAAAAAAAATACGTCACAATTCAGCTATTTCAAATGTGATTTTATTAGATGGAATTTAACAATCATAGGAACAAAAACATGAAAGAATTTGTAATTGGCTTAGATATAGGAACTTCATCCATAAAAGCTGTGGCTATGTCAATATCTGGAAAGCATGAAGCATCCGCTGAAATCCCTTTGGAAATCGATACCCCGAAACCAAATTGGAGAGAACAACACCCTGAGACCTGGTGGGAAGCTTCAAAGCTTTGCTTAGCAAAAATTGCCAATCTTATAGGGGGATCCAACGTTAAAGCAATTGGACTTACAGGGCAAATGCATAGCCCTGCAATTCTTGACAAAAACTTCACTGTTATACGTCCTTCCATATTGTGGAATGATGGACGCACCACAAGCGAATGCAATTCACTATACCAAGAACTGGGCAAATCATATATTAAAAATTCTTTAGGCAATCCTGTTTTAGAAGGTTTCACCGCACCCAAAATCTTATGGATTAAAAAAAATGAGCCCGAAAATTTTAAAAAAATCTCTACCATATTAATTGCAAAGGATTTTATTGGATTTAAGCTTACTGGCGAATTAATCACCGAGCCTTCAGATGCATCGGGATCACTATTAATGGATATCAATAGTTGTGCTTGGTCTGATCCAATTTTAGATTTAATTGGTATTGACCACACTACTTTGCCCACAATCATTGAATCAACCAATACTCGTGGATTTACTAACAAAAAATTATTTAATATTACAGAGATTCCCTCAGGAACGCCTGTGATAGCAGGAGGAGCTGATAACGCAGCTTCCGCGATCAGCACAGGATGTGTTGACTCGGATACATATCAGATAAGTATCGGGACTTCTGGCGCTGTAATGAAATCATCCAATACTCCAATTATTGACGATTCTCTAAAACTGCATTGTTTTAATCACTGTATCAAAGACACGTGGTACTCCATGGGTGTAACACTCTCAGCAGGAAATTCAATGAGTTGGTACCAAAGTAGCATTCTGGAAAACTCCAAATCACTGATTCAACTAGATAAAGAGGCTTCTACTACCTCCCCAGGTTCCGATAATTTAATTTTCCTACCCTATCTTAACGGAGAAAGAACACCCCACAACAATCCGAATGCGAAGGGTTGTTTTATTGGATTACACAGTGGACACTCTAAAGCACATCTTAGCCGGGCAATAATGGAAGGAGTCTCATTTTCCATTAAAGATTGTTTGAATCTGTTCAAAGAAAACACGCCTTCAAAACACAACTATATTTTTACGGGAGGTGGATCAAAAAGTGACTTGTGGTCTCAAATACTATCAGATACTTTGAACGTTCCTATAAAACGAGTTTTAAATGATTCTGGTGCGTGTGTAGGTGCTGCAATGCTATCAGCTGTTGGTCTTGGATGGTTTCGAAACACGCAAGAAGCCGTCAATGCATGGGTCTCTTATGAAGAACCACTAATCCCCGATGAATCGAATTATTATAATTACGAAAAGATGTACAAAAAATTCCAATTAATCTATCAAAATTTGAATCCAATTTTATGGGAAATCAAATAGTTTAATCTTCAGTAGTCACAAATTGAATAGATGATTTTAGTTCATTAATTAGTGTCTCTAAATCAACAATCTTTTCCTCTATGTTAGATCGTAAAAACAAAAAAACCACTTCCTTTACTGGCTTTGAAATAGCCTTCTCAACACCCATAGCATAAGCAGCTCCTTGAAGACGATATCTCGACAAAACTTCTTGAGAATTATTTTCAGAAATATTGTCAGTCTTATAATCAACTACAACCAATCCATCCTCTTCTTCAAACAATAAATCAATGTAGCCTTCCATAGTACGTTTAGGTAAATTTAGTGATGGAATTGGCACCGAAAACGGTACTTCTCTCATCAAGTTCCCAGATTCTACTGCCCTCTTAACTACTCCACTATTACACGCAGATAGAACTAATTGCTCAATTTCAGCAGTCCTCGGCAAAATACCTTCCCTCTTAGCTATCAAATTACAAATAACTGAAAGGTTTTCACGAGATTTGAAATCAATTTCCTCTAATACGGAGTGGACTGCTCTACCAATTTCAGTACCATCTGTTTTTGATTCAAAAAAGATTTGATCATCCTGGATTTTTTCATCAACCTTGGAAATAGATGTTGCACTTAAATAATTGGGATCACTTGCTGTTCTCAACATTGCATCTCTATTCCGAATCCACTCATCTCGATCAATCAATAAACTGTTTTGATCAATAGAGATTTTATCCATTTCACTTGAAGGAATTTTAGATTCAAATCCATGAAAATTCTGCCAATACAAACCATCATCAAAACCACTAAATACTTTGGCAATTTGCATAGCTAAAGAGTCTTTGGAGTCTTTGCTAAAAATACTTAAAATCAGATGGTCACGGGCTCGAGTTGATGCAACATATAATCTTCTAAAACTTTCAAAATAATCCTTTAAGGATTCAATTCGCTGTAACCTTCCAAATCCATTAGATACTAAAAATGATTCGGAATTGCTTATACGGAATTGCATCTTATCCACCGATTTGTCAGCAAAGGTCCAAACAGGGGAAGAGCTTTTTAATCCCTGATTATTACGGTTTAAATTGTACAATCCGGTTAAAACTACAATAGGGAATTCTAAGCCTTTCGAAGCATGTACAGTCATGATGCGCACAAAACCATCTTTTTTTTGATCTACCAAAGGAGTTGGAATATTTTCTCTATCTTCTCTTAATACTTCTATCCATTCTAAAAACCCATTCAGACCACTACCTCCAGCTTTTTCAAAAATTTCCGATTGTTCTAATAAAAACTCAATCCTGCGCCAAAATTCAGTTGGATTCTTTGCAGTCAATCCGATATCTAAAAAAGATCTTTTTTTGAGAAATCTTTTGAGAAATTCTGATGTACTTAACCACATTTTCATTAAATGGAATTCTTTTAATTCAGATAAAGAATCATCCACTTTCGAACTTTTAAGCAATTTTGATTCTAAGTAATTAAATTCACCTCCATTATTTTTGAAAGTCAACAGATCATCATCCGAACATGCGAATCCAGGAGAACGCAAAGCAGCTACAATAGCTACTTCATCTGAAGGATCATCAATTGCTTTCAAACAATTGATCAAGTCTTGAACTTCCTGGGTGTTAAAGATCAAAGCCCCTCCTTCAACACGGTAAGGAATTTCCTCGTCTTCGAGCATACTCTCTAAGATATTTAGACCTGATCTGTTTTGAATCAAAATTACAACATCAGAAAATTTTGCATGTCTTTTTCCTTCAGGAGTTTTCGAATCTCTAACCCAAAACTTCATAGATTTTAATCCTGATAAGAGCTTACAGACTTCACTAGCTTCATTTTCTCTGACTACACCCATTTTAGAATCTTGGACTTCTGGATCACCAAGATACCATACAGAAGAATTCATCCCGACTGATTCTTTAATTTCGTCTCTATAATGGGACAAAGGAGAATATTTTGGGGATAGTAAAAGGTTCGTATCTTCAAAGTAAGTTCCTTGACCGATCAATCGTTCAAAACCATAATTTACCCAATCCAAGATTGGTTTCTGTGATCGAAAATTCTGCGATAATTGGATCGGGGGAATTTCCATTTTTGATTGAACGTCATTTAGGATTTCAATGTCAGCATTCCTGAATTTATAAATCGATTGTTGCGGATCTCCAACAAAAAAAAGTTTTCCTGATACAGTTTCAATATCTTTCCAAGAATTAGGTCGAACCAAATCTGTTCGAACACATTCTTCAGCAATAAAAAAAGCGATTTCGACTTGAATCGGATCAGTGTCTTGGAATTCATCAATAAACAAATGAGAAAATTTATTTCTAAAGTAATCTCGCACTTCCAAATCATCTCTTAAAAGATTTCGTGCCCACAATAATAAATCTGAAAAACCCACCATTCCCATTATTTTCCTTTGTTTAGCGGCATCAATTACAAAACCAGAAATGCTCTCAAACAAAGGCTTAATATCAATAAATCTAAATACTGCAATTGATTCAGAAGCCTGTTGTTTCATTGGAGCAATTGAATCCTTAACAATATCTCGAATAGATTTTGGCGAAATCTCCCAATTTGTCTTGCTACCAAAATTTCCCATCTTGAAATTATCAATACACGTAATGAAATTTGTGAAATTCAATATCTCGTCTTTTTCGAAAACCATGGAATCTAGGGAGGTTTTAAATTCATTTAAAATAAAAAACAACTTATCATCAGGATTTGAATTATATTCCAACACATCTTCTAAATCAGATTGGATTTTATGAATAAAAATACTTGGAGAATCATTTGGCAATCTATCATCAAATAAAATATTTTCGGTTTGATCCAAGAGATGGAACTTTTCCATTAAATCAAAGGATAACTTTTCTAAATTATGGATTCCAAATCCATAACTAAAGTATGTCAGCCAATATTGTTCCAAACTTGGGTCGTTAATAGCAATATCTCTCCATTCACGAAATTGTTTCCGAAACATCAATTTTGTTTGAACCGCATCCATTATTGCAAACCCAGGAGGTAGACCCGCCTCTAAAGGTTTAAACCTTAAAATAGACGAAGCAAATCCATGCAAGGTAGAAATTGTCGCTTTATCAATATCATTTACACCCCGAAATGATCTTTCTCGTTGAATTATTGTTTTGTCCTCATCTTGTGAACATCTATCCAATTTCTCACGAATTCTAATCTTTAACTCTTCAGCAGCGGAATTTGTAAAAGTAATTGCAGCAATAGAATCAATAGTTGCAAGACCTGATTCAATTAAATTAACTATCCTCTCAACCAAAATAGTTGTTTTACCAGTGCCAGCACCAGCTTCAACAAAAATATTCTGGGATAAATTTTCTAATATCGTTTTTCTTGAGGAATCATCTGAGGGAATAAAAGAGTTAAAAGAATTACTCATCAACATCCACCTCAGTTAGATTTTTTAAAGACAAATAATCCTTCAATCTATCATCTTGGGCTTGGCGATTTTTGTATATCTTTGACCTATCCATTGGGCACAACTCTATAAAATCACAATTTCTACAATTCCCTTGATTAAATCCATGGATTTCCTGGAAAGTTTTTCCATCATGCGTGACTGGATTTGCAGGGAATATACCTGATTTGACCCCCCGAACAATTTTTTGAACCACATTCGAAGTTTTTATAATGTCAGTTTGGTCAATCCGATTTAAATCTCTCCAATATTGAGGTAACCTTTTAAAATCTTCTGACTCAGAAATAAACCAATACGCAGCAAAAAAAGAATTCTTTTTTTGTTCAGAATCAGACTTAGCTTGGCTCGCAGCTATTGAATACAAAGGTAATTGTAATTTCGTACCCTCTCCAAAGTCATCCTTCTTGAAAGCGTTGGCAAAAGCATCACTCCTACCAGTCTTATAATCAATAATCAATCCTTCATTTTTGTCATTAAAATCAACTCGATCAATTGTCCCTCGTATAATTATTTTCTGACCAGGGAAATCCATCTCTAAATAAGGCCAATAATCCAATCCGTCTGGATCTGAATGGTTTTGTTTCCCAAATCTTTGCTCTATCAAAGTATGTCTGGTGCCAAAGTCGAACCTTATCTGATCATCCTCAATCAAAAATCTTTTTAAATCAGTCAAGATCTGATTTTTCTTATGCCTCCATAATGCATTATCGGATGTGATCAAATGATTTTCAGCTTTTGAAAAATTCTCGTCAGCAATAGAATACAAAATCTCATAATGTTTCTTTGACCACGATTCATTTGATGCAGGAAATTCTCCTTTTGTGATTACTTGTTCAAAAAAATCCTCAAGTATTTGATGAATCAAACTTCCTGAATCTTGAGGTGAAATCTGAAAAATTTCTGAAGGATCATCTATCTTTTGACGAATCCCCAAAATGTAGTGCAAGAAAAATCTGTACGGACATTCGGCCCATTCTTCCAAACTAGTAGCAGATATAGGATTAGAAAATATTTTTTCTATAACACCTACTAGATCAGGAGAATTTGAAACATCACCATCCCATTCGGAAAAAATATTAGACCTTCTAGTAGAAATCATCTCCGCTGCAGACAAAATATGTGAACCAGCAAGCAATTTGTGTTCATTAATTGGTATGTCTTTTTGTAACAATTCCATTGTTAAAGTCAAGTCATAATCCGATAGATCTATAACACCATGTCTTTCTTGCATTGCTAAAATTTGTTCGAACGAAGATATATATGTTAGCCACTCTACATCGGAAGTATCATCCAAAAGACTTATAAACTTGCTTGCATATATTTTTTCTCCCGCCAATCCAGACACATATTCAAGCAACCAGTCAGAAGGATAATCAGTCTGTTGAGAATCAACACCATAAAGAGGAAAACTAAAAGAACACTCACGTTTTGCAGAATTCACCAACGACTTGAACACATATAACTGATACAAATTATCTTCTGAATTAAACTCTTCTGAACTAAAATCATTGCCAAAAGCATCGTTCATGATTTCATCAATTAAAGCCTCAGCCTGAAGATCATTTACAGGAAAATCCGACTGCGTCATCCCAACGAAATACACATAATCGAATTGCATTCCCAAGCCTAATTTTTGATCAGAAATAAATACTCCATGCCCAGTAAGACCAACCCTAGAAATAGATTCCGATAAAATATCATCTATTGCGTTCACAAACTCTAAAAATGAGACATCCTTAGATACATTTTCTAATGCATCTAGTTCAGCTAATTCATTAATCTTTGTGAAAATTGTAGTTAATGCATTTAATTCATCATCAGGCAATTCTTTTTCAGAAACTAAATATTCTTTCAATAAATCAACTGTCAATTCAGCAAATCCTGACCAAGTATTATCTCCATTCTTAAAGATAATAGACTTGTGGTAGAACTTTGCCATTGAAGATCTCAAGAATTTTGCGGCCTCAATCTGTCTACCATGAGTAAAATCATCTGTTGCATATTTAAGCGATTCTCTTTCAATAAATTGAGTTAATCTATTTTCCCAATTATTAAAACCTCTCAAAATACCTGCTTCTTTTGAAATACGATTCAATAAAGAATGTTCATACTCAATCCCCCTGCTTAATTTTGGAAAACTGACAGGGCAATTAGACAACCAAGCCATCACAAATTTCCTGTCATAGTCACTAGAAATAATCTGCAACATGGATTTAAGAGCATTCCCAACTGCAAAATCGCCAAATTTTTTTGAGGAAGGGCCTACAAACGGAATTCCAGAAATCCTCATCTCTTGGTGGAATATTTTCTGATACGGATCGGCTTTAGGATAAAATATTGCAACCGATCTAAATGGATTATTTTCGGATTTCATCAATATATCTGAGATAACCCATTTAGCTTCTAATCTAGGATCAGATGCAACAAATACTTTCTTCTGAGAATTGGTATGATCTACATTAATTCTTTGTTTTACCAATTGAAAATTTCCTGAAATTCCCTTTATAAATTCTTTTTGTCTAGTATCTGCGTTAACATCACCTGTCAAACCCACAAGAATTTCGGTCTCAAACTTCACGGGTAATGCATCAACCATCTTTACTTGTGCAACAGAAAGATTGCTTGGTAAATAAAAAATTAATTTCCCTACAGAATTTATTCTCAAATCTGATGATTCAACGATTTTTGTACAAACTTTTTCATATAAATCCTCGGATGAAAAATATTTCAAGCCAACAATTCTGTGAAACTCATTATAAATATCTACAATCTCACGAACTTTCTGAGATTCTCCGAATCTATGCTTGAAAAAACCTTTAGAAGAAAGGAGATTTATCTTTCCAAACAATCTACTAAAGAAATCTAATAATGAGGGATGTTCTTTGAATAACCGAAAAGGATCATTTGTACTGAGAAGTAATTTTCTTAAAACAGCTCTTTCGACAGATCTCTTTAAAGGGAAAATTTCTTGAATCATCAGATCAGATTTTAAAATTAATTGTGCCAATTCAGAAATTTGTATAAATCTAACATTAATTAAACCACTACCTATACGACCTAATTCACGTTGTAACATCAATCCACAATAACGTGATGGCACTATTACAGTAACGGGTTTTAATTGATCTTCGACCTTAGATTTCTCTATGAGTCTGGATAAAAATCTAGGAGAATCTTGGATAGTCGATTCGTAGAGGAATGCATGAGAAATTAATGAAGTATTTTTCATACGGTATCACTCTAACAAGGATTATGTCTTTGACAAACTACACAAGTATTGTGATTTTTACAATCATCAAATCAATTGTCAAATTTCCCTTAAATAGACTTCACGAATTGTTAGAATCTAATTCATAAATTTGATCAATCTTTAATGATTTTGACATCGAAGCCTCTACTGCCAATTTGTCTGCCAAATCATTATAAGTATCACCCGAATGACCTTTCACCCATTCGAATTTAACTTGATGACGTTGTAACTGAACCAATAACAATTCCCACAAATCCACATTCGAAGCCGTATCTTTTTTATTGCGTCGCCATCCATTTGATTTCCAGCGGTGAACCCACCCTTTATTAATGGCATCTACAAGATATTTTGAATCACTAATAACTACTACTTCACTAGATCTTTTCAATTTACTTAGAGAATTTACTACTGCCAAAATTTCCATTCTATTATTCGTTGTAAGACGGAAACCTTCATTAAGCTCGAGTATATTTTCACCAAAAATAAGTACGGCTCCCCAACCACCAGGCCCAGGATTTCCTGAACATGCTCCGTCAGTATAAATTCTAACTACTTCATGATCCGTCATTTTTCTACATGACCATATCTAAATTTCGGGTCTTTAAATCCAAATTCATAAAGGTTTCAACTTTTTGTATCCCCTCAACACAGAATACAGTTTGTCTAAGAAACACTCCTAAATCTTTTGAATCTTTCAGGATAACCCAGGCAAAAATATCAAAAGAACCTGTAGTAACTGATAGCCATCTTACTTCTGGAATATTCGACAATCTCTCAGCAACCAAATCCATTTTTTCAGGTATTACTTGCAACCCTATAAGTACTTGAGAACTAAAGCCCATTTTTTCTGTATTGGGAACGGCAACCACCCTCAAATAATCATCTTTGAGCATCCGTTTAACCCTACGACGAACAGTTTCTTCGCTTACACCAACTTTATTAGCAATTTTAGCATTTGGGGAGAGTCCATCCTTTTGCAACATTGTTAAAATCCTGTTATCCAGGTCATCCATATTTTGTCACTTTCTGCAACTCCAATTTAGAAATTACTTAGATTTTTTATTTTACGGATCAATTTTATTGTTGTTTTTTGATAAGATAAAGGCAATGTTGTACATGTTTTTTATAATGTTTGAATAAAATCAGATCTAAACTAATTACGTTGACACATATGATTTCGTTAATTACCATCTAACTAAGCATAAGGAGATCACTTGACTTCAAATTCATCTAACACAGTAGAACAAACCCTAACAAACTATATTGAAAAGCTTGAAAGCAGCAAACCTGTTTCAGCAAGAATCAAAAGTTTTTTAGATGAATTTTCTCAAAGATTAGTTTCTCACCCCGATGGAAAATCCAAATTATTCTCTCAAGTTAAGCCCTCAGATATAGACGACTTCTTCGAGAGCGAAATACGTAAGGGTTTATCCAAAGTCTCTGAACAAAAATTGAAGGAAATCCGTTCTTTCTTGCGATTTTCTTACCAAAACGGATTCATATCTGATAACTTGGCTCTACATATTAGAATAAGGCGAAATTCGAAGAATACTTCAAACTCGAAATCATCTTCAAAGATGATTTCTAGTAATCGACTCGAATTAACTGCTGAAGGACATCAAAAGCTAACAGAAGAGTTAGCACAGTTAAAATCTGGACGGCCAGAGAGGGCCGAAGCCATTGCTCATGCAGCCTCAACAGGAGACGTACGTGAAAATGCTCCACTCGAAGCAGCCAGGGAAGCTCAAGGAATGGCTGAACAAAGAATATCTGAATTAGAGCACCACCTTTCTGAAGCAACAATTATTGATGAATCGAAATCCAAGAGTAACGTAATCACGATTGGTGCTGAAGTGGAAGTAGAATCTGATAAAAAGTCTGCTGGCAGACAAAAATACACATTGGTAAGCCAAGCTGAAGCCGACCCACTTAAAGGTCGTATTTCTATTGTGTCACCTATAGGTAAAGCTTTATTAAACAAATCTAAAGGCGATAAAATATCTGTCCAGACTCCAAGAGGAAAATCCACCTATAAAATTTTAAGAATATCCCATTAATTTACCTTCTTTGATTAATTCAAGCCATTAAGTCTGCATTAAAAAATATCCTTTTTATTCTATTTTTCTTAATCTCCCACCTCTGCAAAATTTGCCTCAGGAAACCAGTGTAGTCCAGTGAAAATAGTGGTATCCTTCAACCATGGATACAAGTAACTTCTCAGACACCTCACAATTAGTTGATGAACTCCAAAAAAATGTGTTTGGAGAAGTAAAATTTGATGAACTAACCCGTATGCTATACAGCACCGATGCAAGCATTTACCAGATGACACCCATTGGTGTAGTTATCCCAAAAGATTCGGACGATGTATCAGCTACCATTGAAATAGCAAACAAACATTCGATTCCTCTTTTACCTCGAGGAGGAGGTACTAGTTTAGCGGGACAGACTGTCGGTAACGCAATAGTAATTGATTTCTCAAAATACATGCGCGATATCATTGAAATCAACGCTGAAGAAAAATGGGTTCGCACTCAGCCTGGAATAGTTCTAGATGAATTAAATCGCCAAATAAAACAATCTAACTTAATGTTCACCCCAGATCCTAGCACAAGTAATCGAGGAAACGTTGGAGGTGCCATCGGAAACAACTCTTGCGGAGCACACTCGATCATTTGGGGGAAAACAAGTGACAATATTTTAGATATTCAGACAATTTTATCTAATGGAGACAAGGCAAAATTCGGCCCCATTAGCAAAGAAGAATTTCGCAATATCTCTCTTCAAGAATCTTTAGAAGGAAACATTTACAAGACATTAACTACTATTATCAACGATTATAAAGATGAAATCAGTAGTAAGTATCCAAACATTCAAAGACGTGTAGGTGGTTATAACCTAGACCATTTCATTTCCAAAGAATCTATTAATATGGCCGAATTTTTAGTCGGTTCAGAAGGAACTTTAATCACTGCAACTGAAGCCAAACTCAAACTCGTAGATATCCCAAAATACAAAGGACTCTCTGTATTACATTTCAACGATTTAATCGAATCAATGGAAGCTACTGTAGACATTTTGGATCTTAATCCTGCCGCTATTGAACATATAGGAAACAGCATTATCAACCAAACAAGACAAAACTTGTCTTATTCTAGGATTTCGAATTTCATTGATGGAAACCCCAATTCGCTGCTTGTAGTTGAATTTATAGGAGACACTGAGAAAGAGGTCGTCGATCAACTAAAGAAACTTAAATCCCGCGCCGAGCAAAGAAAACTAGGCTACTCAACATTATCTGTCACTTCACCACAAGAACAATCAAAAGTTTGGGCAGTTCGAAAAGCAGGATTAGGGCTATTAATGAGCAAACCAGGTGATTCTAAACCTCTCCCATTTGTTGAAGACACCGCTGTCTCTCCAGAAAAACTTCCTCAATTCATTCAACGTTTTGACCAAATTGTAAAAGAAAACAAAACGGAAGCTGATTACTACGGACATGCTAGCGTAGGTTGTTTACATATCAGACCACTAGTAAATTTGAAAACCGATGCGGGAATTAAACAGATGAAGGATATTTCCGATGCAATTTGTGAATTAGTGATTGAATTTGGCGGTTCTTTAAGTGGAGAACATGGTGATGGACTTGTTAGAAGTCATTTAAATGAAAAGATTTTCGGACCTAAAATATACGAAGCCTTTCATCAAGTGAAAAATGCATTTGATCCAAAAGGACTTATGAATCCTGGAAAAATAATTGATTCTTCTCCGATGGAAAAGAATCTTAGAATTGACCCCAATTATTCAACTCAAACAATCCCTACTGGTTTCTCCTATAGCAAGGAGGGTGGTTTTGCAAAAGCAATTGAAATGTGTAATGGACAAGGGGCTTGCAGAAAACTAGATGGAACAATGTGTCCCTCATATATGGCAACCAGAGATGAAGAGCACTCAACCCGTGGTAGAGCTACAGCACTTAGATCTGCAATTTCTGGTGATCTGCCAATTGAATCCCTGACTAGCGCTAGAATGCATCAAGTTTTGGATTTATGCCTTGAATGCAAGGGTTGCAAGTCTGAATGCCCTTCAAGTGTAGACATGGCAAAATTAAAATATGATTTCTTAAATCTTTATCACAAAAAAAATGGACAAACCTTAAGAAATTTCATTTTTGGGAACATTTCACTACTTAGTAAAATGGGATCCCTCACAGCCCCAATTTCTAATTGGATTTTACAATCACCTTTAATGAAAGAACTATTAGAAAAATATGTAGGAATAGACAAACGAAGAGAGATGCCTATATTCTCAGCAACTCCATTTACTCAATGGTATAAATCCAACAATTCTGTCCTAAATCAACCACTAGGGAAAGTCCTTCTTTTCCCAGATACTTTTACAAATTATAACCATCCAGAGATTGGTAAAGCCGCAGTTAAGTTAATTGAAGCCTTAGGATACGAAGTAGAAATCCCAGACGTGAAATGTTGTGGCAGGCCAATGCTATCTAGCGGAATGATGGACAAAGCTAAAAAACATGCTCAATATAATATTGAATCGCTTTATTCTCATTTATCTCAAGGAAAAAAACTTATAGGACTAGAACCAAGTTGCATTCTTGGATTTCTAGATGATTTTAATGATTTGGTTGACGAAGAGACCAGAGAGAAAGGTCTATTAGTTTCTAAAAATACTATGTTGATTGAAGAATTCATTCTATTTGCACTAGAGAATGGATCCACAATCAATTTCAAAAATCCTCCCAAAACGATTGCTTTCCATGGGCACTGTCATCAAAAAGCCATGGTTGGAACAGACCCTGCATTAAAAACACTTCAACTACTGAAGGGTACTGAAATTTCTGAAATTAATTCGGGATGTTGTGGAATGGCGGGATCATTTGGATTTGAAAAAGAACACTTCGACATTTCAAACCAAATTGGTGAAAGAGAACTATTGCCTGCCATTCGGAATTCATCAACAGAAACGGCGATAATATCTGAAGGCGTATCTTGCAGACAACAAATTTTTAGCGGCACAGGGAAAAATTCTCAGCATTTAGTTGAAATCTTGGCAAATTCCTTATAAATAACGCCACATTTCACAAAATTAATACAAGGAGTTTGTAATGAAAATCGGATTCATTGGAGCTGGTTTCATGGGCCAACACATGATTAGGAATTTAATCAAACATGGCAACAGCTTAACTGTATTTGATATCAATAAGTCCGCATTAGATATCGCTAAAAATGACGGCGCCAAAATAGCCAAAACACCAAGAGAGTTAGCCCAAAAGAATGAAGTAATTTTCACATCGCTGCCAACGCCACAAATTTTAGATGAAGTAACCTTTGGAGAAGCCGGGATTATTGAAGGCATCAAGCCGGGAACAGTATTTTTCGACCTGAGTACCACATCACTAAAAACGGTCCATAAAATCGGTGGAATTGCAAATTCTCAAAATTTTCATTTTCTTGACGCTCCAGTCAGTGGAGGCGTTAAAGGTGCAGAAAATGCTTCCCTTTGCATTATGGCAAGCGGAGAATTCCAAGTTTTCAAAAAATACGAATCACTCCTATCATTTATAGGGACACAAACAATGTATTGTGGGGAGTTGGGATCCGGCACAATATGTAAGATTACAAATAACTTAATTGGATTAAGCCTTCATGTTTTATTAGGTGAAGCTTACTCAATGGGTGTTACCGCGGGAGTTTCACCCGAAACCCTATATGATGCAATTTCTATCAGCACTGGAGATTCCAAACAAATGCATACTTTTCCAAAGACATTGTTCAAAGGAGATTTTGCTCCAGGATTCCAACTAGATCTGGCTGCAAAAGATATTGGACTAGCTACTGAACTTGGAAAATCAAAAAATATACCTATGGACCTTTCTAACTTGGTTCAGCAAAAATATATCGAGGCACAAAATAAAGGTTTTGGATCAGAATCTGCTACTGCGGTAATCAAGATTCAAGAAGAAAAATCTAAAATTAATATTCGTAACAAAATTTAGTTATGGAATCCGAAAATATCTCCAAAACGATCTTAGATAATGGCCTTACAATTCTAACTGCAAACATGCCAACATCCCAATCAGTCTCTATTTGTCTATTCGCAAAAGTTGGTTCCAGATATGAAAACACAGAGAATTCTGGTATTTCACACTTTGTTGAGCATATGTTGTTTAAAGGCACGCATAAAAGACCTAAGCCTTATCAAATTGCTTCTGAAATAGAAAATAGCGGAGGATTAATTGATGCATCAACTGAATCAGAATACACATCAATTATAATACGTATCAAGAGATCTGAAATTAAAAACTCAATTGGTGTTTTGTTCGACATGATCTTAAATCCTCTTTTTGACCCTGATGCAATTCAAACTGAACGCATGGTAATAATGGAAGAACTTAGCATGATTACAGATTCTCCATCTTCATTAGCAGACATGCATTTGACAAATCTATTATGGGAAAATCATCCCCTAGGAATGGAGATAGCAGGCACCAAAAAAACCGTTGCTTCAATGAACAGATCCATTTTATCTAAACACCTATTTTCGTTCTATATCCCTAATGGAATAATTTTAAGTTTTGCCGGAAATATCAATCACGCAGAAATAACAAATCATATTGACCATTTATCAAAAAACTGGAGCAAATCCAAACCTCAAACATATCCAAAATTCAATCACATTCCGCAAAATCCAAAAATCAAAACCGAATATCGTAATACCGAACAATCTAATCTTACATTGGGTTTCTGTCATCCTCTATTTAGGACTTCTGACAAATTCTATCAAGAAATCATAAACACAATTCTTGGAGGATCGATGAGCAGCAAATTATTTATTAACATCAGGGAGTTAAGTGGATTCGCTTATGACATTCATAGCGATTTAATAAGTTTCGCTGACACAGGGGCTCTAGTAATCTCAGCGGGGATTAATCCTAAAAACCTATACAGTGCCATAGATCAAATATTGTCTCAAATCGCTACTTTCTCTAATACCATTGAGGAAAAAGATATATGGAATGCAAAACAATTACTTACGGGAAGATTATTACTTGATTCAGAAAACACAAACTCAGTTGCATATAAAATTGGACAAGATTATTTATTCTTCGATAAGTCGGACACACTACAAGAAACAATCTCCAAAATCAACGATGTTCAATTAAGTGATTTACTGCAATTTTACGATGATGTTTTTAAAAATTCTAACATCAGTATGGCTGTTGTAGGTCCAAATCGTGGATCTACAAAAATGTCTCGCATTATACAAAGTTTTTCTCGTGAGAATTCTAACTTTTTGATGTAATATGATATGCTTAAACCAAGTTTAAGCCTTCCAGAGATTCGGAGAGATAGTATGAAGGACGTTTTTGACGAAGCAACAAACTTACTTAAGGATGGAAGTCCTTTGGTTTTAGCTACTGTAATTGATACTAAGGGATCTACTCCTCAAAAATCTGGCGCAAAATTATTAGTCAGGGAAGATGGATCTGGCGTGGGGACTCTCGGGGGAGGATGTGTAGAAGGAGATATCTGGTTCGCGGCTAAAGAATTGATGAAAAGTAAAGGCGGACCTCAATATCGTGATTATGAATTAAATGAAGAACTTGCGGCCGAAGACGGATTAGTTTGCGGCGGAACCATGTATTTTTTAATTGATCCAGTTTACGAACCCGATCAATTTTTGAATTTTTCTGAACAAATTTCAAAAGCTTATCAAGGAAATGGCTCAGTTGCTTTAGCAACAATCATCAAAAATGGTTCAAATACCAATTTAAAAATCGGATCAAAAATGATGATCAATCATTTAAATGAGATCACAGGATCTCTGGGAAATAAAAAACTTGAGGATGATGCTTGCAGAATCGCAAAAACACTAATGATTCACGGTGGTAATCAATATTTAAAGACTGAAGATGGATCCGAATGCTTCATTGAAGCCTTCACCACTCCTCCTCAACTAGTTTTATGCGGAGGAGGACATGTTTCAAAGGCAATAGCATCATTAGCAAAACCACTAGGTTTCCAATTGTTTATCACTGATGACAGACATGAATTTTCCAATTCTGGCCGATTCCCAGAGGCCGACTTACTTGTAAATAAAAAACCTGAAGAAGCATTAAAAGAATTACCTATTAACCCAAACACATTTATCATAATTGCTACTCGTGGTCACAGATATGACAATGTTGCATTGGAAGCTGCTACTCGTACATCTGCATCATTCGTTGGATTACTTGGGAGTAAAAGAAAAACCATTTTAATTTATGAAGATCTGTTACGTGACGGAATCCCAATAGAAAGAGTTCGTGAAATCCGTTCTCCTTTAGGACTTTCAATAAATGCTAGAACTCCAGAAGAAATTGCTATCAGTATCATTTCTGAAATCCTAATGTTTCGCCTAGGAGGAGATGGATCATCAATGAAACTAGAAGATTGGCGAATAGATCGTATCAATAATAAGATTCAATCTGAAACTCCTGAAACTTCACTAACTGATTAAATGACTCCTTACATATCTGCTCTTTTATTAGCCGCAGGAACTTCTTCACGAATGGGGATTCCAAAACCATTATTACAATGGCGAGGCAATAATCTTGTAAATTATCAAATCGAATCATTATTCAATTGTGGTGCTGATGAAGTGATTCTTGTATTAGGGCACAAACATAAAACTGTATCTAAAACCATAGCTCCTAATAAACACAATCGCCTAAAAATCGTGATAAATTCCGACTATAAAACCGGCAAAACCACTAGTATCAAATCAGGACTAAAACTCGTAGCAAAAGAAACCACTGATATAATTCTATTAGCTATTGACCAACCAAGATCTCCTGAAACTATTTCAAGAGTTTTAAATTCACATATTTCTAAAAACGCTCTAATCACATCTCCAAAGTACAATGGGCACGGAGGACATCCATTAATCTTTTCCAACTCAATTAAAACTGAATTGGAAAACATAGATGAGCAAACTGAAGGCATAAGAAAAGTACTTCAATTACACGATTCAGAAATAAATCCTATCAGCATTAACGATCCATCTCTCAGAGTAGACTTCAATACGCCCGAAGAATATCAATCCGCCGTTTTAGAAGATCATTTTTATACAAATTAGAGCATAAAGATACTTTTGAATGAACTACAATTATGACAGCTCATTACTCAAAAAAGTTTCCAGGTCTTTCTACTTAACAATTCGTATTCTCCCAAGAACACTACGCTATCCAATTTCTATAGCCTACATGCTTGGCAGAACGGCCGACACAATCACTGATACAAACATTGTCGCAGATTCTAATAAACTTGAATTAATTACTTCATTACACAAAATAATCTCAACGAAAAACCCTAATGGCTTCAACATTTTTCACCAAAAAATAAAAGATTTTGAAAACGAATTATCTAATGAAAAAATCTTGTTAAATTCTATCCCTCAACAAATACAATTTCTGTCATCACTACCCTCATTCGAACAAACTCAAATTATTTGGGTAATAGACAATTTAATAGAGGGAATGAAAATGGACCTTTCAACATTCAATTCAAGTAATGCCGAAAGAATCCAATCACTTAATACTTCAAAACAATTAGAAGACTATATTTTTTTTGTTGCAGGTTCAGTTGGTGAATTTTGGACAAGAATTATCAACAAAAACACAAATGCAATTAATGACTATGAAATCGACAAAATGGTTGAATTAGGAATAGATTTCGGAAAATCTCTTCAATTAACAAACATTATCCGAGACACAGCAAATGATTTAAGAAATGGAAGATGCTACATCCCATCCACTACTCTAAAAAACTACGACCTCAACACATCAGATTTGTTATCTAATTCAAAGATCTCCCAAACAGAAAAACTACTAAAACACCTTATAAAATACACTTTGAAATATTTCATTTCCTCAGAAAAATATATAACGATGCTTCCAAAAAACCATCTACGATTAAGGTTATCTATACTAATACCCGCAGCAATAGGACTTCAAACACTTGAGCTACTTCTAAAGGAAAAAAACTGGTTAGATACTAAAACAACAAAAAAAATTTCGCGTTTTAAAACCTATACAATCATTATCAAATGTGTGTTTTGCGTACTTTCAGATCAAGCAATTTGTTTTTGGATGAGAAGAAAAATTAAACGAATTAAAATGAAATGTTGAAATAACCAAATGGTAAAAGAAGTTATAAATTCTTATACCTACTAGGATCTGGCATATAAATAGAATCTTCAGGCAAATTTGATACATACTGTTTAATTTCTGAATCTCTAGTTTCGGCATTACCCGAAAACCTTCCCCCAAGGAACTTAACAAAAACAGCTGCTAGAATACCCACAGGTATAGCAAATAAAAATTTTCGTTTAGAAGTATTTAACATAGAATCTTTAGACAAATTACTCACCCAAAATATTAACTACGAAAATTATATACAGCCGAAATCGCTATTGCAACTTAGAAATGACTCCAGTAATCATTCTTTAGGTGAAAGATCTACTAAATTATTAGATTCCTGTTTAGAAAAAACCAATGTATCATGATCGATATCAACAAAAATTGTTTCGCCTTCAACAATTTCACCTGCCAATACTCGCTTTGCAAGCTCGCTTTCCAGTTCCTTTTGAATAGCTCTCCTAAGAGGTCTTGCACCAAAATTAGAATCATACCAATTGTCAACGATAAATGATTTAGCACTGTCAGAAATTGAGATTTGAATCGACTTTGAATTCAATCTTTCTTGAACCTCCGAAATCATCAAATCCAAGATTTGATATATTTGTTCCTGTTCCAAAGAGTCAAAGATTACAATCTCATCAATCCTATTTATAAATTCAACACGAAAGCTCTTTTTAATCGCATCTTCAATAGATGATCTTAACTTTGCATCACCAATATCTTTCCCCTGCAGAAAGCCCATCGGTTCTTCAGAACCACCAGAGTTGCCTAAATTACTAGTCATAATAACCACAGTATTACGGAAATCAACTGTTCGACCTTGCCCATCTGTAAGTCGGCCATCATCCATCAATTGAAGCAAAATATCAAAAACTGCTGGATGCGCTTTCTCAATTTCATCAAACAATATGACTTGAAATGGCCTCCTTCGAATGAGTTCGGTCAATTGACCGCCCTCCTCAAAACCTATATATCCTGGAGGGGCTCCAATCAATCTAGAAACACTATGTTGTTCCATATATTCAGACATATCTATTCTTACTAGATTCTCAGGACTATCAAACAAAAACTCTGCAACTGCTCTTGCAAGAGCAGTCTTTCCTACACCAGTAGGCCCTAAAAATAAGAAATTTCCAATTGGCCTAGCAGGGTCTTTCAAATCAGCTCTTGCTCTTCGAATCGCATCTGAAACAGACGAAATTGCAGTGTCTTGACCTACAATTCGATTATGAAGTCTATCTTCCATATTAATTAATTTCTCTGCTTCCGTCTCCAACAACCTATGAACCGGCACCCCCGTCCACGCCGAAACTAATCGGCCAATATCCTCTGCAGTAACATTCATCTCAGGAGATTTTTCATCTTTATCAATAGGAATCAACTTTTCTTGATCTTCTTCAATTTTTAGCTTTTCAGACTTTATTCTAGCCGCAGTCTCATAATCACCTTTTTGAGCTGCCATCTCTTCATCATGATTTAACCTTTGAATAGTTTCTTGAAATTGCACAATTTCCCTTGATGGCATTTCCATCCTGATTCGTACTCCACTAGCCGCTTCATCGATCAAATCTACCGCTTTATCAGGCAACAACCTTTCAGAAATATAACGCTGAGACAAACTTACCGCTGATTCCAATGCATTATCTGTAATTTTAACTCCATGATGAGCTTCATACTTTGGTCTCAAAATTTTCAGCATATCTATAGCATCATTTGTTTTTGGCTCGTCAACTCGAATAGGTTGAAATCTTCTCTCCAAAGCCGCATCTTTTTCAATATACCTGCGATATTCATCTTCAGTTGTAGCACCAATTGTTTGCAATTCGCCTCTCGCCAATGCTGGCTTCATCATATTGCCAGCATCAATTGCCCCTTCCGATGCTCCTGCGCCAACAACTGTATGGATCTCATCAATCAATAAAATTACTCCACCATTAGAAGCCTTAACCTCATCCATAACTGACTTAAGTCTTTCTTCAAATTCCCCTCGAAACTTCGAACCAGCCAGCATCGCCCCAATATCTAATGCCATTACTCTCTTATTTTTTAATGCTTCTGGAACAGCACCTTGAGATACGGCCTGAGCTAAACCTTCAGCAATAGCCGTCTTTCCTACACCTGCCCCACCAATTAACACAGGATTGTTCTTAGTCCTACGCAAGAGTGTCTGAATAACCCTGGCAACTTCATTATCTCTTCCTACAATAGGATCAAGCTTGCCTTTTTTGGCTTGTTCAGTTAAATCAATCGAATATTTTTCCAATGTTCCATATTTGGTTTCAGCTTTAGCATCCATGACCCTGTGTCCACCACGAATCTTCTGAAGAACCTGGTATACATCTTCAGGGTCAATATTCATTTCCAAAAATATTTCTGCTATAGGACCATTTTGTCTTCTAGCTAATGCCAAGAAAAGATGTTCTGTACTAATCAATTCGTCTTGCATATGTCTTGCTTCAACTGCTGCATCTTGAAGCAATGATTTTACTCCAGGAGTAATATACAGTTGGTCCCCAACGTATCCCGAAACATGTGATGTCAGCAATCGTCTTTCTACCAAACTTTTTAATTTTGTAATATCAAGTTTTAATTCAGATATTACAGACATAGATATCCCATCAGTCTGTTGCAACAATGCTGTTAATACATGCAAATCAGACCATTGAGTATGACGCAATTCCCTTGCGAGCTCTTGAGACTGAGTAATCACAGATTGAGCCATCTCTGTATAATGTTCTCTACGGCCTACCATAAAAATCTCCACAAATACATAACTTTTATCTAATTATAATGAAGTATAGCAACCGTCTTGATACAAGTCAACTCAACTTATGTGACAGGATTTACTGATTTGACTTTCCACATAGCAATTGGAAAAATTTATATTATTATAGAGTGCGCTTTTGATAATCGACCTACATACTCATACAACACCTGATTCTGATGATAGTAGTCTATCCATTGGTGAATTAATTGAAGTATCTAAAAAATGTGGCCTGAATGGTATATGCATCACCAACCACGATAGATTTCTATCAATCAAAGAATCCATATCACTTTCAAAAACCTACGATTTCTTAGTTATACCAGGGGTAGAAATCACCACTGATGAAGGTCACTTAATTACATTTGGATTGGAAACATATATCTTTGGAATGCACCGTGCTTCCTTTGTAAATTCATTAGTAAAGAAATCCAACGGTGCAATGATTTTAGCGCACCCATACAGAAGAATATTTAATGAAGACCAGAACAAAAACTCTTTAGAATATGAAGAAATGATTTCTAGAGCCCTAACCAATCCCACACTTTCTATGGTTGACTCAATTGACACGCTTAATGGAAGAGGAAATTACCACCAAAACCAATTCTCCAAAGAGATTGCACTAAGATCTCAAATTCCAGGATCTGGTGCTAGTGATGCTCATTCCGTGGCAGATATTGGGACATGTGCGACTGAATTCATAGACGAAATCAAAAACATTCAGGAACTTATCATCGCTTTAAAAAGAGGACGATTCCATCCAATCAAACTACGAAACGATTAACAATGCCCCAACTCTGAATTATTCCTCATTTACTTTAGTGCACAAATCAACAATCAATAAATCTAAAATCATTGAAGAGGGCGTCGAAACTGATTTTAATGCATAATCAGCCTCCAGTAATAATTTATGCATAGAAATAAGACTTAACATTCCTATAGATTTTTCATATTGAAAAATCTTTTTCATCACAAAGCCAGGCAAATTAAGACGCTTTCCAATCTCAGCACCTGAAACTCCACGTAATCGAAAATCTTTACAAAGCATCAAAAACCTCAGCTGCCTGACAATCATTATAACTACAGACTGAGGTGTATTCCCATCATCTAGGATTCTCTGAATTAGATGAAATGCTCTATCTGGATTACCATCAAAAATCGAATCAACAGCGGAAAAAATACTAGCCTCTCGGACTACTGCAACAGTTTCTTTAACATCAGCAAGCGAAATTTTACCGTCACTTGAGTACAAACTGAGCTTAGTTAGTTCATGACCAATCATTCTTTTGTTATTCCCAATAGATTCAACCAATGCAGAAACGGCAGCCTGATCAATTGAAACCCCAATCTTTCTAGCTTGATTCTGTATCCACATAGGCATTTCATACATTTTTGGCAACTGGATTTGTAAAAACTTTGAATGTGTTTTGAGATAACTTGAAAGACCACGTATCTTAGGCAAATTATCATCTACCATCACTAAATGAGTAGTATCTGGCACAGAATCCAGGAATTCCTTAACTACCGACAAATCACTTTTGTCAGAATTAGATTTGGTTGATGACTGTGATGTGCCGAAAATAACCGAGGCAAAATCATTAACTATCACCAAGCGCAGATTAGACATGAAGGGAATTGTGTTGCAATGTGAAATCAAATCTTGGAAATTAATTGTAGCACCATCCAAAATTGTAGTATTAATATCCTTTAATTCTTCGGGCAGAACCGTTTGTTTAATTTCCGAACAAATCGATTCAATCTCAAAATCATCATTTCCTATTAATACTGTAAGCATATCAACCCCTGAGTCCACACTCACAAACGCAAAATATCAAACATAAATGTAACACTTTTTAAAATTTTTATAACCTATGAATAAATAAAATTTGAATCAATTTCAACTCCAAGCCCAGGTGAATCGGGCACCTGAATATATCCCTCTTTAACTATAGGAGGATCTTGAAGAATAGACAGCTGATGCTCATACGAACCAATTGGGGGGTCATTCAATAATTCCAAATACGGTGCATGATCCCAAGCAGCCACGAGATGCATATGCGCTATTAACCCCAGTTCACCACCGCCGTGGTGAGGCACAATCCTTTTGGAAAATTTTTTGGCTAATTCTCCTAAATTGAGAAGCTCAGTCACGCCATCCATTACCAAACTTTCTGGTTGAATTACGTCATATATAGATTTTTCCAACATGTGATTGAAATATTTAATTTCCCTATTGTTCTCACCGCCTGCTAAAGAAATTGTAGTCAGTGATCCCAACCTAGACAAACCTTCATAATCAAATCTTTTCAAAGGTTCCTCTAGCCAATAAACATTTAGGTTTTCAAGCTCTTTGGCAGTATCTAAAGCCCTTTGAAAATCCCATTGCACCCCGAATGGCCTTTCCTCAATTGACTCGGCTTGATTCGCATCAACCATAATTTTCAAAGAATCACCTACTGCTTCACGAACCATCTCAATGGTTCTAATATCTTTCGCAATCGTCTCATGATGGATACGAAGTTTGATTGCCTTCCATCCCTCTTCTTTTAGAGTTGTAGCAAGCACGGCTCTCTCTTCAGGCTCGGACAAAACCACAAAACTTGAATATGGAACAATCTGTCTATTTGACCCGCCCCACAATTGATAAAGTGGCTTAGACAAAGATTTTCCAATAAGATCCCACAAAGCTATGTCTAGACCTGCATTGCCATTATAAGGAGGAGCGAAAATATTCGAACGCAATTCACTATTTATTTCAAAAACACTAAAAGGACTCCGTCCCACTACAAGATTTTTTACTTGAGCGAGAAAACTCTGGTCAATTGAAGGTCCGATTCCTATCAGTCCCTCATTAGTATGAACTTGAGTGAATGCTCCGCCCCCTCTACGGAAAGTTTTAGCCCCCCCAGGAAACCACGCAGGCTCTAAGATACCAATAATTTCTCCTTCTTTTAAAGGAATAATTTTTACATCCGTAATAACAATGTTAGATGGATTTTTAAATTCAAACATTTGATGATCCTAGATACGCTAGATAGTTAATTTGAAGCATTGCTATACTTATAAAAGAGGAATCGATTCGACGCAGGAGATAGCTTGTTAAAATATACACTACTATACAGTGTTTTTAGACATGTTTTCAGATTAGTATGGCGCATATTGATGGATAGTAGAGTGCCAATTCGAACCAAATTAATCGTGCCAATTACTTTAATATATATTATTTCGCCTTTTGACATTATTGCCGACTTCATTCCTATAGCAGGACAACTTGATGATATTCTATCTATAATCATTGGTGTTTCACTTCTTTTGATTTTTTCACCTTCGAATGTAGTATTCGAACATTTAGATAATTTAACCAGTCAAAAATTCTCAAAATCTCAAAATAAGGATACAATTATCGAAGGAACATCTAAGATTATTGAAGAAGATGAAGGAAAAAATTGGAAATAGCAATTATCGGACTAAGCCAAAGTGGAAAAACTACTGTGTTTAATGCAGTGACTAAAGGAAAAGCTGAGGTAGCATCGTTTGGTGGCAGATCCAACAAACCTAACATAGGAACTGCAAAAGTACCTGACAGTAGATTTGTTCAACTCAACAAAATTTTTAAACCTCAGAAAACTACACCTGCGGAAATCCGTTTCATCGACATACCCTCTGCTCCAGAAGGCCTGGGGGAATCAAACGGTATTTCAGGGGAATATCTTAATCTATTACAAAGATCTGATGCTCTTGCCTTAATAATTCGAGCATTCCAAAATTCATCAGTACCCCACCCATCAGGGAAAACTAATCCACAAGGCGATCTCGAAACCATGCTATATGAGTTATCATTCGCAGATATAGAAATACTAGAACGTCGACTGGAAAAACTAAACACTCAATTAAAATCCCCTAAATCAGACATGAAACAATTATTACTGAATGAAAAATCAATATTAGAACAAATTAAATCTCAATTAGAGGATGGAATTCATGTCAGAGAGCAAAATTTAACAGCCGAGCAACAACAATCAATTAAAAACTTTGCTCTACTAACTAATAAGCCTCTGATGGTAGTAATCAATATCAATGAAGAACAATCTGAGAACACCCCCCAAACATTTCAAGAAATTAACGATTTGATTTCAAAACCACTAACAAAAGCAACCGCATTAGCTGCACAACTGGAAATGGAATTAACAGAAATGGAACCGGAAGATGAAAGGGATTTTAGAGAATCTCTTTCTATAAATGAATCTGGTTTGGATCAAATGGTTAGATTGACATATGATCTATTAAACTTAATAACTTTTTTCACAGTAGGAGAAGATGAAAACCGAGCATGGCCTATACAAACAGGAACAATGGCTGTTAATGCTGCCGGAGAAATTCATTCCGATATTCAAAAGGGATTTATCAGAGGTGAAGTAATTGCATTTGACGACTTAGTCGAATGCAATGGAATGACAGACGCAAAAACCAAAGGATTAATCCGTCAAGAAGGAAGATCTTACGAAATGAAAGACGGGGACATTATGCACGTTCTATTCAATGTGTAACTAGATGATCGAGTCTATTAAAGAGGATTTATCTTTATATCTTCATGTACCATTCTGCCACACAAAATGTCCTTATTGCGACTTCAACACATACGAAAAAATTGAACAATTAATTCCTAATTATATTGAATCAATCAGCAATGATATTGAATTCTGGGGGACAACTCTAAATCACCCAATAACAAAAACCATTTTCCTGGGAGGGGGAACACCCTCATATCTTTCAACATCTAATCTTACAAAAGTAATTCAGTCAATTAAAACAAATTTTCACATTTCGGAAAATGCTGAAATTACGATCGAATGCAATCCAGGAGACTTAAATCACAAAAAACTCGAAAATTATCTTCAAATAGGAATTAACAGATTGAGTATCGGTATCCAATCATTTGATGATGAACTATTAACAAAAATTGGTAGAAGGCATAATGCTGAAGATGCAATTTCTTCATACAATCAGGCAATTGAATCAGGATTTTCTAATGTCAGTATAGATTTAATGTTTGGACTTCCAGGACAAACCAAAGAAAATTGGATCAATACCATGTATAAAGCATTGGAATTGAACCCAAAACACATATCGCTATATTGCTTAACTCTAGAATCCGGAACTCCAATGGAAGCATGGGAACGAAACGGCAAAATTCAAGTTCCAGACAACGATATTACTGCTGACATGTACTCAGAAACTCAAAAACTAATGCAGCAAGCAAATTACAAACACTACGAAATTTCCAATTGGTGTAAGGATGGGTATGAAAGCATTCACAATTTAACTTATTGGGAAAATAAGCCATACATTGGAATCGGTCCCGGTGCACATTCTTATCTACATCCACTAAGGTTTTGGGCACTTAAATCTCCTAGAGAATACATAAAGAAGACATCGTTTCTAGCAGAAAATTCCATTTCAAAAAACTTTTTTTCTGAGAGTTTCAATGCTAAAAAACTAAAGGATTCTACGACCATCGAAGAAATTGAATATATTTCTAATAATACGGAAATAATTGATACTGTTATGATGGGTATTAGATTAAATTCAGGATTGAATCTTTCAAAATTCAAAAGCCGCTTTGGTATTTCTTTCACTGAATTATTCGGAGATATCACAACTGAATTAATCAATTTGAGACTACTTACTTTGGATGGTTATAACCTGAAACTCACTGACCAAGGTCGGATGTTATGTTCCCAGGTCACAAGTAAATTATTTGAAACACTCTCAAATGAGAGAAACCAAAAATAAAATTAATTTCAAACATTTCATTTCTACCTATTGCGAATTATTTCCAACTCCAATAGACTTGCTATAGAAATAATTGATTTAATGGGGTAGTTAGCCATGAAGGTAGTTTTTCTAGAGGACGTATACGGAGTCGCAAAAGGTGGCGATGTCAAAGAAGTTAAAAATGGATTTGCACGGAATTTTTTGATCCCCAAGAACCTCGCAGTACCTGCATCTCATGATGCATTATTAAGAGTCAAAAGCTTGGTAGAAAAAGCAGATACTGAGCGCGTCAAAATTATGAGTGACATGCAGGAATTAGCTGATGCTATCAATGGTTCAGAAATTTCGATCGAAATGCGTTCAGGAGCCAACGGCAGATTATATGGATCAGTAAATACAGGTTTGATAGCCACTGAATTGTCCAAAATATCCAATCGTGAAATTGACCGAAAATTCATTAATATTAATGATCCAATCAGAGAGTTAGGCGAGTTTGAAATTGGAGTTCGATTACATCCGGAAATTAATGCTTCTATTAAAGTATCTGTTATTTCAGACGATGCTTCTGAAGAGCCGGAAGAAACTCCCATAGACAACTCTAATGAATTAGATACTGATTCTTCAGAAGATCCTTCGGACGAGCTAGATGAAACTCTCGTCGACAACTCTAATGAATTAGATACTGATTCTGCAGCTGTTGAAGAAAAAGATCAAACAGAACCTGCCTAATTTCATTAAAGTTCAAGCATTCCCACATAGATAATCGAAACAAATTACATCCAAGCCGAAGGTCCCAAGTTGTATACAGACCAATTACCACCAAGCGACATTGAAGCCGAAGAAGCCGTCATAGGGTCCATTCTGATTGATGGGGATTCAATTAATAGGGTCGCGGAAAAACTTCAGCCAGAAGACTTTTTCAGCGAACGTAACAGGCTTTGCTATAAAGCCTGCCTTTCTATCATGGAAAGAGGCGATGCTATCAACCAAATTACTGTCGCTAATGAATTGCAACTCACAAATGACCTCGAAGCAATTTCTGGCACTTCATATTTAAGTCAATTAGTACTAAGTACTCCTACTTCAATACATATCGAACATTACTGTGATTTAGTTTTTCGTGCATCAATAATGAGGCGTCTTATTGAAGCAGGATCTGATATTGTTTCAATGGGGTATAAAGGAACTCCAAATGTTGATACAACCCTAACTGATGCAGAGGAGCTATTATTCCAAATTAGATCTGGAGAGCAACGCGGTGATTTCACTCATATTCGATCTCTCCTTGATGAATATATGGGTGACAGGAATTCTGAACACGAAAACCAACTGCATTCAATAACTAGAGTACATACAGGATTCGAAGATTTAGATGCCATTTTAGGCAATGGAATGCAAAGATCCGATTTATTCATTTTAGCAGCAAGGCCTAGTCTTGGAAAAAGTACTCTCGCTTTCAACATCGCACGTAACGCTGCTTCAGACGGAGCATGTGTTGGAATAATAAGTTTAGAGATGAGCAAGGAACAAATAGCTGTTCGATTACTTTCTAGTGAGGCCAAGGTCAACAGTAAAAATTTAGACATAAGACTACTTAGTGACCGAGATGAAGCCCGTCTAATGGATGCTATGGGAGTTTTGTCAGATCTTCCAATTTATGTTGACGATGCACCTATTCAGACAATAATGGATATCAGAGCCAGGGCCAAGAGACTCAAAATGGAATACAATCTAGATTTCCTGGTAATAGACTACCTACAACTGATTTCGGGGACTGGTAGATCAGACAACCGCGTTCAAGAAATGGGAGAAATTTCTCGCTCACTTAAAGCATTAGCACGTGATCTTAATATTCCAATTTTAGCTTGTTCACAGTTAAATCGTGCGATAGAACAAAGACCAAACCATAGACCACAACTATCTGATTTAAGAGAAAGCGGAAGTATAGAGCAAGATGCTGATATCGTCGCATTTATTTACAGAGAAGACGTCTATACAAATGAAGACGAATGGCAAAGAAAATTTCCAACCCAGGAATATCCAAAAGACATCGCGGAAATAATTATTGCAAAGCACAGGAATGGTCCAACCGACACAATAAACCTACATTTCCAAAGGAATTGGGTTAAATTCGAAAGCTTAACAGCCAATACTGGTTTTCCTGCACAGCAGACGAGCAATATATGATGGCAACAAATACAGCTACACAAAATATAATTCAGATAGAAAGTAGTACTATTGACAAACTTGTCCAGAATATTACTTCAGGACTTCATTTAAAATGTATACTCAGAATCATCTTTTTGTTCAGCCTAGAACCCAATAATAATTCCACTCTAACCACATATAATTTGCACAGTGATCCTATAATCAGATCTCTTATTGATAACAACAATTTTAGTGAAACATTAGAAGAGATTTTAAAAAGCGCTGAAAAGAACAATATCATAACAACTACAAACATGGATCCCTCAAACAAACGCTTCTCTCTATCCACATCAATCACATTAAATACAGAAGAAACAATCCCAATTGATTCTTTACCAGAAAATAACGTACAAGAAAATATTTTTGAGATATTTGAAAAGAATATATCTCCCTTAACCCCAATAATCGCCGAAGAATTAAAAAAAGCCAAATCTGAATACTCAGAAGAAATGATTAAAAAAGCAATAATTGAATCTGCCAAAAATAACGCTAGAAGCTGGAGATATATTTCTCGCATTCTTGAAAGATGGGAAGGTGAAGGTCAAAAGGATGGAAGAACTCAGAGATATCCTGCAAGAACTAAACGTTACTGACCCAGAAAAAAATCTGGGCGCAATTCCTACTGACAACACAAATATACGCTGCCAGATATGCAGTGATAAAGGTTGGTTTACTCCAAGAGTGCCGCACGGAGATCCAAATTTCGGCAAAGCAACTACTTGTAAATGCCAGTTGGAAAGAATTGAATCAGATAGGTTCATGAGGCTGCAAAAATACAGTAACATAGGGCAACTAACGCGGTTCACATTCAATACATTAAATCAAAATGGTTTATCGTTAGATTTTGAAAATCAGCAAATGTTTAACATTGCCTATAAAGCAGCTTTAACATACTCAGAAAATCCAACAGGCATGCTGACCTTTACTGGCCCTAATGGATCTGGGAAAACTCATCTGGCTGCATCAATTGCAAATCAATTTATTTCTAACGGAAAATTATGTTTTTTTATAAATGTCCCAGATCTACTAGACCATCTCCGTTCAAGCTTCGCACCAGAATCAGATGTAAATTATTCTGATTTGTTTGAACAAGTAAAAAATTCCCCTTTACTTATTCTTGATGACCTCAAATATGAATCTAGTCCTTGGGCTAATGAAAAATTACGCCAATTAATCAACTTTAGATATAGCTCTAATTTACCGACCGTTTTTACTTCTGTAAACGAACAAGATTCTTTGGATCCCTATATTCAAACACGGATAGGTAATTATGAACAAAACCGTGTTTATAAAATTCAAGATTCAACCAATTCTCAAACCAGTAACCTTGGTAAAGTACCTCACTCAATGCTTCAACGAATGACTTTCAATTCATTCAACCACAAAGGTAATAATTCTACTTCTTCACAACAATCTAGTTTGGAATCAGCAAAATTTGCGGCTGAAAACTATTCTTCCGACCCTGAAGGATGGTTAACTTTCTTTGGCAATACAGGTGTTGGAAAAACACATTTGGCAATTGCGATTGCCGAAACCCAAATCTCATATAACAAGCCTGTTTTCTTTGCAATAGTACCTGAATTAATGGATCATCTAAGACAAACATACAATCCTAGTACTACCCAAACTCATGATGCTTTATTTAAAGAAATCAAAGAAACCCCACTTTTAATTTTAGACGACCTTGGGCAAGAACGAAGTAGTCCTTGGGCAGATGAAAAGTTATATCAAATTATCGTCCATCGGCACAACTGGAGAATTCCAACAGTTATTACTTCAATGAATGACTTTACAGTAGAAACTGGACCTATTGGTTCGAGAATCCAAGATCCATCAATAGGGCAATTAGTTCGAATCGATGCACCTGATTTTAGAAGAAAATCCAGGAGAAAATATTCCTAATGGACTTTCTCTCTTCGTGTGCTTTTTGTAACATCGCTGCGAAAAAATTATCTGCCAAAATACATTTTGAAGATGATGAAATTATAGTGTTTGAAAATGCGTTAATGGGAAAATGGGCTCCGATGATGTTATTACTGATTCCTAGAAACCATATGGAACAAAAAGATCTATGGCAAAGCAACCGCCTATGGAATAAATTATCAAAAATTGCAACCGAATTGGGTGAAAAATACTGCCCTAAAGGATTCAGGTTGGTTTCAAACTTTGGAACTGAAGGACTTCAAACTCAACCTCATGCACACTTGCACATGATTGGACGGAAGCATTTAGGTCCTTATGTTGACCGAAACAGTACACGAAACTGGGAAGACTGGGTAGAGTAAAAGAGCCCTCGCTAAGCGAAGGCTCATAAAAAAGGAATCCATCCAATGTGACCAATCCACTGGATCTCACCATCTTACAGTGGTTTCCATCATTTGCAAACCACAATTCACAAGAATTTACTTAAAACTAGCAATTTTATGAGGAAATCCCCTAATACATGGTAGCGCATACGGGATTCGAACCCGTGGTCTCCGCCTTGAGAGGGCGGTGTCCTCGGCCGCTAGACGAATGCGCCACTAAAAACGATTGGCTGGGGATCGAGGATTCGAACCTCGGCCTACTGATCCAGAGTCAGCTGTCCTACCACTAGACTAATCCCCACCAAAAAAAAGATTATAGCATGCAAGCATAAGTTATAAAAAGCAATTCAATACTCAAACCATTAAGGTAATGATCTCAATAAATTTGCCATTTCAATTGCAGTTACACCGCAATTATAACCTGAGTTACCATTCTTACCCCCAGCTCTATTAATTGCTTGCTCAACAGTATCGGTAGTTAATACTCCAAAGATCACAGGAATACCTGTGTCAACAGAAATATTTGATGCTACGGCCGCCGCTTGAGAAGCAACATGCTCATAATGATCAGTCTCGCCTCTAATTACAGCCCCAAGGCATATAACTGAATCAAATTTACCAGACACTGCAAGTTTTTTGGCAGCGACTCCCAATTCCATAGATCCTGGAACATCAACAACAATCAAATGATCTTCTGGCACTCCGTGCTTTGACAATGCAGCTTTAGCACCATTTAACAACCTCAAAGTCACAAACTCATTGAATCTAGAGACCACAATTGCGATATTTAAATCTTCACCAGACAAATTTCCTTTATAGTTATGAGCCATATACTTCTCCTAGATATAATAATTCAATCCAATATGTGACCTAGTCGATCTCTTTTAGTATCTAGATAATTTTTGTTTTCATCGTTAGGATTGGACAAAATTGGAATTCTTTCAACAATATCTAATCCGAAACTTTCTAGGCCTACAACTTTTTTGGGATTATTTGTTAATAATCGTATCTTTCGCACTCCTAAGTCAACCAATATCTGGGCTCCAACACCATAATGTCTTAGATCAGGAGCAAATCCTAATTCAACATTCGCATCCACTGTATCTAGGCCCTGATCCTGTAAATTGTATGCCTTCAATTTATTATGAATACCAATCCCTCTTCCTTCTTGACGCATATACAAAAAAACTCCAGATCCTTGTTCCTCACCTATCATTTGGATTGACATTTGCATTTGTTCTCCGCAATCACAACGTAAACTTCCAAAAACATCTCCTGTTAGACACTCACTATGAACACGTACCAAAACAGGCGCATCACTATTTATATTTCCTTTAACCAAAGCAACATGCTCATCAGTATCAACTAAACTGCGATAAGAAACAGCATTCATCTCTCCGTATTTTGTAGGTATTCTAGCATCTGCAACACGTTCAATAATTTTTTCATGTTCTCGCCTATAGGCAATAATATCAGCCACGGTTACGATACCGACACCGTGTTTCTGTGAAAAGACTTCTAATTCGGGCTTACGTGCCATAGTTCCATCGTCTGAAACAATTTCACATATTACCCCAGCGGGTGAAAGACCCGCTAATTTCGCCAGATCAACAACTGCTTCTGTCTGACCTGCTCTAACCAAAACACCGCCTTCTTGGTATCTTAAAGGGAAAACATGCCCAGGCCGAGCCAAATCCTCAGGTTTTGTAGATGGATCAATTAATGATTTCACAGTAGCAGCACGATCAAATGAAGAAATGCCAGTTGTAGCACCTTCTAGAACATCTACAGAAACTGTAAAAGCGGTTGACAAAGTAGCAGTATTAGTTTGAACCATTAATGGCAAATTTAATGATTCGAGTTTGTCAGCTATCATAGGAACACAAATCAAACCTCTGCCATAAGTAGCCATGAAGGTAATATCATCAGGAGTAACATACTCCGCAGCCATAGCAAGATCGCCTTCATTTTCACGATCTTCATCATCTACAATTATTACTTGTTTCCCATTTTTTATATCTATAACCGCTTGCTCAACTGACAATTTTGGCATAAAATTTACCTCTTCAAGAAGTTATTTTTCAAACAATTTTTCAACATATTTTGCCACTATATCAGACTCTAAATTAACTGTATCGCCTACTTTCAAGTCTCGAAATTTAGTATTGGCTTTTGTATGAGGAATTAAAGTGATCGAAAAACCATCATCAGTGCAGTCTACTACTGTTAGGCTTGTACCGTCCACACAAACAAATCCTTTTTGGACAATGTATTTCAAAATAGGATCATCAAGTTGAAAATAAATCATTTCAGCTAACCCATCAGGTTCAATCGAACTCACTTGGGCTGTAGCATCAATATGCCCTTGAACGAAATGCCCCCCAAACCTTCCTTTTGGAGGCATCGCTCTTTCTAGATTCACCAATGAGTTCACTTCTAAAGTTCCTAAATTTGACTTCCGAAATGTCTCAGGAACTGCTTCAACAGAAAAAGTACTTTCATCAAAAGATATGACTGTTAGGCAAACCCCATTAACACATATGCTGTCACCTAACTTAACATCAGAAACCATCAATTCAGATGAAACCACAATTTTATTACCTATTAAACTTTTAATTTCCCCAACATCTTCAATAATACCCGTAAACATACTATCTCCTATCAACATATCCAGTTATAAGAAAATCATCATCAAATTTTTCAAAAGAAATATCTGTAAGTGCCGTCGCGTTAGAAATTAAGTCTACTCCATCACCACCAATTGGAGATATTGAATTAGATCCTCCAATAAGTTTGGGAGCAACGAACACTAAAAATTTATCTACTAAATTTAAATCGAAAAATGTACCGAATATTTCGCTACCCCCTTCGACTAAAAGACTAGTAATTTCTCTTTCTCCTAATTCTTTTATCAAGCTATTTAAATCCAGCCTGCCATCAACTTCAGGCAAAAAAACAATCTCTGTATTTTCGTGCAAATCTTCTATTTCCTTCGATTTTTCAGACCTAACAAGTGTGGCAATTAAATTCTTGCCGGGTTCTGAAAAAATCTTGGCATCAAGTGGAATCTTCAAATGACTATCAACAATGACTCTCATCGGTTGATTGTATTTTTTACTACCATCTCCGAGTCGAGCAGTCAATTTTGGATCATCAAGTAAAAGAGTATTAATTCCAACTAAAATAGCATCAGAACAAGATCTTAATTTATGAACATAATCCCTGGATGCCTCTCCAGAAATCCACTTTGAATCATTGGTTTTTGTAGCTATCCTACCATCCAAAGTCATAGCAAATTTAGCAGTTACAAATGGAATTTTTTCTAGAATGAATTTTGTATGATATTCAATCATTTGATCTGCTTCATATTTCAACTCACCAACATTAACTTTTATCCCAGCACTTTCCAGTCGTTTAATGCCTTTTGAAGACACCATTGGATTTGGATCACTGGTTGCAATATGTACTTCGTGAATACCTGCAGAAATAATCGCCTCAGTACATGGAGGAGTTCTTCCATAATGACAACATGGCTCCAAAGTAACGTACAAAATTCCACCATGCACTTGATTTCCAGCAGATTGAATTGCCTGAATCTCAGCATGAGGGCCTCCTGCTGGCTGTGTGGAACCTTTTGAAACCACACGATTGTTATTAACCAAAACCGCACCAACCGGAGGGTTAGGGCTCGTCAAACCTCTAACACTTGCAGCACATTTCAAAGCTAATGCCATATAAGATTCGTCTGGGTGCATTAATAAATACTCCAACAAATAATATTCAATATCAAAAATTACTTAATTTGGAAGAATACCGAAATCCTGGAATTCAGATCCGTCTCCCCAGGACTAATAGGAGTTGAATAATCACCAGCAAATTCCATTGTTTGGCCCAATGCCATTCTGTTCCTAGACATGACTGGGGCAACTGACATATTAACTTCTGAAATCATGATTACTTCACCTAGTTCCACAGCAGCCATCGATGAAAAATGTTTAGCCTTAACTAGGGCATCCATATATGCTAATTCCCTTAATTCAGCTTCATGTTCTTCTGTGTTTTCAACACGGAAATATACATTATTGATCCGAATGGTATCACCAGATGCCTCAGCTGCAGAGTCGATCACTTTACTAACATTATCCAAATTTCTTATAGTTACATTCACATTATTTGAAACAGTATATCCAACCAACACCTGTCGCGAAATTTTTCTTCCATTTTCATCTTTTTCTTCAATCCAATCGTACCTAGGACTAATATTGAAATAACTCGTTTGAATATCTTTGTCCTCTACTTCAACTGCCTTAATCGCATCCATCAGTTGCTGCATGTTTTCAGAAGCCTCTTTTCGAGCACGACTAGCAGTTCGACGCTCTGATTGTATCCCTAAATTCACTACAGCTATATCAGGTTTTACTTTTATAGAACCCTCACCAACTACATAAATTCCATTTTCAGATCCAGTTTCTTCGTATACTATTCCTTCTGTGAAATAATTATTTACAACAGGATCTAATTCATCCGACTGAACATTAGGTGTTGAAGACCCTGTGTTCTCAGATCCACTATTCGAAGAATTACAACTAATAGAAATTATTGACAATAATGCAATTAAACAAGTTACATAAAGTTTAAAACCTGAATTCATTTCCAATCCTTCACAAATATTCGCCTTTAGAGTCCACTATTAGTAACTTTACACCTTTTAACTAGGATATAATATACTCAAAATATTCATACTCCAAAAACGAGGCGTCTATTGAAATTATTCCGTGATTTAACTCACTCTTTTTTGATTGGCATATTCATTTTCTTATGTATTTCTATGTCTACTCAGAATTTTAGAGTTGAAGGTGAAAGTATGTCACCTACTATAAAACCCAATGATCGGATTTTCATTGATAAGATTTCCTATATTCGGCTTAATTTCAAAAAACTAGGTGAATCGCTACCTTTCATTGAATTTAATGACACAGTACTATTTGCATTCGACCCTCCAAAAAGAGGCGACATTTTAGTTTTCCAGTACCCTGAAAACCCTTCAAGAAGCTTTATCAAAAGAATCATTGGATTACCTGGTGAAACTGTCGAAATGAAAAATGGAACCGTTCGCATCAATGGTATTCCACTTAAGGAACCCTATGTAGAAAAAAACTTTACTCAAGACCGAATATATATCCGAGTACCTGCGAAATCATATTTTGTTCTAGGAGATAATCGCCTGGTAAGTAATGACTCTAGAAGGTGGGGCGTAGTCCCATTAACTCACGCAGTTGGACAAACAGGAATTAGATATTGGCCAATTAGTCAAATCTCTACATCAATAGACTAGGATTCCTTGTTTCCTATCTTTCAATCGAATGGGATTTCTCTAAACTACGTGACAATTCAACAACACTTTTAGACAACACATCTTTTCTAATATCGAATTCAGACTCAAAGACAGAAATAATAGCTTCTCTAACTATTTCAACTGTAGTTCTCTTCTCGCCAAGAATTTTTTGATTTAAACTCCCCACAGTATTAGGGTCCCATTGAATATCTAATTGTCGATAAACATCCACCAAAACAGATCGAATTGAATCCTGATCATCAATAACCAAAACTCCCCCAATATGTGCAGCTCCTCTTACAATCCTCTGACCAACCCCCATCACTTTGTAGCGCCCCTCTATATTAATACTATATTGTCCAGGACAATATTCTCCTGGGACTTCTCCAACATTCGCTGAATATCCTAATGCTTTCAATGATTCTAGAATCAATTTTGATACAAGCTTAAATCGTGATTCAACGTTCTGTTGAGGAGAATCATCGGGAATAGTCCATGAAAAACCTAAAGTTCCTCTATGAAACACAGCTGCTCTCCCTCCTGCTAATCTCTTCACTGGAGAAAAACCATGCTTGAAAGAATAATCAACAGCCTTAGAAAAATTTTCGCATCTCAAATCCTGTGGTCCAAAAGCTAATACTGGACTTGGAACAAACAAACGTAACGTTTCTGGTTGCTTAGATTCAGCGGTAAGAGATAACAAAGCAGCTGAAATAGCTGTATTTGAAGCAGGTTGATCTAAAAAAGTTTCAGTGACTAATCGAATTTGGCGCATAACATAAAGTGATCAAATAATATAAAATATACTTCGTTGATTTCCCGAAATCATTACTAAATGAATTATAATGATTTTAAGATATCATTATCAACATGCAAAATCATTCTTACAAAATATCCCACGATATTAAGATGTGAAATACCTAAGTACACTTAATTTTTGAGGTTAAAAATGAAAATCAAAAAAATTAGAGCTGTAGACATAAAATTCCCAACACCGAAAATTTTAAGTAAATCCAGGAAAACAAACTGGAATACATACGCTCCAAGAGTAGCTCCACTAAACAAATACTCAGAATTTTATGGACCGAATCTTTCAATTCCTGGCACTGATTTACGCCAAGTTTGGGTCCAAGTAATAGCTGAAGATGATACCTGGGGATTAGGTTTATGTGATTTCGGAGAACCTTGTGCAGCGTATATCGATTATTTCTATGCACCCTTACTCGAAGGTAGAGATTCTTTAGCCACCGAACTCTTAAATGATTTAATGTTCCGAGCTACTCAAAAAATAGGATATGGTGGTATAGACACTGTTGCTCAATCTGGAATTGATTTGGCACTATGGGATCTTAAGGGAAAATTACTACAACAACCTGTTTTTAGTCTTATAGGTGGACCTGCTAGAGATTCCATAAAACTGTATGCAACATCTGATGACCTAGAGTGGTCAAAAGAACTAGGTTTCGAATCATTTAAAGTAAGTAATCCAGTACATTACGAAGATGGTATAAAAGGACTAGACATATTAGAAGACAAGATAGGTAATGCAAGGGAAATAATTGGGAATTCCTCAGAACTAATGTTTAACCCTGTGATGTCTTTCAATGTTGAATTCGCTACTAGAGTAGCCGACAGATTAAAACCTTTTAATTTACGCTGGCTTGAAGAGCCACTAATGCCAAATAACCTTGAAGGACATATCGAACTTAAGAAAAATATTACTCATGTTCCGTTAGCCACAGGTGAACACCATCATGGACGAATTGCTTTCCGACAATTAATTGAAAACCGTGCAGTTGATGTGATACAGCCAGATATTAAATGGTGTGGAGGATTATCTGAAATGATTAAAATTTATCATTTGGCTGAATCCGCAGGCATCATAACTGTTCCACATACAGGTGCCGGACATCCTTTTGGACAACATTTTTCAATCGCAATGCCTGAATCTCCGATCGCAGAATATTGGATGGGATCAGACCCTGGAATCCCACTAGAAGAAACTCGGCAAATCCCTGGTATGTCTATGCCAAAAAACGGGCAGGTTAAACCGTCTAATGCTCCTGGATTCGGATTAGAAATCCCTGAAGATTGGATCACTCCATGGGATCATTCTAGGGCAATGAAAATTCGGTAAATTATGACGATCCAAAAAATTACAACAGAAATATTCCATATACCTCTGCCAAAAGTACTATCAGATTCCACCCACGGTGATATTGAATTTTTCGAACTAATTTCAGTAAGAATATATGACTCCTCAGGAGATTATGGACTAGGCTATACCTATACAACTGGTACTGGAGGAAGTGCAATAGCATCACATATCAAAGATGATTTTTCTTCCATATTAATTGGAATTGAACCAAACAATATTGAGGAAATTTGGAATAAGCTTTGGTGGCATGTGCACTTTGCTGGAAGAGGTGGAGCAATGTCTTTTGCCATTTCAGCAGTTGATATAGCACTATGGGATTTAAAAGGGAAACAAGAGTCAAAACCCATTTGGAAAATCTTGGGAGGAGAAAACCCAAATGTTCAAGTTTATGCAGGCGGGGTTGACTTACAATTCAGTATGCATGAACTTATAACCCAAACAGAATCCTTCTTAAACAACGGTTTTAACGCAATAAAAATGAAAATTGGTCGACAGAACATATCTAAGGATATTGAACGCATTGCTAAAATTCGTTCTGTATTGGGAAATAATCGAAAATTAATGGTTGATGCAAATATGAATTGGACTGTTGATCAAGCAATACAAGCAGCAAGACTCATGCAACCATATAATGTTTTTTGGTTTGAAGAACCTACAATTCCTGAAGATATAGAAGGTCACATTAGAATCCAAAATGAAGGAGGAATTCCAATCGCAACCGGAGAAAATTTCCATAATGTTTTTGAATTCGAACACTTCATTTCATCACATGCTGTATCTTTCCCAGAGCCTGACGTTGCTACTATAGGAGGAATTACCGCCTGGATGAAAGTAGCAAAAATGGCGCTAAAATCTAACCTTCCAATTACATCTCACGGCGTTCACGATCTTCACGTACATCTCCTTGCAGCAGCACCAAATTCATCAATGATGGAAGTCCACGCATTCGGATTAGAAAATTATATTGTCGAACCATTACAAATAGTGAATGGAAATACTATAGCTCCTAACAGACCGGGACATGGTGTAGAATTTGATTTCGAAAAACTAACTCCACTAAGAATTGGCAATTTTTAAAACATCTTTTCATCAAACTAATGTAAAATGGTAGGGTTGAACAAGGGCCGGTAGCTCAGTTTGGCAGAGCATCGGACTTTTAATCCGAGTGTCCTGGGTTCGAGTCCCAGCCGGCTCACACTTGTTCTTCAATCACTAAAGCAATAATTTGAAAACAACAAAGTGGGGCTGATAAATGTCAAAAAACGCTTTAATGGTATGGGGAGGTTGGCCTGGTCATTCACCAAAACAATGTACCGAGTTATTCGCTCCCTGGCTAGAATCTCAGAAATACTCAGTAACAATTTCCGATTCACTAGATATTTATTTAGATACTAATTTGTTAGACTCAATGGACTTGATCATACCAATATGGACTCAAGGAATACTCCATGAAAAACACACCTCCAATTTACTTGAAGCTATAGCCAATGGAACTGGCATTGCAGGATGGCATGGATGTATGGGTGACTCATTTCGAGAAAATGTAAATTACCAATTCATGGTTGGAGGTCAGTGGGTGGCGCATCCAGGAGGAATCATCAAGTATAAAGTAAAAATACTGTCTCCCTCAGACCCAATAATGCATGGATTAACGGATTTTGAAGTATTCAGCGAACAGTATTACATGCATGTTGATCCATCCAATGAAGTCTTAGCGACAACTTCTTTTTCTGGCAAAGAAAATATTAGCAAAATTGCTCCTTATAATTCTCCATGGATCCAAGGATGTGAAATGCCTGTAATCTGGAAACGCCACTGGGGAAGAGGAAAAGTATTTTATTCTTCTATTGGCCATAAGCCAGATGATTTTGAAATTCCTGAAGTTTTAGAAATTACAAAGCGTGGACTATTATGGGCTAGTAGATAATAGAATTGGAATTAATGAAAAACACAAATCCAGCAAAGATTGAAAAGAAATGCAGAAACATTGGGATTATTGGATGCGGGCACATCAGTAATCAATATCTTGCAAATCTTTCACAAATTAACGATGTTGAAGTAATCGCATGTTCAGACATTGACATTAAGAAAGCCAAAAACCAATCTCTAAAATACGGAATCCCTAAAACTCTTTCTACAAAAGAACTTCTTTCCGACAATACAATTGACATTATCCTTAACCTCACTGTTCCGAACAGTCATTATGAAGTTTCTATTGCTGCTTTGAAATCTGGCAAACATGTTTATAGTGAAAAACCACTCGCAATCAACAAAAAAGATGGCAATGAAATTATCCGAAATGCATCAGAACTTGGACTCCAAGTAGGATGTGCCCCAGACACATTTTTGGGTGGCGGAATACAAACATGCCGCAAAATAATCGCCGATGGATTAATCGGGAAACCTATTGCCGCGACTGCCTTCATGACTAACCATGGGCATGAAAATTGGCATCCCTCACCTGAATTTTATTACCAAAAAGGTGGTGGCCCAATGTTTGACATGGGTCCCTATTACCTCACCGCGCTAATTTATTTGCTCGGACGAGCAGTCAGAGTTGCTGGTGCCACTCAAAAAACATTCTCATCAAGAACAATTACCAGCCAACCTGACAGAATAAGACAAATAAAAGTTGAAGTACCTACACATGTAACTTCCGTCATAAACTTTGAAGAAAATGCGATTGCCACAATAATAACCAGTTTCGATATTTGGGATGCAAATCTACCGAAAATTGAAATCTACGGAACAAAAGGGACTCTTTCAGTACCTGATCCTAATAAATTCGATGGTGAAGTGTTTTTAAAAACCGAAAAGTCAGAATCATGGGAATCTATACCATTAGTGCATAATTCTACTGGTAGAGGTATCGGTCTATCAGAAATGATTAATGCCATAAACAATGGCCAAACACCGCTAGCCAACGGAGAAATGGCATTCCATGTATTGGATGTAATGGAATCAATTCACGAATCTTCAGAAACAGGAAAACATGTGAATATTACATCACCATATTCACAATCACCAATTTATTCACCAATTAAATGAAATTTAAAATTTTCGCTGACTTTTCAAATACTGTATAAGTTCTTAGTGTTTGCAGAAAACATCGCAACTTTCTCATCAGAAGAAAAATCTTGGATTATATCTAGGTACGAATCAACAACATTCTCATAAGAACTCCACAAACTATCGATTGGCCAATTAGTTGCGAAAATAACTCTACTAGGACCAAAAGAATCTATGCAATGTAATACATAGGGCCGGATTGAATCCACACTCCAATTATTATCTCCCATTCCTAGTCCAGAGATTTTAATATATATATTTTCAGCTTTTGAAGCCGTTAAAATCCCCTGTCTCCAAAATTCAAAATATTCTTTAGTACGCTCCATTGGCAATCCTGCATGATCAAGTACTATTTGTATATTTGGAAATTCATTTGCAAGTGATACTACTTTCGCCATTTCATGCCATTCCGCAGCAATACTAGAAACAAGATCAAATTTTTCTAATAAAGAAAAACCCTCCTTGAATGAAGGATCAACCAAATAATCACCATCCGAAAAATCCCGCACACCTTTCATATTCTCGAATGAACAATGCCTTTCTAGGACATCTTCTACATTTGAATATTTTAGATCAGCATGAGCGACAATAGCATTTGGGAATCCTGTACGTTCGAAAGATTCTTGGAGCCATTCTGTCTCTTTTACTGGATCTTTTGAACCTATAGCCGCTTGAACATGTACTGCCTGAATGACGTTAGAAGAACGTGTCTCTGCAATATAATCTTCAGCAAAATAACTACGTTCTGCTAATTTCTGTATTTGTGGCCCCAATACGGGATGTGGCACTCCAGGTTGCCAATGAGCATAAAACAAATCAGGGTGCTTCATATCATAGTAATGAACATGCGCGTCAACAAATTCTATTTTTTGCATAAATCCTCACTTGTCTGATTAAAATAAGAGTTGAAAACAATCTATCCTGTATGGAAAACTTCTTCCAATTTCAACATTGATTGATCTGGTAATCCTGATAGATTTTCAAAATAAGGTTCCATGAATCTCTGCCATTTCGAATTTATTTCTTCTTTAGCCATTCCATCTAGACAAGACTGAAAATCTTCGGAAGCCTCAACATAACCAAATAATGTCCCATCTTCTGTTGCAAAAATTGAATAATTTGACCAGCCATTTCTTCTAAGAGCTTCAAGCATTTCAGGCCAAACTCTCTGGTGATGTAATTTATATTCACTTAATTTTTCTTTTTTGACTTTTAAAATAAATCCTGTCCTTTCCATTATTAGACCTCCAATTTCAAATAATGATTTTCACAGATTGATTTGTATGAGCAGATTTATACCCCGCTTCTAAAAATTCTATTGCCCGTGCTCCGACCCAACCAGGGGATTTATTTTCACCTTCCCCAGCAATCAAATCTACAAAAGACCTGACAGGCAAATACGATTTGTACACTTCATCTAGTTCTAAATCAGGAAAATCTTCCACTTCTCCATTTTTGAGATGCATACTCAATTTACCATGTATAATATCCTGCCGAATGAATCCTTTGGAACCATAATAAATCAATGTCTGATCTAAGGTTTGTTCCGGGGTAGCACCTCCATGAGAACCAATAGTTCCAATAGCACCATTGGTTAACCGAAAACTAAAAGAATCAATTAAATCAACTTTCAAATCAGAATTATTCATAAATGCAAAAACTTCATCTCCTCGTAATCCTGTAACCCAAAATAACATGCCCAATGGGTGAACAACTTGAAGGAATCCTTGCCCTCCACCAGAATTTAACGGATTAGAATAAGAATCTACTTCTGGAGCAGTGAGACGAAATTCAAATGCATCAGAGTATTTTTCAGGATTCCCTCGTAAATACTCTTCAACCCAAGAAGTATAGAGAATAGAAATGAAATCAATCTCCCCAATCTGGCCAGACTGCACCAAGCGTCTAGCGATTTGTGCATGATCACTAAAATGATACGTATATCCAACCATCAGATGTAACTTTTTAGAATCAGCTAATTGAACTAAATCCCATGCATGCTTTGACTCTAGAGTCATGGGTTTTTCAACAAAAACATGTAACCCTGCTTCTAATGCATCTTTGGCAATTTGATAGTGATAAGAATGTTGTACAGCAATTACCACACCGTCCAATTTTGCCGTTGCAAACATTTCTTTATAATCTTCAAAAGTTAAATCAATTCCGAAGTAATCTGCAGCCTTTGATAATTTTGCCGATTTGAGTTCCGCAATAGCACAAAAATCTGCTTTATCATATGACCTCAAGCTCGGCATGTGATGATCAGTAGACCACCATCCAGCACCAATAACACCAATCCTTGGATTAGTCATAAAGTGAACTCCTTTTAGGATTAGTTATCTATTTTTATAATTTGGTTTACGTTTTTCTAACCATGCTTGTCTTGACTCATTGGCATCTTCAGAATTGTGCATCCTAGTAGTAAGTCCCTCCCAAAGATACTGCCAACCAGTTGGAGGATGATCAATGGGCAAGTCCAACGATCGAATTGCAACTTCCTTAGCTGTTTGTACGCCAATCGGAGGATTCGCACACAATATCTCGGCATACTTCAAAGCTGTATTTTCAAGCTCTTCGCGTTTAACCACTTGATTAACATAACCAACCTGGTGCATATATTCAGCAGACATAAACTCTCCACTCATTAACATCCAAAGAGATACCTTATAAGGTACCTGCCTTGGCAATCTAAGGACTCCGGAAGGTGGAAATGATCCTGCATTCTTTACTTCTGGCAAGCCAAATAAAGCATCATCAGAAGCAATTACTACATCACATTGCATTGTGACTTCCATTCCTCCCCCTATAGCATAACCGTGTACTGCGGCAATTATCGGCTTCCATATCTCTGTAGGCAATGTTCCCATTGGCCCTGGAGCTGTAGGATTAGCCTGATATCTATCAATTTCAAAAGGAAATTTTTTGCCAGGATTTTCAGATCTCCATCGTAAATCAGCCCCCGCACAAAATGCTCTGTCTCCTGCTCCTGACAAAATACATACCCAAGCATCTTCATCTGCCTGAAAATAGTTCAGCGCATGCCACAATTCCACCTGAGTCGGAGGATTAATTGCATTTAAACGCTTTGGCCGATTTAAAGTAATAGTAACAATATGAGAATTTTTCTCATATAAAATATTTTCGTAATCCATTTCTCACCTCAAATTTTGCTTAAATTCTGTAGTTTTATAAATATCTTCTAAAAATTCAGTTGTAAAGGCATTTGTATAATCAAAAGGAGCATTTAACACATTATGATCCAAAAGATGCTCATAAAGTTCCTTCCACTGATAATCTGCCATCGAGCCCAACCCTTTCAATTCAGTAATTGGACCAAAAGAGTCGGCAATTTCAGTATTTAACATGAACCTTTGATGTTCTCTGTCTGCATTTGGTGCATATTCCATCACAATTCCTAGAGCTTCTTCGGGATTATCAATGACATAGTATAACGATTTCATTGTCGCAGTAAGGAATCTCCTTGTAACATCTTTTTTCGAATCTACTGTTTCTTGAGTCGTAATGTAAGTTAATCCCATTCCAGGAATTTCATACTCATCAGATGACCATTCAACTATTCCGAATCCCAATTTCCTAAGTGTATTAGGTTCATTTGACTTAAAAACTGCAAGGATATCAACTTTCCCTTCAGTCAATACTCGGGGATCAAATCCAACTCGAACCTCATTAATTTGATTTCTATTCACATCATTAGCATCTAAGATCGCTAAATAATTAGGTGGGACAGAAATTTTATATCCGAAAGTACGACCCTCCCAGTCTTTTGGTGTTTTAATATTTGATTCCTCCAAAGCAACATAGGACTGTTGGCTATTTTGACCAAACAATGCCAATGCTACAATGGGAATCTCGGGTTCAACACTAGAACGCCTTTTCAATACTGATTCGGCGGCGGCAGTAGTATAATCAACTTCTCCAACCATTAGCATCTGCAAATGTTCTCCAGTATTTGCATGCAATATTTCAACATCTAAATTTTGTTCTTCAAAAAAACCTTTTTCCTTCGCAACGTACGCTACCGCAAATGGTAAATTCGCTTGAGGCTTATAGCCTGCCATAAACACTATTTTGTCATCAGAATTATCAGCAAAATTATTGATGTTATTACACGCTGATATTAAAAAAACCAAGACACATTGTACAATGACCATTGAGATTATTCTCAACTTAATTCACCTCCCAAAAATCTTCAGAATTAATCATTGGCACCCCTGCCATTCCAAAAAACGAAATATTTCTCCAAAATTATAATGCAGGCAGTCAATCCAATGCCTATAAATGCCAACATAATTACAGCAGCGAAAACTTTAGGCATCTCCAAATTATTATGAGCTACAACAATTACAGCCCCTAACCCAGTATTACCAGTAAACCATTCTCCAACGATTGCTCCTATTACTGATAACGGAGCAGCAATCCTGAGAGCGGCAAAAATATAAGGCAACGAATTTGGTATTCGTACACGTCGAAAAATTTTCCAATTTGAAGCAGCAACAGAATGAAATAAATCTAGCATTTCGGGATTTACAGATCTAAACCCAATAAGCGAATTAATCATAACTGGGAAAAAGGTGATCAAGGCAGCAATTAGAATCTTTGGCACTAATCCAAAACCAAACCAAATTACAAACAATGGAACTATAGCCACAAGTGGAGTTACTTTTATTAAAACTGCTAAAGGATAAATAGTTCTATCCATAATATTCGAATGAACCATAATACTAGCCAGAAAAAACGCAAACACCGACCCAATTAAAAACCCTGAAACTGCTTCGAAGAGTGTAATAAATGCATGATTTAAATAATAATCAATGCCAGAATCGACTACGTTACCACCAAAAAACAATTCTTTAAAAATCGATGATGGAGGAGGCATAATATAAGACTTTAAAACAAAAAAATGGACTACTATTTCCCAAACAATTATAAGTGATATCAACGCTATCAATGGATAAATTAAATTCGATATCTTTGAAAAATAATCGTTCTCCAGCAATCCAAAACGTAGCCATATTTTCTTGGAAATAAGTCTAAACATCTTTAAACCCGGTAGACATTTCAAAATGTGAAATTCTTTGCAAAGATTCCCTAACTTTCAAAAAAATCTCATTGAATTCATCAGTTAATTCAATGTCACGAAAATTTGTTTTGCGAACAGAATCACTAAGTTTTACATCAATGGACTCGCTTATACGACCAGGATTTGTTGCCATAACAATTATTCTGTCTGACAACATTATTGCTTCCGGAATACTATGGGTTACCAACAAAGTTGTAGCCCCTGAAGATTGGTGCATTTTATATAATTCTTCTCTCATTGCCCCTCTAGTAATCTCATCCAAGGAACTCAATGGTTCGTCCATAAATAAAACTGAGGGGTTCAAAATTAATGCACGCGCCAATGACACACGCTGTCTCATACCTCCAGAAAGCTGATATGGATAATAATGGCTAAACTCTTCCAGCCCAATCAATCGGAGTAATAATTGTAATTTTGGTTCAATTTTTGAATCGCTTTTGCCACATTCAATTAATAATTTTATATTTTGTGCGACATTTAACCACGGAAGAAGTAAATGATCCTGAAACACGATCCCCATTTGATTCGATTTTTGGATTTCATTTGGGAACATACCATTAATGTGAATTGTGCCAAAAGTAGGCTCCAAAACTCCGGCAGCGATTTTCAATAAAGTACTTTTCCCACAACCACTGGGGCCAATAACAGCTACAACTTCACCGAAGTTAACATTTACCGAAACATCTTTCAATGCAGTAAATTGAGAGTTTTTCTTAGTGAAATCACGTGTAATATTGCAAATTTCTATTCCAAGTTTTTGTTCCAATTCCAACTCTACAGGCAATAGGGTTAAATTCTTACCAATAATAGCATAGTAAATAATTTCGCTTGTTCTAAAAATGATGCTTTCATTTTATGCTCCCCATATGTTAACTTTCATGCAATGGGCATATTTAACAATGAGGAGTTCCTGAATAATGTGGAATGCAATCCTAGAAATTGTTGATACTCCTGAAAGAAGGAAGGTCCTTATAGGTGTCACCAGTGCGCAAACACTGATTCAAATTTCCAGTCTCCCTATTGCCTTATCAGTACCAAGTATAGCCAGATATTATGAAAGTAGTCTTACAGATACAACTTGGATTGTTATAGCGTATCTAATCACTCTAGGTGGATTTTCAATGACTATGGCAAGATTGGGAGATAAGCTCGGTCATTCTAGAGTATTTGTTTCAGGAATAATTGTTACAACAATTGGGGCGGGAATAGTAACTCTATCTCAAGAACTTTGGCAAATTATAGCTATGAGAGCATTAACTGGAATCGGTGCAGCAATGATTTTGGGAAATGCACATTCTCTATTAGCTGCAACTTTCAAAAATGATGAAAGAGGCCGAGCATTCGCTATACCCGTAATGGGAGCAAGATTTGGAAGTTTGATAGGGCTAGCAATTTTTGGGATCCTTCTCCAATTTCTTAGTTGGAAATGGGTATTCCTGTCATTTGTTCCGATAGGACTAATTAGCCTTTTTCTCACGTTACCCCTGCTTAGTTTTAAAAACCTTTCTACTCCTATCACGAAAGCCAGAATTGATTTAGTAGGAGGTTTTTTACTTGCCCTAACAGTTGCTGTACTACTACTTTCAGGAAATCATTTACATGCTGGAGAGGAATCTTTCACGTCATCAGATGCAATTAGCTATCACCTACCAATGCATGCTTTATTTATAATTTTGCTAGGGTTATTTATCTTTACTCAGACTAAAATACAAAATCCATTGGTTGACATCAAACAATTCAGGAGGAAATATTTTTCTCTTGCACTAATCGCAAATATGATATTCCATGGTTCAATGATGGCAACAATGATGCTTGTACCCATACTTGTAGAGCAAGGATTTGGAAGATCACCTCTTTGGGTAACTTTGGTTCTATTCCCTAACCAATTGCTTGGCATGTCAATACCTTTCATCGCGGGGACTTTTTATGACAAATATCGATGGAAATTCTTGCGTCCTGGAGCATTAATTCTTATTTCAACAGGATTTTTATTATTTGGCCTAGTTTCAATGTCAGTCCCATTCTGGGTAATGCCTATACTACTCCTACCTGTAGGATTAGGGACTTCAGTATTTAACACAATTAACAATGCAACTGTAATGAACTCAATCCCTTTGAAACACAGAGGATTTGCATCAGGAATGTTAGAAACAACAAGGGAAGCAGGACATGGACTTGGAGCCACACTGTCTTCAGCAACGTTTGCAATCCTACTTCCAGTAACTGCTAGTCTGATTTCTACAATTGAACGACAGCCATTCATTCGAGAAGCTTTCCAAACTACCGTAATGATGGTTGTAATTACAATGTTAGGAGCAGCAATGATCGCATATTTACACAAAGACGTAGATACAAATATTTCTCATAAACAATTCGAAGCAAATTAATTTTCTATATTATTGAAATTGGGTCAACATCAACAACCCATCCCTGAGGAATGTCAATCGTAGAAAAGAAATTTCGAAGTTCTGGTCCTTTTAACACAACATTCCACTTGAACCTACCACGTATTTTAGATGGGTAACCAGGCGTAGGTCCTAAAATCTCAATATTTGAAAAACCTGCTTTATCTCTTTGAATCCTAATCAAATCTGACAATCGGAAGGATTCTTTCTCAGCACGAGACCTATTTACATGAGCATAGGATAGTCTAATAAGTTTAGAAAATGGGGGGTTAGAATTTTTCCGCCTCAATTCTAATTCAGACTTATAAAACTGCTCATAATTTTGTGCAGATGAAGCACTAATCACATAGTTGTCAGGCTGAAAAGTCTGAATAATTACTTCTCCTTTCTGTATACCTCTCCCTGCTCTACCAGCAACTTGATACAGTAATTGAAATGCACGCTCTGGTGCTTTAAAATCTGGGATATTTAATCCCAAATCAGCCAATATCACTCCAACTAAAGTCACTTCAGGAAAATGTAATCCCTTAGCTATCATCTGAGTACCTACTAATACTTGAGAATCACTTTTTCGAAACTCATTCAATAAATTGAAATAATCCTTAGTTCGCCTTGTGACATCACTGTCCCACCGTAAAACCGAAACTCCCCTAAATAGATTCTTCACCTCTTGCTCAACATTTTGAGTCCCAGGACCATAGAAATCCATTCTGTGTTTCAAGCAATTTGGACATTGCTTTTGTACATTCCGTCTATACCCACAATAATGACATATCAAGATTGATCCTTTTGCTGACTGATGAGGGGTTAAAGAAATATCACATCTGGCACATTCAACTGATGTACCACAACTTTTACATAAGGAATACGAAGCAGTGCCACGACGATTTAAAAACAATAAAATCTTTTCATTTGAACTCAATCGCCTTTCAATTGCCAAAAGAAGTTTTTGACTAAAAATCGAATCATTTCCACTCCTTAATTCATCTCTCATGTCCACAACATTCACATTAGGAAAAGAACCTTCAAATACTCTCAAATCTGATCCATCAGCAATTGAAACAACCCGGGTTGGTAATTCCAGTTTTTTATATGATCCAGTTTCTGCTAAATAATTTGTTTCAAGGTCGGGAGACGCACTGCCTAAAATCAATGAACACTGGAACATCTCTGACATTCGCTTTGCGACATTTCTAGTATGGTATCTTGGTTCCGAATCAATTTGCTTATACGTCCATTCATGCTCCTCATCAAGAATTATTAAGCCTAAATTTTTCACTGGCGCAAATAATGCACTGCGTGAGCCAACAACTACTTGGGCATCTCCATTTCGAATCTTCCACCATTGATCATACCTTTCCCCATCTGACAACCCACTATGTAACAAAGCCACCTGACCAGGAAATCTGCTATTAAACCTCTCAATGGTTTGCTGGGTAAGAACAATTTCCGGAGCCAAAACAATAGCTGATTTCCCAACACTCAAACAATCTGCTACAGATTGAAGATATATTTCAGTTTTACCGCTACCGGTAACTCCATGTAATAACATAGGGCGTCGGTTGGGATTATTATTATTTAATTCTGCTTTAATAGTTTGACTAACTTGTAGCTGTTCAGAAGTTAGTTGGATTTCGTTCAGATCAAAAACCTGCAAATTTGCAAGGGGATCTCTTTCAACAATTTCATCAATTTTTTGCAACCACTCAAGTTTCAACAATGCATTTACTGCTGAATTACCATGATCCTTTCTTAAAACAGATACTCTTACTGGCTCATCTACATTAATCAATCTAAACAAAATCTCTGCTCTTCGAGGAGCTTTAGAAAACTTCGAACTATCCGAGATCCAATCAATTATTTCAGTTTCAAAAAATGAATTAAGTTTTGCTAATTCGATTTTTTTAGCTCTAAGAGAAGGACGTCTTTCGACTATTTCCACTTTTATTACACCTTTAGCCTCAAGGTTTATCACGGCTTCTGTTGAACCTGATCCAAACAATTCATGCACTCGTTCAGAAGTAGATATTTCAGTATCGACTAAAAAATCTAAAATTTGTTTTTCTAAATCAGTTAATTCCTTCAATTCATCTGCTAATAATTCTTTTACAAAACGAATCACTACTTTATGATTGGACCGAATACCAGCTGGAAACATAAGAGCTGCAGATTCAAAAAGGGAAGCTTTATAATAACTTGAGACCCAATTCATCAAGTCGATCCTCATCGGATCCAGTATAGGTTCCTCAAAAACTTTTGAATCAATAAACCTTGTTTGCTCTACATCTGATGTTTTAGAAAGATGAGTAACTAATCCCTGTAAAAATCTCTTCCCGAATGGCACGATTACTAAGTGACCTACTTTGAGATTAAAATCTTTCGGTACAGAATAAACAAACGTACGATCACGCCAAGCTTGGAAATCTACGGCTACGTGTGCAAACATGAAATGTGCCTCACAAGTCAAAGAACATTCAATTGCGAAAAGTAATGTCTACCTGCGTTCTTTAATTCTAGCCGACCTACCAGAACGTCCTCTAATGTAATAAATTCTCGAACGTCGAACTTTTCCACGTCTTACAACCGACACACTATCGATCATTGGAGATCTTCTAAGAAATGTTCTCTCTACACCAACTTCAAAACTCACTCGACGTACAGTAAATGAACCATCTGAATCGCCTTTACGATTACGAATCACGACACCCTGGAAATCTTGAATCCTCTCACGTTCGCCTTCACGAACCTTGATTCCAACTCGAACAGTATCTCCTGTCCGAAATTCTTCAATTTTACTATTCTCTTCGACCGAGACAAGTTCTCTTGCTTCCATCATTATTCCTTAACTGAGTTCGATCTACGATAATACCATAAAACTATAATTCAAGGAATATTTTTATGCTGTTGACTAAAAACACAATTGAACAGTAGGATTGCGAAAAGCTGATCAAATCTTGATCCATCATTCAAAATAACAAAAATGCAAGTGGTTAATTATGTGGGAAATTACTGAGGAATCTCTAGAAGCAATCGCACTCGGTACCGGGATTCTAGGCACCGGGGGAGGATTCAATCCATATATAGGTTTATTACGTGCTCGAGAAATAATAAGAAAATATGGTCCTGTAAAAGTACTACTCCCAGAAGAATTGACTGATAACGACAAAGTCGTATGCGTCGGGGGCATAGGAGCGCCTACTGTTGATATAGAAAAAATTAGAGGGACTGACTCATATACAGCATTAAGGGCAATGGAAGACCAAACAAACACAAAAGCTACAGCGCTGATATCAGGAGAAATAGGAGGCGGGAATTCTATAGAACCAATTATAGCTGGTGCGATGGCAAACTTGCCAATTGTTGATGCTGATGGAATGGGCAGAGCTTTCCCTGAGCTACAAATGATCACATTTTTTATGTTTGGAGTTAGCCACAACCCTACAATCATTTGCGATGAAAAAGGAAATATTTCCGTTTTCCCTAATTCAATAGATCCCGTATGGATGGAAAAAATGAGTCGAGCGGTATGTGTCCAAATGGGTTCAATCGCTACATGGGCATTCGCCCCAATGACATCAAAAGAAGTACAAGACACCGCTATTCCCTACACTATGACACTGGCAAAAAAACTAGGTGAATCAATTCTAAAGTCTCAATCAAATAAAACTGATCCAATAAATGCAATATTTGACACAATCCCTGGAGTAATTCTGTTTCAGGGGAAAATAGTAGATGTGGAACGTAGGATTGTTGGAGGTTTCACCCGTGGAAATCTTTCTATAGAAGGAATGGATTCATTCTTGGGACAATCTATGGAAATCGATTTTCAAAACGAAAATCTGATTGCAAAAATTTCTGGCAACACGGTATGTACTGTGCCAGACCTAATATGCATCGTTGATACAGAACGCGGCGAGCCAATCACAACTGAATTACTAAGATACGGGTTTAGAGTTTCCGTCCTAGGATTACCTGCACCAGAGCTCTTAACGAGACCCGAGGCTCTTGCAGTAGTAGGACCAAAAGCATTTGGGTATGATGAGGACTTCAAACCACTGAGCGTAACTAAATAAACTTTTAAGAGCGAGGGGAAAATGCGAATAGGAATAGACGTCGGAGGAACAAATACTGATGCAGTATTAATGGATGGAACGACGCTTATTGCACAAAAGAAAAGCCCAACAACATCTGATATTACTTCAGGGATTTTGTCTTCTATTGAATCAGTAATAAATGATGGTCCTAAAGACACTAAAAACAGTCTACAGGCGATAATGTTAGGCACTACTCACTTTACAAATGCTTTACTGGAAAAACGCGGGTTATCTCCTACTGGAGTATTGAGACTTTGTCTTCCTGCAACAACACTGCTACCGCCATTAGTAGACTGGCCCGAAGACCTTAAATCAGCCATCGGAGGATCACATTTTTTTGTACCAGGTGGACACGAATTCGATGGTCGCGAAATAGCCCCAATTGATCGAAAATCCATTGTGGAATCAGCCAAAAAAATGAAAAAAACTGGAATAGAAGCTCTTACTATTAGTGGCGTTTTTTCCCCAGTTAGTAACTCTCATGAGAAAGTAGCGCAAGAAATTATTAAAGAAGAGTATCCAGAATTAAACATTACATTGTCATCAGAAATAGGAAGAATAGGGATACTTGAACGCGAAAATGCTGGTGCACTAAACGCAAGTTTAAGTAAAAATGCTCAAATGACAATTTCTGGCATTAAAAACGCTTTGGTTTCTCAAGATATACATGCTCCATTGTTCCTAAGTCAAAACGATGGGACTCTAATGGATGCTGAGTTCGCAACTCGCTATCCTGTCTTCACTATCGCATCAGGTCCAACGAACAGTATGAGAGGAGCTGCGTTTTTGTCTAAAACTTCAAATGGTATTGTAGTTGACATCGGAGGAACTTCAACTGACGTTGGTGTATTAATAAATGGTTTTCCTCGAGAGGCTTCCATCGCAGTAGAAGTTGGCGGAGCTAGAACAAATTTTAGAATGCCTGATGTGATTTCTGTTGCAATAGGTGGAGGAAGTATTGTAAGTACCAACCCAATTGAAATCGGTCCAAAAAGTGTAGGATTTAAATTGATGGATGAAGCCTTAATATTTGGAGGAAAAACACCTACATCAACAGATTATATTGTTGCTAACAAAATGACAAAATTAGGCAATCCAGATTACGTGAAAAACTTGGATCGACAAACAGTCAAACATGTTGCTAATCTCATCAAAGAACGAATAGAGACCACCATTGACCAAATGAAGCTGAATGCCGAGCCAGTACCTGTAATCCTTGTAGGTGGTGGCAGCATACTGCTGGGTGATGAATTAAACGGTGCTTCATCGGTTATTCGTCCAACAAATGGAGATATAGCAAATGCTATTGGCGCTGCAATTGCTCAAGTTGGAGGCCAGGTTGAAAATGTGTATTCTCTAGACAAACTTACACGGCAAGAGGCGATGAATATGGCTCAAAGTGAAGCCATAAACAAAACAATATCCGCAGGTGGAGATCCAGAAACTATAGAAATTGTAGAAATAGAAGAAATCCCTTTAACCTACCTTCCCAGTAATGCAGTAAGAATTAGAACCAAAGCAGTTGGCAACTTAATGGGAATTTCCTAGTAGATGTTTTCTCCGAGGCCAAAACGCATCTTTTATGGCTGGATTATAGTTGCATCAATGGCATTAATAAATTTTGCAGGAATGGCTACTGGAAACCTGAACTTCGGATTATTTATCCCTCTTATGGAATCTGATCTCAACATCAGCAGAACGGCTTTCGGGTGGATGGATACTGCAAGAAGATTTACTGGAGGAGCTGCGAGCTATTTCGTTGGGAAAATCATCGACAAACATGGCGCACGAATATATATAGTCGTTGCCGCGATAATAATTGGATCATCAATGATACTAATTGGTTTTTCGCAAAAATCTTGGCAACTAATATTGCTTTTTGGAATCATTGGACTTTCAGGACTAGCTGCACCAGGAGGCTTAGTCACTTCAGTCCCCGTTGCAAAATGGTTCTTTAAAAAACGTGGTATTGCAATTGCATTAGCATCCGTAGGATTAGGCCTTGGTGGAATAGTAATGCTACCTGCAACCCAAATATTTATCGAAAACATTGGATGGCGCAACACATGGATTTTGTTAGCAATTATTTTCATGCTAATTACAATCCCTATATCTGCAATATTTCTAAGACGCCGGCCAGAAGATTTGGGACTAAAAGTTGATGGTGAATCTGCAAGCGAAAAAATCAATAATTCAAAAACCCTCTCCACAAAACAAATCGAAAAGACCGAAGAAGAAATTTCTTGGACTGTAAAAGACGCACTCCACACAAGAACATTTTGGATGCTCACAATTATATTTGCACTCGTTGGACTAGCCCAAGGGGGCGCGGGAGTTCACAGAATCCCATTTTGGATGGATAATGGATATGATGGACGAACTGTTGCCTTTGCGTTTTCTTTAGATGCTGCAGGAGCGGCATCCATGGCGATAATATCAGGATGGGTAGCAGACAAACTACCTATAAGATATATTGCAACGTCTTCGTATAGCGGTTTTATTTTTGCATTGTTGTTAATGTTACTAACATCAAAAATGCCTGAAAGCCCAACTTGGTTAGTTTTTGCTTCAAGTGGAATCTTTGGTCTTTCGGTTGGGGCTAACATGATTGTTACTGGATATATATTTGCAGCTTATTTCGGGAGAGACTTTTTAGGAGCAATCCGCGGAATCACAATGCCAGTTCTATTAATTAGCGCAGGAATTGGCCCTCCAATAGTTGGATACATGTTCGAAAGTACCGGAAGCTATCAAATGGCTTGGTGGATTATGATTTTATTGTATGCGGCAGCAGCATCATTAGTAATTACAGTCCGCGCTCCCAAAAAAGCAATATCACAAGAAGAAATTTCATCACAAATTACTCTTTAACAAAAGCAACTAATAGCCCCATTTGTAGGTTGACATGCTAATTTATATCAAGTAAACTTTCTACTTGCGCCTAGAGCGTAAAGCTTGATTTATTATCCCAAGCAATATTAACAGGAATGACCTATGCCTACAGTTAATCAATTGGTTAGAAAACCTAGAAGAAGGCGAACGAAGAAATTTAAGTCGCCAGCTTTAAGGTATTCATATAATTCACTAAAGAACCGTATGAGTGTGGACTCTGGGTCCCCTCAGCGAAGAGGCGTTTGCGTACAAGTAAGGACTCAAACCCCTAAGAAACCTAATTCTGCATTAAGAAAAGTAGCAAGGGTGAGACTGACCAATGGCATGGAAGTCACTGCATACATCCCTGGAGAGGGACACAACTTGCAGGAACACTCATTAGTACTCATAAGAGGCGGAAAAGTACGAGATCTTCCTGGTGTACGCTACCACATTGTTCGTGGTGCTCTTGATGCCGCGGGCGTAACGGGAAGAAAAAAGAGTCGTAGCAAATACGGCTCAAAAAAATCTTAGGATTCAATCATGGCTAGAAGAAGAAGAGCAGAAATAAGACCAGTTAAAGCTGACCCCAAATACGGGAGTGAAGATTTAAGCCGTTTCATCAATAGGGTAATGTTAAACGGAAAAAAAACTACTGCCCAAAGAATAGTCTATGGTGCTCTGGATTTAGCAGAGCAAGAGATGAATCGTCCTGGCCTAGAAGTATTCCTTATGGCAGTAAGAAATGCTACTCCACAACTTGAAGTAAAATCTCGCCGAGTCGGAGGTGCAACTTACCAAGTTCCCACCGAAGTTCTGCCTTCTAGAAAATCTGCTTTAGCAATGCGCTGGATAATTACTGCTGCAAGAGGAAGAACTGGATCTGCGATGAAAGAATTACTAGCTCAAGAATTAATAGAAGCAGCTCGTGATCAAGGCGCAGCGGTAAGAAGAAAAGAAGAATTACACAGAATGGCGGAGGCGAATCGAGCATTCGCGCATTACAAATGGTAACACCAACTACATCAGAATCTCCCAAATTTAAAAAGGCGTCTAACATATCTCAGGAAAACGTTAGGAATATTGGCTTCATTGCTCACATCGATGCAGGTAAAACTACCGTTACAGAGCGAGTATTATTTTTCTGTGGAAGAACTCATAAAGTTGGCGGTGTTGACGATGGAACTACTGTCACCGACTGGATGGAGCAGGAACGCGAAAGAGGAATAACCATCACTTCAGCTGCTACAGCTGCAGATTGGAAATCTTACTCGATAAATATCATTGACACTCCCGGACACGTTGATTTCACAGCAGAAGTTGAGCGAAGCCTGCGAGTTCTTGATGGTGGTGTGGTTGTATTTGATGCTGTTGCAGGAGTTCAGCCGCAATCTGAAACCGTATGGAGACAAGCTGATAGATACAACGTTCCTCGCATTTGTTTCGTCAATAAAATGGATCGAGTTGGTGCTTCGTTCGAACGCACCATTAAAAGTATCATCGATAGGCTTTCGGCTAACCCTGTCCCTGTTCAGATACCTATAGGCGTAGAGGAAAATTTCTCAGGTGTAATCGACTTGGTTGACCAAAAAGCTATATTCTTTCCAGAAGAAATTACAGACGAAATAAAAATCGGTGATATTCCTGCTGAATTAATGGATGATTTTAATAAATATAGAGAACAATTAATCGAAAAGGTCTCAGAAGTAAATGACGACTTGTTGGAAAAATATCTTGACGGTGAATCTATTTCAAACGAAGAATTAAAATCCGGGATACGAATGGCTACAATTGCCAATCAGATAGTGCCTGTGCTTTGCGGAACAGCCTTAAAGCATAAAGGCATACCCCCGCTTTTGGATGCGGTTGGTGACTACTTACCTTCGCCAAAAGATATTGATGCAATCAGTGGGAAATCATATAAAGAAGATACTGAAATTACACGTGAGTCTGATGAAAATGCACCGTTCTCGGCATTAGCATTTAAATCAGTCCCTGACCCATTCATTGGTCGACTTGTCTACCTTCGAGTGTATTCGGGGTCAATTGAATCTGGGTCAAGTGTTTTTAATTCCACTCAGGGAATTCGAGAAAGACTCGGCAGGGTCGTGAAAATGCATGCTAATGATCGAGAGGATCTAGAGACCATACGTGCTGGAGATATAGTAGCTGCTGTTGGACTAAAGAATACCACCACTGGCGACACAATATGCGACCAAGACAAGCCAATAGTCCTTGAGCAAATCAGCTTTCCTGAACCCGTAATCTCTATGGCCATTGAAGCCAAAACGCGTAGTGACCAAGACAAATTAGGTGATGCGTTATACAAAATGGCAGATGAAGATCCGACATTTAAAGTTTCGTTTGATTCCGAAGCTGCTCAAACTGTGATGTCGGGAATGGGTGAGTTGCATTTAGAGATAGCAGTTGACCGAATGCGTCGAGAATATGGTGTAGATTCCAATGTTGGTAAACCAAAAGTTGCATACAGAGAAGCCTTAAAGGCATTAGCAAAAGCCGAGGCTAGGTTCGTAAGGCAATCTGGAGGTCACGGTCAATTTGGGCATGTTATTTTAGAGCTTGAACCTCTTGAGAGAGGTACCGGAGTTGAATTTGAAAGTAAAGTTGTAGGCGGTAATATTCCTAATGAATATATACCATCTGTCGAACACGGCGTTCGTGAAGCATTAAAAACAGGTCCCATTTCAGGACATCCAGTTTTGGATGTGAAAATCACGCTATTGGATGGAAGTTATCATGATGTTGACTCATCCAAAGTGGCATTTGAAATAGCTGGCTCAATGGCTGCTAAATCAGCTATGTCCAGAGGTAAAATGGCTCTTCTAGAACCTGTAATGTCTCTTGAAGTAATAACACCTGAAGAATTCCTCGGAGATGTACTTTCTGACTTGGGAAAACGCAGAGCTCAAATTGGAGGACTAGAGGGAGAAAATGACGTTCAAATTGTCAAAGCTAATATCCCTCTTGGGGAGAGCTTTGGGTATGCAAGCACTCTTAGATCTCTAACACAAGGCAGGGCTTCCTACACGATTGAGTTCCATCAATATGAAGAAACATCGGCCTCAATAATCGAAAAGAATGAATAGGAAAATTTTTTAAGATGGTAACTCAAAATAGACTAAGAATTATTCTCAAAGCATTCGAGCATCGAATACTAGATCAGTCTGCAACTCAAATTGTTGAAGCTGCTGAACGTACAGGAGCAAGAGTTTCTGGACCTATCCCTCTACCAACAACCATTAAAAGGTTTTGTGTAATTCGAGGGCCCCACGTTCACAAAAAAGGGCGTGAACATTTTGAAATACGTACCCACAATCGATTAATTTATATAGACAATCCCGAAGCAAGGACAATTGATTCACTTACGAAACTTAATGTCCCTGCAGGCGTGGATGTTACTATCAAAACTTAAACTGAGATCATAATATGGCTATCACACAAATTTTAGGAAAGAAAATTGGGACCACACAAGTCTTCCGCGAAGACGGATCTGCTGACTGTGTAACCGCAATTCAAGTTTCTCCATGTACAGTTACTCAAATCAAATCATCCTCAATTGATGGATATGAAAGTGTGCAATTAGGATTTGAAACGGTTAAGAAATCTACAAAACCCAAAATTGGTCACTTCAAGAAGTCTTCTGATGAATTGTTCAGATATCTTCGAGAGGTCAGGTCAGATGGAACTGAAGACATTAATATTGGAGATAAATTTGATTCTTCTATATTTGAGCCAGGAGAACGCCTAAATATCACTGGGATTTCAAAAGGAAGAGGATTTCAAGGCGGTGTCAAGCGGCACCATTTCAGAGGTGGCCCCAAAACACATGGACAATCTGATAGGCATAGAGCTCCAGGATCAATTGGTGCTGGAACCTCTCCCGGAAAAGTCCTAAAAGGATTGAAAATGGCAGGCCATATGGGAAATGTTAAAATTACTGTCAAAAATCTTGAAGTGGTTTCAGTAGATGTTGAAAAAAATGCTCTCCTTGTCAAGGGAGCCGTTCCTGGTGCTCGACAGGGTTTGCTTTTATTATCAAAGAGAGGTAAGTAACTTATGGAACTAACTCTCAAAAATATTAATGGTGAAAATCTTGGCAGCATCGAAGTCAGAGACGACGTTTTTAATATTGACATGAACCAACCTTTACTGCACCAAGTCATTGTGGCTCAACTGGCAAATAAGCGACAAGGAACTGCTAAAGTAAAAACCCGTTCTGAAGTTTCGGGCGGAGGTGCCAAACCAAGACCCCAAAAACATACAGGACGATCTAGGCAAGGATCTATTCGTTCCCCATTATGGCGCAAAGGAGGAGTGACATTTGGTCCATCTCCCAGAGATTATTCACAAAGAACGCCCAAGCGGGTTAAGCGACAAGCACTGAAAATAGTTCTTTCGGACAAGGCCCGTGAAAACAGAATCACAATTTTAGATAAAATTGGAATCGACAACCCTAAAACCAAATCAATGTTAAATTTGCTAAAGACACTAGATATAGAGCCTTCAACATTAATGGTTTTAGATGGAGAGAATACTGATATTTACAGAACCATCAACAATATTCCAAAAGTTAAATGTTTACCATCTTCTGCGCTAAATCCTTTAGATTTATTAAATGCAAGATCAATAGTCGCAACGTTGGATTCAATTCGAAATATTGAGAGTTTATGGGGCGGTAATTTTGATAGATTCAAAAATCGTAACAGTAATGAAATAGAAATATCGGACAAAAAATAATGGATCATAATTCATACAACATACTTAGAAAACCCGTAGTAACAGAAAAAAGCACCCTTATAATGGAGTCTTCTAATAGATATACCTTTGAGGTACTGCCTTCTGCAACCAAATTACAAATCAAACATGCTGTACAACAAGCTTTTGGGGTAGATGTAGTGCAAGTAAACACTATGAATATACGTGGGAAAAGAAAAAGATACGGACCAAGATTTTCTATTAAACCTTCTCGAAAAAAAGCTATTGTAACTATCGCTGATGGCCAAAGTATAACTATATTTGAGGGGGTTTAATTAAATGCCACTTAAAACAAGAAAACCCTTAACCCCTGGACAAAGGGGTATGGTCCAGCAAACCACTGAAGATATTACTACTTCAAAACCCAAGAAATCTCTACTTAAACCACTAAAAAAACATGGTGGTAGAAGTAGGAATGGTCGACTTACAGTCCGTCATCGCGGAGGAGGACATAAACGTAGGCTTCGTGAAATTGATTTCAAGCGAAATAAATTTGATGTGCCAGGAACTGTTCACTCTATAGAATACGATCCAAATCGGTCTGCAAGAATTGCTCTAATTAAGTATCGCGACGGAGATTGGAGATACATCCTAGCTCCTAATGGATTAAAAGTTGGAAATATAATTCAAGCAGGCGAAAATGCTGAAGTTAAAGTTGGCAATTCACTTCCTTTAAAATCAATACCTGTCGGAACCATGGTACATAATATCGAACTATATCCAGGTAAAGGCGGGCAAATAGTTCGCAGCGCTGGAACTTCTGCCCAGGTAATGGCAAGAGATGAAAAATACACTTTAATAAATTTACCGTCGGGTGAAACAAGGCAAGTGTTAACAACAAATATGGCTACTATTGGCCAAGTTAGCGCAGTAGATCATAAAAATACCAAACTTGGAAAAGCTGGCCGAAAAAGGCATATCGGAAGACGACCCGAAGTACGTGGAGTTGTAATGTCACCACGAGACCATCCACATGGTGGTGGAGAAGGAAGATCGCCTATAGGTATGCCAGGACCAAAAACTCCTTGGGGAAAACCCGCGTTAGGGTATAGAACAAGACGCAAAAAATCTAGTGATCGATTAATAGTTAGAAGAAGGTATCAAAAATAAAATGTCGAGATCAATCAAAAAAGGTCCATACGTTGACGAGAAACTTGCACGCAAGATAACAGCTGCTCAATCAAGCCGTTCACAACAGGTGATAAGAACTTGGTCCAGAGCATCTACTATTATGCCAGATATGTTAGGACTGACTATAGCTGTACACGATGGTCGCAGGCATGTCCCTCTTTTCATCACAGAAAATATGGTTGGACACAAATTAGGAGAATTCGCTCCTACTAGAACATTCCGAGGACATAGTTCTCGATCTGAAAGGATTACTAGCGCGAGCTAAATACGGAGAACTATTATGCCAATTCGAGCTTTATCAAAAAATACAGGAATCCCAACTACTAAAATCAAACCTTATGTTGATTTGGTACGGGGTAAAAAAGTTGAAGATGCCTTAAGAGAATTAAGTGCTCTACCTTCTCCAGCAGCTGAAAGGGTTGCAAAGGTGATAAAATCTGCAGCCTCCAATGCTGAAAATGAACTAATGTCTAGAATCTCTGATCTAAAGATCGTTGAAGCATACGCTAACGAAGGTCCTACATTAAAGAGATTCCGAGCAAGAGCAAGGGGACGTGCATTTAGAATCTTAAAGAGGAGTAGCCACGTGACAGTTGTGGTAGATGACTCCGAAGCAAGGGAGGATATGTAAGTTGGGACATAAAACTCATGCAACTGGATTCCGTATAGGAATAGTCAAAGATTGGCAATCCAAATGGTTTGCTGTCAAACATGCAGATTATAGATCCATGATTTTAGAAGACAGCAAAATACGTGACTCAATATTATCAAGATACTCAGATGCCGGCATATCCAGGGTAGATATAGAAAGAAACCGTGATGACTTAACTATAACAATTCACACAGCTCGGCCTGGAATTGTTATTGGTAGAGGAGGGCAAAGAGTTGAAGAGTTGAGACGTGAACTTGTCGAACTGACTAGCCGCAGAGCTGTTCGGCTGAACGTACAAGAAATCAGACAACCCGAATTGGATGCTTATCTAGTAGGCAGGAATGTAGCTGATCAACTAGAAAGAAGAATTGCTTTTCGCCGGGCTATTAAGCAGGCAGCAGGCCGAACTATGCAAGCCGGGGCAAAAGGAGTGAAAATTATTGCCTCTGGAAGATTAGCTGGCGCAGAAATTGCTCGAGCTGAAAAAGTTCTCGAAGGCCGAGTCCCATTACATACTCTTAGAGCCGATATAGACTACTCACTTGTGGAAGCCAAGACTGAATATGGCACGATTGGCGTCAAAGTATGGATTTATAAAGGCGACATTCTTCAAACATCAATTTTGGAACCCGAAGAAGAGAATATTCAGCCTATCGAAGTTGTGTTAAGTGGCGAACAGTCCGCAAACCAATCTGACTCCAATACAGAAACATCTTCAGCTGAGTCACAAGATATTGGAGAGGAATCGAAGGAAAATGCTTCAACCTAAACGAATTAAATATAGAAACCACCACCGTGGAAGACGAAAGGGCTTGTCTGTAGCTGGCAGCACTTTAAATTTTGGGGAATTTGGACTCAAGGCTACTGGACCTGCGTGGGTTACATCCCGACAAATAGAAGCAGCACGTAGGGCAATGACTAGATATACTCGTAGAGGTGGAAGAATCTGGATCAGGATTTTTCCAGACAAAAGTGTTACCGCACGAGCAGCCGAAACCAGAATGGGTAAAGGTAAAGGAGCTGTTGACCACTGGGTGGCAGTTGTCAAACCTGGAAGAATAATGTTTGAACTTGCAGGAATCCCAGAGGAAACAGCTAAAAGAGCTCTGACTTTAGCATCATCTAAAATGCCGATGCCAACAAAAATAGTATCAAGACACACAACTCAGGAATAATAACAATGGCAGAAATAGACGATTTAAGATCACTAAATAATGACGATTTATCTAACGAGAGTCAGGAAGCGTATCAAGCAGCAATGAACCTACGTTTTCGTGCTGCAACTCTCCAACTTTCTGACGTTACTGAAATTAAACGAATTAAAAAGAGAATTGCAAGAATAAAAACCATCCAAAGACAACGAACAATAGCTGAGAACAATAATGAGTAATGTAAACCGAAAAGTAAGAATTGGGAAAATCACTAGTGACCGTATGGATAAATCCATCGTCGTAATGGTTGAGTGGAAACGAAGACATCCTTTATATAAAAAGTTAGTTAAACAAAGGACAAAATTCGTTGCCCATGATTACAACAATTCTGGCAGAACTGGTGACGTGGTTCGAATAGTTGAAACACGCCCCCTATCTAAAACAAAAAACTGGAAATTAGACGAAATTTTGGAACGTTTTGAAGGTTTTACTCCTACTCAGAGTAAAACTGAACAAATTCCAAATTAACAGGAAACATTATGATCCAACAGTATACTAGACTAAGAGTCGCAGATAATTCTGGAGCAAAAACCATAAGCTGCATTGGAATTCCCGGAGGAACAGGGAGAACGTATGCAGGCCTTGGTGACGTAATTGTAGCCAGTGTTAAAGAAGCTGTGCCAGCAGCTCAAGTCAAAAAAGGACAAGTGGTCAAAGCTGTAGTAGTGCGTACTGCAAAATCATATCGAAGACCTGATGGTTCTCACATTAAATTTGATGATAATGCAGCAGTATTAATCAGCGATGAGCAACTTCCCAGAGGAACTAGAATATTTGGACCTATCGCACGCGAACTAAGAGAAAAGAACTTTATGCGTATAGTGTCATTAGCTCCGGAGGTACTCTAATGCGGATCCAAAAAAATGATACTGTTTTGATTACAAAAGGTCGTGATCGTGGTAAGAGAGGAACTGTTATCACCGTTATTTCAAAAACACAAAAAGTTGTTGTTGAAGGCAGCAATCTTTCTAAAAAACATGCAAAAGCAACTGGAGGAACAAGGCAGGCAGGTATTATAGACAAAGAAATGCCTATATCTATTTCCAATGTAGTGCATATTTGCCCAATTTGCGATTCCCCTGGAAAAGTTAAATTCCAAAAACAGCCAGATGGTTCTAAATCGCGTATATGCAAAAAATGTGAGGCCGTCATAGAATGACTCAGCAAAATAAAAATACACCGAAAAAAGCTACAAAAGCATCTACCAAAAAGAAAACTAGTGCTACCAACACTAAGTGGACTCCTACAATAAGACCTCTTCCGAGAGTTAAATCACAATTGTTAGAAGAAGTAGGTCCAATTATGATGAGAGAGTTCAATTACTCTAGTGTTATGGAATTCCCTAGACTAGACAAAATTGTTGTGAATGTTGGACTTGGAGAAGCATTAACTAACTCTAGAGCTGTTGAAAATACCCTCAGAGATATAGCGATGATCACTGGTCAAAATCCAGTATCTACTAAAGCAAAAAAATCCATCGCTGGGTTTAAAATTAGAGAAGGAATGACCATTGGAGTAAAAGTCACTTTGAGAAGACGTAGGATGTACGAATTTTTTGACAGATTGATTAGTTCATCATTGCCCAGAATCCGAGATTTTAGAGGTTTGTCTAGAAATTCTTTTGATGGTAGAGGGAATTATTCTATGGGTATCACAGAACAAGTGATTTTTCCTGAAATAGATTATAACTCAATAGATAAGATGCGTGGAATGCAAATTGTTATTGGCACTACCGCTAATTCTGACCAAGAAGGATTAAGGTTGTTAGAACTTTTAGGTATGCCTTTTGTAAGAATTAATGATACACAAAATGGCTAAATTTTAAGAAGGGTTTGGTGAAAATACTTGGCTAAAAAATCAAAAATTGCCCGTTGGAAAAAACCTCAACGATTCGATGTTCGAAATTACAATCGCTGTGACCGCTGTGGTAGACCACGTGCTTACATCAGACATTTTGGTTTATGCCGAATTTGCTTTAGAGAATTAGCATTACTTGGAATGTTGCCTGGTGTTAGGAAAGCAAGTTGGTAGAGAACGGAGTTATTAAATGACAGTAACTGATCCAATAGCAGACATGCTAACAAGAATTCGTAATGCGATTTCCGTAAGACATGACTCGGTCCAAATCCCTGCGAGCAATGTCAAAACTGAAATTGCACGTATTTTAAAATCTGAAGGATTTATTGAAAACTTCAATATCATCACTTCGAAAAGCCCTCAACCGATGATCAGGGTATGGCTGGATTACTCTCAGCAAGACTCCGCAATTCAAGGACTAAAAAGAGTAAGCAAGCCTGGGCTTAGAGTCTATACATCCAAAAGTGAAATGCCTCGTCCATATGGAGGATTGGGTATTTCTATAATTTCTACTTCGCAAGGAATTATGACAGGCAAAGATGCTTGGAAAAAAGGAATCGGCGGAGAAGTACTATGTTATATATGGTAGGAAAAAAATGTCACGAATAGGTAACAAATTAATAGAAATTCCTTCTGGAGTTGAAATTGAAATATCTGGAAGTTCGGTAACCGTCAAAGGCCCACTCGGTTCTTTGAATCAAGATTTCAATCCTGATATTTTAATTTCTTCTGAAAATGGAACAGTTAAAGTATCCCGTCCTTCAGACGAGCGTCATCATAGATCTCTGCACGGACTAACTCGAAGCCTGATAGCAAATATGGTAGAAGGTGTTAGTAAAGGATATACAAAATCTCTAGAAATAGTTGGAGTAGGTTACCGTGCGCAGCAAAATGGATCAGGAATAACATTAAATGTAATGTATAGTCATCCTATAAACATTGATCCATTACCCGGAGTAACTATCGAAGTCGAGGGGAATAATATTGTTCATGTCAAAGGCACTGACAAACAAGCTGTAGGTGAAATCGCAGCCCAAATCAGAAAAACACGTCCTCCGAATGTTTACACAGGCAAAGGTGTCAGATATCAAGGAGAGCAGGTTAGGCGTAAGCCTGGAAAATCTGCACGAAGGGAAGCTTAAATGAGCAATATAAATAACAAATCTAATTCTGCGCGCCGAAAAATGCGCCATTTTCGGGTTCGAAAAAAAATTAGTGGCACTGATGTCAGGCCAAGATTGGCAGTTTTTAGAAGCCTGCGTCATATATATGCTCAACTAATTGATGATTTAAATGGAGTTACAATTGTATCTGCTTCTAGTCAGGAAAATGATATCGTAATTGACCAACCTTCTAGCAAAACCAAATTGGCAAACCAAGTTGGCGAATTAATTGCTGACCGAGCAAAATCTAAAGGTGTCAAAGAAGTAGTTTTTGATCGCGGTGGATATAAATATCATGGTCGAGTGAAAGCCTTGGCTGAAGCAGCAAGAAAAGGAGGACTTGGGTTTTGACTTACACTCAACAAAATGAATCAAACTCCAGCTCTAATAATTTCATTTCAGATTCTGAGGAATTCCCTATCACGGAAAGAGTGGTAAAAATTTCTCGAGTTTCAAAAGTTGTAAAAGGAGGGCGGAATTTAACCTTCAGCGCAGTCGTTGTAGTAGGCGATCAAAATGGAAAAGTTGGAATCGGTATGGGGAAAGCAGCAGCAGTACCTGATGCAATAAGAAAAGGTGCTACTAATGCTAAAAAAGATATGGTAGAAATAGTTTTGAAAGACAGCACAATCCCTCATGAAATAGTTTCAAAATTTTGTGGTTCGATTGTCATGCTTAAACCTGCTGCCGAAGGAACAGGCGTAATTGCTGGAGGTGCTGTCAGGTCAGTGGTTGAACTCGCGGGAATTAAAGACATATTGACAAAAGTACGCCGTAGCACTAACCCTGTCAATGTTGTTACAGCTACATTCAATGGTTTAAGAGAACTTAGGGATATCGAAAAATCTATTGCCCTAAGAAAAAAACTCGTTCACGATGCGTCTGAACGTGATGAAGAACGACGCAAAAGACGTGAGATGCGACGCTCTTCTGAGAATGCAGGATAAATTATTTCATGACTAAACTAAAAATTACACTCACAAAAAGTGGCATCGGAAATAGGTGGGACCAAAAACGCACCATCGAAAGCTTAGGTTTAAGGAAATTGAATCAATCAGTTGAACACGATGATACTCCTTCAATAAGAGGTATGATATTCAAAATTCGTCATCTTATAGAAGTTGAAGAAACTAACTAACTCCAGGATAAAACATGGAACAACATGAATTAAAACCCGTAAAATCAAAAAAAGCTCGCAAGCGAGTCGGAAGAGGAGACGCTAGTGGATATGGAAGTTACTCAGGACGTGGAATCAAAGGACAGAATTCTCGTTCTGGAGGTGGTGTGAGGCCAGGGTTTGAGGGTGGACAACTTCCATTATTTCGAAGACTTCCTAGAATTCGAGGATTCACAAATATTTTCCGTACAGAGTACAGTGTTGTGAATGTAGGACATCTTGAGACCTTTGAAAACGGAACTGATATTACTCCAGAATTATTAGTTCAAGTTGGACTAGTAAAAAAACCAAAATCCCTAATTAAAATTTTAGGATCTGGAGAATTAAGCAAATCTTTGAATGTTCATGCACACAACTTCTCGGGGTCTGCTAAAAATAAAATCGAATCAGCAGGCGGAAAGATAGAGGAACTGAAGTAATGCGACAATCGCAAGCTGCATCCTCTCAACAAAGGGAACAATTAGGTCGCCCTCAGCTTTTGCAATCAATGATAGATGCTTTAGCAATCCCTGATCTTAGAGGCAAAATCATTTTCACATTAGCTATGCTAGTGATTTTCAGATTTGTTGCCCAAGTACCTATACCCGGAGTTGACTCACAAGCTTTAAGACAAGCTTTTGATTCAAATGCTTTGCTCGGATTCCTTGATCTATTTAGTGGTGGAGCAATGGCTAACTTAAGTATTGCAGCTTTGGGAGTTTATCCCTACATTACTTCGAGCATTATCATGCAAATAATAACTCCTGTGCTACCTCAGCTAAAATCCCTCTCACAAGAGGGAGAAGCGGGAAGACAAAAAATCAATCAATACACCCACTATCTCACCGTGCCGATTGCCCTATTACAAGCTTGGGGGCAGTTAACATTACTTAGACAATCAGGTGTATTACCTGGAGTTGAATTTGGCCTAAACTTGACTACTCTAGGAATACTTTCATCTATGATTGCGGGCACTATTTTCCTAGTGTGGTTGGGTGAATTGATTACAGAAAGGGGACTTGGCAACGGAGTTTCATTAATTATATTTGGTGGAATCGTAGCAAGCTTCCCAAGAATGGTAGGACAAGGATTCTTAGAAAGTGATCAAGGTGCCGGATTACTACTCTTGGCGCTATTCGGTTTTGGCATAATTTATGTAATTGTGCTTTTTACTGAAGCCCAAAGAAGAATACCTGTCCAATATGGACGTAGTGTATTCACCGGAGGCAGGATGCAAAGACAATCCGGCTCATCATTTCTTCCAATCAGAGTTAATTCCGCCGGTATGATTCCTTTGATTTTCGCATTTTCAATAGTCATCCTTCCAGCTACTATTGCAAGCTATTTTGTAAGTCCTCTAAGCGATGATATTTTTTCAAAATTTGCTTCCATTGTGGCAAACGGTTTGAACCCATCCAATTTTGTATATTGGGCTATTGTGTTTGTCCTAGTAATTATTTTCACATTTTTCTACACATTGGTTACATTTCAGCAACAGAATCTTGCCGAAAACCTCCAAAGAAATGGTGGATTTATTCCAGGAATACGTCCCGGACAACCAACTCAAGAATACATTAATCGAGTCGTAGTTAGGGTCACTTGGGGAGGCGCATTATTTTTAGGAATCGTTGCCATTTTACCGTTCTTTATCACGGAATTAACCAACGTAAGAGCTTTAACTCTTAGTAGTACAAGTTTATTGATTATGGTTGGTGTTGCTCTTGATACAATGCGTCAACTCGAATCGCAATTACTTATGCGCAATTATGAGGGGTTCCTAAGGTAAATTTTGCAATGAATGTAATTTTAATTGGCCCCCCTGGTTCTGGAAAAGGGACGCAAGCAAACAAGCTAGCTTCGTCTTTAAACATACCGTGTGTCTCTTCCGGAGATTTGTTCCGAGAGCATCAATCCCGCGGCACAGAACTTGGCAACATGGCTGCAGAATATATGTCCAAGGGTATTCTTGTCCCAGACGAAATCACAGTTAATATGGTAATCGACTGGATCGAATCAATAAAACAAAATACCGGATTCCTACTAGATGGATTCCCTAGAACACTTGCACAAGCTGAATCTCTGGACTCTTATATGAACCCCACTAACCCTATCGATATTGTGCTTTATATAAAAGTAAGTGTTTCAGAATTAGTAAATCGACTCGCTGGCAGATGTTTTTGTGCATCATGCGGAGCAACGTATCACATCAAATTTGCACCTCCAAAAATTCACAATGTTTGCAATCATTGTGAATCAATTTTAATTCAACGAGATGATGACAAACCAGAAATAGTCATGAACCGTATAAATGTTTATGAATCTGAAACTGCACCCCTAATAAATTTTTATCAAAGACAATCAATTCTAAAAGAAATTAATGGTGAACAAACTATCGATATTGTAAGTCAAAATTTACAAAGCGCCACAGCCCTAAACTAAATATGCATTCAGGTTAAGAATTTGCAAAATAACATTGGAATAACAATAAAATCAAAAAGAGAATTGGATTTGATGCGTCAATCTGCAAAGGTACTCGTAGAAGCAAAAAAACGCGTCGCTGATTCAATTTCTCCAGGAATTAGCACCCAAAAATTAGATAGTATTGCCGAAGACGTAATTAGGAACTTAGGGGCGATTCCTTCATTTAAGGGATATACTGGAGGTATGGCTTCAACTGGATTTCCGGGTACTGTTTGTGCCTCAATAAATGATGAAATTGTTCACGGCATTCCTAGTAAACGAAAACTAAATGAAGGTGATATCTTAAGCATTGATGTAGGAGCAATTGTAGGTGGATTCCACTCAGACAGTGCATTCACAGTAGGTGTAGGAGAAATAACCCCTGAAGCAAAAAATTTAATCACCGCCACTCATAATGCTTTGAAAACAGGAATCTCGAAAGCCATTGGCGGAAATCGAATTGGAGACATTTCATCAGCAGTACAAAAATATGGTGAATCATTGGGCTACGGAATAGTTAGACAATATGTAGGACATGGAATTGGAAGGAACCTTCACGAAGAACCTCAAGTCCCCAATTATGGAGATGCGGGGAAAGGACCAAAACTATTACCTGGAATGTGTCTAGCAATTGAACCAATGCTAAATATAGGAACTTGGAAAACTAAACAATTAGCTGATGGATGGACAGTTTCAACTGAAGATGGTGAATTATCTGCACATTTTGAAGACACTATTATAATTACTGAAAACACACCAGAAAATCTAACCTTTATCGAAGGGTATTACTAAATTTATAGAAGGGATCAAATGGCAGATACAGATAGAGAAGCCATAGAAGTTGAAGGAACTATTAAGGAAGCTCTTCCGAATGCAACATTTCGAGTAGAGCTAGCTAATGGTCACCCTGTACTAGCGTATATTTCGGGTAGATTACGTTTAAATTTTATCAGAGTACTACCTGGAGATAGAGTATTAGTCGAACTATCGCCATACGATTTAGATAGAGGAAGAATCACTTACAGATTCCGATAATGGAGAATTAAAATGAAAGTTTCCGCATCAGTAAAAACCAGATGTGCAAAGTGTAGAGTAATAAGGCGTAAAAGGCGTGTAATGATAATTTGTGAAAACCCCAAACATAAGCAACGACAAGGATAGGAGTCAGATTATGGCAATAATCGTAGGTGTAAATATCCCTGATAATAAACGCGTGGAAATTTCTTTGACCAGTATTTATGGAATAGGTCCTGTACAATCAAAATTGATTGTTGAAAAAGCAGGGATTGAAAATAATCCACGTGTTAGAGAGTTATCAGAAAGCGATTTAAATCGCTTGCGTGAAATTGTTGACAGTGAAATGACCGTGGAAGGTGATTTAAGACGTGAAGTCAACACAAACATCAGAAGACTAGTAGAAATTGGCTGTTATAGAGGATTAAGGCATAGACGATCTTTACCTAGTCGAGGGCAAAGAACAAGAACCAATGCACGCAGTCGTCGCGGGCCAAGACGAGCTGTTGCAGGAAGAAAAACTGTAGTCAAGTAATTCAACAAAATCTAGCAAAGGATTAACGATGGCAAGAAGACCAAGGTCCAGACGTAGAGAACGAAAATCAATACCAGTAGGAAGAGCTTATATTCATTCTACTTTTAACAATACAATCGTCACTTTGACAGATTCCCAAGGGGGGGTTATTGCATGGGGCAGTGGAGGAACTAGTGGATTCAAAGGATCCAGAAAGTCTACCGCATTTGCTGCACAAAGAGCAGGTGAAGATGCTGCTAAGAAAGCTATGAACCATGGATTACGTCAAGTTGATGTACTTGTACGTGGTCCTGGTGCAGGAAGAGACGCTGCAGTCAGATCTTTGCAGACATCAGGCCTACATATTACAAGCATAAGAGATGTGACACCAATTCCTCATAATGGAACAAGACCTCCGAAACGTCGACGAGTTTAATTTGAATCAAAACCATAACATCATAGAACCAAACAATGAAGATCAGCGTTTGGATTACAGTCAAGCAAAATCGCTTTTCCAAATCATTGCGTCTAGTTTCAAAATCTACCGACTAGGATTTGTAAACATTGTTTCCACTTCTGCGATTTTAAGCATTCCTATTCTACTAATGACACATTTGATACTTCTATTACTAGGTGAATCTATTACTGATAATAGTCCTTATCAATATTTCACAAATTTTGTTGAAGATTTCGGAAAAATAATCATAGCATCTGCATTGATACATTGTGTTTGCCAATATTACTTGTCCTCAAAAATTTCTGTATCTAAAGCTTATACTGCAGTTATTCAAAGAATTTTCTCAATTGTTCAAATTGCTACTATAGTTAGTCTTGCATTAGCACTAATGCATTTAATAAATATAAGACTATTACTAGGACTTGAAAATGCTGACAATCTAGCAAATGAAATCAAAGCATCGGGTGGAGATCAAATTGCAATAAACTCTACTTTTCAATCGAATTTTCCCACCCAAGATTTACTGATTTCTTTAATTGCTTTAGTTTTATTTTTCATACTATCGGTTTATTTAATTAATATAATCAATTCAATTGTAGTTGACGGATTAAACTTAAATCATGCGATTAATCAAACCAAAAACCTTTTGAAAAATAATTGGTGGAGAACATCGGGAATTATATTAACAATTTTTTGCTTAGGTTCTATCGGAGAATTCCTAACCCTAACTGCTATTAGAATACCGATGTTTGAATTAGGACTGCAGGAAGCAATTTCCTCACAACTACTCTATGAAATAACTTTCTGCTTGCTGATACTACCACTAATGGTAATTTCACTCACACATCTTTTTTTTGATCTCAAAGCTCGTAAGGAATCTTCAGCATATTAAAAATAAATAATTTGAATTCTCAAGAATATTAATTATACAAAAAGGAAAGACAATATTATGGCCAGATATACAGGACCCAAATGTAGAAACTGTCGTAGATTTGGAATGAAATTATGCACTAAGCCACCAACTAAGTGTGCGTGGGAAAGACGCAAAAGCCCTCCCGGAGGACAACAATCTACTAGAAGAAGACGGGTCACAGAGTACGGAACTCGGTTACGAGAAAAACAAAAAGCTCGTGCTATTTATGGGATTCTTGAAAGACAATTCAGTAAGTACTTTAAGATGGCTAGAGATGCCAATGGAGCAACTGGAGATATCTTGTTTCAACTTTTAGAAACTCGTATGGACAATGTAGTCTATCGACTATCTTTTGCTGACTCTCGCAGCCAAGCAAGACAGATCGTAAATCATGGTCATATGCTTTTAAATGGGAAACGCATGGATATTCCGTCACATCATGTCCAAGTTGGAGATATAATTACATGGAAGAGAGCTGCAAACACTGGCGATGATCAACCAGATTTCATTTCATCAATGACAGCTGATGCCCCAAGACGACCAGTTCCGTCTTGGTTAAGAATGGATTTATCTGCACTATCAGGTGAAGTCGTGACTATGCCTGATGTTTCAGAAATTGAATCTGAAATTGATTCACGACTTATTGTTGAATTTTACTCACGCTAACAATCTATACGTTAACTATTAGGAGTTATCATTATGACTTTAGAACCTTTTGCCCCTGCTGGCATTGTTGAATTCGTTGAAGAAGAAGAGGTTCCCATACCAAATCCTGATGTTTCAGAAATTGAAGCCGACGAACAATATGGAAAATTCGAAATTTCTCCACTCCAAAAGGGATTTGGAATCACATTAGGAAACCCAATTAGGCGAGTCCTATACAGTTCTCTACCTGGTGTTGCAATCACTTCAGTGAAAATAGACGATGTCTACCATGAATATTCTACTATTGAGGACGTTAAAGAAGAAGTCCCCGAAATCTTGTTAAACATCAAAGGTATTAGAATTTTGAATGAATCTGATACTGACAGACCTGGCAAAATGAGATTGGAGGTTTCAGGAGAAGGAGAGGTATGTGCAGGTGATATAATGCCCACATCAGATTTCCAAATAGTCAATCCCGAATTACATCTAGCAACTTTAAATTCTTCTAAAGCAAAATTAAGTCTAGAAATGAACGTTGACCACGGAACTGGATACAAACCAGCATCCGCAATGGATGAATCTGATATAGGATTACTACCAGTAGATGCAATTTTTACGCCCATTAGAAAGGTAAACTATTCTGTTGAACCTACACGTATTGGCCAAAACACGAATCTTGAAAAATTAATCGTAGAAGTTTGGACTGATGGTTCTATTTCTCCAAAAGATGCGATAGCAGATGCTTCGAAAATCCTATCCGAGCAATTCTACTTTATTTCCACGACAACACAAATTGTAGATACGGAAGATGAATCATTAGCACCAAATCTGGTACCTCACGCAACAGCCAACATTAAAGTTGAAGATTTAGAATTATCCTCTAGGACCCTAAACTGCCTGAAGCGTGCCGATATTAATACAGTCGGCGGCATCATGCAAACCAATAAAAAAGCTCTAATGCAAATTCGGAATTTCGGAGAGAAATCTTACAGGGAATTAGTAAGCATACTATTAGAACTTGGTCTAGACCACAAATCCGGAGGACCTTCCAAAGACCCTGAAACTTTGGAAGAAACTGAAATTACCACTGAATAATCTACAACAATTAAACAAAATACAAATTTTTATATAATGGAGCACCGAAATGCGACACAAAATCGCACACAATAAATTATCTCGCAAACCTGCTCACCGAAACTTGATGTTAAGGTCAATGGTTACTGATCTAATAAGGCTTGAGTCCATAACTACTACTTCAGCACGTGCAAAGGAAGTTAGAAGAATGGCAGAAAAAGTCATCACCAAAGCGAAACAAAATACTTTGCACAACAGATCTCAAGTCGGAGCAATACTAACTGACAAATCTTTGATGAATAAGCTTTTCACTGAAATTGCTCCCAGATATGAAAATCGTCCAGGTGGATATACCAGAATTACAAAGCAATCGTTCCGTAAAGGTGATGCGGCAGAAATATCTAAATTAGAGCTCGTTTAGATATTATTGCAAATGGATTGTTGAATGCATGTAGCATTGAAAATCGAATATGATGGTAAACGATATTCAGGTTTTCAATTTCAGCCCAATGCACACACCATTCAAGAGGAAATTGAACAATCAATTCTCCTCTTCACCCAACATAAAACAAGTATAGTTGGAGCTGGTAGAACAGATGCAGGTGTTCATGCTAAAGGCCAAATTGTTTCATTCCATATCGATTCGAAGTACTCCCTACAAACAATTACAAATGCATTAAATTTTCATCTTCCAAATGATATCTCGGTCAAGTATGCAAAAAAAGTATCCGCTGAATTTAATCCTAGGAGAGACGCTACAAGCAGGGAATATGTTTATAAAATCCTAAATAGCCTAACCAGATCTCCAATCATTTCCAATTTTTCTTACCACTCATCAGAAAAATTAAAAATGGATCTAATGGAAGAATCAATCACCAAATTCAAAGGGATTCACGACTTCAAACTATTCTCAGCAACACTAGAAGATCCTGATGCTTCCACAGTTAGACAAATCTATAATGCGACAATTATCAAAACGAGTGATATAATAGAGATTCGAATTGAAGGCAGTTCATTCCTTCCGCGCCAAGTACGTAGAATGGCAGGTGCTATTTTGGATTTGGGACGGTCAAAATTAACTATCAGTCAGTTCGAACAATTAATAGAGGCGAAAAAAACTTCAGCTACTGCACATGCTTTGCCAGCTAAGGGATTGTGTCTAGACGAAGTCAAATACAAAAATACTCCATATTGGGATAATTAAAATGGCAAATAATGGTTTATACGAAACAAAATCCAGCGATCTAAATCCGAAATGGCATCATTTCGACGCTGAGAATCAAACCCTGGGTAGATTGTCTAGCATGATAGCTAAGATCCTACAAGGAAAACATAAGCCTAACTATGTTCCACATCTTAATACAGGTGATTTTATAGTAGTAACAAATGTTGAAAAAATCCGAGCTACAGGACAAAAACTCTCTGACAAAATGTACTATCAACATAGCGGATACCACGGTGGTTTGAGGACAGAAACATTATCGGACATCCTAGAAAAAAATCCAGAAAGAGTACTACGCAAGTCTGTTAAAGGAATGCTTCCCAAAAACCCGATGGGTCGTCACATGTTATCTAGACTAAAATTGTACTCCGGTAATGAGCATCCTCACCAAGCTCAACTCGGCATTGAAGAAAAGTAAACTTTATCCAAAAACAGGAGACCAAGTTGGTTCAAAAAGAAAAATATTATTACGGAAAAGGTAAACGTAAATCAGCCGTCGCTAGAGTTCGTCTATATTCAGGCGATGGCCCCATTGTAGTTAACGATAAGCCAATAGAAGAATCACTGCCCTGGGATTCTTGGCAACAGCATGTAAATGAACCTTTTCGTGTTACACAGACTGAAGGAAAATACAGGGTCTCTGCCAAAGTATCTGGTGGTGGGCCTGTAGGTCAAGCTGGAGCTATAAGGCACGGAATCGCTAGAGCTTTACAAGAAGCTAATCCCGCACTCAGGTCGCCACTAAAACGAGCGGGTTTATTAGTAAGAGATTCACGAGTTAAAGAGCGCAAAAAATATGGATTGAAACGAGCTCGTAAGGCTGAACAATACACTAAACGCTAACAGCCGAGTGTGCGAACGGACCTTGTGAAGTTCGGATTAAGAGGGTGTGATTCGATGAGTACAAAGTCAAAAAACCAAAATTCTGATATTGTTTTATCTCCTACTACGGAGAACTATTTACTCACAATTTTTCGCATGAATGAATTAGGCGAAAAAATTACCCAAACGGAATTGGCTGAGCGTCTTAAGTCAGTACCTTCACACGAACGGGTAGGTACTACATTGCCCTCTGTTAGAGGTATGATCAACAGAATGACTAAAGAGGGTCTAGTCAAAACTGATCAAAATAAGGAAATAGTATTAACCCAACTAGGAAATCATTCGGCTGAAAGCATAGTCCGTCGCCATCGTTTATGTGAATGTATGGTGGTAGAATTATTAGGATTAGAATTATACAAAGCTCACGAGCAAGCTCACCGTTTAGAACATGCAATCACCCCAGAACTTGAAGAAAAAATAGTGTCCAGATTAGGGAACCCCACAACTTGTCCATTCGGACACCCTATTCCTGGAAGTGGTTATAAAGCAAAAAATAAAAGCATGTCACTAGACACTATAACAGCAGGTAGTAAATTAAAAATTGACAGGGTTCCGGAAGATGACCAAAATCTCCTTAAGTATTTTGTAGACAATGATCTGATGCCAAACAAAAGTATCACAGTAACAAAATCTGAACGTAGTTTAGGAGTAATCACACTGAATACAGAAAACAATACAGATGTGGTCTTCAGCTTTGAAATAGCAAAATTAATCCACGTTACAAAATCCTAGGAATACAAAACACTACCAGGCAGTATTATTCAATCATACACCGATATTATTCGGCAGGGTTTTGTTGAACGCCCCTCAAATACATCACCAATTTCCATCGTTCATCTTCAGTCAACAAATACCTAAACTGCGGCATCCATGACGGAGTTGGATTCCCCTGCACCGCTGACGCTAATCCAGAACGACCCCCGAAACTAATATAACCGAAAAGTTCCCCATCTGTAGCAGATGTGGCTGCGGTATCTAACAAGCTTCTTGGAGCAATACTTCCATGATCAAATTGTACTATCGGACCATTCCCATCAAGATTATGACCATGACATACCTGGCAATTAGTAGCAAATAACTTTTGCGCTGAGACCACATTGTCCGGATCCGAATTCCAATCATCAATCACCCTTTGAGGAACCCCCCAAGATGAATACTCTTCCATCGAACTTTTATCGATTTCAGCCCCCGTGATAGGAACCGAGTCAGCGACAGGCAAAATCCTAGGAATTTCTTGACTACCGAATGAGGGCTGATAATGCATCTCAGAAAAGACTACAACAGCATGAGATCCAGTTTCTGGAAATGCTGGCAATTTAAACCTAATATCTTCGCTTACAATCACATCTCCGGTATTATTATTGTAACAAGCAGTCAAAAACACACTAAGACTTAAAACAATTAATAAAACAAAGATATTTGTTCGAAAATTTTTCAAGAAACTCAATCCTTCCAACCATACTTTATGTCTTCAGCACCCGAGTCGCGTAACTTCTCCTCAGCAAGTGCTATACGATCTTCTTCACATGTAACAGTAATTCCAATATAGCCCTCTGTTACACGCTCATCATAAGCACCCATAAACAATCTAGGCAATCTAGATTCAAATATTATCCCAACAACAGTCATAATTATTGCACCAAGCATAGAACCTTCATACATAATAATAGACATCGCAGGCAAAGATAAAATAGGTTTTCCTCCAACTACTAATGGGTAAGCTAAAGATGTTCCAACAGTAAGAATCATTGCAACTGAAAATCCACAAGCAGCACCAAAAAGAGGCCATCTAAACAATTTATGTACTGGCTCACCTTCACCAAAAGTCCCCTCAGGGTATGGTGTATCAGTCAATATGTCATATTCATTTTCTGCATATCCAGAATCCTTTAACGAATCAACAGCATCAGCTGCAATATCAACATTATCAAAAATACCAATTATGCTACGCTTATTAAAAGAAATCATATGATCAACTCCTATTCTCGTATGGACGCGGGAACTGTACGTCGACCCACTTTAATTTCATCACGGAAAACCTCCCCTTCCTTAACATCAAAAAGAGGAACAAGAGGGAAGAATTTAGAAAATACTAAAACTCCCAATGTTACAAATGCAAAAGTAAAACAAACTAAAGCTATTTCAATAATACTTGGATGATAAGTACCCCAATCAAACGTAAAAGGGGTTTTTCTTGCTAGACCTGGAATAATTATTAAAAACCTTTCCAGCCACATTCCTATATTTACAGAAATCGTAGTTAAAAACATTCCCATCGGACTTCTTCTAACCTTTTTGAATAACCACAATGGAACTGGAATAAAATATGAAGCAACAATAAATACAAAGAACATCGGACCATAGGGCCATTCAAATACTTGCATGGTCCTCAAAGCAATTTCTGGATCTTCTAAAGTATAAATAGCGTAAAAGAATTCTAATGCGAAAAAGAAAAACCAAGTGGTAGCTACAACAATTAACAATCTACCAATAGCATCAAAGTGATCTCGAGTAATATAATTCTCTAATTTCCAACCCCACACCATCAATGCCATTACCATTGCAACTGCAGAAACTCCAGAATGAATAGCACCAATAATAAAGTAAGGGGCAAAAATTGTAGAATGCCAACCCTCTACAGCCACATTCACAGCAAAATCCCAAGAAACAATACTATGAACAGATACGAATACCGGCAAAACTAATGCTGAAAGCAAAATCCCAGCAACGGTCTGCAATTTCCACTGACGAGGAGTACCTCTCCAACCTAAAGACAAAAATCCATAAATTCTTTTAGCCTTTTTCCCAGATGCACGATCTCTTACTACAGCCAAATCTGGAATTAAAGCAATAAAAACAAATAAAGAACTACCAATCAAATAAGTACCAATAGCGCTAGGATCCCAGATAAATGGAGAACGAACGTTTGGCCATACTCCTCTAGCAAAATCATATGGAGGAATCCAAATAAATCTCCATGGTCGACCAAGATGGAAAAAAATATTAGACAATGCAGCAATTAGAGAAAACAAAGTTAAAACTTCAGCAGCCCTAGTTACAGGACGTCTCCATTCTGCCTGCGTGAGTCTTAAAATAGCAGATACCATTATACCCGCATGACTTATACCAATCCAAAAGACAAAATTTGCAAGATAAAATCCCCAATAAACTGGTCTGTTAATCCCAGCGACTCCTATACCTTTATTCAACTCCCATCCATAAGCACACATAGCTATCAATATAACTAGTAAGCATACGGAAGCTATAGGGACCCACCACCTTGGCAAGCCCAAAACGCCAGCAAGCAACTCTCGGTTTATTTTCTTTGGACCATGTTCAATATATTCTTGCACTATACAACCTACTCCGGTTTCCCAAGCACTTGGACTTCAGTCCTGTGAAATTGCTTATGAACCTGGTATATTAACAATTCTCGCTGTTCCCAAACATTAATAACTGGAATCAATCTAGTTCCTAACATATAAATTAGCACAGCCCCAGCTATCACTCCAATAGTTATGAGAATATCAAAAACATCTGGATAAACGGTTGCAGGAACCAACTCCAATGGAATCGGTCCATGCATATCAGCATCAGCAGGCACTGAGTAAGCTGCGACATATAATCTGACCCTATCAAAGAGAGTACCAACCAAAACAAAACATGCTATTAAAGGCGGTCCCCAAGTACTTCTTCTTACTGGGTTCCAAATCAAAGTAAAGAATGGAACAATAAAAACTAAAATAAATACAGCAACAAAAAGCCACAAATAAGGACCTGTCATCAACAGATCCAAAGTGTAAAGTTCATTGGGCTTTTTGCCAAACCAGAAAATCATAAAACTAGAAAAAGAAAACCAAATCCATAGTAGAGAAGTTGCTAGTAATAACTTACCAAGTCCCCACATCTGATCAAATTGAATAAAATCAGAATAGCCACCAAATTTCCTCATGACAAACAAAGTAACTAATACAGTCGCGACCCCACCTTGTAAAGCATTAAATGCGTGAGTAGCTGGGAACAAAGCATCTATCCAGCCAGGAACAAAAGGCATCAAAAAATCAGCAACAATAACAAAATGTGTGAAAACAAGCATCATGAAATAGAATGCTCCCAAAATACCCATTCTATGATTTACCATAAACCACTGCCATGAGGTACCCTGCCAACCTCGAGCGAATACCTTAGCCCATTTCTGTCTCCAACCTGTACCATGATCTCGAATATAAGCTAAATCTGGCAAAGAACTTACCCACAACAAAAATAAGCCAGCAATAGCCATAGCGACTACTGATAATGCACCAACATAATGCGGAATATACCGTGCCACCTCACCTTCATGATAAAACCAAAACGATCTCCTACCATCTTCTAAACCTGGCAAAACCAATATTAGGGGAACAAAAACAAGCGTAGAGATAAAACCCGACAAAGCCCATAATTCTGCGGCACGAGAAGTGGAACGTCGCCAATGTGCTTTAACAATTCTAGGAGCTATAGCAACCATCGGAGCTCCCTGAGCAGTAGTCAAAATAAAAGCAAACACTGCAGCATAATAGCCCCATTTGTCATTATTAGATGTTCCATCAGAAGAAATTCGTAAAATAAACCCAACAATCCCTAAAACAAACAAAACAGCCAAAACCAAAGCAGAAACCTTGAAGAGATTACCTGTTTTGGAATGCCTTCTAAATAAATCTGAAGTCACACCATTTGATGTGGCATGATCTGAAGCACTATTTTGACTAATGTGAGTCATGATGCAATTCTGCGTCCTTATCTACCTTTTTTAAATATGTAATGCTTGGATGAGTACCATATTCTTCAAGCAAATGATATCCTCTACCATCATGCTCCATCTCAGCGTGAGCAAGTTTACTAATTTCACTTTCAGTATCATTCATATCATAAAACATTAGAGTATTTGTTGGGCATGCATTCACGCAAGCTGGATCCAATGCTCTCATAGCCAACTCATCCCCTTCACCTATTTCTCTCCCCTCGGACTTTGCACTTCTTCCAGCTTTGTGAATTCTTTGAATACAAAAAGTACATTTCTCCATAATACCCCTGCTACGAACTGTAACATCAGGATTTAACTGATTTTTGAGAGTCTCAGGCCAGCTTGGCTCCCAAAAATTAAAAAACCTCACTTGATAAGGACAGTTATTTGCACAGAAACGAGTACCTATACATCGATTATAAACCTGCACATTCAATCCTGAAGAATTATGATAAGTTGCAAATACAGGACACACGGGCTCACAAGGAGCATCATCACAATGTTGACATAATACAGGTATAAATCTTGCCTTGACGTCTGGAAATTCACCTTCCCAATAACGCTCAATATGAATCCAAGCCGAAGCACGTCGTTGATTATACAGAGGCTCATCATTTATAGGAACATTATTTTCTGACTGACATGCTACAACGCAAGCTTGACACCCAGTGCATTTGTCCAAGTCAACTACCATTCCCCATTTCTCATTCGCCATTTTCTTCTCCATTAAATATCATATTAATGCCCATCAGAACCCACATCGGGAGTAACTTTAATAATATGTTGATTTTCATCTCGTGGGAATTCCGAGAAGGTATTTTCTAATTTCGGAACTCTCATCCATTCACCTGTCTTCTCAATACGAACTTTCGAAGAAGCCCAGGCTAATGCTCCACTTTCTTCATCTATACTTGGGGTTAGAATTCCCATGACATTCGAACCACGATTTTCACTATAACGACCTCCAGAAATATGACCCTGACCAATAGGAACAGAAAGAACTCCAGGAGGAACTGCAGGATGAGGAAATGCTAAAACTTGAATAGCCTTTCCGCTAGCTGAAATAACATTAATTACATCACCTTCTGAAATATCGAGTTTTTCAGCATCTGAGACGTTAATTTCGAGCCAAGTCTGCCAAGTTGCAGTTGTAATTGGATCAGGGGTAGCCTGTAACCAAGGCAAGAACGCCCCTTCTCCATTCCCAATACCTGTCGAAGTAAATGGAATCAAATGATATGGGAACTGACTCGGAGAGTGATCAAATTCTGGATTTTTGGGGACAGGAACAGCAGAAATAGTCGGAATATCACCCTGATATTTCGAATCCTTATCCCACCATCCTCCTCGCTGCAAAACCCCATACCAAAACGCATCAAAATCCCCGGCAGTAACGGAGCCCCTATTTTCTCTCCATAAATCCTCAGCACCTGCCTTAAGAATTTCTGCAAATGTAGAGCCAGGCAATCCTAAATCTAAACCTAACTGGGGAGCCAAACCAATCATAATATCTGCAAAATTCTTGGTCCCAAGCTCTTCACCCAAATTCTCATAAAACGGCCTTACAACAGGCTGCTGAAATCCAATCAATTGATATCCAGGAGCCGGGTCAGGTATGTCACTACCCCAATCTTCAAACGCATCATGTTCAGGCAATATGAGATCAGCCATAGCTGTAGTGTCGTCTAAAAAGTTAGATACTGCAAAAATAAATGGCACTTCAAAACTTGCTCGTCTAAACCCAGAATCTTCAGGCACTCCGTCCCATGGATCTGCTCCTCTAATCATCAAGGCACTAATTTCCCCTCGAGACCTTTCCTGGGATAAATTTCTAAAATCTCCAAAAGAGGCAGACTTCTCACTAAAAGTAGACATTGGAGGTTCAGGATTGAAAATCACCCCTCCTTCAACCCCAACACTCCCCACAAGATAATTCAACCAATAAACGGCTTTCATATTGAAAAGCCCATTAGTGTGAGCAGCAGCAGACCCTCCTCCAATAGCTAAAGCAGGAGGATGCGAAGCAAATTCATGAGCAATTGACCGAATCTTTTCAGCTGACACACCCACATCTGAAGCAATTTTCTCGGGTGAGTATTGTTCAATAATTTCTATGTCTCCTGAACTCAATCCATTTCGAATTGAATCATCCACCAATCCATCAGATAAAATTACATTTGCAATCCCAACAGCCAATATTCCTTCCCATCCGGGATTAACAGGAACCCATTGGTCCGCATTAGCTGCAGTAGCTGAGAATCTTGGATCAACATGAACAAGAGTACCTCTTTCTTCTCGACCTTTTCCTTGTCGAAATTCCCCATAAGCTTTCATGTATCTAGTGGGAGATGTCCAAGTATTCAACCAGTCAGCACCAAACGACAATATGTAATTTGATTTTGAAATATCAAAATCGGGCATTATTTCTTGAGAATAGATATCTTTAATTGCTCGAGAAATATTTGTCTGCTCAATGGTCTCGTACTGGAGATGACGACCCCCAAACCTCGAAACAAAACGTTGAGTTACATCACCCAAATGAGCAGAAAGTGGATTAGTTACCATCACTAAACCATTTTGTTTCCCTTCGGTCTGCAAAATTTGAAGCTGATTTGTAATTCTTGCAAGAGCATCACTCCAACCAATTTCATTAAATTCTCCCTTGCCCCTATCACCTACCCTAAGCAAAGGACGATCAATCCGATCTGGATTGTAAACAGATTGCAAACTAGCCTCGCACCGAGCAGAGTGTTTACCCATATTTATAGGATAATCAACATTCCCCTCAACCTTTTTGGCACGTCCTTCAAAAACCCTAACAACCAAACCTTCCGCAGTTGGACATTGCCTACACAAGGTTGCATACCAATTATCTAAACCTGTAACCAAATCTTCGGGCATTTGATGTGGCGAATTAATATACCTTGATTCTTCAGGAACTCCACAAGCAGCAAACAAAACAGCACCAGTCGCAGACCCGCCAACCATTTGTAGAAATTGTCTTCTTGTTAAATCCATAATATTTTCATCCCTAATAGTGACACACTGCACACTCCGCAGGCGCATTATTATCTCGGTGACAATTAACACAGTCTCCCATTTTTAATGGGCGAACTTGCTTAACTTTTGACATAGAACCTACATCTCCGTGACATACTGCACAGACTTCCGACGATTCCACATTGATTACATCCCCTGCTTGAAGATCTGAATTACGTTTCATCTTTTGTGCATCATGCAAATATATTTGAGACTCTGGATTGGTCATTGTTTCAACAACGGTTTTACCTTCCCCAGAAAAACGTTTGATATGAGCATCATGAACAAACTGAACATGATCAGGAACTCTATGTATTCTAATCCAATTAATGCTTTTATCGAGATCGTAGTATTCTCGCAACTTAGCGACTTCTTCAGAATCATCCCCTACCACTTTGTGACAGGTCATACATAGTGACACTGCCGGAACGGAGGCAGAAGCACCTTTTTCTACGTTCCTATGACAAAAAGTACAGTCCATTCCCAACTCTTGAACGTGTGTGGTATGAGGAAAAGCAATTGGTTGATCAGGCCCTTCATCATATCCAAACACAATTGGCCTTGCCCACCATGAAGAAATAATAAAAGTGAGTACTAAACCAAGTACAATTAAAACTCCTAAAGTAGAAGCTAAAGCCACCAACCCCAATATAACTCTTTTACGAGTAGGTTTAAGAATTTGTATGTCAAAATCGCCAGGAAGCAATAAAACCTCTAATTAAATCCAATAATCCGGATAGAACGTACTGATGACTTCAGAATAACCAATAACTTTCCACATAAAAAAGGAACCAGCCAATATAGACAAAAACCCCAATAAATAGAAAACAACTCGAAGCCTGGAGAAGCTTTCCGGTAAATGAGCAGTGATAACTAACGAAGGAATAATGGCATGCGCAAGTAGTAAAGTAGCTGACGCAGAAAAAACAAAAGCGACAACTATCCATAAGTTAGTTAGCATCAAGCCAATTTGCGCCCACTGGGCACTAGTAATAGGGGTTGGATCCATAAATAATTCTTAGTTACCGACTCTCCGGTGACTCCCTTCATCGTCGCTACTAAGCTATCATAGCATTAACCGCAGTGTCAAGTAATGAAACAGTCAATTTAACAAATAATATTCTTAATAGACTATTATTAATTCTATTGTTAAACTCAACCGCAAAATAAACAGATTATTTTTAAAAATAAAGAGTATTTATGAAAATCTCCGACGTAAAAACATTCCTAGTGCATCCAGGAATAGCAAAGAATCTTTGTTTCGTAAAAATAGAAACCGATAGTGAAATCTTTGGATGGGGTGAGTGTTACACACAAACTGATCGAGACACTCAAATTGTTTCACATATTGAGCAAATCAAACGCTATTTAATTGGAAGGGATCCCAGAAACATCAAACACTTCACGCAATCATTTTTTAATGATTTTGCAGGAAGAAGAGGTTCGATGGAATTTTTTTGTGCAATTAGTGGGCTCGAACAAGCAATGTGGGATATTACAGGAAAACTACTCAATGCTCCAGTTCACCAATTATTAGGAGGAGCATTTCGAAACAAAATTCGGGTGTATGCTAATGGATGGACATCAAAAAACATCCCTGAAGAATACGATTCAACATTAACAAAACCACTTACTCAAACTGAAAGACTATCAATTTTAGCAAAAGAAACTGTTAAATCAGGATTTACAGCATTAAAATTCGATCCAATCCCTGGCCCTTGGCGAACTCATATCGATAAAACAACAGAATACAATGCAATAGAAAATGTTGCCGCTGTAAGAAATGCAGTTGGAGATGAAATTGACATTATGGTCGAAATCCACAGGCGTTTAAGTCCATCTAGCGCAACAAAAATTGCCAAATCAATAGAAAAATATAACCCATTTTGGTTTGAAGAACCTGTATTAGCAAAAAACATTAAAGCATTGGAAATGGTTAAAAAATCAATATCCATACCAGTAGTTACAGGTGAAGAGTTATACACCAAATTTGAATTCCGTGAAGTTTTCGAACGCCAAGCGGCAGACATTATAAATCCAGATATATGCAATGTGGGAGGGATTTTAGAATTAAAAGAAATAGCTGCTATGGCCGAACCCTACTTTATTGGTGTTTCACCTCATAATTACAATAGTACGACTATAGGATTGGCAGCAACTTTACAATTATGTGCTACGATCCCCAATTTCATAATTACAGAATATTTTACCAACCTTGAGAGTTTTGGGAATAAGATTTCCAAAACGCCACTTAAAATAGAAAATGGATATATTGAATTACCTAATTCACCTGGGCTTGGTATGGAATTAAACGAATCCATACTTGAGCAATACCCTTATAAACAATTTCCTCCCAAGCCACCAGTTCAGTACTTCAACGAAGGGCCCTAATTCTCCAATTGCAACAACTGCAAAAAATTTCCATCTGGATCTTTGAAAGTACTCACCCATCCACCCCAATGTTCACGTATTGGAATGCGAACGAATTCAACTCCACGCAACGATAAAGTTTGAAAAGCCAATTCGATATCCTCAGTTAAAAAATTTACCATTATCCGAAGCGGATCATGATTTTTTTTGTACAATTCAGAATGAATCCCCAAACTCAATCTCATATCCTTCCAACTGAAAACAACAAAGTCGTCCCTCTGTGAATGAATCTTTAAATCCAAAATCTGCGAATAAAATTCAACCATCTTAGTGAAGGAATCTTTTTCTGTCCAGATTATTATGCCTCCTATGGAATTGATCATTAAAACTTCTCTCCAAATTCTTAAATCAATTTAGCTAATTATATCTAATAAAAATTTATTTTATTTTCTTATGTTGGAGTGTATAATCGCTGCAGAGACAGTAAGGGATGTGTTGATAGTCGAATAGAGGTCTCAAGAAAGGAGGTATTGAAATTGGATAGTAGTATACGGAGGTGGACTAGATAGGTGTTCTCTAGGACACCTCTAACTAGTAGAGGGTGGTTCTGTCGATGACAGAGCCACCCTCTTTTATAATCAACTTAAAAATCTACGTAAAAAGTCTAAGGCATTTAATGACATACGAGTTCTATCAGGAATACCATATCCAGCAAAATTATAGGATTTCCTTGCAAATCTTTTTCCATCAGTAATGGAAATAAAAGTTTGACCTTTACTAAGATTTTCTACATGTTCTTGTTGTAATACAATTGCATGAATTGCTAACCCTATTTCAGATTTCGATTTCTCACGAATCATCAACGCCATTTGATCTGCCATTTCAGAGGAACCCTCTTTTAATGTCTTATAATTCGGAATCGTACGGAAAACATGTGAATCTTCTAGATCATGGTTCACAGTTAATCCTTCATAAACATGACTTCCTGAAGCATCAAAAAGCATCTGCGATGCAATACCGCCAGTTACATCCTCGCATAAAGACAACGATATTTTGTTTTCAGACAACAATTTCGTAACTATCCCTGGCAATGTTTCCTCATCCTCGCCGAAAATATTATCCCCTAACAAATCCCGGATTTTTTTCTCAATTGGACGAATTAGATCCTCAGCTTCAATTGAACTTTTAACTTTAGCAGTGATTCTAATATCAACTTGCCCAGGATGCGCTAGGACTCCAACTGTAGGATTTTTTGAATTGGCAATAAAATCACCAATTTTATCATCCACTGCGCTCTCTCCAATATCTGCCACCTTAAGAATTTTATAAGTAATCATTTGTTGTAGGTTGAATTTTTTACGCAAATATGGAGCAACTTCATTATCAAAAAGCCATTTCATTTCAAATGGCACGCCAGGCAATGCAATCACAACTGATTCCTTATGTTCTGAAAAAAATGCAGGTGCAGTACCATTGGGGTTTTTAATGGGGATGGATCCTTTAGGTATATCAGCTTGTCGTGAATTATTAGCTGTCATTATTAATCCACGACTTTGGAATCGTTCATCAATTTGTTTTACAAGCCCAGGATCTCTTACTAAGTCTACGTGCAAAACTTCTGCTATGATTTCGCGAGTAATATCATCTTGAGTAGGACCTAATCCTCCTCCAGTAATTACCACATCAGAACGATTAATAGCCCTAGAAAGCACTTCATTCATTCTTTCAGGATTATCGCCTACTGTAGTTTTGTAGTACAAGTCAACACCTAAATCAGTCAATCTTTGAGCAATCCACGATGCATTCGTATCAACAATTTGCCCTAACAACAATTCAGACCCTATAGAAATAATTTCTGCTTTTACCAAAACTAAACTTCTCTCTCAAAATCTATCAAACTGTTTATTACTGGCAAAACTTTTTCAGACACCCTCTCACATTCTTCTAAATGAGGAAATCCAGAAAGAATAAATTCATCAATTCCTAACTTCCAATATTGTAAAATTTCTTCAGCAACTTGTTGATAAGATCCAACAATAGCTGTACCGCAATTGACTCGAACTTCAGAAATTCCATTCCATAGCCTTGCAGATAATTTATGATTATCTGCAAACTTAACTTGTGCTTTATGACCCACCATAGCACTCCCTTGAACAGATTCTTTCCGTTGAGATTTTACTATGTCTGTAGCCTCAGACAACAAGTCTGTGGAGGCTTCCCATGCTTGCTCTTCAGTTTCACGAGCAATGATATGTGTCCTAAGTCCGAACCTTAGTAATCTTCCACTAGAATTTGCACTTTCGTTTGCACGAGTTATTAATTCTCTAATTTTTTCAACAGGTTGAATCCACATCAACAGTACATCTGCATGTGCACCAGCAAGATTAATAGCATTGGGAGATGCTCCTCCTAAATAAATATTGGGCCCATCCCCCTTAGGTCTTGGAGAGCAAATCGCATTATACAAATTGACATATTCTCCACGGAAATTCACAGGGCCGCTAGAAGTCCACATCTTTCTGCAAGCCATTAAAAACTCTTCAGCACGATCATATCTCCCTGAATGATCCAAACTCTCTCCAAACCTATCAACATCTCCTTGAATCCCTCCAGGGACCAAATTAATATCTAATCTGGAATCACTAATATTGTCGAAGGCAGCTGCCATCTGAGCAAACAATCCAGTAGAAATGTAACCAGGACGTACAGCAATCAAAAATCTGATTTTTTGTGTAATAGCCATCAATGCAGTAGCTGTAGTCCAAGTCTCAGCAAGAGGAGAATTTTCCTCAAACATACCATTCGAAAATCTTGTGGGAATTAACATCGAATAAAATTCCGATTGTTCGGCCATTCTAACAATTTCACTTAGATAACCAAAAGTAGGAGGTCTCTCAGGCTTAATGGTTCCAATATGTTCCCCGTCTCCATCAATAGGAATAAACCAATCAAACTTGGGCTTAGGACGCGCACATCCTTTTTTCAACATTTACTCCTCTGACTTCCAAGATGATTTCCAACGATCTACCGCAGCTTGAGCTCTCGGGCTAATTGCTCTCTGTACCGACACATTTAGTAATGATGGTCTATTAAATTTCAATGCTCTTTCAAGAGCATCTGGAAGCTCCTCAATATGTTCGACATGTTCTCCATAACCCCCAAGCGAACGTACTAATTGGTCATACTTACTTGGTAACAAATCAGTTGCAACGGAACGATCATATAATTGTAACTGAATCTGCCTGTCTATTCCCCATGCAGAATCATTACCTAAAACACATACTATTGGTAAATTATGTCTAACAGCCGTATCAAATTCAAAACCATTAAATCCAAATGATCCATCTCCGCTAAACAATATTACGCGACGTTCAGGATGAGCTATCTTCAATGCCAAAGCAGTAGGCAATCCAGAACCTAACATTCCTAATGGTGGTAAATACCACCAACTACGAGGATTTACTGCTGGCAAATAAGCCCTTGCAAAATGACAAAAATCCCCACCGTCAAAAACCAATAAATCATCAGGCTCTAAAAAAGATTTTACAGTATTATGTACTGCCATAGCATGTAATGGATTCTCACTCTTAGCAAAAGATTCCAATACTTCAAAATGCTTGCGTCGTGCAATAGTTAGTTGTTTGATCCATGGTTTAAAAGTTGGCCAAATTCGTTTTTTAGCACTATCTATCACAATATCTAAAACACTACTTACATCTCCACAAATCCCAACTTCAACAGGCCTATTCCTGCCAATCTCTGACTGCTGCGGATCAATCTGCATTAACGCAGCTTCTTTTGACACTATAGGAGGAGCGGTATATCCAATAACAAAATCTTGCTTCCTCCCCAACAAAAGCACAACATCTGCATCAGAAATCAATTTTGAGGCACCGTTAAGAGCGGTATCAAAAAAACCAAAACATAGAGGATGATCATCAGACACAATCCCCCTCGCATCACCTTCAGTTAATAAGGGAATCCCAGACATTTCGACAAACTCTTGAATTCTCCGTCCTACGTCACCATAAGATGCAGCAGATCCAGCAATAATTAAAGGACGCTCAGCAGAAATTAATATCTCTAACAATTGATCAATTTGCTTACTTGAAATTGATTCCTGAGGATTGTTCATATTGCCTCTAAATGATTCAATTTCGGGAATTTGGTCTGGCTGAATTTTTTGCTCTTGAACATCAACAGGAATTGTCAGATGAACAGGGCCACGACGTCCACTATATGCCAATTTAAGTGCACGATTCATCATGAGGGGAATCTTCGCTGCATCATCAATAATCCAAGAAGCTTTTGTAACTGGTGCAGCCATGCCGACCTGATCAATCTCCTGCATAGCGCCTTTACCTAATTCAGATGTTTCAGCACTACCACTAATTGATAACATTGGACTTTCTGCATGTAGAGCGCTAGCAAGACCCGGAATAGCATTTGCAAAACCTGGAGTCGTAGTCATCACAATTCCTGGATTATCTGTAGCTCTAGCCCAGACATCTGCCATATGAACTGCAGCTTGCTCATGCCTCGTATCAAAAAATCTGAAATCGAAATCAGACATTACGTCTATCACAGGCAGAATATGATCTCCTGCAAGGGTGAAAATATTCTTTACTCCCTCTTTAGCTAATACATTGGCAATAAGATGACTACCAGTAATTTTACTCATATAAAAATTCCTTACAATAAAATAACTTAGACTCTGATGTTATCTAGCTGAATTCTAATATTGTGAAAAAAAGTGTCAAGCCCAGGAAGTTTCCAAATTGATTCTACCCTTTAAGTAATGTAAAATCATTTTGCAGCCGATCCTTCAGGAAGGTGAGCATCGATTCAACGGTTATTTATTGTTCACCTTAAGCTGTATTAATTTGTGCAAACAGGTGATTAAATGATTGATTTTAATAATCAAATATCAATAGGAATCGTTGGGGCTGGTGCAGTGGGTGGAGCATTAGCTATCTCACTAAATTCCGCAGGCTATAATGTATCAAATGTTGCAAGTCGCTCTATAGAATCTTCAAATCGTTTGGCTGAACAAATTCAATCTCTGAATAGTTTTGGAACTATTCAGGAAGTCGCAAACTGTTCTGATTTAGTTTTTATTACTACACCAGACAACATAATTGAACAAATCGCCAATGAGACAAAATGGCGCAATTCACAAGGTGTAGTTCATTGCTCTGGAGTATCTTCTTTAGACATTCTGAACAATGTAACTTCATATGGAGCAATTCCCGGATCATTTCATCCTATGCAAGCATTTGCAGACGCTACTTCGGGCGCAAGAAACATACCTGGAATCACTTTCGGAATTGAAGGTGAAAAGTTAATGGTAGATTTCCTAACTCAAATGGCAAAAGATCTATTGGCGAAACCAATAATTCTTAATGCTGAAAGCAAGCCTTTGTACCATCTAACCGGTGTAATGATGGGCGGTTTATTAACAAGCCTTGCAATAGGAACAGCAGCACTATGGGATAAGATAGGCATGGATAGAGATCAAGGGATTGAAGCACTAATCCCAATGATGAAAGGCGTCATAAACAACCTGAACACTCTAGGTGTTCCAAATGCAATTGCCGGCCCATATGCTCGAGGTGATTTAGGAACAATCAAAACCCACATGCTCACATTAAAAAAGCAAGCACCCGAAGTTCTACCTTTGTACTGTGAAATGGCATTAATGGGTTTATCCGCAGCAATAGAAAAAAATACATTAGACAAAAAAACTGAAGAAGCTATCAGAAGATGTATTCTAGATTTCAAGAAAGGAAAATAAGAAATTGAAAACCCGAAAGACCATTCAAGAATTCCAGAATCGTTCAGATAGCGGTGAAAAAATTGTTATGATCACCGCATATGATTATACCTCAGCCAAAATTATTGAAAGTGCTGGAATTGATTACATATTAGTTGGAGACAGCCTTGGGCAAGTAGTTTTAGGATATGACTCCACGGTTGAAGTATCTATAGAGGATATTTTACATCATCTTAAAGCAGTATCGAGGGGTACAGAACGTGCTCATATTGTTGCTGATATGCCTTTCATGACATTTCAAATCAACCCAGAATGTGCTGTTTCAAATGCAGGAAAATTATTACAAATTGGAGGAGCACAATCTGTTAAAATCGAAGGTGGGAAGAATGTGTGCCCCACCATTAGAAAAATTGTAGATTCTGGAATTCCTGTAATGGGGCATTTGGGATTAACCCCTCAATCTCATAACCAATTGGGGGGATATCACTTGCAGGCAAAAACCTTAAAAACTGCTGAAAAAATTATCGAAGATGCTTTAGCCGTAGAGAGTGCGGGCGCATTTTCCCTAGTCCTGGAATCAATTCCTTCAGAAGTCGCAAAAATAATTACTGCACAATTAAAAATTCCCACCATAGGAATTGGAGCAGGACCTTACTGTAATGGACAAATTCAAGTTTTTCATGATCTTATGGGCTTATTTTCCGATTTCCAGCCTAAGCATACAAAAAAATACGCGGACTTATCCGAAATTATCAAAGAATCAATCTCAAGATATTCAATGGAAGTCAAAGAAGGTGCTTTCCCAACCATTAAAAATAGCTTCAAAGCAACAACTGATTTAATTTCAGAGCTCGAAGCCAAACTAGATCTAAGGTAAAAATGCAGATAATTCATTCACTAGAAAAATTTCGGAAAGAATGCGCAACTTTAAATCGTTCATTAGGATTAGTTCCAACGATGGGCGCAATACACGACGGCCATTTGGCATTAATTAAACAAGCATCCACAGAAAATAAATCCATAGTAGTTACAATTTTTGTAAATCCTAAACAATTTTCTGAAAATGAAGACTTTGATGATTATCCCAGGCCTATTCATTCTGATATCAAATCACTTGAAGTCGAAAATGTTGACTTGGTTTTCATTCCATCAACTGAAGAAATGTATCCATCAAATCATTCAACACATGTATCCGTAGGAGAAATTGCAAAAATTTTAGAGGGGAAATCCAGACCAAATCACTTCCAAGGGGTTTCGACAATAGTTACTAAGCTCATATCTGCATCAAGACCCGACAATACTTATTTCGGACAAAAAGACGCACAACAATGTGCAATAGTACAAAAACTTAACAACGAACTAAACCTAGGAACCAATATAAGAATAGTTCCCACCGTTAGAGAAAAAGATGGTCTCGCAATTAGTAGTAGAAATGTTTATTTGAATCCCAAAGAACGATCAGCTTCGACAATATTATTCAGATCATTGGAAAAAGCAAAGAACTTGAAAAGCCATGGCATGAATGATCTCAATCTCTTGACTAAAAACATTCGTGACTATATTGGGTCAGAGCCATTAGCGAAAATCGATTACATTTCAATAGTCGATCCAAATACTCTTGAACATTTGACCAAAACACCACTCACAAACAACCAAATTTTAGTACTTATTGCAGTAAACATTGGCAATATTAGATTAATTGACAACATGATTTTCGATTAAATATTTCCTGAAAGACTTTAAAAATGAAAATACTTTTGACAAATGATGACGGGATTGACACTCCAGGAATTTGGATTTTAGCAAATCAACTTTCTAGATTTTCTGAAGTAATAATTGTTGCTCCTGAATCAAATCAAAGTGGGGTCGGAACTTCAATAAGTCTCCAAAACCCAATAACTGTTTCGCCTTATAATCCAAAAGACCAAAAATTTAAATCTATCAAATCATTTGCAATTAGTGGAACTCCGGCAGATTGCGTAATTTTTGGAACAGAGAGACTTTCAGACCCTCCTTTTGACTTAATCATTTCTGGGCCTAACAAAGGTTTCAATACAGGCTTTGATATAATTAACTCTGGAACTTTTGGAGCAGCCATTCAAGGTTTCTCAAGAGGATTTAATTCTATAGCAGTGTCAATAGGTAATCTAAGCCCAATAGAGTCTCAATATTTTCTGGCAGCAGAAATTACCTCTGACGTCACAGAATATTTCATGAAAAATAATCTCACTGAAACTTTCTTGTTAAACATTAATCTTCCCGATTGCGAATCAAACCAAATAAAAGGAATAAATCTAACCACTTTGGGACCTAAAGCATTTTTAGAAACTATAGAAAAAATACCATCCTCTGAAGACAAAATGTATGCAGTAAAACACAACCGACCAATAAATCCCGAAGCAGATCATAAAACAGATGTTTGGGCAGTGAAAAACCAAATAATCTCAATCACTCCAGCCAATTTGCTAATTAAGAATAATTTTGACCCGGAAAATTTCCACGATTTGATAGAGACAATCTCGCTAAAAATTTGACTCCAGTCATAAATCTTTCAAAAGTCGTTAAAATTGTTGACTCAATCGCTTCCACTCTGATAGAGTCACTCGGTAGTGACCCTCGTCATAAGAGGGATTAAATATCATGGGAGCCGAATCAAACATGTCAACAAATAATACAATTACAGAACCAGGCAGAGACTTAAGTGTGTACGCCGAATGTGACGTACTAGTTATTGGAGGCGGTCCAGCTGGATGTGCTGCTGCTGCTTCCGCAGCTGATGCTGGGGCAAATGTAATCTTAATGGAAAGATATGGTCATCTCGGAGGTATGTCTACTGGTGGTTTCGTACTTTGGATAGATCGAATGACTGATTGGTCTGGAAACCATGTCATTTCTGGTTTCGCAACAGAACTACTAGATCGGTTACCTTCAGAAGGCCTTCTGGGCCCTGACCCAGAGTTGTGGGGATCAAAAGATCAAGCCCTAGTAGATTATTGGGGTGATCGCTCTGCTGCATATCAAGGGGTCGTAACATGGTCTCCAACTGTTGATCCTGAATTGTTAAAAAATGTTTCCATTGATGTCTTAGAAGAAAAAGGCGTGAAATTACTAATGCACTCTTGGGGAGTCCAAGCATTGGTTGAGAATGATCAAGTAAAAGGTGGAATTTTCGAAAGTAAATCAGGAAGACAAGCCATCCTAGCAAAAGTCACAATCGACGCGACTGGCGATGGAGATGTCTTCGATTTTGCTGGCGCTGAACATGTTAACGATGTAGTAGAGGACAATATCCACCATAGAATGAACGTTGCTTTTCTTTGGGGTGATATAGATTATAACAAATGGCTAGATTTCAAAAACAACAATCCTGAAGACTTTCGAGCAGTTATGGCTGAAGGTGCCAAAGTTAATGTAGTAGACCGCCCACATGCAATGCCTAGGAATGACATGGCACTGTTTATGGGACCGAGACTCGCAGGATACAGTTGTATAGACGTAGACGATTTGTCGACAGTCGAAGCCGAATCTCGTCGAAGAATGATGGAAATGATTGATTTCTATCGAAAAAAACTCCCTGGATTTGAAAATGCTTATGTTCATACGACTGCCCCTCAAATGGGTACTCGACACAGTCGACGACTAGTGGGTGTTTCTCAAATGCAAAGATCCGATTGGACGTCTGGAGTCAGACATGATGATGAAATTGGCATTTCTCCCGCACCAAATGCCAGACATCCCAATGTGTCAGTCCCATACAATTCTCTTGTACCAATTAAGGTAAATGGTTTGTTAGCTGCTGGACGTTGTTTAAGTACTGATCCTATTACTCATACTTTCATGAGAGAAGTTCCTCAAAGTTGGCTATTAGGACAAGGAGCAGGTGCCGCTGCAGCTCAAGCTGCCAATAAAGGTATTGAAGTACGTGACGTAAATATACAAGAGTTACAGGCAGAATTACGCAGACAAGGGGTAATACTACACGACAATTAAACAAACCCCTTCTGACTTTGCCAAAAAGACTTTCCGAGGATCAAAATGCAGTTCGAACACCTAACTTACTCTAAAGATTCGCACATAGTAACACTGACTCTCAATAGGCCAGAGCGACTAAATGCAATTTCTCCTCCAATGAATTTAGAACTTTGGGAAGCAATTAATAATTTCCGAGAAGACAATGATGCTTGGGTATGTATTTTAACTGGCGCCGGTGACCGAGCATTTTGTGCAGGAAATGACCTCAAATGGCGTTCTGAGAACCCTGGAGTCGAAACACCCGGAATCGTACCTGGTACTGAATATCAATCTAACCCCAAAATACCTGGACCAGCAGGGACACTACCGACAGAATTATGGAAGCCTCTCATAGCTGCAGTACATGGTTATGCAGTCGGTGGTGGAATGGAATTAACTATGCACTGTGATATTGTAATAGCATCAGAAGATGCCAAATTTGGAGTGCCTGAAATTAAAAATATAGGTGGTGTTCCTGGGGGAAGCGGAATTCTAAGATTGCAACGCCAGTTGCCATACAAAGTTGCATTATGGATGCTCATGAGTGGAGAATTCATGTCTGCAGATTACATGCATAATCTGGGATATGTAAATGAAGTGGTTAAGAAAGATGACCTTCTAATTACAGCTAAAAAATATGCAGAAATTCTATGTAATAATCCTCCAATTGGAGTACAAACTGCCAAAGAAGTTGCTATTCGTTCATTAGATCTTCCTATAGACCATCCTCCAACTGCTTGGCAATACCTCTGGACCGGTCTCACTGACAAAATGAGGAATTCCGAAGATGCACACGAATCAAGACAGGCATGGCTAGAAAAGCGTAAGCCAAACTACAAAAATAAATAACCGTAATTGTACTTAATCAGTGGTTGGCGATGTCAAATTACTTAAATACCCTTCAAGAAGCAGTTGATATCCTCTCGAATGGAACTCATTCTTGGATGGAAAGACTTTTCTCTAAAGGACCTACCGCAGAATTAAAAAATCTCAGTTCTATGAATGTTTGGAACGGATGGATGACTTGGCAAGCAGATTATCGTCCTGCAGATACTGGTTATTTAACAGGTAGGTTGTGGCTTCTTTATATACTTACAGGTGAGGACGATTTTAAAAACTGGGCTATCCAGTTGATTAAAGGCATGTCATCTGATCTCATAAGGTACCCTCAACTAAGTCATGTTTCAGGAGTAGATACATATTATGGTCCTGCCTGGGGATATGACATTACTGGAGAAGAAGCTTTTAAAACGCTTTCTTTGAAATCTGCACAAAATCAAATTGATTCCATATTTAGTGAGAAAACAAACGTGTTTTATTTATCTCATGGTAGAAATGTGGTCAATATTGATTGCACTGCTTTTTTACTTGATCAGCCATGGGCTGGTAGATACGACAATAAATTTATGGATTATTTCAAAAAGCATAACGACGAAATCTTAAACCTACGAATGGTAAGAAAAGAAGGCAACTACTTCCAAGTAGCTTATTTTGATTCAAATGAAGAATTCGACTACCTCACTACACACCAAGGATGGAGAGTCGATAGTACTTGGGCAAGAGGACAAAGTTGGGGAATGCATAATTTCTGTGCCGCATACGAGTCAACTGGAAATGAAAATTACTTGAATGCCGCAATTAAAATGTGTGATTGGTGGGTTTCTCACAACCCTTCAGATTATATCCCATTCTATGACTTTGAAGACCCCGAGGCATTTAAAAGACCAAAGGATTCTTGTGCCGCGGCAATGGCTGCAACCGCTCTAATGAGAATATCAAGATACGTTCCAGAAAAGAGTAATTCGTACCAACCTATAATTGAGGGAATATTAACCGAATTAACCGAAAATTATCTCAGCATCGGCGGCCAATTATTACATGGCAGCTGGGGAAACACCGTTGGTAGATGGAGTAGAGAGTTACGGTTTCCACAAGAAGATATCGTCGCATATGGCAATTACTATTTCGTGGAATCCATTTTTCGGCAGCTAGTTCCTGACTGGAGTTTATTTGAATTAAACCCTAAGAACACAAAAATGAACCCACAAATTGCTCAAGACATGATTAGCAACCAAATGGATCATCAAAAATGAATGAATCAAAAGCCTTCCGATTTAACTCGGAACCCGAGAACCAAAAATACCTCGACATATTAGACTATTCCATGAATATAGTTGCGGATGGTTCAAATTTGCAAATGAAGCATTTATTCGATGGAGGTAATTCAGGAAAAATTCAGAGAATGAATAATCGTACAGGTCGTTATAGCCTTGGACCAAATTACGCTTCTGGAGATGTTGGATTATTGATTGGAAGATTATGGTTATTATTTTTGCATTCAGGAAAAACTCAATTTCAAAAATGGGCCCTAGATTTAATCAGCCAAATTGAGGAAGACCTTTTAAACAAGGCTTCATTCGATTGTTCTTCTACTTTAGATGTTTTTTTTGGATTGAATCACACTGCTAAAATAACTGGTTTAGAAAAATGGAAATATCTTTTCTCTAAAGTGTCCTCAACCATATCAAATGAATTTTGGAATGAAACTGCAAAGTGTTTTGTTTCAACAAAATATGAAGAAAAACAATTATCCATGGATATAACAGGGGGGATGCTCCCATTACATTCTGAAAACATTTCTAAGAAATCAGAAGAAAGACTCATTAAACATTTCGATACAATTTTAGACTTAAACATGATTAGACCAAATGGATCAGTAAGACAATGTGCCGTTTTCGATTCATTTAGTGATTTTTCACACTATTCAACAAATCATGGATATGAAGTATTTGATTCGGTTGCCAAAACTCATGCCTCATCAATGCTAAACTTCATTTCTGTTTATGAAATCACTGGACATCAAAGATTCCTGGACGCAACAATAAAATTGGCAAACTATTGGTGCGAATCAATCCCCGAGGATTGGGTCCCGAGGTACGATTTTACCGACCCTGACCCAAAAACCAAACCAAAAGATTCTTGTGCTGCCTCAATTGCAGTTGTTGCAATGATTCGTTTATGTAAAATTCGTCCAGAATTAAATGCACACTATCGTTTAATCATTGAAGAAACCCTAAAAACCCTCTCTAAAAAGTACTTAGCTGAGGGAGGTATCCTTTTACATAGTAGTTGGGGTGACCAAAGATGGCACTCAGCTCTCAAATTCAAACCTGTACCGTCAAACCTAGTCTTCCCACAAGAAGAAATTCTTCCACTTGGAAATTATTTTTTTGTGGAAGCTATTTTCAGGGAACTAAATCCAAGTATAAAAATCTAAATTTATTTTCTACCAGCAATTAACCTAGCCATCTCAACTGCAAACCAGAGTGCCAAACTACCTGTACGATCATCATAGCCACATACAGCAGTCCGATCTAAATAGTCACGAACAGATTCCATTGCTCCCGTACTTATGCAACCATCCATTACATCCCCATTGTCAGCTATCCTCTCACTTGCCCCAGTCCAAATTTTGTTCAACCATTCGAGATTTGAAGAATCGATCCAACCTTTCCGTAAACCCCTTGCAGCTGCATAACCTATCATGCAAGTACCTGTCATTTCCTCATAAGAGCCTTTCAAATCGATGATTTCAAGCCAACGTCCAGAAGGTTGTTGAAATTTTTTCAACCCATCCAACAATCTTCTGTATGAATCTAAAATGAATGGCCGTTCAGGATGATCTTCAGGCAACACGGACAAAGTTTCAGTCAAACCTATCGCCGCGAACCCATTCCCTCTTCCCCAATAAATATCGGTATTTCTATCATGCATAAACAATCCGTCGCTTTTTTGGGTTTTCATATTTTTAAGAAAGGTAACAAGTTTCTGCAAATAAGATTTATCACCAGTTAAAGAGTAGGCTCTTCCCAATATCGACCCTAGCATAAACATATCCTCCGTTCTCCAAAGAGGATCAGCTGGATGAGGTGGATTGGATTCACTACCTTCCTCAAAGAGATTTGCAGCATCTACTATTGTTTGTTTATACCTTTGATCACCAGAAAATAAAAACATTTCATCTGCCCAAACCATTCCAGCAATATGAGCAGAACCCGCGGGATTATCAGCATATGGATCAATTACACCAGAAACATAATTTTCTGTAAGTCCAGCGATTTCATGAATAGGGTTATTAGTTAGACCTCCATCCATTTCCCACAACCTGATTCGACCACTGATTCCTACCCCTTGAACATAATTGATAGGGTTATCAAGTTTGTGTCCATACGTTGAAGCAAGTATCCGTGCTGTGGCAATTGGAGTTCTTTGCCTACGAGATTCCAGGGTTTTTTGTGCTTGTGAAGCCGGAAATGATCCAGACAATGCAATCAACTTCGAGAGTTCCGACACAACAGAATCTTCTGGAGAAGATAAACGAAATGCAGGAATGGCTCCTAACCCGCTCGCTCTTGAAAATCCTAATGCATTGACGAAAGAATTATCTTTTGAAACTGGATGTGCATTCAACTCAGTTGCAATCCCCTGAGCAGCCACATTTGATTCCCAGTGAACCACTTCAGCATTACAAACTTCTACCACTACATCAGGAGCCAAGTAAGAAACCCAACGCCACAGATATCTAGATTCCGGATTTTTTTCATCATTGAAAAATCCATCATTTGGAGGATATCCTAAAGATGGGCTTCCTCCAGATGAATTATTCGGTGACATTGATCGTTCATAACCATCAATGTTAATACACGGAGCAAAACTAATGCTTAAAGTAGAATCAACACATGCTTCAATAGCTCTAAGTGAAGTGTTTACATCCGCCTCACTCCCAGATAGCCCCCCCACAATTGCAATATTCAAATTTGGAGCATTAACACTCTCTAAAAAAGGAATCTGCGTCTCTAAACGAGTTACCCCAAGAGCAGAATTATTCCACTGCTTAGAATTAAGTTGAGAAAATTCCTCAACTACTGAATGAATGTTTTTTAGATTTGGCATAATTTCTCCGCACAATGAACTAAACATAAATAATTTATCGATGCAAGGATACTTATGAACCCCCATTTGGTCAACCACATGAATTCAAAAAGGTATGATTAATTGACCAGTAAGACTCACTAATATAGACTTGCGATCGAAATTAATTCCAAATTTATATATTAAGGAGTATCCAATGAAGCTACTTGTATTAAGCGGAGGGAATCATCCATACGAAGAATCCACACCTGTTTTAGAAAGCTTTTTAAAACAAGCTGGTCACGAAGTCACAGTAACTGAAGACGCCGCCCAGATCAACTCTGAAAACTTGGCAAATTTTGAAATACTAATCTTCAATACAATGCGCTCAGGAGATACGACTTTAAGTCGTGCCCAACAAACAGCAATGACCCAGTTTATTGGAGGAGGTCATGGATTCGTCTCGTTGCATATTTCCAATGTCCGCCCAGATGACTGGCACGAGTATCATGACATTACTGGTGGAGGATGGATATCAGCTGATAGCTGGCATCCACCTTATGGACAATTCGAAGTGAATGTCACGAATTCGAATCATGAATGTGTTGAGGGTATTTCAGACTTTTTAACAAATGACGAACTCTACATGGGATGTGATTTAAAAGACGGAAATGACTACTTTTTACATGCCGATTCAGAAGAAGGGACTCATAAGTGGAGAGACAAAGAAACATTTATGCCAGGCGGCACATTCCCCCTTGGTTGGACTAGAAAGTACGGTAATGGGAAAGTATTTGTAACAAACTTAGGCCATAACGGACTAAGTTTTAAGACTCCTGAATATCAAAAGCTTGTACTCAACGGAATTAATTGGGTATCCTGACTTTCACAAATCCGTGAACCCCAATCCAAGTAAGGTTTAGTTTATGAAAATCACAGAAGTAAAAGTTTCTACTTTAACTTATCCAGAAGGATCAGCCGTTGCGGATGCCACAATGGCACCCAAAAGCGCCAAAGGCTACACCTTCGTACATATATTAACTGATGAAGGTATTACAGGACTGGGGATTGGGAAATCGGCACCAGGAATCAAACAAATCGTTGAAAATATTTTTGCCCCTATCCTAATTGGACAAGACCCTTACGACATCGAAAAACTATGGGATTTAATGTATTGGGCTATCAGAAGCTTTGGGAGGAAAGGTGTTGCTTTTCAAGCAATATCATCAGTCGATATTTCACTATGGGATTTAAAAGCAAAATCCTTAGATTTACCACTTTACAAACTACTTGGAGCGTTCTCTGATGCAGTTCCTATTTATGGTAGTGGAGGGTGGACAAACTATACCGAAGAACAACTTGTGAGAGAAATGACCGATTATGTAGATCGCGGAATTCCAAGAGTGAAAATGAAAGTAGGCAAAGATTTTGGCAAATCTGAAAAAGAAGATCTTCAAAGGCTCGAACTCGTTAGGAAGTCAGTAGGTGACGACATTGAGATTTTCGTGGATGCAAACTGGGGATATTACCCTAAACAAGCAATCATGATGGCCAAGCAATTTGAGAATTATAATATTGGATGGTTTGAAGAACCAACTACTGCTGAAGATATCGCAGGATTATCTGAAATTCGTCACTCAATTTCTATGCCCCTTGCATCAGGCGAACTTGAATATTCTAAATATGGATTCAAAGAGTTGATTTCTCGAGGAGGTTGCGACATAGCCCAACCTGATGTTGGCCATGTCGGTGGCATTACAGAATGGTTAAAAATTGCTCATATTGCCCACTCATTTAATATTCAAATCGCTCCGCATGGCCATCAATTAGTACACTTGCATCTTGGGTGCGCAACTCCAAACTTAAAAGTAATCGAATACATGAATACTTCATTAGAAATCGATCGAATATTCTTTAATGAATTCCCGCAACAAAAGGGAGGAATGTGGAAACCCTTCCATGACAAACCAGGATTAGGATTGGATTTAAACCCTAAAGCTGTTGAAAAATGGGCAGTTTAACACTTTATAGTTTATGAAAGATTTGTGCGTAATGCCCAATCTCCTTGGTCAACTTTAGCAAGAAAATTTTCTATAATCCTATTGAACAAACTCGGTTCTTCAATATTGATTGCATGGCCAGATTGTGGAAAAGTTACCAATCCCGATTTTGGAAAGTTTTCCTTCATAAACAAAGCTGGCTGAATACACGGAGAATCTTCATCACCAACTAAAATCAAAACAGGTATCTGACATTTTTTAATTTCATCTTCATAATCATACACAGATTTCCGCTTCTTTTGTACTCCCTGAAATGTTAAAGCTGAACCAAGATTGGAATGATCTAATAAGCGAGAACGAAATCTTTCAAATGCTCTAGAATCTTTCCTTATAAGTTGTGTTCTGGTTTCTCCTCTTATATATGAATCAAGCGCCTGCATGCCATCAGAAATTAATTTGGAAGAATAAAATTCAATCATTTCCACAAATCCTTCACTTGGATTTGACCCACTGCCAGCTCCAGCAATTATCATCGACGAAGTACGTTCAGGATACTTCAACCCAAAAACCAAAGTTGTACCACCTCCCATTGACAAACCACCTATATGGGCTTTTTCAATAGACATTTCATTCATAAAAGCATGTAAATCGTTGACAAGAATCTCTTGCGAATAATCATCTTGATGCTCAGGAACTTCTGATGGTGGATAGCCACGATTATTTATAGAAATCACTTTGTAATCATTACATAATCTCTCAGTTAAGGATTCCCATGACCTAAAATCATCTGCGAATTCATGAAGTAAAATCAAGGGAGCCCCTACTCCCTTCTCTTGGTAAAAAATTTCAACTCCATTTATAGAAATTGTTGGCATTCTAATCTCCATATCTTGTGATATCAATCTGTAGCAGTATAATGTATTAAAAATCTTTTTGGCAGTAGACAATGCAATCAAAAAAACCTCGCAATCTAACATTACTAGAAGCAATTTCTGAAAAAACAGTACTTATATCTGACGGTGCAACAGGGACATACTTACAAAATCATGGCCTGGAACCTGGTGGTTGTCCTGAAGAATTTAACTCAAGCCATCCGCAAGTCATTAGCCAAATGGCGAAAGACTATTTTGATGCAGGTTCCGATTTAGTACTAACAAATTCATTCGGCGGAAGTAATTTCATGCAAAAAAAATATGGGCATGGAGATAAAGTTTCTGAATTTAATCGTTTAGCTGCGCAGCATGCCAGAAGAGCCGCAGGACCTAATAATTACGTTCTGGGTTCAGTTGGACCAACGGGAGAATTTTTATCACCTCTAGGAGATGTTTCTGAAAAAGAAATGTCTCTTGCTTTTAAAGAACAAATGATTGCCTTAAAGGAAGGTGGAGCTGACGCAATATTAATTGAAACCATGACCGCAATTGAAGAAATTTCACTTGCAATCAATGTAGCAAAAGAAAGTACAAATCTGCCGGTTATTGCGACTATGGTTTTTGACAAAGGACCAAGAGGGTTTTTTACTATGATGGGAATCACTCCAGAGCGTGCGGCTAAGGAATTAACCTCTGCAGGTGCTGATATTATAGGAACAAATTGTGGTAATGGTATCGACTTAATGATTGAAATAGCACAACAAATGAGAGCGTCTACAGACAAGCCTATGATAGTACATTCAAATGCTGGCATCCCTACAGTAAAGAATGGAGAAATAATATACCCAGAAACTCCTGAATACATGACAGAACGATTCATAAAAATTGTGGAACTAGGGGTTAACATTGTTGGTGGATGCTGTGGTACCGGACCAGATCACATTAAGTTATTATCAAAAACCCTAAAACCGTCAGCATAAAGGAATAACAAGTATGTATGCAGAAAATTCAACAAAAGACTCAGAAATTTCAAAGGTTTTCAAAAATTTTGGCAGTTGTGTAGAACTAATCCCTATAGATCCACACTTCCAAAATGTTTCCATTGGGTTATATGTCCAAAATTCCATCTGCTCCATCTGGTCATTCAGTCAGAAAAAGGGCATCCAAAAAAGGATCGAACACATTCGCGATCAAATGATCCATCTTGGCGATTTAGAACCTATACAGGAATCATTCAATCAAGCCAAATTCCCATGCGGAATAATCCACCAAAGACCATTAAGGTTTTTAATCTCTCAAGCTACAAATAAAAATCCTGATTTCAAGCATCCATCAGGTGATATTACTATCCAAGACTCAAAGTCAGACCTCAAAATTACTGCCACACCCAGGGAAAATAATGGAAGTTGGGACTATGCTATAGAGGGAAAAGGTGAAGCGAAGAATGCTTCACTAAGAATCAAAATGATCGTTGCCGGTTTTATGAAATATGGTGAAATGATAAAAACTTCAGATACTTCTGTAGCATTTGAGTGTGGAAAAAACCATGATAATTTAATGAGAATAATTTTGCCTTATTCAAGAAATATTTCTAGTGTCGAAGGGATGATGGAAACTGAGGCTCTAAGAGGACAAATGACTACAGGCACGCTAGGATTTAGTGTCACATAAAAATAAATTAGTGATAGAATTTGTGAAGGAGCCCAAATGATTTCAGAAATTCCAATGACATCGAAACAAAGAGTGCTTAATTCACTGAATGGTATTCCAGTAGATCGGACTCCTTGTGCAAACCCAACAAGTGTTGCAACTGTTGAACTCATGGATCTAGTTAATGCACCTTTTCCAGAAGCTTGTAGAGAACCCGAACTAGCTGCAAGTCTAGCTGCAACAGGTTACACTGAATTGGGATTCGACAGCATATCACCATATTTTTCAATTATTCAAGAGTCCTCCGCACTGGGATGCGACGTACAATGGGAAGAAAAAGACAACTGGCCGACTGTGAGAATGTATAATCCTATTTGGAAAAATCCTGAGGATATCAAAATTCCGAAAAATTTCTTACAACATCGCGATACCAAAGTACTAACAAAATCTATAGAAATGCTAAGTTCCGCATATGGAGATGAAACTGCTATTATAGGTAAAACCATGGGTCCTTGGACTCTAGCGTATCATGTGTTCGGAGTAGAACCATTCCTATTAATGTCAGTTGATGACCCCAAACTTACTTTGGATGTACTTCATAGATTGAAAGAAATATCAGTTTTATTTGGAGAGGCGCAAATTGATGCAGGTGCTGACGCACTAACTTTCCCTGACCACGCAACTGGAGACCTAGTCAGCGGTGAGTACTACAAAAGATTTCTTATGGAAATTCATATAGAAATGGCTGAAAGATTAAAAGTGCCCTTAATTTTACATATATGCGGAAACACTCTAGATAGAATGGAATATATTGCCAAAACTGGAATGGCGTCTTTTCATTTTGATTCTAAAAATGATCCCCAAAAGGCTATGGACACTGTCGACGGTAAAATAAGTTTAGTTGGAAACATTAACAATCCAGACACTTTGTATTCTAAAGGACCTGAAGAAGTTCGTGCGGAAGTGTTCAAATGCCTTAACGCAGGAGTACAAATGGTAGCTCCTGAATGCGCTGTCCCTTTATCCACAAAACTTGAAAATTTGATAGAAATCCCAAGAGCGGTAAAAGCTTGGCACAAAGAAAATTAATTATAAGGATTTAACATGCCGATAAACCACGATGGTTTGAACGAGGAAATATCTTATGTCTCTAATGAATCAGAAATACAACACATAAAAGGTCTTTTTGACAACTCCGATCCTAAAATGCACGAAATTGCTCATAAGCTGATAATTGGTGACCAACATTCAGTCGACGAATTAACTAAAAAAGCTCTTGATGACGGATTTACTGCTAATACAATCCTTGATGATGGATTGATTTCTGGAATGGCGATAGTTGGAATCAAATTCCGTGACAATATTATTTTTGTTCCTGAAGTACTAATTGCTGCTAGAGCCATGAAAGCAGGAATGACCCACATCGAACCAATCTTGTCTGCCTCTGGAATTGAACCCATTGGAACAATCATTATGGGTACTGTAAAAGGAGACTTACACGATATCGGCAAAAACCTATGTATCATGATGCTCAGGGGTGCTGGATTTACTGTACATGATCTTGGAGTTGATACACAGTCTGAAGAATTTATTGAAGCAGTAATGGAACATGAAGCGCAGCTACTCGGAATGTCAGCCCTGCTGACTACAACTATGCCCAATATGGGGAAAACCATAGACGCATTTGAAGAGACTGGAATTCGTAGTGAAGTCAAAATCCTAGTAGGAGGGGCTCCTGTATCTCAAGAATTAGCGGATGACATGGGTGCCGATGGGTATGGAAAAGACGCAATTGAATGTGTAGATCTAGCCAAAAAATTTGTTGCTATTAAAAATTGAATCGTATTTTCCATGGGAATTAAAGACACCAAAAATCAAATTAATGAGGAACTCGTTAAAGACAAATATATCTCAAGCATGAAAAGACTAGACCAGATCATGCGTGATATATCTGAGACCGTAACAGAAGTTTCTTTAAAACGATGCCCATATAGAAACTCTAAAGATCGGTGCACTGCAAAGTTTGGGTGTAGAAATCAATATAGAGATGTACAACCGAATGAATTATTCATTTGCCAAGATGACCAAAAGTTAGATTATCGCAATGCATGGGAAATGGAATCTGAACCCTAAAACATCTCAAAAAATTCGATAAACTCCATGTTACAATACTCACATGTCTCCTGTACGATGCTCTGGACAAGTAATAGAATCAAAAATCGGATCCTCTTTATTCGATTATGCTGATGCAATCAATGTGCGTGTGCCTACCTCCTGTGGTAGAAATGGACAATGCCATGAATGTATTGTTGAAATCAACTCTGGAGGAGAATTTTTAAATGATTCTACTGAGGAAGAATTCTTCCTAGGGGAAAAATTTCGATTGGCTTGTCAAGCAAAGATTACAGATGCAGACAAAACAATCGAATTTTCTATATTGCGCAGACAACCCAAAATCCTCATCGAATCGATTAATCGCTCTGTCTCAACAGACCCAATGGTTCAAAGAAACGGCGATACAGTAACTTTTAATGGGTCCTATCTAGATCAATACAGAAACTCCATCTTAGGAATCGCCGCAGATATAGGAACAACCACAATAGTTATGAATTTGGTCGATTTAGAAACTTCCAATATCTTAGCCACTTCATCATTTGAAAACCCTCAAAAATTTGGTGGAAGCGACATCATGAATAGAATTTCATATGATGGTGGCAAATTTAAAGGCGAATTAAGACAAGTCATGCTATCTGCTTTAAATTTTGAAATCGGAGAGATTACCAAACAAAACAATCTTCATAGAAGACAAATCTACGAAGCTGTATTCGTCGGAAATTCTACAATGAGAGATTTGTTATTCAATTATGATGTGCAGTCAATTGGTCAAAAACCTTACAGATCAATCACTGAAACCCTTTTCCTGAATGGAGAAATCGATTCAACTGCATTAAATATGAAAGCAAATGATTTTGGATTAAGAATTTTCCCGGATGCGAATATTTATGGTGGTCCATTAATAGGTAGCCATGTTGGATCAGATGTTGCAGCCGATATTCTAAGCACTGAAATTGGAGAGAAAAAAGACATCTCAATGCTAGTCGACATAGGTACAAACACTGAAGTAGTTTTGGGCAACGAAGAAAAAATGATAGTAGCATCTTGTCCTGCAGGGCCAGCATTTGAAGGTGGAGAGATTTCATATGGCATGCCTGGATATGATGGAGCAATAGAATCACTTATGTTTTCAGAAAGTGGGACAGAATACAGAACTATCGGAAACAAAAAGCCTCAAGGGATTTGTGGATCTGGTTTAATTCAAATTTTATCTGAATTATTACGAACACAACAGATGAATGAACTGGGGGTTTTCGATAACAAAAAGCAAAAAATTGTCCTAGAGCCCACCCAAGAAATTTCTATTTCAAGATCAGATGTTAGTTCATTAGCTCAAGCCAAATCAGCTAATTACGCGGGGCAATTCATTACAATGCGTTCATACGGGATTAATACAAATCAAATTTCAAAACTTTACTTAGCAGGAGGATTCGCAAACTACATCGACCCAGAATGCGCAATAGGAATCGGATTTCTTCCCAATATTTCTCCAAAAAAAATCACAAAAGTTGGAAACGCTTCACTAGAAGGAGCAACCATAATGCTAAAATCAAAATTTCATCGCAGACAAATAGAAGAAAAAGTTAAATCTATTGAACATATCGAATTAGAAACTTTCGATGATTTTTTTGAAATTTTCGTTGAAGGATGCATGTTTAAACCAATGCCGAAAACCCTTGTATGATTAAGAATACTTATCGAAATGGAGTCAATAATGTCATATAAAATCTTGATCACTGACTATGTCTGGCCAAACATTGAGCCAGAAAAAAAAGTACTATCTTCAATAGATGCTGAAATTATTGTTGCGCCAAACTCTGACGAAAATACTCTTTGTTCACTAGCTAAAGATGTTGATGGGATTTTAACCTGTTTTGCTCAAGTCACAGAAAAAGTGATTCGCTCTGCAAAAAAATGTGTAGTCATAGGAAGATATGGGGTTGGAGTTGATAACATTTCAGTAAGTACTGCAACTGATTTAGGCATCGCTGTAACATACGTTCCTGACTACTGTATGGAAGAGGTGTCAGATCATGTTATAGGCTTAATGTTATGTTGGAACAGAAAAATAGCTTTTTTTGACTCCGACACCAAGCAAAATGCATGGGGCCATTCCCCCCTAACCATGAGAATAATGCGACTGAAAGGTAAAACTATTGGAATAGTAGGTTTCGGTAGGATTGGAAAAGCAGTAAGCCAAAAAGCAAAATCTTTTGGAATGAATATTCTAACTTATGACCCTTTTGTTTCCCAAACAGAAGCAGCCTCATTCGGAGTTAACTCAACCAGTCTTGAAAATCTGCTTCAATGTTCTGATTTCGTTTCTCTGCACTCACCATATACAGAAGAGACACACAATATGATAGGACAAGAGCAATTAGATTTAATGAAATCCGATTCGTTCCTAATAAACTGCGCTAGGGGTCCATTAATTGACGAAGAAGCATTATTTGAAGCTTTAAAATCAAAAAATATTGCTGGAGCCGGCTTGGATGTTATGGTTGATTCTATACCTCCATCCAACCATCCTTTAATGAAATTGGATAACATATTGATTACTCCACACATTTCTTTTTTCTCCCAAGAATCCGTCCTCGAGCTTGAAGAACGTGCTGCCGAGGAAGTAAAATCCGTATTGCTTGGCCAAATGCCCGAAAACCTAGTCAACAAAGAAGTTCTTAAACACTCTCTACCAAGACACAAACTATCCAAATAAGTTTTAAGCGATCTAATGAATCCAACCACCATACTTGTCAAATTTCACGAAACTGCGCTTAAAGGTAGAAATAGACATATCTTCATTAATCGAATTTTGGATAATTTAAGAGTGGCAACTAAAGATTTACCGGTAAAAAATATTTGGCACAAAAGATTAATCATCGGTCTATCATTACATGAGGAAGCAAAAATACCAGAGATTGCAAAACGAATAACAAATTGTTTTGGGATAGCCAAATTCTACCCTGTATACGAAGTCGAAAAAAACCTAGAGTCCACCTTGAATCTATTGAAAGAAATTTTAGAACAAACAAAATTTGACACGTTTAGAATTACAGCAAAACGCCCGAGCAAAAACTTTAACCTCACATCAGATGAAATCAACCGAAAAGTCGGTACTTTTGTAGAAGAATTAACCAAATCTAAAGTCCAACTCAAAAATCCTGACTTAGAAATATTTATAGAAGTGATGGACAAAAACATATTTATCCACACTGAAGAATTCAAAGGCTTTGGTGGAATGCCAGTAGGTGTCAGCGGAAGAGCAATGGCTCTAATGTCTGGAGGAATTGATTCTCCTGTGGCAATTTGGCAAATGCTTAAACGAGGAACAACTGTAGATATGCTACATTTTCATAGTTATCCATTAGTGGATAAATCAAGTATCGAAAAAGCATTTGATCTAGCAAAAGTTTTGAATCAACATCAATACAAATCAAAACTTTTTTTGGCTCCCCTAAGCAAAATTCAACAAAAAATTATTGTAGAAGTTCCTCCTGAATATAGAGTATTACTTTACAGAAGATTCATGATTAGAATTGCTGAAAAACTCGCTATACATAAAAAATCTATTGCTCTAATCACTGGAGAAAGCTTAGCCCAAGTAGCATCTCAAACGCTTGAAAACATAGCAGCAATTGACGCAGCCGTAAAAATGCCAATCTTAAGACCATTAATTGGTACAAATAAAGATGAAATCATAGAACATTCAAAAAGAATTGGCACTTTCGACATTTCTATCCGACCCGACCAAGACTGTTGTTCACTCTTTGTCCCCAAGCACCCAATTACTGCGGCTAAAGCCGAAATATTAGAATCATTCGAGAATTCCTTGCCAATGAAAGAAATGATAGAAAGTTCAATCGAACAAACGACTGAAGAGAATTTTACATACCCATAAAATAAAAATTTGCAGTTACTTTTTAATTCTATTGGAGGATAAAATAATGGACTTACAAATTAAAGGGAAAGTAGCGCTTGTTACCGGTGGAAGTAGAGGCCTAGGGAAACAATGTGCGATTTCTTTAGTAAAAGAAGGTGTTAACGTCGCAATTTGCGGACGTTCAAAAAAAACTTTAGATGAAACCGTGGAAGAATTAAATTCTTTTGAAGGTTCAGCAATTGGAATCCAAGCAGATATTTCCATTAGCGAAGATCTAAATAGAATACCTTCATCGGTGACTTCAAAATTAGGACCTATTGATATCTTAGTAAACAATGTTGGGGGGTCGTTGTCTCGAGAAGACATTCAAAAAACCTCCTTAGAAGATTTCAAAGCAACATTCGATTTAAATTTGTTTGGCAGCTTCGCATTAATGAAGGCAGTAATCCCTCACATGATTGAACAAAAATGGGGCAGAATAATAAATATAGCAAGCATTTGGGGACGCGAGAATGGTGGAAATATTTCTTATATGTCTGCAAAAGCCGCTCTAATTGGTGCTACAAAAAACACAGCTATTTCATTAGCGAAAGATGGAGTTTTAGTAAATAGTATCGCTCCCGGATCTATAGAACACCCAGGGGGGAGTTGGGAAAGATTCCAAAATGAAAATCCTGAAAATGTTGTGGAAAATTTCATTGAGACCCACCTCCCAATGGGCAAATTCGGATGGCCAGAACCGGTTGGAGATATAGTGGCATTTCTAGCATCAGAAAGAGCTAGCCTTATTACTGGAGCTTGCATAGTAGTAGATGGAGGACAAAGTCATTCGATGATCTAGTTAATCAATAAATCTTCAATCTTTATTGATTGATAAGACCCATATAATAATTCTCTAACTAAATCATTCTCCGATTGAATAGATCCTTCAAATTGTGTAAGACATTTCCCAAGAGTACTTACTACATGCGAATCACTTCCCCCAATAAAAGAATCAAAAGATTTTGAGGAAATGAATTTATCCGATCTTATTTGTTCTTGATGCAAATTGCCCGCATTCAAATTTTCTACCACTCGTATTTGTGAATTCAATTCTTCATTATTAAATTCGCATAATCCAATTCCAAACCGACCAGGATGAGCAGGAATTGCAATAGCACCAAACATTTGAGCAGTTAGCACTAACTCTATAGCAGATATATCTACTCGAGCAAAATTTATTCGATCAGTCAATGTTTCAGTGACCCCAAAAACCAAAAAATGCCCATGATCAGTTTCAACTTCTGATCCTTTCAAAATCATCACACCATATTTTTCAGAAATATCAGAATAATCATTTTTGTAATCAAATTTTCGGTGTTCTGTTAATACAAATCCATCCAGAGGGAACCCTTCACTCCGAAGGAACAATGTCCACTTAGCAAATTGCTCAACTGTTGCCTTTGAATCATCCGAAGAAACCGAATGAGTATGTAAATCTAAATTCATAACCAATTATTTACTCAATGTTTTCAAAATATAATATCATTACTGAAAATTAATTTTAAATCTGAACACATGGGGAAAAAATGAAATTTGCAGAACAATTAGACATCGATGAATTTCTGTCAGAAAAAAATGTTGGATCCTTCAAAGTCACCAGAGAGCAAATTAACAATTTCTGTGATCTTTCTGGGGAAGCAATAATTTCAATTTCTGAAACCAATTCCATTGCTGCTCCTGCGACCTTTATCAATACTCTCCCAATAAAACACTTTACCCCTCAAATTCTAAAAGAAAAATACAACAGATTACTTGGCGGACAATCAATAGAATGTAAGACTCATATCCTAGCTGGAGACGAAATTACAATTAAATCCAGAGGAATTGAAATTTATGAAAAAACAGGACGCTCTGGACACATGATTTTTGCAGTTTTCGAATCCAATTATTTTAACCAAAATGGGGCATTGGTTTCAAAGAAACAGGATACTTTTATTTGGAAAAAATATGGAAAATAACTTTAAATTTCAAAATATAAACATAGGCCATCAAACGATAATTTCAGAGAAAATCTTTTCGAGTTCACAAGTTAATGCTTTCCAAAACTCCCAAGGGGATAGTGGAATGCCAAACAAATTAACATCTAAAAAATTTGCAAGGCAACATGGACTTCCCGGACCACTCGTTCCTGGTGCCATGAGCATTGCTTATATTTCTAGACATTTGAATGACACTATGCCAGAAACAAGAATTAAAAAATTAGATATTATTTTCAGACGATCTGTAAAACAAGAAACAAGTATCCTCGCCAGTGCAATTATTGTTGATAAATATATTTTTATGGATAAAGAAATAATAGAATGTGATGTCTTCTTGAAAGATTTGACTTTGTCTCCTTTGGTAATCGGTAAAGCTACAATTGAATTTCCATAAAATGCTTATAATGTTCAAGTGAATAAATACGCATACATGACTCTTTCATCAGTAATGATATTAATTTTACTACTTCTTGTGTCAGTTGTTGGCAATGTCGAAATCTGATTGTAGCAATTAATTAGGAAGTCCAATAAATCAAATAGCAGCAGACAAAAAACCTCTATAAACTAACTAGAAAAGAGAAAATTAATCCAACATTAGCTAATATCGCTTGGCATAATCAATGTAATGAGTATTACCAATTGAAGAAGTTACAAGTTTCTGCCTATAAGAATATTCTTTATTACTATATTCGCTATGAAATTCTTCAATCTCCACTTTGATATTCTCATGATTAAGACCCTCTAAAAATGCTTCCCTAATTGGCCTTCCATCAAATGATAGGTCTGTTTTTAATCCCAATAGATACATTATTGTAGGAGTTAAATCTACATTGCCTGTTGGAACAGAAGATATTAATCCCTTTTTGAAACTTGGGCCAAATGCACCAAACACATTATTCATTTCATGTTTGCTAATTGAACCGTGTGTACCTAAATTTATCTCTCCTCCGGAACTATAAATCGTCCCTTTATAACCAGCCACATTTTTTTCTGAATCCCATTGAAACGACATTGTCACATCAGGACAACGAAACCCTTCAATGCCCACCAAATCAGCAGGTAGCAAACCTTCTATATGACCCGTTTTCGAAGAAAAGAACATTGGACCACACCATTCAAATTGCATTAACGCTCTAGCTAATTTTGTAGCAAGCCTATTATCTGAATTTTCTACATAAAACAGGACGCTGCCTCCATTTGGCACTACAAGAATTTTGTCATCCTGTTCATTTTCTAATAAACCAATTTTAATTAATTCTTTCCTAACATCAATCACACCTTTAATAGTGGAATATCCATGATCCGAAATGATTATCACGTTCGCATCTTTTGAATTGTCAATTTTACGTATTTTAGTAATCAGGTCCCCGAAACATCTGTCTGCATACTTTATTGCTTGAGTTCCAAGTTCATACCCTACGCCATTCGCATGGTGTGATTTATCAGGTTCTGAAAACCAAATAAGGCCCACTGCTGGATTTATTTCAGGTATAAAATATTTGGTCATTATATCAACACAATGACTTAACCTTTTTTCATTTGGTATAGTATCTAATGGCCAATCTCCAACTATCGACTTTAATGTTTCCGCTAAAGAATCTGGGAATGTGAATTCTGGATTAACAACTGCTCCACCATTGGTATGAGCATTAGGGTTTTGCAAGAATGAATTGCCAGTAGTCCCTGCTCCAATAGCAACGAATTTTTCTCCAAAATTGTTTAGGATATCTCCAAGGTTTTCAACATACAAAACTTCCCCCAATTTTGCTCGCACACTCTCAAGCATGGGTTGCATTACTGAAAAAATTAAATTTGGATCAAAGTCTCTCATCACAACAGTGTTCGCTGCAATACCATGAGAACCTGGATATCTCCCTGTAAACATTGATGTTGCATTAATTCTTGTTACAGTGGGATATACTGCATGATGATTTGTAAAGGTAACGCCTTCATTTAAATACCCATATAAATTTGGCATTAAATCTTCATTTATTTGGTTTGGTTGTAATCCATCAAAGGCTACTACTAATACTTCCATAATGGGAACCCCTCTAAAGATGTAGGATGTTTCGGCAGATAAATTTCGAATAACTAGCGACTAGCACCTATTATATCCCGTAATTCATCAACCATTAATCAGAGAAAATGGAAAGTTCACCGGTATAATCTGATTTGTTAACGGTTGTCGGGTCAAGATAGGAGTCAAATCTATTGGTGGTTGGGATTCCTTCATAGTTTTTGTCTTTAGTGATAATATCAAGTAATCAAATTATCTTTTCACCAATTTATATGCAGGAGAAAATGAAATGCGGTTAGCTGTAGGGGGTGACCATGCAGGGTTCTCGATGAAAGTCCCTATTATTGAATATCTGCAGTCGAAAGGTCACCAGGTTATAGATTACGGGACATATTCTGAAGACCCGGTAGATTTTCCGGATATCGCCGAGCTGGTAACTTCAGCAATACTCTCCAACAAGGTAAAGCGTGGCATCCTTGTTTGCGGAACAGGAGTAGGGGCTGCGATTGCAGGAAATAAAGTCCCCGGAATCAGAGCAGCTGTAACCCATGACACCTACTGTGCCCACCAAGGCGTTGAGCATGATGATGTCAACTTGATATGTATGGGTGCCGGGATCATAGGGTTGTCAGTGGCAAAAGAAGTGCTGGACGCTTTCCTAAACGCTAAATTTTCAACTGATCCCGACTTCAAACGCAGAGTCAGTAAGCTTAGCCGAATGGAGCTTAAGTACGCGAAACAACTGATGAGTAAAGGCTAGTTAGTGAAATAGCGAGCAATGAAGATGCAAATTGCTCGGATATATAGCTCATTCCTTTAGCAGGTTGTTTAGGTTTACAAGCCTAGAAAGGCTAAGGCACCCGATAAGTCGGGTTATGTAAATACGGAGTTAAGAAGTCTGCAGGGTGGGCGAAGACTTGGGAAGATGAGTATAGGAACACGCTTGATGAAGGTGGTAAGAAATAAGGAGTAGGCATGCCAGCTTGTCCATCATGTGGCACTGAGTTTCCCAATAATGTGGACTTCTGTACCAACTGCGAAAGCCATTAACTAAGAAGCAGTCAAATAAAGGCTTAAATATCCTACTTATTGTTTTTGGGTTGATGACAATTGGATGGGTAGGTTGGATATGGTACTTCATTGACTCTTTTGGTGATGAGTATGTATCTGGCTTTGCACTTATGTTCCCTGCCTTGTTGTTATGGATACTTTTGATAACAACATGTGTGCTTGGCTGTGTTAGATTGTCTAGAACCGGACTTCCACCGCCACTTAAAGGGTTTCTTATAATACTTTCGTCGAGTCCGGCTTGGATATGGATTCCAGCGATATTTATCTCAGCATCTCTATATGAGGGATAATGGTCTGACAATTTAATTTTTGTAAAAGGGTCATGTATAATCCACAAAATCAACAGGTGGCATGTGGAGATGAAATGAACTCAGATACTATGTACGATCGAGTAGGTGGGCAAACTTTTTTCATAGAATTAGTTAACAAATTCTATGATTTTGTGGAGTCAGATACATTATTAAGGCCTATGTATCCTACAGATCTAAATCCTGGTAAATCATACTTAGCTGGATTCCTATCTCAATACTGGGGAGGCCCAACTAATTACTCCCACGAGCGCGGTCACCCACGACTAAGAATGCGCCACGCAAAATTTTCTATAGGACACCAAGAGAGGGATGCTTGGATTCAACATATGAAAGCTGCCCTAAATTCAATGAATATCTCTGATGAAGATATGAATACCATGGAAATTTACTTTGAAAATACTGCAACTATGATGCTAAATCGGTGAGATATTAGATCCTATGATTGCTCCAGAAAATTTTCCTGAGAAACAAGTAGGACATACCTAGGAAGGTTAATGTTCCATTATCGTTCCACCATTAAGATTTATTGATTGTCCAGTAATCCACGAAGCAGCCTCTGTACACAAATAGGCCATGAACGCACCAACTTCTTCTGGAGTTCCGTTCCGGCGAATAGGAGTCTTTTTGGCCATCTCTTCCCATCGAACTAATCTGTCAATATCATCCATTCGCGCAGTATCTACAGCACCAGGGCAAACAGCATTGACATTAATTCCATGTGGACCTAATTCAGCTGCCAAAGATTGTGTCATACCAACAATAGCAAAATTTGCAGCATTATATGCCAAAGTATTTGGTACACCTCTTTTGCCAGCACTAGAGGAAACATTTACAATTTTCCCACCCTGTCCTTGTGCAATCATTTGGCGAGTGGCAGCCTTCGTGCACAGAAAAGCCCCCGTAATTTTGATATCAACAACCCTCTGAAATACATCCTCTGGAACATCTAACATAGGTAATCGATCTTTACCCCTAGGATATGCTGCATTATTCATTAAAATATCAATTCTTCCAAATTCTGTTACTGTTGAATTAATTACATCTTCAACCTGACTCGCATCAGTTACATCTAATGGCATAGTTAAAGCCCTTCGACCTAATGATCTAACCTCGTCAGCGACACTATCTACACCTCTCCACCCAACTTCTTTCTCATCATCTGGAAATGTGTCTGGGGATCGATTGGTGCCAGTAATTACAACATCAGCACCTAACCTTGCAAGTTCCAAAACAGCAGATCTTCCTATACTGCGAAGCCTACCTCCACCTGTAACAATTGCAACCTTTCCATCTAATTCACCCATAATGTCTCCTTATTTACAAAATCTATAACTTTTTATTTCATCTTCGGTACAAAATTGGACCATTCATTAGCTTGTTCATACGCAAAAGCTATTTTGAGTATTTTTTCTTCCATCATCGCATCCCCCATAATTTGCAATCCCACAGGCATGCCGCCTGAAATACCACAAGGAACTGATATTGCAGGAATACCTGCAATATTAGCCGGCATAGTGAAAATATCATTCAAATACATCTTTAAAGGGTCATCTATCTTTTCACCAAACTTAAATGCTGTCGTAGGAGTAGTTGGAGTCACAATAGCATCAAAACGCTCAAATACCGATTTAAATTCCTGAATAATCAACGTTCTTACTTTTTGAGCTTTTAAATAATAAGCATCATAGTATCCTGAGGAAAGTGCATAAGTACCTAACATAATCCGCCTCTTCACTTCAGGACCAAAACTCTGATCTCTGGTAAGTTCCAAAGATCCCCAAAAATCCAAATCATCTTGATTTGAAAAACCATATTTGACACCATCATACCTTGCAAGATTTGCAGAGGCTTCAGAGGGCGCTATCAAATAATAAACTGCCAGAGCATTAGGAGTACTTGGCAGTGAAATTTCCTCCACATCTGCTCCCAATGATTCTAATGACTTAATTGCATTTTTAACAATTGTAGAAACTTCAGTATCCATTTCAGCAGGAAAATATTCTTTAGGTATTCCAATCTTTAACCCTTTCAAATCTCCATGAAGAGACATTTGATAATCAGGTCTGGAGTTAGAAATTGACGTAGAATCCAAAGGATCATAACCAGAAATAACATTCAGCACTTCAGCACAGTCAGATACATTTATAGTTAACGGACCAACTTGATCAAGTGAACTTGCAAACGCTACAAGTCCAAATCTACTAACCAATCCATAAGTGGGTTTCAAACCGACTATTCCACAAAATGAGGCTGGCTGCCTAATGCTTCCTCCAGTATCCGAACCCAAAGCATATGCAGCTTCCCCAGATGCTACAGCTACTGCAGGACCTCCGCTACTACCACCAGGAACCCTTTCAACATCCCATGGATTTTTCGCAGGGAAAAATGCCGAGTTTTCATTACTAGAGCCCATTGCGAATTCGTCTAGATTTCCCTTACCTAGCAATACCGCTCCACTAGAATATAATTTCTCAACTACAGTCGCATTATAAACTGGAACAAAATCTTCTAATACCTTTGAAGCACAGGTGGTTTTAACATCTTTTGTAGACAGATTATCCTTTAATTGCATCGGAATTCCTGTCAGGGGAACTGCATCTCCTGATAAAAGTTTCGAATCAGCTTTTTTGGCTTGTTCAAAAGCTAATTCATCGGTGACAGTAATATATGCACCAAACTCAACATCGGAAAGCTTAATCTTTTCAATATAATCAGTGGTTAAATCTAATGATGAAATCTCGCCCTTGCGGAGCAAATCAGATGCTTGTGCTACGGTAAGTTTCGTTAATTCTGACATCTTAAACTCAATAAATTTTTATAAATTTTGAAATGATTCATATCTATTAAAACTACTCCAAAACAGCTCTAATCCTAAAAAGATCCCCTTCAGTTCTTGGCGCATTCTTTAAGACTTCTTCCAACGGCAAAGAATCCTCCAAATCATCATCTCTCATGACAGTGTCAAAAGACACTGGATGAAATGAGGGATCTATAGAGTCAGTTTTAATCTTTTGTAGAGCATCAAAATGCGAAAGTATGTCAGAAAGTTGCACTCTGAAAATGTCTATTTCTTCATCTGAAAGTGCAATCCGTGCCAAAGAGGCTATATGCCGAATTTCATCATTAGTTAAACTCATTTTTATCTCCGAAACTCCCAGAGTATAGCAAATGCTAGACAAGACTATCAATAAACTAAAATTCAGTTTGTTTATACCTATGCTAAAATTATGCAACATTTGCGATTTATCTTATAGCAAATGCAAAAATTTCCGGAGATAAAAATGCAAAAAATCCCTTTCGACACAATTAAGCTTCAAAATGGATTGAATGTGATATTACATCAAAACCATTCAACACCAATTACCGCAGTCAATGTCTGGTATCATGTAGGATCAAAAAATGAATCTCCTGGAAAAACAGGTTTTGCACACCTTTTCGAACATATAATGTTTGAAGGTTCCAAACACCACAATAGTGGCTTTTTTGAGCCCTTAGAAAAAGCTGGCGCTGACCTTAATGGATCTACGACACCAGACAGGACCAATTATTGGGAAACAGTTCCATCAAATTATCTGGAAACCGCATTATGGTTAGAATCAGATCGAATGGGATTTCTATTAGAAGCTTTAGACCAAAAAAGATTCGATATCCAAAGAGATGTTGTTAAAAATGAACGCAGACAAAGTTATGAAAACCGTCCATATGGACAATCAGAATTATTACTTAATTCTACAATGTTTCCGAGCCCTCACCCTTACAACTGGCCCACAATCGGATCGCAAGAAGATTTAGACAATGCAAAACTAGATGATGTTAAAGATTTTTTTCGTAAATTCTATTCCCCTTCTAATGCAAGCATTGTAATCGCAGGTGATTTTGAAAAATCTAAAACAATTGATCTTGTAGAAAAATATTTCGCAAGCATTCCACCAGGCAATACTATAGATCGCGTCAAAAAATTAGACACCTCTTTTTCAGGAAGAATTGAACTTTTTCATGAAGACAAAGTACAACTTCCAAAAATAAATTTAAGCTGGCCTACAGTGCCTGAATTCGACCCAAATGAACCTGCTCTTGATATTCTAGGATACATCCTTTCAGAAGGCAGACAATCAAGATTGCAAAAAGCATTAGTATACGATATGCAAATCGCAAGAAATTTAGGTTCATATCAGTATTGTAGAGAGATAGCAGGGCAATTTGAAATTGAGGTTACTGCTAATGACCAAAACGTTTTGCCCAGAATAGAAGACTATATATTCGAACAAATAGAGTTAATCAAATCTACTCCCCCTTCCGAACAAGAAATCACTACAGCAAAAAACAAATTTGAAAATATGCTACTAAGACGATTAGAAAAACTGGGTGGATTTGGGGGAGTCGCAGACCTACTAAATCATTTCAATGTTTTCGCACAAGACCCTAACCAAATTAACTCCCAATTAGAACGCTATCAATCAGTAACGCCTGAAGATATTCAGCAAGTAGCTAAATCTTTTTTGAACAACAATCATGTCAGAATGTTAGTCATGCCCGAAAACAGTTTAAAAGATGTTTCAACTAATTTAGACAGATCAAAAGAACCTGAAATTCCAAGTTTCCCAGAGTTTACTCCGCCTACTCCAACATATTCCAATTTAGAAAATGGCCTACAACTCTTGGTATTAGAAAAAGATGATTCTTTCACAGTAGGCACGACAATATTGGTACACTCTGGGTCGAAGAAAGATCCTAAAGAACTTCCAGGACTTGCAGATCTTACTAACGCAATGATTCTGGAAGGAACTTCCCAAAAAACCGCAGAAGAAATTTCTACTGAAATGGACCATCTGGGTGACTCGATTTCAAGAGATATAACCAAGGAATACTCTTCAATATCAACCACAATGGCAAAAAGTGTTTGGGACGATGCGGTGCAAATTCTTGCTGAAATTATTCAGGACCCTTCGTTCCCAACAAAAGAACTAGACCGAATTAAGTCAGAACGCCTTACAGATTTAAACAGAATTACAGATAGTCCAGTACTAATGGCTCAACGAGCAATCCCATCAATTCTTCACGGAGCCAAATCACCATATGGACACCCTACAAGTGGTGACGAAAATTCTATAACTAATATTTCAAAAGATGACCTGCTCAAATTTCACAAGAATCACTATGATCCAAAAAATACAACAATCGTAGTGGTTGGAAACATCTCACAGGAAGAAGCTTTTAAAAGTATTTCAAAGCATTTCTCTTTATGGACCAGTAAGACTTCAAGTCACAATCCAAAAGTTTCCAATTTTTCTAATATTAAAACATCGTCAAATAAAGAAGGTAATTCTATTTTCTTAATCGACAAGCCAGGAGCACCTCAATCTGTGATTTTAGCTGGTCAACTATTGGTCCCCAGGCAACATGAAGATTTTCATGCAATTACTTTGGCTAATTCAGTCCTTGGCGGACAATTCACTGCCCGACTAAACTCCAATCTACGAGAAGACAAAGGATACAGTTATGGATATTTATCTCAGGTTTCATGGGGAAATGAAGTATCCACGTTAATTGCTGGAGGAAGCGTACAAACTGCCGTCACAAAGGAATCCGTCGAAGAAACACTAAAAGAGTTCTCTGAAATTTGTTCATCTAAACTCATTTCTTCTCAAGAGCTTCAAGATTCGCGAGATAGCATACTTAGAGGAATGCCTTCTAGTTTTGAGACTACAAATAATACCTTGCAAAGATTAGTTTCTATTCCAATATATAACTTAGACACAAATTATTATGCTGAATTTATTAAGAAAATTCAGCGAGTATCATTAGAGGATGTGCATAGAGTAGTCCAACAACACATCGTTCCAAACGGATTAAAAATTATAATTGCCGGAAACAAAACAGATATTCTTTCAAAAATATCTGAAATAGGTCTTCCGATTATTAATATTACTCATAATGGTGAAGAAATTTCCTGAGTGGAATTTTCAATTGACTCAAAAATCGCCGTCATTCACATCAATATTATGGTAGATTGATATAGCTATAATTCAGAAACTAATTATGGAGGAATATATGGCCGATCGATTAAAAGACAAGGTCGCAATAGTCACAGGTGCTGGAAGAGGAATTGGCAAGGGAATCGCAAAACTTCTTGCGTCTGAAGGTGCTGCTATCTTAGTTAACGATCTGGGGTGTGAAGTCGATGGGTCTGGAACTTCAGATAATCCATCATCAGAAGTTGTGGAGGAAATTAACTCTGCAGGAGGAAGTTCGATTGCAAGCTCAGCAGACATCTCAACAATGGAAGGAGCAGAATCAGTAGTTCAACAAGCTATTGATGAATTCGGACATCTTGATATTCTTGTAAACTCTGCAGGAACAATTCGGGACAGAATGATTTACCAAATGAATGAATCAGATTTTGATACTGTAATTCAAATGAATTTAAAAAGCGTTTTTGCACCCACCAAATTCGCTAGCATCTTATTTCGACAGCAAAGAAGTGGAAGAGTACTAAACATCACTTCCGATGCAGGATTGGGAGATATTGGACGTTCAAATTATGCTGCTGCTACTGAAGGGATAGTTGGATTAACAAGAACAATAGCTCGTGATATGGGTAGATACGGTGTGATTTGCAATGCAATTTCTCCAATGGTTGAAACACGCTTATTTCCTGGAAGAGTTGAAGAATTCCGAATTGATTCAGGCCCTCACCCTACCAGAGATGAAAGAGCAAAAATTGGCAAATCTCCTGAGATTGCTGATTGGACAGGCCCTGGGACTCCTGACGATCCTGAAAATGTTGCCCCGCTTGCTGCATATTTGTGTACCGACTCAATTACGAACGTCAACGGATATGTTTTTGGAATCCGAGGTGGAAGCATCTATTTATATTCAAATCCAATTGTTGAAAGTAGCATCAATAAATGGGGTACTTTCACAATGGATGAAATGGACGTATTGGTACCAAAAATGTTTGGTAATGGATTCTAATTTTTCATAAAAGTTGAGGATATAGACAATGGGTAATAGATTTGAAAACAGAGTAGCAATTGTAACCGGAGCTGGAAGAGGAATTGGACGTGAGGTTGCAAAACTAATAGCATCTGAAGGTGGTTCTGTAGTTGTCAACGATTTTGGAGTCAGTCTTGACGGCATGAATTCTTCAAATACTCCTGCTGCCGAAGTTGTGAATGAAATTTCCAAAGCTGGTGGTAAAGCAGTCGCAAACTATGATTCAGTATCAGAATGGGATTCTTCAAAAAATATTATTCAAACTGCAATAGATAATTTTGGAAAAGTTGATATCCTTTGTAACGCTGCAGGAATATTAAGAGATAGAATGATTTTCAATATGACCGAAGAAGAATGGGATGGAGTATTGAAGGTGCATTTATATGGGACTTTCAATATGGTAAGACATTGTGTCCCACTAATGATTGAACAAAATTATGGAAGAATATTACTTTTTTCGTCCGGCTCTGCTTTGGGAGCATCAGGACAAGCAAATTACTCTGCCGCAAAAGAGGGGATAGTGGGTTTTACCAGATCATTGTCTAGGGAACTCTCCGAATACAACATTACTCTTAATGCTGTATATCCTGGAGGCGCTACAAGAATGACTGAGTCGATCCCTGAATCTACAAGCCAACTTAGGCAGGCACAAAGAGCTAAATCTACTAGTACTCAAAGCGCGCCTATTCGTGGTCCCGAACAAGCCAAAGACCCAATAAATAATGCTCCAAAAGTAGTATATTTATGTAGTGAAGCTTCAAGTCATTTAACTGGCCAAGTAGTTGGAACTAGCGGTTGGCCAATGACATTATACTCACCAAGACATGTTATTAGGAGTATTCATAAAAACTCCAGATGGACCATAGATGAGTTAGAGGATTTAATCCCAATTTCATTGGCACCTGATATAGTCAACCCATCTCCGCCGACGCCACCTAAAAATACTTAACAAAAGGCGAACATGAACTGGCTAGATATTATACTTTCAGTAATTTTAATTCTTTGCACATTCTACGGATACCGCAAAGGATTAATTAAATGTGTCATTATATTTGGATTGGGATTTTCACTTTGGTACATTTTGACGAATTTCGGCTTATCTGCAGTCGAATTATTAATAAGTGAACAAGTTAATAAATTTATTTCATCTAGTTCATATTATATAAGCATTCTTCTTGGTTTGATATTAGTCTTTATCGCCCTAAAAATTTTAACCCCTCTTATTAATACACTTACTCTAGGAATTCCTGGACTATTAAACAAATTAGGAGGAGCTTTTTTCGGACTCCTAATAGGCCTTATAATTGCATCAGTAATAATTGTTGGAATTTCCAGACTCTGTTATGATTTCGCACCAATAAATCAACTATCAGAAACCCTTGAAAATTCATCTCCTGTTACTAACGATTTATTATCCCATGTAAACAATACTCAAAATGATATTGAATCTACCATTACTAACTCATCAGTAACTAAATTCCTAATAAATTCAACTCCCAGATTTTTTGTTACTTTGTTGCCCAAGGAATTTGAAGCGTCGTTACTATTGCTTCAATACAAACTAGAAAATAGTCAATAGTATCCATGAGAATCAGTGCACCAGTACTAGTACTGAACCAAAATTACCAACCATTAAACATATGTAATGTACGTAGAGCAGTTGTCTTGGTGTGTGTTGGAAAAGCAGAAATAATCACCAATGGGAATATGGAGATAAAATCCATATCATCAATACTACCTGAACCAACTGTTATTAGGTTATCTCACATGGTGAAACGTCCTCCTTCAAAATCCAAATTATCTAGAAAAGCGGTCTTTTTCAGAGACAAATTCACATGTCAGTATTGTAATAACAAAACTACGCAATTAACTCTTGACCATGTCATCCCCAGATCTAAAGGAGGCGCACATACATGGGAAAATGTTACTAGTGCATGTATCAAATGCAATCATAAAAAAGCCAGTAAAACTCCTAGAGAAGCAAGTATGAAACTAATTTCCAAACCTATGGCGCCCAGACCGAATCCATACAACATTTTCATACATAGAAAAATTGAGGACGATTGGATACCCTTCATTCCATGGTCAGCATAAAATTTACTTTTTTGTTATTACTGGAGTTTCCAAAACCAACTGATCCAAGACCAGCCTAGGATTAACATTCCTCTGAAGTAACTTGATTGATCTATCAATTGTTTTGAGAATATTAATTACATCATCAATCTCAACAAAACTTGCTAATTCTAAAAAATCCTCAACATTAGAAGACGTATATGCCTTGTCTGAATTATCGAATTGAACCAGCATGAAGTCTCGCCACCAAATTTCCCACATTCTTAATTCATTGTGAACTTTTTCTGGGTCCCTTGGAAAATCCCTAGCCAATCGTTCAGAGTAACCAAATCTTTCTTCAAGACCAGCATTTAATAGTTTATGGATCCTAGCAAATATTTCCAATCTACTATGTAGATAGTCTGGGTTATCTGCAATGAAAATAGCCATACCTATTTTCCCAGACGCTAACCGAGCAATATTCAGTGCATATGAATCCTCAAACTGATATTTTTCAATCAAATACCGTTTGACGAACTCATCAGACACCTTTTTAATTTTCACCATCTGGCATCTAGAAATAATGGTCGGAAGTATCATAGAAAGATTAGCCGTTAGGAGTAAAAAGAATACATTTGGGGGGGGTTCTTCTAAAACTTTTAACAATGCATTAGATGCTTCCAATGTCATATCTTCAGAACCTAAAATTACAACAAGTCGTTGACTGCCTTCAAATGGTTTTATATTTATTGTATTACGAATTTCTCTTATTCGATCGATACCTATCGACTTACTTTTTGAGAAGCCAACATCTCCTTCTCCACCTACTTCTATCCAATTAACATCTGTATGAATTTTTGATGTTACTCTCTTACAAGGCAAACAATCCCCACATGGTGAAGTTTCATCTTCACAAAACAAAAGCCTCGCAAAATCTTCTGCAAGAGTTGCCTTCCCAACCCTATCTGGTCCAAAAAATAAATATGAGTGGGCCAACCTATTTTCACTTTTTGCCGCCGCAAACATTTGAATTGCATCATCTTGACCTAAACTATTCCACACAAAATGGCTCCTAGCAAATATGAATTCTGTGATTTAGTATAATCGTTAATGTACTAATCTACTACTGAAGGTGAAATATGCATCAAAACATAGGCAGAGACCGAAGTTTAACCATCCGAATGGCTTTTACTTTCTTGATGCTGTTTTTTGTATATCTATTGTTTATTGGAGTTCTAATTGCTCTCGGGGTACCATTTATGTTTACACTGGGTTTTGCAATAGTAATGTCTATATTTCAGTACTATGGATCTGACAAATTAGTACTTATGGCCACAAAAGCAAAAGTGGTAACGAATAAAGAAGAACCTGCGCTACATGAAATTATCGAGCGTCTTTCCTTAATAGCAGAAATCCCAAAACCTAAAAAAATTGCAGTAATGGATTCACATGTTCCTAATGCGTTTGCTACAGGTAGAAATCCAAAAAACTCAGTTGTAGCTGTAACCAAAGGACTGATGTCTAAACTAAATAAAAAAGAATTGGAAGCAGTAATAGCACATGAGTTAAGTCATATTAAAAATAGAGACGTAATGGTTTTAACTTGGTCCAGCGTGATAGTAATCATGGCAGGATATCTTCTTCAAATGATGGTATTCATGAGTATTTTTGGAGGTTTTGGCGGGCACCGAAGAAACAATGATTCAGGTCAACTAGGAATGATAATCATGGTTGCTTTTGCGGTTACAATTCTAGTTTATTTTATAAGCCAAATTTTAATTATGGCTCTTTCAAGATATAGGGAATTTTCTGCAGACTTAGGCGGAGCATATTTAACTGGCGAACCGTTGCACCTAGCATCTGCTCTTACAAAAATAAGCAGCGACATGAATAGAATTCCCGAAAAAGATATGCGTCAAATTGAGCATGCCAGTGCATTTTTTATAATCCCTGCAATTAAATCAAATACAGTCGCAAAATTATTTTCGAGTCATCCAAAAGTTGAAGACCGAATTAAAAAATTAAATGATATACAGAAAAACTTAGATTCTAGAAAATTTTCAAATTATGAGCCTCCTTACAAAAATTTTAGGCAGAAAAAATAACGCCCAGAAAAACCGCGAAAACTATTTTTCGATTATTCAAGCATACCAAGAACTACAGTCAAACACTCAACTGAAATTTGGTGATGTTGCAGGATTACTCGTTAATAAAGAAAACTTAGAATTTTTAAACACTCAAGAAAATAACCCGTTTTTTAAAGCAACTAATACCGAAACATTACCAAATTCATCTTTTAGCATAGAAAAAGATGATCACTCAACTAATTGGGTCATTATACATGGTGAAAACTTCCCACAAATTGTTGAAAGAATTCATTTTGCTGGAGAAAAAATCACTGATCAGGGTTTTGGTGACTTAATTCTCGCAGCCGTATTTTGTGTTGAATATAACTCAAAAAAAACCTACATTATCTTCAACGTCAAGAGTGCACAATTCCATCCTCTCGTTTTAGAAGATGAAAAAACTAGAGATAATATGCAGGAAATTAATTTAGGAACACTATTAGGTTCCGAAAAAATCCCAATAGAAAAGAATCTAGAATTGTGGCATCCTCTATGGGGAATACCATTTTAAACCTAAAGAACATCATATAAATGTTCAAATTATCAAGACTGTATTGACTGAAATTTGATTCCTAAACTTCCTAAAAAATTCGCAGTAGCTTTGGCAATTCGTACTAAACGAGTTGGGCGTGAACATATATTATTAGTTCAGCGACCAATTGACGACAAAGATTTCCCTGGGAAATGGGGATTACCCGCTACTTCTTTCAAAGATAAAGATTCCTTGAAAAATCATGCTATCAATCTCGCCAAAGAAAAATTAGGGGTCCGAGTTACTCTGGGAACGCAACTACATTCAGGAACTCAAAAACGAGCCGATCATATTTTGGAAATGACTCTATACGATGCCTGGTTACCCGAGCAAAAGATAAACTTAAAAACCCCAGAAAATTCAAAGTCAAAAACTTTTTATACCAATTTTAAATGGGGTCAAGCTAAAGAATTAATGGAAACCGCAGAGATGGGATCTCTATGTAGTCAACTTTTGATTCAAAATTCAAAAAGCAGAATGGACCTACAAAAATCCCTTAAAAAAAAGGCTGCACTAACTTTTACATGGAATAATCTTCCAACAATTTCAGATGGTATTGCTGGAACTGGGGGCTCGATAAGAAACAAATTTGGAGATTTCATGGTTGAAGAAATTCCATCATATAATCCTTCTGGAATTGGCGACCATCTTTTTGCATTTATTCAGAAATCCGGTGTCTCAACTAACGAATTATTACAAGAATTAAAAACCCACGGTATTCCTTCAGACCAAGTAGGTATAGCAGGAATGAAAGATAAATACAGTATTTCAAAACAATGGATCAGCATTCCTAAAATATATGAAAATACTTTGAACTCTCTCAATGAAAATGAAAAAATTGATATCATCAAAACTTCATACCATACCAACAAACTTGGAATAGGACACCTAATAGGGAATAATTTTTCTATTCGTGTCAGAAATCCCAATAAAGATTGGAAACCTTTAGCAGAATCAACAATTGAAGTATTAAAAAAATTAGGAATGCCAAATTATTTCGGTCCTCAAAGATTTGGAAAGTCAAAAAATAATGCGGAAATTGGCCTAGAAATTTTAAGGGGCCATGGCCCAAAACTTAACAAGCAACTTTCTAGATTGTTCATAGATTCTTTACAATCATTTCTATTCAACAAGAATTTAGCACACAGAATTAATTCAGATATGTTTGATTTAGTATTAGAAGGAGATTTCGCTAAAAAACATGATACTGGGGGAGTGTTTTTCGTTGAAAACCCTGTTCTGGAATCCGAAAGGTCTAAAAAACTTCAAATAAGTTCTTTATTACCACTATATGGTCGAAAGATTCGCCCCAGCGAACATAATGCAGGTGAAATCGAGAATAGACTAATGGAAGATTTTGGAATCATTTGGAGTGAATTCGCAAATTTCAGTACAGGTTTCAGAAGAATTAGTAGAGTGAATTTAGATGATATTAATTTAACACCTGAAACTGATGGTTACACTATAATTTTCTCTTTACCCAAAGGGTCATTTGCTACATGTATGTTACGTGAAATTATGAAAACCCCAGTTGATCTTGAATCATGAAATTTAATTTCCAGTCTTTATCTAAGTAGAATTTAACCGTATAATTGCGAAATCTTAATACAGAGGGATTACAAATGCATGTAGGAACACAACTAAAAGCACGATCAGAAAATGATTACCGAGTGTTTGCACAATTAGGTGTAAACAACATATGTGGCTTCCCTAATGAACACCACTCAGAATGGACTGCAACTACATTGACACAATACCGTGAATATGTGGAATCATTTGGCTTAAACCTCGATATGGTCCAATTACCACTCGCATCAAACAAAATAGATTCAGCTGAACTTCCTGCCATCATGTTAGGAACAGACCCGCAGAGAGATCGAGACATAGAACATTGTTGTAATATCATCCGAATGTGTGCGGCAGCTGGGATTCCCGCAGTGAAGTACAATCTAACTATTTTGGGAGTAGTAAGTAGTGATCCTGTATTAACGAGAGGAGGTGCAAAAACTCGCTCCTTTAACTACGCTCAAGCATTGAAGGAATTACCAGACACAACTATCGCTGGGCTAGTTGATGCGGATACAATGTGGGAAAGAATCAATTATTTCATTCAACGTGTAGTCCCAGTAGCCGATGAATACAAAATAAGAATGGCATTACATCCACATGACCCAGGAGTACCCAGTCCTCAAGGATTACAAGGAGTTGATAGAGTACTTGGAAGTGTAGAAGGAATGAAAAAATTCATATCCTTACATCCTAGTGATTATCATGGATTCAATTTTTGCCAAGGAACCGTATCTGAAATGCTGGAAAATCCTGGCAAAGAAATCTATGAGGTAATACGTTATTTTGGTGAACGCAAAAAAATTTTCAATGTTCATTTTCGCAACATTACTGGAGGTTTTGGAGATTTTGAAGAAACTTTTATTGATAATGGGGACGTCGACATGCATCTTGCGGCTAAAGCATATCACGAAGTAAATTACCCTTACATGATTATGCCAGATCATGTTCCTCACCTATCAGGAGAAAATGAAAAAATGGTTGGATTTGCTTACACATATGGTTATATAAAATCTCTAATTAAATCCGTCCAATATTGGAGCTAATCCTATTCAAAACCCAACCCAATCCAATTTAATACCCGCTATAGGAATACTCAGTGCTTCAGACAAAAAAATTAAAGCACATGCTGATGCAATAGACCGTAATGGAGGATTACCTTACCCAATAGTCACATTTCGTTCAACAGCTACTGAAGAAATAATCAACTCAATTGATGGATTATTATTGTGCGGAAATGACCCTGCAGAATGGCCACTGATAGAAGCACTCATTGCTTTAAAAATTCCTATTTTAGCTACCGGGAATGGACTTCATGCTTTAAATATCGTTATGGGAGGTGAATCACCGATTCCAAACATGTATCAATCAGAATCTCACGACAATGCCTCATTCCACAGAATATTTATTTCACCAGGAAGTCAATTGGCCAAAATCTTAGGTTCTGGAGGATTCGTAAGAGTTAATAGTAACCACACTTCCTCACTGAAAGAAGCACAAAAATCAAAAAAATTGTCTGCATGCGCTTATGGACTTGAAGATGGGGTATTAGAGGGTGTTGAACAAACCCTAGAACAAAATATAATTGGAGTTCAGTTTAATCCAGAAAGACGATCAGATTTGCCTCCTCATTTTGAACGACTTTTTCAGTGGCTGATCAAAGTCGCCTCAGATTCTTAAAATCAATAAAATTTTCTCCAGAACCTGTCATAAACGGGGACATTACGTGTTTCACATGTTATAATGATTATGCAAAAGATGTGTTTACCTCAGGTTTACAATTAAAACTGCGGCATCCGCATTAAAATCCAATAAGAATTGGAATTTTTGATCTAACAGCTCTAAATTAAAAGTTGAATACAGGAGCCAAAAATGGTCGGTACGCAAACACCTTTCGGAAACATTCAACCAACGAGAATTGAAGATGAGATGCGGACTTCTTATTTAGATTACGCAATGAGCGTAATTGTTTCTCGTGCTCTTCCAGATGTCAGAGATGGACTTAAACCAGTACAAAGGCGCATATTGTATGCAATGCACGATATGAACATGGGACCTAATTCATCGTATAAAAAAAGTGCACGAATCGTTGGAGAAGTATTAGGAAAATATCATCCTCATGGAGATAGTGCAGTATATCTTGCCATGGTTAGAATGGCACAACCTTGGTCAATGAGGTTGCCATTAATAGATGGACAGGGCAATTTCGGAAGTCAAGACGATGACCCCCCTGCAGCCATGAGATACACCGAAGCCAGACTAGCTTCAATATCCCAAGAACTATTATCTAATTTGGAACAGGATACTGTTGATTTTCGAGAAAATTTTGACGAAAGTGTTCAAGAACCTCAAGTCTTACCTACTCGCCTACCTAACTTACTAGCAAATGGGGCATCCGGGATTGCTGTTGGAATGGCTACAAATATCCCTCCTCATAATCCAAAAGAATTATGTGATGCAGTGATTTCCCTAATCGAAGATCCTGAAGCAACAATCGATGACTTAATGAAGATAGTTAAGGGTCCGGACTTTCCAACTGGTGGAACAATTATGGGTCGAGAAGGTATTAGAAATGCCTTCAATACTGGCAGAGGACAAGTAATTGTCAGAGCTGAAGCCGAAATTCAACCTATTGGAAAACGTAATAACAGAATGCAAATCGTTGTTTCTGAACTACCTTATCAAGTTAATAAAGCATCTTTGGTGGAAAAAATTGCTCGTCTTGCAAAGGACAAAAAAATCGATGGAATTACTGAAATACGCGATGAGTCTGACAGAAATGGGATGCGAATTGTAATTGAATTACGATCAGGCAGCCAACCTCAGATAGTATTAAACCAATTATATAAGCAAACCGCATTACAAAGTTCCTTTTCAACCAATATGGTTGCATTAGTAGATAACACTCCAAAATTAATTAATCTTAAACAAGCGCTCCAGCATTTTATTACATTCAGGCAATCAGTCGTCAGGCGCAGGTCTGAATTTGAGTTAAAAAGAGCACAAGCTCGTGCACACATTTTGGCAGGTCTTAGAATTGCTTTAAGTAATCTAGACGCAGTAATCGCCTTAATCCGAGGATCCGCTAACGTTGAAGAAGCCAGAAATGGCTTAATCTCAGGATATGGGCTTGATGAAAAACAAGCACAGGCTATCCTCGAAATGCAACTAAGAAGATTGGCTGCTCTTGAGCGAGAAAGATTAGAAGAAGAATATAAGCAACTTCAAGAAACGATTCGTGAGCTTCAGGAATTATTAGGTGACGACTCAAAAGTTTTGGAAGAAGTTCGACAAGAAACAATAGAAATTAAAAAGAAATTACGCCAACCTCGAAAGACCTCAATTACTAACGCAGCACATGATTTGTCCAGAGAAGAACTTGAAGAACATGCCCAAATAGTTGTGACTCTCAGTCAAGGAGGTTACATCAAACGAATCCCATCAAGTACGTATCGCAACCAGAGACGTGGGGGAAGAGGCGTGGTTGGAATGACCACCAAAGACGATGACCCTGTCAAGCAAATCGTCGTTGTTGACACACACGACACTTTACTATTTTTCACTAATAAGGGTCGAGTGCTTGCAATTAAAGCATATGAACTCAGAGCAGACATCTCACGAAACACCAGAGGCACTCCTGTTTTCAATGTTATACCTCTATCTGACATGGAACGAGTTTGTACTGTTATAGGAGTAGATACCCTAAAACGTGATGGGGATTTTTTGATACTAGGCACCCTGTTAGGTAAAATTAAACGTGTTCCACTGATCGAACTAACTAATATCAGAACTAACGGACTGATAATCATGAACGTGGGAGATAAGGACGAACTTATTGATGCTTGTTTATCAAAAGAAGAAGACGATATAGTTTTCGTTACCCGCGAAGGAATGTCTGTAAGATTTGCATCTACAGATGTAACACCAAGAAAAAGGGCTGCCGGTGGAAGCAGGGGCATTCGACTAAGAGGCAAGGATGTTGCAGTTTTCATGGGAGTAGTCAATGACGATGAGAAACATCTAATCGTCATTAGCGAACGAGGGATAGGAAAACTTACAAAAATGGAGGAATATCGTAGACAAGGTAGGGGCGGTATTGGAATAAAAACTATAGAAATTAAAAGACGTACCGGGCCGCTTGTAGCTGCACAGATTGTTGATGATTCAATGGAACTTTACGTCCTGAGTGCGCAAGCCCAAGTTCTAAGGACCAGCCTATCTCAAATTAGAAAATCTGGTAGAAATACCCAAGGTGTTCGAATTATTAAGCCGGCAAATGATGACATTGTTTCAGCAATTTCATGTGTCCCTGAATTTGATACCGATACAACTTCTGAACTAATAGAGGAAGATAAACCAAAAGATGGGAACAATTCAAATGAACAACAAAAGAAACTTCTCTAATCAATTAGGTTTAATATAGGCACGAAATAATAATGAGAACAAACAAGCGCGATTATTACGATGTTCTAGGTGTTGAACGTAACGCTTCCGATGAAGAAATTAAGCGCTCATTTCGGAAGTTAGCACTACAATACCATCCAGACCGAAATCAAGATTCAGATGCAACTGAAAAGTTTAAGGAAATTAACGAAGCTTACCAAATACTTTCAGACCCTCAAAAAAGGTCTGCTTATGATCAATTTGGACATGCAGGTGTTTCAGGAAACGCATCGTCACAAGGTTTTGAAGGCTTTGAAGGTTTCGGTGGATTTGGTGATATTTTTGACGCATTCTTTGGTCAAAACAATCAATCCAACTCCAGCGCACGTACCGGATCAGATGTTCGAGTCAACATAACTATTTCTTTTGAAGACTCCGTTTTGGGTACCGACCAAAAAATTGAAATGACCAGATATGAAGGATGTACTAAATGCAAATCAAGTGGTAGTGAGCCTGGAAAAAGTGTACGGTCCTGTCAGGCTTGTAATGGCTCTGGACAAGTTTCAAGATCTTCAAGGAGCATCTTTGGAAATTTCCAGCAAGTAGTCACTTGTAGTTCCTGCAATGGAGAAGGAAAAGTAATTACCAATCCGTGTACTACTTGTAATGGAGATGGCAGATCTAGGCAAAAAAGACAATTAAGTGTAAAAATTCCAGCCGGAATTGACGATGGTACGCAAATAGTACTACGTGGAGAAAGTCACGCTGGATTAAACGGTGCTCCTGCAGGAGATTTATATGTAGCAGTATCTGTAAATTCGCACAAATATTTCACACGAATTTCTTCAGATATAATTTACAATTTAAATCTAGATATTACACAAGCAGCCTTAGGAACAAAAATCAATATCCCGACATGCTATGGAGACTCCGAAATCAAGATTCCACCTGGCACACAAAGTAATTCAACAATTAGACTTAAGAATAAAGGCTTTCCTAGATTACAACCCAATGGAAGAACTCGCGGTAAAGGTGATCAAATAATAAAAATATTTGTCCAAACTCCAACAAAGCTTGATTCTAAGCAAAGAAAAATCCTAGAGTCACTCCAAAAAACTTTGAATGCAAACACCACTAGCTAACAGAAAAACAAAATGTTTGCACAAAAGCCACATTAGTTTAACTGCGAGATTTCAATGAATTGGTTAGAATTTAGTATTGATTCAACTCCAGAATTTGTCGAACCAATCGTAGAGACTTTAATGAAATTTGCTCATGGTGGAGTTTCTATAGAAAATCAAACAACCTACAATCCTGATGAGGGAGAAACTCTAAATACTGAACTACCAGTTACTATCAAAGCATTCCTACCAAATGATAGTGCTGCTCCAAAATCACAAGGTGAAATAGATCTTAGAATACGATTAATTTCCCTAACTTCAAATAGTATTGGACCTTTAAAAATTTCTGAGATTGAAGAAGAGGATTGGGAAGACGCTTGGAAAAAAAATTTTAACGTTCTAAGAGTTGGCAAAAATATAATTATCCGTCCAACATGGAAAAAGTTCATACCTCAAAAAACAGACATCGTAATAAATTTAGACCCCGGAATGGCATTCGGAACTGGTCATCACCAAACTACTCGAATGTGTATGGTTGCCCTAGAAAAATTTATGTCTCGAGGTATGAATGTTTTAGATGTTGGTTCCGGATCAGGAATTCTAAGCATTACCGCCGCAAAACTTGGAGCAGCAGAAGTTCATGCAATAGACATCGACAGCGTAGCTGAAAAGGTAGCCTCAGAAAATGCGATCATCAATAATGTTCAACACATCATCCATATCTATTCAGGGACTTTAGAAACATCTACAATTGCTGATGCATTTTTCGATCTGATAGTTGCAAATATTTCTGCAAAAGTAATTTCTGGACTTTCTGATTCATTCAGCAACAAATTACTCCCAAATGGACGTTTAATAGTTTCAGGAATCCTAACCAAAGACGTAGCACAAATTAAAAACAAACTAACTCAAAAAAATTTCGCGCTAGAGAACACATTAACTGATGGCGACTGGGCGCTACTATCTTTTAGAAAGGATTAATGTTCTGGAAAATTTACATCGATTTTTTTTGCCTCCGGAATTAATTGAAGACAATAAAATTCACCTTCCAAAAGATATTACTTTTCAAATATCTAAAGTTTTACGTCTCAATAAAGGTGATCAGATATTAATTCTAGATGGATTAGGGAAAAAATATTTGACTGAAATTACTAATACCCAATCTAAAAATTTCATCGTAACCATTAAATCTGAAATTAAAACTGATTTCGAAACCCAGACCAAAATTAATTTATTTCAAGCCATGATCCGTTCTACAAAAATGGAATTTGTATTTCAAAAATGTACAGAATTGGGAATTTCGACTTTTACACCTATTATATGTGAACGATCTAATTTTCATCAATTCAATCTAAACAAATTAAATCGGTGGAAAAAAATAATTAGAGAAGCTTCAGAGCAATCCAGGCGAAACATCACTCCAAAACTGTTCGAGCCCACTACATTTACTAACGCAATAAGTAAATGTAGTGGATTAGGAATGATTGCATGGGAAAATGAAGAAAACAACAGAATTAAAGATGTTTTGAAAAAATGGAGCACGGAAAAACATCTCAAAAATTTATCAATAAATATTTTTATCGGCCCGGAAGGTGGGTTTTCAAGTGAAGAAATTAACCAATCGAATCAAAAAGAGTTCGAATCAGTCAGCTTAGGAAAACACATACTTAGAAGCGAAACAGCCGGTATTGTACTTTCAACATCAATTTTTTATGAAATGGATGACTTGTAAACTTTCTATTCAGTCTATTTCACTAGTTGGAATCCTAAGTAGAAGATCTTCCATCACTTGGCTTACAGATACTCCTAGGTACAAAATATTATATGTTGCATCAATTATTGGAGCATCAACATTCAAATTTTCCGACAATCTCTTGGCAACCAATGAAGTATAAAATCCCTCAGCAACCTGACCTAATGATTTATTTATTTCATCAATAGACCTACCCAAGGCAAGTTGTTCTCCAACAAAATGATTCCTACTCAATTTGCTTGCACAAGTAGCAATCAAATCACCCATTCCCGCCAATCCTGCAATTGTCATTGGATTCGCGCCTAATTGAACCGCAAGCCGCGAAATTTCGAATAATCCACGAGTAATAAATGCTGCTTTTGCATTATCACCAAGAGATAACCCATCACATATTCCAGCACCCAAAGCAATAATGTTTTTTAATGCCCCTCCAAATTCAACTCCAACAACATCATCACTTGTATAAACTCTAAATTTTTCAGAATTCATCATTTTTTGCACTGCAACTGAAAACTGAATCGTTTTAGAAGCCACAACAGTAGAGGATGGTTTCCCTTGCATGATTTCTTTTGCTAAATTTGGTCCAGATAAAGCACATATTTTCCCATGAAAATCGGAATTCAATCCATCTTCCAATAATTCTGTCATACGCTTAAAAGTGATAGAATCCAAACCTTTTGTAGCACTTACTACATAAGCATCATTGCGAACAAAATCCTTGATTGAATCCAAGTTTTCTTTAAAAGCATATGAAGGTACAGCAATAAAAACTAATTCTGCAGATGAAAAGGCTTTTTTCACATTTGAAGTGACCTGCAAATTATCTGGAAATTTTACTCCAGGGAAAAACCTTTCATTGGTTCTATCATAATTGAGCCTTTCTGCTTCTATTTTGGTTCTAGAAAGAAGGTTTACTATGTGTCCATTTTGAGCAGCAATATTTGCCAAAGTGGTACCCCAACTAGTAGTTCCCACTACACAAACTGTTGCCATATCATCCTCTTAAAAGCGAATTACCGATCAGTTTTTCCTATTTTACGTTCTGTCCCATTGATAAGTCTTTGCATATTTCCTCTATGCATAAATAAAATCAATACAGATACTACTACGGCATATAACAAATGTTCAAATGGTTGAGTACTAAAAACAACCAGCACTAGCATCATAATGAAACCCAAAATTGATCCAATAATTGATGCTAAAGATACATATCTAGTCAAAGCAATTAAAACAATCCCTACCACTATGACTACAATTCCAGATTCAGGAGAAAGATATAAAAGTGCCCCCAACCCAGTTGCAACCCCTCTACCCCCAGAAAATTTCGCAAAAACTGGCCAACAATGCCCAACAACCACAAAGATTGCAGCAATTGATTCAGCAAAATGATTCTCAAAAAGAAGACCTACAATGAAAACAGCAGCTATGCATTTAACAAGGTCCAAAAGTAATACTATCGAACCAATTTTCAAACCTGCAATCCTTACAACATTTGTCATCCCAGTCTTTTGACTACCTTGAGATCGCACATCTTTTCCCGTAGTAAAATTTACAATCCACACCCCAAATGCAAGAGAGCCGAACAAATATCCTATCAATGCAGAAATTAAATAATATGTAATATCAATCATTTTCTTGAATCCAAATGCCTAAATCTCAATCTTAGTGGAGAGCCACTAAAAGCAAATTTTTTCCTTATAGCATTTTCAAGATATCTTTGATAAGAAAAATGAACTAACTCTGGCGAGTTCACATAAAATGTGAAACTTGGAGGTGAAGTCTGATCTTGCTTAACACTAAATATCTTAAGACCTTTTCTCCCAGATGTAGCTGGAGGATGTTCGGCAATAGCATTCATTACAATTCTACGCAATTCATAACGAGGAACAGTTTTATTTCTTTCATCGAAAACTTCCAACGTTTTTTTCAACAATGCAGGCACTCCTTCTGAAGACAAGCTATTTGTAAAACATATTTGGGCATACGATATAAATCTAAATTGATGCATTACATGCTTCAATGCTTCATCCTTAGAAATCCCAAGACCCCTAGACAAGTCCCATTTATTGACATTTACCACGACTCCTTTGAAAGAATCCAAAATATACTGTGCTATATGAGTATCCTGATTCATAGCTAATTCCGAAGTATCAAGCATCAAAATCACTACGTCACTCCTGTTTATAGATCGCATCGCTCGCAAAACACTAAAATGCTCTATACCTGGTTCAATCTTGCCTCTACGTCTTATGCCTGCTGTATCTACTAAAGAAATTGTCCAATCGTCCATCTCAATCAAAGTATCTAAAGAATCACGTGTGGTGCCTGGTATATCACTGACTATTGAACGTTGTTGCTTTGTAATACTGTTCACAAGAGAAGATTTGCCTACATTGGTTCGACCTAAAACAGCAATCTTAACATCCACATCTGAATCGTCTTCAATCACTTCATTGGGTAAACTATCTGACACTCGATTCATAATCTCATCAATGCCGAAATTATGATACGCACTTGCAGCAATTGGATCTGATAACCCCAATTGGTGAAATTCACCAACCATGGAATTTCTTGCATCATTATCACATTTATTCGCAACCAAAACTACAGGCTTATCACTACGCCGGAGTACATTTGCAACATCTTTGTCAGCATCAGTCACTCCATCAAAAGAATCAACAACCATCATGATTACATCAGCATCTTCAATTGCTACATCAATCTGATATTTAACTTGTTTCCAAATATCTTCATCTGGAAACACATCCAACCCTCCAGTATCAACTAACATCATTCTAAATTCATACCAAGTAGTCTCAGCCATTATTCGATCTCGAGTAGTACCCGAAACATGAGAAACAATTGATTCCCTACGACCAACTAATCGATTAAATAGCGAAGATTTTCCTACATTTGGTCGCCCAACAATTGCAACAATTGGAATTGTTTTCAAATCATTTCACCTTTAAATAAAAATGCCATGATTGCTTTCTGAGCATGCAATCTATTTTCGGCTTGATCAAAAACAACAGAATTGTGACAATCAATCATTGAATCTGATATCTCTAATCCTCTATGAGCTGGCATATCATGCATAAAAATTGCATCAGTTTTTGCATGTTTCATCAAATCTTCATTTACTTGAAAACCTTTGAAGGCTTTCAATCTTTTAGATTCTTCTTTCTCATCGCCCATACTAACCCAAACATCTGTGTAAACGACATCTGCTTCAGATACCGCCTCAACAGGGTCGTTCATAAAACTAATTTCGGATCCTGACAGCAATGATCTGTTAATAGATTCGTCACAAATATTTTTGGGCAATTCAAAACCCTCTGGGGTAGCAATTGCAAAATTAGCTCCTACAGATGCACAGGCAATCGAAAGGCTTGCAGAAACATTATTACCATCACCAATAAAAGCAACGGAAAGATTTTTGAAATCCTTTTTATGTTGTTTTATAGTCAATAAATCTGCCATTGCCTGACACGGATGTTCCAAATCTGAAAGTGCATTAATTATAGGAATATTTGAAAATCGATTCATTTCATCCAAGACTTGATGTTCAAATACTCTAGAAACAACTATATCTACCCAACGATCCAAAACTCTTATCACATCTGAAACAGGCTCTCTTGTACCTAATCCAACATCAGAAGGACTAAGATAGACACACTCACCTCCTAATTGTCTAACACCCACTTCAAAACTTACCCTAGTCCTTAATGAAGGTTTTTCAAAAAGCAAAGCAACAACTTTACCCAATAACGGGAAATAATCCTTTTTGTTTTTTAATTCAGATGCAAACACTAGGAGGTCCAAGATTTCATTCGATGAAAAATCCTGAATCTTCAAAAAACTTTTTTTACTCATATTTCACCTTGGGGTATTTGAATTATTACAATTATATACGAATCAAATCGCAGCATTTTTCAACTATATCCAAGAAGATCAGGTCTTCGAGAAACTGTACGCTTAACAGACTCGTTCTCTCTCCATCGATTTATTTCTTTATGATTTCCTGAAATTAGGACTTCTGGAACTTTCATTCCTCGAAAATCAGCAGGTCTAGTATAATGTGGATGCTCTAACAATCCATTAGAAAATGAATCATTTTTAGCAGATTCATCATCGCCTAACACACCTGGTACAAATCTCGAAACAGCATCCATTAGTACCATTGAAGCCAATTCTCCCCCTGAAATCACATAATCCCCGATACTAACTTCATCCGTAGCCAAATGAGTCCTAATTCGTTCATCAAAGCCTTCATATCTCCCACAAATAAGCACTATGTGGGGATTTGATGAATATCCTGAAGCAATTTTGTTGTCTAAAGGTCTACCCTGCGGAGACATCAAAACTATAGGTATATTCCCTAACTCATCACCCACAATTGATTCTACAGCATCAAATACTGGCTCCGGTTTAAGAACCATTCCCGGACCTCCTCCAAATGGATAATCGTCTACTTTACGGTGTTTATCATTGGAATAATCTCGTAAATTATGAATTTTCAGATCAATAATTTTCGAAGATTTAGCCCGTGCAAAAACACCACTACCAGAAAAATCTGTAAACATTTCAGGAAAAATTGTGATTACATCAAATTTTATTTGCCTGCCTATGGATTTTTGTGTGTTCTCCATCCTCTTATCATCTCTAATGCATGCGGAATAACATCCGCAACAATTTTTATAGTCTGTGTAACGCCAGTTGGACTTCCAGGAAAGTTAATTATTAGACACCCGTTACGAACCCCAGCAACTGCTCGACTAAGCATTGCAAAATTTGTCTCACTTAATGTTTGAATTCTCATGGCCTCAGTTATTCCCGAAACTTCAAAATCAATTACCGCCCTAGTAGCTTCAGGTGTAACATCCCTAGGTCCCAAACCTGTACCACCAGTAGTCAAAATCAAATCAATATTACCCTCATCAGACCATTGAATTAATTTCTCGGAAATTTTTGGTACTTCATCAGGAAGTATCGATCTTTCAATTAATTCAAATTCTTTTTCAGACATATAATCAGAAATTACATCACCACTAGTATCAAGTCTTTCACCCTTTGAACCTGCATCGCTAATAGTGAGAATAGCCAATTTAAACATTAATTAATACCTCAATCCCTAAAACATCTAAATTTACGTTTTGTTTAGCATGTTTACTTTAATCATTTACACAATTATAATTTATTATAAAGGTTTCAAAATATGCGAATCATCTGAGGGAATTGTATTGAAGTGAGAAACCTATTCAGCGAAACTTAAAATCAATCGTACAGAAATTGTAACATACTCTTTGAGATCTGCCGGAAATCAAAAGGCATTCTCGAAGCGAGGTGATTTCATTTGAAAATTTTACACACTCCCGTAATGACTCAACAAGTGTTGAATGGTTTAAATGTAAAACCCGGCTTGAATTATATCGATTGCAATGAAGGCGAAGCAGGACACACAGAAGCAATATTAAATTCTGTCAGCCCTCCTCCAAATGTTTTGGGAATAGATTTAGACTTATCTGCACTAAATCAAGCAAAAAAACGATTAAAAAACTTTCAGGACAATACTCTACTAATTAATGGAAATTTCAAGGATATTAAAGACATTGCTTCTAGCAATAATCTAAAAAAGGTTCATGGGATTTTATTCGATCTTGGAATGTCTTCATTCCAAATTGAAAGTAAGGATAGAGGATTCAGTTTCCAAACTCAATCATCGTTAGACATGAGATATAACAGCAAACAGAAATTAACTGCCTCAGAGATTGTAAATAACTATGGAGAAAAAAAACTGGCAGATATTATTTTCTCTTACGGAGAAGAAAGATATTCGAGACGTATAGCAAGGTCTATAGTAAACTCCAGACCTCTTGAAACAACCTCAGATCTAGTCACAGCAATATTAAAAGCAGTAGGCACAAAGTCAAAATTCTCTAGAATTCACCCCGCAACAAAAACATTTCAAGCTATTCGAATTGAAGTAAACAACGAACTTGAGAGCCTTAAAAAAGGAATTTCGGATGCCATTGAACTTCTTTGCCAAGAAGGAAGACTCGTAGTTTTAAGTTACCATTCCTTAGAAGATAAAATTGTCAAATCAATAATTAAAAATGAATCAAAAGATTGTGTATGTCCTACTACTCAAATCCAGTGCATTTGCAATCATAACGCATCACTAAAATTAATTAACCGTAAAGTTATCAAACCAACCGATGAAGAAGTGTCTTTAAACCCAAGAAGTCGAAGCGCAAAACTTCGAGTTGCTCAAAAATATTAATGCTAGTTAAAAAGCATTACGGAGAAGAATAATGTTCAAAGGGAACAAGCAGCGTCAAATAGTAACCGCAATAGATGTCGGTACTACTAAGATCTGCACAATTATCGCCGAACGAATAGAGGATGGTAACATTTTAATACTGGGCCATGGAACCGTTTCAAGTGTTGGTGCACTTTCAAAAGCCATCGTTGAAAACGTAGACTTAGCTTCTTCTGCAATTATATCTTCAGTTAATGAAGCCCAGAATATGGCCGGTATTCCTGCCCAAAATGTTTATGTAGGAGTTACTGGCGCTCACATAGAATTTGAAAATCGATTAGATAATCTAGACTTATCTGACGAAATCACCAATCAAGACAATGTTATAACTACTGAAAACATTGCCAGTGTACCTACCCAAATATCACAAGATTTAGATTACAAAAATAGGCAAATTCTTCATGCATTACCTATGAGTTATCAAGTTGATGAAACCTCAGACATAGTAACTCCTGTTGGGATGCATACTGGAAACCTAGCTGTGAAATCTCATGTTGTAACAATTGCACCTGAGCCAGCACAAAAACTTCAAACTGCCTTAAACCTTGCTGGAATAAATGATTTTCAACTCGTTTTGGAACCGATGGCAAGTGCTAGGTCTGTACTTACTCGAAAAGAAATGAGAGAAGGCGTAATACTAGCTGATATAGGTGGAGGAACTACTGATATCATAGAAATTAAGGGGAGACGTTTACGGTATACTGCCGCAATTCCGGTAGCCGGCCAACAATTTACCAATGATATAGTCCAAATTCACAACACGAATTATGAATCTGCAGAAAAAGCCAAATTAGAAGTCGGAACTACCAACATTGAAGGCATAAAACTATCTGAAACTGTTGATATGCCTGTCACTGGGCAAGATGGAGTAAACCAAAAAATCCAAAGAATTTCGATTTGTAAACTTCTTCAAGAACGTGCGGAGGATTTAGCATTATTAATTAAACTAAAGATTCGTGAAATGGGCTACGAAGATCCGAATGAAGCTTCACTTGTATTGACTGGTGGCGCATCTAATTTGGATGGTTTAACCCACATCGTTTCATCACTTGCTACTTCTAAAGTTAGATTAGGAGTTCCAACAGAATTAATCAATATCCCTGAAGAATTTGTTCACCCCTCTAAGGCTACTAGCTTAGGTATCTTGTTGTGGGCTTCCGACTCATTTGAGACAATTGCTACACAGGAAAAATCTTTTATTCAAAAAATGGCAAATTTATATTTCTCTAAAATAAATCAATTTTTAAAAATTTTAAAAATCAAATGAACATCTATTCCTCGTAGACTTCAAAGGAGTAAATCAAATGGTAATAAATAATAATCATCCAGAAAGAACAGCTAGGATAAAGGTAATCGGGGTAGGAGGGGGTGGTTCCAATGCAGTTTCTAGAATGTATAAAGAAAGAATTCCTGGTGTCGAGTACATGATTGTAAACACCGATGCTCAAGCCCTAGTCCAAAGTGATGTACCAGTAAAATTAACTATTGGTGCTCAACTCACTGAGGGAAAGGGAGTTGGAGGTAATCCAGACGTCGGTAAAGATTCAGCTGAAGAAAGTCGTGAAGAGATTTACGATAGCATTCGAGACGCGGATATGATTTTTGTTGCTGCTGGAATGGGAGGAGGAACAGGTACTGGAGCCGCACCTGTAGTAGCTGAACTGGCAAAAGAAACTAACGCGTTAACTGTTGGAATAGTTACAAAACCTTTTGAATTTGAGGGTGCTCGAAGATCTCGTGTTGCAGATGAGGGAATCAAAAGACTTGGACAGCATGTTGATACCTTGTTAGCAATTCCTAACGAACGGCTAAATCTTATAAGCGAAGAAGATATAACTGCAGAAAATGCTTTTCAATTAGCAGATGATGTACTGAGGCTTGGTGTTCAATCAATAGCTGAGCTAATAACTGTTCCAGGGGAAATTAATCTGGATTTCGCAGATGTTCAAGCAATAATGAGAAACGCAGGTCCCGCTTGGATGTCAATTGGATATGGAATAGGCGAAAATCGTGCCAAAGACGCTGCCCAACAAGCTATCACTAATCCTTTGCTTGACGTTTCTATAGCTGGTGCACAAGGCGTATTATTTAATATAACTGGAGGAAGTGATCTGAAGCTCACAGAACTCCATGAAGCTGCAAAAGTGATTCAAAGGGAAGTAGACCCTGACGCAAATATTATCTTTGGCATGGCCACTGATTTGAAAATGGAAAATGAAATCAAACTCACAATTATTGCCACAGGCTTCGATAGCCCTGATGATACTAATCGTAGAGAAGAGCGACTAGCTAGGCAATTAGCTAACGACATTGCAAATGAGTCTGTAAATCTTGATATCCCTCCATTCTTAAGACGCTATACTGCACAGTCTGGAAATTAATATTCAGCATTTCTTTTGTATAATATTTTCTTGCAAGTTGTTCCTAAGAACTACTTTAAGTATTGATTTGACTCAATTACAAAGAATTTGATCAAATTAGATCAAATTTAATCAAAATTTCTTATTATTGCTACTTGAACAGGCATACTACATCTAGTATTATTCCCTACCATACACACAATAAATTGTGGTGTGTGTGAATCAATTCAATCAAGGGATTAAAATGATCTGCCCTCACTGTGAGTCAAGGATTTCTAAAGTCATCGACTCACGTGAATCGGCTGAAGGAACGAGAAGAAGGCGCATATGTGGTTCATGTAGAAGAAGATATTCTACACAAGAGCGAGCTAGCACCGTTAAAGTTCCGATGATTATTAAAAGGGATCTTAGGCGAGAATCATTTGATCCGAACAAACTGTTAAACAGTCTAAATACGGCATGTGCGAAAAGACCATTGCCTGTTGGCAAAATAGAAGAAATGGTATCGGAGATCAAGAACGAACTGAGCAATACTGATATATCAGAAATCTCCTCAGAAATTATAGGAACTATCGTAATGGGAAAATTAAAAGAAATTGATAGAATTGCTTACATTAGATTTGCATCAGTGTATCTGGATTTTAATGATCCTGATCAATTTAAATCTGAGGTTGAATCCTTAGAAATAAATACTGCATCTTCTGAAACTAATGGACAACTATCTTTTTTAGATAATTTGGATGAAAAAAATACCACACCTAAAGGACTTCTGTCAGTCAAAAAACTGTAAACTGAAAATTTAAATCTTGATTGCAAATTTAGGAAATATGTTCTAAAATACTTGCACTAAAAATCTAATACATTATGAGAGAGGAAAAATGGCACTGTACACACAACCCAACCAAACATCCAAACAAAACACACAATCATCTGACAGAACAATTTCTTCAGATGCTCCTCTCGAGAGTAATTTAGGCACAAAAAATGACCGTGCGTTTGAACTTTCAGAAAACGCCAAGATTATATTAGAGCAACGTTATCTATTGAAAGATGAAGATGGCGCCTCTACTGAAACTCCTGAAGAATTATTTACTCGAGTAGCAAATGCAATCGCTAAAGGAGAATCAACCTTAGAAGACCAAACATTTTGGTCTTCTGAATTTTACAATATGCTTACGTCTTTAGATTTCTTGCCCAATTCACCTACACTTGTAAATGCTGGAACAGATGGTAAAGGATGCCTCTCAGCATGTTTCGTTGTATCCCCTGAAGACACAATGGACTCAATTATGAACGTAGCATATGACGCCGCAATGATAGAAAAATGGGGCGGCGGAATTGGTTTTGGACTTTCAAAATTACGTCCAAAGAACGACTCCATTTCAACAACGCATGGACAAGCATGTGGACCAATATCAGTAATGAAATTATACTCTACTGTTGGAGCCACCCTTACACAAGGATCTTTTAGATTAGGTGCCCATATGGGGCAACTTTCCATTAGCCATCCCGATATCAAAGAATTTATCCATTGTAAAGACAATGATGACACACTACAAAACTTCAATATTTCAGTACAAATCACTGATGATTTCATGAAGGCTGTTGAATCTAACGATTCATGGGACCTGAAAAATCCAAGAGATGGTGAAGTTGTTGAAACAATAAATGCAAAAGAACTGTGGGATGAAATATGTGAATCTGCATGGAAGACCGGTGACCCAGGAATTGTTTTTATTGAACGAGTTTGGGATACCGCACCTAACCCCCAAATGGGATATATTCAAACCAGTAATCCATGCGGAGAAGAATTCCTTGAAAATTATGGGAATTGTTGCCTAGGATCAATCAACCTTGACCATCACATCACAGATCAAGGCTTTGACTGGAACAAACTAGAAAAAACTGTGCGAACGGCAGCACGTTTCTTAGATGACGTAATCGAAGTTAATCAATTCCCTTTAGAAAAGCTAAGAGATGTAAATTTAGCAACTAGACGAATAGGCCTTGGAATCATGGGATGGGCTGATGCACTGGTTAGATTAGGAATACCTTACGATTCCCCAAAGGCCCTAAAACTCGCTGATGAGGTAGGCGGATTTATAAATCATACAGCATGGGACGCTTCTGCCCAATTGGCTGAAGAACGAGGCCCATTCCCAGAATATGAAAATTCCGCTCTAAAACAAAAAGGCATGCCTCCAGTACGTAACTCTAGTGTTGTTACAATAGCCCCAACAGGAACAATTAGCAGACTCGCAGATTGTTCTAGTGGAATAGAACCTCATTTTGCGATTGCCTGGTGGTCCAATGTACTTTGGAAAGATCATGAAGGTTCTAGTACAAGACTACTAGATGCCCCAGTATCAGTAACAGAAACCGTAACTGAATCTACATTAGACGGTGACATTGCGAAGTCTATTCTTGGAACCATAGCGGATAACCCAGATAAATCCGAGGATATTTTAAAAGAAAATGGAATCAATCCTGATGTGTTCAGAACATCTATGACAATTAGTCCCGAAGCGCATATTAAAATGCAATCTGTTTGGCAAAAACATGTCACAAACTCTGTATCAAAAACAATAAACTTGCCAAACGAATCAACTATTGAAGATATAAGTAATGCTTACAGACTTGCATGGGAAACAGATTGTAAGGCTGTAACTGTATACCGTGACGGATCCAAATCCCTACAAGTTTTAGAAACCGGAAAAACTGACTCAGAAACTTCTCAAGAAGATTCTGCCGATCAAAACATGCTCGTTCCCAGACAACGACCAACAACAATTCGTGGAATCACTGAACGTGTAAGAACCGGACACGGCACAATGTTCGTCACAATAAATTTCGACGAACATGACCAACCTTTTGAAATGTTTACTACACTAGGTAAAGCCGGAGGATGTCACGCCGCCGACTTAGAAGCAATTTCACGCCTCGCATCTTTAGCCTTACGATCTGGAGTTGACCCCGATGAGATGGTGCACCAAATGAAAGGAATTACTTGCTGCAGCGTATGGAACGATGGTTCATTAATAAGATCTGATGCCGATGCTGTAGCATCTGTTTTAGACAAATATGCTACAGTCAAAACTGTACCAGGACAAAATTCACTTGATGACAACGATTCTGCACAATTGGGTTTATTCCCTTCTTCTCAGCCCCAGATAAAACAAGAAGAACGATCAGTCGTTACAGGAGCTAAATGCCCCCAATGTTCAGGCTATGTCATACATCAAGAAGGATGCCTGAGATGTTTGGATTGTGGTTACACAAAATGCGAATAATCTAACACCTAAAAAGTAAAACAATGAAAACCTTACCGTACCTTGGAATCACGATGGGTGACCCTGCAGGGATAGGGCCCGAAGTAATTGCAAAAAGCCTTGCGAAGTCCGAGATTTATTCTGATTGCATTCCATTTGTGATTGGAAGTTCAGCTGTGATGAACCGTGCGACTCAGCTCATAAAATCTGATTCCAAAACAGTCACAATTAGAAATTTAAAAGAAATACGTAACGACCCACACGAAATATACGTTTTAGATGATAATTCACTTGAACATGAAAACATAAAATATGGCGAAATAACTGCTGAAGCTGGACAAGCAGCCGTTAAATGGATACTCCAAGCTGGAGAATTAGCAGCCAAAAATCAAATACAAGCTATTATCACAGCTCCAATAAACAAAGAAAGTGCGAAACTTGCCGGCTATGACGACATAGGACACCAAGAAATATTCCAACGACAAACTAATTCACAAGAAGTTGTAACAATGCTTATGACTAGAAACTTAAGGGTAGTTCATTTAACAACTCACCGTTCCCTTAAAAAAGCATGTGACTATGTAAAAATGGACAACATTATGTCAAAAATCAATTTAACTCATAAATACTTCCAAAAATGGGGATTTAGTAACCCAAAAATTGGCGTGGCGGCACTAAATCCACATGCTAGTGACGGAGGTCTAATAGGCAATGAAGAAACTTCAGAAATTGAACCGGCTGTATTAAATGCAACCAAAAATAACATAAACGTCCAAGGACCTATACCTGCGGACACGATTTTTAACCAAGCAATAGATGGACTATATGATGTGGTAATCGCTATGTACCATGACCAAGGTCATATTCCAATAAAAGTCTATGATTGGAAGCATAGTGTGAGTGTAAACCTTGGACTACCATTCATCAGAACATCAGTAGACCACGGCACTGCGTTCAACATTGCAGGACAAGGAATAGCTGACCCAACAAGCATGCTTGAATCAATTAATGTAGCAAAATCACTCGCAAATAAAAGCATATTGCCGTAAAGTAATAGCATACGATAACTTAACAAACTGGGCAGAGGACATCATGGCCAAAATTTCATTCATAGGTGGCGGAGTAATGGCTGAAGCAATCATCAGCCGAGTGCTTTCTGAGAATTTAATAGATGCAAATAATATTTATGTTGGTGAAACATATGAACAAGCCCGATCAAATCTAGAGAAAAAATACCTTGTTCGCACAACAAATAACAATATCAAAGCCATCGAGGATTCTGACTTAATATTTCTGTGTGTTAAACCTCAAGATCTAGAAAAAGTTTTAGAAGAATTAAACTCTAATGTGAAATCTACCGCTACAATAGTTTCTATTGCCGCAGGAATTTCTATTGAATACATTAAAACACATTTAGGTCACGACCGGATTATTCGAGTAATGCCTAACACACCCGCACAAATTGGTGAAGGCATGTCAATCTGGACTTCTACCGGTACAACTCAAGCAGCAATACAATTAACTGGGGACATCTTACGCACAATTGGATTAGAAATATATGTCACAAACGAGAAATTATTAGACATGTCAACAGCCCTAAGTGGAAGCGGACCAGCATATGTATTTTTATTCATTGAATCAATGATCGATGCCGGAGTCAAACTAGGACTCCCAAGAGACTACTCTCGAACAATGGTAGTGCAAACTGTATTAGGTAGTATTAAACTTCTAAATGAAACAGTTCAACATCCATCAGTATTAAAAGATTCTGTCACATCTCCGGGCGGAACAACAGCAGCTGCATTATTAGAATTAGAAAAGGGGAATTTCAAAGCAACAATTATTCAAGCAGTAATAGCTGCATTTGATAAATCAAACTCAATGATGAAAGATGCAAATCAATGATAATAGTTTCATTAATCGACGCTTTAGCGACTCTTTTTTGGATAGCTATAACTGCCAGAGTACTAATTTCTTTATTTGGAATAAATCAGAACAGTCCTATCATGCAAATTCTTTACATGATTACCGAACCGATTCTATCCCCCATTAGATCAAGATTACCTTCTACTGGAATGATAGACTTTTCTCCAATGGTAGCATTGATAATTATTATTATTATTCAACGCGTTGCAAGGACTTTATTCGTTTAATATTCAATAAACAAGAAAAAGTCAAAAACTATTATGCATGCGCCAATGCTCCGCCATCAATATTGATCGTAGTACCAGTAACGAAATCACAAGCTTCAGATGCCAAATATACTAAAAGACCGCACAAATCAGTAGGATGTCCTATACGCCTTGAAGGTAAATATCGATTTAGAACATCACCCGAATCTGAACTAGAAATATTAAGCCATCCTGCACCAATTCCATTAACCCTCACTCCAAATTCAGCCCACTCCAAACCTAAAGAGGAGGTCAATTGAGAAATGGCACCACGGCTTGCACATTTCAAAGTGGAATTCCACATCCCTCGAACACCCGCAATTGAATTAATGTTTATAATTCTGCCATAATTGTTGGCAACCATATGTTTTCCAACTTCTTTAGAAAACATAACAACTGAATCAATGTTATAACTCATGATATTTTTCCATTCATCATTACTTACTTCCAAAAAAGGTTTACTAAAATCAGTCTGGGCATTATTAACAAGAATATCAATTTTTCCAAATTCAGCTAAAGTTTTTGATACGACCGATTGAATATCCTCATATGAAGTTAAATCAATCAAATGAATCATTGATGCCCTGCCATATGATTTAATAACATTTATTGATTTGTTGACTTGTTCAATATCATCACCAACCAAAACAATATCTGCTCCAGCCTCAGCCAGTGCCTCAGCAAAAAATGGAGTCCAACCTCTACTATCTGCAGTAATCAAAGCACATTTTCCAGACAAATCCCATTCTTTCAACTGATCCATATTAACCTCCCAAAAATTATCTCAATTATACTTTGGTATATATCTAGTTGGAGTGATTCCACCCGCTATTCCGCCTCCATCAACCACAAACATTTCACCATTCATATAATTTGAGGAATCTGAAGCAAGAAAAACTGCAATAGGACCTAATTCTGATGGAGATCCTACTCTTCCAACGGGAATGAAATCGCTCTTTGGCAAAGTTTCTCGCGATGCATTTGTCCCTTCAGTAGGAAAATATCCAGGCACAATACAATTACTTGTAATGCCATATCTCCCTAAACTGGTTGCTAAAGTCCGAGTCAACTGAACAACTCCACCCTTTCCACATGCATACATATAGTTATCTCTACCTCCTCTCAAACCAAATCCTGAAGCTAGATTAATTATTTTGCCTCTACCATTGTCTACCATATGAGAAGCAACTGCCCTTGAACAAAAAAATGCTGTCGACAAATTGGTATCTATTCCTAAACGCCAATCATCATCACTAATTTCCCAAATAGGAGTAGATCCATGACCTCGAACAATTCCTGCATTATTAATCAAAACATCAATTGATTTGAATTGATCTAGCGCAGTTTGTACCAGCAGGCCTACCTGTTTCGAATCAGTTAAATCTGTTGAGATTGCAATTGCACGATTCCCGTTTTCTTTAATTATTTCACTAACTTCATTAATTAATTTTTCCCTTCTTGCGGCAATGACTAAATTCGCTCCAGCATTTGACAAAGCCAAAGCCATTTCCCTTCCTAAACCAGTACCAGCACCTGTAATTAAAATAGTTTTTCCTGTTAATTTTAATTTTTCAAAAACCATTGATCCTCCAAAACAACAATGTAGTTATTCATTTATACGATTTATAATCTCACCTGCAGATACAGGAATGACATTCCCCCGACCCGTCTCTAATAACAATCTTCCTTGTTCATCAATCCCCAAAGATTTCCCAACTATCCGTTCACCTGCGAATATCACTTCAACCGTTTCATTGATTAGAGCAAGCTTTGAAACCCACTCATCTCTTAATTGATCTCCATCAACAACACGAGAATAAAACTTTTCTATGTACCCTAGAAGAACCTTTAAAACGCATGTCCGATCGACATATCCTCCAACTTCTCTAGAAATACTCGTAGCAGTAGAACTAATCTCAGGATACCTCGAAATATCCGTATTAACATTCAAACCTATTCCGATGATTGCATGCTTTACAACACCTTCAATAATTTCCACCTCGATAAGCACCCCACATAATTTTCGACCAGAAACTAATACATCATTTGGCCACTTTATTAGGCAATTTTGATTTGTAATTTGTTCTACTGTTTCAGCTACTGCTAGGGTGATTGCCATATTAACAAATGGCAATTGGCTAATAATTGGGCGAAGAATTATAGAACATAAAATATCTTTGAAAGGATCTGAAATCCAATGTCTATCAAATCTACCACGTCCAAAAGTTTGTTCTTCTGCAATAATTACTGAACCAGAAATAGTTCCATGATTTGCGAGAGTAGTCGCCTTATTCATAGTAGATCTTAATTTATCAAAATGAAAAAACTTGGTTCCGACCAACCTACTATCGGAAAATGAACTCAAAGATTTAATATCAATCATAAATTCAAACCATCCAAAAATTCCTTATAAAATGATCATATTTTTCAAAGATGCTTCCGTCAATATTCACAACATATTGTAATACTCAACAATCGAAACTGCTGGGCAATTTTACAACGATCTGTAAAATGCGGTGATATAGGCGCTGGTTGATGTTTATCTCTAAAACATGATATATTTAGCTACTGAGGCTTTTGTCTCTAAGAAATACAAGGGAGTCCCTATGAATACAAATCAAGCAGTAGCCAGAGCATTAAAACTAGAGAACGTTGAATGGATTTCGTGTTTCCCCTCAAATGACCTTATTGAGTCAGTTGCTGGAGAAAAAATACCACTAGTAATGTTCAGACATGAACGTGGAGCAATTATGGCAGCTGACGGATATAGCAGATTAAATGGGCGCAAAAAATTTGGCGTAGTTATTACCCAAGGTGGGCCTGGAGCAGAAAATTCTATGGGCGGAATTGCTCAAGCTTATGCTGACAATGTACCAATTTTAGTCCTCCAGGGAGGAAACCAGCTAGATCAATATGCTGTGAAACCAAACTTCTCTCCTGTAAAAACCTATGAATCTGTAACCAGACATGCCGAAGTGATCCTTTCCCCTGACCAAACTATGGCAACAATGAGAAGAGCATTCCATGCACTTAGAAATGGACGCCCGGGGCCTGTAGTAATAGAGATTCCAAAAGATGTTGCGGACTCTGAAGTCTCCGAATCAGCATTGCATTATTCTCCTCCGAAAAGATCAGCTTCTTCAGCCGCCGAATCTGATGTAATAGAGGCTGCTAAAGTTCTACTTAGTGCGAAAAAACCTGTTATTTGGTCTGGCATGGGAACTTTATTAGCAAATGCTAGCGACGAACTTACAGAACTCGCAGAACTCACTAAAATACCTGTTTTCTGTTCCATGCCTGGCAAATCAAGCTTTAATGAACAACATCCACTATCTCTTGGCTCTGGTAGTGGAACTACCACTCTACCAGCACACAAATGGTTGCAAGAATCAGATGTTCTTTTCGCTATTGGATCCAGCCTAACTAGAACGTCCTATGGACAATCCTTCCCAGAAAATAAGGTACTTATCCAAAACAGTGAAAACATTGACGATATCAACAAGGATTATTCAATTGACGTAGGTCTAAATGGTGATGCAAAATTAACACTCCAATCTCTAATTGAAGCTGTGAAGGAAGAGATTGGAAGTAGTGGAAGAGAAGATACAAATGGTGTAATCAATGAAATTAGAGCTTTAAAATCTGAATGGCTTGCGGAGTGGGCTCCATTATTAAACTCAAACGAAAAACCAATAAATACATACAGAGTTATTGGGGATTTGCAAAAAACACTTGATAAGGATAACAGTATTGTAACTCATGATGCAGGTGCTCCAAGAGATACTATTATGCCTTTTTACACGGCTTCATTACCACATACATATATCGGATGGGGTAAAACTACCCACCTAGGATACGGCATACCACTAATGATTGGAGCCAAAAAAGCCAAACCAGAACGTTTTTGTCTCAACTTCATGGGTGATGGAGCATTTGGAATGTCTGGACTGGATTTAGAAACCTCAGTCCGATCAGGCCTTCCTATAACCACCGTATTACTCAACAATGGAGGCATGGCTACATATCCAGGAGGATATCCTGCATCTAAAGAATTATCTGGAGTCACTTACATGTCTGGAGATTATGCAACGATTGCCGAAGGATTAGGAGCAGTCGGCATAAGAGTTTCGGAACCTTCCGGTGTGATACCAGCAATCGAAGAAGCAAAGCGGCTTAATGCTGATGGTAAAGCTTGTCTGTTGGATATTAAAACCAACCTAGAGGGAAAAAGATCCAACTTTATGTAATCAAGTTTTGATTTAATCAATCTAAATCAGATAACCAATTATCCAGCTGAGATTTTGGTATAGATCCTACGTATCTTCCTGAAACTGTCCCGTCTGAATCCACAAAAAAAGTAACTGGAATTCCTATTACTCCAAAATCTATTGAGATGTGCCCTTCAGGATCAGCAAGATTAGGATATGTAATTTCAAAATGAGAGATATGTTCTTGCGCATCTGCTGGATCATCTTGAAAATTCACACCTACAAATAGTACTCCTTCGTCCCTATATTGCTCCCAAGATTGTTGTAAAACTGGAGCCTCATCTACACATGGAGCACACCAAGAAGCCCAAAAATTAATAACCATTGGAATATTAGATTTTGGATCTAAAACAACTGTTTCTTCCTCAAATGACTTAGCATTAATCTTGGGCATATCTTTGCCAACATTTGTAAGCCCGCTCATGCTAGTTACAGATTCTCGGTTAACTAAACCAAAAGACATAAATACTGCAAAAACTAAAAAGATCAAACAAATAATCAGAAAAATAAATATTATTTTCAATTTGGATTTAGAGGTAGAAAAGTTTTCCATTCAGCCATAATACCTCAAAAGATTATGTATCCAAAATATAATAATTCCTATGACAATATTAATTTTAAAAATCTGTTAATCTACAACCAAAAACTTCGGAGGAAATAATGCGCCTAGTATTAACAAATGCCACAATAATAGATTGCATTGATCCTATACCCAAACCCAACTCATCCATAATAATAGAAGATGGGAAAATCACAAATATTCTACTTTCCCAGACAATACAATTCGACGAAAATACTGATTCCATTATCAACCTAAATGGCCAATTTGTTTTGCCTGGACTTTGGGATGTACACATTCATCCAGACTATCCATTGCCCCCGAGCGTATCGATTGCTGAGCAAGCTTTACTTTTTGGGCAGCGTCTAATCGAAGGACTTACTGAAAGTGGCGTAACGGGAGTAAGAACAGGAGGTGCTGCTCATTTCTTAGACGTCTTGTGGCGAGACGCCTTCGAAAAAAATCAATATATTGGCCCAAGAGTATTCGCTAGTGGAAATTTTCTAACATCTACTGCAGGTCATTTCTTAGACTCAGGACAAGCAATAGAATGTGACGGTCCCTTCGGGTTTGTTGAAAACATTCGCACTCAAATAAAAAATGGCGTCGATCATATCAAATTGAATTTATCTGGCGGGATAATGGGACCAAACTGGGACCAGCACAAGCATTCCTTTCTACTCGATGAAGAATTAGAGGCTGCATTCGCAATTTGCAAAAAACGGAATATGAAAATAATGGCACATGCAACAAATCCACTTTCAGTCAAAAAAGCTTCAACAATGGGTGCTCATTCTATTGAGCACGGATACATAATGGATGAAGAATGTATTGAACTAATGATAGAGCATAGTACTTGGTATGTGCCCACTCTTGCAATTACTCAACTTACAGATTCACAATCTACAGATTCATGGGAAAAAGAATGGTCTCAAAAAAGGAATTTAAATCAACACCTCAGCACTAGAGCAGAAAACGCATCCAAAGAGCACTCAAAATGGTTTTTAAAAAGCCTAAAATCCGGAGTCAAAATGGCCCTCGGTTCTGACATTAAACCCTTAAAAGACTCCTGCTTGCTTGAAATGGGTTTATGGGTAAAATGCGGTGCAACTGAATGGGAAACTTTACTTGCCGCAACTGCAAAAGCGGCAGAATTATGCGGAGTAGGAAATCAATTAGGCACTATATCAAAAGGGAAAATCGCTGATCTAATAGTTGTAGGTGACAACCCACTAGAAGACATAAGGAATTTAAGAAATCTCAAATTAGTAATAAAGAATGGCGAAGTGGTCTCTGACAAAAGAAAACTTAAAAATTAGTCAATTCCCCTTTATCAATTAAATGATCTAATAATTTTTGATACTCTAAATCATCCACAGGAAAGTGAACTCTCTTATTAGCACAAGAAGATAAAAGCATAGAAGCCGCAAGATGCTGTGATCCAATTCCGTCTTCTCCGGACACAAAAGGCGATCTGTCTTCTAAAATAGCCTTTGCAAAATCTTCAATTGCAGGAACATGTAAATTCGGAATAGAATCAAAATTCATCCTATCAATCTCATAATCAATTGAAGGAAAATCCCTTCCCCCCAAATTCCTTGAATCTTCTAATATAAATTCATTGATAGATTTCTTTAGTCTGTAAAGCGATAATTCCCCTTTGTCAATTACTATTCCCCCTTTATCACCCCACAACTCAATCCTACTCTGCGGAGGAGCTTGGATAGTACTCAAATGGACAATTCCGTGTCCAAAATCATAATCTAATATTGCAGAAACATAATCTTCAGCTTCAATTGTATGCATTCTAGTTAATGCACTAGCAACAATCGAATTTGGGCTACCAGTAAACCAGTGTAACAAATCTAATCCATGGATTGCCTGATTCAATAATACCGCACCACCTTCATGAGACCATTTACCTCTCCAGTCTGTTCGGTCAAAATAATCCTGGGTTCGTATACAAGTCCAATTCAACTGAGCTAGATATAAATCACCAATAGTCCCTGAATCTAAAATTTCTTTAGCCTTTTGATAAGCATGTTGAAACCTCATCATAAAAAGAACTCCAAGTTTAACATTGGAAAACTTGGCAGCATCAATCATTTTTTTTGCACTTTTTGGCGTTACTCCCATTGGCTTTTCTGTCAAAACGTGTTTTCCAGATTCAGCAACTTTGGTCGCTAAAAATTCATGCGACGGATGGGGAGTAGATATAATTACTGCATCAACATCTTTATCAGCAAGTAATGAATCTAAATCAACAAAAGGTTTTACCCCCAACATTTTAGCCTGGGAGAACAGTTCAGATTTAGTACGTGCATGTATTCCTACAAGTTGGGCACAATCAACATGACTAATTGCACTAATCTGAGTAGAACCTATTGCTCCAGTAGAACCAATAATCGCAAAGCGAACTGTCTTGGCTGACAAGTTACATCCTCTCAGCTTGATATCTAACTGAAAGAGAGAAAATATTTAATTAAATGAAGCGAAAATTCTAGGAACGCTGATTCCTAAAACAGTCACTACAATATACGGGGCGATCACCACGTGGTTTGAAAGGAACAGAAGCTTCATTACCACACTCGCTACAAGTAACTGTGTGCATTACTCTTTCTCCGCCTCCAGATCTCCCGCCAAAATTATTCCTTCTCTGTTGGCGACAAGAATTACAACGTTTTGGCTCGTTGTTAAAGCCTCTTTGTTCGTGATAACTCTGATCATCTGCAGAAAAGATGAATGTATCACCACAATCCTGACAAGTCAGTTCTCTATCAGTAAATACCATTTAGTTCTCCTTTTATCCATGTTCCCTATGATATTACGATTGCTAGTGATTCAATCTCTAACTCTTCTAAGAAACACCATTTAATTATGCAATTATACACTAATTTTGAAATATAACGTTAATTTATTGCAAAAAGACTGAAATCTTATCTTAATCCGTAATAAATGAGAATGATTCTCAATTATTACGGATTGAGAATCATTATCAATCAGCCAGGTGGATGTTAAATAATAATCTAGTCTCGAAATTACTATTTAGTATCATATTTGCCAAAATATGCTAACATCGACCAATGCTAAATAAACTGTCTAAAATGAATCCAAAGTCGATAAAAGACAGTCACTACAAATGGTGGGCATATGCAGCAATCGCGATCGGAACTTTTACTTCCGTAGCTGACAATGGAAGTGCTAGCATCGCATTACCATCTATAGCCTCCCATTTTGACACAGATCTTTCAACAGCTCAATGGATAGTCACTGGATATTTATTGATAATAGCTTCCATGTTGCTACCAATGGGAAGATTGGCTGACATTATTGGACGTAAACCGGTCTATTTGTCTGGATTTCTAATCATGGCTATTTCAGCAATCGCTGCTGGGTTTTCACAAAATGTCGAAACCCTAATTATTGCAAGAACCATTCAAGGATTTGGTGCTGCAATGACTCAAGGAACATCTATGGCTATGAACATTTCTGCATTTCCTCAAAATCAAAGAGGGCAAATAATTGGGATGCATGTAAGTGTTGTTGGTGCTGGAGCTGTTGCAGGCCCTCCAATTGGAGGATTAATATTAGGAATTTTAGGATGGCAATCAGTTTTTTGGGTTACAGGAATACTAGCCTTTTCAGGATTCCTAGCTGCTTCAATAATCCTTGATAAAAGATCAGAAGGCCAAAAGAGCCAAAACCAAACTTTTGACTGGATTGGAGCATCATTATCAACACTAGGCTTGGTGTTATTTTTGCTAACAATTTCATACGCACCAAGGGTAGGTTGGACCTCACCACTCATATTGGCTGCATTTCCAATAGTAATAGTTATCATAGGCATATTCATTCGTTGGGAACTTCGTACTCAATCACCATTGTTAGATGTTCGAATGTTCCAAAACAAAATATTCAGTGTCGGAATCGCATGCAAATTCATCCTTTTTATAGGTATGTCAGGAATTCGTTTCCTAATGCCAATCTTCCTCCAAGGCATTGTAGGAATGTCCCCAGCTAAAATGAGTTTGATATTTATACCCGGTGCATTAATGATGGTTTCTGGTTCTACAATTAGTGGAAAATTATCAGACAAGTACGGATGGAAAAGATTAAGTATTTTAGGCTTATGTTTCAATATTTTTGGCCTATCAATGTTAGCATTTGTAACCATGAACACTAGCTATTGGTACGTTCTTTTCGCAATATTTACTCAAAGTATTGGCCACACATTATTTGGACCACCTAATGATAGTTCAATCCTTGGAGAAACACCCAATGAAAAACAAGCTTCAGTTGCAAGTTTAATAAATTTAACAAGGAACGCTGCAAATGTTGTTGGGATTGGAGTCGCTACAGCAGTAGTAGTAGCGGTAATGTCCTACAACGGACAACAATCCGAAATGAGATCTGTAGTCGAGTCAGGTAACATAAATATTCAGCAAGCTTTCGTGGCAGGAGTTCAATCAACTTATTTCATTGCAAGTGGTTTAGGAATAATTGCAATGGCTTTTACAATATTCAAAGCTTCAAATTCAAATACTCATACAAACTAAAATCTGAACTGAATTTTCATCTAAGAGTAAGCATCAGGATTATCAAAATACCCCAACCTCTCTGATAAAGGGAGAGGTCCATACGGATCTTTACCATCCCGGTCTAGATACCAATAAGCTACAGCATCATACATACATACATTGTTACCAACTGTGAAATTTATGTTTGAATCATCGCCACCACCCCACCTTTCTGGCATATATCTCTCAATACTTGCTTCAAACGATTTTTGAAAAGGAATATTGTCAGCAATATGAAACCTATTCACAGATGTATGGCCTTTAGCGTCTACTTCAATCTGTGGCTGCGATGCGAAAGGACTCTCAAATCGTGGAAATGGAGGAATTGCAGCCCATGCGTAACCAATATAATCTTCCGAACCTGTTCCGAATGTACTAGGGAATTTTTCTCCATCTACAAAAAATTTTTCATCACCTTCTCCCCACCATGTAGTAACACTTTTATCATCTGCTCTCCCGCCATACCACCACCTCGTAGCATCTTTTTCTGGCTCTTCCCATACATTCCAAATATGCAGATGCACACCACAAAACCTCCCAGAGCCTTTAGTAATTAACATAGGCCAATCTATTGTACGTCCTTCATTTTTTGGAATTTCTAAAAGTTGATCACGGTGCCACTTACAGTGAAATCTCAACAATGTATCAGCATTTTGACCCAAAGCTTCGTGCCTAACACCCAAAGTTACTTCTCTTGACTCAACTCCATCATTAGTAATATTTATACATGCTTGAGATGAAAATGGCATAAACCATCTACTATAAAATTTCCCCTCAGTCATGCCAACCGGTAATGATCTATAATAATTAATCCCCGGAGCAGTTCCAAAAAAATCTCCTAATGGGCTCCAAACACTTGGGGATCGTTCTCCATCCCAATAAATACTAATCGCTAATTCTCTTAAAGATTCAGTAGTCAGAGAATGAATATCATAAACTGAAGTCTCTGTAATAGCGCGATTACCTTTAATATCAGCAAAAGTAACCGTTTCCCCCGGAGCAATTATCTTAGTAATATAATCATTCTCTGATATCGAAGACTCTTCCTTTGGTCGACCACGGTTATATAATCTGTAATCTAATTGAGCCAAATCTTTAGAAGCCTCTCTATCATAAACACCATCAAATAAAGGCAAATCAGTATCTTTTGGGAACGTAGTATACGTAAAATGAAAGTATCTACCCCAGTCACGATCAAAAATTATTTTACAACTTCGGTTGTAAGGAATAGGAAGAAATCTATTTCTTCCTCTTGAGAGCGTGTAAACCAAGTTGGGGAAATTCACGTATTGATACCAGTCGCTGTCTGGTAAATTTGCAGTACTTTCTCCTGCTTGAAATCTAGAAAAAAAGTGCTCAAATGGAGTATCAATGATTGGTTTCTTGGAACCATCCAAAAATATCTTTATGTGCCCCATTTGAGGATTTGCAGACCACACTCTCCATATTACCCCAGGCCCATCTGCCTCAAAAACTACAAAACCGTTACCCTCTTTTCGAATAAATCCCTCTCCATCTCGATTTTCATCCCAATTTTCATATTCTCCAGTAGACTCATTGTAAATAGAATCACGATTGTAGCTAGTTTGTGCCCCTGAAGATTCTCCTATCATCGGTGGATAAGCTAATTCAGACAGATTGTCCAATCTGTTAATCAAGTCCCTAAAAGATAATTTCATTCTATTCTCCTAATCCCCAATCTTTTTAGAATATTACCAAAAAAATTTGTCATAATACTGAATTAGGAATCAATTATATAAATCATTTATAATTGGCCTAACTAAAATCCCCAGTGAGTAAGTAATGTCCAATTTCAAAACAAAATATGCCCTAGTGGGAACAGGAAGCAGAGCCAATATGTTCATCGAACCATTGGTTACAAAATTTCGTGATGATTCAGAATTAGTTGCACTATCTGATCCCAATCCATCCAGATTAAATTTTTACAATCAAAATTTAATAGAAAAACACGAATACAATGATGTCCCAACATTCCACTCGAATGATTTTCATAAAATGATTCTTCAAACTAAACCTGATGTAGTTATTGTAACGACTATTGATGCTATGCATCACAAATATATTATTGAAGCACTAGAACTAGGTTGTGATGTAATAACAGAAAAACCTATGACTATAGATGCAGAGAAATGTGCAGAAATAATTCAGGCAATAGAAAAATCCGGCAGGAAATTAAGAGTTGCATTCAACTATAGATGGGCCCCAGGTGCAACAAAAGTCAAAGAACTTTTGTTAAAAAATACTATCGGCAAACTCATCCACGTTGACATGGAATATTGGCTCAACACATCCCATGGAGCAGACTACTTCCGAAGATGGCACCGAGAAAAAGATAAGTCCGGAGGACTAATAGTTCACAAATCAACTCATCATTTTGATTTAGTTAATTGGTGGACAAACTCTGTACCTGAAACCGTATTTGGATTTGGGAAATTGGGATTTTACGGTCGGAGTAATGCAGAATCAAGAGGGGAAAAAATTGTCTATGAAAGATACCATGGAAATGAAACATCGAATGACCCATTTGCATTAAGCCTAGATTCAGATGAAAGAATGAAAGCCTTATATTTAGATGCGGAAAAACACGATGGATATTTTAGAGATCGTAATGTATTTGGCGACAACATTAGCATTGAAGATTCAATGAGTCTACTGGTTCAATATAGGACTGGAATTACTCTGAATTATTCTCTTAATGCATATTTGCCAAGAGAAGGTTTTCACATCGCTTTCAATGGTACTGAAGGTCGAATCGAGTATGAAGAAAATCACAGAAGTTCCATTATAGGAACCACAATAGAAGCAGATCAACAATCAATTACAACAGCAAGGCACAAATTAATTGTACACCCGATTTTTGACCCCCCTTACCAAGTAGCTATCGAAGAAGGTATAGGAGGGCACGGTGGTGGAGATCAATTGCTACAAGAGCGAATTTTCAAACACCATGAAAACACTGATGAATTTGGGCGTGACGCAGGACACGAACAAGGCGCAGCTTCAATGTTAGTTGGATCAGCTGCAAACAAATCGTTCAAATCTGGTAGCCCAGAGCACATATCAAAAATTTGCAAACCATTTACCAGAAAAACATTATTAAACGAACTCATATAATTTCATACATTAACAATCAAACATTTTTATGATTCTTGCTTAAACATTTAAACCATTTCAATTCCGAACAGCTGACTTAAAATGGATTTTCAGAAATAATGAATTACCTTTGATGAATACTTATGTTATTATAATGGAGTTCATCAAACCTTTTGTGGAGTATTTAGAAATAACATGCCTCAAAAACCCGTATTACAGGGAGTAAAGCTACTCATACAAGAATGGATGCTATCATTTGGCCCAAAGTTCAATGCGATAGATTGTTTAAAGAAATTTCAAGAACTTGAAGCAAAATCTATCAGGGAAAATACAGGCATAATATATCCTATTTACCACCCCAAAACTTATCAAATAATTATGAAGGATTTTAGAGATCAGGGGATTTTTCAAGATAAAAAATCTTATGATTTGCATGCCCCTTTCAAATATGCTTCCTCAATAGGTAATGGGATTTTTCAAATACAACTTCAACATACTAACTATGCGACAGAGGCCATGGATTACTATCTAACAACACTTGGAGAACCCTGTTCTATTGGATTTATACAAGAATATATAAAAGTCTCGCTCACTGACCCTGATTGGACAAATGTCCAACAAAAATCTTTATATGCTGAAATTTTTTGGATCCATAGAATTTTAAACGAAATCGAGAAAATTCACCCAGGGTCAGTAGACTTTGAAGAACGTAGCCTAATGATGCGTATACACAATATATCCCCAGGAAATCAAATGTTAGATTTTAATGTAATAGAAATGCGTTTTGAAGAAAATGAAAGATATAAAAAATTCCGATCTATTGTTGACAAAGAAGGGATTAAACCATGGTCCCAAACTAAAAAAAACGCCGTAGAATACATTGGACTTATGCCTCAGTTCAATGCATCACAAGTATCAAACATCAAAGAGAATCGAACTATATCCGAATCACCCGTTAATAAATCGAATATCCATGAATTTGAAAATATGCGCAAGATAGTTCATTTACCCCAAAAACATGTGTCAAGGTTAATAAGAAAGTTAAAGGGAGTCACTGACCTCTCTTCTAGAGAGGCTCTAATTGCTTTTGAAGTCGATGATTATTTTCAGGGCAAAAGTGTTAATGAAAATGAAAGAAGGAACCTTGAGGAAAGATTCAGGATAAGATTCAGTAACACAAAACCTGAAGAAATTATATAAATTTGATTGGGAACTTATTTCCCTTCGAATTGTTTCAGCTCAGGCCAAATACTTTGCATTTGCCACATATCTAACTGAACTAATTCTGAACTTGAACCTCTGGAGTAAAAGGAAATTCCTCTACTATCTTCTCTCTCGGGATTCACTCTTACGGTTAAGCATTGCTTGTCATTAGCAAAAACCTCGATAATACTTCTATCAACAAATACTCTCAAATGTAATTTTTCCTCTGAATCTAATTCCAGAGGACCAATTTCAGCTGGACGACCCCAGACCTCTTCATTAAGAGAAGACTCCGAAATATCAATCTGCAACAAATCTGGTATTTCAAGGCGACCACCGTACTGTCTCAAAAATGAAATTCTAGTTTGCTCTTCTGCATTACTCGAGCGCAACACAGAAAATCCTACTTCACGTGCATCTTTAGGATCAATAGTAATTTGTAGTTCTATCGCTTTTCCGCCATCAGTAGGAAGAACAATCTCTTGATTAGCATCTATAGTAATATTCGTGAATCTCTCATGGTTAAACCTTAGAGACTCTACATCTCCTGCAGGCGCTTGCCTCAAAGAGTTATCATCTGCTAACCAGTAATGTCTTGTTAATGTCATTGTATCTCGCCATGCGCTATCTGGCCAACCTTCTTTGGTGTTAAAGACACCCAAATAACGGCCAGCGGCATCCACTGTCGCACTAGGAGCGTGTAAAGAAGCATTATTATAAGCCCCGTAACACATGCGCCCATGAGATTCAGGGGTAAACTTATGAGTATCTTCATCATAATTACCTAAATAATATCTTCCGCCTCGTTTATGACTGAAAAGCAACAACATATGTTTACCATTACCAATAGGCCAAAAATTAGGAACAGCGCAATCTTCTCCAGGCTCCTGAAAAAATCCATCATCAAACAATGGTCCAATATAGTCCCAATTAGCAAGATCCTCAGAGCGAAAGAGATGATCTACTCCAGTAGCATCAAAACCTCTTACATCCCCACCAAATTTACCTTTCCAATACGCCCCAGACAAAGCATAATACGCATCTGTTTCTTTCCATATGCATGGATCGAAAATTCTTACTGGGCGACCACCAGTATCAATACCTTTAATAGAACTGGACGGTATTTCAACATCTCCATTTCCAATATCTTCACCCGTGATTACAGGATTGTCAGGATGTTTTTCCCAATTCAAAAGCAATGGATCTGAAGATGTCGCAAGTGCATTCCCAGAATGTGTTCCGTGATAAATCGCTATGACTCTATCGTCTTCTACCAAAGATTGTCCGCTAAAACAATCGACTTCAGTAGTAGGATACAAAGCAGGTGGAAGATCTCGCCAATGAATTAAATCATCGCTAACAGTATGTCCCCAAAGAACATGCCTATCCATATGTTTTTGTTGACGAACTAACTCTCTTTCAGCAAGAGGTAATTCGGATGGAACAAACTGATAAAATAAATGATATTTCCCTTGCCAGTGACTTAATCCATTGGCATCATTCATGACATTTTCCGGAGAAGAGAAATGATACAATGGACGCGCTGGATCATACGCTAATTCTTCACGAGATTTTTTCAACCTCTCTGTCCAAGGATCTAATTTTAACTGCTCATACTGTTCTGAAATGTCATCAGAGTACACAATTTCCGAATCTACCATAGTTTTCTCCCAAAATTAATTAAATACAATAATTATAATCATCCACTCAAGAAATCAAAGAAGTTTCCAATTCCTCCGCCTTGGACTTTAAACAGTTCAGTATATCCACAATTATTGCATGTCACAGCTGTAAATTTCTGATTCTGAATGTCAAAGAATCTCGAAAGCCCTGACCCAGTTGTACGAATTTCATTGTTTGTAAATTGAGTACTTCCACATTTTGCGCACTCATACTGCTTATTCATAATTCCTCCACAAAAACTCCAAGTGAATATTATTTCATTAAAGATATCACGTAGGACAGAAGATTAGGTAATTATTTAAAAAATCCCAACTTCTCATACTCATTCTTGACTACTGGACGAGCATCAACCTCAAGCCAATCTTCCAATAATTCTGAATAAATACTCCTGAAATCAACATTGAATTTAAGATCCCCTTCCACCAATTGGTTACTTGAAAGAGATGGATATTCACTGTAATGTCCACCATTTACCGCATCACCTATAACGAACGCAACTCCACCAGATCCATGGTCAGTCCCGTTTCCATTATCCTTAACCCGTCTACCAAATTCCGAAAACACAAAAAGTATTACATCATCACTCTTGTTTGCTTGTTTCATGTCTTCATAAAAATCATATATACCGCTACAAACATCAGTAAGCAAGCCCTCTTGAAGTGCAATTCCATTGGTATGGGCATCAAAACTACCATGTTGTGTATAACAAATCCTAGTTCCAATATCGGCTTGCAGTACCTGCGCAGCACCCTTAATCGACTTAGAAAATGAATCCGTTCGATATTCAACATTGGATGAATATTTTTCAGTAACTGTTCCTAAAATTTCAGTACCTTTTAATGCATTCAAACCCGTTTCAGTCAGATAATCCATTACGGGGCCACTTCCAATCGCTTGACTATAAATATCTTTGAATGCTTGTAATGCTTCAGTATGATTTTGAGAATTATCCATATGATTCATCAGACCATAGGAATCTAAATTAGTCACCGATGCCACTGGTGCCCCAGGGGACACAAGTGCACGAGGTAGCGCTGATGCAAAATTTACAGCTGCAACTACGTTATCCCTGTTCGGATACATCTGATTGATTGCATTCCCTAACCAACCCTCATTACCTACCTTAGTAGGTTCAGAAGTATGCCAGATGTCCATAGATCGAAAATGTGATCTGTTTGGATCTGGATAACCTGTACCATGTATAATTGCAACCTTGCCATCATCAAACAATTCTTTGATAGGAGCCATAGATGGGTTCATTCCCAAGCCACCGCCTATTGGCAAAACTTTTTCTTCAGTAATGCGAACATTGGGACGATTATCTAAATATTCTGAATTAGTATAAGGAATAATACAATTCAAATAATCATTTCCTCCTGAGAGTTGAACAACAACTATTTTCTTATCCCCCATAAAATTACTCCTAAAATATCTCTCTAACTATATTCTTTCAAATATTTGAAATCTATGGCGTCCTGTTTCCAAAACATAAACCCTTTGTTCTTGATCAAGTGTCACTGCTACTGGATCCCAAAAATATGGTTCAATTCTAGCCGATAATTCATGTTGATCATCCGTTTTGGAATCATACATCGGAACAAATGACTCCCTTGCTCGACGTTCATCATCTTGAGAAGACAAATATTCAACAGACCATGGATTTAAATCTGCGGCACCTCTATGAGAAAATAAATACAAGCCATCTGAATCAACTACCTGGAGTCTTTGATTCCCCCAATCGGCAACAAAAATGTTACCATTTTTATCAATTGCCATTCCAGATGGACGGTCAAACTGCCCCTCACCATCACCTGATTCTCCAATTACTTTTAGAAATTCCCCATCTGCTGAAAATTTCTGGATTCGATCATTTCTCCAATCGGCGATATAGATGTTTTTATCAGAATCTTCAGCAATCCCCCATGGCAAATTAAATTGTCCTACATCACTTCCTGAAGAACCCCATTGTCCTACAAATTTTCCATCAACGGTATAGGTTTGAATTCGATTATTTTTTGAATCCACAATTATCAAATTCCCGTCTCTATATAACATCCCACTTGGTTGGTTAAATTGACCCTCCCGATCTCCTTTAACACCCCAAAAACTGAGTGGATTGCCATCTCTATCAAATTTTGTAATTCTTTGGAGATATTCATCAGCCAAATATAAGTTTTCATCTTCATCTAACACCGCAGCAGTAGGCCAAATCATTCCTCCAAGCTCAGATCCCCACGTACCAATCTGTCCAATAAAATCATGATCTGCAGTAACTAATTGGATCCCATTAGAGCCTTTTGTGCTAGCCTTACCACGACTAACAACAAAAATTGTTCCATCGGGTCTAATAACCATTGCTGTAGGAAGCGAAAACCCTCGCCCTCCAAAATCTGCACAGAATCCTACATTTGTTAAATATCTCAATTGTAGTTTAGTAGTTGTCATCATGTATTCCTACACAGTTTGATATTCTTGTGTTGAAACAATCAACTGAATAATTGAAACCGCAGCTTCATCAAATTTATATGATTTGTCGTCATTCTCCCAAGACAAATTAATAAATTTAGAGGCATATTTCTTCAAGCCTTTTCTAGTACTATCTAAAACATTCAATGGGCCCAAAACAATTAAGGAATAATCTACTAAATCATCTGAATTCATTTCAGGTGTTTGAGAAAATGATTTAATCCGATCAATAAGATCTCTAATACCTTTTTTGTTTGGATCTGACAAAATTCGACTAGCAAAATTAATTCGCTCAACATATGCTCCAGTATTAATCCACTCAGCACCCCCTTGCCAACCTTCAACACTCGGAGGACGCAATAATCCTTGCCCCATATTTGCACAGGCAGCCTCGGCAGCAAAAAGTTCATTAGCAGGCAAATCTATAGGACCCGCTAATCTCATTGTTCCGACAACCATTTCCACAGGACTTTTGATTCTAGCAAAACGTGAAGAACTATCTTTAAAAAACTCCGATTCAAACATTGCTTTCAACATCTCTTTAACACTATGGTCGGAATCAAAATATGCTTGAACCATTAAATTGATTGCATCAGGATCCTTGGGAGCCTCATGAGGCCACTGAGGTACGGGAAACTCATCAGCTACAAAAAAATGATATAAATGTCTTGCCAAGTATCTTGCAGTAGCATCTTGTTCACAAATTATCCTCACGGCATCCTCACCATTCCAATTACCCGTTTGTCCTAAAATGGTTTTCTCTCCATGATCATGGTCATCATCATCATATTCAAATTCCCAAGACATGTATCCGTAAGGCCTAGCAGTATTGTTCCGCATCCTAATCGACATGTATTCAGGATTCACTATTCTCCATCCCGTAAACGCTCTCGCAGTTTCTTTAATATCATCTTCAGTATAATTCCCAACACCCATTGAAAATAATTCCAAAATCTCTCGGCCATAATTCTCATTAATATTTGCAGCATGGTTATCTTGATTATCAAGCCACATAATCATTGCTGGATCTTTTGACAACTCAAGTAGTAGGTTGTCAAACCGACCCATTCCATGGGCTCTAAACATATCAATTTGATTAATACCAACTTTATTTTGTATAAGTTTATGAACCGCAGTAGCAAATAATCGATGCCAAAATACACACATCTTCTCTCTCAACGGTGTATCTGTCATGACTAATCGATACATCCAGTAGGCTCCACCACTAGATCTCAAATCTGATAACTCAACGTGGTACCTACGTATCAAATCTTCAGGAATTTCATCTTTAATAGATGGATTTAACAGCTGATGTAATGTCTCTTCAAAGCCTTGTTCAACTGCACGATCGAATTCTATAGGAGTAGATCCAAACGCGGCACGTCTTAGTAAATGAGCTACTAAACTTGCATCATGGTTTACATTTGTTATTGTCATTTGATACCCCGAATTCTAATTGAGCGCATTATACTTTTTTCGTTAAAAAAAATCCATTACCTCGCCCTCAATCACACAACTATTCTAAAAATTTCCTCACTTTAAAACTTATGCTATATTCACAGAAAGTTTCTCAATAAAAGGAAAATTTATGAATTCTGAAAAAATTTCTCAAATCAGTGTTACTCAAGTCCCTACATTTTACAGACAGGAAATCGGTAAAAACTCAATGCGTGACAATATTGGCCTTTCTAAAACAGAATGGATTTTAAGAGCCAAAACCGATGCGGGAAATGAAGGAATTGTAAATGCTGCGCGTTTTATGAACCAACCTCACAACAGTCTAGAAAAATTGAGGGACACCCTTAAAGAAATTTTTCTGGGATTCGATGTGAAAGATTTCTTTACAACTGATGCAAACGGAAAAGTAACCTGTCCAAATAAGAGAGTTGAAAAAGCATTTAGCCAGCCTCAAAACGGATGGATGAGTATCCTGGCATCGGATTTACTAGGTAGAAACAAGAACATCCCTGCAACTTTATTATTTAACCAGCAACCGAAAAAAGAAATTTCTGCTTACGATACTACTCTATATTTCCATGACCAATTATATCCCTCAAAAGGTGTTTCAAAACTAGTAGAAGAGGCAACTTCATCTGTAAAGCACGGTTACACAGAGATGAAAATTAAAGTAGGGAGACCAGGGAAATGGATGTTACCAATGGATGGTTTGAAAAGAGATATAGAAGTAGTTTCACAAATTAGGAAGGCAGTGGGCAAAAATATTAAAATAATGGTCGACGCAAATTTTGGATATGACAATAGATTAGATTTGCTAGAGACTTTTATCCAAGAAACAGCTCATTGCAACTTGTTTTGGCTAGAGGAAATGGTGACACAAAATGTTGAGGATTACAAAAAACTCCGATCAATTCTGGAGAAGATAGGCAGTTCTACTATGCTTGTATGTGGCGAAGTAGATAGACAACCAATAAGCCCAATATTTGAAGAACTAATAAAAAATAATTTGATTGACGGTTACCAACCAGATATTTTAGGTGAAGGATTTACAAATTGGTTAAAGATTGAAGCAAGACTTAAAGAAACAAAGGTAAGGTCGATACCTCACTGCTTTGGAAATGGAAATTTCGGAACTCGTGCTAACATAATTTTTGGATCAATATCAGAAAATTTTGTTTCGGTAGAAGATGAAAGATACTTACCAAATATTTTTTTAAAGGACTCATTCAAATTCGAAAATGGAAAGCATATCCTTGGAAATTTCATAGGGCTAGGCTTAACAATCAACGAAGAAATATTTGAATCTCAATATTCTGAAAATGAAATTATAATTACTTAGGAATACTAAACATGGTGGAGCTGAGGAGGCTCGAACTCCTGACCCCCTGCTTGCAAAGCAGGTGCTCTCCCAACTGAGCTACAGCCCCACGGAATTGATCATCCAAAATGACACTTTAACAACTGTATAGTGGAAAGAAACGTCTAAAAGTTTAAATTTCCTGAAAATTAATATCAGGTGCTCGACGAGCTTTCTCAGGGAAGTACCTCATCTCTTCCAGCGAGCTCCACCCATAGTGATAGGCTCATGCTCCAGCTTTTCAAGTAGAAATACAACACTCATCGATAGACCTGGGAGTGGTTCCTTTCGGAACTTTCTCTCCCTAGAAAGGAGGTGATCCAGCCGCACCTTCCGGTACAGCTACCTTGTTACGACTTAGTCCCAGTCATCAGCCCCACCCTCGGCGCTTGCGTCCCATACGGGTTCGCTCGGCGACTTCAAGTGTTGCCAACTTCCATGACTTGACGGGCGGTGTGTACAAGGCCCGGGAACGTATTCACCGTAGTGTGCTGACCTACGGTTACTAGCAACTCCACGTTCATGCAGGCGAGTTGCAGCCTGCAATTCCAACTGAGGTTAGCTTTGATGGGATTAGCGCATACTCGCGTAATAGCAACCCTTTGTACTAACCATTGTAGCGTGTTTGTAGCCCAGGACGTAAGAATCATGAAGACTTGACTTCATCCCCACCTTCCTCCCCCGTTGGGGGGCTGTCTCGCTAGAGAATTATAACTAACGACAGGGGTTGCGCTCGTTGCGGGACTTAACCCAACACCTCACGGCACGAGCTGACGACAGCCATGCAATATCTGTGTAATTGTCTCCGAAGAGAAAACCTGCTTTCACAGGCGGTCAAAAACATGTCAAGTCCTGGTAAGGTTCTTCGCTTATCATCGAATTAAACAACACGCTCCGCTGCTTGTGCGGGCCCCCGTCAATTCCTTTGAGTTTTAGCCTTGCGGCCGTACTCCCCAGGCGGGATACTTATCGCGTTAACTACAGTACGGAGGGGGTCTATACCCCCCATACTTAGTATCCATCGTTTAGGGCGTGGACTACCCGGGTATCTAATCCGGTTCGCTACCCACGCTTTCGCGCCTTAGCGTCAGGAATAGCCCAGAAAGCCGCCTTCGCCACTGGTGTTCCTCACGGTATTTACGCATTTCACCACTACTCCGTGAATTCCGCTTTCCTCTGCTATCCTCAAGTCCATCAGTTTCCCGTGGCGCCTCTCAGTTAAGCCAAGAGATTTCACACAAGACTTGATGAACCGCCTACGCGCCCTTTACGCCCAGTAAATCCGGACAACGCTCGGGTCCTAGGTATTACCGCGGCTGCTGGCACCTAGTTAGCCGACCCTTATTCATTGGGTACCGTCTAGTTTCTTCCCCAATAAAAGGAGTTTACAACAAATAAAGCCTTCTTCCTCCACGCGGTGTCGCTGCGTCAGGCTTTCGCCCATTGCGCAAGATTCCTCGCTGCTGCCTCCCGTAGGAGTGGGGGCCGTGTCTCAGTCCCCCTCTGACCGATCGTGCTCTCACACCGGTTACCCGTCTTAGGCTTGGTAAGCCATTACCTTACCAACTACCTGATGGGACGCAAGCCCCTCCCAAAGTGGCCGAAGCCTTTCCTCTTCCTGTATTAAAAGGAGAGCACATGGGGTATTAGGCCGGATTTCTCCGGATTATCCCCCTCTTCGGGGCAGGTTGCTTACGTGTTACTCAGCCGTCTGCCACTAGCTAGGGGGCCGAAGCCCCTTCGCCCGTTCGACTTGCATGCGTTAGACGCACCGCTAGCGTTTGTCCTGAGCCAGGATCAAACTCTGAAAAATTGACGTTTCTTACCACTATACAATTGTTAAAGTGCAAGCACCCATTAGACCAAAATCTAATTGGGCGCCGACTGATAATATTATAGTAGTCGAATAATCATGTCAACACATACAAAGATGTACATACGCTGCTTAGATAGAGAACCAAAAAGAATTATTTGAAGTCGTTAAAGATTTCTTTCATATACATTAGCGACTTTAAATCTTTAGTAATGAAATCTCCGTCTGTTGCACCCTCTATGGCTAAGTATCCATTAAAATCAGCATCTATCATTGCTCCTATGGCATATCTATAGTCTATATCACCATCTGGCAAGGGACACCTCACAAAATATGAATGGCCTAACTCAGGAACATGAATCCTTTGAAGATTCTTACAATGCCAATATTTCGAATAAGGAGCTAATGCCACTATACAATCTTCAATATTCTCTTCAGGAATGTCATAATTCCACAAAACATTTCCTAAATCCGGATTGAGAAACACATTTTTACTCTCAACCATGTTCAAGAAATGCAATGCCGACCAAGAATTATCAATTATTGAATTTTGATGAACTTCTAATGTTAGAATTATTCCGACCTTTGAAGCATCTTCCCCAATAGTTGTAATCGATGCAGCCAATCTCTCAAAATCTTCATGGGATGCATCCCTACTGGATCCATGAGGATTTTTACCACCTCTCTCTGACACAACACCAATTTTCCGAGATTGAATAGTAGCAGTAGTATTTATGACACTCACTTTGAGAACCGAACCAATCTCTATCATTGTTTCTAACCGACTAAGATTTCTGTCAGCATTTTTTGGCAATGCTAATCCTCCACCTCCACGAAGAGCAATACAAGGCAATCCAAATCCTTCTAATAATTTTTGAAGTTCTGATGCTTCATCCTTGGCTTCACTAATATCATCCGAAAAATAGTCCAATCCCAACTCAATTCCATCAAAACCCATTCCGGACACTTTTTCCAAAAATGAATTAAGTGCATTACCTGCTGGCAAATTCCGCCACCCCTGTCTATTAAATGGATAATATGCGCTGCGTCGAAAAGCATATACGTATTTCATACAATCCTCCGTAAATGTTAATTCGTGATTGAAAAGTTCTTTTTAATCATCTCCACAATATGTGCACCAATTAGTAAAGAACAAGTTGCAGCAGGAGATGGAGCACTAACTACATGAATGGCATTCTTTGTTTGTACAATACTAAAATCTTGCAAAATATTACCTGATGAATCAACTGCTTGAGCACGTACTCCAGCACCTGGAGACGTTAAATCACTCTTCGTAATCGAAGGGATCAATTTCTGTACTGATTTCAAAAAAACTTGTTTACTTAAAGATCTATACATTTCAGAAACTCCTGAACGGAAATTCCGCCTACTCATTTTCCAAAACCCAGAAAATGAAAGAGTCTCAAAAAACTCCTTGAACTGAAAATCACTTTTCCGATACCCTTCTCTACGAAATGCCATCACAGCACTAGGGCCTGCTTCAACAGCACCATCAATCCTACGAGTCAAGTGCACCCCTAAAAATGGCATTTTTGGATCTGGAACTGGATAAATTAAACCATTAACCTTCATAGAACTTTCTGGGTTAATAAGAAAATATTCGCCTCGAAAAGGTATAATACGCACATCTAATTTTTCACCCATCATTTCTGCAATTTTATCCGCATAAAGTCCTGCACAATTAACAATATGTTTTGCAGAAAAGTCTCCCTTGCTAGATTCAATAATTATTTTTTCAGATGACCTATAAATATCATTTACATTCGCATCTAAAACAATTTCCCCGCCCAAATTTTTAAAATCTTCTGCATAAGATTGAGTGACTACTTTATAATCAATTATTCCAGTATTAGGAGAAAAGATACCTCTAATTCCTGCGGAATGAGGCTCAATGCTTCTTATCTCATCCTTGTCCACCATTCTAAGTCCATCAACTCCATTTTCTGATCCTCTTCGAAATAATTCATCTAATGCTGAAAGCTCCGATTTATCAGTCGCTATAATTAATTTTCCTACCATTTCAAATGGAATTTCTTTGACTTCACAATAATTGCGCAATGACTTGGAACCCGAATAACAAAAGGATGCTTTTTGGGATCCCGGAGCATAATATATCCCTGCATGTATAACCCCACTATTATGGCCAGTTTGATGTGAAGCTATTTTTTGTTCTTTCTCCAAAACTACTACTGAAACGTTAGGAATTTCAGAAGAAATTTTCATCGCAACTGAAAGACCAATAATTCCAGCCCCAATAATTGCAAAATCAAAAGTCTTTGACTCCATTTAAAAACATACTCCTAGAAAATCAATATACTAATGACATAGAATTTTCGCACAACTATATCATAGAGTTTCGGAAGATTTTTCTTGTAATATTATTAAAAAGCTAATAAACTGCTTTTATTCCGAAATGATCACTTTTAGGAGCAAAATAATGCCAATCAATTACGAAAATCTTTTCTCACAATCAGCACCAGAAGGAATTGAAGATGGCGCAGTCAAAAGAGGAAAATACGATTTTGCGGTCGCCTATCCAGATCCAGAAACATTACCTCTAGATGACTTGGTGGAATCACTATCTAACGGCCTAAAAGAAGAAGGTAAAGACCTTGCAGTTTATCCAAATCATCAAGGATATGTACCTTTGCGCGAATTTGTTGCCCAAAAGCTCGCTAAGGACAGAGATATAAATGTCGGAATCGATCAAATACTTCTCGGAGATGGCTCTGGGCAGCCAATCCATATGATTTGCGAAGCATTATTAGATCCAGGAGATGTAGTGCTGACTGAAGATTGGGTATATTCAGGCACACTTAATCAACTTCGTCGAAGGCAAGCAGATATCAGAGGAGTCCAATGTGATGAAGATGGAATGATTCCAGAAGATATTGAAAATCAAATTACCAAATCGGTTTCAGAAGGTAAAAAGGTAAAATTCATTTATACAATCCCCACATTTCAAAACCCGCAGGGATGGGTAATGACTGAAGACAGAAGAAAATCTTTGATAAAGATAGCTCAAAAAAACAACATTTTGATTTTAGAAGATGATTGTTATGTTGATCTTCGTTTTTCTGGCGACCCGGTTCCTACAATTCATGCTCTGGACGATTCAGGAATTGTAATGTACGTTGGATCTTTCTCTAAAGTAATCGCACCTGGAATGCGCCTTGGATATCTTACTGCACCTGAACCAATTCTTAAAAAAGCCCGCGCAGTTAAGAGTGGTGGTGGAGTAAACCAATTTGCTGCGCTAGCTGTCCATAGGTTCTCAGTTGACCATCTAGATGATCATGTTGACACAATTAATGAAACTTTCCGTGAAAAACGTGACGCAATGGTTGCTGCTCTGGGAGAAAATTTTGGTTCTGTTGCAAAATGGAGCGCACCTGAAGGTGGTTTGTTCTGTTGGGTAGAATTAAACGACCAAAATGCTGATGTTAAGTCTGTCCAACAATCTATCCTTGAGAACTTCGATGTAGGCTACCATCCAGGATCAAATTTCTCACCTTCAGGCAAAGGTGGCGAAAACAAATTTCGACTTTGCTTTGGATATAATTCCCCTCAAGAAATCCATGAAGGCGTAGCTATGCTAGCAAAAGCGTTTGAAAACGAAGGAATAATTTAAACTTTTAATTAGATTTTTGGCTTCTATGATTCTTTAAAATCTTCTGAATTTCTAATTGTTGATTTTTTATTTGATCTAGCACTAATTCGGCACGTTGGTATACATTACTAGTTTCTAATATCGTAAGCTTTGTCTTGTTGGGAATTTGCAAAAAACTTGAGACATACCAGACAAATTCATTAAAATCTTCAGGTAGTTTGGGATCTTTTATCCATCCACCATTTATGGAAACAACATTTTTTATAAATTCTAAAACTTGAGTCCTAAAATCATCCTCGATTTTTTGATTATAAATAATTTCTTTCGTACAGTCGGAATAATCAGCAATCTCTGCGACAAGATATGGTCGATCATTTAAAATTTTTAATATCCTAAATCTTTCTTTTGCAGCAACTTCTAAAAAAATTTCTTCCTCCGATCCTGAAAAAGAATGATCAGGAAAATTCACGATAGTTCCAACATCATAAGGTACTGCAGGAATCCCTACTTCATATCCTTGTCTTATCAAGTTAATACCAAAAATAGAATCTTTGGAGGCGCAATACTTTAACATTCTTTTGTACCTATCTTCAAAGATTCTTAATGACAATTTACCACCAGGGAAAATTACCGTATTAAGAGTAAATATAGGAATTACTCGATGATTCATAGCCCTTATCCAGGAATTAATTCAAACATAATAACGCAAAAACCAAAAGATTATAACAATACAGATGCAATATTCAGAATTTTGAATTATCTTGACACAAAAGTGCGGAGGCTGCTACACTCGATCAACAAGGTATTCATGCACAAAATCACTTTAGCCAATCTACCCTGAGGAGTAATTTATTGTCTCATGTGAAAAATTTGACTTGCCGCGAATGTGGACACACATACGATGTTCAACCAATCCATGTTTGTGAGTTTTGTTTCGGGCCTTTGGAAGTATCATACGACTACAACGCAATTTCGAAAGAACTTACTCGCGATACAATCTCAAATGGTCCAGCAAATATTTGGCGTTATGCACCTTTACTGCCTGTTGACTACGAATTTGATGTGGGAATGGATACAGGCATGACTCCATTAACGAAAGCTAACAACCTTGGCAAACTATTGGGATTAAACCAATTATATATAAAAAACGATAGTGTTAATCCAACTTTTTCTTTCAAAGATCGTGTCGTTTCTGTAGCTACTGCTAAAGCACTGGAATTTGATTTTGACACTTTAGCCTGTGCCTCAACTGGAAACCTTGCGGGTTCTGTTTCTGCGCATGGAGCAAAAGCAAAAATGAATACAATGGTTTTCTTTCCTTCTAATCTTGAAAAAGGCAAAATAGTGGGTGCCGGTATTTATGGAGCTGAACTATTTGCCGTTAATGGAAATTATGACCAGGTAAACCGACTATGCAGTGAACTAGCTGATAATCATAGATGGGCATTCGTCAACATTAACATGAGACCATTTTATTCAGAAGGTAGTAAAACACTAGCATATGAAGTAGTAGAGCAATTAGGTTGGAAAGCTCCAGACAATTGCATAGTCCCAGGAGCATCTGGCTCTATGTTTACTAAAATATGGAAAGGGATCAATGAATTATCCAATCTAAACATTATAGATTCCGTAAATACTAAAATGCACCTTGCACAAGCAGAGGGGTGTTCGCCTATTATTGAAGCATATGATAGGAATTCATTCCATGTGAAAGCTGTCAAACCGGATACTATTGCAAAATCACTAGCGATTGGTAATCCTCCTGATGGTTTTTATTCACTCAAAGTAATTGAACAATCTTCAGGTTCTGCCACAGCGGCTCCTGAAAAAGAAATTGCAGAATGTATCAAATTGCTGGCAGAAACCGAAGGGATTTTCACAGAAACTGCTGGGGGAGTTGTAATCTCATCTTTGAGGAAGCTTGCTAAATTGGGCAAATTAGGAAAAGACGAGATTACCGTCGCTTATATCACAGGAAATGGGTTAAAAACACAAGAAGTAGTTGAAGATTTATTAGAACCTCATCAAATCACTCCCGATTACGAAGACTTCCAAACTAATCTAGCTGTTAATTCTTAAATCATTTGGATGAAACAATGGTAAAACAAAGATTCATGTTCACATTTCCAATAGAAAAAATTAAAGAGCCAGTAATATATAATATTGTTAAAAAATTCGACTTGATCCCAAACATTCGCCGAGCAGACATAACCGATTCGTATAGTTGGATGATCCTAGAAATCGAAGGTCCAAAACCTACACTTGATGAGGCAATTCAGTGGGTCAGAAAAATTGGTGTTGAAGTCAATGAAATGCATGGCGATATGGTCGAGGGATAGTATAAACTTAGTGAAATTAAAAGGAAAGGTTGTCAAATGAGTATTGAGGTCAGAATACCTACTCCATTAAGGAGATTAACAGATGGAAACTCAAAAGTTACGTCTGAAGGTTCAACACTAATAGAAGTTGTAAATTCTTTAAATTCACAATTCCCCGGAATTAAAGAAAGGTTATGTGATGAAAACAATGAATTACGTAATTTTGTGAATATATACATCAATGGTGAAGATGTACGTTTTTTGGACGGAATAAATAGTTCAATCAAAGATGGAGATGAAATAAGTATTGTTCCTGCAGTTGCAGGAGGGTTTTGAAAATAAAACCTGCTTATCTCAATACACGCGAGTTTTCCCACTTCAATTTCTGCTCTCTACGTGTATGCTCATCCGGAGGGATAAAACGTTCGTGAAATTCTTTCCTGAATGTTTGAAATTTCCCAATTTCAATAGAATTCCTAATCTTCTCCATCAATCGGACCAAAAATCTTAGATTGTGAATTGAACCCAATCTATAAGCTAATAATTCTTTTGCTTTAAAAAGATGATGGACGTATGAAGCTGAAAACGTTTGACACGTATAGCAATCACATTTCTCTTCAATTGGACTGTCGAGTGACTTAAATTTCGAATTAAAAATATTCTTCCTGCCATCAAGAGAAAAAAATGCACCATTTCTAGCAATCCTGGTAGGCAAAACACAATCAAACATGTCCACGCCAGAAGCAACAGACTCTACAAGATCCTCAGGAGAGCCAACACCCATTAAATATCTAGGGGAATTCAAAGGAAGCATACTCACTGTATCCTGCGTAAGTGAATAAAGTTGCTCTTTTGACTCTCCAACACTCAAACCACCTATCGCATATCCTGGAAAATCTAGTGATGTCAGAAATTCAACTGACTTCGATCTAAGATCTTTGAACATTCCTCCTTGTACAATCCCAAAAAGTAATTGTTCGCTATTTTTCGTCTGAGCGTTGATTGATCTTAAAGCCCATGAATTAGTAAGTTCTAAAGATTCTTCTACGGCTAGTTTGCCCGCAGCTGGAAATTCACATACGTCAATGGGCATAATGATGTCAGAACCTAAAGATTCTTGGTAACTAACCACATTTTCAGGAGTGAAATTATGCAAACTTCCATCTAAATGAGACTTAAATAAAATACCATCTGGAGTAATCTTCCTTAAGGAAGACAGACTATAACCTTGAAATCCTCCACTATCTGTCAAAATAGGCCTATCCCATGACATAAAAGAATGTAATCCACCAAATTCTCTAATTAAATCGACTCCAGGGCGAAGGTACAAATGATATGTATTGGACAAAATAATTTCGGCACCTATCAATAAAACATCATCAGGTGTCAATGATTTCACAGATGCTTGTGTTCCCACGGGCATAAAAGCAGGAGTTTCAAAATCTCCATGCTTGGTATGAACAATACCTGTTCTAGCCAAGCCATCTTTTGACTGAATAGTGAAAAAATCAGAAGCCACTAATTCCCCTTATGTTTTGTAAGCAAATCTGTACAGCTATATAACGCACTAATATAGGGGGTTTTTATATTTAGAATCTCGCCCAATTCCTCTACTGATCCAAGCATCGCCTCTAACTCAATCGGTCTTCCACTTTCTAAATCCTGCAACATTGAAGTCTTGTGGTGTCCCACAGATTTCACACCTTCAATACGTTTTTCTATACTTATTGGTATTCGGATACCTAATTCATTAGCAATTTTTGTAGCTTCTAACATAGCAGAACGTGCTATATCTACAATTCCTTCATGAGTTGCCATGTCATATAGAGTCGACCTAGTAATAACACTAAGTGGATTAAATGCAAGGTTGCCTAAGAGTTTTACCCATATTTCTTGCCTAATATTTTTGTTTACTCTAGCACGCATACCAGCAACAGAAATTGCTTCAGCAATAGAATTTACGCGAAATGAATCTGACCCATCAAGTTCTCCTAATGTAAATCTATCACCCTCTTGAAACCTTATTATTCCAGGTTGGTCAATAATCGTTGCCAAATAAACAACACTGCCAATAATTCTCGAAGGATCCAGAATCTTGGAAATTTTTCCATCGGGATCCAATCTTTCAATATTTCTGCCTTCATATTCTCCTCCATGATTCATAAAATACCACCACGGAAGCCCATTTTGGGCAGTAACAACAGTAGTATCTGAACCAAGTAGTGAATCTAATTGACTTGGCACATATGACGACAAACTATGTGCCTTCAAAGTCAAGAAAACAAGATCTACGGGCCCAATCTCACTAGAATTAGAAAAGGCATTTACATCGACTGTAAAGGTTTCACCACCTCTATCAATGATTTTCAAACCATTCTTTTTCATGGCGTCTAAATGGGGGCCACGAGCAATAAAATAAACGTCAAAACCTGCCTGGACTAACTTCGCCCCCAAATATGCTCCGATCGCGCCAGCTCCAGCAATTGCAATTTTCATGAATTCCTCTAATTCTGATTAAAATGTTCCGCCACCATGCGACGCTGCAGTTTCCCACTTGCTGTCTTAGGTATCTCACTAACCACATGAATAATTCTCGGAATTTTGAAAGGCGCCAAACGCGTTCGGCAAAAGTCCCTAAGTTCAGCAGTAGAAATATCCTCAGAGAGCAAAACAGCGGCATTAACATCTTCTCCGTGTACATCACTAGGAACTGCAAATGCAACTGCTTCCTCAACAGAAGGATGAGACATTAATACTTCATCAATCTCCCTAGGAGCAATTTTTTCACCCGAGCGATTAATTAATTCCTTTATCCTTCCAGTCAATGTTAAATACCCTAAATCATCAATAAACCCTTGATCACCTGTCCTAAACCACCCAATAGTATATGAATCCAAATTAGCCTGAGGATTAGATTCATATCCAGAAACTACATTTGAACCTTTAATAACTATTTCACCGATTTCTCCTACATCTAACATAACACCTTGATCATTCATTATTGAAATTTCGACTCCAGTACTCTTACCAACAGTGCCCGATTTCCTAATTCCAGGAGGTAGAGGATTTGATGCCATTTGATGCGCAGCCTCTGTCATACCATATGCTTCAAGAACTGGAACTTGAAATAAGTTTTCTAAATCATTCATTAAAGTTGGAGCAAGAGAAGAACTACAAGATCTAATAAATCGTAATGCAGGATTTTTCTCAACATCACCTGATCGTCTCTTCGCTCGGTTAACTAATGCATTATGCATAGATGGTACAGCAGTAAACCAAGACACCTTATATTTTGTAGAGATTTCCCAAAATTTTAATGCATCAAATCTATCAGGAATAATCACAGTCCCACCAGTACCAAGAGTTGTCAAAAGCGAAGCAACTATTCCATGAACATGAAATAAGGGCATTACACACAATGTAATATCTTGAGATGTTAATTGATATGACTCCGAAATGTTCTGAACTGATGATGCCAAATTAGCGTGGGTCAATGGAACCCTTTTGGGGCGACTTGTAGTTCCACTAGTGTGTAAAACAAGAGCAACGTCATCCGAATCGGCTAATTTATATTCAGATTTTGGAAATAAATGTGAATGTGGAAATAAATTTAAGTTACCATTCGAGTCAATACTTGAAGAAAGAATAAGTATGTCACTAGAGCAAGCTTCGCGCGCATATTCAGCACCTTCTTCCGGAACTATTATTGCCTTAGCACCTGTATCATCAAGATAGAATTCAAACTCTTCTTTTGTATAGGCAGGATTTAAAGGACAAGCAGTCGCAATAGAAGAAACAGAAAGAAATAATGTAATCATTTCCAAACCATTGGGTAAAACTATTGCAACACGATCTCCCTTCGATATCCCCCAATCAGATAATTGATGAGCTAATATTTCAACTTTATTTCGGAGACAAGCGTAATCAATTGTACTTCCGTTTGGATCAACAACTGCCAAATCAGTTGGATTACCAGATTCTAATAAACTAGAAATTGTAATTCCCATTAAGTTCCCTTTCGAATACTTTTTATATATAACTACTCTAAAATTTTATCGTATACATGAATCTTTTCATAATATATTTCTCCAAAAATAATCATTAAGAAAAATTAAACCCATCCCAAACTAACTTAATTCCTAATGAAAACAACAAAATCATTAAAATAGGAATAATCCATTTGCCTTGTATCCTAGAAACTACTTTAACTCCTATTTGGCCACCTATTATAAATCCTATAGCCCCAAATGTGAAAATAGGATACCAATCAATATGTCCCAAAACCCCGTGTGTGACAGCACCAATCAAAGTATAAAAAGCTGTTGCAAAAACTGAGGTAGCGACTGCAACTTTTACTGGAAATGAAAATGCATAAACAAGAATTGGAGTACGAACAAATCCAGCACCAACCCCAAAAAAGCTCGCACAAAATCCAATAATAAAATTAAAGATTACCGCAATTGATTCACTGAATTTATAAGTGAAGGTTTCACCCTGCTTGGTAACAATACTTCTTCCCCTCAACAGAACCCAAGGTTGTGTCCAAATTCTTGAGCTAGCGCTTAGTTTTGACCCAGAACCAGGCCTTAATGCCTTAAATATTGAATATATAGACAAACTCAACAAAACAAACCCAAAAATAATCCTAAAACTATTTGGGTCTGTGGCTTTAACAGCAAAAGGAGCAATAACAGAACCAGGAATTGCGGAAACAGCAAATAATAATGCACTTCTACGATCTGCGAATCCTTCTTTAATATAAGAAAAGGCTGCAGCTGAGGTATTAACAGCAACCAATGCTAAAGAGGTTCCAGCCACTTCTTCAGGACTCAATTTAAACAAAATCAATAATATTGGACTGGCAATAAAACCTCCTCCAGCACCAACCAAAACACCACAAAACCCTGAGACTAGACCCACAGAAAATATCAAAAGCAATTCCATAAATTATCAACTCCTAAGATCGTTGATAATTTCTGATACTAAGTTTGAATCTACCTCATTATCTACCACTGCATTACCTAGACCACTAAGTAAAACCCAATTGATTTGCTTATCTTTACTTTTTTTGTCAGACAACATTGCTCGTTGAATTTCATCTACCTCGAGCCCGGAAAACTTTACCGGAAGACCCATCATTTTCTGAAGGGAGATTTGTCTCTTAACCTCATCCTTTGTTAACAATCCTTTTCGCATACTAATATTTGCAGCAGCAACCATCCCAATACTGACTGCCTCTCCATGCAAATACCTACTAAATCCACCAGCAAATTCAATTGCATGACCAATCGTATGGCCATAATTCAACAAAATACGTTTCCCCAAAGTTTCGTGTTCATCCAAAGAAACAATTTCTGATTTGATTGCAATACTTCGTTTTACTATTTCAGTTGTAATTTCTCTTTCAAGATTCATTAATGCTGGCGCATTTCTTTCAAAATCAAACACTAATTCTTTGTCTAAAATAAACCCGTGTTTAATTGCCTCTGCCCAGCCAGCAGATAAATGCCTTTTGGGCAAATCAATTAAGGTCTTAACATCTACAATTACAAATTTTGGTTGATGGAATGAACCAACTAAATTTTTACCATGTGGCATATCAACTGCAGTTTTACCACCTATGGAAGCATCCATCATCGCCAGCATACTTGTTGGAACCTGAATAAATGGCATTCCCCTTAAATAAGTAGCAGCAACAAATCCACTAATATCACCAACCACACCTCCTCCAACCGCAATTATTGGATTGTTTCTTTCAGCATGAAATGATCCAAGCCATCCGTATAAATCCGAAGCAACTTGCAAAGTTTTACTAGTCTCACCAGGATGAATAGATCTTACTTCGACTGAAATACCAGAATCCTGTAAAGATCTCTCAGCAATTTCGGCGAATTTCTTTGTTCCGTCGTCACAAATAATAAAAGCTTGATTTGAAGAGCTAATTGATTTTAATCTACTTCCAATAGAGGAAAGAATATCCCAACCTACCCAAATTGGACAATCACCAGAAGAAGTTCTAACCACCGAAGAAAGCAACGAATCCTCTGCAAATCTTGATCCATTATCAAGTAATCTATAAGCGCGTTCAACTTCTTCTGAAACTTGGCCAATGGATAAACAGTCAGTGTGTACTGTCCAATGAGCTTTAGCATACATGTGCTGTCTTCTTTGTTTCAAATCCTTAATGTTTTCAAGAGTATATCCAGCTGAAAGCATAGGACGATGAGTAGCGTTGGTATCATTAGAATATTGTTTTTCTAATCTTGAACAAATCGTTTCTGGAGTGGTTTCCAAACATATGATTGTCCCTGTACTATTCATAATTTGATGATTTTGATCTTTTTCAACAATCCCACCACCCGTTGAAATAACTTGGTTGTCACTAGCTGAGATTTTGGCCAAAATCTCAGTCTCGATTTGTCGGAAAGTCACTTCTCCCTTAACAGAGAAAATTTCTTCAATAGACATGTTGGCAAATTTTGAGATTTCAATGTCCAGATCTACAAATGATCTTTGCATTTTAGCTGCAACATATTTACCTACATCAGTTTTGCCTGAGCCCGAAAACCCTGTTAGAAAGATATTTGAATTCAAACTACCCCTCACATATTTTTAAAACTATTTAAATTGTTCACCATCACATGCGTGCATCATAACATCGATAGGTGCTTTTTTCTTAAACCATAATTCAAAAGACTCAGCTCCTTGATAAACAAGCATAGGAATACCCTCTAATGTCCTTGCACCAGCATCTTTTGCATTTCTTAGCAGTTGCGTTTCTCGCGGATTATATACTAAGTCATAAACCAAAGTATCTTCAGATATCTGTTGCGGCATTAACAAACTCTCTTGAGCAAAACTAGAATGTCTCATGCCTATAGAAGTAGCATTGACGATAAGATCTGCAGATCTTGCATATGTATTCAACTTTGGATCTGCCAAGGTTACAAAATTAATCTGAGCACTCTTGGCATTTTCTAAAAATTTCTGACTTTCACATGCTAATCTTTCTGCATTTGACAACGTTCTATTGGCCAAAACCAGATGAGTAACCCCAGCATTTAATAATGCGTAACATGCAGAACGTGCAGCACCACCTGCACCTAACAAAAGCACTCTGGCACCACTAGGTTTAAATTTAGCCAACTCCAATAAAGGTTTTAAAAAACCAAAAGCATCCGTGTTATACCCAATCAGTTTTTCATCTTTTTTCACTATTGTGTTTACAGCACCAATTGTTTTTGCAACATCATCAATTTCATCAAGCAATGCCATAATTTCAACTTTGTGAGGAATAGTAACATTTGCACCTAAGTAACCAAACTCTCTAATCCTTGAAACTAACGATGGAAGCTCATCTGATGTAGTTGGCCAAAGTTCATACTTAAATTTCAACTCATAATAATCTAGCGCAGCCTGTTGAAAAACAGGGGACAACGAATGACCCAATGGATAACCTATCAAACCAACTAATCCTGTCATAAATCCCCTCCTACTAAGGCACCCAGTATAGCACGAAGAGAACCTCAGAAGCCTATAAATCGTTGACCTATTGTATCCCTACTGCTAGGATGTTATCAGTTAACTTGGCGGTGAAAATGACTGATCTCAACTTAATCAGTGAGAGTGTTCTCAGCTGTAAAAAGTGTACTCTGGGATACGAACGCACCAATGCAGTTCCTGGTAATGGAAATCCCTCATCCACAATTTTGTTTATCGGGGAAGCACCCGGCAGATATGAAGATGAGCAAGGATTGCCATTTGTTGGACGTGCAGGGCGACTATTAGACTCTTTATTAGAATCAATAAACTTAAACCGTTCTGAAGTATTTATCACCAATATGTTGAAATGCAGACCACCTAAGAATCGTGATCCTCTTCCAGATGAATTAAAAGCATGCGGACCTTACCTCGATAAGCAAATAGAAATCATAAATCCCAAAATTATTGTAACTCTAGGCAGATTTTCTTTCGCATGGTTTTTCCCAGATATTCCAATCGGAGAAGCAAGAGGAAACCCAATTAATTTAGAAAATGGAACTACAATTTTCCCAATGTATCATCCTGCAGCCGCGCTTAGAAATGGGAAAATACGTGGAAGAACTGAACAAGATTTCTTAAAACTTCAAAAAATCCTTAATGATCCAATCAATAAAGCTTCAGGATATTCGAAAAATCCAGAAGAAACTCAAATTAGGATGTTTTAAATACTATGCAAAACAATTCTTCTATTAAAGTAATACCCCTTGGTGGATTAGGAGAAATAGGTAAAAATATGCTCTTAATAGAGTATGAAGAAGAAATCCTTGTTATCGACGCCGGGTTCTATTTTGGAGCATCCGATCTTCCCGGATTGGACATAGGTATTCCCGACATCAGTTACTTAATAGAAAATATGGAAAAAATCAGCGCTGTATTAATTACGCATGGACATGAAGACCACATTGGAGCCCTCCCGTATATTTTGCCTAAATTAGGAGTACCTCTATATGCTTCTAGACTTACTCACGATCTAATTGCGGTAAAACTGAAAGAATCTGGTTCAATTAAAGACTGTCGATTAAATGTGATTGAACCATATGAACCTTTTACCATTGGTCAATTCCGAATTGAATTTTTCCGAGTGTCTCATTCAATTCCAGATGCGATGGGAATTTCAATTGAAACTCCCATAGGAACTATAATCCACACAGGAGATTTTAAAATCGATCATACTCCTGTAGATAATCGCCAAATGGACTTCAATCACTTAAGTAGAATAACTTCAAATGGAGTGATATTACTATTGTCAGATTCAACTTATGCAGAAGTAGAGGGTTATACAGAATCAGAGAAGATAGTAGGACAAACAATATTTGAAGCTATTAACAATGCTAAGGGTAGGGTATTGATATCTACATTCGCATCTCTAATTTCACGAATTCAACAAGTAATTAATGCCGCCGTGAAAACTGATAGAAAAGTTGTCATAGTTGGAAGAAGTATGCAAAACAATGTCAAAATGGCAATTCGAAACGGATATCTGAATGTGCCTGAAGATACAATTTTAAAACTCAACAAGTCCAAATCCTTACCTGATGAAAAATTAGTTATTGTTGCAACCGGAAGCCAAGGAGAACCTTCATCAGCCATGGTCAGAATCTCGAATGGAAAACACCCAGAAGTTTCAATAAAAGATAAAGATACTGTTATCTTTTCTTCATCTCCAATACCCGGAAATGAAATCTTGGTAGCTAAAACAATTGACAATCTTTTTAGACAGGGAGCGAACGTACTATACAGTAAAATCGCTCCCGTGCATGTGCACGGCCATGGAAGCAAAGAAGAATTAAAACTGATGCTTAGCCTAGTAAGACCGAAATATTTTGTACCAATACATGGCGAATACAGACACTTAATAGCTCATGCAAACATTGCTAAATCTATGGGCATTGAAACACAAAATGTTTTTGTTTTACAAGATGGTGATGTGTTGGAAATTGAACCAGAAGAAGCATTCCTTGCGGACCAAGTCCATTCTGGAACAATCCTACTCGAAGGGAGATCTGAAATTTCAGCCACTAGTTCTCTACCACAAGATAGAAAACGATTAGCAAATAAAGGTGCGATTTCTATTTCTATAGTTGTAGACGCTGAAACATTAAGCCTGATCAATCATCCAGAACTAACTAATATTGGATTTATGGATGAAACTGATTTTTCTGAAATATATGAAATAATTGCTAAAGATATTACTAATAATATGGAAATTAACGATTTGGATTGGTTAACTTTAGGAGAACTACGAGAAGAACTTGAAGATATTGCATCTGAAAAAATCTATGAATTGACAAGGCGAAGGCCTACAATAAAAGTGTCAATTCATCAAATTGGCTAATCGTTATCCTAATCATTATTAGAATTGTCTCAAAATAGGGATCGTCCAATGAAATTTCTGGACCTGGCATTTTCATCACTTAAAAGCAAAAAAAACATCATCGTAATTTCAATCATTATTCTATCTGTAGTGCTAATTTCAACCGCGCTGTTTGTTTGGATGCAAACAAATTTTGTCGCAACTTTAAATGATTATTATTTTGCAGCAAAAAAATCTCTTTTGACTCCACTTGGACTTTCGTCTTTATTTTACTTAATTTGGGCAGTCACATTCTGCATAATTGCATTAAAACGTACAATCCTATTAATAAGACATCTGAATCTTATTTTAAGTAGTTTCATAATACTCATTGCATCAACCGCAATATTAAGTTTTTTTGAACCATGGAATGGGATTCTAGGATACTTTACTCTCGAAGGTGAAATATCATTAGGAGGTTCCTTGGGTTCATCCTTAATTACAGATAATACATGGATTGGTATAAGCATATTAGTAGTCCTTATATTGTCTGCCCTTTCACTTGCATTTCCTTCTTTTGTTTATAAATTCTGCAAGTCCAGCTACAAATTTGCTCTGATTTCAACATTTTTCACTATTACATCATCAAAGTATCTTAGTATTTACATCAAATCTGCATTGAATAAAATCCAAAGAGCTAATTTCCCTTACCAAAACCTTGTATCTCAACAAAATGACTCTTCATCAATAAAAACTTCGAATAGCAATTTTGAATTATTTGAGACGAATCCGAAAGCCATGAATTCTAATATTTCCTCAAAGAATTTAACTACAGTCGTTAGCAGTCCCGAAAGTCAAATCGAGAATCAAACATCTAGTTCAAAATTGTCCACTAGTATTGATTCAAAAACATCAAAACCAGAAACATCTAATGAAACGTCCGCAATCACAACAGACCGTTTCCCATCCAGAAAAGAAACACACGAAAATCTAACATCACAACCTGTCGAACCTAAATATAATAAATTCTGGAATATTGAGATCAAACAGAATGAAAACATAAATTCAAACCATACTACTAGTATCTCAGAAAACACTGAACATATTAATGAAAACTCTTCAAATCAAAACCAAAACAAAACCTTAACTGAAACTATTAATACAGGCACTTCCGAATACTGGGATCTACCGAATATAAATACCTTAAAGCTACTTACAGAAGGCGGTATTACTCAGGACGAAATTGATGCGACTGCAAACACAATACGAGACACTCTAACTCATAATAGTGTTGATGTTGAATTAGGATTAATTAGCCCTGGACCTACTGTTACTATGTATGGACTAGAACCTGGTTGGGTAGTGAAGTCTCGAAGAACCGGACAAAAAGACGAGAAAGGGCAACCTATATTCGAAGAAGATCGGACTCGTGTAACGGTAGATACAATCCTAAAACGGGAAAGAGATCTAGCATTGGCATTAAAAACCAATAGGATCAGAATTGAGTCACCCGCTTTAGGTCGCTCACTTGTAGGAATTGAAGTTCCTAACCCATCACCCAGTATAGTGTCGCTCAGGTCAATTCTAGAAAGTGAAGAATTCAACAGCCTTCGTTCAAAAGCCAGTCTACCAATTGCATTAGGAAAAGGAACTGGGGGAGATACAATAGTGACTGATTTAGCAAAAATGCCCCACTTGTTAATTGCAGGAGCTACTGGAAGTGGAAAAAGTATACTCCTAAACACTTTAGTATCATGTTTGTTAATGGAAAAAACACCAGAAGAACTTCGACTCATTCTCATTGATCCTAAAAGAGTTGAACTAACTCCTTACAATGGAGTACCACACCTTCTTTCCCCTGCAATCGTAGAAGTTGACAAAGTAGTCGGAACTCTCAGGGGAATTGCTAACGAAATGATGAAACGCTATAGGACTTTTGAAGCCTCCGGCGTTAGGAACATTGAATCATACAACAAACAATCTTCTGAAAAAATGCCTATGCTTCTGGTAGTAATTGATGAACTTGCTGATTTAATGATGACTGCTTCGACAGACGTAGAAAGAGTTTTATGTAGGCTTGCTCAAATGGGACGTGCAACAGGAATACATTTAATCATTGCAACTCAACGTCCTTCCGTGAATGTCTTAACAGGTTTGATTAAAGCTAATTTCCCCACACGTATCAGCTTCACGGTAACCTCGCAAATTGACTCCCGAACAATTTTAGATACTATGGGAGCCGAAAAACTTCTGGGGAAAGGCGACATGTTATATCTACCTCCCGATGCGATGCAGCCTATAAGAGCGCAAGGTACATTTATTTCAGAAAAAGAAATTGCGAGCATCGTTCTTTTTTGGAAAACAGTAAAATCTGGTCCCATGGAACAAATCAACTTAGATTCAGGAGATGAAGAAGTTAATGAGCTTGCTACTGATCAAGAATATAATGATACTGACGAATTATTCAAAAATGCTGTTGATCTTGCAAGTAGTAATAAGAAATTATCCACTTCACTATTGCAACGCAAACTAAGAATAGGCTATCCTAGAGCTGCACGCCTAATGGACCAACTTGAAGACAAGGGTATTGTTGGCCCAAGTGATGGATCGAAATCAAGAGATGTAATCATATAAATAGCTGCAGCCAATCTAGTCGAAACAATTTTCGGCTGGCAGGGGATACAAAATGACGGAATCATCAAGACCTCCTATTGAAAAGAATGGCGGAATTTCCTCACATCAAAATTTGGACTCCTCAGAGCCAGAAATTCTTTCTTGCGTTGTGTGCAACCAAACACTTGAAAATAATGACAAATATGATTTTTACAAAATTTGTCCTACATGTAATTTTCATTTCAGTATTTCTGCCCGCGCAAGAATTGAGCAATTGGTAGATCCTGGATCTTTTAGAGAAATCAACCAATCTCTAATTTCCTTGGACCCTATCAAATTCTCATCAAGAAATTCCTACAAAGATGCAATTTCTCATAACCAAACAAGAACTGGGCTTACAGAAGCCGTTGTTACTGGAAAATGCTCTATCAATGGCTCTCCTGTGATGCTCATAATTTTAGATTTTGGATTTATGGGTGGATCAATGGGAAATGTCGTAGGAGAAAAAATTTCACTCGCTTTCGAACAAGCAACAAAAAAGAACCTACCCGTAATTTCTGTGATTACTAGCGGGGGAACCCGTATAGAAGAAGGAATGATCTCATTAATGCAGATGTCAAAAACTGCCCTATCTGCAAACGCCCATAATAAGAAAGGACTACCTTTCATTACAATACTTGCAAATCCTTCGACAGGACAAGCTTACGGTAGCTTTGCAAATCTTGCAGACATTATACTTGCAGAACCGGGAGCCATATTGGGATTTTCTCCACTCGGAATCATTCAGCAACATAGTTCAAAAAAAGTTTCTACTGATTCTCATACCTCAGAATCTCACTTAAAACACGGATTACTAGATGCAATAATCGATCGAAACAAATTAAGGGAGATTTCAGGGATCTTATTAGATCTACTAGGACCGAACTACCAGATTACCAAAACTAATAATACTAGAGAAAGAAATTTAGTAAATTATTCAACACAAGCCTGGAATTCTGTTCAAATAGCAAGACATAAAAATAGACCTACTTCAAAAGACTACATCTCAAAACTTTTTATGAGTTTTGTAGAACTCCACGGTGACAGAATTCAAGAAGATGACAATTCTATAATTACCGGATTTGGTCGAATGGATGGTCAAACCATAGCTGTCATAGCTCAAGAAAGTGGTCGTGGTAAAAACTCCAAAAACCATTTCGAAGGACGTACATCCCCAGCCGGATTTCGTAAAGCCCAAAGATTAATGAAACTCGCCACAAAATTCAATACTCCCTTAGTAACTCTCATAGACACACCTGGACCAAGGCTAAGCACAGAAGCTGAATCAAATGGACTAGGAAATATCATTGCCTCGACTATTAAGTTAATATCTGAACTTGAAGTACCTACTTTATCTATCATTATAGGGGAGGGTGGAAGTGCTGCGGCACTTTCGCTAAGTGTTACAGACCGCGTAATGATGTTGGAAAATGCAATTTATACTGCATTATCTCCAGAAGAAGCAGCAGAATTGTTACTCCAAGACCAACAAAAAGCAAAAGATATAGTGGAATCATTAAAATTGACATCTAAAGATTGTGAAAATCTAGGAATAGCAGACATTATCATTCCTGAACCCCGCAAAGGAGCACACGCAGATCACAATGAAGCGGCACGGGAACTACGCATATTTATATTAGAAGAACTTACTACTCTTAACAGATCTTCTAGTAGACGTCTCATACGCCAGAGAATGAAAAAATTCCGTAATGTAGGAAACATAGACTCTAGGTTGAAATCTTTAATCCTCAAAGAGGCAAACACACTTGAAAAAATCGTCTCTTCAAGTGTGGCGAGTATTAGAGCAAGAATATCAAATCAAGCTAACGAATCATAAACCTTCTTTTATTCCAACAACCCCACCATGTTCATTGCGTGCAGACTCAAATGTATTTATTAATTCTTCATGTTCTAAAGTTAACCCTATATCATCCAAACCATTCAACATTAGATACCTGCGAAATGGCTGAATGTCAAAGGAAACCTCTAATCCACCCTCTCCAATTACAGTCTGTGATTCTAAATCAACCGTAATCGAACTGCCAGGATTGTTTTCAGCATTATCAATAATATCTTCAACAATATTCTCAGGAAGTACGATTGGCAATATTCCATTCTGAAAACAATTATTGAAAAAAATATCGGCAAAACTGGGAGCAATTACGCACTTGATCCCATAATCTAATAGTGCCCATGGAGCATGTTCTCTAGAAGAACCACATCCAAAATTCCTTCCAGAAACTAATATAGACGCATTTTTATATGATTGTTTGTTTAGTTCAAATTCTGGATTTTCACTTCCATCCTCTAAAAATCGCCAATCAAAAAATAAAAACTGTCCAAATCCACTACGTTCAATACGTTTCAAAAATTGTTTTGGAATTATTTGGTCTGTATCTACATTGGCTCGGTTTAACGGAGCAACCACACCAGTTAATTTCACAAAAGGATCCATGAATTCCTCCAAATTTAAGTTGAATAGAAGCTTTACTTCAGTAATTATTAATTACGATTTGAGTAAGGATCTGCCGCATCCCTAAGACCATCACCTAAGAAATTAAATGCTAAAACTGCAACGACTACAAAGACTCCAGGTAAAAGAAGCCACGGAGCTTGATCAACTGTCCTAACATTCTGAGCCTCTTTGAGTAGTACACCCCAACTAATCGCAGGGGGTCTCATTCCTAATCCCAAAAAACTTAAAGAAGTCTCGGCCAATATAATCCCAGGAATAGACAATGAAATTGAAGCAATAATATGAGAAACAAAAGAAGGTAACATATGTCGGAAAATAATTCTGATTTGTCCTGATCCATACAACCGTGCAGCTAGTACAAAGTCTTCTTCTCTCATAGCAAGGAATCTACCCCTAACTTCTCTAGCTAAAGTTGTCCACCCAATTACCGACAAAATAACCACAATTGCAAAATACTGTTTAGTAATCGACCAATCCGCTGGAACTGCCGCAGCAAGTGCTAACCATAACGGAATCGTAGGCATAGCTCTTAATTGCTCGATTAGACGCTGAATCACCAAATCAGTCCATCCGCCCCTCTATCCAGAAATACCGCCCATAAATATTCCAATTATCAAACTAATCGCCACGCCAACAAGACCTATAGACATAGAGATCCTAGTACCAAGCATTATACGAGACCACATATCCCGACCCATTCGATCTGTACCTAAAACATAAATATTCCTTGGAGTCTTAGTAAGGACATTATCAACTGTACAGTCCGGTTCAGCAGTCATATAAACATCTTCCACTACAGCTAGCATAAGATGTATATCATTACAAAACAACCCCCAAAATTTATAAGCATAAGCAGGATTACGTGCAAAATAAGTTATA
>JAKUTX010000010.1:0-53063 GCA_022447855.1 SAR202 cluster bacterium
CTATTCTTATACGCATTGCATAGGCATGAACAGGATTTCTCCATCCCCTGTAGACATCGCTCTGGGACGTCGTGATAATCGAATTTTCGTGCTTTCACGAGGTAGATTCGCGACCATTTTCGTTAATACTTGGGAAGATGAGTATCCTCTCCCCTATCCAAATATAGGATCAGCAGGAAAGGGAGACGCTCAAATGATGTGGCCACCTGAAAATCAACTCGCCAGCGATGCGACTTTATTTGTATGTGATGAAGCTTTAAACCGCATTTCAAAATTCAGCTACGAAGGTGAATTCTTGGGCAAATGGGGTGAAGAAGGCGAAAAAGAAGGACAATTGAATCGTCCATCTGGAATGGTACTTGATTCCGAGGATAATTTTTATATCTCAGATACTTTCAATCATAGAATTCAAAAATTCACGCCTGAAGGTGAATTCATAATGTCCTTTGGGTCTTTTGGTCACAAACCTGGCGAATTCAATATGCCTTGGGGGGTGGAAGTAGATCCATGGGGATATTTATGGGTTGTAGATTGGAGAAATGATAGAATCCAAAAATTCACTGCTGAAGGCGAATTTGTAACCGAAATAGGAAGTCCTGGAAGTGGAAATGGAGAGTTCAAACGTCCATCAGGAGTTACTGTAGACTTACACGGAGATATTTATGTAGCAGACCGAGAGAATCATCGAATCCAATTGTTTGACAGGCATGGAAGGTATGTCGAACAATTCCTTGGCAATGGTGGAATTTCAAAGTCTGGCATTAGATATATTAGTGTACATCCAGGACCACTTAGACAAAGATATGAAGCAAATTTAGAAGCACTAAAATTGTTCATCAGTCCTATGTCAGTAACGGTTACAGACGATTTCAAAATGCTTGTGCCTGATTTTGGTAATGCTAGAATTCAAATTTTCCAGAAAGAGGCATATCCTCTATCTGAAGAGGAAATTCGTGGCCCTATGAGAAGCAGACAACTAGGAACTATTCAGTAGGAACCACCTCTGATAAAATCAACGCATGAAGAATCATTCCGACTTTTCTGGGTCCAAACTATTAAAAGGATCGCTTAGATTTCATTTCACTGCCCCTTTGGTTGTCTTTGCTGGCATACTAGGTGCATGTTCGGTACCTATTACCTTTATAACTGGTACAAATATAAACGAAATCCCCGAACACATGCCCTTAATACCTTCTTTGATGTACCCCATAGCAGGAATTATAGCCGGGGCACTTCTAACATTTCATGCTCTAAAATGGATGAGTCGCGATTTGTCCCATTCTATGCCCATTTGGCATTGGCTAGTTGTAGGTTTGGTTTTTGGCGGACTATTGTCTATATTCACTGGAGCATTATTACCGCTTATCGGTCCCATTCTAGGTTTTTTTGTAGGGGATTTAACGATAGGTCAAGTGCCAAACGCATTATCATATTCTCTATCAAGAATGCCTCTAAACTCTTTAATCCATGGAAGTTTGGGAATGTTTGTATCGTTCCAGGCAGGAATTGTTTTCATACTTGCAGGAATACTTATAGACCTATCGGTAGCAAAACAAAAAAAAATTCTTTCAGATTACTTACCTTGGGTAATCATAATTGCTTTAGGAATCCCAATCGTTATCCTAGCATTCTGGGGAGATCCCGATTTTCTCTTTAAACTTGGGAGACTCGGGGAAAGATAGAAAGTCAGTTAAAGATTTACCAATTCCCTAAATCTTTAATTTCAATTTCAGAACTTTTTAGTTCTTCACCGTCTACATAAGGTGTCAACAATACTGCAAACCGATTCAGTCCCAATGTACTATTTACTCGAAATGCTAATTTCGCATAACCTTCATTTTGAGCTTGCGGTTCGGGAGGAGTAGCGCTAATTATCTCAAACTGAGATTCATCTTCAGATAAAATTTCTACTTGCATTCGTTTATTCTCTATAGCCAAAATAGCCTTGTTACCCTGCAACTCAATATCTGCTGAAGTTACCATTCCCCATATGATCTCAGAGTTTTCGGGTAATACAACTTCATCCTGTATCAATATTTGTCGTCTATCAATTAAAGCCACCCCACGATTAACACTTTCTATATCAGAATAAGCATCTGATAACTCAGCTACTGCAAATGCAAATTCTGGGGTAGAACTAAATTTCATAATTGTAGCCCTTGCATCTGGATCTTGATTAATGCCATTTATGAGTAATGTATTGTGACTCTCAGTCCGATTTCTATAGTACGTCCATCTTCTGGCTACATTAGAATGTGGAGATGCCGTGGCATATGGAGGCTTAATACCTAAGTCAAAATAACCAGGAAGATTATAATTGTCCCTACCTAAATCTGTTGCCCATCTATGACCCAATGCATCAATCACAAAGCTTCCTAAATCTAATTGAGAATGAGGAGCTTTATTATCTCCAGCTTTTAAGCCCAAGAAAACAGCATCTGGATCCTCCCAATCACTTCTGAACATAGCCACATCAATTTTTCTGAAGTGCGCATCAAGTGGTAATCCGTATTCTATGGGACCTTTATCAGCATCATCTTGAAACCAAACAAGATCTAGCGGATGAAACTGGAGGGGTCTTGACCCAGCACTCGAATCCAGCTTCTCTTGAACATGTGATCGATTTGTACCAGACCATGTTGTGGTAGACGTCCCCCAATTCATTACTCGCAGATCAGATTTTTCTAACTTTTGTTTATACCAAGAGAATAGCTCATTATCGAATTTCTTAGCCAGCCAATACATTTCGTGAGGTTCTCCATCACCACGCATATCCTCATTAGCATCAGCATAATTGAAAAATTTCTGTATCGGTGAGGTATAGTAAAATGGAAACTGGCCAGTAATCGAAAACCCTGGAGAGTTGCTTAACCCAAAATCAGTCCCAACAGCACTCTCTAATGCGGCCAAATAATAAACATTATAACGTGTCGCATAATGCCAATAGGTTGGTCCTTCTTTCCATCCTCCATCAGGACCATATTCCTCCATAGTCCGTCTCATATAAACCAAACCCTTTGAAAGTATACGCTCAGATAAATACGGTTCTTCATCTCCAATAGCTAATGCCCCTATAGATAACCCCCCATTACATACTTGGCTCCAATTCATTTGGCGCATAACCCAATGAGTACGATTTTCCATATCAGCAATTCCAGCTTTTAAACCTTTTTCTGCGATTGCAAAACGAATTAAATCACGCTGAGTATCATCCATATAGTCATATAACCAGTCATATCCAATACCTAGGGCATGTGTCATCTCCCCAGTATCTAAAAAGTGTTTTGGGTTCCAATCAGGAAATTCCACAGCAGATAGCATCTCTTCTATAGCACGATCAGCAAATTTTGTATCTCCATCAAGACGATACATTAAACATAATTTGTAAATTCGGTCTACAGCTAAACGACTAGTTCCTAATAGCCTTAATCCATCGGGAATAGAATATTCAATCAATGGTTCATCTAAAATTGCATTACACTGCTCTAGTATTGATTCTCTCATCAATTGCGCACGAGGATTCTCGGCAACTAACTTTTTAATTTTTCTAAGCTCCGAATTAGGTAAAATTAATCTTGGATGATCTTTCTTTATCTTTTCAACAAACATCTAAATCTCCTAAATACAACACATTAAATTAGATATGCTTGATAATCTTTGCAGAGGAAGAAATGGAAGAAAAGACCCGAATTCGATCTATCCCGGAACTCCAGGCAGCTGCATTTCAGCCGCGAAATGGCATTTCGCATATTGTCCATCTGAACCAGGAATCTCAACCAAAGGAGGTTCTTGAGTACGGCAAATATCTTTTGCAAACTCACACCTAGGGTGAAAATAACAACCAGATGGAGGGTTGGCCGGATCAGCCACCTCACCTTCCAGCACGGCACCTATAGACTTAACTTCTGGATTAGGAACAGGAACCCAAGACAACAATGCTTGAGTATATGGATGTCTTGGAGCAGTGAAAATGGTTTCGGTTGGAGCTACCTCAACAATTTTACCAACATACATCACTGCAACTCTGTCACTAATATACTGAACCACACTCAAATCGTGGCTTATAAATAGATATGTTAAGTTCAATTGCTCTTGCAAATCCTGCATCAAATTCAGGATTTGAGATTGAACAGAAACATCTAATGCTGATACGGGCTCATCTGCAACCAATAAACGAGGATTCATTACCAATGACCGAGCAATCCCCAAGCGTTGCCTCTGACCGCCACTAAATGCATGAGGATATCTTCTCATATACTCAGTAGACAAGCCGACTAATTGCAACATTTCCGATACTCTAGCTTCCAGCTCAGAAGAATTACCATCCAAGCCATTAACTTTTAGAGGGTCAGCAACTAAATCAAAAATTGTCATCCTAGGATTCAATGAAGCAAAAGGATCCTGGAAAATCATTTGCATTTCTTGACGAATATCTTTGAGTCGATCGGAACTCATTCCAACGACATCCGATACAACATCATCTTTATCTTTAAAAAGAATTTCCCCATCAGTAGGTTCAACCGCTCGCATTATTGCGCGCCCGGTGGTAGTTTTACCACAACCACTTTCGCCTACTAATGCTAAAGTTTCTCCTGTCTTTAATTTAAACGAAACATCATCAACAGCACGAACATGCCCAACAGTACGTTTCCAAAGCCCAGCGGTAATCGGAAAATGAACCTTCAGCCCATCTACTTCGAGCAAATTGTCATTCATAATGTCATCAGCCATCTAGTTATTCTCCCTTGGAAACTTCTTCAGCAGATCCAGAATACAAAAGACAACTTACTTCATGACCATCATTAATCTCAATGGTCTGCGGTTCAAGCACATCACAAACTCCAGCCATGAACTTTGGACATCTTGGATGGAATGTACATCCAGTGGGTCTCTGATAAGGAGGAGGGACAGTACCTTCAATCGCAGTCAATCTTTCAGTTTGGCGTTCTCTAGAAAGTCTAGGAATAGATCTAAGTAATTCCTGAGTATAAGGATGTTTGGGATCATTGAACAAAGTATTTACATCCGCCCGTTCTACAACTTTACCCAAATACATCACAACAACTTCATCAGACATTTGAGCAACTACACCTAGGTTATGAGAAATTAGCATTACAGCCATTCCAAATTCTTCCTGAAGCTCGCCTATAAGCTCAAGAATCTGAGCCTGAGTAGTTACATCCAACGCAGTGGTAGGCTCATCGGCAATTAACAAGCTAGGAGAACAAGAAAGAGCCATCGCAATCATTGCTCTTTGACGCATTCCACCAGACAAATTAAAAGAATAATTATCAATTCGTGATTCAGGGTTAGGAATTCCAACACGCCTTAGCATTTCCACAGCCCTATCACGCGATTCTTTTTCAGAAACCTTTTGATGAAGTTTAATACCTTCAACTATTTGAGAACCAATTGAATGAACAGGACTAAATGAAACCATAGGTTCCTGGAAAATCATGGAGATTTCAGATCCCCGAATATCTCTCATCTGAGGGCTATCTATGGGCAAATCTAACAAATTTGTCGGGGAAGTATCATCATCCGAAGACGAACCTCGATCATACAAAATCTCGCCTTCAACAGTCCTACCAGGAGGTCTTACAATCCTAATAATAGAGCGGGCCAAGACACTCTTCCCGCAACCACTCTCTCCAACAACTCCTAAAACACCACGTCGGTTAATAGAGACGCTAGCACCATCTACAGCACGAACAACTCCTTCATCCAAATAGAAGTTAGTTTTCAGGTCTTTTACCTCAAGCAAGGGAGTCTCATTTGTAGAGCCTCCCGAAATTGGCTTACCCTTAATCAATTCTTTTTTCATAACCAGTCCAATCATGAGTATTAGCGCAAGCCTACATATAAAGGCTGCACCTGTCAATTTTCTAAATAATGACGGATGTAAATATTTTTTTATTCTAAACTTTCAAAAACGCTAAGTTAATGAAAGTGTTATGAAATCCAAGGTAATTCTACAGTTATTTGTGTAAGTTTCAATAGTAAATTACCGTAATACACTACTAATCCAGCCGACAGGAGGTTGTGGGTCTGACCCCCCGGGGGATTCCCCCCCTGCTATAGTTGGATCAATACATATTGCAAATCCCGTGATATACAAGCCACCTTCCTCTGAAACTATAACTTTACTAGGGTAGTCATCCCAACCTGAATCATAACCATGTATCCACAATGTTTCACCAAAAGGATCAAACTTCCTGATAAACGCATCTCCAGGGTGTAATCCAGGCTGTATACCTTCATAATGTTCAAATGGCCCAGATGGCTTCCCTCCAGCATATATGTTCCCCTCAAGATCTATACCAATGCTAGACACATAATCATCACCTATGTACCCAAATTGATTAACCCATAAAGTTAAACCTTCAGAATCTAGCTTTGCTAAAAAAGCATCAGATCTTCCTTGATTCACAAACCCTTCGAATGCCCCTCTTGTAAGCCCTCCTAAAAATATGTTGCCATTTAAATCAGTTTCAATCGTCATTACTTCATCATCAGAATTTGTTCCGAAAACGCCAGTCCAAATCTCATTACCAAACTTATCAATTTTTATAACCTCTATTCCAGAGACATTTTCTGTAACAAAATCATTTTCAACAGGCACACGTGTTGGCAAAATTGACCTTTTTGTCAATGAAAGAAAAATATTGTCTTCCGTATCTATTGATACTGCATCAAGAAAATCATCTTCAATTCCTCCAAAGTATTTCGACCAAATTACATTTCCATTCGTATCAAATTTCGTCACGAATCCATCCCATCCACCAAAACCTATCCCCTTATCTACAACAGACTCAGAGCGACCAACCACATAAATGTTATTTTCCGAATCGACAGCAACATCCTTGGCAAGCTCATCTTCATCTTCACCAAATTGAACCCTGAATATTTCATTTCCGTCTGAGTCAAATTTGTATAAGAATGCATCCCATCCACCTTGATTTTCAGCTTTTGCTATTTCACCGCGAGATTTGCCAGCGACTAGAACATTCTCATCATGATCAACAATTAACGCACTCGCATCATCCGAATTTTGAGATCCGAATTGTGTAACCCATAAAGTTCTTCCTTCTAAATCTATTTTCCTTAAAAAAGCATCCATTAATCCTGGAATATTTTCGCCGGGTGTGAGATTACCATCTGTCCATCCAGTCAAATATATTTCTCCATTAGGACTAATTGCACCTCCAAGAATAAACTCTGATTGAATAGAAACAAACCTTTTCTGCCATAACTCAGACCCAAGGACCTCAGCAGAACCCTTCTCTAACTCAAGTGAAGAAGGAGTAGTAGGAGTAGGACGCGGATCTACTTTCGGAATATTCGTAAAAGTTGGAGGCATGGGATTTGAAGGAAATTCCATGTATGTTTTGGATTTACCAGAAGAACATCCTATAATCAAAAACGTCAAAACCAAAACCAAAACAAATAGTGGAAAATTGAAAGGTTTTATCATCTTTGTTCCTAACAGCAATTTTTGCCTATCTATTATATCTGAAAAAAGATTCGCGCGAAAAAAATCGTAATTTCATATACTATACTTCAAACCCAAAATATCAATTCATCAATCGATGCTGGAGATCCAATGACAACAAAACATTTGAACATCAAATCACACATGAATCCACCCTATTGGGCATTACTAGAACGCCAGCTGATTTCATCACAGACACAAGCTATTGAACAGTATTATGAAAAATATTTCGACCATCGTGGATATTTGATGTGTGTCCCAAGGTGGGGAGGTGATGATGGTCCTGACGATGCGGCAGAGAATTTCCTGAACTGGCCTGTATTACATGCTATAGGTAGTAATGATGTTGTTCTTGATCTTTACAAAAAAGCTTGGGATGGACATTTGCTTCAATACACAGAGGCAAAAACTATCGAAGTTCCAATGGGACGAGACGGAATGTATTTCAAAGAGTTCCCTGTAATGTTCGACTGGATGCATCATGGAGAATGGCTGAATGCATTCGTTTTACAAGGATTATCCGATCCAAAAGATCCGAATTACATTAGACGGATGAAAACATATAGTGGATTCTATATGGGAGAGGACCCTATTGCGAAAAACTGGGATGACAAACTTGGACTCATTAAAAGCATGTTCAATGGAAGTCGAGGTCCACTATTACGAAAGGCGACTGGTCTTGATTGGGCAGGCGATGATATAGAACTTGAGGGACGCTTCAAGCCTAATCACAAGGAAACCAGTTATGAAATGATGGTAGAACATTTTGACCCCTATACTGATGTAGCTGGAGACCACCCCTTAAATTTAAGTGCAACCGTCTTAGCGTTAAATGCATTTGCCTTGACAGGCGAAGCAAAATATCGTGATTGGATATTGAGATATATTGATAATTGGGTCCAATGGACAGAACAAAATAATGGAATTGTCCCCACCAATATTGGACTAGATGGTACCCTTGGTGGTGAATGTAATGGTAACTGGTACGGTGGAGTATACGGATGGAATTTCACCGTTTGGGATCCGGCTGCAAAACAAATGGCGCATCGGCCTTCATTCCAATCTCGAACTCCTTGGGGATTCGCAAACGCCCTACTAATGACTGGAGACATGAAATATGTACGGATTTGGGGAGACATGATCGATCAAGTTGATACGCACTCCAAAGAAATTAATGGTAAAACTCAGTATCCTCACATGTACGGAAACTACGAAGATAATGAAGGATGGTATGCATACTCAGAGGAAAGATTTTCAGAGGGCATGGGTGGTCAAAACCATCCTGGGACCAGGTTGGTAGCCTATTGCACTATGGAAGAAAAAGATTTGCAGAGAGTATCATCCGATCCCTGGATCAAATTTTTAAAGGGTAGCAACCAAAACTACCCAGAATATGCATTAATAGAAGATCTTGCAAAAGTAAGGGAGCGTATGGCAGAGGTTTTTGCCGACTCATCCTCTCCAGATACTCGCATGTCAGATGATATGAACTTCACAAATCCTGCAGCAACTGATTCTCTGATTCAATTAATGCTAGGTGGCTTACCAACTGGAAGAGAAGGTGCTCCATTACATTGCCGGCTACGTTATTTTGATCCAGAAAATCAAAGGGCAGGAATTCCTGAAGATGTTTCAGCTCTTGTGACTTCTATGGATAAAGAAAATACTTCTGTGACATTAATCAACTTAAACCCTTCAAAACACAAGACATTAATCATTCAAGGTGGAGCTTACGCAGAACATCACATAATCAATGCTAGTAGTAATGGTGAATCAATCGATGTTGAAGACTCCTCATTTAGAGTCAATTTAAATCCAGGATGCGGTTCCACAATTTCTATCAAAATGTCACGCTATAAGAATCTTCCATCTTTTTCAATGCCTTGGGATTAATAAGTAATGGTCGGGGCGACTGGATTTGAACCAGCGACCTCCACGTCCCGAACGTGGCACGCTACCGCTGCGCTACGCCCCGATACTATAAAACAAAATCAGACTCTCAGATCTCGATCCTTGAAAAAATATATTGCCAGAATAAATAATGCGGCAATCGTTACCACAAACATGGATAGATGAGCAAAATCAATCCCATTCCTTAATGGATCATGCCCAAAGTACCAATAAAATGGAGAGCCTTGTTGCATCCATTTAATCCCTTCAACCAGAGGCACTAGAGCATTTATCAAATACGCTAATAGTGCAATTGAAGCAGATACAGAAACTGCAATCATAGAACGTCCAAAATAAGAACCTAAAAACAACGAAATTGAACCAAAAAGTAACCCCAGCAATACTAGACTAGTGCATGCCCAAAAAAAGTTTCCCTTAGCCAATTCAATATCAAATATCGTCATGCCAAAATATCCAGAAATGGCCAAAATAAACCCAAGAGAAATCACAAGAAATAACAAAGAATAAATTTTTTGAATTAAAAAGCTTACTCTTGATACGGGATTCGAAAGTACCATTTCTAAAGTCCCAGATGATTCTTCGCCAGACACTGCTCCTTTTCCAATATTAATTGCAAAAATTATAAAAATTACAGGCAACATTACTGTAAATAATTCAGCATTTAAAAATCCTTCAGGAGAAGTAATATCTGCATCTTCTACATTCTGAACCCATAAATTTATCATTTCCTTGGGCATCGATGCTAAAAAATCATTCAATCCTTGGGCATCCTTCATAGTAGGATAAATCGCCATGATCATAATTACCGTTAAAAACAATCCCAGACTCCACCAAGAAAAAGATTTTAAGTAGTCTCTTAGAGATTTTAAAAAAATATTATTTAACAAGAACTTACCTATCATTATTTTCACTCAGAATCCTTGTAGTAGGACAAGAAAATATCCTCCAAATCAGTTTCAAAACTTTTAAATGCTTCCACATCAAAATTTGCTGCTTCTTTGATTAAAGGATCAATTGCTCCAATAAGAGAACAGGTGACCACTTTATGATCAATTGAAATATTTGAAATTCCTTGAACCTGTTGAAAAATGTTTTCGGGAGGGTTTACAGAAAATATGATTTCAAATTTTTGCACAGAATTCTTTTTAAGAACATCTACTCGCTCCTCTGTTATTAAAAAACCGTCTTTAATTATTGCAACTCGGTCGCATAATACCTCAACTTCAGGCAAAATATGAGAAGATAAAAATACTGTACTTCCATCTGAAACAGATTCTTTAACAATATCGTTAAATTGTTGCTGCATTAACGGATCCAAACCAGTGGATGGCTCATCTAAAATAATTAATTCAGGACGGTGCATAAATGCCTGAATCAAAGCAATTTTCTGCTTATTTCCACGAGATAAATTTCGTATTTGAAGTGATAAATCTATGTCTAATTTTTGAGATAATCGTTCCACATTGTCCTTATAAACTCCTGCCCTTAGATTAGACAAAAATAAAAGCATTTCATTTCCCGTCAAATGCTCATAAAGTTTCATATCACTATTCATATATCCAATTCGTTTATGGATTTGAGGGTACTCTTTTGATGAATCCATACCAAAAACTCTTATTTCACCACTGGTTGGTTTCAGAAAATTCATAATCATTCGAATTGTTGTGGTTTTCCCAGCCCCATTGGGACCCAAATATCCAAATATTTCCCCACGTGGGACAGAGAATTCCACTTCGTTTACTGCCACGGTTTCCCCGTAGTGTTTAGTTAGATTTGAAATCTCAATTATTTCATCCATAAATCAATCCTATAATGGTCCAAACAATTTATAATTTTGTATTACTTCAAGCTGAAAAACAAGGGGGTTAGAGACATTTAAGTATTGACAGGATTTTGAAAATCTAATACTATTAATAAAAATATTGATGCAATGATAGGGAGTAGTACCAATCAAGTCAATCTAAAGAGAGTCGATGGATGCTGTGAATCGACGATTAGATATTGGGAACTCGCCCTGGAGCACTCGATCTGAAACTAAATAGGAGGCACAAATGACGCAGGAATTAGCAACATATATGTCGCTGCCTGCGCAATTTGTACTTTAATCAATTTTTAGCTAGGGTCGGGCGGATAGTTCCGTTATAAATCCGAGTGAGTCGTTAAATCGACTAATTAGGGTGGTACCGCGAGATTTAATTCCCGTCCCTTAAATTGGGCGGGATTTTTTATTTATAAATCAAATGGTAGTAAATACCATCACCAAAAAGAAAGGTAAATACAATGAAATTGACAGGCGGTCAAATAGTTTGCGAAAGCCTCATAAGGGAAGGAGTAGATACAATTTTTGGTCTTCCTGGAGGAGCGATATTGCCACTCTATCAAACTTTATCTCACTTCCCCCAACTAAAACATATACTTGTACGACATGAGCAAGGTGCGGCACATGCTGCAGATGGATATGCCAGAGTTACAGGAAAACCTGGAGTAGCTTGGGCCACGTCTGGGCCAGGAGCTACAAATTTAATCACCGGAATGATGTCCGCATATATGGATTCAATACCAATGGTTTTAATTACAGGGCAAGTTGGTAGAGCTGCTATTGGATCAGATGCATTCCAAGAATGTGATATTCAGGGAATTTCTCTCCCTGTAACTAAACACAACTATCTAGTCATGGAAGTTGATGAAATTGCCGAAACCATCAACGAAGCATTTCATATTGCAAATACAGGACGACCGGGTCCAGTACATATTGATATCCCAAAAGATATTTTTACAGAAATTACGGAATTTGAGTATCCCGAAATTCCTGACCTTCCTGGATATAGACCAAATATTAATCCTCATCCAAAACAAATTAAACGTGCAGTACAACTAATTGAACATGCTCAAAAACCTGTAATCCTTGCTGGACACGGTGTTCTAATTTCAAAAGCTCAAAACGAATTGTTAGAGTTAGCTGAAAAAGCCCAAATCCCTGTAATCAACACGCTAATGGGTGTAAGCAACTTCCCCAGTAACCATATCTTGTATGGAGGATGGCCAGGAATGCATGGAATGGCATATGCAAGTCTCGCACTAGAAGAAGCAGACCTAATTATAGGACTTGGAACCCGTTTTGATGACCGTATCACTGGGAATACTTCAATGTTTGCAAGAAATTCCAAAAAAATACATGTCGACATCGATCCTTCAGAGATTGGCAAAATCATCAATGTAGATGTCCCAATCGTTGGTGACCTGAAAACTGTTATTAGTGCTATACGAAATGATGTCTCTAAAAAGACACATGGGCCTTGGCTAGAACGCATCGATACTTTGAAACGAGAACATCCATTGTCCGATCCTCAGAAACCAAAATCATTGCAAATGAAATTTGTAATTGACGAAATATCCAAGGCTACCAATGGTGATGCAATAATTGTTACCGGAGTAGGCCAACATCAAATGTGGGCTGCTCAATATTACCCATTCAAAAAACCTAATTCATTTATTTCATCTTCTGGATCTGGCGCAATGGGATATGAAGTTCCAGCAGCAATGGGTGCTCAGGTCGGTAGTCCTGACCGTACAGTTTGGTCCATATGTGGTGATGGTGGATTCCAAATGACGATGTATGAACTAGCTACAATTGTAGAAAACAACATTCCAGTAAAATTCGCTATCATGAACAATAATAGTTTGGGAATGGTTCGCCAATGGCAAGAATTATTCTATGATCAAAATTACTTCTCGACAATATATTCACAAAATCCAGATTTTGTGAAGCTGGCAGAAGCATTTGGAATGCCTTCTTGGAGAGTATCAAAGAAGTCTGATGTTAATACCACAATTGCAAAAGCGCTCGCACACAGTGGACCCACTCTTATAGATTTTGTGGTTGAGCAAGAAGACAATGTATATCCTATGATTCCGGCCGGCATGTCAATTAATGAATTGATCGAGGAACCCGTAAACAAGGAGACTCTATAATGACAAATTCTGAAAACATTAGTAGACATACAATCTCTGCTTTGGTTGAAGACAAACCTGGAGTCTTAAATCGTATATCCTCAATGTTCCGGAGAAGGGGATTTAATATTTATAGCCTTGCTGTAGGAAATAGCGAAAAGCCTAATCTTTCTCGAATGACATTTGTTGTTGAAGGAGATACTGCAGTTGTAGAACAAGCTGTAAAAAATCTGCACAAGCTAATTGATGTAATCCGTGTAACAGATTTATCAACCGGTAATAATTTGATTCGAGAATTAGCCTTGATTAAAGTTAAAGTCACTGCTGAAACTAGGGACGAAATAATACATATTGCAAATATTTTTCGTGCCAATATTGTAGATGTGGATCATGATTCGTTAGTACTAGAAGTTGTAGGTGATGATGACAAAGTAGATTCGATTACACATCTTCTTGAAGATTTTGGAATCGTTGAATTAATGCGAACTGGTAGCATAGCAATTCGACGTTCACGAGAACGATCAAAAACAACATTATCTAATGCTGCCGAAACAAGAAGAAGACTCCATGCAGGCAGTGGAAGCGTTTGAACGAACATAAATTAAAGGGGGGAAACATAAAAAATGGCAGCAACAATATATTATGCAGCAGATGCAGATCCAACTAAATTAGAAGGGAAAAAAATAGCCATTCTTGGATATGGAAGTCAGGGACATGCTCACGCATTAAACCTGCAAGAAAGTGGTCATAATGTGATAGTAGGCCTCTACAAAGGAAGTAGTAGTATCAAAAAAGCTGAGGAAGACGGATTACAAGTGATGGAATCTGCTGAAGCGTGCAAAAATGCAGACATCATAATGATGTTAGTTCCTGACCACCTAATGGGTCAAATATATTCTGAAGATGTATTACCTAATCTTCTTCCTGGCAATACTCTGATGTTTGCTCATGGATTCAGTATCCACTATGGATTAATAACACCTCCTGAAGGTGTAGATGTAGTAATGGTTGCCCCAAAAGCACCAGGGCACAGAGTGAGGCAGGTATTCACTCGCGATTCTGGAGTTCCAGGACTTTTGGCAATTCACCAAGATTCTTCAGGGATTGCTTCCGATGTCGGACTAGCCTACGCTCATGGAATTGGATGTACAAGAGCAGGAGTTTTAACAACCACTTTTAAGGAAGAAACTGAGACGGATCTATTTGGTGAACAATCTGTACTATGTGGCGGAGTAACAGCTCTAATCAAAGCAGCATTTGAAACTCTGATCGAGGCAGGATATCAACCTGAATCTGCATATTTTGAATGCATGCATGAGCTGAAATTGATCGTAGACCTTCTGTACCAAGGCGGAATGGAATATATGCGATATTCAGTAAGTGATACAGCAGAATTCGGGGATTATGTTAGTGGTCCTGCAGTTGTAGATGAGCATGTTAAAGAAAACATGAAAAAGGTCCTTGATCAAATCCAAGACGGTTCATTCGCTCGCAGATGGATTGCTGAAAACGATGAAGGCAGACCAAGATTCACTGAATTACGTGAAGAAAACAAGTCACATCCAATTGAAAAAATCGGTAAAGACCTAAGGGGGATGATGTCATTCTTAAATGATCCTGAATAAATTATTTTAGGGGAAATATTGTCTTTTAGAAAAATATTTTTGCAAAGTTTAATTTTACTAGCAGTCATTTGCTTGCTTGCTGGATGCAATAAAACTGAGTCAAATAATCAAATTTTACAAGACATATCTAACCTGAAAACCGCAACGCATGAACGCGTTGAGAGAATTGAAAAATCCAATATTGAATTAGCATCCAATCTCTTAACACTAGAAACACAAATATTGGAACTTCAAAAACAAATTCAACTAATTAATGCACAAAAAACATCTGAAAAGAATATTCCTGAGATTAATCAAATGGAAATAGATATCGAAAAAGTTTTTGAAATGATTTGTGATCCAAAAACTAAAGAAAATCTCACAAAAAAAATCGAATCTTCAGAGTCGAATGTTGAAGGAGGGCAACAAATGCTTTTCTTGATAAGTCTAATCTGTGGCTAAATGGGAAAAAACTAATCTCAAATTAATAAGGAGATAAAATGCCAAAAGATAATAATGTAATTATATTCGATACCACTCTTAGGGATGGTGAACAATCTGCAGGAATAGGACTAACAACCCTAGAAAAACTAGAAATCGCAAAACAATTGGAAAGATTAGGAGTTGATGTAATTGAAGCTGGTTTCGCTGCAAGTTCTCCTGGAGATTTTGAGGCTGTAAAAGAAATCGTTCAAGAAGTGCGATCTCCAATAATTGCATCCCTTGCACGTTGTGTTTCAAATGATATTGATCAAGCATGGGAAGCCATAAAGGAAGCAGAAAAACCCAGAATCCACGTCTTTATTCCCAGTTCAGACATTCAAGTAATGCACCAATTAAAAAGTGATCCTGAAAAAGTCCTAGAGCAATCAATATCATCAGTTGAAAGAGCTAAAGGATACTGTGAAGATGTAGAATTTTCTCCAATGGATGCAAGCAGGACAGATATGGAATACCTTTATGCGCTAATTGAAGCTGCAATAAATGCCGGTGCAACAACAATTAATATACCTGATACAGTCGGATACATAATGCCATGGGAATTTACTAAAAGAATTGAACTGATTCAACAGAATGTACCAAATATTGATCAAGCTACTCTAAGTGTTCACTGTCATAATGATTTAGGACAAGCAGTTGGTAATAGCTTAGCCGCTATTACAGTTGGAGTTAGACAAGTAGAAGGCTGTATGAATGGACTTGGAGAACGTGCAGGCAACGCAGCGCTGGAAGAAATAATTATGGCAATTGAAACCAGAAAAGATTTATATGGAGTTAACACGAAAGTTGATACTCAGCAAATATATCGTACTAGCCGACTAGTTAGTGATATTACTGGATTTCCTATTCAACCCAACAAAGCAATCGTAGGAGCTAATGCATTTCGTCATGCGTCAGGAATTCACCAAGACGGAGTACTCAAAGAAAGAAGTACCTTTGAAATTATGGATCCTAAATCGATTGGGTGGCCAAGTAATACGTTAGTACTTGGGAAATTAAGCGGAAGGGCAGGATTGCGCTCTAGGCTATCAGATCTCGGCTATACACTTGAACAAGATGAATTAAATGAAACTTTTGAATCTTTTAAAAACTTAGCCGATCGAAAAAGGGAAGTCACCGATGCAGATTTAGTAGCACTAATGTCAAATCATCGAAGAACATCTGAAATACCCACCATATTTTCTCTTGAACAGGTACAAGTCTCGTGCGGCGATCACCAAATTCCAACTGCGACTGTAACCCTAACGGATAAAGATAATAATAAGCACACCGATGCCGCCACTGGTACCGGACCTGTGGATGCTGTATATATGGCAATAAATCGTATAATCAAAGTGCCCAACAAACTGACTGAATTTCGAGTGGATGCTGTGACAGAGGGGATAGATGCCTTAGGAGATGTTACAATCCGAATTGAAAAAGATGGAAAAGTTTACGTCGGCAGAGGATCTGATACAGACATTATCGTAGCTAGTGCTAAAGCTTATATGAATGCACTAAATCGTTTAATTGCAACGGAGAATTCAAGAACTAACGAAAATTCTAACCCCCACTAACAATCTTTAACTATTACCGTGATATAATTTTTGCACTAATTGAAAGAATCTTGCTTAAATTAATCAAAGACTTTAGAGGATTATTATGCCGAAAACTATGTTCCAGAAAATCTGGGATTCTCATGTAATATACCAAGAAGAAGGGCAACCATCGATACTGTATGTGGACCTTCATCTAGTTCATGAAGTCACTTCAGCGCAAGCATTTGAAGGACTCCGAACATCTAACAGAAAGGTGAGACGTCCTGATCTAACCATTGCTACTGCCGACCACAACGTCCCTACTTCACCAGGTCGACTCCCAATAACTGACTCAATTGCCAAGCAACAAATAGAGACCCTAAATCAAAATTGTGATGACTTCGATGTACCCATTTACGGGATGCATGATAAAAGGCAAGGAATTGTGCATGTGATTGGACCAGAACAAGGCTTAACCCAACCAGGCAAAATCATTGTATGCGGCGATAGCCATACATCAACTCATGGTGCATTTGGTGCATTTGCAATGGGAATTGGAACATCTGAAGTTGAACACGTCCTTGCAACGCAAACGATAAGACAATTTCAACCCAAAACAATGCAAATAAAATTGAATGGCCCATTGCCATTTGGTGTAACTGCAAAAGATGTAATTCTAGGAATAATTGGAAGGATCGGTGTTGCCGGAGCTACTGGATACGCTATTGAATACAGTGGAGAAGCTATTAAATCACTTTCAATGGACGAAAGGATGACAATCTGTAATATGTCAATAGAAGCTGGAGCTAGAGCAGGAATGATTGCTCCAGACCAAACAACCTTTGAATATTTACGCGGTAGGCCTGAAGCTCCTTCTGGAAACGATTTCGACCTTGCCGTCGAATCATGGAGTCAATTAACTTCTGATCCTGAAGCAGTTTTTGACTCAACTATTGAAATAGATTCAAATGATTTGGAACCTTTTGTGACATGGGGAACCAACCCTGGAATGGTCACTGGAATAACTGGTCAAGTACCGTCTGATAACTCCTTTTCCGATCCTGCAGATAGAGAGTCTACTAAAAGAGCTCTAGAGTACATGGGACTAAAACCAGAAACTAAAATCCAAGACATCAAACTTGACCGTGTATTCATTGGATCATGTACAAATGCAAGACTATCTGATCTTCGTGCAGCAGCTGAAATAGTTGCTGGACGTAAAGTCAAAGATTCTGTATATGCAATGGTAGTTCCAGGCTCATCACAGGTAAAAACTGAAGCTGAAGCTGAAGGCATCGATTCCATTTTCAAACAAGCCGGATTTGACTGGAGAGAAGCAGGATGTTCAATGTGCCTAGGGATGAATCCTGACACACTAGATCCTGGAGAAAGATGTGCCTCTACTTCTAATAGAAATTTTGAAGGCCGGCAAGGAAAGGGTGGCCGAACCCACCTTGTAAGCCCTCAAATGGCCGCGGCCGCAGCTATTGAAGGTCATTTTGTAGATATTCGTGAATGGTAAAATGGCAGTTATTGAAGTAGACATAAGAGAAAATGGCATTAGATTAGTCTGGTCTGACAGCGAAGATACTATGTTAGATCACCGATTCCTAAGATTGAGTTGTGGTTGCGCACATTGTGTTGAAGAACTTACAAACAAAAAATTATTAGATCCTGATTCAGTTCCCCAAGACATAAAGGCAGAAGATTTTTTGTTTGTTGGGCGGTATGCGGTTCAATTTTTATGGAGTGACGGGCATTACACTGGTATATATCCGTTTGACATATTGAGAGAGTTATCAAATACAAATCAAAACTAACAATATCTTCTATTCGTTTCCCCCCACTTACGGGTATGTTCGTCAGACAATTGTTTCAAAGACATCTTTTCGGACTCACTTCGAATCATAGTATAGGCGTCTTCACGATTATCAATATAATATCCCTGTCTTGTATTCGCAATTTTGAATCCATATTTTTTATAAAGATTTTGAGCTATAAAATTAGAAACTCTAACCTCTAAGCTAATTTTTTCAGCACCTAAAGCTGAAGCCTGTTCTATTCCTGAGAGCAAAAGAAGCTCACCCACTCCTATACCTCTAAAGCGACTATGAACGGCAACAGAAATAATATGAGCTTCATCTGCAGCGAACCACGTACCAATATACCCTGCAATAGACTGATTATTATTTTTAATCTTTAGCTTTTTATCAAATAAATCTCTAGTTTTATCCCAAATTTTTTTTACGAAAGGAAAATTAGGCGAATTGGAATTTTGGATCTCATCGTGATCACCTACTTTCGCTTCAACAATATTAGCAATCAAATATCTTGCACGTGGATTCCTCAACTCCCTTGAAAACGAAGTTGGGGATACAAGTGGTGACAAAGCATTTTTCTCAATCATATTAACTGCTTTGATATCACCAGAAATCATCGGGCGAACTTCAAATGGCATCACTTTATTATCTAATCGATTTGAATCTATGTGCATTTTATTTCCATATGATATTTCAAATTATTCTATAGCCAAAGTATTGTATTTTTCCATAGAAAAATTGATACTAGTAATGAGCATTAATAATAATGAACATAATTCTTAGAATAATTAAGATAGCATTCAAAAATAAGTTTCATATAACTGCTGCATACCTAAGTATGATTGCTTCAGCAGCAGCATATCTTCTTCTACCCGAAGTCTTTGGAAACACAATTGATTCTATCGCGGAATCATTGGATGGCGGTGTATCTCTTAGTACCACAAAAATCCTTACCTTATCCGGAATAATTATAGGACTAAGTACTATAAGAGGAATCTTCGGATTTGGCCAACAATATTTCAGCGAATCTGTCTCTCAACTTGCTGTATATGAAATCAGGAATCAATTTTTTGACAGGATCCAAAAGTTGAGTCTGTCATTCCATGACAAATCTCACACAGGCAATTTAATGTCCCGAGCAATTACGGATGTGGAAAACATCCGTATGTTTATTTCAATTGGATTAATAAGAGGCCCATATTTTTTTATAATGTTTGTAACTGTTGCAATAATATTAATAAATATGGATACAAAACTTGGTCTGTTATCTATAGCATTTATGCCAGTAGTTGCAATCCAATCCATATTCGCACGACTAAAAATGCGTATCCTCTGGACATCCGTTCAAGAACGAATGGGCGAATTGAGTACTACTCTTCAAGAAACATTAACTGGTATGAGAGTAGTGAAAGCATTTGGCGCAGAAGAACATGAATTAAAACAATTAGATGCAGGCAGTAAAAAAGTTGCAACTGAAATGATTAAAGTGGAATATGTTCGAGCTACCAACATGTCATTTATGATATTTGTATTCATGCTATCCCTTGCAATAATTTTGATCTTTGGTGGTCGTAGTGTTATTGGGGAAACATTATCTCTGGGCGACCTAACCAAATTCTTGTTCTACATGCAGCTACTCTCCATACCAATTCGCATGCTTGGATTCATAGTAGCATCAACTGCACGTGCTACTTCCGCAGGCGGAAGAATTTATGAAATTATTGATACAGAATCTGAAGTTAAAGAAACGAGTAAACCCCTCAATTTTGAAAAAATTTCAGGCGAAGTGCAATTTGAAAATGTTTCATTTAGTTATGATACCTCAGGCAATTCTCAAGCTCTTAAAGGACTTGATTTCACTGTTACAAAAGGGGACGTTATTGCATTAATTGGAACTCCTGGAAGTGGGAAAAGTACATTGGTAAGTTTACTAACCCGATTTTACGATCCTATCGATGGAAAAATTAAAATCGACGGATACGATATTAAGAATTTCAAGATTTCCGATCTCCGGCATAACATTGGAATTGTACAACAAGACATTTTTATTTTTACTGATTCAATCAAAGAAAATATTGCGTATGGTGCTCCCAATGCAAGTATGGAATCTATTGTAAATGCAGCCAAATTGGCACAACTACATGATTTTATAGAGACATTACCAGATGGCTACGAAACAATGTTAAGTGAAAGAGGGGTCAATCTTTCGGGCGGACAAAGGCAAAGATTAGCTATCGCTAGGGCAATAGTTCTTGATCCTCCCATATTAATACTTGATGATTCGACTGCAAGTGTCGACACAAACACTGAACGTCTAATTCTAAACGCAATGAAGAATGTCATGAAAGGTAGGACTACATTCGTAATAGCTCATAGATTAAGCACAATCCGTAATGCTGATCAAATATTTGTAATGGATAAAGGTGCAATAGTTGCTAAGGGTAAACATGACTCATTAATTCAAGAGGGAGGGTTATATGAAGAAATCTATAACCTTCAACTAAAACCTCAAAACGATGTAATGTTAGACATTTCAAAAGATGATTTGTCCGATACTAAAGTGAGGATTTAGATAATGATGAATCGTGGAAGCCTAATGGGGAGAGGATCTACAGGGCAAAATTCTGATAGCGAATCAGTCTTCGGATCCGCATATGATAAAAGTGTAATTTTACGCTTAATCCCATTTATCAAACCTTATAAAAAATATACAACCTTTGCCATTCTGGCAATGTTAGTTTTCACCTCTAGTATGGTCTCCGTCCCATTTATCATCGGAAAAGGATTAACAGCCGTAGGTAAAGGAGATTTAGATTCACTTACCATGTGGTTTGCAGCATTGGTTTCAGCAGCGATCTTGAACTTTACATCAAATAAAATACAACAAACCATGATGGCTAAAATCGGTCAAGGCATGTTATACGACCTTAGAAAAACAATGTTTAAACACCTCCATAGGTTATCTCTGAGTTTTTATGACCGCACAGAAGTAGGCGTAATGATGTCACGTGTTCAGGGAGACGTATATCAACTTCAAGAATTTGTTTCAATAGCTATCATGACTTTAGCAGATTTACTTGGATTAATCGGTATAGTGATTGTAATGATGACTTTGAATTTCAAACTTGGTCTGATATCAATGTCAGTATTACCAGTTCTAGTATTTATAATGGTTTTTTGGCAACCGATTGCTGTTAGGGCATTTATCGGAGTAAGAAAAGCTTCAGCAATTTTGAATGCATACTTGAACGAAAATATCACTGGTGTTCGAGTTGTACAGGCAATGAACAGAGAACCGAAAAACTTTTCAATTTTTAATGGTAAAAATCGAGACCATCTTAACTCAAACCTTTTTACTGGCAAAATGATGGCATTCATGGTCCCAATAGTAGATATATTAACTGCTTTATCTATTGGACTAGTAATTTTCTTTGGGATTGGAATGGTTAACAATGGAGAGATAGCAAGTACTGCTTTGTTCGTAACATTTATTCTATATATTCAGCGTTTTTTCGATCCTATACGTAATCTGACAATGCAATATACTCAATTGCAGCGATCCATGGCATCAGGTCAAAGAATTTTCCAAACATTAGATGTAAAACCCGACTTAATTGACACAGAAAATGCAAAACCCATCCAGAAAATTTCCGGAAATATTGAATTCGACCATGTCAATTTTAACTACCTCAATGGAGAAGACGTTTTAAAAAATATATCTTTTAATGTTAAAGCTGGTGAAACGGTAGCAATAGTGGGGCCAACGGGAGCAGGGAAAACCACAATAGTTGCTCTACTCCAAAGATTCTACGATGTCCAAACAGGACGGGGTTCTATCAAAATAGATGGAACTGATATCAGAAATGTAACACGGAATTCAGTAGTGTCTCAAATGAGCATGGTACTACAAGAACCCTATCTTTTCTCTGGAACTATCGCAGAAAATATAAAATACAATCACATAGACCTATCGCATGAACAAGCAATTTCTGCTGCCAAATCGGTCGGTGCTCACGAATTTATAAAAGATTTACCTAATGGATATTACACAGAAGTTGCTGAAAGAGGAGTGAATTTAAGTCTGGGTCAAAGGCAATTAATTAGTTTCGCTAGAGCCATAGCTGCAAATCCAGCAATTTTGATATTGGACGAAGCAACTGCAAGCATTGATAGCATCTCTGAAATGATGATTCAAAAAGCTATGCAACGAGTACTCAAAGGACGAACTGCTATAGTTATCGCTCATAGACTATCAACTATTAGAGGCTCAGACAAAATTTTGGTAGTCAATGATGGAGAAATTAATCAATCCGGCACTCACGAAGAATTACTCCAAAACCCTGGGATATATTCAAAACTGTACCAAATGAATTATGAAGCATTTGAGGATCAACCAGCATAAATTTTCAGAACATTAATTGCTGACTAGAATCACCCGTCGATTTAGTAAAATCAACACCTAAATGTTCATATGCAAGTGGCGTGGCAACCCTTCCCCTAGATGTACGATCAAGAAATCCTAGTTGAATAAGGAAAGGTTCATAAACTTCTTCTAGAGTATCTGAATCTTCATTAATGCTTGCTGCAACAGTATCAATTCCCACTGGCCCTCCCGAAAACTTCTCTACAATAGAGCTCAACATCTTTCGGTCTATATTATCTAAACCTAATGAATCAACACCTAGTTTAGATAATGCTTCATTTGCAACATCAGCAGTAATAACATTATCAGCAACTACCTGAGCATAATCTCTGACTCTTCGAAGTAGTCTATTGGCAATCCTAGGCGTACCTCTAGAACGTTTAGCGATATGGAATATGCCATCAGACTTGGCTTCAATACCAAGTATAGATGCAGAACGTTCAACGATTGTACTCATAGATTCTTCATCATAGAACTCTAGTCTATGAACTGAGCCAAAACGATCCCTCAGAGGAGAGCTAACCATACCATAACGTGTAGTCGCTCCAATTAAGGTAAAAGGTCTTAAGCTCAAATTCATACTTCTAGCCTTGAGACCTTTGTCCACCACCCACGAAACAAACAAATCCTCCATCGCAGGATAAAGTACTTCCTCAACCACTCTACTTAAACGATGGACTTCATCAATAAACAATATTTCATCTTTTTGAAGTTGAGTAAGAATCGCAACCATATCCCCAGCACGTTCTATAGCAGGCCCAGAAGTTGTTTTAATTCGTACTCCCATCTCAGTTGCCAAAATATTAGCCAAAGTTGTTTTACCCAAACCAGGTGGCCCATATAGCAAAACATGATCCAAAGGTTCGCCCCGATGTTGAGCAGCTTTGATAGAAATTTCTAAATTGTCTTTGAGTGCCTGCTGACCAACATAATGAGACAAAGTTTTGGGTCTCAAACTAGTATCAATTCGATGATCACCATCTTGCTTCACAGCAGATACTATACGATTCTCTACCATTTTTAACCTTAAACATTTTAAAATTGAAACTTATGATCTGAAAATTATTATATCATCAAGAATCCATTACTTCTAGAACAAATTAGCTGTTATTAGTAAATGACAAATCACATTTGACACCCTTGAAATACAAACTTACACTTCTGATACTAAGAAGTTGATTTAGCGAGAAAAATAATGAGTGAAATTTTTTTAAATGAAGAAGAGCTAATGCTTCAAAACACTGTTCGAGAATTCTCATTATCAAAAATTGCTCCTAGAGCATCCGATTTTGACCAAAATGAAAAGTTCCCCTCCGAAAATTTTCATGATATAGCTACTCTTGGACTTCTTGGACTAGAAATATCTCCAAAATATGGAGGTAGTGGAGGAACAGCACGTCAACAATCAATTGTTGTTGAGCAATTAGCAAGGGCTTGTGCTGCTACCAGTACAATTTATATTGCTCACTTATCTCTATGTTGTCGATTTATTTCCATGTATGGTTCTGAAAACCAAAAAAGAGAAATCTTACCAGGACTAGTCAGTGGATCAAAAGTCGGAGCTTTCGCTCTTACAGAATCAGTATCTGGAAGTGATGCTGCCGGGATGATTACTACTTTGAAGCCCCAAAAAAATGGATTCATCATAAATGGAAGTAAAACTTACATTACCAATGCCGTAGAAGCGTCTACTATAATAGTAATGGCTACAATTGATCCAAAATTGAGGTCTAAAGGTGTGAATGCATTAATTGTGGACTCTAAATCTCCCGGAATTACCATTAATCCAATTCATGGAAAGATGGGAATTCGAGCCTCTAGCATTGCAGAAATCGTTTTCGAAAATGTATTCGTACCTAAAGAAAACCTAATCAGTAACGAATCAAATGGATTTAAAAACACTATGAATGTTCTCAATGCAAGTCGAATTTCAATAGCAGCACAGTGTGTAGGAATTGCTCAATCTGCATATGATGCTGCGCTAGATTACACTCAAAATAGAAAAGCTTTTGGGCAAAATCTATCCGAATTCCAGGGAATTCAATGGCAATTGGCCGATATAGCGACAGAAATCGAAGCAGCCAGGCTACTAACACTAAAGGCAGCAACCCTTAGAGATTCCAAAAAACCATTCATCAAAGAAGCATCTATGGCAAAACTGTTTGGATCAAGAATAGCTGTAAAATCAGCAAATACTGCCTTACAAATCCATGGTGGATTAGGATATATTAGCCCCACTCCTGTAGAAAGGTACTACAGAGACGCAAAAATTACAGAAATTTACGAAGGATCATCCGAAATCCAAAAACTCATTATTGCAAGAAATATTTTATCAACCGAAAAGTAGACTAATCTTTTTACCTGACGTAAAAGAAATTTATCCTAATTCTTTCAGAAAACTAACTGGACCAAATTGCGCAATGACAAAAAGAATTGTCGATAAAATTAATGAGAAAATAATCGGATAGTAACGCGAAATAATTAAGTTTTTAAAATTAACTGCAGTATCTATTGCAAACATGGCTAAACCCCAAACTAAACCACCCAACAAACTAGTAAAAAGCCCAAATGTGGCATTTTGGAATGCAGCATGCACGCCCTTCGCTAATGCATTACCAACACCTATCGAATAATCAGAAGAACTAATAGCTCCGCGTTGTAAATCATACGTCACATCAGCCAATGGTCCAAAATACCCACTAAAAAATGGGGCAACAATTGCGAAAGAAAACCCTACACAAATCCATTTGAGTAATTGTTTAAAAGGGTTACGGCTAGCAATTGTAGTAGGAGCAGACATTACAGCAAACACAATAGCTATCCCTGCACCTATAATGAACGCAGGTAAACCCTGAATAACTGCTTCCATAAAATAAAGATGATTAGGCAAATATGGATAGGTCCACTTATGATAATAATAAACCAAAGAAGCAATCAAATATATCGAAGTACCTACAAAACCTCCTAGAATACCCGAACTAAGGAGCATCAACCTGTAGGAAATAACATCTCTTTCTGGAGCAAATGGAGGTAGTTTCCGCAAACCAGTACGGATTTTTTGTACTCGACTTAATTCCAAATTAATTCACCTAAATAACTTTCAGACACTAATTATAAACTAATACCAAAAGTTATAAAAGCAAATAAAAATACAAATAGAACTTTTCAAACTTTATAGATGATGATTAAACCTAAGAAGCAGGAACGTCGTCCAACACTCCTTGAAGTTCTAATTCCTCTGCTCTATGACAGCTAACAATTCTACCAGAAGATATCTCGCGTAATACAGGAGTCTCGGTTCTACACTGATCAGTTGCGTGAGCACAGCGTGGATTGAAGTAGCATCCTCCTGGAGGATTTGCAGGATTTGCAACTTCTCCTTCAAGAATTTGTCTGTTCATTCTAGCTCGTGGATCTGGCTCTGGCACTGCCGACAACAACGCAGAAGTATAAGGATGTTTAGGAGAACTAAACAATTCATCTGTTGGAGCAACTTCAACAAGCTTACCAACATACATCACTGCAACTCTATCGCTAATGTGACGCACAACGCTTAAATCGTGCGCAACAAAAAGATAAGTTAATCCTAATTGAGACTGTAAATCCATCAGCAAGTTTAAAACCTGTGCTTGTACAGATACATCCAAAGCAGAAACCGGCTCATCAGCCACAACCAATTGAGGGTTTAATGCCAAAGCTCTTGCAATTCCAATACGTTGCCTCTGACCACCACTAAAAGCATGCGGATACCGACGCATATACTCTGTTCTCAAACCCACCACCTCTAATAATTCAGCAACTCGATCTTCTCTCTCTGAGGAATTACCTACTCCATTAACCAACAAAGGTTCGCCAACAATATCCATCAAAGTCATTCTTGGATTTAACGAGGAAAAAGGATCTTGGAAAATCATTTGCATTTCGCGTCTGAGGCGTTTCAAATCACCATGTTCTAAAGTAGCAACATCAATCTGGTCAACAGGGGTTCCGGCCTCATCTAACCCAGAATATAAGACTTCTCCACCAGTTGGGTCCAATGCTCGCAAAATACATCTAGAAACTGTTGTCTTACCACAACCACTTTCTCCAACTAATCCTAACGTCTCACCACGTTTGATCGTCAAGTTAACATCATCGACAGCACGCACGTGGCCAATAGTCTGTCGAAGAAATCCCTTTTGAATAGGGAAAAACTTTTGTAAATTTTTAACTTCTAGAAGATTATCTATATTTTCAGCCATTATACTGGACTCCCTTCGGCGTCATGATAGAGGAAACAACTTACCTCATGCAGAGTTTTACTTTCCACAGAAGCGAGCTGTGGCTCAGCAACGTTACAAACTCCTTCTTTAAAGTCAGAGCAACGTGTATTAAATGGACATCCTGGAGGTCTATCATAAGGATGAGGAACCGAACCTTCAATCGTCGATAATCGAGTTCCCGTATCACCTCTCAAGCGAGGAATTGACTCCAACAATGCCTTCGTATATGGATGTTTAGGAGAATGGAAAATTTCATCCACAGATCCTCTTTCTACCACTCTACCCAAGTACATTACAACCACTTCTTCACACATATCTGCAATTACGCCCAAATCGTGTGTAATCATCATGATTCCCATACCATATTGCTCTTGCAATCCACGCATCAAATCAAGAATCTGAGCTTGAGTGGTTACATCAAGTGCAGTAGTTGGTTCATCCGCTATAACTAATCGAGGCACATTAGCAAGAGCCATTGCAATCATTGCACGCTGTCTCAAGCCACCGCTTAACTCAAATGAATATTGATTAACCCTTTGTTCAGCCAAAGGAATACCCACCTGGTTCAACATGTCAATAGCAATATCCTTAGCCTCGGACTTAGAAACATCCCTATGTAGTCGTACCGCTTCCATCAATTGATTACCAATTGTATGCACCGGACTAAAAGACGTCATTGGCTCCTGAAAGATATATGAGATCTCAGAACCTCGAATAGAACGAAATTCCTTACTGTCAGGATCTAAAGCAGCTAAATCAATCGGCTCAGCTTCAACACCATCTTTAGCTTCGGGATAATATAAAATTTCTCCGCTAACTATGTGACCCGGATCATCTATAATCCCAAGAATCGATCTGGCTGTAACACTCTTACCACAACCCGATTCCCCCACAATACCAATGGTCTTACCAGCTGGAACTTCAAAAGAAGCTCCATCAACAGCAACAACATTACCCTCCTCAAGAGGAAAGTGAGTAGCAAGATTTTTAACGGTCAAAATTGCATTATTAGTTTCAGTAGTCATATTTATCTCCTAGCCGTATGGGTCGGCAGCATCTCGCAAACCATCACCAAGAAAATTAAACGCCAGAACCGCAACAATCACAGCGACTCCAGGCAATAACATCCAAGGCCTAGTCGCAACTGACGTAATATTCTGTGCCTGATAAAGTAGCGTACCCCAACTGATTCCTGGCTCACGCATACCCAAACCGAGATAACTTAGTGAGGTCTCGGCAATGATAATAAATGGAATTGAAAGAGTCACAGCCGCAATAATATGACTGGAAAATGAAGGAACCATATGCCTGAGGATAATCCTCATGCGACCAGCGCCAGCCAACTCGGCCGCCATTACAAAATCTTCCTCACGGAGTGACAAGAATCTTCCACGAACTTCCCTACAAAGAGTAGTCCAACCTAACAAGGATATTATAACCGTTACAGCGAAGTACATCTTTACAACAGACCAGTCACGTGGGACAGCTGCTGCTAATCCCATCCATAGAGGAATCGTTGGAACGGATCTTAAAACCTCTACAATTCTCTGGATTATATTGTCTGTCCAACCTCCATAGAATCCGGAAATACCACCCAAAACCACTCCTAGGATGATGCTTATTGCCACCGCTATAAGACCAATACTCATAGAAACCCTTGTGGCAAGCATTAATCGAGACCATAAGTCTCTACCAAGTTCATCAGTTCCAATCCAATACATAACAGGTGAATCAGAATAAGCCTCATCAGGAGTTAGATAGTGCCTGGTAGTTGGAATAAACCCTAAAAAGTTATATTCATATCCCCAATAATCTCCTGCAACATAGCCTTCTGGCTGTGGAGTTTGTCCAAACCAATTGAGACGGATTTTAACAGACTCGTCTTTGGTATAAACGCGCAAAAAATTCGTAGCTATACTACGTTCGGACGATATAGGGTGAACATATGGATCAAATTTCAACCCATCAAACCACTGAACCTGCTGAATAGGTATCTCCGCAATATCAGCATCAGCCCACAAAGGATGGGTATAAGCAAAAAACTCTGCGAAAGCCGAAATAAAGTAAAATCCAGCAAGTATAATAAGCGAAGCCATGGCAAGCTTGTGGCGTCTTAATCTCCACCACATCAGCTGCCATTGAGAAGCAATATATACATTACTATCATCGCGGCGATTGCTAAGCGATTCTTCGATTTGTTCAGATAATTCTTGTGTTTGTTCTTGTGTTTGTTCTGCCATCTTAAGTCTGCTCCACTCTGATACGTGGATCTATCCACGCCAACAATAGGTCAGATGCAAATGTGCCGACCACGGTCATTATTCCGATTAACATTACTATAGTACCTGCAAGGAACATATCCTGGGCAAGCAAAGCTTTAAGGAGCAGTGGTCCCATCGTGGGTAGATTCATTACCACTTCAACGATGATACTTCCAGAAACCAACGTAGGCAGCAAATAACCAATCGTACTGACTAAAGGATTCATAGCTACACGAACTGGATACTTCATAATCATACCCCATTCGCTCATCCCCTTAGCCCTAGCTGTAACAACATAAGGTTTTCGAATTTCATCTAAAAGATTTGCTCTTAGTACTCGAATAAGCTGAGCAGTTCCAGCAATTGCAACAATGAGTGCAGGAACCCACAGGTGAGATAACATGTTCAAAATCTTGGCTTGAGTCCAGCCAGTATCCGCGTATTCAGCCGCGAACAATCCTCCTATAGGAACAGGCAAAGCCCAAACAGCCTTGAAATAGTACATCATAACCAAGGCTAACAAAAACGGCGGGACCGCCAATCCCATAAATCCTAATGTTGACGCAAGATAGTCACCAACTGAATATTGCCTCATCGCAGAATATATTCCAATAGGCACTGCCAGTAACCAAGTGAAAACCACAGCAGTAGCAGTAAGCGCAAGCGTAAGCCATATGCGATCACCTATAACTTCAAACGCCGGCTTTCTATATTCAAAAGCATAGCCGCCATTCCCTGCCACCACCTGTCCAATCCATCGAATATACTGAACGGGGATAGGCTTTTCCAATCCATATTGCATTCTCAGTGTCTCTGCGGCCTCCTGGCCAATTGGACCACCATTAGTTTCTAACTCAATGATATAAAAATCAATATAATCCCCTTTTGGGAGCTGAATTATAAAGAAAGAAATTACAGATATAGCCCAGACAACAAGAAGCGCAAATAAAAATCTACGTATAATATAACCAACCATTGATATGCCTCATCGCTAGATTAAGTTAGGAGCATCATACCCTAAAATGCTGCTTGCATCAATCCCAAAATCTCGTCTCTAGACTTAAATCCTTTTGGTGAAAGAATTGACCTGGGAGTATGTTGATCCCAAATACGATCAGCTGCAGTATTTAAATGATCTTGAGTCGCACCATAATCACTCAATTTATTGACTACTTCAATATCTTCCATCAAGTCAATTACTGATTGCAAGCCTAATTCAGCAGATTCTCTTTGAGACAATCCTTTAGTATCCTCGCCCATTACTTTTGCAACTTTAGCCATTTTCGAGACAGAAGCAGGCAAATTAAATTCTACGAAATGAGGCAACATGATTCCTAGAGCTCTACCATGTGACAAACCAACCACATCTCCTAAAACCTCAGAAAAAGAGTGATTGTGAATTAACCCCGCATTGCCAAATGCTATTCCGACAGTAGTTGCAGCCCACATCATTGCAGAACGTGCTTCAATATCTGAACCATTCCCATAAGCTTTGGGCAAAAATTCCTTGATCACAGCAAGAGATTCATACGCTAATAATTCTGAAATGGGTTTAAACTTGGTAACTAAAATACATTCAAGCCCTTGAGAAAATGCATCAGTACCGGTATCTGCAGTAACGTGAGCGGGCATTGAAAGACTTAACTCAGGATCACAAAGTGCTACAGAAGGTTTCAACAAAGGAGAACCTGCCCATCCTTTGATACCAGTCTTAGGGTCTCTAACTCCCGACCCTCCTGTCATTTCACTGCCTGTACCACTAGTCGTTGGAACTGCAATAATTTCAGAACCAATCCTAGTAATCGGTTTTGCTGCAGTCCAATTAGATCCTGTTCTTTGTGCTTGGAATTCAGTAATTTCCCCATCATTTCCAAGCAAAATAGAAATCGCTTTAGAGCTATCAATCGAGCTACCACCACCGATTGCAATCAACAAATCACATTGATTCTCTCGATACATTTCTACTGCTGAATTAACCGATGCAACAGTTGGCTCAGTTGTAATATCAGAAAAAATTGTAGTGGATAATCCAGCTTTCTTTAATGAATCTTCTGCGCTAGAAGTGAGGCCCACTTTATGCAAAACAGGATCAGTAACAATCATTGGAGATTTACTCCCCATAGATGAAGCTATTTCACCAATTCGATTAATTGTACCAACCCCAAAGACCAATTGTTTGGGACCTGCAAAGTCAAAAGAAGAATTCCAATTCATTTTCCCACCTCAATATGAAAATTAGTTTTAAAAACTAATGCCTGAGCAGAAAATCAGCTCAGGCACCAGTAATGTCTAAATAAAGGGCCGCTTTATTTAATCTCTTGGCTCCCCCGACTAAAGAAGAGCCAAGAGTTTAGTTTGTTTGGTTATAAGAACTTACTTTTTGAAGTTCCTATAGAAGAAGGTCTGTGGCCTTGCAAGTCCGTAGAACTTGGCATCAGGACCGATGTGAACACGGCCAGGAATGTTTCCGAGGTTGTTATTCACAACCGCAACACCCCAGTTAGCTGCGCTCAAACCACAGGTGGAGATAACGTGAACTCCCTCTGCGGACTTGGCCCAAATGTCTTTACCGTTCTGCTTGTTCTCCAAAGAACCATATCCTGAGCGATAGAGATCATAAATCTCTCTCACATAGGTTAGGTCCTTATGAGGATCACCACTTACGTCAGGACCAGGCTCGACACCAGCGGTACCATTACTTCCATACCACTGACCGAAACGAGGACCCATTGTGGAGGCACCATTATAGTAACCAACCACGTGCCATGATGCAGTAAACATGTTGTCAGAACCGTCGTTGTTCCAAGCCCAAAGATGATAATCATTGGATCGGGTGTAGTCACCTGCGCGGGAGCGCTCGACTAACTGAACGACAACTCGGACACCAATATTCTTCCAATGGTTGTCAACAACCTGCATACCACGCTGGAATGCAAAGTGCTGGCCAGGAAGAACGATTACGTTAAGAACAAGAGGATCTCCGGTAACAGGATGGTTTCTAACGCCATCCACCATTGGAATTCCAAGCTCTTGACCATCAACATTTACGGTGACTTCGTCTAGCAACTTATTAGCAGCAGCATAGTCTGCAGCCTCTGGAGACCAGAGGTTTTCATAGTTAATGCTAGCATTAGCGCCTACACCGGCAGGGTTATCTACATCAGAGAAAACCTCTTTTGGTGCATTCTCGTCACCAGGATAGTACTGGTTATATCCTGGAGGTACAACAGAACCACAACGGCCTGCTTCACCTAACCAGAAAATTTCATTTAGCTCTTGACGTTCAATGGACAAAGATAATGCACGACGGAAACGAATATCACGCATAATGTCGCCAATTACCTGGTCTCCAGGACAGTCCTCACAATTTGGATGAGCATATGTCAAGTTGACCTTAATGATGAAGTCAGAACCAAAGTCTGTTGGATAGAGTCTAACGTGGTAGTTACCAGCTTCGGAGTTCTCCAGCAATGCTGGGATTGACTCCATAAGCATCTGAGATCCCTGGAAGTCATACTCACCTGCAACTGCACGTGCGCCGTGAATTTCAAGAGACTCATACTGCTGAAGGATAACCTTCGAAATGTATGGTAACTGGTTACCAGCGTCATCAACCCATACAGAGTAAGGGTTACGCTCTAATACCCAGAATGGAGGGTCAGTGTAAGGCTTGGTAGTAATCCAAGGTGTAAGGGAAGGAAGATCAGGGTTTCCACCCCAAGCTGCTTTCGCCTTCAAATGGTTTACCCAAGTCTCATAACCTTCGTCCTGAGCATTTTTGTCAGCGTCAGGGTTGAAGTCAATATGGTAGTTCTCTAGGTAATGACCTGGAGCCCATGTTGCATTCAAGTTTCGTCCCTGGTGTGCTAACGAGCCAATCTCTGTTGGACCTGCGATTAGATCTCCCCAAAGAGGGAATGGATCTTCCCACTCAAACACAACGGTCTGAGCGTCAGGTGCAGAAATATGACCGAACTTTCCATTAACTGCGAATCTTACTGGCTTACCAGGAAGAAGTTCGTCGTTTTTGAAAGCATTTTCGAACCACCAGATGAAGTCTCCAGAGTCAAATGGATCGCCATCAGACCACTTGTGGCCTTCGCGAAGATCAAATGTCCACTTTCGGAAATCATTCTCAGTAGTCCATGACTGTGCGAAGTTAACTTCAAGTCTCTGACCTGGAACGTCATTAGCGTCCAAATAGAGAAGTGTGTCAATTCCGGAACAGCAAACTAGTGCGAGCCAGTAGTCTGCAGGACCATTAAATCCGCGTCTCCAGTTACCACCGTAAGCACCAGTCTCTTCGACAGGCTTAATTACGATAGGCTCAGAACCCACACGCTCTGCCACAGGTGGCAGGTCGCCGGATTCAACTTTAAGAGCGAATTCTGGGGACTCACCAGTGACTGAACCTGCCCATGTAAGGTCTTTACCACTGTTAACTCCACCAACGATCTCTGGACCGCCGAACTCTCCGACCAAGCTGCCCAAACCGCTAGCTTCTTGAGCTGCTGCTGGAGCTTCTTTTGAAGCTGCAGCTGGAGCTGCTTTAGCTGCAGGTGCTGCTGCTTTCGCTGCAGGTGCTGCTTTAGTCTCTGTTGATTTGGCGGTGTCAGAAGATGCGGCAGCGGCAGCTGGAGCTGCATCACTACTGTCATCAGCGTCATCATCGCTACTACACGCAAAAGCTGCGATCATAGCGATTATGACCAAAACACCCACCAAGTAGATAGGTTTTAGTCGATTAGGCCACATAAAGTATTCCTCCTTGAATCCAATTTATTGCTAAAAAGCGGCCAAACCTCAAAAAAATTGAGGTAGTCAAGGGGAAAATATAATCGCTATACGCCCGGATGTCAAGTACAAACTGTAAAATAGCGACATTATATATATATGGATTTTCCTTTGGTAATTTTTAATAGTTCAGTTAATAAGACTAATACCTTAAGGAATCATAGTACATACACTATTTTTTAAAAAAACCAACTTTATATAAAAATATCTATTTATTGCATTACTCCTTTTTGCTGTGTAAACTTTTCGCAAATATTTGGATCGCAAATTAGTTAGTTATTTATATGGTCCAATTTCTATTATTTGAGGTAGGTATGGTGCAAGAAACACACAACTCATCCAAAAAAGCCCTAGGTCATTTGCGGGTAATTGAAATCGGCGAAGAAATAGGTGAATTCTGTTGTAAGACATTCGCAGATATGGGTGCGGATGTAATCCGTATAGAGCCACCAGGTGGAGCCCAAACTAGAGATATAGGACCATTCTACAAAAACGAACGGAACCCTGAACGAAGTCTCCATTTCTGGAGCTACAATCTTAACAAACGAAGCATTACGATCGATTTAGAATCTAACGAAGGTCAGTTACTGCTCAAAAAACTCGTTAAAGAGTCTGACATTTTAGTCGAATCAACTCCAGCAAACTGGATGCAGGAGCGGAATTTAGACTACACAACTTTAAGTAAAGTAAACCCAAAACTAATTTTTGTTTCTATAAGTCCCTTTGGGCGTGTCGGGCCGCACTCGCAAATGCACGGCGGTGAGCTAGTAGCGTGGGCCTCCAGCGGATACATGTACACTACTGGATGGAAATGGCAAAAACCTACCCACCCATGGGGTCGCCAAGCATCTCATGCAGCAGGGCTTTTTGCCGTTACTGGAGCTATGGCTGCAATCTTCGAAAGAAGGCGTACAGGACTTGGTAAACAAATAGACGTCTCAATGCAAAAATCTGTCGCATCTACTGTGGAACAAAATGTTCCTTTCTATATTGGAGATGGAGTGGTATCAGGTAGAAGAGAAAATGACCATGTTAATGGATTCGGTGGAAGTAAATTAATAGAATGCAAAGATGGTTGGGTTCATATGAATATTGGATGGCGAAACGGCCATAATGAAATCGTAGAGTGGATGAAAGAAGAAGGGATGGCTGAAGATTTAATAGATGAAAAATGGCACGACAGCAAATTCCACCGTGAAAACTTTCCACACGTATTAGAGACCATTACAAAATGGGCGAAATTAAAGACTAAAGCTGAGTTTTTTCACCAAGGTCAGGAAAGAGGTCTAGAATGCGGTCCAGTAAATTCAGTTGCTGAGGCATTAAATGATCCTCAAATGCAAAGCAGGGAATTTTGGGTTGAAGTAGAACATCCTGAAATTTCCGATGGTGAAAAATTTACTTACCCAGGTGCTCCATGTATTTTGTCTGAGACACCGTGGGCTGCAAGAAGAAGAGCTCCGTTAATCGGAGAAGATAATGAAAATGTTTTTCAAGATCTTCTGGGTTTATCTTCCAAAGATCAAGATGAACTAAAGAAAAAAAATATTATTTAATCTCTATTTTCAAAGAAAGGGTAATCAAATGGATAAACCATTAAAAGGAATTCGAGTTACTGATTTTACTTGGGTGGTAGCTGGACCTTTCTGCACCCGAACACTAAAAGATATGGGTGCTGAAGTTATTAAAATTGAAGCTCGTCCTAGACCAGACACCATGAGAGGATATGTAAACCATCATGATGACTTAGGCGATGCCGAACCATCAAGACTTGGAGCATTCGATCATTTCAATCGAGACAAAATGGCCATTTCCGTAAACGCAAAACATCCATCAGGATTAAAGCTAATCAAAGATCTGATTTCAGTAAGTGATATTGTAATAGAAAATTTTCGTGGTGGAGTTTTGGATCGATGGGGACTCGGATTTGACGAAATGCGGAAAGCAAAGCCCGACATTATTTATCTGAGCATGTCTGGGTACGGACACACTGGACCGTACAAAGACTACGCGTCGCATTTCCATATAGCGCAGGCCATGTCTGGATATACCGCAATCTCTGGTTATGACAATGATATCCCCGTTGTAACAGGAGCGTGGGGAGATACAATTTCAGGTCTTCACGCATCTTCTGCAATCACTATGGCCCTAGAACACAGAAATCAAACAGGCGAAGGACAATATATTGATGGAGCCAATATGACTTGCATTAGCAATGTCATGACTACAGCTTATTTGCAGCAAACTATTAATGGAGATGCTCCTGGTCCTACAGGAAATCGAATGCCTCATGTGAACTCATATTTAGAGGGAGCATTCAGATGTCAAGGAAACGAAAGATGGGTAGCAATTGGCATTTATTCTAAGGATGAATGGATAAAATTTTGTAATGTAATTGGAAAAACTGAATTAATTACTGATCCAAGATTTTCAGAAATGGACTCTCGGTCAAAAAACTGGGATGACTTAGAGAAAGAAATCGAAGATTGGACAATAAATAAGAATGTAGATGATGTAGTGAGTCTCCTTCAAAAATCCGGAATTGGGGCAGCTTTAATATCAAATGTTGAGGATTTAGTCGAACATGACCCTCAGCTCAAACATGACAATTTTTACAAATCTGTACCACACTCTGATCCGGATTTCGATACAAGAGTTATTGAGAATACAGTTGTGAAATTTTCCGGTGTTGAATGCACAATTGAAAATGCTTCGCCCATAATTGGCGAACATAATGAATATGTTTTTCAGGAAATTCTTGGGCTTTCTCCTAAAGAATATGCAGATTTTAAAGAGGATGGAGTGTTTTTCTAACTCTTCTTAACATCAAAACTAATTTCTCACCAATTTTAGGAGATAAAAATGGCTGTTAGAGTAGCAGCAATTGGAATGAATCATTGGCATTCACTTTATGATGCAGCATATCTTAGGCATTTAAATGAAATGCCTGATGTAGAAATTGTTGCAATCCAGGACGAGGACAAGTCGATCGCGCAACACCGTGCAACCGAATTAGGCATCTCTCCATCTATATTCATTGATTATCGACAAATGATTGAATCAATCAATCCAGATTTTGTACTTGCATTGGGAAGGCACGATAAAATGGCTGAATATTGCGAATATTTAATAACTTCTGGAATTCCTTTTATTATGGAAAAACCAATGAGTTTCACTTCAAAAGAATTAAAGCCATTAGTTGATCTGGCAAAAGATAAGAATGCCTTTACATCAGTACCTCTCCAGCAAAGGATGAGTGAATTCTCTGTATATGCCAAAGAGCTAATTAAAACTAATCAGTTTGGTCCAATTACTCACTTCTATTCTCGTTTGAATAGACCAACTTCAGAAAGATATCCTAAATGGGGCTCTCCTTGGATGCTAGACCCTACAATATCCAACGGTGGTTGCCTAAGAAATCTAGGCACACATGGGATTGATATTTTTTTACATCTTACTGGCGAATCTCAAGACATAGAAGTGACTGGCGCTCAATTAAGTTGGGATACTTACAATCAATCGGTTGAAGATTATGCATCAATACTACTAAAATCAAAATCAGGAATCCTAGGGACGATAGAAATTGGAAATAGCTTCCCGTCTGATGGCACTGATGGAGAATGGAAAATAGCATTCAAACACGCAATACTATCAAATCGAGACAATGTAACAACCCTGTATACAGAAGATGGATCCACAACAATTAATCTACCAAAACCCAATGGTTCACCTGCATTGCAAGCAGCGATAAATGCGTTCAAAAACAAAACTCCTCCACCAATTACGATTGAGGACTGCTATAATGCCGTTCGTATAATTGATTTATCATATTTAAAAGCTGGTAATCCGTATAATTCAGCCGCAGTTTAACGAATTTTATATCAACTAAGTGAGGTAAAAATGGCAACAAATACTCAAAGAATTGCTATAGTAGGAGTAGACGAGTCAGACCAAATTGGTCGGGTAGAAAACAAAAGTTCATTACAGCATCATGCTGAGGCGGCTTTCAATGCTTTGGAAGATGCAGGACTTGAAATGAATGAAGTTGACGGACTTCTTTCTGCAGGATTTTCCAATCTTACATTAGCTGAATATTTAGGTATCCATCCTAAATTCACTGATGGTACTTCAGTAGGAGGTTCTTCTTTTATTATTCACATTGCCCATGCAATCGCGGCTATTCGAGCTGGATACTGTGAAGTTGCTTTAGTAACTCATGGTGAAGCAGGAAGAAGTGCTAGAAATAGGGCAGGCGCTAATGGATCTGAACCAGGCCCTCAATTCGAAGTCCCATATGGGATCATTGGTCCGCCAATTTCTTATTCAATGGCTTGTCGTAGATATATGGAACTATATGGAGAAGACAAAACAAGACAAGCCTTAGCAGAAATTGCAGTATCTACTCGCAAATGGGCTCAATTAAATCCTAAAGCTTACATGAAAGATCAGCCAATGAGTTTCGATGACTATCATGATTCTAGATGGATCTCTTGGCCATTCCATTTATTTGATTGTTGTTTGGTAACAGATGCTGGCGGAGCCTATGTTGTTACTACAGAAGAACGTGCGCGAGACCTAAAACAAAAGCCTGTTTTCATACTTGGAGCAGCAGAAGGTCACGACCATGGGATGATTAGTCAAATGCCCGACCTCACGAGGACTTGGGCAAGATACACTGGTCCAACTGCACTTTCTCAATCAGGTCTTTCTCACAATGATATTGACCTCGCAATGATATACGATTCATTCACCTACACTGTACTTGCTACTTTGGAAAGCCTAGGATTCTGCGGAGCCGGGGAAGGAGCCGATTTTGTAGCAAATCAAAGAACCGCTCCAGGAGGCGATTTTGCCCTCAACACAAGTGGTGGTGGACTATCATATACCCACTCTGGTATGTATGGAATGTTCTTGGTATTAGAAGCTGTAAGACAATTGCGTGGTGAATGCGGGGATAGGCAACTTGAAAATCCGAAAACTTGCCTAATAAATGGAACTGGTGGTGCCCTGTCATCAACTGGCACAGTAATTCTTTCAACCGAATAAATTCTTAGGAGAATAATTTGACTCAAAAATATAACAAACCTATACCTAGTCCCCAGGGTGAATCTGATTTATATTGGAACAAGGCCAAAGAGAAAGAATTATGGATACGAAAATGTAACAAATGTGACGAAGGATACTTTTATCCACGTGATATTTCTCCATGCTGTTTTTCAAAAAATACTGAATGGGTGCAGTGCACAGGAAAAGCCACACTTTTTACATACGGTATAGTCATGCGCGCACCTCATCCAGGCTTCGTTGAAGATATTCCCTTTGTTACAGCCATTGTACAGCTAGAAGAAGGACCTTTGATGCCAAGCAATGTAGTAATAGATGGAATAGATCGATCAGATCCTGAGTTAGCATTAAATGAAATTCGACAAAAACTCTCCGTAGGAATGAATTTAGAAGTAATATTTGAAAAAATCACTGATGATTTGTCGCTTCCAAAATTCAGACCTATATAATCCACTCTCTGTAAAAAGGAATGAAAGAAGATATGCAAGACTTTAAAACAGCTATTCATAGTGCTATTGATGAATACTACGCTGCATTAGAAAAATCAATTGATGGACTAAATTATCATGAATTCAAATGGCAGCCTACATTGCAATCAAATAGTATCCTATGGTTGATGTGGCATATGGCTAGAGTTGAAGATCGTTGGGTTAATCAAACTTTAAAAAATGATCAAGAACTATGGATAAGCGAAAAATGGCATGGAAAATTCAACATGACTGAAGATGACCATGGAGCTGGTGATGATATCGACAAAATTCGTTCATTCCCAGATTTCAATATCCAAACCCTAAAAGATTATTATGATCAAGTGCATGATTCTGTGATTACGTGTCTTGAAAATTCTACTGATAAAGATTTAAGTAAAGAATTCTCTCACAAACGGCTAGGTTTCAAAAAAGGAGATTGGATTTGGGGCCACATAATAGTCGAAGAAAGCCAACATTTGGGGCAAATTGCATATATAAGAGGAATGATAAAAGGTATCAACGGGTAAAATTTATTTACTTTGGACTATTTTAATCCAGCAGGACGTTCAATTAATTGCTGGAATCTACGTAAAAATGCTGCTGCAACTGCACCATCTATCACTTGATGATCTACAGTTAAACTAACAGTCATCATTTCTCTGATTGTAATTTCTTTATTTTTGACTACGGGTTTTTCAACCGATCTTCCAATTCCAAGCAACGCACTCTGACCACTATTTAAAATTGGAGTAAATCCATCAACTACACCCAAAACACTAATAGTGAATGTACCACCTACAACATCATCGGTCGATAAATTCCCTTCTCTAGACATCTTGGTCAAAGTCACTACATTCGAGGAAATATCACTCACGTTCATTTCTTGAACAGATCTAATCACAGGAACAATCAATCCATCATCAAGAGCGACAGCAAACCCTATATCTATCTGATCGAAATATGAAACTTGATTGTTTTGGGTTACAGAATTAATTTTAGGAACTCGTTTAATAGCTTCAGCACTAGCCTTAATCAACAAAATAGGTAAACCCACATTCAATTCTCTACGAAGCTTTTGCGCCTCAGTTACATCTATTTCCAGAAAAAAGGACAATTGAGCTGTAGAGGAAAGACTTTCCTTCATATGTCTAGCAATCGACCCTCTCATTCCATCTAGTTTTTTTGATTCAATTGGGTCAGGTAAACCAGACGAAACTTGATCCTCCGAAACATTAGATGATTCATGAAAATTTCTAACGTCTGATTCAACAATCCTTCCTCTAGGACCAGTAGGATTTACTTCGGACAAATCAACTCCCAAATGATTAGCTAACCGTCTTGCGCCTGGAGTTGAAGGGACTCGAGTTGTGGGCCTGCTCTCTCGTTTTACAGATGGTTTTAGAATTTGGGCTGAATCTTTTTCTGGTGGGACATTGGTTTCATTAATTAATTCAGGAGGTTTTTCTCCCTCTTCTAGCAGATATCCCAAAGTCGCATCAACAGCTACTGTATCCCCTGCATTAACCACAATATGTAAAATCCCATTTGATGCAGCTTCGAGTTCATAATTTAATTTTTCAGATTCTATCTGAGCAATTGGCTCACCTTGAACAACTTTGTCTCCTGAAGATTTTTCCCAGCTTGTGACAACCCCTTCAGTCATAAAATCACCCAGTCTAGGCATAATTATTGATTCAGCCATTTCTTCACCTATTTATTCAATTACTTCTAAAGCTGCTTCAACTACTTTCGCTCTATCAGGAACATATAACGCCTCCAACGGTCTACTGTACGGGACAGAAGTATGCGGCGGTGTAACTCTCCTAGGCGGTGCATCTAAATCATCAAATGCTTGTTCAGCAACTAAAGCAGCGATATCGGTTGCCATACTACATCTAGGATAATCTTCATCAACAATTACTACTTTTCTAGTTTTACGAACTGATTCAAGAATTGCCTCATCATCCATAGGAGATAAAGAAAGCAAATCCAACACCTCCGCAGAATACCCATGCCCACTTAAATCTTCAGCAGCTTGTAGACAAACATTTGTTGTGTATCCTATGCCAATAAGGGTGACATCCTCACCCTGTCTTGCAATATTAGATTTGCCTATTTCTAAAGTATAAGATTCTTCAGGAACCTCAACATCAAAAGGCATTCCCATGAGCTGTCGATTATTAAAAACTATGACAGGATCATCATCATTTATAGCTGCAGTAAACAATCCTTTCACATTGTATGGATTTGATGGAACCACACATTTCAGCCCAGGGAAGTGTGTAAAAATTGAATACAAAGTCTCAGAGTGTTGAGCAGCAGAATTTGTACCTGCTCCAGTTCCAGTCATAATAGTTAGGGGAACTTTTACTTTTCCACCAAACATATAATGAATCTTGGCAGCATTATTGACAATTTGATCAGCACAAACTCCAAAAAACCCTACATACATCAAGTCAACCACTGGACGTAACCCACTAGCTGCAGCCCCAACTCCCGCTCCAACGAATCCTGCTTCAGATATTGGAGTATCTCTTACTCTATCAGCCCCAAATTGACCAATAAGGCCTTTAGTCAGCCGCATCGGACCACCCCAAGCATCCTCTTTGTCAGGCCTACCAGCACCACCTGCAATATCTTCACCCATTACAATTACATTTGGATCAGCTTCCATAGCAATTCTCAACGACTCATTTACTGCCTGGATATAAGATAATTTTCTGCCAGTTTTAGTCTGTACCATAATCTTCTCCTAAAATTCAAAGTATCAGTTATTACTGATATGAAACATACACATCGGTTACCAATTCATCAGACTCTGGAAAAGGGCTATCATTAGCAAATTTCGTTGCAGATTTGATTGCCTCTAATGAATGATCCTCAATGTTTTTTAACTGCTCTTCAGTAGCAAGGTTGTCTTGAATTAACAAATCTCTCAATCTTGAAATACAATCACGTTTCTCATAATAATCCTCTTCTTCCTGATCTCTATAACCCAAAGGATCATCTGCACCAAAATGTCCTTGGTACCTGTAAGTCTGAGCCTCAATAAGTGTTGGCCCATCACCTCTTCTAGCCCTTCCAATTGCTTCTTTCGCAACTTCATACATTGCTATTACATCCTGTCCATCTACTGCGACTCCAGGCATTCCATAGCCAGCAGCCCTCGCAGCAATATCTCCTCCGGCGACAGAATATTGAAAAGGAGTTGCTTCTGCATATCTATTATTTTCGCAAACATATAGCACAGGCAATTTCCATATACTAGCCAAATTCATTGATTCATGAAGGACTCCCTGACTCGATGCACCATCTCCAAAGAAAACAACACTCACCTGGTCAGTACCTCTAACCTGTGCACTAAGTGCTACTCCTGTAGCAACAGGGATATTGGAACCAACAACACCATTGGCACCTAACATGCCTTTATTTATATCTGCTATATGCATCGTCCCACCTTTACCTTTATTGGTACCTGTGGCTTTGCCTAAAAGCTCAGCCATCATTTCAGGCAAATCAACACCTTTCGCTATACAATGATGATGACTTCGATGCGTACCTAATACATAATCATCATCTCTGAGCAATTCGCATATTCCAGTAGGGACTGCTTCTTGACCAATTGAAGAATGCATACCTCGTAATTTTCCAGCATCGGCTTCACGACGAGCTTGTTCTTCAAAACGTCGAATCACAGTCATAGTCTCATACATATGAAGTAATGTTTCTGGATTAAGTTGATTAGCCATTAAATCCTCCAAAATAATAAACGGAAATCTATAACCGCAAGGTGGAATGATTATAGCAATTGAACCATCACATGTGAAATTGATATCTAAAAGACATAAAAATCAATCTGATTTGAATTCAATTTCCAATTCTTTTAGTTGAGAATCTGAAACATTACTTGGTGATTCAAAAAGTGGATCAATTGCATTTTGTGTTTTAGGAAAGGCAATCACTTCCCTAATATTGTTTTTATCCGAAAGCAACATCACTAATCTATCAATTCCTGGAGCAATTCCTCCATGGGGTGGCGCGCCATATTTAAATGCAGTGAGCATATGACCAAATCTCTCATCAATCTGATCATCTGAGTAACCAGCCAAGCGAAAAACTCTACGCTGAAGTTCTGGGTCACTTATCCTAATACTTCCGCTAGCTAATTCGTCTCCATTCGCAACGACGTCATAACACTGAGCAATTATTTGATCGGGATTCACCTCTAAGTCGACTGAATCTAAATTTTTAGGCATAGTAAATGCATGATGCATAGGTTCCCATCGACTCCCATCTTCGTCCCATTCAAACAATGGAAATTCCGTAACAAATGCGAATGCAACTTCATCAGTATCTATAAGCTCCAACCTTGCTCCAATTTCATTACGCAGTAGACTAAGAGAGGTGTTTGTTGATTTTTGAGGGCCAGCAATAATTAATATCGAATCACCAACTTCGGCACCACATCGGTTCGCCATTTCTCTAACCAATTCTGGAGATAAAAATCTACTGATCGGTGAATTTATATCTTCAGAATTTAAGGCCTCTAATGAATCACCTCGGATAGATATATATATCATTCCTGATGCACCACGAGCTTTAACGAATTCATTTAAATCATCAAGTTGTCTTCTTGGATATGATGCCATACCCGGGGCAGCAAACCCTTTAATAATCCCTCCATCATTCAGGATTGAATCAAATACTCGGAATTCAGTGCCTACAAATAAATCGGAAAAATCAAACAGTTCCAACCCGAAACGCAAATCAGGTTTATCAGTACCATATTTTTGCATCGATTCCTGATAAGAAATCCTAGGAAATTTTTTGGGAATTTTTTTATTAGGTGCTAATTCTTTTACAAGGGTACTATACATTTTTTCAGTTAATTCAAGAATATCTTCTTCTTCTACAAAACTCATCTCCAAATCTAATTGAGTAAATTCAGGCTGTCTATCAGCCCTAGGGTCTTCGTCCCTGAAACATCTCGCAATCTGAAAGTATTTCTCAACACCTGAAACCATTAATAATTGTTTCAGTTGCTGAGGTGATTGAGGTAATGCATAAAATTGACCAGGATACAACCTACTTGGAACTAAATAATCTCTTGCTCCTTCGGGAGTACTTTTAGTTAATATTGGTGTTTCTATTTCTAGAAACCCGCGATCATCCAAAAAATCTCTTATGAATTTAACCACTTTATGACGCAAGATAAGAATATCTTGCATTTGTGGTCTTCTGAGATCTAAATATCTATACTTTAGGCGGAGCAATTCATCAACATCTGAATCATCACTAATGCTAAAAGGAGGTGTGTCAGATTGATTCAATATTTGCATATTTTCTGCTTCAACTTCAACATCACCACTACTCATATCTGGATTTTGCATTCCATCTGGTCTAGCACGAACGACACCAGTAACCTGGACCACCCATTCACTTCTTAATGATTCAGCCAATGCGTGTATCTCAGGAGTAACTTCAGGATTAAAAACGATTTGAGCTATTCCGCTACTATCCCTCAAATCAATAAATATCAACCCTCCATGATCTCGACGCCTATGTACCCAACCAGCTAATACAACCTTGTCGCTAACATTTTGGATTTTCAGCAATCCAGCTCCAATATTCTTAAGCATTTTCTAATCCTGAATCAAAATAATCATTAAACACTGATCGAAAACTATAGGAATGGAGCAATATGACCTCTTTTCATGACAGACAGATTCACAAATGTCTCAGTTCTCCTTACTCCCGGTATGGTTCCTATGCGAGTGCGTAAAAAGACTCCCAACGCTTCAGGAGATGGTAATGCAGTCCATGCGAAAACATCATATGTTCCAGTCGTAAGTGCAACCCATCCTACTTCACTAAGGTCTGCAATATGCCTTGCTACTTCATCAAGTTTGTCTGGATCAACTTGAACACCAACCAATGCTTCGGAAACATATCCCATCTTGCCGGCATCCATAAGTACAGTCACGTGGACATAGTCTTCATCCAATATACGTTTTAATCTGCGTCGAACCGTTCCTTCAGTAAGATCAAGTTCTCTAGCAATGCTTGCATTACTAGCTCTGCCGTCTTTCCTCAAAATATCAATTATTTGATTATCTAGTGGATCTAAATCACTCATTAATTCACTCTAAAATATAGTCTTATTACGACTATAACAAGCAAGGGAAAATCCATCAAGGTTGAATGTCCAAAAGATGAATTCTCTAACCACGTCTGATAGAGATATAAATACCGGCCAAAGTCCCTAAAATTACATAAGGAGAAAGTAAACTATCAGGAATAAAAAACATAATGATTAGCAATGTCGAGAGACATCCCAGAAATATTATGGCTTTAAAAATTCTAGATCGCCGATTATGTACAGATCGTGTGACAATTTCGCCTATGAAGACTAAACCCAAAAATAATAATATTCCATCGAAATATAAAAATGATTTTAGTATCCAATGAGAAAACACATATAAAAAACCTAATGCTAATCCACTAATTAATGAAAAGAATAATGAACGCAAAATAAGGTTTTTAGGTATTTTCAAAGAATAACTTTTTGAACAATCAGGACATCTCATCCCCACCACACTTTGCACCAAGCATGTCGGACAAATCATATCGCCACAATTAGTGCAACTTAACAAAGTTTCTATGTCTGGGTGTCTTTTACATTTTGAGGAGATATTCATTAGTAACCAATCAATCTCTGTTAATCCATTTTTGACGATCAGATATGTCTCGGTCAAATATAACTCTATTTAAAAGCCCCATGTACCGTTTCTTCGTAATCACAATTGGTTCACCATTTGCCAATACTCTTTTTATTATCAAAACTGCTATCCCCCAACAACTAATTAATAACAAGTCAAAACTTCTATCAAAAACAATTGAAAGGATTGGAAAAATCAACATGCACAAAAATGTGTACAACCCTGTTTCCCTTCTAATTAGGTTCCCAAAAACTACTAAACATATAAAAACAATCACCTCTTCAAAAAAATTAAATCCGAGAATGATGCCAAAAAACACAGATATGCCTCTACCTCCATTAAAACTAATCCACGGAGACCAATTATGTGCAATCAAAGCCAATAATGATACCAATCCTTGGAGAAGAAGATCCCCTTCTAGCAGTTGTCTAACTAAAAATACTACTAACCACCCTTTAATCAAAACATCAAATACAGAGATTAAAATTCCAGAAATAGCACCAATATGTACAATTGCATTAGATCCCCCAACATTCCCTGATCCAAATTGACGAATGTCAATGCCTCTAAATATTTTTCCTACGATATAAGCAGTTGGAATCGAACCTACAGAGTAGGAAAAAACTGCTAAGAGAATTAAAATTGGAATGTCAGGCATTTCTTAACCATGTTACGCATGTAACACCCAATCTAAGCATTACTGCTGTTTAAAGTCTTCCGTCTAACAATTTCACAAACAGTATTTTTTGAAGGCCCAATAAAACCTGGAAGAATTTCCCCAGGATTTCCATTTGCATGATAATCACTACCTCCGCATTTAATAAGTTCTAAATCCGAAGCTATCATTTCCAATTCATGGATTTGTTCATGAGTATAATCATTATAAAAAACTTCTATCCCCACCAAACCTACTTTTTTCAGTTCAACAATGTTTTGTTTGATAACTGGCCAATCTTCACCCCCCAGTTCTCTTTGAGCCAAATAAGTAGGATGAGCGAGCACAGGAACGCCAGAATATTCTAGAATTAATTTTACTGCACCAGAAGGTGTCAAACGGGGTCTCGAAACATATGCTAATCCATTACGACCCAGGTATTTATCAAACGCCTGTTTAGGATATTCTATATAGCCATTATCTACCATCGCTTGAGCAATATGTGGACGACCAATAGCTGCTCCATCAGAAATGCGCAGAACTTGATCCCATGAAATTTTTATCCCCAGATCATTTAACTTTTGAACCATACCCATTGCCCTGGCTTTACGACCGTCACGAAAATCTGCCAGTACATTCTGGAAGTCATTGTTTTTATAATCTAGAAAATACCCTAATACATGAACTTCAATACCGGGCTGATCAGCACTCAATTCAATACCAGGGATAACAGTAAAATCCTTATACTTTTCCGCAGCCTGAAAAGCTTCTTCAATACCCTCAGTTGAATCATGATCGGTAACTGCGACAGTATTAAGGCCTTTTTCAGCGCATAAATCAATTAATTCTGTCGGAGTTAAATTACCATCTGAAAAGGTAGTATGTAAATGGAGATCGACCTCAACAACCATATTATTTCCACACCCAAAATAAAAACATTACTTTTGAATTCAACAGAATATGCTCAGTATTAAATTACCGAGCATATTCTATTGAACGACTTTCTCGAATTACTGTTACTTTAATTTGTCCAGGGTATGCTAAGTTATCTTCGATTTTCTTCACTATTCCCCGAGCTAATTTTGAGGCTTCTGCATCGTCAATTGAATCAGGACTTACCATAACTCTGACTTCTCTACCAGCCTGAATCGCAAACGTCTTCTGAACACCTTCAAAGCTGTTAGCAACATCTTCCAATGCTTTTAGTCGTTCCATATAATTTTCCACTGTATCGCTTCTCGAACCAGGCCTAGCAGCACTAAGTGCATCTGCGGCTGAAACTAAAAATGCCTCAACAGAGGTCATCACATCATCATGATGCTCTCCAATACATTTTGAAATATGCTTAGATACATTATATCTTTCAGCAATTTCAGCTCCTATAGCTGCATGTGGTCCTTCAACTTCATGGGAAACTGCCTTGCCAATATCATGTAACAAGCCTCCCATCTTGGAAATCCTAACATTAGCCCCAACCTCAGCAGCCATTAAACCTGCAAGATTACAAACTTCCATGGAATGCTGCAGAACATTCTCACCATAGCTCGTTCGGTATTTCAGTCTGCCCAGCAATTTGATTAACTCAGGATGCAATCCTCTTACACCTGTATCAAGCATCGCCTGCTCTCCGGCCTTCCAAACAGTCTCATTAATTTCTTTCTCGGATCTCTCAACAACAGACTCTATACGTGCTGGATGAATTCTTCCATCAGCAATAAGCTTTTCTACGGACAGTCTAGCAATCTGTCTTCGAATGGGATCAAAACAAGAAAGCGTAACAAGTTCTGGAGAATCATCAATTATCAAGTCTGCACCAGTAGCACGTTCAATAGCACGGATATTTCGACCCTCTTTACCAATCAAACGACCTTTCATTTCGTCATTTGGTATTTGCACAGAAACAACCGTTGCCTCCGAGACAACATCTGATGCAAGTCTCTGAATCGCTTGACCCAAAACGAATCTTGCAGCATCCTGAGCCTTAACTTTCGCTTCTTCCTCCATATCCCTATATCGGATAGCGAGTTCGTGCTCAATATTCTCTTCAGCACGGTGAGTCAACATTTCTTCGACTTGAGAAATTGGTGTATTAGTCAATTCTTCTAAACGTTCTACCTCCTGATCTCTGAAACCTTCCAGTTCAGATCTTAGAACGTCCACACCCTTTTCTTTTTCGACAATCTTCTCATCACGATTGTCTAAATTTCTTGACCTTCGATCTTGGTCTTTCTCTCGTTTAGCTAGTCTGCGCCGATTAGCTTGCAGTTCAGAACGTCTCTCGTCAATCTCTAAATCAGCATTTGCCTTAAGTTTGACTATCTCTTCCCTACCTTCCAGAAGAATAGCCCTTTTAGATTCTTGTGACTTGTTACGTTCAACTAAACTATAATTATTCGCCTCTTTGATAAGATCTTCTGCTTCAATTTTCGCTGCCAAATGACGCTTTTTATTAAAAGCATTTTGTATCACATGACCACAAATTGCACCAATAATTAAACCTGCAAGGACGGCGATCAGAGCGAAAATAATTAAGGTATCCACGCCCTTCACCTCCATATTAATCTATTTAAATACTCCTAAAGAATGTTATACATCCCCACACGATCTTATAATGTCAATCTAAAACTGTCAAGAAAAGCTTACTGTATACTAAAACCAAAAACATTCTATGATATAATCACTAACTAGTTTAAATTGGTAGAAATTTCTACTTCGGAGAATGTTGATGACATCTGAAAACATTGAACATTTGGAATCTATCGCAAGAAAAATCAGACGTAATATTATTTCAATGACAGCAAATGCAGGTAGTGGACACCCTGGGGGTTCTTTATCATCAGCAGATATTTTGACTGCACTTTATTTCAGTGTAATGAAGCATGATCCCAAAAATCCAAAATTGACAGACCGAGATAAATTCATTCTAAGCAAAGCTCACGCATGTCCGGTTCTTTATGCAGCACTTGCTGAATCCGGGTACTTTCCAATTGAAGAATTAAATACGTTCCGTCAGATTAACAGTCGTTTGCAAGGACACGCTCACATTAAAACTCCAGGAGTTGAAATGTCGGGAGGATCCCTCGGGCAAGGTCTATCTTTTGGCATAGGAACAGCCTTGGCTGCAAGACTTGATGGCTTAGACTCAAGGACATATGTACTTTTAGGAGACGGAGAATGTGACGAAGGTCAAATCTGGGAAGCTGCTATGTCTGCCACTCACCATAAAATTGACAACCTTACTGTAATCATCGATAGAAATGGAATTCAAAATGATAGATTTACTCATGAAGTAATGAATCTGGAACCATTACCATATAAATGGAGATCTTTCGGATGGAACTCTATTGAGATAGATGGTCATAAAATGACTGAAATTTTAAGTGCATTTAGAGAAGCTGCAAACATCAAAGGAAAGCCAACCGTTATTGTAGCCAAAACCACAAAAGGCAAAGGAGTTAGTTTTATGGAAAATAATCCTGACTACCATGGCAAGGTGGCATCAGGCGATGAACTTACTCAAGCATTAGAAGAAATTGGATAAGATATGAATTCTCCTCAAGAAATGATTTCAACCAGAGAAATTGCTGGCCAAACACTTTTGGAACTCGGATCTGAGATACCAGACATGGTCGTAGTTGGTGGAGATTTAAATAAGTCCACCTACTCCAACAAGTTTGGATCAAAATTTCCTGAACGTTTCTTTGACTTGGGTGCAGCAGAACAAAATATGATTAGTGTTGCTGCCGGTTTAGCAGCTAGTGGCAAAATACCTGTAGTTAGTACATTCGCAGTTTTTGGCACGAGCAGACCCTATGATCAATTAAGAGTAGGTGTTTCTCAACCCAATCTTAATGTTAAGGTAATTCTGACACATGCTGGATTGTTAACAGGAGAAGACGGAGTATCAGCCCAGTCAATAGAAGATATAGGAATAATGGCTACATTACCAAATTTCTCAGTCGTTGTTCCATCCGATGGAATAGAAGCTCGCGAATCGATCAAAACAGCAATGGAAACTGATGGACCCTTTTACATCAGGCTTTCCCGACCTGCCATTCCAGTAATTCATAATAATGACTTTGAATTTCAATTAGGAAAAGCAGAAACAATGCGAGATGGAGATGATGTCACAATTGTTGCATGTGGAATAATGGTCAACGCAGCAATAGAGGCGGCAGTTGTTTTAGATAGATTCGGAGTATCTTGCAGGGTACTAAACATGTCAACCATTAAACCTTTAGATACTATGGCCTTAGCAAAAGCTGCTAGAGAAACTGGTGCAATTGTTACTGCTGAAGAACATTATATTAATAGTGGACTAGGAAGTTTGGTATCTCATGCGCTTTCAAGAATCGAACCTGTTCCAGTAGAGTCTGTTGCACTCCACGGATATGCAGAATCAGGTCAGCCTGAAGAACTTTTTACAAAATACCATTTAAACTATACAGATATTGAACACGCAGTAAGGGTAGTGATAGATAGAAAGAAAAAATCTTCCTATTAATTAATTCATAAATCCTTGTTGCTTCATTACATCTAACATCTTGCGCTTTCCTCCACCACTTGAGAAAGCTTTAAGTTGTTTTTTCATCTGGCGAAACTGATTCAATAATTGATTCACATCACTAGGTTTTGTTCCGCTACCAAGAGCAATCCTTCTCCTACGGCTACCATTAATTATACTGGGATCCGCACGTTCATCTAATGTCATAGAATGAATTATGGCTTCTACTCTTACTAAGTTAGAGTCGTCAAGATTTGCATTACCCATTTTGCCTTTCATGGAAGAAAATCCTGGGATCATTTCCACGAATTGCGACAATGAACCCATTTTCTTTATCTGTTGCATCTGCTGTAAAAAATCATTGAGATCAATTTCTCCTTGACGAACTTTTCTTTCCAAATCCTGAGCCTGATCAACGTCTGTAGCGAGTTGAACTTTTTCAGTCAAAGTTTTTACATCGCCCATTCCCAAAATCCTAGATGCAATACGATCTGGATAAAATAATTCTAATGCATCTATATTTTCCCCAACACCAATAAATTTGATCGGGATACCAGTAACTGAAGCAATTGACAAAGCAGCACCACCTCTAGCATCTCCGTCTAACTTAGTTAAAACCAATCCAGTAATCCCAATACGTTCGTTAAACTCAACGGCTGAAGCTACAGCATCTTGTCCAATCATTGAATCAACTACTAAAAGCGTTTCGGTAGGAGCAACTGCGTCACTAATTTGTTCAATTTCTCCCATCAACACTTCATCAATCTGAGATCTACCAGCCGTATCAACTATCACCCAAGGATGATTTTGTTTCTGTCCATGTGAAAATCCATCTTTTGCGAGTTTAACGGAAGATGACTCATTCCGATCTGAATATACTTCTACGTCGGCACGTGAACCCAATAACTCCAGCTGGTCTATCGCGGCTGGTCTAAACAAATCTGCAGCTACTAAAAGCGAAGATTCTCCACGTCCTTTAAGTAATGAAGCAATTTTAGCCGCAGTTGTAGTTTTACCAGAACCATTCAATCCAACCACCAACATTGAAGAAGTAGGAGAAGACCCACGAACAACTTTGCCCGCTTCTCCAAGTGTATTGGTCAACTCTTCTGCAG
>JAKUTX010000011.1:0-52667 GCA_022447855.1 SAR202 cluster bacterium
GGAGATATATTATGACAACGATTTATCAACAGCGAATTAAATTTGGAATTTTTATGGGCCCGTTTCACGCATCAAACGAAAACACAACTCTTTCTATAGAAAGAGATTTAGAATTAATAGAATTATTAGACTATTTGGGATTTCATGAGGCTTAGATTGTAGAACATCATTCTGGAGGTTGGGAAATTATTTCGTCTCCTGAAGTATTTATTGCAACTGCAGCAGAACGAACAAAACATATCAAACTTGGTACAGGCGTTTCAAGCCTTCCATATCATCATCCACTAATTCTAATTAACAGAATGATATTGCTGGATCATATTACTCGAGGACGAACAATGCTTGGAGTTGGGCCAGGTGCATTAATTGGGGATGCATACATGATGGGGATAAATCCCTCCCAACAAAGGCGACAAATGGACGAATCCCTAACTGCGATGATGAAATTATTGAAAAATAATGAACCTGTAACATTCAACACTGATTGGTTCTCTCTAAATGAAGCAACTTTACATTTAGCCCCCTTCACCAAACCCCATTTCCCAATATCTGTTGCTGCGGCACAAAGTCCTTCAGGGATGGTTGCTGCTGGTAAGCATGGTGCTTCAGTACTATCTATGAGTACTCTACGAGGCTCTTTTGAACGCTCACAAAATATGAATGATTTTTGGAAAATAGCTGAAAAAACTGCAAAAGAATTTGGCCATGTAATGGATAGAAATGAATGGCAAATTGTTATCCAAGCATTTATAGGAAATAATAAAAAGGATGCGATGGAAAAAGCAAGAATTGGTGCGGGTAGGTTCCAAAGAGAATACTTCGAACAAACCCTCGGTTCTACTAATGTATCTAACGCAAAATCTATAGATTCTATAATTGATCAAATGGTAGAAGACGGGGCATGGTGCGTAGGCACACCTGATGATTTAATAGAGCATATCAAATCAGTAAGTGACGACAGTGGAGGTTACGGCGGAACATTGCTTTGGGCTCACGAATGGGCATCAAGAAAAGACACCCTAGACAGTTATGAACTGATTGCGAGATATGTTTTCCCAGAATTTCAACAGTCCACGAGTAACCAATCTAATTCTCAAAAATGGAGTATTGAAAATCGTGAGCGATTAGTTTCATACAGAGAAGCAGCAATCGAACAAGCTGAAAAGGACTACAAGAAACCTAGTAATTAAATTTTTGAAAGAGGAAAATATGCCAGCTATTTCAGGCGGTGACGCTTTAGCATTATCTTTAAAAAGTCATGATGTTAACACCATATTTGGATTACCGGGGGTCCAGATATACGGTGCTATGGAAGGGCTTTACAACCAATCAGAAATTGAATTCATAACAACTAGACATGAACAAGCCGCAACATATATGGCAGATGGTTTTTCTAGGTCTAGTGGGCAAGTTGGTGTTTCTTTAGTAGTTCCAGGGCCTGGAATACAAAATGCCTCTGCTGGAATAGGTACAGCGTACGCTGCATCATCAAAGCTATTATCTATTTCTGGACAGATTCCCAGAGATATGATCGGCGTCGACAGAGGTTTGCTTCATGAAATTAATGATCAATTGGATTTAATTAAGCCCATCACTAAATGGTCAAAAAGGGTACTTTATGCATCAGAAATCCCAGAAGCTGTTACAGATGCATTTTATCATTTAAATACCGGTCGACCTAGACCTGTGCATATTGAAATCCCCCCAGAAGCTTTAACTGAGTCCACGGATTTCTCATTACCAGAAAAAGGTAATTATACTCAGACTCCTCCAAGCAAACAAAGTCTTAAAAATGCTGTTTCACTAATTCATTCCGCAAAAAACCCACTGATAATTGCAGGTGGAGGATGTATATCATCTAATGCTGGAGAACAGCTGATGCGCTTCGCTGAACTTTTGCAATCACCTATAATCACTACACCAGAAGGCAAAGGGTCAATAGATGAACGCCATCCTCTATCAATAGGATCCTTAAGAACAAGAAATGATCCATATAATTCACTAATTTCTAATCACGATTTAATTATTGCAATTGGAACCAGATTATCTTTTCCCGAAATATTATCTGATCAAGATGTTCTTCAAATAGATATTGACCCTGAAGAAATTGGAAGGAATTATAAAAACACACAGGGTGTTATTGGAGACGCGGCATTATCTCTTTTTGAAATTAACAACGAAATTGAACATAAGTTATCATCAAATCAAGATCGTTATTCAGAAATTGCAAAATTGCGGGACTATAGACTATCTGATGACATGCGAGTCAGTCCACATGACGAATATGTAAAAGCTATACGTTCAGCACTACCGGAGAATGGAATTTTTGTCTCAGGGATGACTCAAGTGGGTTATTACAGTAGGGGATTCTTCCCCACATATTATCCACGAACATTTTTCACGTCTTCCTACTTTGGGAATTTAGGTTATGCTTTCCCGTTTGCATTAGGAGCTAAAGTAGCAAATCCTGACAAACCTGTCGTAGCAATTACAGGAGATGGAGGATTCATGTTTAATGTGCAAGAGCTAAGTACTGCAGTTAGATATGGTATAAACACAATAACAATTTTATTTAATGATAATGCCTTTGGAAACGTTAAAAGAGACCAAGAAACATTATATAATGGTCATACCATTGGTTCAGACTTGTTAAATCCAGATTTCATGAAACTTTCAGAATCTTTTGGAGTTATTGGTATTCAGGCCACATCTCCTAAAGATTTAAAGAATGCAATAATTTCGTCTTTAGACTCTAAAAAACCAGTACTTATAGAAGTGCCATATGGACCTACTCCATATCCTTTTTAAAAGGTTATTCCCAGATTCATCCACCTGATTACAAAGTCAACACTTTGAGATATTTGGAGTTAATGATAATATATTTATGTAGTATATGCTTATTCCTCCCTCATATGCATACATGTAAATATTTATGTGCATACACAAAACTTCAATAAATGTATTCAGGTGACCAAATCAATATCCAACAATATAATACAAATCACTTCCAGGGTTGGTGGAATTTACTTAACAAATACCCTCCTGTTGGGCTGTTAATACCATCATTATTCATTATTTTATTAATGATAGCTCCAGTGATTTATCTTTTAATTAGAGGTTTTGAAAATCCTGGGAACTTAATAGACATATTAACCAATAATAAAACTGCGATTATTCTATTAAAATCACTACTACTAGTCATTACTGTTACTATTACTTGTTTACTTATAACTATTCCACTCTCCTGGATACTAACTCGCTCAAGTATGCCATTTAGAAAATCTTTCTTTATCCTATGCACTCTTCCATTAGTGATTCCTTCATATGTGGGTGCTTTCATAATCATCTCATTATCAAGTCGGAGTGGTATGTTATTCCCAGTCCTAAACACTTTAGGAGTTGATCAAATCCCTAAAATCCATGGGTTAGTGGGATCTACTATTGTTATTTCCTTATTAAGTTATCCTTATTTACTACTACCGATGTGTGCAGCTATGGCAAAATTAAATCCTTTAATGGAAGAAGCAGCTAGGTCACTCGGGAAAAACCATTTAACTACTTTTCTTAAAGTTACTCTTCCTCAGCTAAAGCCTGCAATTTTGTCAGGAGCACTACTTATTTGTCTTTATACATTAAGTGATTTTGGTGCTGTTTCACTAATGCGGTATGAAACATTTACTTGGGCAATTTTCCAACATTTCAATACTTCAATTGACAGATCCATGGCAGCGAATTTATCTCTAGTTTTACTTTTAGTTGCAACGATAATCATATTCATGCAAATTAGATACAGAGGAAACAAATCATACCATCATACTGGTTCAGGAGCTCAAAGAAATAATCTTTCAATCAGATTAGGGAAATTGAATTTATTGGCTCTGTTTTTCTGTTCTTCAATTGTAATCGTGTCAATAATTTTCCCAATAGGAACTCTAATCTATTGGGTGATTAAAGCCATGATTAACAACCAATCATTCTATTTGAACTGGTCATACACATGGAATTCATTGATGGTTTCATCAATAGGTGCTGCATTAATCATGCTTTTTGCGGTTCCATCTGCAACTCTAATTGTTAGACACCCAAACAAATTCACGAAATTTTTTGAATTTACCAGTTATTTTGGTTACTTACTTCCGGGAATCGTTGTAGCTCTATCAATATTATATTTTTGTATAAACTATTTTGATTTCATTTATCAATCACTCCTAATCCTAATATTAGGTTATGCAGTATTATTTTTCCCTGCAGCTTTAATCTCTACAAGAGACATGATAATTCGCATATCCCCAAACATAGAAGAATCTGCTAAATTATTGGGGGCGAATACTTACCATACTCTTACAAAAATCACCCTCCCTTTAATGCTACCTGGAATAATTACTGGAACTGCATTAGTGTTCTTAATTACAATCAAAGAATTGCCATTAACACTCATTTTAGGACCATTAGATTTTCATACACTAGCAACGACTATATGGGATCGAACAAATGAAGCATTCTTCGCACAATCTGCCGTTTATTCTTTAATTTTAATCGGTATATCAGTTATACCATTATTACTATTGTCAAAGGAGATGAATCCACTAAGAGATGAGTAATGCCTATTTAGAATGCAAGAATTTAATAAGACACCATGGACATGTCCCGGCAATCCAGAATGTAACATTCCGTTTAGAAAAAGGTGAAATACTTTCTATCCTAGGAGAAAATGGCTGTGGGAAAACATCTCTACTTAGAGTTATAGCTGGATTTGATCAAGTTACTGATGGAGAAATTTTCATTAGGGATGAATTGGTATCTAGTAGAAATTTCCATATGCCTCCGGATCAACGAAAAATAGGTATGGTTTTCCAAGAACATGCTTTATTTCCCCATATGTCTGTACAAAAAAATATCGAATTCGGCCTTCGATCATTTAAGAAATCTACTAGAATTGCACTTGTTAGAGACGCAATCAAATTAGTAGGATTAGAAAATCTAGAAGATCGTTTCCCAAATCAGCTTTCTGGTGGACAACAACAACGTGTAGCACTTGCAAGGTCCCTTGCTCCACTTCCCGACATTCTATTATTCGATGAACCTTTTGGGAATTTAGATATCCGGTCTCGAGGAATGATGAGGAGAGACCTATCAAAAATCCTACACGAACAGGGTGTGACTTCAATATTTGTGACACATGATCGAGACGAGGCTTTTTCTATGGCTGATAGGGTTGGCATTATGAATGCGGGGAAATTTGAACAAATGGATCGACCTGAAAAAGTATTCAGTTCTCCCACGAGCCAATTTGTTGCCCAGGCATCTGGGTCATGTTCATTTATACCTGGCATAGTTGCAAATGGATTTGTAGACACCGAGTTAGGCAAACTAAAATACATTTGCGACAATACTAGTAATGTTCAAGGACAAGAAATGGAATTATTAATTCATCCAAAAGATTTTCAAGCACGAGTTTCAGAATCAGGATTAGGAACAATCGCATCTAAAGAATTTAGAAATGGTGAGTCTATTTTACATATTAAACTTCAATCAGGTTTGGAATTAGAGTTACACCAACCGCCAAACCCTGAATTCGTTTTCGGTACAAATGTAAAACTTGATTTAATTAAAGACTCGCCTTTTATTGCATTCAAGAGATGAATATATAAAAAACTAATTACCGATTACAGATAAGTAATTGGAATAAGGGTTACGAATTTACTCACCGAAATGAATCCCTTCGGTATAGACTTTGCAGTATTTACATCGATGTAGTAAAGGAAAAGTTATGGGCCTTAAAGAAAAATTTAGAGATAAATCTATAGATGAATTAGCCTGGACTCTTACAAATTTTACCGGAGTGAAGGCGCAAATAAGTGAGCGTAAACGACCAGAAGAAAAAGTAGAAAATTCGTGGTATCAAAGATCATTGGGAGTAATAGATATTACAGATGGACCAATAAAATGGATAAGCATTTTAAAGAAAGATGGGAGCCAAAACAATCCTCCGAAATGGTGGGTTGTGATGGGGATTCCATTTGTCGAAGATGTCACTACGGACCAAAAAATTTCAATAAAGACGGTCAGAAAAAAAGCCTTCCCTTTTTTCGGCAAGGTGGTTGACGTAACTTGGAAAGGCGATGACAATGTCAGCGGCCTTATAAACACACTTTCCCAGGACACCTCAACCAAGGAACTGTCAAAAAAAATCGGTAACCTGGAAATTAAAAGTCAATCAGAGAGATTCCAGGGATGGACATTGACTTCAGACAAAAGATTCGCTCCAACTAGCAAAGACTGGGAAGTGATACAAAGTATAGCTAATTATATTCTTTCAGCACCTCGGACTTTCTAAAAGACATTCTATAATTTATGGAAATTCTTATCGGTGTATTTGAACTTTAATTGATCCAATAGTATTGTCATCTGTGCACACCTTTAGTTGCGGTCAAATCCCGAAACTTTTTGAGGATTTAAGATTCTAATATGAAACTATTCTGAATCTATCATTTCGTAAAATTCAATATGTTGGCTCTCCAGAAAAGGTCTGTATTTTGCCCCAGCTTCCATGATTTCTTTTGGGATATTGTTCCCTGGTCTACTTGGTGACATTATTGAATCTTGTTGCCATTCTAAAACAACAATATTTTGTTCACCAGGGAGTGTATATCCATTATAAGAAACAGTGAAATCACCCCTATGTCCAGCATCTTTATACATCTTTGCTTGTTTGAAAACTAGCTTAGCAACATTTGTTGCCTCTCCGGGTTTGGTCCTATAAACTCTTCTTAATTTGTACATTCTATCTCCTTTTTTTGATTACTTAATTTGATTTGAAATAACGACTGAAAATTAAATTTTTTGCCGTACTAAGGATAGCACTGTTTGTGCTATCGGACCAAAGGAATTCATCAGCTTCCACAATGAGGGATTTCTTAGGAAATGAGAAATAACTCTCCCATGCCAATCAAATGACATAACAGAAGAATTCGTTAGGTCATTTAAAAAGTCAGATTTTGATAAATGTGAAATTAAAACCTCAATTTGGTCATCGGAGAAACTTTCTAATAGTTTCCTGGCATTTAAACCTATTTGAATTTCATTATTCAACACAGTCTTCCATTTAGTTTGATAAGATCTAAGCGTTTTATAAGAAAAAGAAGCTGATTCAATTGCATCACAAATTACTTCTGCTGCAATTTCACCAGAAATAAAAGAGTAATATATGCCCCCTCCAGTAGTAGGCTTTACTAACCCTGCTGCATCACCAACAACTAATAATCTGTCAGAGAATGTTCTTCCTATAGGAGCCGCAGGAATACCCCACTGAGAATGAGATTTAATGACTGCATCTACTATCCCATCTTTTGACAATTCTCTGATTAATTGACTCATATGGCCCTGTAACCTTGATCTAGTAAACATTCCGATTAATGCATTTTGTTCATGCGTTGGAACAAGCCATGCGAACGAACCTGGGACATTTTGCTTACCTAAGAAAACTTGGATTCCTTCGATGTCATTTACCCTAACAATTGCTTGTGAAGCAACCATATACTCTTGTCTAACATCTTTCTTAATAATGGATAGATCTTTCAACAAAGGAGAATGAAACCCAGTCGCAATTACAACAATTTTTGAAATAAACGATTCACCTTTATCCGTAATAATTTCAACACCAGTATCTTTAACAGAAACACTTACAACATTATTATCTAATAAGATTTTTGAGCCTAACAACTGTGCTTTAGCCGCGATAGATTTAATATAACTAACCCTATCCAAAACCACCGCCTGGGGTATGGAAGATTTGATTTTTAATTTAAATCCTACTGGCGATACTACTGTTGCTGAATTAGAAACATAGTGAACATCTTCAGAATCCGGTGGATACTTTTGCGAGCATTCCCATCCAATTATTCCAGTACATAACTTATCTGCAATTTCACTCTTTGAATCAATTCCAATTGCACCAATTCCTAATTCAGCTAAACGCAAAAGGGTCATTGCACCAGCCGGTCCAATTCCAATAACTACCACATCGATTTTATTCATTCCATCACATCTATCAATATAAATATTTTATTGACTAGCATTTGTACAAATAATACACTCATCCAATAACTTATTTCTGATTTTTATCCAATGTATTATTAAAAGGGAAATATTTATGACAACGAAACAACGTTTGCTATACATTAGCTCTGAAACAACTCACCCCGCTTCTCCTGTGCTATCAATGGCAATTTATGAGCCTACGATAGGGTCTATTACTCAAATTGATCCGAAGAATTCTATCCCAATTTATGAATCAGTGCATGAAGCTCAAATTGATGGATGGAGAGTAATCCATTTCCCTGATCAAAAAACAGCAGAATCCTTTGATGTCATTGGTTACCAATTCATTCTAGAAAAATTGGAGGAATTTAATGATTAATGAATCTAAAAATTCAACTCATCTACTTAGTGATAATGACATAGTTGATTTCATAATCAATGGTTATCTTGTTTTAGACACGGAAATAGATAAGGAAATAAACGATTCAATAATCACTCAATTAAATCAATTGGATACCAATCCTGGTGATCTTGTTACGGAAAGCATTCCTGATTTGAAGAAAGTTTATAACAATCCCAAAGTCAAAGGAGTATTGTCTAGTTTGCTCGGATCTGACTATTCTATAAATACCCATCGACACTGCCATCGAAATCCCCCAGGCAGTAAAAGTCAAAGTTGGCATCAAGACGGGGGAGAAAGAGAACGACATCCTAATCAAATTTCGAATTTGCTAATGATGTACTATCCGCAGGCTGTGGATTTATCTAATGGGCCTACTGCTCTGATACCTGGCAGTCATCTATTATTTGCAAATCCTGAAGTCACTGCATCCCAAGGCAACTTTAAACATCAAGTAATTGCAGAAGTTCCTGCAGGGCATGTTTTAATTCTCCATTACGATATATGGCACGCTGGAACAGCAAACTTTAGTCAAAACAACCGATATATGGTTAAATTTTTGTTCGACCGTATTTCAGAATCAAATTCTCCATCATGGGATCATGATCCCAATAATCTTATTGATGTCACTCTAAGAATAGATAATTCTCCAATTATTGGACTACAAAAGTCACTCACCAACAAAGTAGTTAAACTACGTCGAGAAATGTGGGAAAATATTAGCGGTTCTAACAATACAATAAACACACGTATTGGGGGCAACCACTACTTTGACCGCTTCTCTGGACCATGGCCATCAATAACTCCAGATGGTCAAAAAGTTAAAATGTAGCAATTAATAGTCCAGAACATTAATACTCAACTCAATTAAAGTAGTCAAAAAGTATGGATATTAAAAAGGCAGTAATACCAGTTGCTGGTCTTGGCAAAAGATTCTTACCTATTTCTAGGACCATTCCAAAAGCAATGATGCCTTTATTTGATCGTCCAATCCTTGATTATGCAATTTCAGAGGCATTAGAGTCAGAAATTACTGAAATATTTGTAGTAATGTCTCCTTCGCAAAATATGATCATTGATTATTATGAAAGTGATCCAGATATATCTGTCCAACCAATTAAATCTCAAGTCAAAACCAAGATGATCAAATCATTAGTTTTAAAAAATTCTGTACAACTAAATTTTGTCATTCAAGAAAATCCTTTGGGTCTGGGAAATGCGATATTGGCTACTAAAGAATTTATAGGAGATCATCCTTTTGCAATCATTCTACCGGATGACCTCATTTTTTCACAAAAAAACCCGATTTCTTCAATGAAAAATTTCTTCTCTCACTCTCATTCAAATATAATCGCCGTAAGAGAAGTTCAACATGAAGTAATTAATCAATTTGGAATAGTAGAAATAAACGAGAGTTTAGAGAAAAATAATTTCTCGTCAATAAAATCGATGGTTGAAAAACCTAAAACTAATAAATCCAGTTCAAATTTGGCAATTGTAGGACGATATATTTTATTACCTTCGATTTTTGAAAGTTTAGAAAAAACTTTGCCTGGAGCAAACAATGAAATCCAGTTAACTGATGCAATTTCTAGCATAATCCCCATTAGAAAAGTTCACGCTTTTCTATTCGAGGGAAATCATTTTGATGTGGGAAATCCAAATGGATTAATAGAAGCCTCAAGTTTTTTCATCAATAAGTAAACTATCCTCTATACAGATATAGAATTGATATTGAAGTAATCACCCAAATGACAATTGTCAGCAAAAGTATCTTATCCCTAAAAAAAATGTCCTCAGGCTGCACTTTCACTTTTCCATTTCTCAACAGGAATAAAAATCTAAAAATCCCAAAAATTGCCAGCGGTATTGTAATCAACATAAAACGATTATCGGGCAAATTTGAAGCTGAATAACTATAAATACTATATGAGAGAACTAAGGAAGCAGAAACTAACCAAATAAAATAATCAATCATCCTAAGCGAATAATACTTAAAAACACTTCTGTATTCTAATGATTGATCGCCTCCGAATATTAGCTCCACTCGCCTTTTGCTAAAAGCTAAAATTAATGCCCCCAATCCTGTACACAAATACAACCATATTGATATTGGAACTCCGAGTATTATTGCACCAGCTATAACTCTAATTACAAATCCCACAGCTATAATAAAAACATCTAAAATAACTATCTTTTTTAAAGTGAATGAATATAACAAAGTAATGATCGAATAGACTAAAAGGCAGTATGCCAAATCTCTATTCATCACATAAGAAATACAAACCAATAAAAGGATAATAGATGAACTAAAAATGATACCTAGGTTCTTTGAGATTTGTTTATCGGCAATAGGCCTAAATCTCTTGAGAGGATGATTGCGATCAAAGTCCACATCTTTAATATCATTTAAAATATACAATGCCCCAGAAAGGAAACAAAAAAATAAAAAAACTATCACAACTTGTATGAATTTAATAAACACATCTGAAGAATCGGTAAAATTCCATCCTTCATTAATTGAAAAAAAGAATGCCGTGAAAACTACAATGTTTTTAGGCCACTGAGTTGGCCGCATGGACGTAATTAGTAATGTTGTTTTAGTATACATGTATAAAGATTTCCAAAAGTTTAATTCCAAACAAAAACTTACAATGTCATAAACTTGAATCGTTGACACAAGTCTGGACGTTACCGTATAATTATACTTCTGATAAAAATTATTTAGGAGGTAATTACTAACATGGTAGCAGATGCCAAGGTAAGCTTTAAACCCATTGGCAACCGAGTGGTTATTCAACCTTCCGACAGTGAAGAACAATTGAGTTCTGGGGGCATATATATCCCCGACACTGCCAAGGAGAAACCACAAGAAGGTACAGTGGTGGCCGTAGGAGCCGGACGGGTAACAGATGACGGGAAACGTGTCCCAGTTGATGTTTCTGTTGGCGATACTGTCGTTTATTCCAAATACGCTGGAACGGAATACAAAGAAGGTGAAACAGAGTATTTGGTTGTAAGAGAAGACGATATACTTTTTGTTAAATAAGGAACTAGGAGGAATCTAGTCAATGCCTAAGCAATTAGAATTCAGCTCGGAAGCACGAGCAAAGATGAAGCGCGGTATAGACATTATGGCCGACACAGTAGGAGTTACACTCGGGCCAAAGGGTCGAAACGTGGTTCTAGATAAAAAATTTGGACCGCCTCAAGTTTGTAGTGATGGAGTCACAATAGTTAAGGAAATTGAACTTGAAGATCCATTTGAAAACATGGGCGCTCAATTACTAAAAGAAGCAGCTAGCAAAACCAATGACGTTGCGGGAGATGGTACAACTACAGCAACTGTTTTGGCTCAAGCAATAATTCAAGAAGGTTTTAAGAATATTGCTGCTGGAGCGAATCCAATGGCTATAAAGAGAGGAATTGAAAAGGGCGTTTCCTCTGTTAGAGATTCGATTAGAAACATGGCAGAAGAAGTAAAAGGAAGAGATCAAATTGCCCAAGTAGCTTCACTTTCTGCACATGACGAAGAAATGGGAAACTTAATTGCAGATATTATGCAAAAAGTTGGTAAAGATGGAGTAATCACAGTCGAAGAATCACGTGGATTGGATTATGAACAAGAATTTGTTGAAGGAATGCAAATCGATCGTGGTTATATCTCTCCATATTTCATCTCAGATCAAGATCGAATGGTTGCAACCATTGATGATCCGTATATATTGATTACCGACAAAAAGATTACTGCTATAGCAGATTTACTACCAGTGCTAGAAAAAATGCACCAAGTAAATAAGAGCTTAATAGTTGTGGCTGAAGACGTCGAAGGGGAAGCACTAGCAACATTGGTGGTAAACAAATTACGTGGTGTTCTTAACATTTTGGCTGTAAAGGCACCAGGGTTTGGTGATCGACGAAAAGCTATGCTTGAAGACATGGCTATTCTGACTGGTGGACAAGTAATTAGTGAAGAAGTTGGCCGCAAACTTGACTCGGTTACACTCGAAGATCTAGGAACTGCTCGTAGAGTTGAATCTACTAAAGATGATACTACTATAGTGGGTGGAAATGGATCTGAAGAAGCTATTCAAGGAAGAATAGGCCAAATTAACGCACAGATCGAAGAGACGACTTCTGACTTTGACCGAGAAAAACTTCAGGAAAGAGCAGCAAAGTTGTCTGGTGGAGTAGCTATAATTAAAGTTGGAGCAGCTACAGAGGTTGAACTAAAAGAAAAGAAAAATCGTATTGAAGATGCTTTATCCGCAACTCGAGCAGCTGTAGAAGAGGGTATAGTGCCTGGTGGAGGACTATCGCTAATTCGAGCTAGGGACGTGCTAAATGATTTGACATTGGCTGATGATGAATCTACTGGTGTAACAATTTTACGCGAATCTTTAGAGCAACCATTGAAGTTGATCGCTGAAAACACTGGAGTGTCAGGTGAAGTGATTTTGGCTGAATCAGACAAAGGAGAAGGTGATTGGGGATACGATGCTGAAACTGCTCAGTATGGAAATTTACTTGAGTTAGGTATCATTGATCCTGCTAAAGTAACACGTGCCGCTGTAGAAAATGCTGCTAGTGTTGCTGCGATGGTTCTTACTACTGAATCATTAATTACTGATTTGCCTGATCCAAATGCTCCAGCCATGCCTGCAGCTCCTCCAATGGATTATTAATTAGCTAAAGCTTAATTAGAAGTAATTGAAATTAGGGATGATTAAAACCATCCCTAATTTTTTTTACTAATATTCCAAAATTTAACTCAATATAAGTATGAATAATGCTATAATCCAAACATCAGATTTATGGGGAAATCTTTTTGTTTACGCACCTTCATGTTCATACAGAATATAGCTTATTGGATGGGATGAGCCGAATTGGTAGTTTAGTTAATCACGCAAGCAACCTTGGAATGAAAAGTTTAGCTATTACTGATCATGGATCAATGTACGGAGCAATTGACTTTTACAAGGCAGCAAAAGCTTCAAATATTAATCCAATAATAGGCGTTGAAGGGTACGTAGCTCATAGTAGCCGACTAATAAAAAACAACACTGAAAGAAGTCCTTTTCATATTACTTTACTTGCTCAAAATGATGTTGGTTATCAAAATCTTATCAAGCTTGTTTCAAAGGCCCATACAGAAGGATTTTATTACAGACCTAGAGTTGATAGAGAATTACTTGCAAAATATTCTGAAGGAATAATTGTTCTATCTGGATGCCCAAGTGGAGAATTGTCTCGCAATATCTCCAATGGAAATCTCTCAAAAAGTCTAGAAATAGCATCTTGGTACAAAGAGGTATTTAAAGAAAGATACTTCATCGAAATAATGAGACATGGAGATGTACCCGAACTACCTGAAATCAACGATGGGCTTATAAATATTTCAAAAGATTTGAAAGTACCAATTGTTGCTACAAATGACTCCCATTACACACTAAAAACAGAAGCTCATCTACATGATGTTTTGCTGTGTATACAAACAAGTTCCACAGTAGATGACACAAACAGGATGAAATTTGGGGAAGATACATATTACCTGCGAAGTCATGAAGAAATGTCCAAACTTTTTTCAGATTTACCTGAAGCAATTTCTAACACTGAATTAGTTGCAGAAATGTGTGAACTAAATATTGATTTTAACCAACTCAGACTACCACAGTATAAACTACCTAGTAATATAACCGCAGACGACTATTTGTCTACCTTATGCTGGCAAGGACTTCAAGAAAGATTACCTAGAGCGGATTCAGAACTAAAACAACGACTCGAGTACGAGTTAGAAGTAATTAAGAATACACAATTTGCAAATTACTTCCTAGTTGTATGGGATATTGCAAGATTTGTAAAACAAAATGACATAATGTTAGCGGTAAGAGGTAGCGCCGCAGCTAGTTTGGCTTTGTACTGTCTTTACGTTACAAATATCGAACCGGTCCAATATGAATTGGTTTTCGAACGTTTTCTTAACAATGAACGAAAAGAAATGCCTGATATTGATATGGACTTCCAAGATGACCGTAGAGAAGAAGTAATAAACTATGTAGTTTCAAAATATGGGCAAGACCACGTCGCACAAATAATTACCTTTGGTACAATGGGAGCTAGAGCATCTATTCGTGATGTAGGTAGAGCTTTAGGGATGTCATATGGCGATGTTGACAGAGTAGCTAAGTTAGTGCCAACGAAACTAAATATAACGTTGGAATCTTCTCTGGATGAAAGCGAAGAAATGAATGAAATTTACAACGCTGATGCCACAACCAAGAAACTGATTGATACTGCTAAAGGACTAGAGGGTCTCACTAGACATACAAGTACACATGCTGCAGGTGTTGTAATTTCAGAAAACCCATTAGATGAAATCATTCCATTACAATTATCTACAAAAGGGACTGATGAATCTGCTACTATGACTCAATTCTCCATGGATCCAATTGCAGAAATGGGTCTACTGAAAATGGATTTCCTAGGGCTTTCAAACCTCACAATTATTGACAAAACTAGGCGACTAATCAACTCACTACATAATAAATCGTTATCTTTAAATGATATTTCCTTAAAAGACCAGCCCACATTTGAACTACTCTCAAGAGGAGAAACTGTTGGAGTATTCCAAATGGAAGGAAGTGGCATGACTAGATATCTAAAAGAGTTAAAACCCACTTCAATTGAAGACGTCTCAGCTATGATAGCTCTCTATCGTCCTGGTCCTATGGAACACATAACTACTTTTATTGATGCAAAACATGGACGCAAAAAAGTACAATACCTTCATCCATCACTAGAAAAAATCCTAAAAGAGACTTATGGCGTGATTGTATATCAAGATCAGGTATTAAATATTTTTAGAACATTTGCTGGATATTCATTTGGTGAAGCTGACATAGTACGAAAAGCAATGGGCAAAAAAATTCCAGAAATAATGGCTCAGGAGAAAGATAATTTTATTAACGGTGCAAATACCCTAGGTTATCCACAAGATCTTGCCACTCAGCTATACAACCTAACAGAACCATTTGCCGGATATGCGTTCAATAAAGCACACAGCGTAAGTTATGGTCTAATTTCATATTGGACTGCATATTTCAAAGCAAATTATCCTGTGGAATATATGACTTCTCTTTTAAATGTTTATTCTGGAAATAACGATAAAATTCATACAGCCATAGAAGAATGCCGCCGTCTTTCAATCCCTGTCCTTCCTCCTGATTTAAACAATAGCTTTGTAGATTTTAGTATAGAATCTACAGAATCAAATGCTCCTGCTATTCGTTGGGGATTAGGGTCACTTATGAATGTTAGTCATTCTAGTATAAAACCGCTCGTCGAAAGCCGATCAAAACTCAATCCTCCAATTTTTCAATCTATTGAACATCTTTGCGAGTCAACAGAATCGACTGGATTAAATCGTAAAATATTAGAAAGTCTTATCAAGTCAGGTTCACTAGACTCTTTCGGCGACAGATCTGCATTACTAAGCGTTATTGACCGAATTATTTCATTATCGCAGAGCGAATCCCAAATGAGAAATTCCATGCAAGCTTCAATGTTCGAAGCAATGCAAGAAGGAAATAGTGAAAACCTAGCTTCAATAAACATTCCAATCGACTCAACATCTGACACGCAAAAAGATACTTGGGAACAAGAATCTCTTGGAGTAAATTTGTCTAACAATAAATTATTTGATGTTTTGGAGTATTGCGAGGGCGGAAGGACTATTACTGGAAGATATGGAATAAATTTTGACATGGCAGGACAAAAAATTGAGGCCGCTGGAATAATTTCAAGTGTTACGAATCGTGTTACAAAATCAAATCAAAACTTTTGCATCAGTACCATTCAAATGAGTGGTGGAACAATCGAATTATTTGTTTGGGAAAATGTACTGCAAAACACCAAGGATGTATGGAAAGAAAATAATGCAATCATTGTTGAAGGCAATGTACGTGCGCGAAATGACGAACTAAGCATCAGCGTTACTAGTGCAAATGAAATAAATTTTACTTCTCCCAAAAATCTTAAACCAACAAATGGATCTAAACCAACAAATGGATCTAAACCAACAAATGGATCTAAACCAACAAATGGATCTAAACCTTTACCTGATCCAAGTTCAATAGAGTCCGAATTAAATACTCCTTTAGTTAACGAAGTGACCACTCCAGCTATAAAACATGAGATAGATGAGCACAACCCTAAGCAAGTATTGCTGAATCTTAAAGAACCATTAATTCTAAAAAACAACAAACATCTATTACAAGACATCGCTCGTTTAATGATGGACTATCCAGGAAATGATAGCGTAATAGTTGAGGTTGTTTCAGAAAACAATATATACAAACTTGATTGGCCTCCAATGAAGGTAACGGCTTCTGAAGATTTAATTCGCTCAATAAATTCTATATTAGGTGATTCAGGCAATGCATCAACTCAATACATTATGCTATAAACCGCTCAATTTATTTTCTGGATTCAAGATCCAATAACAAAAATCTTAAATTAGGAACATATAAATCTAATCCATGTGATCCACCAAATCCACTAGAACGTCCATTTTGCGAAATCACTCTGTGGCATGGAACAATTAATGGGAATCTATTATTAGCCATCACCTGTCCAACTGCTCTTGCTGAATTAGGATTATCTGTTTTTGATGCAATCCATTTGTAACTTCGTGTCTCACCTAAAGGAATTGAACGACAAATATCACAAACAAGTCGTGAAAATTTAGAACTATTTGAATAATCTAGTTTTTCGTCAAATACTATTCTCTGACCATCAAAGTATCTAATGATTTTGTCAGAAAATTTCTTAAAAAACCCTGGATTGTTAATTAAATTATTATTACCAGAATTAATCCTGTTGTAACACTCTTCCTTAGACAACATTGGCAAAGTAGTCTGTGTGAAGCCAATTTCAGATGCAGAAATACCAACCCATCCGAATTTTGTTTTAAATAGAGTAAAACAATTCTTCACAATATCTTGACCTAGCTAAAAAACATCAGGCTCTTTTGAAATTTTATCGAAATCGCTATGAGAATAACTACCAAGACTTCGGAAATTATAATCAGAATAGTTTTTGGTCCATAACATTGCAATCTTCAACGCTTTTTTATAACCATTCGAAATTTTTTGAAATTCTTCAGATTCTAAATCTTGATAATCTTCACTTTTAATTCTCAGAATATCATCATTTTCTTCGGAAAGAATTCTTTTCACCATTTTAAAATCATGAACTTCGTTCGTATCTTCAGTTTTAACTTTATGAATTATTCTTTGTGCCATTTGAGCAACTGAAATCCTTCCTGTTGCTAGGTCTTCCATCAAAGCTGGATGAATACCAGGTTTTCCCTCAAGGCTATCAATACCTTTTGCACCACGGCCGTTAATCCAACCCTCCACGTATTCAATCAGCATCCGCGCATTTCTACGAGTACCTTCTTCAGTAATGGGTCCATCAGGAGCAGAAATTTGAATTGGAAAGTTGTTAGGATCAGACATTTCAGGGCTAGGTTCCCATCCCGAATTCCTTAAATTCTTAAATGGATCTGCAGCAGCTTTCATATGGAAAATATGTGCGACCCATGCTCGAATGAATCCTTGATTCGCTTCCCATTCTTTATCTTCACTAATTGATTTTGATGCAGTTTCATTAATCAAATCGTCTTTACTCGGTAGGGCAGTAGCCATACCACCAATTGGTACTGCTCCTCTTTTCAAACAAACAGCTACTAATCTTCTAAAAATATTTGACATAAATTCTGTTGTTTTAATGTCAACTCCAAACCTATCAGGCCAAACAGAATTTGGATCTGACATAGTATATTCTAGAACACTTGCCTTAAAGTCCCATCTAGCAGCATTTAATCCAGCAGCATATTCTCCTAGAGAAAAAAGAACCTCATCCATAATAAAAACAATGGGTAAAGATTCAACTAATGGGATGGCTTTAATCACAGCACCATCAGGATATTTCAAATATGCTTTAGAAAAATCAAAGAAATCTCTATACCATTCTGCTTCATCAATTACTTCCATTTTAGGCAAATAAAAATATAGACCTTGTCCTCTTTCTACTTGAGCCAAGCCTCCATAATACATTGTAAGAGACATTCCTAAAATCGTTGCAGAAATAGGTTTACCATCAATCAGGAGATCATTCTCATCCAAATGAAGACCTCTTTCCCTGTGCATAAAAAATGGCAATTCTCCATCTACCAATTCATATTTCCTATCTCGTACAGGATTATAAAAACTTAATGTACGTTCAGTCGCTCCTAATCGATTTCTAGCTGCTGACAAAGTATCTACCAGTCTATGACCACCAGCATCCTCATCATCATCTAAATACCCTTCAGCCCTTTCTCCTTCGGGGCCTGGGTTTAAAGCATTAATTGCCATATTAGTTATTGAAACAGGTCCAGAGATTTCAATACCAGGTTCTAAAAGTTGAGCAGGTACTGGCGGTACTTTCCAATCACCTTGATTGATCTCAGATTCTGGAGGTAAAGTAGGCAAGACTCCATTATTAATAGCGTTTTCAATCATAGATTGTCGTTTTTTACGAATTGATTGGACTCGAGAAGAAAATTCTTCATGTGCCTTAAGTAGAAAACCCAAAAAGTCTTCAGTCAACAATTCATCACCATCAACAGATTTAAAATTTACTCTAGCATCTACAGACATTACACTAAGCCTCCAAAATTTATGAATTGCTACTAGTCATCCCAAGACCCAGCCACTGCAGCAGCAATAGCAGGAACAACTCTCGGATCTAAAGAATGAGGAATAATTTGTTCTTTCGAAACTTCAGCAACCAAATCAGATAATGCTAAGGCAGCGGAAATTTTCATTTTATTATTTATTTTTGATGCTCCAACATCAAGTGCACCTCGAAAAATTCCAGGGAATGCCAAAACATTGTTAATTTGATTTGGCAAATCACTACGTCCAGTTCCTACTACAGCTGCACCACCAGCAAAAGCGTCTTCTGGAAGAATCTCCGGATCAGGGTTAGCCAGTGCCAAAACTATTGGATCAGGTGCCATTAATCGAATATGCTCTGCATGCAATAAATCAGAAGTAGACAAACCAATAAAAATGTCAGCATCATTCAGTGCATCAAAAATACTTCCACTTAATCTTGATTTATTTGTTTTAGAAGCAATTTGTTGTTTTACAGGAGTTAAATTATCTCTGCCTTCAAAAATAGCTCCTTTTGTATCAACTAAAACAAGATCAGTTACACCAAACTCAAGTAGTAATTCAGCTGTACCAATTGCACTAGCCCCCGCTCCACTAAATACAACCTTACAATCTGATAAATTCTTACCTACTAACTTGGCAGCATTCAACAATGCTGCAAGGACAACCACTGCAGTACCATGTTGATCATCGTGAAATACTGGAATCCCTAATTCTTGAAGACCCGCTTCAATTTGAAAGCATTTGGGAGCAGAAATATCTTCCAAAAGCACCCCCCCAAAAGTAGGGGTTAAATTCTTTACAAAAGCAATTATTTCATTTGGATCAGAAGCAGAAATACACAATGGCCAAGCGTCTATACCAGCCAATTCTCTAAACAATATTGCTTTTCCCTCCATTACTGGCATAGCTGCATTCGGTCCAATATCACCAAGCCCTAATACAGCAGAACCATCAGAAACTACCGCAACCATATTCGCTCGATTCGTATATTTATTGCCTAGTGAAACATCTCGGGCAATTTCTAAACATACACCAGCTACACCAGGAGTATATGCAGTAGAAAGATCTAAATCTGAAGAAACCGGAACTTTAGAACTCATTGAAATCTTGCCTCTATATTTAGCATGTAATTCCAATGCCAATTTTACATAATCCATAAAAGCTCCCGGAAATTATTTGAGTATCAGTAACTATATCAAATGAAATTTTGATAACTATTCAATGTGTTGAATACAGTGTAGCGACGAAGATCATTTCAGTCAAACTAAAATAGCAGTATGGTGGGCGCTCGAGGACTTGAACCTCGGACCTTCTGTGTGTAAAACAGATGCTCTAGCCACCTGAGCTAAGCGCCCATAATTTACTATTCTACATGAAATAGCATGAGGGACCAAATATGTGAATTTAGAGCGCGCTTGGCGGGACTCGAACCCACGGCCTCAGCCTTCGCAGGGCTGCGCTCTATCCATCTGAGCTACAAGCGCAATTCATTTGGTGCCGAAGAAGGGATTTGAACCCCCACATCCTAAAGGATACTACGTCCTGAACGTAGCGCGTCTACCATTCCGCCACTTCGGCAATAGTAACATCTATGTATAAATCCGAAAAATTAACGCTTTGATAGTCTATCGCCGAACTTTCAACTAAGCAATACTATCTTCGAGCCGAAATATGAATTGCTGTAATAATTTTTATAGTGGGCAATACAATACTCGAACTTGTGACCTCTTGGGTATGAAGGAAGCGCTCTAAGCAACTGAGCTAACCACCACGGAAAAGGATAGTCAAAGAAAAATGGTGGCAACGCGTGGATTTGAACCACGGACCTAGCGCTTATGAAGCGCCCGCTCTAACCCCTGAGCTACGTTGCCATCAAGTAATTCTATCATATTATTCGTAATTAATTTTTAAGAATTTTAAAAAAAACCTTCTTTTCTGCTATACTGAAACTATTAAATCAAAAGAGAGAATTATATGCCAGGATTTGCTGTTTTAGGCGCACAATGGGGAGACGAGGGTAAAGGTAAAGTTATTGACTTTTTGTCAAGAGATGCTGACATCGTTGCTCGATTCTCAGGAGGAAATAATGCAGGCCATACTGTAATCAATGATCAGGGGAAATTCAGTTTCCATCTGATTCCATGTGGAGTATTCTGGCCTCAGGCAATCAATATTATTGGAAATGGAGTTGTCCTAGATTTAGATGTTCTACTGAAAGAAATCAATGATTTGAAAAAGGAAGGGCTTGATTTAATTGGTAGATTGTTGGTCAGTGATAGAGCTCATGTAATCATGCCTCATCATGTTATGTTGGACCGATTAACCGAAACTACAAGAAGCGGCGGAGCCATTGGAACAACTGGTAAGGGAATAGGTCCTGCATATGCTGAAAAAGCCGCTAGAACAGGAATCAGAACAGCTGACTTACTAGACTTAGAATCATTATTACCAAGACTTGAATCAATTATGTTACATAATAATGCAATAATTACCAAAGTATATGGTGGAGACCCAATTCCTCTAGATTTTGTATCCAAAAAATGTTCTGAATGGGCCAATGCAATGAGACCATACATCAAGCCAGTAGAAAAAATTCTCCACGATGCATTAGACCAAGGCAAAAATGTCCTGCTTGAAGGGGCACAAGGAGCGATGTTAGATCTAGATCACGGCACTTATCCATATGTAACTTCTTCTAATCCGACTATTGGAGGAGCATATACAGGGTTAGGGATTCATCCAGGAAATATCACTGAAGTTGTTGGAGTATTTAAAGCATATACCACTCGAGTGGGTAGGGGACCTTTCCCTTCGGAATTATTTGATCAGACCGCTACAAAAATCAGAAATCTGGCTCAAGAGTTCGGAGTTACTACCGGCCGGCCAAGAAGGGTAGGGTGGTTTGATGCTGTAGCTGCAAGACATAGTGTCAGAATTAATGGATATTCATCAGCAACGCTGACCCGATTGGATGTCTTAGATGGTTTTGATACGGTCCAAATTTGTACTGCATATGAACTAGATGGGAAAAAAATTGATTATTTCCCAGGAGGAGTAGCAACACTCGAAAGATGTTTACCTATATTTGAAGAATGCAAAGGATGGAGCCAACCAACTGCAAGTGCGACTTCATGGGATCAAATACCTGAAGAAGCAAAGGCATACGTCACAAAATTACAGACCCTAATTGGAACGCCCATAAGTGTGATATCAACTGGACCAAATAGGAATGAAGCAATTGAAATGTCAAAAGTTTTCGAATCTGCTCGAAAGTGATTTCAACCTACTAATATATAAATAGAACCATTCAGAAAATGTCTAAGGTCAATTTTCATTCATTAATTGACAACAGCACTAACTCAGTAGATGTGAGTCTTAAATGGTTAAATTAAAAGAGAATTCCTTCCAAATAATTCTAGTTTTTCTATCCTTACTTTTTTGTTTCCGTGTATTCGCTCATTTGGCAATCGTTCTAATTGGTGAAATTGAAGGACTCCCACCACAGTCAGAGTGGTTATCTGGTGCGCTTCCATATAAATATTTACTAATTACCCAAATAGTAATTATTTTTTTACTATTTAAAGTTTGTTTAGATTTTATTAAACATTCAGGCTTTTTTTTTAGTCCCAATAAATATATTGCGAAATTGGTACTTCCATTAGGAATCACGTATTTTGCAATCATGGTCATTAGATACACTATTCGAATGTCACTCTACCCTCAAGAACGATGGTTGGGCGGATCAATTCCAGTTTTTTTCCATGTTGTATTAGCAGTATTTCTAATTTTACTTGCTTATTACCACATAAATAACTATGAACCCATTAAAACAACTGAAACATTTACAAAAAGAATTTCTACTAATTTAATAAAATATTTTCTATCGATAATTACAGTAACATTGATAATTCTATGGGTATTACACACGATTTTACCAACAATAATTTCTCAGAATTTAGGAATTGGCCCACCAGAATTTGCAGTTAGAGCAGAAAAAAATGTAATAATTCCAACTTCTGATGGAATTAACTTATCTGCAAATATCTATCGTCCAATTAGATCTGGTATGACTCCAACAATATTAGTAAGAATTCCTTACACTGCAAATCTTTATAATTCATATAGAATTGATTTGATTTCAAGAATTTGGGCAGAACATGGATTCAATGTAGTAATACAAGGAACCCGCGGAAGAGGACAATCTGAAGGTGAGTATTATCCTTTCAGACATGAACACAAAGATGGTTTAGTCACATTAGAATGGATTGGTAAACAATCCTGGTTTAATGGTTCTTTAGGTATGTGGGGAGGATCTTATTTCGGTTATACGCAGTGGGTTTTAGCAGACCAAAAAAACCCTGGACCTAATACTCTGGGAATCCAAATAGCTAGTACAAATTTTTACGAGATGTTCTATGTTGGAGGAGCTTTTTCATTAGAAAGCGCAGTACATTGGGCATTAACTAGTGGTCCTTATGAAGACAAAGAATACTCTCAAGAACAATTTAAACAAGCTATGAATGGCTTCCCAATAATCAATGCAGATAACCGAGCTGGTCAAAACATTGAATATTTTGATGAATGGGTTAGTCATACCAAAAATGATGAATTTTGGGAAGAAATTAATAATCGTGAAATGATTAAACATCTATCTGGTCCAGTTCATTTAATGTCAGGTTGGTATGACCCATTTCTAGCATCTCAATTAAAAGACTTTGAATTAATCCGGAAACATTCAGATGAGTATGTTGCCAATGAAACCACATTAATTGTGGGCCCATGGGCTCACGCAAGAGATATTACCCTACCTAGTATGAATAATGCAGACAAATACCGAATTAGTAGTCTGTCACCAAGCATTAATTGGTTCAACAAACATCTGAAGAAGAAAACGATTCCCAATTCAAATCCAGTGAAAATCTTTGTAATGGGAGAAAATATTTGGAGAAATGAAACTTCATGGCCCTTAGCAAGAACTGTTTATGAGAAATTTTTCCTTCATAGTATAGGTCATTCCAACAGTATAAATGGCGGTGGAACATTATCCCAAACAAGTTCTCCATTAGATAAATCAGTTGATGAGTATATTTTCGATCCTGGGAATCCAGTACCATCTATTGGTGGATCAGTACTAGGTCCTAGATCAGGAATGAAAATCCAAAATTCCGTTGAGGAACGAGATGATGTATTAGTTTATACATCAGATCCACTTCAAAAGAATATGGAAGTGACCGGTCCAATAAAATTGAATGTTTTTGTTTCAACCTCTGCACCATCAACTGATTTTACTGCAAAGTTAGTGGATGTTCATCCGGACGGATCAGCTTACAATATTTCTGAAGGAATTCTTAGAATTCCGAAAGGTGAAATAAATAATAATTCTGCCTCAAAAATCACTATCCAATTGTCTCCAACAAGCAACGTATTCTTGAAAAACCATCAAATACGACTTGAAATTTCTAGTAGTAATTTTCCAAGATTCGACCTCAATCCAAACACCGGAACATATATTCCACATGAAACAACATATATTTCAGCGGAACAAAAAATATTCACTGGAAATGAATATGCCTCACATCTTGTTCTACCGATTATTCCTAGAGTTGAAAAAATCCCTTAGATTATAAATCTATTTCGTAACGATCTAATAGAACATCAAGTTTTTTGACTGTCTCAGCATCTGGTGGAACCAAAGGCAATCGAGGATCACCAACATTGAATCCAAACTTACCTACAGCATATTTTACAGGAATGGGACTTGTAATCATGAACAGTCCTTTAAAAATATCTAGCAATCTTAAATGCTCGGAAGCCGCAGACTCAATATCACCTTCCAATATCATTCCAATCATGGTACTTATTTGATTACAAACAACATGAGAAGCTACACTAACAATCCCATAGCCTCCCATGCACATTATTGGGAAAGTCTCATCATCATTCCCGCTCCAGACATGAAAATCATCTTGAGAGTCTCGTATGATTTGTGCAATTTGAGTTGGATCACTACTAGCTTCTTTAATACCCACAATATTATCAATTTCACCCAATTTCAGTGTAGTTTCTGCAGTCATATTCAAGCTAGTTCTACCTGGAACATTATATAGCATGCATGGCAAATTAACATTACCTGCAATCGTCTCAAAGTGTCTAATTAAACCATCTTGGGGAGGCTTGTTATAAGAAGGTACAGTCAATAAAAGACCATCAACACCTAATTTTTCAGCCTGTTGACTTAGTTCAATGCTTTTTGCAGTGTTATTATCAGTTGTGCCTGCAATTACTGACGCAGAATCACCAATTTCTTCTTTAATCTCTGAATATAATCTGAGCTTTTCATCATTGCTAAGATTAGGAGATTCACCTGTAGTGCCAGTAATTACAAATCCTTGACACCCATTTTCTACCAATCGAGCGGCAAGCTTACGAGCCTCTAAGTAATCCACATTCCCATTTTTATCAAATGGAGTTATCATCGCTGTAATTAATCTACCGAAATCAACCATTGAATTCTCCTAAATCTCTAATGAATTTTTCTCCGCAAAATTTCTTCAGCTATTTGAATTGCGTTCAAAGCCGCGCCTTTTCTTAAATTATCACTAGCTAACCAAAAGGCAATAGAATTGTCGCAAGACATATCATTTCTAATTCTCCCAACCAGAACATCATCATCACCTTCAGAATCTATAGGCATAGGATACATTGCTGATATTGGATCGTCTACTACTCTGATACCTGGAAATCCTCTCAGCAATTCTACGGACTTTTCCAGATCAATAGGATTATGAAATTCCGCATGGACAGCTTCACTATGTCCAATCATTACGGGAACTCTTGCACAAGTTGCTGATAAATTTAAATCCGGAATGTTTAAGATTTTCCTGGTCTCGTTTAACATTTTCATCTCTTCACGAGTATATCCATTAGGCAGGAATGGTTCGATATGAGGCAAAACATTAAATGCTATCTGGTGCGGGTAAACGTCCGCTTGAATAGAATCATTATCCAAATACTGTTTAGTTTGAGTTTTCAGTTCATCTAATGCAGCGCTGCCTGTTCCTGAAACTGATTGATAAGTATCAACAATGACACGTTTGAGGGAAAAATTATCATGCAATGGTTTTAAAGCCATAACTAGAGGTGTAGTAGAACAATTCGGTATAGAAATAATATTTTTGACATCTTTTAACGCTTCCGAGTTAACTTCAGGCACAATTAAAGGGACATCCGGATCCATTCGGAAAGCCGAACTATCATCAATTAAAATCGTATTAGTGTCTCCAATCATAGAAGCAGCCAAATGACTAATGTCTGAACTTGCCGAAACAAAAACCATATCCACCTTTTCAACCAATTCAGATGAAAGCAATTCAACTTCAATCTGATCACCATTAACAGTTATTCGCTTACCTAGTGACCTCTCTGAAGCACAAAGTCTAAGGTCAGCAACTGGAAACTTTCTTTCCTCTAGCATTTCAAGGAAAACTGTACCAACCGCGCCTGTAGCACCTACAACCGCAATATTTTTCCTATTAGTCATATCAGTCTTCTACCTATTCTTAAAATCACTGCAATTCCATTATTTCTTCTAGGCCTAAGGTAAGACCAGGTCGATTTACAACATATCTAGTTGCCATCAAAACTCCCGGCATAAAACTTTCTCTATTGATTGATTCATGAGTGATTTTCAAGGTTTGACCAAGTGCTCCAAATACTGCTTCGTGGTAGGCAACTTTCCCTGGCATTCTGGCACTGTGGATATTAATACCCTTATGATAAGCACCTCTAGCACCTTTGATTGTTTCAGATTCTGAGATCGTAGAATCAAATCCCTCAGGTTTTCCTTGAATCATAGAATTAGCTATGGCAATAGCTGTACCAGAAGGAGAATCGATTTTAGCTTCGTGATGTGCTTCAGTCAAATCAACATAATCGAAAAATTTAGAAGATTTTTCAACAAGATGCATCATTAAAACTGCACCCATTGCAAAATTTGCGGTAATTACAATCCCGATATTTGCTTTGCTAGCAATTGAACGAGCTTCAGATATTATCTTCTCATCAATTCCTGTTGTTCCAATAACAATATTTACTCCCCTAGAAGATCCAGATCTAATTGCATTAATAGCACCTTCAGGGCTACTAAAATCAATTACAACATTTGCACCATCAATAACATCGTCTATTGATGTAGATAAAGGCACTTTACCACTACCATCAGGCAAATCAATGAAATCCAAATTCCCTGCAAATTTATCAACGGCGCCAATAGGTTTAGTATCAGAAGCTTCTGTAACCGCACTTAAAACTTGTTGGCCCATCTTGCCTAGAACGCCACTAACAACTACTGAAATAGTATCCATAATTCACCTGCAATATTCAGAGGAAATCCCAATTGAAAAAACATTTTTATCCATCATTACGATCACGAGATCTAAATCCTCCTCTTCCTCCTCGATCTCCACCTCCACCTCGGTTATTATTCCGTCCTCCTCTTCCTCCTCGATCTCCAGATCTTTGAGGTCTAGCAGGTATAAAATCCCCACTTTCAATCTTCTCTTCTAAAGTACGATCATCCTCCTCATCAAGTAATGCTCGTCTAGACAAATTGATTCTTCCTTGATCATCAATTTGTGTTACTACAACGGTGAGTTGCTGTCCAACTTCTACTTCGGATTCAACACTTTCAACTCTTCGATCAGAAAGTTGGCTAATGTGAACAAGTCCATCTTTTCCAGGAAGTATTTCAACAAATGCTCCGAAATTCATGAGTCGAACTACTTTCCCAGTATAAATATCGCCAACAAGAATTTCTTTCGTCAAATCTTCAATCATAGCAATTGCTTTGTCAGCAGCTGATCCATCAGGAGAACCAATTATAATAGCACCATCATCCATTACATCGACCGTAGCACCTGTTTCTTCCACTATGCCTCGAATTGTTTTACCACCTGGTCCGATCACTAATCCGATTTTTTCTACAGGAACACTCATCCTGATCATACGCGGAGCAAATGGGCTCATTTCGGATCTAGGATCCGAGATGGTTTCATCAATCTTGCCTAAAATTTCTAATCTGCCTTCTCTAGCTTGATCTAGTGCCTGTTGGATCATAGGGAAAGTAATATGTTTTGCCTTAATATCAAGTTGTATGGCGGTGATGCCATCAGAAGTTCCTGCTACTTTGAAATCCATATCACCAACATGGTCTTCCAATCCTTGAATGTCGGTTAAAGTCACAAATTCTCCGTCATCTCCAACAATTAATCCTATAGAAATACCTGCTACTGGGGCTTTTATTTTCACACCGGCATCTAACAATGCTAGAGTACCTGCACAGACTGAACCCATAGATGTACTACCATTTGAACTAAGAGCTTCACAAACTAGCCTTAAAGTGTAAGGAAATTCTTCTTGAGAAGGCAAAATTGGCTCTAACGCGCGTTCAGCCAAAGCGCCATGACCCAATTCCCTTCTACCTGGACCCCTCATAAATCTAGCTTCTCCAACCGAATACGGAGGAAAATTATAATGCAACATGAAAGTTTTATTTTCTTCAGGACCTAAAGTGTCCATTCTTTGTGCATCACCTACTGAACCTAGAGTAGCAACACCTAAAATTTGGGTTTCACCTCTAGTGAACAATCCTGTACCATGGGTTCTAGGCAAAATAGAAACATCGCATTCTATTGGTCGAATATCCTTTAGCCCTCTCCCATCTGGCCTTGGACTACCAGAAAGAACTAACTTTTTAAATGTTTGTTCTAGTACAGAATCAAATGCACTATCAATTTGGTTTTTTTCAAAATCTTCTTCAAGGGATTTATTTACATCATCAGCAATACCAGCGATTGATATATTAAAATCGGATTTCCCTGTTGATTTTGAAAAGGCGTCTTCAAGTCTTTTCCCAGAAACATCAATGACTCTCTGAGTAATCGCCTCAGGAAATGAATTATCTGGATATTCAATTGTTGGTTTACCAACAGCCTCAACTATCTCATCTTGAAAATCAATCACTTCCTCATTGACATTTTGAGCCAACTGAATAGCTTCATAAACCACATCTTCAGGTAACTCAGAGGCTCCAGCCTCCATCATTATCACACCATCTCTTGAACCTGCAACAACAATATCTAACTTGCTCTGATCCATTTCCTCATAAGATGGATTAACTATGAATTCTCCATTTACATAGCCTATCCTAGTAGCTCCAATTGGACCTTCAAATGGAATGCCAGAAATGCTCAGGGCTGTAGAAGCACCGATTAAGGAAACAATATCAATAGGCACATCATCATCAACAGACATTGGAGTAACTACAACCTGAACTTCATTTCTAAACCCTTCTGGAAACAAAGGTCTTATAGGCCTGTCTATTAAACGTGCAATGAGAACTCCATGAGTACTAGGCCTACCTTCTCTTCTGAAAAAACTTCCTGGTATTTTTCCTCGAGCATATAGTCTTTCTTCAAAGTCCACAGTTAATGGGAAAAAATCTATTCCTTCTCTTGGATCCGCAACTGTAGCCGTAGCAAGAACAACTGAGTCGCCTATCCCTACTAATGCAGAACCTGTTGCCTGCTGTGCCAATCGTCCAGTTTCAACAGTAATACCTTTCGATTGTATAATTCGTGTAAAATCTTGTTTAGTAATGACTTACCTCCTACAATGTGTAGGACCGGGGAATAAAAAGATCAATCTATGAAATCAGTTAGTTATCTTCTCAATTCAAGCTTTACAAGAAGATCTCTATAACCCTGTGAATCATTTCGATTCAGGTAATCTAACAATCTACGTCGCCTACCAACTAGTTTAAGTAATCCTCGACGAGTCGGCTCATCATGAATATGCACTCTCAGGTGCTCAGTAAGTCTGTTGATGCGAGAAGTAAGTATAGCGACCTGAACCTGGGTAGATCCAGTATCATTATCACTTAGTCTATTCTCAGAAATTACAGTATCTTTTACTGCTCGGTCCACTCTTAATTTTCCTTATCTCTTTCCTAAAACACAATTTTATCATCAATAATATAATGACGCAATGTAATTATGCTCTAAGAAATCCTGTACGTTCATTAATTATTATTCAGCGCCAAGAATATCAATTTATTTGAAATCCAAAGCATAAAAAATCAAATAGCAGATAAAAATTTGGTGATTGCATCTTGAAATGCAACTGGATTATCACCCATTACCCTATGACCAGCATTAGGTATAGATACCAATTGAGAATTAGAAATTCGATTCAACATTTGATTCGCCACATCTTGAGACACAATATCACTATCTTCCCCAACTACCAATAAGGTAGAAGTTTTTAACAAATCAAGCGAAGACCACATTGCATCCGAAACATCTTTTGATTCTCTCCTGAAATCTCTATCCGGAGAACGCAGGAATTTGTCATATTTCCAAGTCCAAGAACCATCTGATAGCTGTTTAACGTTATGTTTTATACTCCCCCATATCTGATCAATGGGTCTATTAGGCGTATATCCATGTACCATATTGACAAATTCTTCAATGGAAGGATGTACATCTTTCTGGCTGACAAAATTTCTTATTTTGTTTCTCCCCGTGGACTGAGCTACAGGTGCAGCATCTACCACAACTAAAGCTGAAACAATCCCTGGATGATTTGCAGCATATGTAAACGCATTACGCCCACCCATAGACATCCCAACCATCACTACTTCAGACAACCCCAAATGTTGAATCAAATTATCTATATCGTCATGATAGTCATTGAGCGAATAACTTTGACTTTCAGACCAATCTGAATCTCCATGACCTCTTTGATCAAAAGCTATAATTCTGAAATTATCGCACAATCCTAATGCAACAAAATCCCAAGAATGCGATTGCTGAGCAAAACCATGCAACATTATTATCGTTGGATTCTGAACATTTCCCCAATCTAAGTAATGGAACCGCATTCCATTAGATTCAAAATATTTGTCTTGAGGCAAAGCATCATTTGAAAATTTAATCCCCATTGCCCTAGCTGCATCATGTAGAGACAAGCCACGATTAAAAGAAGAGTCTGACAAATTTATTCTCCCTCTAAAAATAAAGTATTCTTATAATAAACAAAGATTTAAAATTAATTCTGATTGGGAATTCTTCCCCATTGAATAGATTCAGAATCTAATTCCGAGTCATTATCTTTTATCATTCCTTTGACACAAGAAAGTGTAGCATTTACATCATTGGAAATTAAAACCCAATCAGGAGTTGCTGGTAACCAGTATGGAGAAGTAATCCTTAAAACCTCAAATCTTTTGGAATTGAGGTATATTCCATATTTTGAATTATCGGTTTGCAATTTTCCTCCCAACTATATAAGACATCACGTTATCACAAATATACAATTTCGATGCAGAGAATTCTACTATGAATTTTCTTTTAATTTAGCAGAAGAATAGTATCCACGATATTCATTTGGTAATAATTCAGCTATTCTTTCCATTATCATCTCAGACATCGACTCTAATAATTGATGATTAATATTCCCTTCTAGGTCAGGCAAATTAAATACTCTACCTATATTTACCTGAATCTTACCCGAAGGATAGAACACTCGAGTCCACTTACCCATATTTTGCGTTCCAATTATTCCTACAGGCAAAATTGGACTCTTTGAATGCAACGCAATCCTAGCTACTCCAGATTTACCTTTTCGCATACCCTTCATGCTTCTAGTCCCTTCTGGGAATACAACCACTGCACTTCCTAAATCCAATTGTTCTAAAAGCCATAAATACGCAGACCTATCGACAACCCCGCGCTTAACTGGAAATGCACCATATTCCTTTAAAAACCAACGTTGGAAAAATCCAGAAAAAATCCCGGATTTCGCCAGAAATTTTATCTTTCTATCAAAGGTTGAGGCTAATAAAGGAGGATCAAATTCACTAACGTGATTAGCTACAATTATCACACCTCCAATTGGAGGTACATGTTCAATACCATTAATTGTCCACTTTGAAAATAATTTTAAAGTAAGTCGTTGGAAAAATTTTGCTATGGAATATATCAATTAACGCATCTCTACTTTTCAATCAATCTGATTAACAAACTAACAACTTCTTCTACTGATTTATCGGTTGTATCAATTAATATAGCATCAGAAGATTTTTTCAATGGCGAAACATCTCTTGTGCTATCTTTCAAATCACGGTTTTGTATCCCTGCCAAGACCTCATCAAAATCTACTATTTGTTGAGTTTGTTTTCTTTCCTCATACCTTCTAGAAGCCCTAACAAATTCCGAAGCTGTTAAAAAAACTTTCACATTAGCTTTTGGCAAAACAACAGTGCCTATGTCTCTACCAACCATTACAATAGAATTATTTTCTGCAATTTCACGCTGTAGCTGTACAAGTTTTGATCTAACATGACTTAAAGAAGATACAAATGATACATGCTCTTCGACTAATTTAATCCTTAAAGACTTTGAGATGTCCTCTCCGGAGACTATTACCTTTTGATCTTCTTCTAAAAATTCTACGGAAATATCCAAATCTTTTACGAATTCAAAAACTGATGATTCATCTTCCATTGAAATATCATTTGTTAACAAAGCATATGTAACTGCACGGTACATTAAGCCCGTATCAAGATAGTAAAACCCAAGTTTTTTCGCCAATATTTTACCCACTACAGTCTTTCCAACTGCAACAGGTCCATCAATAGCTATAGAAAACAAATGAGAAACGACAATACCAACCTTATAAATGCAATTATATCAGTCTGCAAATCAGCAAACAATGAATTGACTCTAAAATGTAGTGTATGATTAAGAGACAAATACCTACAATCCACCACCTAGGAGTAGACAATGGTAACAATTGCATTACTTGCTAAAGACAAAACGCATCTTTCTCAATGCAAAGAGCTATTGCCCGATGGAGTAAATATTGTATATGTAAATTCGACTGACCCTATAGAATTACAGGCGCAATCATTACAAAACATTCCTGCTATAATCCTTGGCACTTCAGAATACCCAATTGAACTTGCAAAACTTACTCCCGATTTAAAACTCCTTCAAACTTTTAGTGCTGGAACAGATATGTTAGATAAAAAATTGTTGGGAGAATTAGGTGTTTCAGTTTCCAATAATGGTGGAGCAAATTCAGTAGCTGTTGCGGAACACACAATTGCTTTAATTGTTAACACATTTCGAAAAATGAATCTCCAATTTGAATCGGTTAAATCTGGTAATTGGAGGGGAAACATACAAAAAGAATGGTACTCCCAGGCAGAAGAAATCAGTGGTAAAACTGTTGGCATTATAGGGTTTGGCAGAATTGGTCAAAGCGTAGCAAAGCGTCTAATTGGATGGGAGTGCAATGTAATTTTCCATGATATCGTTTCACATCCCAAGGAATTGATTACTAGCTTAAATTCAACCAAAGTTTCCCTTGAACAACTTATATCTGAATCAGATATCATTTCTCTGCATGTTCCACTAAACAATACAACAACAAAAATGATCAGCTACGCTGAATTTTCATTAATGAAATCTTCTGCTATTTTGATTAATGCTTGTAGAGGACCAGTTGTCGATGAGGAAGCACTAATTCATGCTATTAAAAATAAGCAAATTTCAGGTGCAGCACTTGATGTAACAGAAAATGAGCCAATTGATTCAAATAACCATTTATTAGAATTAGACAACGTATTGATAACTCCACATCTTGCGGCAATGTCGGCACAATTTCTTGCTAAAGCCAGATCATTTGCGGTATACAACTGCGCGAATGTAGCACTTGGGAAAAATCCAGAATCAACTGTAATACCCGACTAATTTTATAACCATATGAGATATTTATAGATTAAGTTGCTTGAAGGAATCTAACGGCTTGATCATGCAATATACGTGATGATGAGGCTATTACATGACCATCAGATTCTACAGAAAGGGATTTACCTTCCCAATCAGTAATTACTCCACCAGATCCTTGAATCAACTTGATAACAGGCAAAAAATCACAAATCTTTAAATCTGCTTCTACAACCAATTCCAAGTATCCCCCAGCTAGTAAACAATAACTATAGCTTTCAGAGCCATAATGATGGAAAGCAACGTTTTTCGCCAGTTCCATCCAACGCAAATATTCATCTTTTGAAAACATTTGAGGTGAAGTAGCATGTAACGAAGACTTGGTTAAATCAGTTTCAGAAGAAGTTGATAAATTGATACCATTTAACCTACTAGGTTCATTTTCTATGCCTATCCACCGTTCATCCATAACTGGGTTATCAACTACACTTAGAACAGGGATTCCATTACGTAAAACTCCAATCATTGTGGTAAACACTGGAATCCCTGAGACAAATGCTTTAGTTCCATCAATTGGATCAATTACCCAAATATCGTCTGATCCAACTTGGAAATTAGCTTCTTCTTCGCCAATAATTCCACAATCTGGGAATTTTGATTGAATCAATTTTCTTGCAAAAGATTCAATCTTTTGGTCAATCAAAGTGACCGGTGTAAAATCATCTTTTATAGACACTGAAAAGTCATTCCGGAAATATGCCATAGATATTTCCTTCGCCTTGTCAGCAATTTGATTTGCTATATCCAAATAATTTTGCAAATCATTTTTCAAAACATCCATCCTCCACCTTTAAATTCAAGGTATGCATGAGGATCCTCATTCTTTCAGAAGTACTCTCCTTATAATCGTCGGGGACATCCTCAGGGTGGGAAACTTTTAGACACACCAAAATTGGACCACGTTCCTTCAAAACATTTTCTAGTTCGTTGTCGAATATCTCATAATCACTAAATTCAAAAGCTTTATTGTAACCCGCAGCTAATGCCATTTCTTTAAAACTAAAATTTGATGAATTTGGTATTGGTTGAGATCCGGTAGTAAAATACACTTCATCCTCAAAAACAAAATGAATTAAATTTTCGGGTTTAGCGTCAGAAATTGTAACAAGACTCCCCAGATTCATTAATAAAGAACCATCACCATCTAAAACAAAAACTTTACGATCTGATAACGCTAATGCTAATCCCAATCCTATTGAAGAAGCTTTACCCATACCTCCAAACACAGGCAAATCTAGTTCTCTATGGACAGATACTTGATCCCAATATCGATTTGCAGTCATAGTACTAACTACTATGGCAGATCCTCTAGTATTAGAAATTGATGCCACTGCATCTTTTGGTGATATCAATTTATCCTCCATAGGTTAATTAATCAAAGATTTTTATTTGCTTCGACAACTGTCTCATTTTACTATGTGTAGACCCAACAAAATTGGACAAATTATTCGGATGTTCTACTTTCAATGACACAAATACAGGGCCATCGTTTTCTAGTAGTAATGGTAATTGCTTATCCAAATTACTTTTATTGCTAATTTCAACCGAAATTGGATATCCTGCTCCCTTAGCTAATTTTTCAAGTCTATTTGTTTTAAAACCAGGAATAACTTGTGAACCAGTAGTAAAATAGACTCCATCAGCCATAACAAAATGGAAAAAATTCTTTGGTGACTGGCCGGCGGTAGTAACTAATGAACCCAAATTCATCAATAATGAACCATCCGTGTCAATTAAAATTACTTTCAAATCTGGTCTAGCAATCGCTAAGCCTAGTGCCATTGATGACGCTGAACCCATGGATCCTATACAAGGCAAATCCAGCTCTTTAGATTTACTTACTACATCCCAAACGTGGACAGCCGTAGCCATGGTGACGACAATCGAATCTTCTCGAACGGATGAAATTGACTCCAATGCATCTTGATAATTAATCACTTCCTATTCCTTTATATTGCATTGACATAGGCAAACATTCATTAATCTTCATTGCAACAAGAATCCGTTGGACTAAAAAATTGACTATCTCGTCAAGCGTTTTTAATTTTAAATAAAATGGGGGATCAGCCGGTAGTATAGTAGCTCCTGAACGAGAAAGAGAAGCCATATTTGAAAGATGAATATCATTCAGAGGCGTTTCTCTTGGCATAATAATTAATGGTCTCTTTTCCTTCAATGTAACATCGGCTGCTCTGCGAAGCAGATTATCTGAAAGTCCAGAAGCTATTGCCGAAGTTGTTGACATACTACAAGGTATTATGGCCATACCTCTAGTAGGAAATGTACCGCTAGCAATAGGTGCGGCCAATTCCCCTGGGTTATAAAATCTAAATTTTCCACTAAATTGCCACCGCTCTAGTGCTTCACCAAAAGATTCATCCATTTCACCATTCCACACTAATCTTGATGGAGAGGATGCCGTAAGAACAACAGGAATATTTTTAGACAAAATCTCATCCACTAACTGACTAGCTATTATTACTCCGCTAGCACCTGTGATACCAATTACAACTGGATTAGAAATATTTTCTAACAACCTTCACATCCTAAAATTATTATAATTATACTATTATAGACACCAATGTGCCCATAAATATTGAAATAGATACATAAGCATTAATTCGAAAAAATGATGGTCCAATTCTAGACAAATTTTCTGCTGAAATAATCAGGTGTTTATATAAAAGAAATCCGATAGAAATCATTATCCCAATGTAGTAAGTGAAACTAAGTTCCATCAAATACCCAAGTAACACCAACAAAACCAATGCCACTAAATCCAGTATGCGAGCAAATATTAGGGACAACCGAATTCCAAATTTTTGAGCTATCGAATGGAAACCATAATTCCTGTAAAAATCAAAATCTTGAACATGATAGATAATATCAAAGCTTGCTGCCCAAAGTGCCACCGCGCAAGACAACAAAATTGGTTCAACATTTAATGTTCCTTTAACTCCAATCCATGCTGCAGAAGGCGCGATAGCTAAAACCCATCCAAGCATTAAATTTGACGCCCAAGTAAATCTTTTCGCAAATGGATAAATTAGCATATAAATTAATGCTACCGGTGCAAGGAAAAAAGACAACCAATTAAGCATATATGCAGAAAACAAGAAAATTAATGACGCAAAAAAACTTATGGCAGACATATACCGTACGGTTAACAATCCACTTGGCAAGTGCCGATTTTTATTTCTAGGATTAATAGCATCAATATTTCGATCAAAAATCCTATTTGAAGCCATTCCAACTGTTCTTGCAGATACCATTGCTACAGATATCCAAGAAAATACCCACAATGAAGGAAAGCCCTGAGAAGCTAGTAGCATCCCAGTATAAGCAAAGGGTAATGCAAATATTGTCTCTTGGTACCTAATTGAATCTAAAAATAACTTCGTCCGATGAACAAAAAATTCATAGAAAACGTTCAAAACCCAAAACTCTCCCATTTGGAATCAATTACTCTTTTAACCTCATCTGTCATTACTATGTCAGGGGGCCAGTCTCTTTCAAACCCATCAGACCTATTTTTAATAGTCGCATCTATTCCTACTTTGCTGCCAACTCTCGGAGAACTAGATGCATGGTCTAAATCATCAATAGGTCCTTCAGAAAACATTATATCCCTCTTAGGATCTATATTATTTGTTACTCTCCAAGCCACCTCAGACAAATTTTGGATATTAACAAAATGATCTACAATAATTATAGTCTTTGAAAGCATCAGAAGTCCCAATCCCCATAATCCATGTAATACTTTTGATACATGTCCAGGATAATCTTTTCGAATTGAAACTATAACTAAATTATGGAAAACTCCTTCAGCCGGCATATTAATATCAACGATTTCAGGTAGTACCATTTGAAGTGCAGGAAGCATAATGCGTTCACTAGCTTTACCCATGAAAAAATCCTCTTTCGGAGGCCTTCCAACAAAAGTAGTCAAGTATAATGGCTGCCTTCGGTGAGTTATTGCTGTTAAATGAAATACAGGATAATCTTCTGGCATTGAATAATAACCTGTATGATCTCCAAAGGGACCTTCCTTTTTTGTTTCTCCAGGAACAATATATCCTTCTAAAATAATTTCAGCTTCAGCAGGAACTTCCAAATCAACAGTCTTGCATTTGGCTAAATTTACTGATTTGCCTCGTAAAAAACCTGCTGCAACGAATTCATCCATTCCTGGAGGAAGTGGCAATGACCCTGACCACACTGTTGCAGGGTCACCACCTAATGCAACCGCTACTTCAAGCTTATCTAGCCCAGATCTTTTGCCAGACAATTCATGATGAAATCCTCCTTTATGAGTCTGCCAGTGCATTCCAGCTGTTTTTTCATCAAATATCTGCATTCTATAAATCCCAACATTCCTTTTAGAAGTAATTGGATCTTTAGAAATTACTAATGGCAACGTAATATATTTTCCTGCATCCATTGGCCAGCACTTTATCGCAGGAAGAAAGTCTAACCTTGCATCGTTTCCCTCAAGCACGACTTCTTGAACAGGCGCATTCTTAACCAGTTTGGGTTGTGTCCTAGCCACCGCTGCTAAATCAAACAATGAACTTAACTTACCCATAAGTCCTTTAGGAGGGGATTGAGCCATATCTAGAATTGCTCGAATCCGATTTGTCTGATCATCTATTAATTCAACACCAAGTGCCCAAGCAACCCTTTGGTGCGTTCCGAAAAGATTAATGACAACCGGGATATTTGTACCTTGTACGTTTTCAAAGATCAAAGCAGGACCTTGATTTAAAATTACACGATTAGTAATTTCTGTAATTTCCAACTCTGAACTTACAGGCTCAAAAATACGAACTATTTCACCTTTTTGATCCAAAAAATCAATAAATTCCTGTAGATTATTAAAATTCCAAACCATTAATCACTCTCCTGATTTCTTAAAAATGAAGATGACACATCATTACGGAATTCTGATTCAGGAATTTCGTGAAATATAGACCTAAAACCATCCGGGATATCTAAATCTTTTAATGTTGTGAATTTTGTATCTTCTAATAATCTACCCGCTACCAAGAACTGACATCCTTGGGACTTGATTTGCTCCATCGCGGAAAAAACTTCAGAATCAATTCCATTGTAATATTTTTTGTCGAATAATCGTTTGGCCGTATCTGATCCTAAAATAAATGTACACCCAGGGAAAATATTGGATTTCTCTACAAATGTTGGAGCAGTAGTAATTAATACACTTCTTTCTTTTCCAATATTATTCAGCCTTAGAGACAATTCATCTTCAGACAAAGAACGCTTATCTACATTATGCAAAGAAAGTTCGTAACAAATTTCAGTATCTAAAACTCTCTCCGCAATAGATGCTAAATTTTTATGTCCTGTATGTATGGGATTAAATGATCCAGGGAAAACCCCCTCAGAAATCAAATCGTCTGCTATTTGGTAACCATCAGGAGAAATTCGAACCGTCTTTATATGTCCATTGAAAATAGCTTCCAATGGATTCTGATATTTGGTAGTTTCAGAAAAAATTTCTTCATCCTCTAACAAATCAATTTCTAAGTTAACCTTTTCATCTACCAAATCACATAAAGTTTGCAATGCCATCGTACTAACAACTTCATCCTCTTTTGTTCGACTCCTATGTCCCTTTTTGAAAATTAAACTCCTAGATATCAAAGTATCTGAAGAATGTCCAACCACATGAACTTCATGACTACCTTTTTTGGATCTATCTGTTGCAATAGAAGCCGTACATGCCAATCCTAGAACTGGATCTCTGTTAATTCTAAGAAATAAACTACGAGAATAAGCAATCTTAGCCATTTTTTTTGCCACTGATAATGAAACAAATTTATTAGGACGACCGCCCAAAATCTTAATCATTGAACTTTCAGAATAAGGAATTTGCAAATCTAGAATTGTACGAGATGCACCAGGTTCAGTTAACAAATCATTAACAAAATTGGTTCCACCACCAGCCAATAAAAGTGATACTTTACTGGAATTCCCATGAATTCTTTGGATGATTTCAGATTTGGATTTACTCATAATAAACAACTTGTTTCGTGTATCCTAAATATTAATAAATCATATTACAATTATTATTAATCCCTTTATTTTAAGTTATATTAGAACACTTAACCAACAACATGCAGTAATTAAATAAAAAGCGTAAAATATCGAAGCCTTAAAACTCAAAACTCAGCGTAGATATTTAAAAAAGATAATTTTTTTCAACTCCATATAGTCACAAAAATTATCTTCAGGATAAATAAGTGAACGATACTAGAAAAGAATTCTCAATACCTTCTCCTCTAATACCAATTGCTTCACTTTTAGTAGTAATAATTATTTCATCAATCCTACTTGCAATGCCTGGATCGCAAAGTGGAGATGAAGAAATCACCATTAGCACAATTATTTTTACTTCTATTTCTGCCTCTACACTGACTGGGTTAACTATAGTATCTACAGAGACAGCTTGGACAATTCTCGGCAAATCTATCATTCTCGGCACCATTTACATTTCCGGAATTATATATGTCACACTTTCTGTAATGTTATTAAATATGTTTACAGCGCATGGAATAATCCAACACGGAATTACATTCAATCCTAAAATTTCAATTACAAATTTAAGAAAATTCAAGAATTTAATTAAATCGGTAATCATATTAAATACTTCTATTCAACTAATAGCGTTAGTTATATTGGCAACCAAGTTATATCTTTCTCAAGATATTTATAGAGAAATAACAAATATAAAAGATGTCATATGGATTTCTTTATTTCACACTGTATCGGCATTTAACAACAGTGGTTTTTCAATTATCCATCATGATGTTCATTGGATAGCTAGGGATCCAATTATAATATTAGTAACCATAGTATTAGTAATATTAGGATCATTAGGATTTTTATCATTGTCAGATTTGTTCAGAAACAGAGATTTTAAATCATTAACTCTCAATACAAAAATAATTTTAGGAACCATAATTTTAATAATTTTGTCCGGCAGTATCCAATTATTTTTTACCGAATTGCAAAACAATCTTACTCTGGGGAAAATTGATTTCCTAGATAAACTTTTAATTTCAGGATTTAACGGATCATCCGCACATACATCTGGGTTTACATTAATAGATTATTCAAAAAGTCATACCGTGACTCAACTATATACATCAATCACAATGCTTTTTGGAGGAGCTCCAACTTCAGTGGCTGGCGGCATAAGACTCACTACAATAGCAATAACATTTCTTTCGATTATAAGGATCATTCAAGGAAGAAACGACATTTCAATTTTTGGAAAAACAATCAACCCATTTCAGGTACAAAAGGCATTTATAATCTCAACCTTATCACTTTTTACTTTTCTTATACTATTTCTCTTAATGATATTAGTTAATCATGAATTATCATTTTTAAAATTGCTTTTTCAAACATCATCGGCATTCGGTAATTCCGGATTAGCAAATGGACAACTTAATGAAATCTCTTCATACGGCTTATCATTTTTATCATTAGCAATGATTTTAGGCAGGATATTGCCTATTTCCGCAATGCTTTTTATTAACCAACGAGCATCCTATTCAGATGATGATATCTTTCAGTATCCAGAAGAACGGGTTACAATAGGCTGACTTTAATCAATGTTTTTGGTGAAATATGCGTAATCAAGTGATAGTAATTGGTCTTGGACGTTTTGGATCTAGTATTACTAGTACTTTGTATAATCTAGGGCATGATGTACTAGCAGTAGACTTAGATGTTACTCGTGTCCAAAATATAGTTGGGCAATCTACTCACTCAATTTCTGGTGATGCTACTAATGAACAACTACTTAGAGAAATCGGTATCCAAGAGTATACTGTTGCAATTGTCGCAATTGGGGCAAATATAGTAGCAAGTATCATGACAACTGTATTATTAAAAACAATGGGGGTTCCATACATTGTCGCTAGAGCAACCAATCCATTACATGCCAACACATTAAACAGACTAGGAGTGGATAGGGTAGTACAAACTGAATCTGAAATGGGAAGTAGAATTGCTCATAGTCTATTCTCTCCCGACGTACAAGAGTATATCGAATTATCATCTGAGTTTGGGATAAGTAAAATTCTTGCACCTAATCAGTTCCAAGACAGGTATCTTAAAGATTTAGGATTCTCTGAATCTAAGAACGGTTCAGGAATTTCTGTTCTTTCTATTAGAAGAGGCTCAAAAATTACACTTATGCCTGACATTGATACTCAGCTTAAAGAGGGTGACACATTAATTCTCGCAGGAAAAGACGAAGATATTAATCAATTAAATTTAGGGAATGGAGATAATGAAACCCCTCCTAGGTGAGCTCAATACGAAAGAGAATTTCAAAGATGATGAGTGAAAATCGAATTGCCTTCTTAGGGCCAATAGGGTCATATTCTGAGCAAGCTGCGAAAAATTATAATCCTAGTGCCAATCTAGTTCCTTATACATCTTTCAGATTGATTGTCGAAGCTGTAGTGAATGGAAAAATCGGTGAAGGGATATTACCAATAGAGAATAGTCTAACTGGGTCAGTAATAGAAAATTTAGAAATACTAGTAGAATTCCAAGATATAAAAATAACTGGCGAAGTAGTTATTCCAATTCATCATTCATTAATCGTTAAAACAGGAACCAAAATTGATCAAGTAAAAACGGTCTTTTCGCATCCTCAAGCTCTATCTCAATGCAAAAATTTCCTATCAAAAAATTTACCCAACGCATCATTAATAGCTTCACTAAGTACTTCAGCCTCGATAGCTGACATGATTAATTCAAATATTATTTCAGCGGCTATCGCAAACCCCAATGCCAAATCTGAAAAAGGAATTGAAATTCTTAAAACTCGGATTGAAGATTATCCTAACAACGCCTCTCGATCTATAGTAATTTCTAATTCCGACAATCTCCAAACTGGAAATGATAAAACTTCTTTATGTATATCCTTTGATTCTGATAAAGCAGGAATTCTTTACAATGTTCTTGGGGAATGTGCTAAGCGTGGTGTGAACATGACCAAAATTGAATCACGTCCAAGCAAAATCAACCTAGGGAATTACATATTTTTCATAGACATAGAGGGACACCGAGAAGACAAAATTACAAATGAAACGTTGACCGCAATCGAATCTAAAACAGAAAAATTCCTTATGTTGGGATCATATCCTAAAGCGCAATATAATTAGTGTGTTTCAGTTAATTCATTAAGTGAGTGTCTGTTTTTTTCGGAGCAATATCCGAATCATCCAATGATGTAGTTAAATGATCTGAAGAATTTATTTCATTTTTTGAATCATCGAGATTTTCGTAGGATGAAAACGCATCAACTTTTGAGCGAATTTCTTCAGCTGCAGGATTAACATTATTCCGAAGATCCTCAATCAAGGATACACCTCTATCTAGTGCATCCTCGACAACAGGAATAATACTATCAACAACACGATCATATACTGGAATCGCATTGACCTTTACTGATTGAATTGATGGGGACACATATTGACGCAATTCATCAAGAAACCCTTCCCCTTGTTCGCGTATTTCTTCTCCAGAGTCCATTATTGAATTTGGGATTTTAAGACCTTTTTTCTTCGTCACCGCAAATAAAACGCCTGCACCTACAGCTCCTCCAAGCAAAAAACCTAAAATGAATTTCGATTTCTTATTTTTTTTCATCAAAATCTCCTTCTTCTTTTTGATCGGTAGACTTCCCAATAATAGTTCTAAATATCCTGCCAACCACATACGAAATACCACGTGTCTCAAGGGTTGACTTTGAAAACAAATCAGTAATTTCGGATAAGTTTATGGTCAAACGTTCTAGAGTAGCAGTAATGTTTAACAATCTATTTAAAATTACAGATAGTTTTGCATATGAAATAATTAAAAAACTAACAATTACTACTGAAAGAATTATCAAAGAAAAATCCTTGATAATACTAATAACCAGTGCGAAGTCGTTCAAAAATCCGTCAGCCAAGTTAATTCCTTTCGTTGAAATCCATTAAGATTTACGGCTGTATCAACATCCTCATAACCCCACTTTCAGCGTCTTTACGTTGAGTCAAAACCTTATGATTACTTTTCTCTGCCCAAACCAGCACGTCATAAGAGTTAAGCACATCAGGAATTATAACTTCTATAAAAGATTTTGAATCAGAATCTATTTGTTTACTTAATGCAGCCAATATACCCGCACAAGTCTTATCTGTACCATCAATCACATGCCATCCGCTATTCAAATCCACATCTGATTGATGACTTGTTCCAATGTCACTTTCATCGAGCCATTCTGCAGACCTAACATCTATTTGGCCAGATTTCCTTAATTCCACTTGCTTTCGAAATTCTGCAACCGCTTCCCAATACACTCCAGAATCTCTCTCACCTTTTGAACATACAGCTCCTCGAACACCTACAATGTCAGGATTTATACGAGCCAATTCATCTAAATCACTCATTTTCAGATGACCGGATAGAGCCGTACTCATTCCTAATTTCTTCCCTTCAATCACCATTTCTCTAAGCAGATCTTCAGACAAGAAATCAAACAAATTCCTGCCATCTTTGGTAAGGGTATCAATTAAAAACCCATCACACTCTGTGTCTGCAGCAAGTTTCAGCATATTTTCAGCAGGCAAACCGTTATAAACAGATTCATTATCTGCAAATAGTGAACCGACCAATTTAGTATCAAAACCTCCTAATGCTTCTTTACAAGCCAACAAAGTCTCTACAGCCTCATTGTATTCTGTTCGCATAAACCCAACTTTCACTGATGTTGCATTCACAGCACCGGCAGCATAACAAGCCATAGCAACTGTGCCAATCTGATCTGGAACAACGCCTAAAGTTACACTTGCATGCCGTTCTAAAGGAATGGCTTCTCTAACTTTTTTAACCGTTAAAGGATGTGCAGAACCAACTAAAGCTTCCTGCAAATTCTTTACATCTACAATGTCAGCTCCACCTCTAAGAGCTTCTAAAGCTTCTTCTAGATTTTGAACACTCACCATAAGTAACATACAATATCTCCAAATTTATCCCAAAATTGATTTTATTTCAGTCTTTAGTTGATCTTTTTCTTCACCAGACAATTCAGCTATAGGAGCTCTCACATGGCCATGTTTAAGTCCCATTACTTCTCCCCAGAATTTACACATCGCAACCGGCAAAACACCATTCATTTTATTGACAGTATAAGCCCACCATTTGTCTGATACAGATTTAATTGGTTTTACATTTTTGTCATAAAAATCTTGATCTAAAACGCCTGTCATAGCTTTATCAATAAACTTCACATAGGAACTGCTACCAGGCAAATCAAATCTCCAATCTGAAGTATTAGCAAACATTACCTGTTGTTCGAAACCCAATTCTTTACCCTTAAAAAGAATCCACTCATCAGGGGTGCTTATAATAGCCCTAGTCCCAATTTTCTGATGTGATTCAATTGAAATTTCTGGATTAAAACTAGCTTCTTTTACACCCACCACATTCGGAATATCGCATATCTTACCAAGTGCATCTGCATCTAAAACAATTCCAAATTGTGGAGTGTTATAAAACATTATCCCAAGATTGGAATACTCTGCTAAAATCTTCACAAAATCAATTACTTGATCATTGGTCTTCGTGACCATGTATGGAGCTCCAACAATCAACATATCAAAACCCAATGCTTCTGCAGAATCTGCAAGCTTTAACATTTCCTTAACAGATGTGTGCGTTACTTGAGCAGCTATTGGCCATTCTCCGTTTGCCTCATCTGAAGCAATCTCAAATAATTGAATTCTTTCTTCCCTAGTAAGACTCCAAAACTCTCCCATATTCCATGAAAATCCACCACCTCTAGTTCCTAGTGATCTGATATGGCGTATATTATGTCTTAACGCAAGTTCATCAATCTGATCATTCTCATCAAATGGCGTCATCACAGTAGTCCATTGACCACGAACATTTTCTCTAGCCCAGTCCATTACTTCATTCTTGACGTATTCTGCCATATATAGCTCCAATTAACATATCAAATAATACAATTCAGGATATGAAAAATTTAACCTTTTTGATCTCCTGAATATTTTACAGATCAATGAAACAACATGTCAATTAAAAGGGTCTTTAACAAGGGGAGATTTTTTAGGCAAACACATAGCAAAGCACTTACGTGTCACTAGATCTATAGATTTGGAAGGTAACGATACGAGAAATCTAATTATTGGCCATTTGTTTGTTATGAGTACGCAAACATCGGGTGCAAATCTTCACACTCGTTTGTTGTCCATCAATGAAGACTTGAGCACGCTGGACATTAGCAGACCATCTCGTTCGTGTTCTTCGCTTCGAATGACTCACATTATTGCCAGATTGACCAGATTTTTTACAAATTTCGCAAGTAGCCATATTACCTCTAGATACAAAAACACCTCTCGGTGCTGATTAATATAAATATATCATAATGTGCCGATACCATCAATCTGTTTGAATTGATTCAAACAGATTAAATCACCATTTCGATCAATATATTCTTATTAAGAACTATTATCCAAAATTTCGTATAATTACCAAAATTTTATTGAAAGAGAAATTATGCACTCTTATCTCGGTGGCAAAGAATTAAATCAAATGTTTTCAGCCATGATACCTATGTTTGAATTAAATGTTGACACATTAAATAATTTAAATGTTTTTCCTGTTCCTGATGGCGATACAGGTATAAACATGTTTCTAACACTTAAAGATGCTTTTGCTGAAGTAGAAAAATCCACTTCAGCCAATCAATCTTCTTCAGATTTTCTAAAAGCTTTATCAAAAGGTGCATTGTTTGGTGCTCGGGGCAACAGTGGTGTAATACTTTCTCAATTTTTTAAAGGCTTCGAGACGGCTAGCCAAGGAATTCAAAATTTTGATTCTTCAACCTTAGTGGAATCTCTAAAACAAAGTACTATTCACTCTTATAATTCAGTAACAGACCCTAAAGAAGGGACAATGTTAACTATCATAAGAAGTGCTTCAGATGCTGCATCAAAATACTATTCAGAAAACCCACATGATTTAAATTACTTAATTAATAAAATATGTATAGCATCCAAAAACACATTGTCCGAAACACCATCTATGTTAAAAGTCCTTGCGGATGCAGGAGTGGTTGATTCGGGAGGACATGGAATATATATCATTCTGGATGGTATAAGGCAATTTTGTAACACGGGATCAATATCCCTAACTAAAATTCCTCCACCCTTACCTGCAAATATCTCGACCCAAACATCTGAATCAATATCTCCCAAATTTTTTGATTCGGAATTAGATGAAGAATTTGGTCATTGTACCCAATTTATTATTCTAGATCCTGTAAAACCAATATCCGAAATCCAATCTATTCTTAAAGAATTTGCATCTTCAGTTGTAGTTGTTGGAGATGAATTTAGCCTCATAAGAGTCCACTGCCATTCAGAAACACCCCAACAAGTAATCAATTCAGTAAGCTCCATTGGAAAGATTGATGATATAAACATTCAAAATATGGATCACCAATTTGAAAACTTCAAAAATCAGTTCGATATTTCTTCATCTATTAAAGATTTTGCTCTAATACCAATCGTGTCTGGATCAGGATTTGAAACTCTTTTTAAAGAGTTGGGGGCACACGTAACTATTCCTTCTGGTGAAAAAATGAATCCAAGCGCCAAAGAGATTCTCTCTGTAATTGAAAATTTAAATTTTAATGACATTGTTATATTGCCTAATCATAAAAATATTTTATTGACTACAAACCAAGTCTCACAATTATCATCAAAAAATGTACATGTTCTCCCAACCAAATCAATATGCGAAGGTATTTCTGCGATGATGTCTTATTTACCGCACAAAGACTTATCCGAAAATTTTTCTCAAATGCAAAATAGTTACAAGAATCTATCCTATGGAGAAATAAACACAGCGACACGTGATGCACAAATTAATGATTTACAGATTTCTAAGGGCCAAAAAATCTGTTCATTTGATAATATAATAGTGTCGGTTGCTGATAATATTTTTGAATCGTTAAATCAGGCTCTAAAATCAAATTCTTCAATAATTGAAGAAAATGCTTTAATAACTTTGTACCGAGGAGTAAATTCCAACGAGAATAATACTTTAAAATTATTGAATCAGTTAAAATCGCATTATCCTAAGATTGAATTCGAATTAATTTTTGGAGGACAAACTAATCCAGAACTACTAATCTCTATTGAATAGGAGCCAATATGACAGTAAAAATTATCACCGATAGTTGTTGTGATATTCCAGTAGAACTAGCAAAAAAATTAAATATCACAGTTGTACCTGTACATATACACTTTGGAACAAAAGACTACTTAGACGGTATAGATATCGTACCGAATGATTTTTTTAAAATGCTTGCTTCCTCTGAATCATTCCCAACAACATCTCAACCATCTGTTGGACAGTTTATTGAACAGTTCACTAAGTATGATAATCCAGATGGAATATTATCAATACACGTGAGCTCAAAAGTAAGTGGAACATATAATTCTGCCAAACAGGCATCTGATCAATCAAATCTTTCAGGTCCAATTAACATAATTGATTCTCAACAAGTTTCGATAACCCAAGGCTTCTCAGTAATTCGTGCAGCGGAAGCTGCAGCAGCAGGAAAGAATCTAGAAGAAGTCTCAAATATTGCACTAGGAATGTGCAAGCGAGCGACAATGTTTGGATTAATAGATACTGTTGAATATCTTGTTAAAGGTGGAAGGCTAAGCAAAACTGCTGGAGTATTCGGATCACTATTAAATATTAAACCTATTATAGTGACACGTAATGGAGAGGTCGTTCAACATGCTAAAACAAGATCTTTTAGAAAAAGTTTAGCTAATATAAGGACCCAATTAGAATCTTCTTCAGATTTGGACGAAATAGGAATAATGTACACTACTGATCCAAAAATTGCAGATGAGTTTGCTGAATCAATATCTGATTTACTATCAGACGGAAAAAAACCATTTATATCTCAATTAGGATCGGCTCTAGGTGCTCATATGGGACCAGGTGGATTAGGTGTCGGTGTTATCACTAAATAAATTGTAGTCTGGAAATACCCTTAAATTGCTTGCAGAAAGTGTTTAATATAATATTAGTAGAACATATTTTCTTATTAGTGGTTAAATGAATAATCAAAATTCGCATTTAGAACTATTATCAAAAATCCTAATTGAAGAGTCTAACAGCGGCTTTCAGAACCGTACTGTTATTGGCGGACTTGATAAATTTTTGGCCCGTTGGTCACCAGAAATTTCACCCGTCATTGGTGAAATACCTAATTACGCAAGTTTGTCATCAAATCAAAGGAAAATATGGATTCACTCTATCCAAACGCTTTTCCCTAACAAACCATTTAATTCAAAGAATACAACAAAAACGCCAAATTCTTTCAAGAATCAAATTGTAAAGCCCACTTCAATTACTCTAAAAAGTAAAATAATTGATCTCCCTAGTATAGGTAGAACTACTGCTGAAAAATTTAGCAAACTCGGAATCAACACAATTATTGATCTACTATATACCGTTCCACGTAGACACAATGATTTTGGAAACAGGAAACCAATTGCTGAGCTAATTTCTGGCGAAGAGCAGACAATCATAGGGTCAGTTTGGGAATGTCAAAAAACAAAACTCCACAGAAATCAAAAACGCCACTCAACCCAAGCAATAATAGGAGATAAATCTGGATCAATCAGAGCAATTTGGTACAACAATGAATACGTTTCTAGATCATTACCAGTTGGAACGACGGTTGTTTTAAGTGGTAAAGTAAACCTTTACAGGAATCAATTTGTTTTCCAATCGCCCGAATTTGAGGCATTTGATGAAAGTGTGGAACAAATCCATACAAACCGGCTAGTCCCCGTATATAACAGTACTGAACATCTGCCACAAAGAACTATTCGCCGTACTATTAAAATAGCTTTGGATTCATGTTTGCCGATGGTTTCTGAATCATTGCCAATAAAATTTTTGTCTAAAAATTCTATTCCAAGTTTAAGAAAATCGATTGAGCAAATACACTACCCCGATAGTATGGATTCATTTTTCTTGGCTAGAAATAGATTGGCTTACGAAGAACTACTGAGACTCCAGTTAAGCCTAATATTCCGCAAGGAAGCATGGCAAAAAATAGATACTGGAATTCCAATGAGCACTCAACACGAAGCGATGAGTATTTTCGAACAATCATTACCATTCGAATTAACAAAAGCTCAAAAAGATGTAATTGGGCAAATAAATTCCGACCTTAGGGAAAAAAAGCCTATGAGCCGATTACTTCAAGGAGATGTTGGGTCAGGTAAAACCGTGATTGCTACTTATTCTTTAATCATAGCTGCACTGAATGGCTATCAAGGTGTATTAATGGCTCCAACGGAGATTTTAGCTGAACAACACTACATGAGTATTTCTTCTATGTTGTCAAACTTACGTGAATCAAAATTTGACGAGCAAACAATTTCCTTTGATCAAAAATCTTTCCCATACAAAATAAATATTGGACTCCTCACTGGAAGCATGACTAAAAAATCAAAAACATACATGCACGATAAAATTTCAAATGGCTCATTTAACATTGTAATCGGAACACAAGCATTACTTGAAGAAATAGTTGAAATTCCTCATCTAGCATTAATAGTAGTTGATGAACAACATAGATTTGGAATTACTCAACGTTCTAAATTAGTTAATAAAGGGAAACGTCCGCATATGTTAGCAATGTCAGCAACCCCAATCCCTCGTACTCTTGCGCTTACTCTCTACGGTGATCTGGACATCTCATCAATCAAAGAGCTACCTCCAGGAAGAAAAGAAATTCAAACTATTATAGTAAATCCAGATACTTTAAACTCATCTTATGAATTCATTCGAGAACAAATTAACTTAGGGAAACAAGCTTTTGTTGTATGCCCTCTAATTGATGAATCAGAAACTATCGACACTAATTCTGCTATTGAAGAATTCAATAACCTATCTATGAAAATCTTCCCTGAATTTAATGTTGGACTAGTCCATGGACGAATGAATCTTAAAGAAAAAGATTCAATAATGGCTAATTTCAAAGCAAACAATACTCAAATAATTGTCGCAACATCAGTAATTGAAGTAGGAATAGATGTACCAAATGCCACTGTAATGATGATTACCGGTGCTGAAAGATTTGGTTTAAGCCAATTACATCAATTAAGAGGAAGAGTAGGGAGGGGAAATGAACAAAGTTACTGCCTAGTCACCAGCAATTCTACATCGGAAGAAGCAACGGCAAGAATTAAGATTTTTCAAGAAAATTCTGATGGATTCGAATTAGCCGAGGAAGACCTAAGAATCAGAGGTCCGGGAGATCTTACGGAAGGAATCCGACAAAGTGGGATACCACTACTTAAAATTGCCAAAGTTTCCGATCAAGAAATTTTAAAATCCGCTAGGCAAGATGCAGAACTACTTTTATCTGAAAAATCTTTCTCATCAAAATATTATAAAACCGAAATTCAACCATTCTTAGAATCTATTCCAAAATTAAAATCTCAAACAAATTTCAATTAATCAATTATAATAAAGTTATTATTTTCAAAGAAGAGTAAAAATGCCTAAAATCAAACATATTGCAATTTCGAGTCAAGAACCAGCAAAAACAGCACAATTTTACAAAGACTCTTTCGAATTAACAGAAGTTGGAGAAATAAATAATGAATTCGTCGAAGGTTTTTATCTCAGTGATGGCTATATAAATCTAGCTATACTAAACTTTAAAACTGAAGCTCTTGCTGGAGAAGAATATGGAACAAAATTTTCAGGTCTTCATCATATCGGATTTCAAGTAGAAGATTCTGAAGCAGCTGACATTCAACTTAAAAAAGCCGGATCTGCTCCCAGGGATGACATCAATTCAGCATTCAAATCCCAGATGGGTAAAGGGCACGGAGGCAAAAATTCCGAAATGAAATACACTGCGCCTGACAACGTGTTAATCGACATTTCTCAAGACGGCTGGGTTGGAACATAAAAAAATTATTTATGAAACAAATTAAGAGCTGAACCCGCCCTAAACCACTCCAATTGATCTGCTACATAAGTATGATTTAAATTTATTTCAACTGAAGATCCGTCAGAATGAACAACGAGACACTTCAAATCACTGCCTGGAGAAATATTATTCAAATTCAGAATACTAATTCTGTCAGTTTCTTGGATTAAGTCATAGTCTAATGGATTAGAAAAGGTAAGTGCTAACAATCCTTGTTTCTTTAAATTAGTTTCGTGGATCCTGGCAAAACTCCTAACAATTACAGCACCTGCACCCAACAATCTAGGAGATAAAGCGGCATGTTCTCGACTACTTCCTTCACCATAGTTTTCATCACCTATCACAACCCACCGAATCGAATCTGCTTTATAAGAACGGGCAATTCTGGAAAAAGCTAAATCCTTATCTCCAGTTAAAACGTTCATACCTTTCCCTGTTTCTCCTGTGAACGCATTAACCGCACCCATAAACATATTGTCACTAAACTTGTCTAGATGACCTCTATAACGTAACCACGGACCCGCTGGAGAAATAGTATCGGTCGTGGTTTTCCCTCTAGCTTT
>JAKUTX010000012.1:0-52233 GCA_022447855.1 SAR202 cluster bacterium
GAATCTGCCCTTCAACATAACTCGGATGGATTGCTTTTCCTGCATCTTGAACAGCTGTATATCTCAATACTGTAACTTTACCGGTCTCAGTATCGACTTCAACATCAACAACGTGTGTTCCATATGCAGGTCCTGCACCACGGCGATCAAGATTAGCTCTTCCATAAACTGGCCCACCTGTTTCAGCAGTTAGTGCAGCAAGCTCTTTGAAGCTTAACTTGAGTTCAGGATCAGAAGAATGATGGAATACTCCATCTACCAAATCAACTTGATCTTCAGAAACATCCCAGTAAATTGCTGCGCGCCCAATCATTTGACTTTTTACATCTTGAGCAGCTTCATAAGATGCCCAACCTGTCTTAAACGTAACGCTACTACCACCAGCCATCGAACTATACCCAATTGTATCAGTATCACCAATCTGTGGAATCACTTCCTCAACCGGGATACCAAGTACTTCTGCAAACATCATTGCAGCTGCAGGTCTACTACCTCCAATATCAGTTGTTCCGATAGTTAGTCCAACCTTACCATCATAATTTACTGCCGCATGAGCACAGGCTATACCAGCCCCATTAGTCCAGAAACCAGATGCCACTCCTCTGCCTCTATTCGGACCTTCTAAAGAAGTTTGATAGTGATCAGAATCTTTTGCGGCTTGAGCTGTTTCTATCGCCCCTATTACAGGATTAACTATACCAGCAGCTCGCCTTGTACCTTCTTTAGCACCATTTTGAATCCTAAAGTCTATTGGATCAATACCTAATTCATCTGCTAACTCATCCAACACTGTCTCTGAAGCAAATGCTGCACCTGGCGCACCTGGTGCACGATAAGCTGCAGTTTTAGGCTTATTATTAACAATATCGTAAGCATCAATATCTACATTAGCAATATCATATGGCGAAAAAATACAGTTAGCAGCAGCATTTACAGGTGAGCCTGGGAATGCACCTGCCTCGTACAATAATTGTGCATATGCAGCAGTAATTGTGCCATCTTTTTTTGCACCAACTTTACACTTCATATAACTCCCGGAAGTTGGTCCGCTTGCCTCTAAGACATCAGCTCTACTCATAGCCAACTTAACTGGAGCACCAGACTTTTTAGACAAAACAGCCGCAACAGGTTCTACATAAATAGTGGTTTTACCACCAAATCCGCCACCAATTTCCATAGGGACTACCTTGATTTGAGAAATAGGTATTCCCATTACTCCAGAAATTCTATCCCTAATTGGGAAATGACCCTGCGAGCTACACCAAACAGTCAATCGATCGTTAGATGTTGTCCACCAGGCTGTAGCAGCATGGGGTTCGATATATCCTTGATGTACCATTTCAGTACGATATTCTCTCTCAATTACTACATCAGCTTCTTCGAATCCTTTATCTATATTCCCTATAACCAATTTGCCATGTGCAGCAACATTGGGACGCTTAGACAAATCATCATCACCAGTGTTTCTATATTTTTCGTGTAATACTGGCGCATTTTCAGCTATAGCATCCTCAACATTAGTTACACAATCTAATACTTCATATTCAACATTGATTAAATCCAACGCTTCTTCAGCAACATGAAGACTCGTTGCTGCAACCGCAGCAACTGCATGCCCTTTGTAAAGAACTTTATCAGTAGCAAGGATGTTGTTTCTTGTATCATCCTGAGAATCATCCAACTCATCCCCCTGAATCATATCAGCAGCAAGAACCACCGCTTTAACATCAGGATGAGCTTCTGCAGCACTCGTGTCTATACTGATGATATTTGCGTGAGCATGAGGACTTCTCAAAATCTTTGCGTGCAATAAACCTGGTAAGTCAATATCATTACTGTACTGAGCCTTACCCGTAACCTTGTCATAACCATCATGCCTTACAGGCCTAGTACCTACGACATTAAATTCCTTATTCGATAGAACGACATTAGCCATACTTGTTAACCTCCACTAGCATTTATAAACAAAGCTTATTATTCAAATCACGTGCAATTGTATCACAATAAATACAGCTAAAACACTCCAAGAAAAAAGCCGATTCTGTGGTATAATTGGGACCAATATTAGTCAAGCAAAATTTATAGGAGACCACTCAAAATGGCGTCTATGATCGAACTAATTCAGAACGGAGGTGTTACATCACCTCAAGGATTCATTGCAGGTGGAGTTTATTCAGGTTTAAAAACTCAGGAATCAGACACTCTTGATCTTGGAATTCTAATTTCTGAGCATGAAGCAAATCTTGGAGCGGTATTCAGCAATAATAGTGTTTTGTCTCCGTCCGTAACTGTAAGCCGTTCAAGAGCCACAACAGGAAAATCTAGGGGCGTTGTTGCAAATAGCGGTTGTGCAAATTGCTGTGTAGGTTCTCAAGGAGAACACGATGCCATTGAAATGACTACATTAGCTTCTCAACATTTAGGGCTTGGAGAAACTGATCTACTCGTATGTAGTACGGGAATGATTGGAGTTGAATTACCAATGGCCCTAATACGTCAAAATATTGGAAACATAACACCTCATAACGACGGCGGATCAGAATTCGCTAGATCAATAATGACTACTGATTCAGAGGAAAAACATCTTGCAGTTTCACTCGATATTGAAAACACTAAAGTAATTATTGGAGGATGTGCAAAAGGTGTAGGGATGATTCATCCGAACATGGCAACAATGCTAGCTTTCATCACAACTGATGCTGACATAGACCAAAAATTTCTTCAAGATGCTACTAAAAAAGCTGCAGATTTATCATTTAATATGATTAGTATCGATGGAGACCAAAGTACTAACGACACCATGCTTGTATTCGCTAATGGAGGATCTGGATCCGCAACAATTGACGAAAAATCTCCATATGCTGAGAATTTCCAAGAAGCATTAAATTACGTGTGTATCGAACTCGCAAAAAAGATGGTACGCGATGGGGAAGGTGCTAAAAGACTAATTGAAGTAATTGTTGACAATGCTCCATCATTGAAAGATGCTCAATTGGCCGCACGTTCAGTATCAGATTCTATGCTTGTAAAAGCAATGGTCCATGGCAATGATCCAAACTGGGGCAGAGTAATGATGGCAGTAGGTAATAGCGGCGCAAAAATAGAAGAATCTAACCTAGATATTTTTATCAATGAAATCCATGTTGTGCACGAGGGAAAAGCAATTCCATATTCAATCGAAGCTGTTGTTAATGCAATGGATGTTCCAGATGTTTCAATAAGGATTAGCCTGAATACTGGAAATTTCAATGCGACAGCATGGGGTTGTGATCTAACTGAAGACTACGTAATTTTCAATTCTGCATACAGTACATAAATTTGAGCACTACAAATGTTTGAAAGTTCTAATCCAACATCCAAATCTACCCAGGATTTTTCACAAAAACTAATACCAGAACCAAATAGTTCTGAGAAAATTATTGTTGTGAAAATTGGAGGAAGTACCCTTGGGGTCCATGACACTACAATAAAAGACATCATCTCCTTAAATGAAAAAGGATTTAAGTGTGTGATTGTTCATGGAGGAGGGCAAACAATCACTTCTTGGATGGCCAAGCAAAACATTCGCCCAAAATTCGTTGACGGTTTGAGAATAACTGATGAAGCTAGTCTAGAGATAGTTGTGGCAGTGCTAACTGGGCTAATTAACAAGAATTTGGTTGCAGAAATCGGTACATATGGAGGCAATGCACTTGGTATAAGCGGAGCAGATTCAGGTTTATTGCAAGCAGAAATAACGCGTCCTGAACTTGGTTATGTAGGAACAATTAGGCATGTTGATACCGATCCAATAGTGACAATTTTAGACTCAGGGGCTATCCCTGTTATTGCCCCTGTGGCAATTCAATCAAACAGAATGAAATCATTAAATTCTAAACATCAGTTACTTAACGTAAACGCTGACACCGCAGCAGGGGAAATTGCAGCTGCTTTAAATGCTAAGCATATGATTTTTTTAACTGATGTTGCAGGTGTTCTTGATTCATCTCGAAGATTGATTCCTCGTTTAACTCTACGCCAGGCAAAACAAATAATGCATTCAAGTGTGGTAGCCGGAGGAATGGTACCCAAAATTGAAGCTTGTATTACATCAATCAAAGGCGGGGGGAAATCATTTATTGCAGACGGACGCAAACCAAATACCCTTCAAGATATAATTGAGGGAAAGTCGGTTGGTACAAGAATAAATTAAAAATACAGGTTATGATATGTTCTATCAATCAGGTGATCAAAACGATTCAAATAATTGGATCAATTCTCAAAGAGACAACGCGTTAAATTTCAATATTCCCAAATGGTTCATAATACTTATATGCGTCCTAGCTGTAATATTCTTAGCATCGTTTGGTCGAAACATTTTCACAGACTGGATTTGGTTCCAGAATATTGGTTTTGAAGATACTTATTCAAAAATACTTGTTTCTAAAGTATTACTTTTTTTAATTGGATTTATTACTTTCACATTTTTTGCTTTTCCAAGTGTAATTATTGCGAACAAAATTGCAAAGAAAGAATCGCAAGCTTTCTCTACCAATGATCAACTATCTAGCGTAATTAATCGTTTAATTTTTTGGGGATCACTTTTACTTACATCCATATTTGGTGTAATTTTTGGAACTATATTGTCATCAAATTGGCTTCAATTCCTCAAAGTCTTTGACTCTAGTGACTTCAACAAACTCGACCCTATATATGGGCTTGACCTTGCCTTTTACATATTCCAACTACCAATTTTTTCATTAATTCAAAGTTGGTTGTTTGGATCAGCAATCGTGATTTTAATAATTTCTTTTGGAATCTTTTATCTATCTTACGTACTTCGCGCTCAAACATTCAAAACCTCTGGATCATTAAGAATTCAAATTTCAATAATTGTTGGGATATTATTTGTTCTAATAGCTATAGGTCACTATATCGGTAGATGGGAATTACTTTTATCAACAGACGGTGCAATTTTCGGGGCTTCGTACACAGACATACATGCTAGAAAACCTGCGTTGTTTATTCTGACGATTGTAGCTTCTGCTTGTGCAATCTTATCATTTGCTAATACTTTCTTAAAACAAGACTCATTACGACTTATTTTTGCCTGCATTGCATTGTGGGCTGTATTTTTAGTAATTCTTACAATTATTTGGCCACGAGTCATGCAACAATTCACAGTAACTCCTAACGAATTCAACAAGGAAGCTAGCTACATAGGTTTCAACATTGACCATACAAGAATTGGATTCGCTTTAGATCGTATAGATGATGAGTTTTATCCAGCTGAAAGTACGGTTACTTCAGATATCATCCAAAATAACTTCGAAACCATCAATAATATTCGCCTTTGGGACTATCGTCCTTTAACTGACGTATATAAACAAATCCAACTAATTCGCACTTATTATGATTTCAAAGATGCTGATGTAGACAGATACACTTTAAACAATTCGTATAGACAAGTCATGTTAGCAGCCAGAGAAGTTGCTCCTGAAAAATTGTCAGAAGAAACACAAACCTGGCTTAACACAAAACTAATTTATACACACGGAATTGGCGCAGCTATCAGCCCTGCAACCGAATTCACTAAAGAAGGACGACCGGAATTTTTTGCACGTGACATCCCCCCCGACGGGAAAATAAATGTAGGGCTAGATCCAGAAAATGGAGAAATTGAATTTTCAGTTGAAAATCCTAGAATATATTACGGTGAAAATACTTCTAATTACGTAGTTGTTAATTCGAAAACTGCCGAACTAGATTACCAAACAAAATCGGACGATATAGTAAGAACAAATTATTTTGGAACTGGTGGAGTAAAATTAAATTCTTTTCTCAGGAAAGCAGTATATGCGTGGCAATTTGGAGACATCAATCTACTAATAAGTGGAGAGATTACAAACTCAAGCCGTCTTCAATATAGAAGGCTAATCCAAGAAAGAATTGGAACAGTAGCACCATTTCTTCAATTAGACAAAGACCCTTATATTGTTGCTACAAGTGATCGTTTTTATTGGGTTCAAGATGCGTATACTACTACTGACAGAATGCCTTATTCTCAGCCTTACCAAGGTCAAATAAACTATATTAGAAACAGTGTGAAAATTGTTGTTGATGCTTTCGATGGAAGTCTATTTTTCTATATTGCTGACGATACTGATCCAATAATTCAAACATTTGACAAAATATTTCCTAACATGTTTTTACCTTTAGAAAAAATGCCTGCTGAATTAACATCCCATGTTAGATATCCTCAAGACTTCTTTTACATCCAATCATCTCAGTACTTAAAATATCATATGGATGATCCTCAAAATTTCTATAATAATGAAGACCTTTGGTCTATACCAAATGAAAAGTTCGCCCAGCAAGGCATACAGCCTGTAGAACCCTATTACGCAATAATGCGACTACCAAATGAACCACAAGAAGAATTTGTGTTATTACTACCATTTACACCAAATCAACGCCAAAATGCCATTGGATGGTTGGCTGCTAGAAGTGATGGCGAAAACTACGGCAAACTAGTTGCATATAATTTCCCTAAAGATCGTCAAATTGATGGACCTGAGCAAGTCGAAGCACGAATTGATAATGATCAAACCATCTCAGAGTGGTTCACCCTGAGATGCCAAGAGGGATCTACATGCATTAGAGGGAATTTACTTGTAATTCCAGTTGGTGACAGTATCCTATATGCAGAACCTGTTTATATACAAGCAGAAGGAGTAAAATTCCCTGAACTTAAACGGGTCATTCTAGCTAGCGGAGAAAAAGTTGTTATGGAAGACTCACTTTCTGAAGCAATTGAATCTCTTACCGGATTAACTACGTCCACCAATCAAAACACAAATATTAACAAGCCTACAGAATCAAATTTGAATCCAGTAAATATTACATTAGAAGAAATAAAGTCTTTTACAAATCAAATTAAAACCCAAATCGGTGATCTAGAAAAAGCAATTGAAAAGCTGAAAAAACTTACAGGAGAATAAAATGCCTACAGATTGGAAATCTAAAGAAAGCCAATACTATATGTTTCTGGTACGACGTCAACCAATGGTTATAGAACGTGGTGAAGGAACTCGTGTATGGGACACTGATGGAAAAGAATACTTAGATTTCACTTCAGGGTGGGCTGTAAACAATATTGGTCACTCTAATCCTGTTATGGCAGAAGCCATATCGAATCAAGCAAAAACACTTCTGCAAACTTCTAATCAATTCTATACAATTCCTCAACTAAAGTTGGCAGAAATTCTTGTGGAAAACAGTTGCTTAGACAAGATATTTATTTGCAATAGTGGTGCAGAAGCAAACGAAGGTGCAATCAAATTAGCAAAAAAATATGGAAAGAAAAACAAAGATGGTGCTCATGAAATCATCACAGCATTGAATTCATTCCACGGCAGAACTATGATGAATGTAGCTGCTACTGGACAACCACATTACCAAGAACTTTTCACACCAATCCCTACTGGTTTTACACATGTCGAATATAATGACATTGAAGCTATCAAAAAAGCTACTACTAAGAATACAGTTGCTGTAATGCTTGAACCTGTGCAAGGTGAAGGAGGGGTTAATGTACCATCTGAAAATTACCTCTCAGATGTACGCGCATGGTGTGATCAAAATGACATGCTACTCATTCTGGATGAAGTCCAAACTGGGTTTGGGCGTTTAGGTTCACTTTTTGGATATCAACAATTTAATATCGAACCAGATATTATGACTCTCGCAAAAGGATTAGGTGGTGGTGTACCAATCGGAGCATTTTTAGCAAAGGATTCTGCATGTGCTTTTGAACCTGGTGATCACGGATCAACATTTGGAGGAAATGCTCTAACAACTGCAGCGGCGCATGCATCTTGCAAATATATAATAGATAACGACATACCATCCGAAGCTAAAATTAAAGGTGACCACTTACAGGCTGGATTGCTAAAGCTTATGGACTCAATTAGTATCATTACTGATGTTAGAGGAATGGGGCTTTTATGGGCTGTTGAATTTGCAGATGAAATTACTCCAAAGGTAATTGAAAATGCTAACAACCTGGGATTGCTTATGAATCCAACAAGACCAAATCTCATTAGATTAATGCCACCTCTAACAGTTTCAATCAATGAACTTGATGAAGCATTAAATAGATTAGAATCAGCTATTCAAATGGCTACTAAATAATTTTTAGGTTATTAAATGAATTGGGAAGAATTACAACAAAGTGGCGCAACCGAGATTGCTGGGGCTGTATCTGGTGGATTAGATAGTTGCACAGTCGCGAATTGGCTTAAAAACAAAGGATTCAAAGTACATTGTTTTACTGTTGACTTAGGTCAGCCCGATGAAGAAAATTTGGACGCCGTAACTAATAGGATGATAGATTGTGGAGCACACAAAGCTGATATTCTGCCAGGTTTAGAAAAACTTGCTGAAGCAGGATTAAAGGTTTTGCAATCACAGGCTAGATATGAAGGTGGATATTGGAACACTACAGGAATCGCCAGGCCAGTTACTGTTGAAGTAATTCTTGATCAAATGAAAACTCGCAATCTGAATGTGCTTTTTCATGGAGCAACAGGAAGAGGTAATGACCAAGTAAGATTTCAGCTAGTCTCGAATACACTTGAGCCATCAGTAACTGTTTACGCCCCCTGGCGTGACAGAGATTTTCTCAATCAATTCCCTGGGAGAAAGGAAATGATTGACTATTGCCAAGAGAATAACCTACCTATAAGACCTGCTTCTGAATCCAGATATTCTACTGATGCGAACCTACTAGGATTAACTCATGAAGCAGGAGATCTTGAAGATGTGACCTTATCCCCAGATTTTGTAGAACCAGGTATGGGCTTATGGCCTTGGGATGCACCTGATGTAAATGAATTTATTTCCATTGAATGGCTTAACGGGAGACCTATTTCTATCAATTCTGAAAAAATGGATTTAGTTTCAATTTTCAAAAATGCTAACTTGATCGCTGGTAAGAATGGGATTGGAATCGGGACTCATGTCATAGAAAATCGATTCGTCGGAGTTAAATCTCGGGGAATTTATGAATCTCCAGGTATGGAATTACTTGGTAATTCATTTGAGTATCTAATGCAATTTATTCTAGATCGCAGAGCCCGAGAATTCTATGATTTAATATCCAAGACTATTAGCAATCAAATTTACCAAGGATATTGGTTTGACTTGGCAACTACTTCAGCATTACATGCTCTAGAACCAATCATTTCTCTAGCAACCGGTACAATCACTTTGAAATTACACAAAGGCAATGTTTTTTTTGACAGCGCAGAAGATACGGAGTCAAAAATGCCTCACTCACTATACTCTGATGATTCATCAATGGAAGCACAAGGTTCTTATGATCACGTAGACGCTGAAGGGTTTTTAAACATATTGGGTGTTTCTTCAAAAAATGTTGGCAGAAAACAATTCCCTCACCTAAATAGGTAAACCATCATGCCTCAATATTCTACAAATATTGATACCCAAATTATAAATCTAATTAGCACCTTTGTTGATGACAAAGTTTTACCAATTGCTGACAAATATGACTCAGAAGATATTTATCCTTTCGAGTTAGTAGATGATATGGCTAATTTAGGTCTGTTTGGAATCACTATTCCTGAAAAATATGGTGGCTTAGGTTTTAGTCATTCCACTCTTGCCAAAATCTTTGAAGAACTGAGCAAAGGGTGGATGAGTCTTGCAGGAGTAATAGGAACTCACCATATTTTAGCTGAAATTGTGTCAAATTTCGGAGATGAAGTTCAGAAAAAATCCTTCCTTCCAAGATTGGCTAAAGGTGATTTAAGAGGAGGGTTAGCACTCACGGAATCTTCTTCAGGTACGGATGTACAAAACATTTCAACTAAGGCAGAAAAAGATGGTGAAGAGTACGTTATTAATGGTTCCAAAATGTTCATATCTAATGGACAAAATGGTAACGCATTTGCAGTTCTAGCCAGAACAAAACCAAAATCTGACGAACCACTACACAGAGGCTTAAGCTGCTTTATCGTTGAAAAACCAGCACATGGTTTAAAAGTTGCTCAAAAATTGGATAAATTAGGTTATAGAGGAATCGATACGTGCGAGTTGTTATTTGAAAATGTCAGAGTGCCTGCAGAAAACCTGATCGGGAATATTGAAGGCGTTGGATTTAAACAAGTAATGAGTGGACTAGAGTCTGGCCGAATCAATGTTGCGGCACGAGCGGTTGGAGTTGCAACTGCCGCCTTTAATTCGGCAATAAAATATGCTCAAAAAAGAGAAACTTTCGGAAAACCGATTGCGGATCATCAGGGAATCCAATTCATGCTTGCGGACATGGCCACAAAAATCGAAGCCGCAAGATTATTAACTTACGAAGCAGCTAAGAAAAAAGATTTAGGCGAGCGAGTTGATCTATCTGCAGGGATGGCAAAACTATTCGCTAGTGAAATGTGCGGAGAGGTAGCAATGGATGCTATGAGAATTCATGGCGGATATGGCTATATCAAAGGATTGCCGATTGAGCGTTTTTATAGAGAAGCACCTTTAATGATCATTGGAGAGGGAACTAATGAAATTCAAAAACTTGTGATAGCACGTAGACTATTAGATAACTATAATATTAATTTATAATACAAAGGTACAAATCACAATGATTCATGATGCATCAAAAGATTCGAGAAAATTTTTCGAAGATTTTTCCAGTGGCGACATTTTTAAACATTGGCCGGGGAAAACAATCACTGAAATGGATAACCACATGTTTTCTCTAATGACTATGAATCACAATCCTTTACACATTGATCATAACTACATGAATAGTCATGAACACAAACAACCTTTGGTTAATGGTTTACTTACGATTAGCATAGTAGTTGGAATGAGCGTTGCTGACTTATCAATTGACGCAGTGGCGAATCTTGGATATGAAAATATACGACACAACGCACCCGTTTTTCATGGTGACACAATATACGCTGAGAGCAAAATATTAGATACACGTGAATCACAATCAAAAATTGATCGTGGAATAGTACACTTGGAAACCTGTGCTTATAATCAGAATGAAGAACTAGTTCTGACTCTGCAAAGAAGCTTTTTATCAAGAAAGAGGGTCAACTGATCTATGAAAAAAGTAAATAGTGAATATACAGTATCTGTTAACTTTGACCAACGATTATATGAACAAGATATCACCGGTTCTATAGCCCACGTTGAAATGCTCGCAAAACAACAAATAATTTCAGATTCTGACTCTAGCCAAATAGTTTCGGGATTATTACAGATACGTGACGAAATAGAATCTTCAAGTTTCAAATGGGATTTCCAACTTGAAGATTTGCACATGAACATCGAAAACAGACTGCACGAAATCATTGGGCCTGTCGCAGGCAAAATGCATACAGCCAGATCTAGAAACGATCAAGTTTCACTTGATTTGAGAATGTATGTCAAGGAATCAATCACGAAAATCCATGAGAAAATCTCCCGTCTTCAAATGGTATTGATACAACTAGCAGAATTAAACTTAAACACGATCATACCTGGGTATACACACCTTCAACAAGCCCAACCAGTTTTATTTTCACATCACATGCTTGCTTACTTTGAAATGTTAACTAGAGACGACTTAAGGTTTAAACACGCATATGCTGCTGCTGATGTTTTGCCATTAGGTAGTGGTGCACTAGCAGGCGTACCTTATCCTATAAATCGTGAAATAGTTGCACAAAAATTAGGATTTTCAAGAATTTCACAAAATAGTATGGATGCTGTTTCAGATCGTGACTTCCTCATAGATTTCCTTTCATCTTCTTCGATCCTCATGATGCATTTATCAAGATTTTCAGAGGAAATAATTATTTGGTCATCAACTGAATTTGGATTTGTGGAATTATCTGAAGATTTTTCAACTGGAAGTAGCATAATGCCCCAAAAAAGAAATCCAGATTTTGCAGAACTAGCTCGTGGAAAGACGGGCAGAGTTTTTGGATCTCTTTTTGGATTACTCACAGTACTAAAGGGATTACCGCTAACTTACAATCGAGATTTACAAGAAGACAAAGAAGGATTCTTTGATACCTTAGATACAATAAACGCGACACTCGAAATATTCATTGGTATGATTGGATCTATTAAGGTAAAACCAAATCAAATGCGTAATACGGCATTGAAAGGTCAACTTCTAGCCACCGATTATGCAGACTATCTTGTAGGAAAAGGCTTACCATTTCGTGAAGCTTACGGGATTATAAACAAATTATCATCTTATGCAATTAAAAACGAAAAGGATTTCTCAGAAATTTCCTTAAAAGAACTAAAAAAATTTTCCACAAAATTTGATCAAGATATAAATGAAATATCCCTAGAATCATCCATTGAAAACAGGAATGTTTTTGGGGGAACCTCTCAAGAGCAAGTTAAAAAAGCTTTAGCTACAGCTAAAGCACAATTGAAAGAAAATAAGTAATGCAAAACCCCTCTGACAAATTTACTGTCAAGATCGCTCCTAGCATACTTTCAGCTGACTTCAGTAATTTAGGTAATGATGTTGCAGTTACTGCTGAATCCGGAGCAGACTTATTCCATCTCGATGTGATGGATGGTTATTTCGTGCCCAATCTCACTTTTGGGCCTCAAATGATCAAGGCTCTAAGACCTTATACATCTCTTGATTTTGAAGTGCATTTAATGATTCATGAACCCATCAGATATATATCTGAATTTGCTAACGCAGGAGCAGACACTCTATTAATACATTATGAATCCTGTGAAGATATACAAAAGACCCTCCAAACTGTTTTAACTCATAACATGAAAGCCGGAATAGTCTTAAATCCCAACACACCTTCAGGTGTATTACCTGATGTTTTGGAATTAGTATCTCAAGTATTGATCATGACAGTAGAACCTGGATTTGGTGGACAAGGATTCATTGAATCCATGATACCTAAAATTAATGAATCTCGAAAATTAATTGACTCATACATGTCAAAAACTCAGAAATCAAATGTAAACATTGACTTAGAAGTAGATGGTGGAATAAATCTCGAGACCGCAATTAAAGCAGTTAAAGCAGGCGCAAATATAATTGTTGCAGGATCTGCAATATACAACGACACTAAAACTATTAAACAATCAATTTCTGATATCAGAAATTCAATCACTAGATAGCCAAAAAATCATGCTAATTATGTCAATAGAAACCAGTTGCGATGAAACAGCAGCTGCAGTAATCGAAAATGGTCAAATTATCCATTCAAATGTAGTAGCATCTCAAGCTGAAATGCATTCAAAATTTGGAGGGATAATTCCTGAAATGGCTGCTAGGGAACATATGATCAATTTAATCCCAGTAATTGATCAAGCATTAAAAATTTCTGGCGCAACACTTAAGGACATCGATGCAATTGGAGTAACAAATGGACCAGGATTGGCTGGTTCTTTACTCGTGGGTGTAAATACTGCCAAGGGTATAGCGTTCCCAAAGAATATTCCAATTCAGGGTATAAACCACCTTGAAGGGCACATTTACGCTTCATGGCTAGAAGAAAACAATCCAGACACTGAATTTGGATTTCCAATATTATGTCTAATTGCCTCTGGCGGTCATTCAGATCTCGTATTAATGAATAATCACCAAGAATTCAAATTAATTGCAAGAACTCGAGATGACGCAGCTGGCGAAGCATTTGATAAAGGTGCCCGAATTTTGGGATTACCTTACCCGGGAGGACCTTCGATCCAAAAAGCAGCCGAAGATGGATGTGGCGAAAATTTCCACCTGCCCCGTCCAAAAATTAACAATTCCTTAGATTTTAGTTTCAGTGGATTGAAAACCGCCCTAATTCGAGAAGTTCAACAGTTAAAAAATTTAACCACTCAAAATAAGAATGATTTGGCATATTCTTTCCAAGAAGCAATCACAGATACTTTAATAAGAAATACGCTACAAGCTGCTGAAATGCATAATGTGAAAGGAATACTAATAGTCGGTGGTGTTGCAGCCAATCAAAGATTACGTGAAGAAATCAAAAATCGAGCCCAGCTACCTTTAATGATTCCTAAGGTAAAATTCTGTACCGATAATGCTGCAATGATTGGTGCAGCAGCATTTTATAGAATGCAAAATAATATTGTCCATGAGTGGGATATGGATGTAATCCCAAACTTAAGTCTTTAACTCTTAGGCAAATATTGGGTCAAATGCCGCATTCTGGAAAATTGTTGTTCACCTTTTTTAATCATGAAAAATCGATTAATAAACTGATGAGCTTCAAAATTCAATAATCTGTGACTAAATGAACATCTGAATTTTTGACTTTTGGAATGAAACTCGAGATATTTTTCCCCAGGATTTGAAATTCTATCAAATAATAGTACTGCCCCCAAAGAAAGTACGATTATTGCTGACAACCAGCTAAATAAAATACTGTCAATCACCAAAAACAGCATTACTGAAACAATTGCTGAAAATATTACCCAAAGAAATGGTGTAGATCCAGAGGATTCAAATCCTACATTAACAAATTCTATATCTTCAATTTGAGCGAATTTGGTTTGTAATTCTCCATCTTTATTACTTAAAAAAATCACACGCGAGTCTGTAAGTAATAAAGTCGGACTTTGCGAAAATCCAGAACCACTTTTTTGAATCTGAAGCTTACAATCAATACTTTCTTTTTCATTTAGCACTGATGAATATTGTGCAGTTTCTACTGACTCGGTTAACATAAATTTACTTCCTAAAAATCATTAGTGGAAAACTCTCCCAGAATCTACCACCAATGTTTGTCCTGTAATTGTATCAGCAGCGAATAAAGAAACAACCTGTTTTGCAATATCTTCCTTATCTGCAGCCTTCTCAAGAATTGATGCTACCCTAGCTTTTTCCTGATATTCAACATCCAAATTTGCGGTTGCACGAGTACCTTCCAAATACCCCGGTGCAATACAATTTACTAGAATGTCTGGAGCAAGTGCTACGGCCATACACTTAGTCAAGTGAATTAAACCCGCTTTAGATACCGCATAAGGAATAGAAGAGCCTGTAGGGCTTAAACCAGCAACACTAGAGATATTTATTATACTCCCTCCGTTCATTTTCATAACAGAAGAAACCGCTTTAGTTAGTAACATTGGTCCAGTCAAATTGGTAGCCAAAATTTTTTCCCATTCATCTAAAGTAAGAGACTCAATATCCTTGAATGGAATCCAAACATTATATGCGGCATCATTAACTAAAAAATCTACTCTGCCAAAAGTTTCTTTTACCGAAGCAACTAAATCATTGATATCCTTCTCACTTGTCAAATCACACTGAAATGCTTTTGATTTTACATAATCTGCAGATAATTCAGAGGAAAACTCCTCAGCTTCAATTTTACTTTTTGCGTAAACAATTGCTACATTGACTCCCTCTTTAGCCAAGTACTCTGAAATAACTCTACCTAATCCTCCATTACCACCGGTTACTATTGCTGTTTTTCCTATTAATTCCATATAATTCTCTCCAAGGGTGAATAAACGATCTCTACCAATTATACTGTAATAATGTTCAAAAAATATGACAATTTAAGCAACAAATTATTTGCTAAATTCTATGATTCTCTCAACACATTGGTTGAATGGAGGCTAAAAGATCTAAGGATAGAAATATGTGATCAAGCCATCGGAGACGTACTTGAAATAGGTGGCGGAACTGGAGCAAACTTAAAATATTTTTCCCGATTTTCATCATTAACATTTTTAGAACCAAATCCATTCATGGCCGAAATACTTTCGAATCATGCCAAAAAACTTAACCGTGAAATCGAAATTATTAGCGCTGAAGGTGAATCAATACCATTCCCAGACTCAAGTTTTGATACTGTAATCACTTCACTAACTTTATGCATGGTGAATAATGTAGATCAAGTAATGAATGAAATACTTAGAGTCTTGAAACCAGGGGGGAAATTCATTTTCTATGAACATGTAGTAGACAAGAGATCGACTCATAAATTCTTTCAAACCTTATTAAATCCTATTTGGAAATACCTTACTACTGGATGCAATCTCACAAGGGACATTGAAAAAGTGATACATTCTACTGGATTTCAAACTGTTGAAATTAAATCTTTCCAATTAACAATAATTTTCCCAATTTCTTTACCAAATATTATTGGGAATGCAACAAAATCCATCAAAAGTTAATATATAGCCAAATTCATTACATTTAGACTAGAATACATCCTAAATTAAGAATGGATAACGATGAGCAATCTTCCCGCAATAGCAGTAGATATTGGAGGCACAAATACACGTGTAGCTGTGGTAGATCCTGATGCAAAAATTTCTAATCGTGTCAATATCGAAACAATGGCACACCTTGGAAAAGACTCATCAATATCACGAATTCTAAACACTATAGAATCAGTTATAACAGAAGTAGGCCGGGAAAATATTGCTGGAGTCGGTATTTGTATGCCAGGGCCAATGGATCCCATAACAAGCGAACTTTATGACCCTCCAAATTTACCAGGATGGGATGGAGTAATAATCAAACCAATATTTCAGGATTTTTTAAAAATCCAAGTAAATTTTGATAATGATGCAAATATTGCAGCAATGGGAGAGCTAAAATTTGGAGCCGGTAAGAATCTTAAAAGTGTAATCTACATTACGTTAGGCACTGGAATTGGTTGCGGAATTGCAATTAACGGACGAATGTATGGTGGAAGATTTGGATATGCGGGAGAACTGGGACACACTACAATAGATAGAAATGGTCCCAAATGTAATTGTGGGAATATAGGATGCTTAGAAGTCCTTGCAAGTGGAACTGCAATGGCGAGAATTGCTCGGGAAAGACTTAATCAAGGAGAAGCATCTGAACTGTCACAACTTCATAATTCTGATCATAATCTTGTCTCTGCAGCAGAAGTTGCTCAATCGGCGAGGAATGGTGACAAACTTTCATTAGAAATAGTAGAAGAAATCGGTACAAACTTGGGAATCGGAATAGTAAACACTCTACATATTTTTGACCCTGAAATTGTGATAATTGGAGGAGGTATGGCAGAAAGTATGGATTTACTGAAACCTTCAATAGAAAAAGAAATAAATGCGCACGCAATTCGAAGCATCCGAATTAACACACCTCCTATAGTAACAGCTGCTTTAGGCGAAGACGCTAGCATATTAGGTGCAGCATCATTAATTTTCGAAAACAATTAAATCTTATCTAGATCATCCTGTTCAGGCATTTATCACCTATAGATAATCCTTGTAATCAACCTGCATATCCAATGGAGCTTCATCAAAATCCATAGCCTGTATAGCTATGTTTATAGCAGAAAGTAAATCATCGTCCACATCTTCATCAGATTCATGTAGTTCATCTACAAATTGTAAAATTGCACCTCGAGCAATTTCATTACCTAGTATGCCCAATGATTGAACTGCAGCAATTTGAATATCCACATCTTCATCGGACAAATATTTCATTAACCAATTCGAATATTCTCCATCACCAAGCATACCTACAGACTTGATTGAAGAAATTGTAATAGTAGGATAAACATCATCCAAGTCTGAAAGTATCAATGACAACCAAATTGGATTTGAAGTTACACCCATAGCTGTTATAGCGCTGGATTTTACACTAATATTTTCACTAAAAAACGCATCCTTAATCAATACGTCAATATCTTCACCATCAAAATTTCCAATCAATTCAAGTGCCTTGTAACGTAGCGACTCATCAACATGAGTATCCCCAGAAAGTATGTTTAATAATGTGGATTTCAAGCTGTCCAAATATCTCTTAGGATATGGAACAGATCGAGATCTGTCTAAAAATCTTTCCAAACAATTTGCCGAAGCAAGTCTTACATTCTGAGAGTTATCCTTCGAAATAAACGAAGTGAAAACAGGAATCAAACTTCTGTCTTCATGTTCCCATAATCCATCTATCGCTTTAAGTCTAATCTCCTCGGATTCATGTAATAACATTGATTTAAAAACTGTTGAATAATCAAAACTAATATTTGTATCAGCAAGTATTTTTAAGCGCGATAGAATACTAACTAAACTTGAATCATCCATTAAATCCCATACTGATTTAACTTCTTCAAACTCTAATATCTCTATTCCCGAAAGGATCGACAAATCTGTGTCTTCTATATAATCGTCATCCCAGCGAATTTCTTTAATTGTTCTTTCAGAATTCATTGACTACCGAAAAAGTTAGTTAACCTATTAAATCTACACTGTTCATGCTTGGTCATGGTAAAATCTTGTACAGTTAAACAGTGCAAATAAATACTGTCAAGGAAGGCATATGAAACACGTAATCGTTTATAGAAACAAAGAAAGATATGCCGGTTGGCCGGCAAATTATGGGATCTGGAATTGGGGAGATGAAATCGTTACCGGATTTACTTTGACTTACCATGATAACCAAGGTGGTTTTCACTACCGAGACAAAGACAAAACCACTGAAACAATACAATCTAGGAGTCTTGATGGAGGAATGACTTGGACTAATTCACCAGCACCTCTTATCGCGCCTGGAAATATCGGTTTAGCATCAGATGAACACATGAATCTAGATTTAGGTCCAGTTGCAAATAGAGTCAACGCTCCAAAGCCATTCAATGGTTCAATTGATACTACAGCACCCGATTTCGCACTTTTATGTTCCCGAAACGCTCTAAAAGCTGGGGCATCTTCATGGTTTTATATTTCAAAAGATAGATGCCATCATTGGGATGGTCCCTATACACTACCAATGTTCAACCAACTTGGTATTGCAGCCCGAACAGACTATTTAACATATGGACCACAAAACCCAAACAAACTTACGTTACTACTTTCATCAACTAAACCAGATGGTGACCAAGGGAGAGTATTTTGTGCTCAATCCACAGACGGAGGTCAAAATTTTATTTTCAAATCTTGGTTACGAGAAAACCCAGACGGGCTCGACATCATGCCATCATCCGTAAAACTTGATTCTGGAAGTATTATTACTGCAGTTAGGTGCCGTAATACCATTCAAAATCATTGTTGGATAGATCTAATAAGAAGTGATGATGATGGAGCGAACTGGCATTATGTATCTACGGCAGTCTCTGAAACTGGGATTGCAGGAAATCCCCCAGCAATGCTAAAACTTCCGGACAATAGGATCGCCCTAATGTATGGATATCGATCTTATAATAGCTTCAACAGTTATTTTAACGACCCTCAATCAGGGATTCACTGTGTGATAAGTGAAGACGAAGGGGAAACATGGAACAGGAAGGTCACACTTCGCGAAGATGCCGGTAATCAAGACATAGGATACCCAAGAGCTATTGTAAGAAAAGATGGTCAAATCGTCGTTGTATATTACTACAACGACTCCACTGAAGGAGAAAGATATATTGCTGCAACTATTTGGAAACCCTAATAAATAAGCATGCCCAGAAGAAAACATTCCCAACTGTCGGCCACAGAAGTCATGTCATATCTTGAGAAAGATTATGGTACTCCAAAATGGGAACTAAGATATGACCCCACATTTGAGTTAATTTACACCATTTTATCCCAACATACTTCAGATATTAATTCGGAACGTGCATTTAAAAGCTTGGTGCGCAAATTCAAAACTGTTGAAGCCATATCCAACGCTGATGAAAATGAAATTGAAATTGCAATTAGAATGGGTGGACTATCAAAAATTAAAGCACCAAGGATCAAACAAGTATTGAATCAAATTTATTCAGAATTAAAATCATTCGACCTATGGTTTCTTAAAGAAATGCCCATGAAAGAGGCAAAGGAATGGCTAAAAAACCTCCCAGGAATTGGACCTAAAACTGCCGCTATAATACTTTGTTTTTCCTTGGGGATGCCTGCAATGCCAGTAGATACTCATATTTTTAGGGTTTCAAAAAGATTGGGATTAATTGGAAAAAAAGTGAATGCAGACGCAGCTCACGACATTTTGGAACCTATGGTGGACCCAAGTGATGTGTTCGCATTCCACATGCAACTAATACAACATGGTCGAGCAATCTGTAAAGCAATAAATCCTAAATGTTCATCGTGCGTTATAGCAGAAAAATGTCCTAGTTCCAAGAATTAGTTTTACCCGATCACCACAATTTCATTGAGTCCATAAGAATTTGGTGAATATCATCACTATTAACTAATCTTGGAGACAAGTCTACAACACGCTTCTGAGGAAGAGTCCCATTCACTAAGGAATACAAATCAGATTCTGTATATCCAACTGCTTCAAGACCATTTGGAACTCCTATTTGACGAATAATATTTATTATTGATTGCGCCAATGCTTCTCCAGCATCTTCATATGACAATCCTTCAGTATCAAAACCCATAGCAGATGCAGCTTCCAAATGTCTTTGTGGATCAGCAAGTGCTGTATATCGAAAGACCGCAGGAGCAGTTAAAATTACAGAAATTCCGTGAGGAATTAAAGGAGAATCCTCAGGATAACCATCCACAATGAAATCTTTAACCATCCCTGAAATTGGATATGACATACCATGCGGTAAATGACATCCTGCATTTCCAAATCCAATCCCTGCAAAAGTAGCAGCGAGAATCATTTGTGTACGTGCATGATGATTTAAAGGATTTTGCACTGCCTCAACAATATTTTTACCAACCATTTCAACAGCCTTAATTGACCATACATCACTAATAGGATTTGAACCTTGATATGTTGGTCTCATATCAATTGTGTCGGGTGAATGCCTTTGTTGGTATGGCAAAGCAGTATAAGATTCCAATCCATGGCAAAGAACATCCAATCCACTCGAAGCCACAACCATTCCAGGTAGTGTTTTTGTATGCAAAGGATCTACTAAACCCATCACAGGCCTAAGAGCACGACTAGAAATCCCTGTTTTGGCTTTCATTTCCAAAAAGTCAAATATTGAAACACCTGTAGTTTCACTACCAGTTCCTGAAGTAGTAGGAATTGCAAATAATGGTTTTAAAGGACCAGGTACTGGAACGGCTTTTCCAATAGGAGCATTCACATATTCCAAAAAATCAGCAGGATATGTAGCATACAAGTTTGCTGCTTTAGCAGTATCAATACTTGAGCCTCCTCCTACAGCAACATACCCATCAAATTTTCCGTCAATAGCAAATCGTATGGCTTCTTTAAACGATTCGTCAGTTGGTTCTACTCTGACTTTGTCAAAAACTTTTACTTTAATTGACTCTTTTTGAATCGACAATATCGCCTGATCTACTGATTGATGTTTTGACATGACTGGATCAGTAACTAACATGACATTAGTTACCCCCAACCGAGTCAATTCAAAACCTAACTCTTGAGTAACGCCAGGTCCAAATTTCACACTGGAAGTGTCCATTGTAACTATAGTTTCATTTTTCCCTTCAAGCATAAAACCACCTTTCCAACATATTGATACTTTAAGTCTATTGATAGGAAATCTCTTCGTCAATCCAATCTTAATCACTCAAAATATCTTGTCGAAGTTTTTTACGAAGATTATACTTATATACTAATAGGAGAAAATAATGAAAGTAGGAATAATCAACGTTACTGGATATGCTGGGGCTGAAACAGCACGTATCATTCAACAGCATCCAGAATTCGAAATTACTTCAATTACAGGACGAAGTGCTGCTGGAAAACAACTTGGGGAAATCTTCCCGCACTTAGAATCAGTGAACCTAAGAATAACTGAAGAAATCGATGGGAGTCCTGACTTGATCATTTCTGCACTCCCACATGCCGCAAGTGCTCAAAGTATTGAACCATTCATAAGTGGTGGTTTTAAAACTTTGGATCTTAGCGCAGATTTCAGATTAAAAGACATTCCAACATATGAAGAATGGTACAAAGTTGAACACCCTAATCCAAATCTTATTAATCAATCAGTGTATGGCCTACCTGAATTACATCTAAAAGAAATTTCAGCTAGTAATTTAATTGCAGTCCCTGGCTGTTATCCAACCTCCAGTATTTTAGGTTTGGCGCCAGCAGTTGAATCTGGAATCATTACTTCAGACATAATAATTGATGCTAAATCAGGTGTTTCAGGCGGAGGTAGAAGTTTGTCCTTATCAAATCACTACTCTGAAGTAAATGAAAATGTCATGGCATATTCGTTAGATGGTCACCGTCATTTACCTGAAATTTCTCAAGAATTAAATCAACTACAAGAGAAACAAAGTAAACCTCTAAATATTACTTTTCTAACACACCTGGTACCAATGACTCGTGGAATAATGTCTTCATGTTATGTCCCATTAAAAGAAACAATCTCTGGCAAAAAAGATATTAAAAAAATCGTGAATGAAATATACCAAGATTTCTACTCAAATTCCCCTTTCACCAAAATCGTTGAATCTCCACCTATGACTAAACAGACTCTTGGAAGTAACATATGTCTGGTATATCCAACTGTTGACTTACGCACTAACCGCCTAATAGTGATAAGCTGTATTGATAACCTCATAAAAGGAACTGCTGGTCAAGCTGTACAAAGTATGAATATAATGTGTGGGTTTGAAGAGACAACAGGCTTAACAAACCTAGCTATATATCCATAACTTGCATAAATAAATTGTGGCCCCATCGTCTAGAGGCCTAGGACAACGCCCTTTCAAGGCGTAAACACGGATTCGAATTCCGTTGGGGCCACTCCCATAGTTGCAATTCCAATTTGACAATATTATTGTCGAAATTTATTATTCAAAGCATATCTAGAATTTATGTTTTGAGGCATTGTAATGGTAGAAACAGCTAAACTAATCAAGAAGCCAGATCTAGAAAGTCGAATCCAAGCAATAAAAGAAGATGGATTCACATATTTCCCAGGATCTCTAACTCCAAAAGAAGTAACTGAACTTAAAAATGCAATGGATGAAATGGTCCCAGTAGAAGAAAGTTTCAACCGGAACTATACTGCTAAAAGAGAAGGCTTTATAAATAGACACATAAATAATGCTTTCAACCATAATCCGATTTTCTTAAAATTCCTTGATAGGCCTGATGTGATTGAACTAGCTGAAGCACTTCATGGAAAAGATTGTCATATCATCGGAATGACTGCTTGGGTGACAGGACCTGGCCGACCCGATCAACAACTTCATTGTGATTGGCTACCTGTACAATTACCTGAAGATGTCCTCTCGGATCCTCGAGTCGATCTGCCTGTTTGGGTCACTACTACACATTATTATCTTAATGATCTCTATGAAGATTTGGGGCCAACAAAGTTTATCCCCGGATCTCACAAATCTGGTCGCACTCCTAACGGGGACACAGAATGGAATGGAATCGGTGAACAAAGCATTATGTGTAATGCTGGAGACGCACTAACTTTTCGTTGCGAGGTATGGCATAGGGGTACATCTAACAAGAGTGATGAAACAAGATATTTGCTGCAAGTTCACTACGCAAATAGAATGATCACTCAAAAATTCCCACCATATTTAAATAAATTTCAGTTCAATTCAGCTATTCTTGCTCAATGTAACGAAAGACAACTAAGGTTGTTAGGTGATCACAAAGGAAGCAACTACGATTAAAAAAAGTCCCATAACTACCAGTAAAAACTTTTAACTCACAGTAGCTGACAATTCTTTTTTAACCAAGTCCCAATCAATTTCATACCCAAGTCCTGGTTTGTCTGGTGCGTGAACAAAACCTTCCGAGTCCACTTGAATATCTTCTACCAAACCAAACTGATTGGCACCAGTACAAGGGAAAACTTCATAAAATTCACAATTAGGAACTGCCATCGTTACATGAAGATTAGCAACATTGTTTAGAGAATTGCCACCATGGTGAATCTCACAATTCATATTGAATCCTTCAGCAAGATTACACAGTCTCACTAGTGGTGTAATCCCGCCTGTCACAGCAACATCACCTCTTAAAAAGTGAGTGGCATTTTGAGTAATCCATGTAGCCATTCCATAGAATCTTCCTGGAGCAAATTCTGTAGACATTATAGGAATATCAAGTTTAGAAGTTAATTTAACATAATTATATATGTCCTCTTCAACAAGGGGATCTTCGTACCAATAAAACCCTAAACTTTCTATAGCTCTACCTACCCTCAATGCGTTCTCATATCTATACGCCCACATGGAATCTAACATCAATTTCATATCATCACCGACTGCATCTCTTACTGCTTCAGAGATCTCAATATCATAAGATGGATCTCCATGTGGATGTATTTTATGAGCTTGCCATCCTAAATTCTTGAAATGCAGCGCTTCTTCAGCATATTCTTCTTTAGTAGGATGAAAAGCGGTACTAGAATATGCTGGGACCTTATCTTTACAAGTTCCTAGTAGTCTATGAATTGGCAAATTAGCTTTTTTACCATTGATATCCCATAAACAAATGTCAATCGCTCCAATAACATAAGTTGAAACCGACCGATTTTGTTTCCACATTTCCCACCAAATTTTCCCAATATCTTGAGGGTCTCGACCCATAATTATTGGTTTAATAAACTGAATTAATCCCTTTACAAAGTGATCAGCACCCATTCTAGAATTCCCCAAAAATGCATGCCCATTAATACCCTCATCAGTCGAAACTGTGACAATACCCAATTGACTCATAGCCCTAGCCTTAAATGTAACCCCCGAATCCACACCAGTTCCCCATGGTTCAGATTTCCAATTGAACAATTCTACTTTTACATCAGTGATTTTCATAATTAATCCTTTCAATACTCCAATCTTATATATGCATCACCCTCCACCCACTGCACGAACAATTTCAATCCTGTCAAGATCTTTCAGAATTACTGTATTATATGCTTCGCGGCGCAATACTTCTCCATTATATGCCACAGCAATATAATCGGAATTTATCGACAAAGATTCAATATAATCCATCAATGTAATTGAATCTTCTAAAAAAATTTTCCCACCATTAATTGTTACTTCAATCATTTCAATCCAAACTAATTATTTAACAGACGATGAAAATTTCTGGCTACCTTTTCAGGGTCCTTACTATTACTAAACGACCTAATCATTGCTACCCCATTTGCTCCAGATTTGATGCACTCACCAACATTGTCCTCAGTAATACCACCTATTGCGATGATTGGAATATCTATCTTGTCCTTAAGAGAAGTAAGGAAATGTAACCCATTAGGTTCAACATCTTTATGAGTCTCAGATTTAAAAACAGTTCCACCTAATAAAAAATCCGCTCCTTCATTTTGAGATTGAATGGCCGATTCTAAAGAATGGATTGAACGTCCAATCATTAATCTGTCACCCCAAATCTTACGCGTATCCTGAACAGAAAAACTTGATTCTTTAAGCTGAACACCATCAGCATCAGATGCAATTGCAATATCAACCCTATCATTTACAAAAAATAATGCTTTATCTAGTGTAATCGACCGAATTTGAAGCGCTAAATAATACAATTCTGATGAAGACTTTTTACTGTTTCGCAAATGGACCATATTAACTCCGCCTCGGACAGATTTGGAAATTCGGTCCAATAAACCCTGATCACTCTCACACGAAGAATCATCAGTAATCATACATATGGAGGGCAAATGTATTCGCCCCATAACATTAATCCTTTTTAGAAGAAATCAATCCTTCAGTGGGGCTACTAGCTTGACCTGAGTTTTGTTTGGGAATCCTACCTGCCATGTACGCTTTACGTCCAGCTAAAACTCCATCTTTGAAGGCATCTCCCATCATCACAGGATCTGCTGCTTGAGCAATGGCACTATTTACTAAAACCGCGTCAGCACCCATTTCCAGAGCAAGGGATGCATCAGATGGAACACCAAGCCCCGCATCCACAATTACTGGGACATTAGACTCTTTAATTATCGTAGTAATTTCTTCAAAAGTCTGAATGCCATTCCCAGATCCAATAGCTGAACCTAAAGGCATAACAGTAGCACAACCAGCTTCTTCTAAATTCATAGCCAAAATAGGATCAGCATGTATATATGGCAATACTACAAATCCCTCGGCAATTAATTCCACTGCAGCCTTGTAAGTCCCTATCGGATCTGGCAAAAGGTAATCTGGGTGAGGAACAACTTCCAACTTAATCCAATTGGTTTTAGTAATTTCCCTCGCAAGTTTAGCAGTCAATATAGCCTCTTCGGCATTACGACATCCGGCAGTATTTGGCAAAATTGTGTACTTATCCCAATCAAAATAATCTAGGACTGTTTTTTCTCTAGGATTACTTAAATCTAATCTACGAATAGCTAAAGTCAGGATTTCAGCACCTGAAGCTTCAATAGAATTCACCATATCTTCATTATTGCTATATCTCCCTGTTCCGAGCATTAATCTGGAAGAAAACGTTTTCCCTGCAATTACTAATTTGTCATCCATTGATCTATTCCTCTAAAAACCCAAATCCCTTTCGGATTTTTTTGTAATACGATATAAAGAGTAACGTATTTACATTACTACAACAAAATTGATCGTATCAAATTTTTAAGGGCGAGCCAAACATGACAAACATTCGTCACTTCACTGCGACTGGATTTATAATTCACAATGACCACGTTCTTCTACATTGGCATAAAAAAGTAAAGGAATGGCTCCCCCCTGGAGGACATATTGAGCCCAATGAAGATCCAATGCAAGCAGTGATCAGAGAAATATACGAAGAGACCAATCTAAATGTTACTGTTGTCCCTACACATCCATCAATTCAATTTGATTATCCAGAACAAGTACATGCTCCCGTTACCATAATGATTGAAGATATTGACGATCCTATTGATGGATTTCATCAACACATTGATATGATTTATTTCTGCAGAATTTCTAACGACAAGAACTCCATTCCAGAAGGATGGATATGGATTTCAAAAGATGAAATATCAAACAGGAAATCAATCTCCAATGGAAAAGATATCGCTCAACCACCACCAAATGACGTCACTTTACTAGCGTTGCAAGCCTTTGAAATAATCAAAAATGACAATGCATATTGTTAATGAATATATGCTAGCATTCACTAATATTAATTATGGGAGGTAGACATTTGCAAAAACATGAGATTGCAGTAATAAGAGGTGATGGCATAGGTATAGAAGTTGTAGAAGAAGGATTAAAAGTACTTAATGCTATTGGCGCAAAACATGAAATTCAATGGGATTTTACAGAATATCCATGGGGCTCTGATTATTATTTTAAACACAATGCAATGATGCCTACCGATGGTCTAAACGAACTGAAAAGTAAAGAAGCAATTTTTTTAGGAGCAGTAGGGCATCCCGAAATTCAAGATCATATTACATTAAACGGTTTACTATTGCCTATTCGTAGGACCTTTGATCAATATGTATGTGAACGCCCGAACATTCTATTTCCTGGAATTACTTCACCATTATCAGATAAGAAAGCATATGAAATTGATATGGTAGTTATAAGAGAAAACACAGAAGGAGAATATGCGAACGTTGGCGGATTTTTGTATAGCGGATTCCCTGAAGAAGTAAGCGTTCAAGCAGGCATTTTCACTAAAAGAGGTTGTGAACGTGTCATCAGGTATGCTTTTGAGTTAGCTCGTAGAAGAAATAAAAAGAACCATGTGACTTCTATAACCAAATCTAATGCACAAGGATACGGAATGGTCCTTTGGGATAACACATTTTCTGAGGTGGCAAGTCAATATCCTGATATTTCTACAAACTCACTTTTAATTGACGCTGCGTGTATGGACTTCATCAGAAAGCCCGAATCATTTGATGTGGTTGTAGGAAGTAATTTGTTTGGGGATATTCTTACTGACATTGCTGCAATTATTACTGGAAGTATGGGGCTTGCATCAAGCGCAAATTTGAATCCATCGGGCGAATTCCCCTCAATGTTTGAACCAACCCATGGAAGTGCTCCAGACATTTCAGGAAAAGGAGTAGCAAATCCAATGGCTCAGATCTTAACCGCGGCTATGATGGTAAGACATCTTGGACACGACAAACTAGCAACAGAAATTGAAAAATCTGTACTTAAAGTCCTATCTGATGGTGAAATTGTTACACCAGATCTTGGAGGAGATGCCAGCACTTCTGAAGTTGGAAACGCGATAATTAACAATTTAGACAAAATGTAAGATAATTGAATTAAATTTTTAAGAATGGAGAAAATATATGCCTTCAATAAACCTTTCTGATGCGGAAAAAATCATATCCGGTGCTCGACAAAAGATGTCCGAAAAGAATTTAAAAATGAGTATTTCTGTTGTAGATCCAAGAGGCGATCTTATTGCTATGATTCGCGAGGATGGCTCATCTTGGAGAACTCCAATGATATCCCATGGAAAAGCTGTAGCTTCAGCTTGTTTTGGCTTGCCTAGTGTTCAACTTGAAGAACGTGCTTCATCGCCAATTTTTAATGCTTTCACCACCATTCAGAATGGTAATTTTATTATGGGCCAAGGTGCCCTTCCAATATTTAAGAATGGCGAATTAGTCGGCGCAGTCGGAGCCAGTGGAGGTTTACCACAAGAAGATGAAGACGTAGTACAGGCAGGAATTGACTCTGCTGGATTAAAAACTTCAGCCTAAATTATTTATCACGGAGACAAATAATGTCAGTAATTAGGCGATCTGAAAAGGTATTTGACCACCTACTAATTGAATCGAAATGGCAAAATATTTGGTCTGAAAACCAAATATATAATGTTCGTGAAGATTCCAAACTTCCTAAATGGTATGAACTCACCATGTACCCTTATCCATCGGGAGATCTACATGTAGGCCATTGGTATGCAATGTCTCCTGCTGATGCTCATGCAAGATTTAAACGTATGAATGGGTTCAATGTGCTACACCCAATGGGCTTTGATGCATTCGGCCTTCCTGCGGAAAATGCCGCAATCAGTCGTGGGATTCACCCATACAAATGGACAATGGACAATATTTCCAACATGCGCCGTCAACTTAAATCTATGGGTAGTATGTATGACTGGGATAGAGAAATCGTTACCTGTGAACCAAGTTATTATCAATGGAATCAATGGTTTTTTCTTCAACTTTTCAAAAAGGGCCTTGCTTATAGAGACTTCGCCCCTGCTAATTGGTGCCCAGGGTGCAATACTGTTTTGGCAAATGAACAGGTCCTCACTGATGGTACATGTGAAAGATGTGATTCTCTTGTAGAACGAAGAGAATTAAATCAATGGTTTTTCAAAATCACAAATTACGCAGAAGAACTCTTAAATCATTCTGAAATAGATTGGCCAAACAAAATTAATGTGATGCAAACTAATTGGATAGGTAAAAGTACTGGTACCGAAATAAATTTTGACATTTCTGAATATAATCTCGAAACAACAGAATTAACAGCTTTCACCACTCGAATTGATACTGTTTTTGGTGTTACATTTGTGGTTCTTGCCCCAGAGCACCCAATAGTGCAAAAAATTACAACTCCTGAAAACTTAGAAGAAGTCAATGAATACATTAACAAGGCTAGGCATCAATCAGAAATCGAGAGACTTTCGACTGAAAAAGTCAAAACAGGTGTTTTTACCGGTTCTTTTTGTATAAATCCTATGAATGGGGAAAAAGTTCCATTGCTCGTTGGAGACTACGTATTAATGACTTACGGCACTGGTGTTGTAATGGGAGTTCCAGCACATGACCAAAGAGATTTTGAGTTTGCGCAGAAATACCAGTTGCCAATTCGTGTAGTTGTTGCACCAAAAGAGTGGAAAGGTGAAAACCTAGACAAAGCCTATACAGCCCCAGGAATCCAAGTCAATTCAATGCAATTCGATGGTATGAATAACCAAGAAGGTATAGAAAAAATATCTGATTATATTGAAGAAAATTCACTAGGTCAAAGAACCGTAAACTACAGAATGCGAGACTGGTTAATTTCTCGCCAAAGATATTGGGGTACTCCTATCCCCATTATTTATTGTGAAGAATGTGGTACTTTGCCTGTTCCTGAGACAGATTTGCCAGTTGTACTCCCAGAGGATGCTGAATTCAGACCTACCGGAGAATCACCTCTCAAATTCCACGCTGACTTTTTGAATGTAAACTGCCCAGAATGTGGAAAACCATCGCAAAGAGAAACAGATACTATGGATACATTCGTTGATTCATCATGGTATTTTCTAAGGTTTACAAATCCAGATTTTTCTGACGGTCCATTCGACCCACAAAATCAATCCGATTGGGGAATGGTTGATCAGTACACAGGTGGAGCAGAACATGCTGTAATGCATCTTCTTTATTCTCGTTTTTTCGTTAAAGCATTAAGAGATATGGGGATAGTTAAAGCGAACGAACCTTTCAACAGATTATTCAATCAAGGAATTATTCTAGGACAAGATCATGAAAAAATGAGTAAATCTAGGGGAAATGTAGTATCTCCAGATGATTATGTAAAGGAATTCGGTGCTGATGCAGTAAGATGCTTCCTAATGTTCTTAGGACCTTGGGATCAAGGAGGGAGTTGGAGTGATGAAGGAATAAATGGAATGTCACGCTGGTTAAATAGGTTATGGGATATTTGTAATAGGGATTCAGCGTTATTAAATGAATCCGACTCTCAACCAAATGACCAAAAGCAAATTCAACGTATCACTCACAAAACTATTCGAAGAGTCACTGAAGATCTTGTTAAGTTCAAATTCAATACAGCCCTAGCCGCACTGATGGAACTAACAAACGAACTCAACAAGTATTGGGAATCAAAAACCATATCATCTGATGATTGGAATTTCTGCACAAAAAGTTTAATTTTAATGCTAGCTCCAATGGCTCCTCACGTTTCTGAGGAATTATGGCAAAAACACAACCATGAATTCAGTGTTCATACCCAATCTTGGCCCACCTGGGATGATGAAATAGCCGCTGATGAAATCTTTACAATGGTTGTTCAAATCAACGGAAAAGTTCGAGATAAAATTGTAGTGCCTGTTTCTATTGAGGAAGATGAAGCTCATAAAACAGCACTATCAAGTCCAAAAATCTCTGCACATCTAGAAAATTCCACATTACGACGAATTATCTATATACCTGGGAAACTAGTAAATATCGTAGCTAACTAATAAGTCGATCTAAGCCAAACATATCGATGTCATAATCTAGTCTTTGGTTTTCAACCATCGAAGCCAGAATTTCTCCTACTACACTACAATATTTAAAACCATGACCTGAAAAACCTGCCGCTACATATACATTAGATAATTGAGGCAATCTATCAATTATAAAATGCTCGTCGGGACTATTTGTAAACATACATACTTTCGCCTGAATCATTGCATTATCGGCCATGGGGAAATACTTCGAAACACATCTTCTAAGCACCTCTTCGTCAGTAGAAGTAACTACAGATCTATCAAGGTTATCGGGATCAACTTTTTCATATAGGTGATGATACAGTCCTATCTTAAATCCAGGAATATCATGTTGTGGGAAACCATAATATCTACCTTCTGGTACCAATAAATTGAAAACTGGGAAATTTTCAGGATTGAATTCATTCGTTGAACCAACATCAAACCAACCCATTACTTGTCTTTCAGCGACAACTTTTGACTCAAGATCCGGCAATAGTTTCCCGGTCCATGCTCCAGAAGTGAAAACCAGATTCTCGGTTTCATATTCTCCACACTTGGTCCTAACAATTACAGTTTTAGAATTAACAACTTCCCAAGAAATCACACGTTCACCAGTATGTAATTCAGCACCCATATCGCAAGCCATATCTACAAATGAAGTAATACATTTTTCGGGTTCCAAAAACCCTCCTGCTGGTTGAAAAACTGACATCATCTCTGCATCCAATTGATATCCGGGAAACCTTGAGGAAATTTCTCGTCCATTCAACACATCATAAGGCAAATTATGCAATTCACATGATTCTTTAGAGCCTTTAAAAACAATGCTTTCTGCGGGGCCAATATCTATCGATCCTGTAGTATGGAGCAATTTAGTATTCGATAATTGTTCAAGATCACTCCATAGTTCATAACCTCTTTTCATAATTGGTACATATGAAGGATGTTCATAATATGCTAATCTTATAATTCTTGTAGAACCATGAGACGAACCATTTTCATGAGCAAGATCAAATTGCTCTATCCCTAATACATTTTTTCCTCTTCGTCTGAGTTCGTATAAAGTAGCACTACCCATCCCACCAATTCCGACTACTATACAATCATATTTAGTCATCAATTCCCCTGTTAATATTGATATACATAAAACTGAACCATATCATATAATACTTTAAGAATATTAATTATTGGAGAGTTGAATGAATTACACAATAACTGTACTTCCTGGTGATGGAATTGGACCCGAAGTAATTACTGAAGCCGTAAAAGTATTGAATGCTGTTGGAGACAAATTTGGTCACATTTTTACCCCTCAATCTGGTCCTGTAGGAGGGAATGCAATAGATAATTTTGGAACTCCTCTGCCTGAAGAAACAAAGAAACTGTGCGAGAACACCGATGGAATATTATTTGGGGCTGTTGGCGGACCGAAATGGGATGACCCACAGGCAACAACTCGTCCTGAAGATGGAATTTTAGCTATTCGGAAAAATCTAGGATTGTTTGCAAATCTTAGACCCGTCAAAATCTATCCACAATTAATCAATTCTAGCCCAGTCAAACCAGAAATTTTGCAAAATGTAGATATGCTTATAATCAGAGAACTCACTGGTGGACTTTATTTTGCTGAGCCTAAAAAACGGTGGGAAGAAGATTCTGAAAGAAAAGCTGTAGACACTCTTCTATACTCAGAACATGAAATTGAACGTGTTGTAAAAGTGGCATTTGAATTAGCAAAATCAAGAAAACAACATGTAACATCCGTAGATAAAGCAAATGTACTTGAGTCGAGTAGACTTTGGCGTGAAGTAACCATTGAAGTATCAAAACAATATCCTGAAATAGAATTAGACCATCTTTTGGTAGATAATGCTTCAATGCAAATTATTAGAGAACCTTCTAGATTCGATGTAATTGTGGCTGAAAACACTTTTGGTGATATTTTGACTGACGAAGCCTCAATTTTGTCAGGCTCAATGGGAATGCTACCAAGTGCAAGCCTTGCAGGAACTCCTGGAAGTTCTAAAACAAATGTAAATCTTTTTGAACCGATTCATGGCAGCGCTCCAGACATAGCGGGGCAGGGGATAGCAAATCCGCTTGGAACCATTCTTAGCATGGCATTAATGCTTCGTTATTCTCTAAACCTTCATGAAGAAGCGAATGCAGTTGAAAGAGCTGTGGAAGGTGTATTGTCTGAGGGATTCAGAACAACAGACATTGCATCAGACGGAGGAGAAATTATTGCTACTGAACGAATGGGAGACCTAATCGCTGGAAACGTATAGCAGCAAATCTAACTGTTTGAAATAGTACTCCAATCTAAACTGTCAACTAAATCTAAGTTTTTCGAAATGGATTGTAATTGAATCCAAGTAGAATCTTCTATATAAATTCCATTAGCTTTATTTTTCACAATATTTTTGGACTCAATCTCTCCAGGATATAAAACTTCATCAACACCTTCACGCGGACTAGAACTTTTAAGATATTCTGCAAATTCTGTAACCTGTGATTTAAACTGCTTTAAAGGTAAAAATGCTTCTACATTAAATACTGCCATAAAACAACCATCATTATGTCTTCCAGAAGGCTCATGTCCAAAACCCAAACCAGTCAAAATTCCAGAAAAAATCTCAATAATTACTGATAATCCATAGCCTTTATGACCTTCATTCCCACCTAATGGAAGCAAAACCCCACCTTCTTTTAGTGATGAAGGATCTGTGGATGGAGCCCCGTCATTATCTAATATCCATCCTTCCGGAACTTCATTACCCCTTGCAGCTGCAAGATTTAATTTCCCTGCAGCAGCTGCACTCGTTGCCATATCAACGAATAATGGACCTTCTAAATTACTTGGCATTGCAAAACATATAGGATTGGTACCAAGCCTTGCCTCAGTACCTCCAAATGGCGCAACTGTTTTTGCAGATCTTCCCGAATCGGCTGTCATCAAACCTATCATCCCTGCGCTAGAAGCCATAGTTGGGTAACTTGCTACTCGCCCTACATGACTTTGTCTGAAAACTGTAGTAGCGGCTACATTGTGAGTTTTTGCTTTTTCAATAGTTATTTCCATTGCTCTTTTAGACACTAAGTACCCAAACCCCCAATTACCATCAATTACAGTGGTAGTCTCAGATGATTTAATAATTTCAAATGGAGCACCTGGCACAATATGCCCCATTTTTATTCGTTCGAGATATGTTGGTATCTGAATAATTCCATGAGAATCATGTCCTGCTAAATTGGCATCAATACAATGTTCAGAAACCACTCTAGCTTCTTCATTTGAAGCTCCAGCAGATTTAAGTAAATTAAAACTAATACTAAATAATATTTCTTCACTTACTCTAGGCATAAATTCTCCAATATCTTCTATTCATCAGCCCAATCTGATGCTCTTGAAACCGCTATTTTCCATTTAGAATACAAATCTTCACGCTCATCAATAGTTATTCTTGGTTCAAAAACCACATCGCTCCTCCATCGATTCGCAACTTCTTCAATTGACCCCCAAAATCCTACAGCTATGCCAGCCATATTAGCAGCGCCCAAACCAGTAGATTGCATAATCGATGATCTTTCAATAGGCACCCCAAGTATATCTGCTTGCATCTGCATCAGTAATCTGTTTTCAGATCCACCACCATCTACTCGCAACGTTGAAATCTTTTGACCAAAATCCTTTTGCATTGACTCTAGAACATCTCTCGATTGAAATGCAATCGATTCCAAAGTTGCTCTTGAAATATGTCCACTATTACTACCTCGGGTTAATCCGAATATTGAACCCCTAGCATACATGTCCCAGTATGGTGCACCTAAACCAGAAAATGCGGGAACTACAAACACACCTCCATTAGTTGAAACAGAAGATGCCAAAGTTTCTACATCTTCTATCTCTTCAATAATACCCAAACCATCTTTAAGCCATTGAACGGCGGCTCCTGTAGAAAAAATACTTCCTTCTAGAGCATAAGTGATTTCGGAATCTATTCCCCATGCAGGAATTGTAATCAATCCTTCAGTAGAAACCGTAAGCTTTTCCCCAGTATTTAAAAGTAAAAAAGACCCTGTTCCATAAGTATTCTTCGCAGATCCAGAAGAAATACACCCTTGACCAAATAAAGCACTTTGTTGGTCTCCGATTACACCCGAAATTGGCAGGCTAGATTCCTCAAATAGTCCCAGAGTAGCGTCCCCGAAAATCCCCGCCGAAGGTTGAATTTCGGGCAACAATTTTCTCGGGATTTCTAAAATGTCTAAAATTAAATCATCCCAATCTTTTGTATGCAAATTCAACATCATAGTCCGACTTGCATTCGTGATATCAGTTACGTGATTTCTGCCTCGGGTTAAATTCCATATTATCCAAGTGTCTACGGTCCCAAATAGCAATTCTCCTCTTTGAGCTCTAACTTGCCCTTCAGGAATATGGTCAAGAATCCATCGGAGTTTAGTGGCTGAAAAATAAGCATCAATAGGTAATCCCGTCCTATTACGGATCTCATCGTTCAACCCTTTAGATATTAATTCTTCACAAATTGTTGATGTTCTTCTACATTCCCATACTATGGCATTAGAAACTGGGGTCCCCGTTTCTTTTTCCCAAACTAAAGTAGTTTCACGTTGATTAGTTATCCCCAATGAAACACATTCAGATGGATGGACATTAGCGTTTCTGAATGCTTCTAATATTGCATATTCACAAGATTCAAATAATTCTACAGGGTCTTGATCAACCCAGCCTGGTGTAGGATAGATTTCTTTCACTCCTCTATATCCTTGACCACACACATCACCATCCTGATTTACAACGAGTGCTGTAGTACCAGTTGTTCCCTGATCTATAGACAAAATATATTTTTTTGAGTTCATATTTGCCAGAGCAATTTATCTTCATATATGATTTGTGTCAAATAGAAGCAACGTTAACCTAAAAACCTAGGACAAAAATTATATGCCAAAAATCCTAAATATTAATATAGATCAAATAAATCTTTCTGCAACATTAAACGATTCATCAACTGCCCAATTAATTTGGGATTCCTTACCAATTGATGGGGCTTTGAATGTATGGGGAAAAGAAATATACTTTTCAACTCCCATACAAACACAAACGGATTCTGATTCAACAGATATCGTAAATCAAGGCAGTGTTGCTTTTTGGCCTCCAGGTAATGCAGTATGCCTTTTTTGGGGACCAACTCCTGCTAGTACTGGAGATGAATGTAGAGCAGCTAGCCCCGTAAATATTGTAGGGTCTATTAACGAAGATCTCGAAATCCTAAATTCAGTACATTCAGGAACTAAAATCATCCTTTCAAAATTATGAGCTTATGTCATTTTCACAATCCTTAAGGTTACAATCAACTAAAATTTGGGAATCAAATACGTCCCATCCATTCATTGAAGGAATCGGAAATGCTACATTGCCAATCGAGAATTTCAGGTACTACATGCGACAAGATTACGTTTTCTTAATTGGATTTTCCAGAGTAATTTCTTTGGCATGTAGTAAAGCAAATACCATTGATGAAATGAAATGGTTTGCAAATCTAAACAATGAAACACTAAATGTAGAAATGAATCTTCATGTCAGTTTTTGCAAAGATTTTGGGATTTCAAAAAACGACCTAGAAAATACTCACCCGTCTAAGGCAACAAACTCTTATATTAATCATCTCTTAAACACCGCATATTCTGGGGACTCAATCGACTCAGCCGTTGCGATATTACCATGCTCTTGGGGATATTCAGAAATAGGCAAAAAACTTTCTAACTATTCCCCCCAACAGAATCAACTTACCCACCTATACCAACGTTGGATAGACATGTATAGTTCAGAAGAATTCGAAAATTTGGCTCTATGGTTAAAAAGTTTTATTGATAAAGAATCTAAAAACCTGGATCCTATAAGGAAAAACTCATTATCCGAAAAGTTTCAATCGAGTTGCCAACATGAATACATGTTTTGGGAATCTGCATTTCATTTAAGCGACTAAGTCTTATGATTTCCGAACACCATTGAATATAGCCGCAAATTCTAATTTGTGATCTGATTCATTAAAAACTCTATGGAATGCGCCATCACTTACTGGAATCACATCACCTCGATTAACTGAATATTCTTTTTTATCAATTTGCATTTTGCCGGAACCACTAAAAAACACATACACTTCTTCTTGCCCAATGTGACTATGTCCAGAAGTACTCTTGCCTGGATTCAAAATAGTAATACTAGAAACCAAATTCTTCAAAGAATAATTATCATACACAATATATCTATCATCGCTTTTAACTATTTGCCACTCAAAATCATTATTCACATCAATCGACCTCCAAATTAAAATTCTTCGGAATTCTTTTTAGTTATAAAAGTAAACAGCAAACTCCCTAAAATTATAGATATACCAGCAAAAACTAATGCATTCTCAGGGCTATATAGTTGAGCAATAAACCCGACTAATAAACCTCCAATAGCAGATGAACCCCATCCAAGCATATGAATACTCATTACTCGTCCACGAAATCTATCTTCGACAATGCTTTGTAAAATCGTATCATTAATTATATGGAATATCGTCCTAGACATACCAATAAAAAGTACAAAAATTAAAGCAAATATTAATGGTTCTAATAAAGTAAATACAATTAGAGAAAACCCCAAAATCAGCCCAGAAATCAACTGCAAGTAAAGTGAGTTTTTACTACTTGAGAAAAATGCAAGCATGAACGTTGCTATTACTCCTCCAATACCCATTGCAAAAAGAAATCTGCTATAAATCAAAGCCCCTCCGCCAAAATTTTCTGCAAAAACTGGAAGCAATGTCCCCAATGACAAACCAAAAAATCCTACCACAATACCTAAACCCATAAGACTTAATATATGAGTCCTAGCAATCATATACCTGAAACCTTCAATTAGATCCGCGGTTAAAACAGGTTTCGAGCGACTATCAATATTACTCAAATGAGGAGAATCATCTACTAGGATAAAAAAAACTACAGTTAATAAATACATGGTACCGATAAAAAAGAAGACCCCTTCAATATCTAGAAAACTCATTAATGGAGCAAATAAAAGTGGTCCCAAAACAGTCGCAGCACCATGTACAAAAGACTGTGCAACAATTGCATTCATCAAATGTTCCTTATTCACCAAATTGGGTATTATTGCCTGCCTAGAAGGAATATCAAATGATAAGACCACACCGTTGAGGAAAGCCAATAGCAATAAATGCCATGCTTCAATTAGTTCAAATGCAATCAAAAATGCAGTAACAATCGCTAAAACTGCAATGACACCACGAGTCTTTACAACCAATTTCATGCGGTTCACCCTGTCAGCAACAACACCACCCCACATAGAAAAAAACAATATCGGACCCAAACCAAAAAACATTACCATACCAAGCATCAGAGTTGAGTCAGTCAACAAATGCATTAGCCAAAGACGCCCTGCAGTAAGGGCCCACATACCGAAATTTGAAAAGGCATTCCCAATCCAAAACAACCTATAATTCCGGTACCTAAAAGCTACCAATGGGTGGTTACTAATTGCTGCTTGGTCAGAAGACATTTTAGACTCTCGTTAATAAAGACTCACTGTAAATCAATCAGGATGAGTAACAGACCCCAATCCAAAGGCTTCGGCAATCAACTCGTACGATCGGGCTCTATCAGCATAGTCGTAAGTGATTGTAACGATATTGATATGATCTGTCTCATAAAGCTTCGCTACTTCCATCAATTGAGATTTTACTTGTTCGGGATCCCCATCCAAATAACCTGATCGAAACTTATTCAACCAAACTTCAACCTCCGGAGTTAAGACATAACTTGCAGCCTGATTCGGAGGAAGCAAACCAGGTTTTTCAGGGAGAATCCATCCAGCCTTGTTTAGATTCCTGCTAGAACCTAAATGATTTGCTTTCTCTGCAGTTTCGGCACACAGAGCTTGAACAGTAACATTTAATTTTGGATGAGATAAATATCGAGAAGGCTCAAAATTATTTCTATATAATTCCGCAATAATTGGACCTCTATCTCTAATATCACCAAAAAAATCTGCAAAGGCAAATGATAACCCCAAACTAGCCGCAAGCCTTGCACTATAATCGGAGGATCCTAACAACCAAACATCTGGGGAATCATCTGTGGTTTTACCCGGTAAAACTTTTATTCTCGCGAAAGGATGATCTGGGTCCATTGTTTTATTAAGATAACCTAATACATCTAAAACTTGTTGTGGAAAATGCTTTACATCCATTGGTTGTTTTGGATAAGCAAGCGCAGCTGCAGTAAGCTGGTCACTACCAGGAGCACGACCTATGCCAAGCTCAATTCTATTGGGATAGAGTGCACTCATTACACTAAATTGCTCTGCTACTTTCAAAGAGGAGTAATGAGTCAGCATGACACCTCCACTACCAACTTGTATATGACTAGTCTTCGCAGCAATTTGCCCCATTAAAATCTCAGGACTAGGCCCAGCAAATGAGTCCGAACTATGATGTTCTGCAACCCAAAAACGCTCATACCCCCATTCTTCAACCATTTGAGCTAATTCAATAGTCGCAACTAATGCTTCTGAAGAATCTTTCCCTCGTGGAATTGGAGATTGGTCAAGACCTCCCAAATGCAAAATTGGTTCCACTATCTTCCCCCAAACTTTGATAAATAAACGCGATTTTTATTAATATAATGCTAATCAAATCTGAATGCAAAATTACCGAAATAGATCATGGCTTTTATCTCTTATTAGAGTTGCGCTGCTAAAAAAACCCGTATCAAAATCTATACCTCTAATCACAGCTACGGGAACCTGATCTGACTTACGCATCACTATTTCTGCAGCTCCTGCAATTTCATCTACTTGAGCAATAAGAGTCGCAGTTAATTTTCTACCTTGGGAATCAGTACTCCCTTGATAATCAACAAATGGACTAATGCCTGAAATACCCAGAGCAATATTTGTTTGTCCCATTCGCCAAGGCCTACCAAAAGTGTCTGAAATAATCACGCCCACATTGAACCCTTCAGTTAAATCTGCAATTTGGCTCCTTATAAGATCAGCAGACTTATCGGGATCTTCAGGAAGCAAACACGCAACTCCGTCTCCAGGGACATTTGACAAATCAATTCCTGCATTCGCACAAACAAATCCATGTTTAGTTTCAGTAATTATTACCCCTCTATCGATATCCATACGTATAATTGTTTTACTTTCGGAGAGAATTAACTCTATCAACTGAGGATTCTTTTCCATTTTCAATCCCAAATTTTTTGCAAAAGATGAAGGTTGAACATCCTTTAATGAAATTAATCGGTTTTCAGATTTTGAAACAATTTTTTGAGCTACAACTATTACATCATTCTCCATTATAGGAGTATTTTGGGATTCAGCTTTATACGAAATTAATCGACCTAAATTTGTCTTGGTAGAGATTTCTGGAATTCCAGTCAAACCGAATACTTCAAACCTTGGTGCTTTTTTCATGTTTCCGTTCCCCCAATTAGCATGAAAATTCATTAACGAACTAATATCAACATGTTATACTCAAATCAATAATTATGTCAGACTATAACAAAACCAAACTTAGAGATATAAACATTCTCAGAAGTCCTATGTTCATCCCTGGCAACAGGTCTGAAATGCTGAAAAAAGCACTTTCACTTAATCCAGATGCTTTCATCCCAGACCTTGAAGATTCAGTAAACATTGAAGATAAATCCACTGCCAGAAAAACAGTTCATGATTTTTTACCATTAATGCACTCCGCAAAGATTCCTGTAATACCAAGAATTAACTCGATCGAATCTGGTTTATTTTTAGATGATCTAAAAGCTGTAATCGGCCCGTATATTTCAGCAATTTCTATCGGAAAAATTAACTCTTCTGATGATATTAAATTCATTGAATCAGAAATGGCGAATTTGGAAACTGAAAACCAGATCACTCCTGGGCACACGAAGCTAATCCCATGGATTGAAACATCTAAGGCAGTATTACAGGCATTTGAAATATGTTCTTCATCTACTCGAATCATTTCGGTAGCTTTCGGTGCAGAAGACTTTACTGAAGATATGGGTATTCAAAGACAAGATGATGAAAGTGAAGTGGAATTTGCGCGTAATTTTACATGCATTGCCGCAAAAGCTGCTAATATCACTTCATTAGATTCTCCTTATTTCAAATTCAAGGATACAGCTGGTCTTTCAAAAAATTGCTCTCTAGCAGCAAAAATAGGATTTACTGGAAAATTTGCGATCCACCCATCACAGATCGATCAAATCAATCAAACATTCTCCCCATCACAGCAATTGATTAATGAAGCAAAAAATGTACTAGCTGCTGCAAAAAATGCATCAAAAAATTCACATGGTACTACTTCAATCAATGGAAAACTTATCGATGCTCCAGTAATAAAACGTGCAAAAAATTTGTTGCAACGAGCTGAAATAATTACTCAAACTAAGAAAAATAGTTGAACAAAATATGTACAAAATCACTTTAACTGGTCTGACATTTTATGGATATCACGGTGTTTCCAAAGCTGAAAAAGAATTGGGACAACGATTTGTAATCGACTTGGAGATTGAAGCAGATTTGGAAGAAGCAGCCAAGGCTGATAAATTGGAAAAAACTATTAACTATGTAGAGGTTTTCGAACTAGTTGAAGAAATCTTCGAGTCCGAAACAAAAAACCTGTTAGAAAGCGTCGCCAACTCAATTGCATCAAAAATGTTAGATAAATTTAATATTGAGTCAATAACTGTTAAAATTTCCAAATCAGCGCCTCCAGTGCCACATATTAATTTTTCAAACTTCGCGATAGAAGTCTTCAAACAAAAGAATTAATCTTCATGTTGATTTGCTTGTATTTGAATTATTAAGGGGAATAATGACACAACAAAAGCATATTAAAGAAATATCCAAAACTTACGACTTCCAGTCAACTGAAAAACGAATCTATAATGCCTGGAAAGAAATTGGTGCGTTCCAACCCTCTTTCACTACTGACAAAGACCCATTCACTATCATAATGCCTCCTCCAAATGTAACCGGAGAGTTGCATATGGGACATGCTCTTACATTGGCGTTAGAAGATCTAATGGTACGATGGAGAAGAATGCTAGGACACCCAACTCTATATTTACCTGGGACTGATCATGCAGGAATAGCAACTCAAATGGTTGTTGAAAGGGACCTAGCAAATCAAGGCATTTCTAGACATGATCTTGGTCGCGAAAAATTCGTAAATGAAATATGGAATTGGGTCGAAAAATACGGAAACAAAATCAACGAACAAATCGAACGTCTTGGAACGTCTTGTGATTGGTCACGAAGTAGATTCACTTTAGATGAAGGACCCGCTTTAGCAGTCAGAAAAACTTTCGTACAACTATATGAAACAGGTCAGATATATAGAGGAGATAGAATAACTAACTGGTGCCCTAGATGCATGACTGCATTATCAGACTTAGAAGTCAAATATGTCGACCAAAAAAGTTCGCTATACCATATCCGTTATCCGATAGAAGATTCCGGAGACTACATAGTGGTAGCAACAACCAGACCAGAAACAATGCTTGCAGATACTGCTGTAGCAGTGAATCCAGAAGATAGACGATATGAAAAATATACTTCCAAAAACGCTTCCCTTCCAATAATTGGTAGAAAAATTCCAATTATTTCAGACGAATCTGTAGACATGACTTTTGGAACCGGGGCATTAAAGATCACACCAGGTCATTCACTGACAGACTATGAGATTGGTCAAAGAAATAACCTTGAAATAATCAATATTCTGAATCTGGATGGAAGCTTAAATGAGAATTCACTTCATTACCAAGGTATAGACAGGTTACAAGCTAGAAAGTCCATTATAGATGAACTTTCCTCACTCGGATTACTTGAAATGGAAGAAGATTACAATAATTCAATAGGCCAATGTGACCGCTGTCAAGAAACAGTCGAGCCTATAGTTACTCCTCAGTGGTATGTAAAAACGGAGAAATTGGCAAAACGTGCTGCAAAAGCTGTCGAAACCAATGAAATTGAAATTATACCTAGTAGATTTAAACAGGACTATTTAAATTGGATGTACAATATCCGTGACTGGTGTATAAGCCGGCAACTTTGGTGGGGACATCGAATTCCAGTATGGTACTGCAATGACTGCAGTGCTGTAACTGTTCATATTTCTGATCCCGAAAACTGTAAAAATTGTCAATCCAATAATTTATTTCAAGATCCTGATGTATTAGATACTTGGTTCAGCAGCGCTCTATGGCCCCATTCAACTTTAGGATGGCCAGAATCTAATGAAGACCTGAATAAATTTTATCCCACTAATGTTTTAGAAACGGGTTATGACATTTTGTTTTTTTGGGTCGCCCGTATGGTAATGATGGGATTAGAGAATACAAACAAAATCCCCTTCAAAACTATCTACCTCCATGGGTTAGTTTTAGACCCTGAAGGAATCAAAATGAGTAAGACAAAAGGTAATGTTTTAGAGCCCCTCCAACTGATAGATCTATATGGAGCAGATGCTATCAGATTCGCATTAACAACAGGCAATTCTCCTGGAAATAACCAACGTATGAACGAACAGAAACTTGAAGCAAGTAGAAATTTCGCAAACAAACTTTGGAATATTGCTAGATTTGTAATTACAAATGTAAGTTCATCTAATCACAACTACACATGGAACGAAAAATCCCAGCTTATCCACATAGAAGATAAATGGATAGTCAGCAGACTCAATAGAACAATTTATCAATCAAATATACACATGGAAAAATTTCAATTCGGAGAAGCACAAAGAATCATTCACGATTTTGTATGGAATGAATTTGCTGACTGGTATGTTGAAATGGTCAAAATAAGACTTCGTGATGAAATAGATTCAGAAAAAAATCTAAAATCATTACTAATTTACCTATTAGAAAATATCTTGCGTTTGCTACACCCATTCATGCCGTTTCTTACTGAAGAATTATGGCAACTAATTTCAACCAACATTTTTTCAGACCCTAAAAACAAAGACAGGCCACAATATCTTATTAATTGCTCTTATCCAGAGTACAACTCAGAACAAATAGACGAAAATAGTGAAAATATATTGACAGATATTTTTGAAATCATTAGATCAATTCGCAATCTTCGCGCTGAATTTAGAATACAGCCCAATCAATTATTAGACGTTTCATTTTCAATGCCAAATTTTCAAGATTCTATTCTAAATCAAATTCAAACAATCAAATATCTTGCAAGATTAAATGAAGTCTCATTCAACTCAGAAAAATCTTCTATCACTAATGCCATTACAATCGTTACTAACAATGGAACTATGATTATCCCTCTCGCAGAGTTTGCTGATATTGATAATGAAATTTCACGTTTGAATGTGGAACTGAATGATTGTAGTAAAAACATTGACAAAGTTAATGCAAGATTGTTAGATAACCAATTCATATCAAAAGCTCCAGATGAAATCATAGAACGTGAACGCATTAGACTAGCTGAAATTAATGCACGCAGAGATAAAATCGAAGAAATCCTATCAAATTTGAACGGGTGAAAACCCGTCGGCAGTATCAAGCCCTTTGATTCCTTCTTTCTGATTGCATCGCAAATATCTGTACAAAATCAGAATCCTCTGAATCAGTCGGGGTAGGCGCTTTCATAATCATTAATTGTTCAAGCCCTTTTTTTGTATCACTTGCAGTTTTTGCTTTATCAGAATTCATTATTCTGTATTTAAAAAGCCAATAAGTAAATTCTTTAACCTCTGAAATATGCATTTCATTAGTAAAAGGCTTTTCAGTAATTTGTCTGAATTTCATTAAAAGTTCAACATAGTCCATGGTATAAATACGCCTGAAAATTTCATTTGTGAAATCCCTAGAATATTGATGACCATTACTTATAAACCGTTTATTCAAATCCAATTCAACTGCCAAATGAAGTGCCTCTTCTACCACTATCCCATAATAATAATTTAAGTAAGCACGATATTTATCAATCCCAAGCAAATCTTTAAATTGTTCTCGATCAAAATCGTGCGGCAATACACCTTCAAACAATAAATTCTCTCTATCATCAGAAGGAATCAAATCTTCACACGACAAAACTAATCTCTCAGCTAATGCTAGCCAATCAAATGCTTCTCCTTGAATAAGATAAACAAATTGTCTTCCAAAACATTCTTCACTAGGAATAGACCAATTAGCCATTGTTTCTAGAAGCGCAACAGGCCAATATTTACCTTGCTCCAATTGTATACGGAACGTATCAATATTATTTGTATTCATTGTGTTTTGATGTCCCATCTTTTAAGCATCCTTTTCAAACAATTGAGCTAGGACTATTTGACGTTTAGATTTTTCTGATCTTATCCATTTTAAAAACGCATTTAAGGGCAAACTGTTAACAATATTATTCGATTTGCAAAACCCTCTCTTAGCAATCTTAACCCCATATTCGATTGCGTTCAAATCTTCACAGTTGTGAGAGTCAGTATTAATTATTAATGAAACACCCATTTCTCGTGCTTTGTTAACATACAGATCCTTTAAATCCATCCTAACTAACGAAGAATTAATTTCTAGAGCTGTACCAGTATCCCTCGCAACTTCGAAAATTATATCCAAGTCAACATCTATGGGAGGTCTAAGCCCAATTTTCCGAGTTGTAAGGTGCCCAATAACTGTAACAAACGGATTTTCCATTGCACTAATAATTCGATTGGTCATAGTCACTCTATCCTGATTCATTGAATTATGAACAGACGCCACTACAACATCCAGTGATTGCAATAAATCATCGCTATAATCTAATGATCCATCGGATCTAATATCTACTTCAGAACCAGAAAATATTTTGATTCCCTCTATTGAATTATCTAGCTTCTGGATTTCGAGATTTTTCTTAATCAATCTTTCAGGAGTCAATCCATTGGCTATACCTAATCCAGCTGAGTGATCAGTCATTGCAACATACTCTAATCCTAAAGAGCGTGCCGACTGAACCATTTCATAAATTGAATTCTTTCCGTCACTCCAAATAGAATGAACGTGTAGATCACCTTTAATATCATTCACAGAAACTAATTCAGGAATTGAATTAGTTTCTGCCATTTTAAAAATTTCAGGAAAAGATCTTAATTCTGCTGGTATGAATTGTAATCCAACACATTTATATATTTGCACTTCATCAATAAAAGAACACTCCGTTAACTGGATATTTTCCTCTTTTGCTACGCACATCAACTCTTGAAAATGCTCATTTGGACCAGTTTGTTCAATTAAATCAATTGCTAAATTCCTATTATCTGAAATTGAAATTTCCAAATCTATACCTTCGGAAGTAGTAGCAAAAATTTTTGGACCTACCACATCATTAATCACAAATTTCTCATTCAATTGTTGCAAAAAATCAAGAAATTCCGTTTGGTTTTCATCAATTCCACAAACAATCGAAATCTTAGAAACTTCTTCTTCCAATCTTCTTAATTCTCCCGCTAAAAGCACCTTCAAATTAACGAAGGAACCATCTTGAATCGCATCAACAATCTTCTGGGCTACCGGCATTACAACATGAGTAGGGAATAGTCCAGCACTTGCCTGTAAAAGATCCAAATGCCTTCGGATTCCTTCAATTACTTTGTCCCCCATGCGAGGAATAGTCTTCAATGATCCGTCATCTATAGACAATTGGAGCCCTACCAAATCACCTACACCTAGTTCATTCCAAATTCTACTCAGTGATTTTGGTCCAAGTCCAGGAACTTTGATGAGTTCCAAAATGCCATCGGGGAATTCTCTTAATAATTTTTCGTAATATTCCAGTTCCCCTGTATTGACCAGTTCTAGAATCTTTTCAGATATTGCTTTACCTATCCCGGAAATTTCCTTCAGATCTTTTCCATCTTGAATTATTTGGGTTAGTTGATGTGGAAGTCTATCAATCACCCGACTCACGTTACGGTAGGCTCGATAAGTAAAAGGATCGTCTCCTCTTATCTCAAGTAATACTGAGATAACTAGAAATAATTCTGCGATTTTAGAGTTATCTACGTTTCGCATGTCTATTAAAAATCAATTCGAACCATGACATCTTTTATATTTTTTACCACTACCGCAAGGACAAGCTTGATTTCTACCAATTTTGGGTTGAACCCCATTCGGTTGTAAGGCAGTAAAAGCACTAGAATCTTTTGTAAGATTTTGATTGGAATTCGATGACTTTAAGTCTGTGGATTGTGTGGAAATATTATCATTTCTTAAATTTTGTGAAGCTGGAGGCGATATAGACAGAACATTAGAGAAGTTGGCAAAAACTGAATGAACAATATCATCAGTTATTCTTGCTTGTAATTTTTGGAATGCATCATGCCCTTCCTTCTTATACATTACCAAAGGATCTCTTTGCCCGTAAGCTTGAAGTCCTATACCTTGTCTTAAATTCCCCATATATGTCAAATGTTGTACCCAGTTACGGTCAATCGAGCTCAGCATTACATTTTTTTCAAGATGCCTAATCAAATTAGAATCTGGGGAATCTTCATACGAATCATATAAGTCATCCACATGTTCCAATAATGACTTCTCAATTGTTTGAGAGGTCATGCCTGAAACTCGTTCTTGACTATACATTGATTCAGGAATAGGCACGATTCCTTCAATTTCTTTTAGCATCCCATCAATATCCCAGTTCATCACCACTACGTTGGAAAGATAATCTTCAATAATTGCTGATATTTCCTCATTAACCATCCCTTTGATATTGCTACTCAAATTCATCCCGTCCAAAACTTTTTCTCGCTCGTTATAAATCACATCTCTATGTGTATTAACAACATCATCATAATCTACTAAATGCTTTCTAATATCGAAGTTAAATCCTTCGACTTTTATTTGGGCACTTCTAATAAATTTCTCTATCATTTTGTTATCGATTGCCTCATCATCTTGCTGACCCGCCCAATTCATAAAACCTTGAAGCCTTTCTCCTCCAAATCTTCTAAGCAATTCATCATCTAATGCACCAAAAAACTGTGTACTCCCTGGATCACCTTGTCGTCCAGACCTACCACGGAGTTGGTTATCAATCCTCCTTGCCTCATGTCTATCTGTACCAACTACATATAAGCCACCCAAAGAAACCACTTGCTCATGATTTTGCTGCCAATGTTCAAGAGAATCATTGAATGATTCTGGATTTCCTCCAAGAATAATGTCAGTACCACGACCTGCCATATTTGTTGCTACTGTAACAGCATTCAAAGAACCCGCTTGCGCAATTATCTGTGCTTCCCTTTCGTGGTTTTTAGCATTTAAAACTTCATGTTTTATGCCCTTTTTCTTAAGCATCTTGCTAACTAATTCGGATTTATCTATATCAGTTGTACCAACCAAAATTGGTTGTCCAGTTTGATGGATATCAAAAATATGGTCAACAGCAGCTTGGTATTTTACCTTTTGACTCTTAAAAACTAAATCGTTTTTGTCTTGCCTTATCATGGGCTTAAACGTAGGAACTTCAATCACATCTAAGTTATAAATCTTAAAAAATTCTTCTGCTTCTGTTACCGCCGTTCCAGTCATACCAGACAATTTTTCATATAATCTAAAATAATTTTGCAGAGTTATTGTTGCATAAGTTACGCTTTCCCTCTTAATCGGCACATTCTCTTTTGCCTCTAATGCTTGATGCAATCCATCAGCGAACCTACGTCCTTCCATCAAACGGCCAGTAAATTCATCAACAATTACAACTTGACGATCTCGCAAAACATAATCGCGATCCCGCTGAAAAATTGCTTTAGCTTTTAATGCATTTTCTATGAAATGTACATTCTTATAGTTATCAGCGCTATACAGGTTATCTATTTTTAAAATATCTTCCAAAGATTGAACACCTTCAACAGTTAGACCAACTGTTCGATGTTTTTCATCAATTGTGTAATCTTTCTCTGACCGAAGAAAAGAGACAATTTTTGAAAATTTTGAATATTCTTGAGATGATTCCTCTGCAGGCCCACTAATAATCAATGGAGTCCTAGCTTCATCAATCAATATATTGTCTACTTCATCAACGATGGCATATGAACGTCCCCTCTGAACTTTTTCATCAATATCCTGAACCATGTTGTCTCTAAGGTAATCAAATCCAAATTCATTATTCGTTCCATAAACTATGTCGCATTTATAAGCATCTGAACGAGAAATAGGCCTCAAGTTGTCAAACTCTGCATCATCAATGCCCATTTCAAACTGATATGCACTAGCATGTTGTAATGAGGAAACAGATACACCTAGAAAGTCAAACACAGCACCCATCCACTGACAATCTCTCCTTGCAAGATAGTCATTGACGGTAACAATATGAACACCCTTACCTTCAAGCGATTCAAGATATGCAGGCAATGTTGCTACTAAGGTTTTACCCTCTCCGGTCCTCATTTCTGAAATCTTACCTTGGTATAAAACAACTCCACCAATTAATTGAACATCAAAATGCCTTAAACCGATGGTTCGTTCCGCAGCTTCTCTTACAACTGCAAACGCTTCAGGAAGTAAATCATTTGTGGTTTCACCTTTTGATATCCTATCCTTAAACTCAATCGTTTTTGATCGCAATTCATTATCATTCAATCTCGCAATATCTGGTGAGAAATCATTAATATCGTCAATTACACTCTGCATTTTTTTAATTACACGAGCGTTTGAATTTCCTAAAATATTCTTTAAACTACCAATCATTATCTGCTATACCAAAACTAAAACTCGATAATTAAACCTACGAGGCAAACAATTCTCCAACAGAGGTCCCGCTATGAATCCTTCGAATAGCTTCTCCAAGAAGTGGAGCAACGGAAACATTAATTATCTTATCTTTCATCTCACCTTCAATCGAGGGCAAAGTATCAGTAAATAAATATTCAGTAATTGGACTCGCATTCAGTTTTTGCGGCGCATCACCACAAAGCACAGGGTGTGTAGCTGCACAGTAAACATCTTTTGCACCGTGAGCCATAACCAATTCGGCAGTGTTCACAACGGTACCCCCAGTACTGATTTCATCGTCAATTATGAATGCAGTTTTACCAGTAACGTTTCCAATTAAATTGTCAGTAGCAGTAGTATCATCATTTCCTATTCTTCTTTTATCCATAATTGCAATCGGTGCATTCAAAATACCAGCAGTTTCACGTGCCCTTCCTGCACCTCCCACATCTGTTGCCACAACTACTAAATCTTCAATTCCTCTATCTCGAAAAGTATTTGCAAGCATTGGAACGGCAGTCAATTCATCAACTGGTATGTTAAAAAACCCTTGAATCTGCCCTGCATGCAAATCAATTGTAAGGACTCGGTCAGCTCCGGCAGTTTCAATCAAATTCGCCATCAAGCGTGCAGTAATTGGAACTCTAGGTTGATCTTTCTTATCACTTCTACCATAAGCAAAATAGGGTAAAACTGCGGTAATCCTTGCAGCAGAAGCACGCTTTAAAGCGTCAATCATTATTAGTAATTCAATTATACTATCATTGACAGGGGACGACATTGGCTGGACGACAAAAACATCCCTCTCTCGAACATTTTCAAGAATTTTTACAAAAGTGTTATCATTCTGGAATTTAAAAACTTGAGCCTTTCCAAGTGATATCTCTAAATAATCACAAATATCATGTGCTAACTTAGGATTGGAATTCCCAGTAAATAATTTCATTTCTCCAAATGGCATCAGTTCAACCTCGAGAATATTGGGAAAAGTATACCAAAGCTAAACATTTTTCGCACATATTTATGAAATTTTAAGTATGATGTTTGTAATCAATTTGATTTTCAACGCTACAGATAACTCAAAGGATTTTGCATTGAATAACTCAAGCCATTTCCCAAAATTACGATCCATAATACCTCACAGCATAACCCAAAATGGTGAAGATTTTTTTTACCTAGAGGACCCTCTTAAATTAACAGATAAAATGATAGTTGTACCTCAGCAATATGGACTAGTTCTAGCACTTTGTGATGGAACTAGAGATTACGGAATGATCCTTTCTGGGATTAAATTTAGAACAGGGGAATCAATGCAATTGCAATCATTAACTGAGCTAATTGATTATCTTGATTCTGCAGCTTTATTAGAAAATCAAAAGTTTGAAACCATTTTGGAAAAATCAATTCAGAAATTCCTGTCTACTCCTAGTAGAAAAATGACTCAAACTCCAGATGTCTACCCACGGGACGCGGATCAATTCAATACTTTAATCAAAGGATTCATGGAGGAATTCCAAGCATCCAATACAAAAATCATTCCTGATGCATACCCTATAACGGGCATGATATCACCTCATATAGATTATCAACGAGGATGGAAAACCTATGCACATCTATGGGATAAAGCTAATGACTCTATTGATGATGTTGAAGTGGTTTTTATATTAGGAACGGATCATTATGGGGAATTTGGTAAAATTACGCCGACTATCCAAAACTATTCTACTCCTCTTGGAACAATCAATACTAATCAAGAAATCGCTAATCGACTAATTTCAAAATTAGGTAATAATCCTGAAGAACTCCACCATGCAACTGAGCATTCTATTCAACTAGTTGTAAATTGGCTACATTATTTCTCTCGAAAAAAAGACTTTACTTTAGTGCCTATTTTATGTGGCTCATTCCATGAATTTATTAACTCAGATAAAGACCCCATGGATTTCACAAGTTTCAACATTCTGTTAAACGAAATTTCAAAGTCATTTGAAACACAGAAAACTCTTGTAATAGCTGCTGCAGATTTAGCTCATGTAGGACCTGCATTCGGAGACGTTGAACCATTGGATGAATCATCAAAACTCAATTTAAGAGAACAGGATCTACAAACACTCCAAAGTATTGAAGACTGTAACCCAAGGAAATTCGTAGAACTAAGCAAAAATGAAGAAGATTCGAGAAGAATATGTGGCCTAACCCCCATATTCCTAACATTACGTTGTTTTGAAAATTTTCGAGCGGAATGGTTCGAATATGATCAGTGCACAGCCGACCAGGAAAACCAATCTGTTGTCTCAATAGCAGGAGGTCTAATATACTCTAGAAATGAATCACAAGGGAGTTTGAATTGAAAAAAATAA
>JAKUTX010000013.1:0-47323 GCA_022447855.1 SAR202 cluster bacterium
TTACTGAGTAGAGCGCAGTCATCTAGAGTATTACTTTCGGATGGTTGCCATTTGACCATATCTACATCCCCGCTTACTGGAGATTGTAGGATTGAGTCAGCGGGTGCACGAAATTCAAATGTCGGATTGTCATATTGATCTGCCTGCCCTTTATTATGTAGCATTCCGAAATCATCGAACACTGTTTTAGTGAATTGTCGATTATATTTCAAATCTCCAAAACTTGAATCATTAGTATCCCAAGGCCCTAAATTCGCTATGAGCAAATTTTGAAGTTTTGGAGCCTCATTTGGATCGGGTAAGTTTATAATTCCTTGCCCAGGAGGATTGTTTCCAGAGGTTTGGGAGGATGACATCATCATGCACATCATCATTATCATCATATTGGAGGGGGTTTTACACAACTCTTCGTTAGTTTGGTTTGAGTTCTGGGTATTGAGTGATTTGGCTAGTTCTGTAGTTACTTGAGGGTCAAGAGATTTTGCCAGTTCAATTGCTGTTTGAGGATCTATAGATTTTGCTAGCTCAATTGCTGTATTAGGATCAATAGATTTTGCTAGTTCCACAGCAGTTTCCTTATCTATTGATTTGGCAATTTCAATTGCGGCTTCTGAGTTAATGGGCGTTACAGTTTTTTGTGGAATAGGTGTATTAGTTTTAATGATTTCAGGATTAGGTTTGGATAATTTGGTTGATTTCGGTTTTGGTGTTTGGGTTGGTTTGGAGGTTTTTTTAGACGGTTCTTCAGTGTTAGTCTTTTTTAAGGTATTCGAGTTTGCCTTTTTCAGTTGCGGTGTAGGAGAGGGTTCGGATTTTGTGGACATATTTTCATGTGGTATAGATTTTTGGTCAGCAACTGGGATTTCTGTTTTAGTAGTGGCTGAAATATTCGAAGTTTTAGAATCTTTATTGCTACTACATCCCAGAATAAAAATAATCACAAAGACATATATTGTGGTTGCTAATATTTGCGCCTTATAAGATGTCATTCTCAACTTCATTACCCCCACAGGCAAGCGAAAAAATGAATGGTAATGAACAAATTGCAATTAATGAAAAAGTCATCTTATAATGCATTTCACGCCTCCTCGTTACAAGAGAATGTATTATAGCCCATGATTGTTGTCAAAAAGAGGATTTTTAAAATTGACTGAACACTGAAAAATGTATAGAATCGCCACACTAAATCGGTCCGTTTATTAGGAGGTGATTTTTGTCGAATCATGAAGTCCAGTTAATTGCACACCTTTTACGTAGAGCCGGATTTGGAGCTACTAGAGGTGAACTTGAGCAATATTCTAGATTAGGTTATAAAGCCACTGTCGACAGGCTTTTGGATACTTCCAATCCTCAGGCGATTTCTGAACATCTTCTGAGAAGATACCATCCTGATGAGACCAGTATGTTAGTGGGTTTGGGTGGACTAGGAGCGTGGGTTTACCGAATGACAACGACCGATTCTCCATTACTAGAGAAAATGGCGTTATTTTGGCATGGAATTTTTGCAACTGGGTATGCGAAAGTAATTAATTCCAAACCCCTTTCAGATCAAATTCGAATGTTTAAGAGATTTGCGATGGGTGATTTTAACACCCTTCTTTTAGAGATGGCGAAAGATCCAGCAATGATTATATGGTTAGATAACCAACAAAATCATAAAGGTGCAATAAATGAGAATTTCGGTCGGGAATTGTTAGAACTTTTCTCAATGGGTGTTGGTAATTATACAGAGGAAGATGTTAAAGAATGTGCGCGAGCTTTTACAGGTTGGACTATTGGGAATTGTGAATACATGATGGTTCGGTCCGGGAGAGATTCTGATTGGCCTTATGGAAGAATCTCTTGGCATTATGAGTTTGATGAACAAGATCACGATTCTACAGAAAAACAGTTTTTGGGGCGTAAGGGGAATTTCTCTGGGGAAGATATAATTGATATTATCTGTGAAGAGGATGCAACAGCACGATTTGTTGCCAGGCATATGTATCACTTTTTTGTGGCTGATGAACCGCCAGTTCCTCAATGGCCTTATCAAGAACCAAGAGATCCAAAGGCAATTGAACAGTTAGTTCAAGCGTATTTTGATAATGATCATAGTATCCGATCAATGTTGGAATGCTTATTTCATTCTGATTTCTTTAAATCAGAAGATTGTTGGTATGAGAAAGTCAAAAGCCCCGCTGAGTTTGTTACAGGAGTACTACGTCTTTCTGAAACCGTTGATATGCCTCAATTTGAAATCCCTGGTAAGCAATTGAGAATGCAGCGAATGGGGCAAACATTAAGTAATCCTCCATCAGTAGAAGGATATGATGGTGGAACGGCTTGGATAAATACAGGTGCTTTAGTAGAACGAATGAATTTTGCTTCCGAAGAACTTGGAAACATTAATACTCCTGGTTCTCAAAATTTATTTGAGAGTGTAGAAACGGACAATGGTGTAGTTGTTTCACCTGAAAGACTTGTTGATATTTGCCTGGATCATCTAGGTTCTATAAATGTGCAGAATGATACAAGGTCTAAACTTGTGGATTTTGCAGCTAAAAATGGGGAAGTTCATATAAGTGATAATGGGTTGGATGAATCTAGTAAGGTGAATATTTCTGGGATTTTAAAACTTATTGTCGCATCACCTGAATTTCAAAGAGAGTAAGTAAATCATGGTTACTAAAAAAGTCTCCCAAAAAAACTTTTTGAAATATTCTCGAACTATAGGTATGACTACTATGAGGGGACGGGGATTTTATTTCCCAGTTGATTCTGCAATGTCTTCTGATGGTAGGATATTTGTCATTAGTAGATCTTCTGAAATTGCTTCATCACCAGATACCATTCGGGTTACTGTTTTGAATGAGGCGGAGGAATATTTTGGTATTTTTGGAAAGGGCGGGGACGAACCTGGTGCTTTCAGATGGCCATGCGGGATTGCATTAGATCATTCTGGAAATGTTTATATTACGGATGAACATCATCATCGTGTTTCAGTTTTTAGTAATTCAGGTGATTTCATATCTCATTGGGGAACACATGGGCATAATGAGGGTCAGTTGAATGGCCCCTCAGGTATTGTTTTTGATGAGGACGACAATATATTGATTTCGGATGCAAAGAATCATAGAATTCAGAAATTTTCAAAAAATGGCAGGTTGATTTTTTCGTTTGGAACTTTTGGCAATAAAATTGGAGAATTAAACTTGCCTTGGGGCATAGCTGTAGGGCCTTCAGCTGAAATTTATGTTGCAGATTGGGGAAATGACAGAATTCAGAAATTTTCAAAAGACGGTAAATTTCTGAGCGAGTATGCTAGCGGAGATTGTAAATTCTCCAAGCCTGCAAGCATAGTTGTCGATTCTGAGGGATATATATATGTTGCCGACTGGGGAAATGAATCTATCCAGGTTTTGGATTCTGATGGAGTATTTGTTCAAAAACTTCTTGGAGAAGCCACTGATTCAGAATGGGCTAAAGAGTATTTTGATCTTAATAGAGATGAAGGTGAAGTGAGAAAACTTTCTGATCTTCAGCCAAACATAGAATTCTTCAACGATGATCCGCATGAAAAATCGTCCCACATTGAAAAATTGTTTTGGGGACCTTCGGCGCTATTCTTGGACTCTAAGGAACGTCTTTTTGTAACTGAGACAAACCGTCATAGGATACAAATTTTTGAGCGTAATGCTTAATTCGATAGGTAAGGAGATAAAATGGTAACAAATAAAAGAATGAAATCTCTAGTGATTGTTCAACTGGCTGGTGGCAATGATGCAATGAACACTATTGTACCTTATGGTGATGGTTTGTATTATGACTGGCGTAAAGATGTTCGAATTGAACAAGACCAAGTGCTTAAAATTAATGATTATTTAGGCTTTAATCCAGCTTTAAGTTCTATAAAAGATTTATGGGATCAAAATAAAGTAGCTGTTATTAATGGAGTTGGATATCCGGAGCCGAATCGATCACATTTTAGATCCGTTGATATTTGGAATACTGCTGAATCAGTTGGGATTGGTAATTCAGGGTGGTTGGGACGAGCAATTAGAGAAATTGATCCAAATGCAGAAAACCCTATTACTGGTGTGAATTTTGGCAGAGGATTGCCAAGAGCTTTGTCTTGTAAAGGAGTTCCAGTAGCATCTGTTGGTGATTTAGAAAATTATGGTTTGCTTCCTGATATTGAGGGGGAACAATCTCGTGAACTTGCCTTAACTGCATTTTCACAAATTTATGGAAGCGCAATGGCTCATGATACAGTTTCTCAGTTTATTGGCGAAACTGGTATTCAGGCCTTAAAAGGTGCTGACATTTTAAGGACAGCACCTCAAAAATATTCTTCTAGTATTGAATATGGGAATGATCCTATAGGTCAATCGATGCGAAATATTGCTCAAGTATTGACTGCTGATATTGGTACTCGGGTGTTCTATACAAGCCACGGTAGCTTTGATACACATGCAGCTGAGATGGAAACTCATACAAAACTTTGGACTGAAACATCAAATGCTATTGGTGATTTTATGGAGGATATGAAGGAACATGGATTGGAAGATGATGTATTAGTTTTACTTTGGTCTGAATTTGGTAGGAGGATTCGTGATAATTCAGCAGGAACCGATCATGGATCAGGTGGTGTTTCTTTAATTGTAGGTGGTGAAGTCAATGGTGGACTTTACGGAGACTATCCATCACTGAAAGAGAAGGACCATCTTCAGGGTGATCTCCAATTTAATAATGACTTTCGTAGTATTTATTCTACTATTGCTGAGAGGTGGTTGGGCGTTGATCCTGATGTTGTTTCAAATGGGCAATTTGAGCAACATAGTTTCATTCGTTAAACTTGCTTCCTTCTTCACCAACTCTAGGTATATCACGTTTAACTTTCTCCACGGCTGATTCTTTGTAGGGATCAGCGTCTATGGGTAGACCATCTAACAGAATTGTACATTCATTGAAGAAATGGTCCCAATCTCTGCCTAGAATTTCTCCAGATCTAGTATGTACGTCTTTAGCTATATCGGGGATTTCTTTTCTTTCTTCTGGTAATCGTCTATAAGATGAAATATTAAAGTGATCTGCCACTCTGGTTTTGGTCGCTCTACATAATGCTAATATAGCATTCGCAAGCATTAGTCTACGACTACCGCTGTTCTTTTCTCTGAATTCAAGATATTGTTCTTTGCAAGTTCTTACGAACAAAATTGTATTCATTGAAGTTATCCCAATATCTTCATGTGAAATCACTTCAAGCCTATCCCACATATCATTATGATATTTTCCTTCAAGCTCTATTGCCCAATACATGGCTTCGACTTCATCACCCCTTCTGATCATTTTTTGTAATGCGGAAATGGACTCGTCATATTTGTAACCACTTGTCGTAGTATATTTTGACATTGATCTTTCTTCTTCTACCACAGAATTCTCCTTAGAAACTATAAAATTTTAACGGAATAGATTAAGATTTAATTGAATGAATTATTGTCCTTAGTATGGAATCATCGGCATTTTCAGGAATAGAAAACTTAATTGAAGATGCATAGTCACTGAATCTGGATTTTATACGAGCTGCGATTTCTTCATAATTTCCGATTACAGCAAAAGAGTTTAGCATTTCGTCATCGATTTCATTTCCCATATTATTCCAGTCTCCTGTTTTGGACATTTGGTAAAGCTTTTTTGCTGTATTTTCCCATCCATGTAAATTCATTATTGGTGAATATGAAGGCGTTGAAGCATAAAAAGCTAGTTGAGATCTTGTTTGAATTTTCGAGTTTTCAATATCATGATCATTAGGTCCGGTAACAATAAATCCACCTTCGTTGATTTCAACAGAATTTTCACTCCTATCTGATTTTTCTGCCCCCAATTGAATATTAGGAATGATAACTTCGTCAGTATATTTTTGAGTGTTAAATGGATGGATTAGCACCCCGTCACATAATTCACCAGCTAATTGAAGCATCATAGGATTGACTGCAGCTAGATATATTTTAATATTTGGATTTTCAATTGGTTCGGGAGTAAAAAATGGAGGCATTAAGTCAAAACTGTAAAATTCACCTTGGAAATCTAATTTTTCTTGGTTTTGCCATGCGTTCCAAATTGTTTTTAGAGCTAAAATATATTCTCTCATTCGTTTAGCGGGTTTTGAATAAGGCATACTAAATCGCCTGGTAATGTGTCCTTTAACTTGTGCTCCCAAACCAAGAATGAATCTACCATTTGTCATTTTTTGAAGGTCCCATGCCATATAGGCAGTATCCATAGGACTTCTGGAAAAAGCCAAGGCTATAGAAGTAACTAGTTGGATTTTTGTGGTATGTTCAGAAGCTGTAATTATTGGGAAGAATGGATTATGTTGAGCTTCGTTGGTAGTTATAAAATCATACCCATTTTTTTCAGCAGTTATTGATTGAGTTGCTATTTCTTTGATGCTACCGTGAGTTAGAGAAGTCCCTACTTTCACTATGATCCTCCATGTTGTGTTGGGGATATGTTAATCGGTTGAAAGTTTTTGTCAAAATACAGAACAATTTTATTATCTTATAAGTTAATATATACAAAATAAAATTCGATATGAAATCAATTTTTTGGTGAGGAGACTAAAATGACAAGATTTATTTTTATTATTCTTTCGTTAGTTTTCATGTTTTCTGTCATCTTAATCAGTTGTGGAGGAGGGGAAGAAGGTGGATATGATCCAAACTACAAGCCTGCCGGAGGTGAGACTTCTACACTTGGTGGAAATCGTGGTGCAAGTACTGGGAATGCGTTTTTTGATCCTACTAAAAAGAAAGAACCTAGTGTAGATGGTACTTTAGCTTCAAAACTTGCAGCAAAGTGTGAATTTGATTCTGGTAATAGCAAAATTTCATGCGAAGCTCATAGGACTTCAATGAAATCTGATCTTCAGTGGTCTGAAGATCATACAAATTTAGAGTCAGATCAAGGTATTTTTGAATTTGATATTACTAATCCAGCGAAGTCTGAAATAGTAGTGAAACTAGAAGAATGTATTAATACTACGTGTAATCAAATTGAGACCTCAGTAGATGTTTCTGCAGTTGTTCCATAAAAGGGAAAATTATGACCAAGTTGGCAAAATATCTGCCATTTTTGATTCTTTTGCTATTGTTAGTATCTTTTGGGTGTAAGAAAAATTCTAACTCAGAGAAATTGGGGATGGATCATTTACTTGTAGCAACTGTTACAGCAACTGAAATCAATGAGGATACTAAAATAATTGACCAACAAGTGTCAGCTGATTGTGACTGTGAAAAAGATGAGGATCAGAGGATGTGGGAAGAAACTGAGAAAAGGCTGAAAGATCGTATGGATTGCCTTGAACGTAGTAGGTTGTCTATAGAAAAAGGCGGAGAAGCAGAGTGGTGTCCTTAGTGGTTTCCGCAAAAATTACACAACATTTACCAGATGGTTTTGTTTGTATCCAGTAGTTACTTGAATGTAACCACTTAATTCATTGTTTAATTTTTGATCACCGGTATCAACTCTTAGCGGTTTACCTAATAAAGCGTGAAGTTTTGATGTTGTAGCTGCAACGATGATGTTTTCTTTGCCAACTTTTCTAATTACTTTAGAACTAATTTGTTGGTTTCCTCTTCCAAATATATAGCCTTGACCTCCAATTATGGTGACGATTAATTTAACTTTTTGTCCTTTGATAATTTTCATAATTTCTGTTTCATTGACGTCGTTAGCAATTAATTTTTTATTTAAAATAATATCGATTCCCAAAACAGTATTTTTCAGATTTAATTCATCCATTAGTGGTTGGAGTGTTGTTCCTGAACCAACTATATAATATGTATTGTCTTCCATTTTACGAATCAATTCGGATGAAATACCAAGCAATTCATCCTCTTCAGTTGCGACTGAAGCATTTTTTGTTCCTTGAACTAATGATGGTTCCTTGAATGTGTTCAGATATCCGAAGATTTGTACAGTTAGTTTGCCTGCCCGAAAATCATCTTCATTAATATCCATTACTTCTGACAGTGTGAATTCTGTTAATTTGCCAGACAAATATTGGGATACAGCTTTTCCAGCGTAATAGGGGGTTAGGGCATAGATTCCTGAGTAAATTTTTACTCCTGTGGGGATTCCTAAAATTGGTACATTATTTCCTATGGCTTCAAAAACATCTCTAGCAGTTCCGTCTCCACCTGCAATTACGATTAATGAAACTCCTTGATTTTGCATTTCTGCGGCAGCATTTTTTGTGTCATCCGAACTGGTTTGAAAATTTTTCTTGCCAATAACTTTTATATTAAATCCAAGTTTTTTTGCAGCATTTTCACCCATTTCTCCAGGGCAAGTAATCAATTCAAATGAATCTTTAAGTGAGGAGAATTCTTGTAAAGCTTGAAGAGTTTTAAAATTAGATTCAGGTTTCGCTCCCAAATCTTTAGCTAGGGAGACCGTTTTGTTTCCATCCGTTCCTTTTAATCCGACTTTTCCACCCATTCCTGCAATTGGGTTGATAATTAGACCTATCTTAAAATTTTTAGATTTCATTATGTGAAAAATCCAAAATAATTAATAAACTTGAAATTATGTTATTAGTGGTGTGTTCGGCAAGTTGGCCCATTCACCCATAGATCCATCATAATTCCGTTTTTTAGAATATCCCAAAAGTGTTAATACAAATACTCCGTGCGCCGCACGGATTCCTCCCTGTCAATAGGGTATTATTTCCTTGTCAGGGGTTACTCCAGATTCTTCAAGTATGCGTCTTAGTTCATCGTGGCTTTTAAAAATTTGGTATTTGTCCGCAGTCACAAAATTGGTCCATTCAATGTGAATGGATCCTGGGATCCTACCTGATTTTGCGTTTCCTCTAGAATTGCTCCCATTCCATTCTCCATCAGATCTAACATCAAGGAATATTGATTTAGGGTCGTCTATTTTTGATAAAGCCTGATCGAGGGTGCAAATTAATTTATCATCTGTATTGGGTGTGAAAGTTGAAGAGATTTTTTTGGGAGGGTCGATTGAAATTGGTTTTCCTTCATCAAACCATTTTTTCCAACCGCCATCCAGGACTTTAGCGTTTGTGTGCCCATAATAGTTTAGAACCCACCAGAAGCGTGAAGCCCATAGACTTCCACCACTATCATATGTTACGACGGTAGTGTCATCTCCGATTCCCATGTCTTCGAAGATTTCCTTAACTGTTTCAGCATCCGCCACCCAAGGGAAGTTTTTTGGGTCTTTTGGATATGAAGGATGCTTAATATAATGGTGAACACTGATTCCCACCGCTCCTTTTATATGTGACCTTTCATATGAATCTAGTAGATCACAATCTATTATCCGTAGATTTGGGTCGTCTAAATGGTTATATAACCATTCCGAGTCAACCAAAATTTCAGAGTTCATCAAAGTAGCATCTGTCATTCTTAGGTCTCCAATTTAATATTAGCTTGCAATTTTATTATTTTATCAAAAAAGTTTTTTATATAGCAGGTCTTTAAGGGAACCGCCATTATTATTTTGGGTGTATTCTTTCTAGAATATTCAAGTTTGATTGTTTGGTTGCCTCATGGATTTTAGAAGCCCATTCTGTTGAGTTAGCTTCAGCCACTTTTGGATCTTTCATAAAATCAAGATTGTTTATCTCGTATATTGCTATCCATTCGGGATCTCTTGAATTGCTTGTAGGGTGCTGTTTTTCAGTCTTAATACAAAGCCGGGCACTTATTGCCCCTTTTGCATCTAGGATTTTCGGGAAATGTTCAATTTTATTCCAAAGTATTAAATCTTTTGATTCTGGCAGGGCAACATCCATTCTAAGTGTTATTAAAAATGGACTTCTAATTGAACCCCAGGAATCTTTCGAAATTTTATTTTGTTCATGGTGGTTTTCTGCAATTCCATTTGTGAGGACTTGTTTATAAACAGATGCGGAATGGTTTGTAAAACCATGTCGCAGTTTTGCACCAGTTTCGTCATGATTTCTGGTTTCAGCGTAAATTTTGGTGTGTAATGTTTCTGGATCCGGGATTTCATAAATGTGAAGATAGTCCTGAATACCTTTAATGGATTTGTATCTCACTGCACTAAGTATGCCTATATCCAAAAGATCTTGAATATGAGAAGTGTTGGCCCATTGGTTTGCTTCAACTTCGATCGCGGTATCTAGATCAAATCTCACGGTATATATGTAAGGGGTTTGATTCAACAGAGACTCCTGTTTGTCTGATTTATTAGGGGGCTATGTGGTGATTTTTGGTCAAAAAGTGGTGTTAGCTCCAATCAGGATCAAGGTGGGATTCTAAGTAATCTTCATTCAATTCTACTCCGAGACCAGGCCTTGAAGGCAACTCCAAATATCCTTGATTAATGTTTATTGGTTCGGTAATCATCATATTTAAAGTTGGAAGGCTCGAGTGGTTCATTTCAAGTTTAAAGAAGTTTGGTACGGTCATCATTGTATGAGCACCAGCAAGAATATTGATGGGGCCACTAGCATCATGAGGACTGACCGGGACATAAAATGTTTCTGCTAATGTCGAAATTTTGTATAACTCTGAGATTCCGCCAGTCCATAGAATATCGGGCATCAAATATTCAGCGAGATTTTCTTTAAGAATTGGTAGAAAATCCCACCTGGTATAAAGTCTTTCTCCAACACAGATTGGAACATTTACTGATTCTTTTACTTGTTTTAGTGCTTCATTACTGTTTGGTTGAACAGGCTCTTCAAACCATCCAATGTTATATGGTTCGAGCATTTTTGCTATTTTAATTGCAGTTGGAACATTGAAGTTTCCATGGCAGTCGATAAGTATTTCAATTTCTGGGCCTACCGACTCTCTGATTGCTGCGACAGTGTCTTGCCCCAATGTTGCTGCCTTAGGAGAAATCATTCCTTGAATATATCTTCTGTGATGCTGTTTCATTTCTGGTTGAAAGGGATCTAGTTTTATTGTTTTAAATCCTTTTGAAACGAGTTCCCTTGCTTGATTAGCAGCATATGAAGGATCTCCTGGTTGCACATGAGTATACATTTCAATTTGATCTCTTACTGGTCCTCCACCAAGAATTTCGTAAATTGGTTTATTTGCAATTTTGCCCTTAATATCCCATAGTGCTATATCAATTCCACTCATTACTGTCGTCACAAATCCCCCGAATCCACCTCCACCAGTGAATCTTCGGAACAGCTTATGCCATATTAGGTCTACATGCTCAGGGTTTTCTCCAATTAATGTTTCTCTAAAATCTTCTTTCACCGTTGAGTTTTTAAGGAAGTTCAAAATGTTCCCGACAATTATACTTCCACCACCCCCAGAGCTTGTTGCCTCACCAATCCCAGAAATCCCTTCATCAGTGTCAATGCGAAGGAAGACGTAGCTTCTACTGTTGACATTGGGTCTAGTGACCCAGATTTTCAGATCAACTATTTTCACTGTGTGCTGACCAAATCATCTACAACGGCTTTTCGATCAGTTTTAAGTTCATTGTATCGATCAAAAGCTTCCCAAATTTTTTGTTCAGCTATATACAAACTATCGCAGAATAAAATAGCGTCCGCACCCGATTCAGAATTCATGAAAGTTTGCATTTTGGAAAATTGTTGTTCAGCGTATGCCGCACTTAAGGCACTTGCGGTTTCACAACTAACGACATCATTGATATTTAAATTGATTTCTTCAGCTAACTTTAATATTTCGGCTTCTGTTTCGATTAAAACCTCAGAAGCTTTGGAAGCATTTGAATTCCATGTTTCGATTTGGTCGATTAAACTTTGATGTGTATTAGCATACAATTTTGGAGGTGTTAATGTATTTAAACCTGCAAGGATGTTTGATTGGAAACTCGTATCTAGACTGCTAGCTGAAACTTGTGCAGGGGAAAAATTTGATTCACTAATTTCCGCAATATATTTGTTCATTGGATCAAAGTATTCGGCTTCACTTTGTGACCCATTACTACATCCGACTAGTAGGAGAACTAAAAGAAAAGTTATTATCAAAGTATTACGGAATCGATTCATTTAATTTACTCCATTTATTTCGATCATATGCATTTAATTTTAATGGAATTGTGTCAAAGAGGGCATAATTTTTCAATCTATAATTTGTGAAGAGCAATAATTTTCATTTTTGGAGCATGAATTGGTTATAATCGGCTTATGTATTTAATTTCACTTGCAGTAATTTTCACAACATTGCTTCTGACGGCAAATATTTCAGCTGTTAAAATCATCGCCATTGGGTCAGAAGGAATAGATGCGGGTATTATCGCTTATCCTTTAACATTTCTTATTTCCGATGTTATTTCTGAAGTTTATGGACGGAAAACCACGACTAAAATTATTTGGCTCGGATTTCTAGCCAATTTACTAATGATATCTATTATCTATGTTGCAGGGATTCTTCCTTCAGCAACTTTTTGGAATGATCAGCAATCTTATGATCAAATTTTGGGAGCTGTTCCACGGATAGTCATTGCATCGATGGTTGCATACTTGGTTAGTCAGAATCATGATGTTTTAGCTTTTGAAATGTGGAAAAAGGTTACAGGTGGAAAATTCTTGTGGTTTAGGAATAATGCTTCAACAGTTGTTTCACAGGGAATAGATACTACAATATTTATTTTAATTGCATTTGTTGGAATTTATTCATTCGATGACATATTGAATATGATTTGGATTACGTATTTAATTAAAATCGTTGTGGCAATTATTGATACTCCATTAGTCTATATTTTAGTGAATATTGTAAGACGAAAGAAGGAGAACAAGGGAATTAATTTATAAAAGATTTCCGCCTATTTTTGTGTTATTTCAATATTTGTTTCTAGTTGCCTTTGCACTTTATAGCTAACTCCAACTATATCTGAATTCCCTATAGAATTTACAATTTCTACATCTGTTGGACCTTCAATATACTCAATTGAACTTGATCCAATTTTAAATGGTCTGTCATGGCCTGGGTAAAATATTTTAGAAGTATCAACCATTTTCTGTATGCTGTCCGTTGCCTGGGATTTGTCATAAAAAACATTTTGGGGTAGGCCTCTAGTGATGGAACCTCCATCAGATAAGGCGTCTCCTGAGACAATTATGTTTCCTTTGTCACTTTCAACTGAAACTGACATATGGCCTGAAGTATGACCTGGTGTGTCAACAATTCTTACTCCATCGGTTACTTTATCTCCATCTGATACAGGATTGACACTCATTTTAGAAAGGACTTCATTTATCAATGGAACTGTTGCCCAGTCACCCCGTTTGGGTGATTTCGCGTAATCCAATTCTTTAGGGTGGACAAGAATTTTTGAATTTGAAAACAGGTCTGTATTTTGGCAATGATCCCAGTGCAGATGAGTTAGGATCACAATATCAATATCATTTGGTTCTAGTCCATGTGATTTCATGGTGGATAGTAATAGACGTCTTCTTGAAGACGGTCCAGTATCTATCAAAATGTGGGTCCCGTTAACTCTTAATAATGATATTGTTGACCATCCAAAATTGCCTTGATTGGATGATAGAGAGAATCCGTATGTTAGTACATCTATATTGGACATTATTCCTCCAATGATTCAGGATTGGGTTTTTCTTTGGTTATCAACATTAATAGGCATGGTAATACAATAATTGAAGAAACAAAGGCCAAGAAAATCATTAATGCAGTCAGTTGTCCGTATGAAGCAAACATTGGCATTGGCGCAAATCCCATTATTGCGAACCCCACGATACTTGATGCTGCAGATCCAAGCAATGCAGTTCCTGTACCTCTAGCAGCTTTTTGTATTGCGAGAGATCGTGTTAAATTGCGTTTAAATTCTTCACGGAATCTTTCAGTCATATGAATTGAATAATCTATGCCTATTCCTATTGAAATGGCTCCTATCATTGCGGTTACAAAATTTAAAGAGAATCCTGCCAAATTCATAATGCCGTATAACCATGCTACAACTAGTCCAATAGGTATTACTGTCACAATTGCGTATTTAAAAGAGCGCATTGTAATAATTAATAGCAAAGTTGCTGCAATGATTGCTATAGGCAAAGATGTATAAAGTGTACGAGTCGATGCAGAAAGCTGTACCTCTCTTGTGAATGGAGAACCTGTAAGTCTTGCTTTAGAAATAGGTGGTTGGGCTTCAAGGGATTGAAGTAAGGGGTTGACTGCTTTTGCTGTTTCATTAACTACCATTTGGTTTCGAGTGCCCGGGATTTGAAAAATCACTCTAGTTAAGTCAGCTTCAGAATTTGAAAAATAAATAGCTTCTCTTACTTCATCCGATTTGACAATAGTTATTCCATTATCTGAAATAATTCCATTTTCCAATGTGAATTTAATAGCGGTAAGCATTTGCAATTTTGTGTCAGGTATTAAATTTTGGTCTTTATCTTCAATTAGAATACCTGTAGAAGATTTAATTGCTTGAATTGTTTTAGGATTCTCTATGATCATTTTGGAAATATTTACAATGTTATATCCAAGGGTAATTTCACCGCTGGGTCTGGTTGCGATTTGATTCACCTCTCGTAGGGATTCGATGAATTGTGAAATTGATGCTATGGCATTTGGGTCCATTAAATCACCTTCAATGAATGCAATCCCAGGTTCTCCTCCTTGTTCACCTACATGGTCGTCTATTTTGTCTAGCCCAATTACCATATCAGAATCAGGGTCGTAGAAATCTTTTACATCAAAGGTGGGCTCTAAATTAAATGCGAAAAAAATTGAAATAGATGTAATTAAAGTTGTTATAAGAATTACTAATTTTGGGTAACTCGTTGCTAATTTAACTAATCTTTGCAGATAAGATTTCTGAAATTGATTTTTTGTGTAAGATTTTTTTTCGGAACTTTGATTCTCTGGTTTTCGAATATTTTTCACACGAAAAAAAATGTACGTTAGTGGCACTATGATGAAAACAAATGTTGTAAGACCAAGCATCACTACACCGATTGTTTTACTAACTGCTATCAGCAAGATTACTGATCCACCAGCAGCAAAAGAGATTCCAATCCCTCCTGCGATACCGAAAATCTTATATTTCAATCCAGAGAAGATATTTCCCTTGGATTGCATTAGTTCATCTATTCTCATTAAGGATAGTGGAGCAACGATTCCAAGTAGTATAAATGAAGAAATTGTTGCAATTGCTGCAGCTCCACCGAAATGAATTACTGCTTCAATATTTGATGAGAGATTTGATAGGAAAGCTATGCTATCACTAGCCATGGCTAAAAGTAGTGCTACGAGTACTCCTGTCATGCCAATTGCAAAGGCATTTCTGGGGGTATTACCTACGTCTTTTTCTTCTTTATATCTGCGGATTGAGTGGACTGCGAAATCAACGCCGAGAGATATCATACTGATAGGAACTATAAGATCAATTACTAGTCCGCTTTTGATTCCGATAAGTGCAGAAAAACCTTTAACCCATATTATTAGGATTCCTAAACCTATTCCAGTGAGTGACGTCGCCCAATAAGATTTTAGGCTTATTCCGACGACAATTAATGCTGCGATGATGGTAAAAGTTACAAATATTCCAGCTTCTTTTCCCTCTTCTTCTGATTCCAGATTTGCATCAATTGCTACACCCCAAATTTCATATGCCTTTGATTCTCCCGCCATAATTGTGTCAATTCGTCTATTTAGATGTTCTTTATTTATGACATCGGGCCCTCCTCCAATTCCTATTTCAAGACCAGCTCCACCTAATTTGCTGTTATCAGCAACTGCTGTGAAGATCATTGCAGGGGAGGTCCACCATTGGATTTCTTGACCCAAAACCTCTCTTTTCTCAAAACTTGCATGTCTTGATAAAAAATCGATTGCACCTGATGAGTTAGTGTTGGAAAGTAATTTATGAACTGCAAACTTTAATTCTTCGTCTGAGCAAGATTCAAGTGATTTCCCTGAGGTAAAAAGGATTGCTTCGATCGGTTCTAAAATAGAACTTATCCCTTTGACTTCGATTCCTGTAATTGGGTCAAAAAAGGCAAATAGATAAGGTTGTTTTTCTAAAGATCCTGAAGCCAATTTTCCGTTTAAATCTAATTCTAATAGTTGAGTTTTGTTTTGTTTGAATTCTAATAAAACGTCTCTAGTAAGAACATCACCATTTTTTGCTTCCATAACAAATGATGCAAAGTGGACTGATGTTGGAAATTTTTTATCGATTTCTTTTTGTAGTTCATAAACCTCGTGTGGTGGGTTTGGGGAAGCCTGTATATTAGTCCCCATTTGGAACAAGGGAAGTAGAAGAAATACGGTTAAAATTAAAACGGTGCAGGTGACAAATATTGATCTTTTGGTTAGAAAATATACAAAGTTGTGTTTCCAGTTTTTTGCATTCATAAAGTAATAATATCAAATTAAAGAAAACAGATTTGCATGTTATTTATTTTGTATATCTACTCGGAATTCACTTGTTCCCCCAGCTCTCATTTTAGGTTCTTTGTTTTGTGAGTTTAATGCAGAATCAATACATCCCCAAATGAGTACTGTTCCAATGAATGAAGCTAGTATAATTATGATTAGTTGGTTTCGTGAGATGTGTTTAAACATTATTGGATCCTAACTTTCATTGAATTCCATAGGTTTAAAAAATAGCATTTTATGACTTACTTTGACAATCTGTGTCATATGATTAACATATTCGTATTGAATCTTTTTAGCTCTACTCTTGCGTAGACCATTGAGGTAAAAAGTGCTGTTTGAAATGGATGTGGAATAATGTCCGGCTTTGGTTGGTTTAAAATGGCTTCAAGCTTGGATTCAGCCGGTACATTTTTTATATCTAATGTTGACAGTATTAATGGAAGTTTGTTGGATGAATAATGTAATTTCTTTGAACAGTTTAAAATCATTTGATCCGAAAGAGCTTGGATCAAAAGGGGCTGGTATTGCCAAAATACTTACTCAAAAATTTGATACTCCTGATGGGTTTATAATTCCATGCTCTGTATTTGTGGATATTTTGGGAGATCAATCAAAATTTATTTCCGACAAAATTCAAAGTATTAAACCCGATGATTTAACACAGGTTCAGGAGATTTCGAAATTCGCATGTAAGAAGATTTCATCATTAAAAATTAAGAAGAGGATTATATCTCAAATTGAATCAGAATATTCGAGGATTGGTTCAGGATCGGTTTCAGTCCGATCGTCTTCAATATCAGAAGATTTGATTGGCGCAAGTTTTGCGGGTCAATATAGAACCGAATTGAATATTACGGGAATTGAAAATATTGTCAGTGCAATTTTGCGTATATGGGCATCAACATTTTCAGCTAATGTGATTTCATATCGTCTTAAGAATGATCTACTTAATGCTCCTTATGAGATGGCGGTGTTGATACAAAAGCAATTAAACCCTAATGTCTCTGGAGTAATGTTTACAAGAAACCCGATAAATGGAGATAAACGCTTGATAATAAGTGCTGCATATGGGCTTGGGGAAGGAGTTGTGACTGGAGAAGTTGAATCTGATCATTTTGAAGTTGATTATGATGAACAAGTAAATAATTCGTCATTGATTCGAGCCAAGACTCAGCAATTCACACTAAACCCATTAGCTGGAGTTGAGAAGATACAAGTTTCCAGAGAAAGAGTTTTACAACCGACATTGTCTACAGGTCAATTAAATCAATTGGGTCAAATAGCTTTGGAACTTGAAAGGGTTTTTCAAAGTCCTCAAGATATCGAGTTTGCTGTTGAAAGTGACTCAATAAAAATTTTACAATCACGTCCTATTACTTCAAAATTTCCTGTTGTCGAAGAATGGGATAATAGATTAGATAGGAATTTTACTTGGGAACTTCGGAAAGGGATATTAGGTGGTGCTCCTGCATATAAATTGCAAATTGATATTGCAAATTCATATGCTGAGGGAGCAAGAGAGTGTTACACAAAAACTGCTGTTGCTCGGACTAAAAATCACGACGTGAAATTTATCCGCAATTTTGCTTATATTCGACATTCTTTAGGGAATGAATCTAAAGATTCAGAAATTAGGAACAGGCATTCCTCAAAATGTAAACTTTACTTAGATAGAGGAACATCAATGTATGAGGAAGAAACTCTTCCTTTACTCAGGAAAATTCATGCTAGGTTAAGACGTGCCAGGGAACAAGGGAATTTACCTTTGCAAAGGTTAAATTATTTAAAAAAATGCATCAATGAATCCGGATTTGCTATGGGGCATCTACATTGGTGTAGTAATGTGAGTCCAGATGATTTTGATTGGGCAAAAGAATTTAATGAGATTACTGGTCAACCAAAGGATAAGGCAAAGATATTTTTGCAATCTATACCTACTCCTACAACAAAACTTGTTAAAAAAATGAGAAATCTTGCTGTCATAGTGCAGGGAAATCAATTATTGAAGAAAGCTTTTTCTGAGAAGGATTTCTCGATAATAGACGATCCAAAATATCAAAACGTGAAAGATATTAAGCTATTTAATAGGTTATTCAAGTCATTATTAAAGACCTATGGTTATCGATGGGGATTTGGTTTTGGTTCAGCTATTACATTGACTAGTCCGACTTGGAATATGAAAAACGAGATTCCTCTCGAATTGATTCGTTTGTATTCTCAAGAAGATATTCAAAAAGCTTTCAGAAAGTCAGGAGATGAGGCAACCCAACGATATTATGAGACAAGAAGAATCAGGAGATTTTTAGCTGGTAATTCTGAAAAACTTTTTCGGTTTGAGAAATCTTTGAAATGGGCTCAAGATCAAATTAAGTATATGGAGGGACATAATCATTTAATCGAGCAGAATACAGTTGGGCAAATGAGAGATGCAATTTTCGAGCTTGGAAAAGTACTTGTAGAAAAAGATTTCATGAGCCACTATGACGACGTAATTCATTTTTCTATTGAAGAACTTGAATCTATTTGTGAAGGCAAGAAAACCAAATCAGAATCACATTCTATTTTACAAGATCGTAAAGAAGAATTTGTACGTTTAAGTCGTATTATCCCTCCGGATTTTCTTGGAAAGCCCAAAGAAGAAATAGAGGCATTAAATTCAGGGGATCCAATCGAAAACAATTATGATTATTTAATAGGTGAAGTTGCTTCTACTGGGATGGCTTCAGGTAATGCGCGTGTGATTACTGAAAATGATACTCCTGACAGGATTAGAAAAGGTGATATATTGGTTTCGAAAAATTTAGGTCCTGACTGGACTCCTTATTTACCATTATTGTCAGGGATTGTTTTAGATGAAGGAGATATTTTTCAGCATCCTGCGATAATAGCACGTGAATATTCTATCCCTGCAATATTTCAAACAAAACAAGCGACTACTAGAATTAAAGAGAATCAAATGATATCGATTAATTCTGATGATTCGAAAGTGATTTTGAATGATAAAATCTCAATTTAAGTATCGAAAAAATGATTTTATGCGAAAAATAGCACCCATTTTGAATTTTTAAGATTGCGTAAAAAAACAATTCGATTAGAATATCGATAATAACTAGGAAATTTAGGAGGTAATATATGGTAAGAATTAACAAATGTATTGAACTCATGCAAGAAGATCAGGTCATTTTTTCAACTGGTGCTCCTGAATTGTCTTATGAGGCGGGAAAAGAAATGTCACAAACTTGGGCTGATTTGATTCAAGTTGATTTTGAACATCATCCATTTGATACAGTTGGATTAACCAAATTCATGAAGGGATTGAAAGATGGTGGGCCAACACCTAGTGGTCATTTGACTCCAACAGTAATTACTACGCTTCCATCCAATTGCAAGACTCCTGAAGAAGTAATATATAATTCTTGGCAGATTCGGCATGTTCTTACTGCTGGTGTTCATGGTATTTTGCATACGCATGCTAGAAGAGCTGATGCTGTTGCGAATTTTGTTGCTGCAACGCGGTATGTATTTCAGAAAATTGGTCGAGATCAAGGATTGCCTGAAGGAATGCGAGGAGGAGGAGGTCAGAGAGGCCCAGCAGCTATTTGGGGACTAGATGCAAAAGAGTATGTACACAAAGCAGATCCCTGGCCATTAAATCCTGATGGGGAATTATTGTTAGGTTTAAAAATTGAGGATAGGTTCTGTTTGCCAGATGCTGACAATATTGCTGCGGTTCCAGGTTTATCATTTGCTGAATGGGGACCAGGCGATATGGGTATGTCGCATGGAGATCCAGACATGCATGATCCTCCATATCCTCCAGTTATGCAAAGAGCAATGGGTATTGTTAAGGATGCCTGTGATAAAGCTGGACTGAAATTTTTATGTAGTTGGGGAGATCCTAACCTTACTTTTGAAGAACGTGCGAGGCATACTATTTTTAATATTGGAACAAGAATTATGGGTTGTCCGGATGAAGAAGTAGTAAATAAAATCCGTAAGGAAATGGGCAGGAAGATGCCTTGGTAAACTGTTTTACCAACTAACATGTTAAATACTCAACGGAGGAATTATATTTAATTTCTCCGTTGTTTTGGATTTGCCGATATGGGAAATTGTATTCACTGCGGTTTTGAAAACTCACAAAAAAATCAATTTTGTATTAAATGTGGTCAAAACTTTAATTTTCGAGGATTGGGACTACAACAAAACCAAACGCTGAATTATCGGTTTCATGGAATAGATGCTCTAAGGGCATTAGCAATGCTTTTAGGGATTGTGTTGCATGCTGCTTTGCCTTATATGGATATTGGAGATTTATGGCCTTCCGATAGTAGTAATTCTGATGTAATTAAGGTTATTTTTGAGTTCATCCATGTCTGGCGAATGCCGTTATTTTTTATTTTGGCAGGTTTTTTTGCAAATCTTGTCATTAGTAAAAAGTCTTGGAAATTATGGGCTCAAAATCGATTTCTACGAATATTTTTAGTAGCAATAATTTTTGTTCCTGTAATGTCTTTAACAATTCCATGGATATTTGAATACGGGCGAACCGGTAAAATATTCTTTCATTATTCATATGAAGGACAGCCACACCATTTATGGTTTCTTTGGCACCTCATAATTATTGCTATTTTTGCAGCTATATTAAGATTCCTGGATTTATTGTTTCTTAAGGCAAAAAATGTTTTAAATGCTATAGGATTAAGTTTTATTGGAGATCTATCTCATAAATTTAGGCTGATATTATCTACTGTTTTATTCCGATCAAAAGTCCCGTTTTCATTAATATTTATTCTTTTTTTAATAAATATACCAATGCAAGGAGAGTTAATTGGGAACCCCTTGGCTACAGGGATTTATTTTGTTCTGGGATTCAGTTTGTTCCGAAACGAATTACTGTTTGAATTTTTGAAGTCACGTTCACATTACTATTTTTTAGTTGGCGTTGTTGGTTTTTCCATGTTGATGTTTTTTGAATTTAATAATAAAGCTCTGGACATCTATGCTCTTGCAGGAATAGTTTCCGGGAAAGAATATTGGGAATTAATTTTTAATAGTTTTCCAGTCCTTTTGAAAACAGTTTGCGCAATTTCGTTTTCATATTCATTTATTGGAATTGCTGAAAATAAATTTAGTTCCTACAATTCGAAATTAAGGTTTGTTTCGGATGGTTCATATTGGATTTACTTAATTCATTTGCCAGTTGTATCATTTTTGACATTCTCAATGTTCACAATCCCTCTTTGGATAGAGCTAAAGTTCTTAATATCAATTTTCGTGACTACAATTTTTGGCTTATTTACATATAAGTATTTGGTTCGCTCAACTGTGGTAGGAGTTTTATTGAACGGGAAACGAATTCCTTTTAATCGAAGTAATTGGTTCAATTAATCCAGTTACTTGTAGCATAATGATTATGTAATTTGAAAATTATTTTAATAATTTATATGATTTCCGTATTGTGAAGTTGTATATTGAGGTGCATAATGGTCAATCAACTTATTAGGCAACTTACTGTTAAAAAGATTATTTGGATAGTTATAATCTTATCTGTATCCATTTATGTAACATATTATGTTGTTGATGCATTGGATGGATTTGATCCAAATTATAGACCAACAGCTGGGCTTGATGGATGGGCTAGTCCTGGTGGTACAGGCATGAAAGGATTTGATCCTTCATCAGAAACGCCAGCTGCTGTTTCGCAATAAATCATTTCAATTTAACAGCATATCCTTTGAGTTACGCTCTCGAAAATGTTCTATTCTGTGAAAAGTGATGTAATTTGAGTCATGTGCGTTATTTGCTCCACCAACACCATCATCATGAGCGGTTCTAGATACGAAAATCATATCGTCTGCGTCTATTTGCCAATCTACATATTGGAATGCATGAGTTTTTGGGTCATGATGATAAAGGATCTTTGATTCAATTTTCCATTCTCTAAGGTTACTTGATGAAATCAAAACCAAATTGTTTCGGAATGCTATAGGGTTTGTCTGTTTTGTAGTTAAACTCCAATATCGCTTAGAAACTTGGTCGAATCTGATAGTGAACTTTACTCCTCCACCAGGGAAATCAATAATATCTTTGTTTTTGTAATGATTTAGTGTTTCCCCATTTTCTGAAATGTGTAAAACCGCTGCTTTGTCTTCACCATAGTCAATGCGATCCTTTGGAAGATTTCTTAGATTTGATCTTAGTATATTAACCAACGTATTTTGTGGAGTAACCACTATATTCCCTTCAATCCATTGTGATTGAGACCAATGGTGAGGAAATGGTTCACTAAATCTCCAATTCTTTGATTGTAGTAAATCTGAGGATGCATCTACTGATAAAACTTGCGCAGGCCAGTTTTCTCTAGGACCTTGAGAAAGTTCGAATGCTCGCCAAATGTATCCTTGGTGTGAGACTACAGGTACAGGTGCACAATGATATCTATCATAAGTGGATAATTTTCCAGTTTGTTCATCTAATGGTGTGGTCCACGTAGCACCACGATCTATTGATTTGCGAATGACGGGGTATCCATATTCACGAGATGTTCCTAAAACATAGAGGTCTTCATTGTGATTGAAAAGAGTTGACCACCACTGTCCAACAATAGTTGAGATGTTTGTCCAGGTTTTTCCTTGGTCCTTCGATGTAAATAATTCCATCGTATCGTAGTTTGTGCCTGGGCCGAAATAATCATGTGAAACCAAATATTCGCCATTAGGCAATATTAAAATACATGGACTTCCAAGATAACTTCCCGAAGTAGCAGGTGAATAATTGATTATCACGCCTGGAACATTGGAGTGGTTAATTTCTCTATCCACAACAACCTCAAAAATTAAACTAGTAAAAGATCCTAAATATTTACAATTTTTTTGCGCTGTGACATCTTACATGAATGAATCGTCTATATCTATTACTAAAATTAAATCGCTTGGAATCGAATCAGATAAATAATTTAGGGATGGGATTATTATCGTTCGGACAAATTTTTTCTTGGGCTGGATTGTTTTATGTGTTTGCGGCATTTTTGGTGACTTGGGAGAATAATCTTCTATGGTCTAAGGCAGAATTGACACTAGGTTTCTCTTTAGCCATATTTGTTTCAGCAATCTCTGCTCCTTTAATTGGAAAATTAATTGATAATGGATTTGGGAAGTGGGTAATGCTTATAGGCGCATTGGTCGGTTCAATTGCATTATTTTCCATTACCATCGAAGGAGAATATTTTAGTTTCATTTTGGCATGGATAATTATCGGCTTTGCACAAAGTGCTTGTTTGTACGAAGCTTGTTTTTCGCATGTTTTAAAACTTAAGCCTAGTGAGTCTAGGCGTGTTATGACTCATGTATCTATCATTGCTGGGTTAGCGCCTTCTGTTGCATTCGTATTTGGGGCACTTCTTACAAGTTTTTATTCTTGGCAAATCGCCATCAAAATTTTTTCTATAGGAGTTGCTGTTTTAGCTGCTCCGACCTTATTTCTTGGAGGATTAATTTTTGAATATCCTAAGGGGGATTTGGATTCGGTTGGAAAGTCTCAGCGAGAAAAATTAAATTCTTTCGGAGTTTTCAATAAGCCTATTTTTTGGCTAATTGGGGGATCTTTTTTTCTAATTGCTATTAATCATGGCATACTTACTAATCATTTAATTCCCATATTGATGGATAGAGGAGCAGGATATTCTTTCGCAATTATTACTGCATCATTAATAGGCCCTGCTCAAATAATTGGGAGATTAGTGCTGCTAAAATTCGGATCGGGATTTCCCGTTTCTGTTGTCACATTAGTTTCATTCGCAGGTCTTTTTTCAGCAGCAGTTTTTTTATTGATTGCCGATGTGAATATTTCGTTAGTTTTAGTGTTCGCAGCTACACAAGGCGCATTTTGGGGAATGATTAGTATTGTAAGACCGTTAATGACAGCAGAGTTTTTTGGGGTGAATTTTATTGGGGCAATATCTGGTCTAATTGCTTTACCATTTTTGTTTGGGTTTTCAATTGCGCCATATTTAGGTTCATTAGTCTGGGGGGTTGGAGGTTATAATTTTGTGATTTTGTTATCGATCGTGAGTGCATTTCTTTCCACAGTGATTGCTTTTTATATAGTAATTTTTCAAAGAAAAAATGTAATTGCATTGGATAAAGATAAAGAATTTAATTAGACAAAAAGTCATATTTTTTTACTTGTTAGATCATGAGGTCATTGAATATAATTTGTACCAGTTTATTAGTAGGATTCAAATAGATAATGCACAATTTAGGACCCCTTCAAAGTTATGTGAATGAACAGATCCCAAAATTAAAGACTATCGATTCCAGAGATTTAAGTGGAATGTTCGAGCACTTTAGCCCTGAAGAAATAGTGAAACAAAGCGGGATGTCAGCTAATGAAATAATTGATTCATTTCGATTGTCTTTAATTACGGAATCATTAACTGAACAATATGCTAAGACTTTTAAACAGGGAGCATCATTACACGGTGCACAATGGTTAAATGATTATGTAGTAGGATTTTGGGAGCCTGATGAGAACGGACATGCAGATCCTTTTAAAAATGTGTTAGTTGATTTTGGTATTAATCAGACCCAACTTGATTTTGAAATAGGTGAGGCTCGTGAAACTACTGATTACCAAACCAAACATAATTCTGGGTTGCATCCAATTGCACTGACTACTTATGGATTGATTCAGGAGTGTATTACGGATTACTGGTATGAGTTACAAAGGGCTTTTTTCCCATCAAGTAGTAATACAGCAAAAATTATAGGAAAAGTGAAAGGTCGCGAAGCCTTACACACTGTTCAGTTTAGATCTTTAACTGCTTTGCAACTTGAAGCTGATCCGTTTTTGTTGAAAGAAGTTATTCATGCAATTAAATCATTTGAAATGCCGTCTAATCACATACCTAATGTTTCTGCAATTGAGGCAAAAACGCAGACCTGGATTCCCAAAATGAATGGTTCCGTTTTGAAATTATTAGAGAGGATTATTACTCATCTTCACATTGCTTTACAGGACAAAGAAAAATTAGGAAAAGTGCTAACGGAGTACGCCTCTTCAAAAGAGCAACGGTTTTTTTCTTTGGTACCCAATCATATTGTTGCAATATGTTTGGATAAAATTAAAGGTGGTCATGGGATCATTGGAGAAGTAATCCTAGAGGATTTAGGAATTGTGTCAAGTGAGAATGAAGCTCCTAAAACATTTAGTGAAGAAGTGCAATTTCGTATCAAGGAAGTAATTAAGAAATGGGTCTCTTCAAGCTTGCAACTTGAAGGATTTGTGAAAAATGGCAATACAGCATTTTAATTTTTCACGGAACTGCTAATGAATAAAGTAACCCAATGGATTGGTCGCCAACTTTCCTCGGCTTTGATTTCTAGGTTTCGGGATGCAAACTTAACTATATGTACCCCTGATGGGGTAGTTCATTCTCTTGGTCATGAAAATCATGAAGGATTTGATCCTATTAGAATAAATGATTGGTCATTTTTTTGGGATTTATTGATGGGGCATGATTTGGGATTGGCAAAGTCTTATTTGGAGAAAAAATGGGAGCATGGCAATTTGCCTGTTTTGTTTAGGCAACTTGCTCACCAAGCTGATCAAATCTCTTCCGTCAAAAGCATAACACTAGCCCCGGAGAAATTGTATTCTAAGTATTTTCAAAGATTAAGATCTTCAAATTCTATGTGGTGGGCTTCAAGGAATATTAGTGCCCATTATGATATGAGTAATGAATTCTTTGAAAATATTTTAGATTCTAGCATGACATATTCATGTGGGATTTTTGAAAATGAAAATAATTCATTAAGGCAAGCACAAGAACAGAAATTAGACGTTTTATTTGATAACAGTAGATTGGAAGTAGGGCAGAGAATTTTAGACATTGGATGTGGTTGGGGCGGACTAATTACACGTGCATCACAGCTACATGGAGTACATGCAACTGGGGTGACCTTGTCTGAACAACAATATAATTATTCTTGCTCAAAAAATGCTCAGGATGATTTAGTGGCCTCGCAAGAAATTTTGTTTCAAGATTATCGTACAATTTCTGGGGAATTCGATCATATTTTTTCAGTAGAGATGCTTGAAGCGGTTGGGTTTAAAGGTATATATCAATTTTTTGAGAAATGTGCCCTTCTTCTTAAAAAAGGAGGAACTATTCAAATTCAGGTCATAATTGTTCCCGATGAAAGATATGAGTCATACAGACGAAATTGTGACTTTATTCAAAAATACATATTTCCTGGAGGAGAATTGCCTTCTTTAGGCGTGATTGAAGACGCTGCTAATAAATTCGGGTTTTCTTTAAATCGATCGCAATCTATTGGAGAAGATTACGTAATTACACTTCAGAAATGGAGAGAGCGTCTACATATAAATGCAGAAAAAATTTTCAAATTAGGTTTTTCTCAGAGAGATTTTCGAAGATTTGATTACTATTTTAGTTATTGTGAAGGGGCATTCGAAGCGGGTCACATAGATAATTTTCAACTTTCGTATGTCAAGGAATAGATGTGTGGTACGAAACTTTAATAGATAGAGGTTTGGTTCCAGAGATTCTTATTAGAAAGTTACTCAGATTAGGTTTGAGAAAATATTCTGCTCGAGTAAGATCTTTAGATTGTGTAGCTTTGTCTAACGTTAAGCGAGATTTTATTTTAAAGTCTAATTTGTCACCAATTGCAATTGATACTGATACAGCTAATGAACAGCACTATGAGGTGCCTGCTCACTTTTTTGGGAAGTTTCTTAGTAATTCAATGAAATATAGTGGATCGGTTTGGGATTCTGGAGTTACTAATCTTGATATTGCTGATTCAAGGACTCTTGATTTATATATTGAACGGGCTGATTTGAAAGATGGTCAAAATGTTCTTGAATTGGGTAGTGGGTGGGGATCACTATGTTTGCATTTGGCAAGAAAACATCCTAATTCACAAATTAAGTCTGTTACGAATTCTAAAACCCAGAAGGAGTTCATAGACGCGCAAGCTAAAAATCTTGCACTTCGTAATCTTGTAGTTTTACAATCGGATATTAAATATTTTCAAGATTCTTCAAAATATGATCGAATTGTATCTATTGAGATGTTTGAGCATTTAAGAAGTCCAATCAAAATTCTAGAAAAGACTTTGGATTGGCTTTGTGAAGATGGGAAACTTTTTTTCCAAGTTTTTTCGCATAAAGAATTCCCTCAGTATTTTGACGATAAAAAGAATTCATGGATGGCTCGCAATTTCTTTACAGGTGGGATGATGCCATATGATGGATTTTATGAAGATATTACCGATCAATTGACCCTAGAAAATAAGTGGATCATATCGGGTATGAATTATCATAAAACCCTTGAATCGTGGCTATATCGTCTAAAAAATAATCAGAGAGAAATATTGAAAATGAGAGAAACTTATGCAGAAATTGATTATGTGAAATCAATTAATCAATTTAAAATTTTTATCATTTTTTGTTCGGAGCTTTTTAAATTTAACAATGGGAATGATTGGCAACTAATTCATTACTTGTTTTTGAAAAAATGAAGGATGTTTAGTGAAAATTGCAGTAGTTGGTTCGGGTATTTCAGGGATTTCTGCAGCAATTAACTTGCATGCAAATTTTGAAATTTCTCTATTTGAAGAAATGGATCAAATTGGAGGACATTCTAATTCGGTTAGTGTCAGAGATATCGATGATAAAGAATTACAAGTTGACACAGGCTTTATTGTTTTAAATGATCGTAACTACCCGAATTTCTCAGGCTTTTTACAAAAACTTAATGTGAAGATGAAAAAAACAGATATGTCTTTTTCATACACCAATAATACTGATCAAATCCAATACTCTGGGACTAAATCAGGCTTATTCCCACCAATTAATAGAATGTTTGAAGTAAAACATTGGAGAAGGTTGTTCGGAATATATAAATACTCTACGATCATGGAAAATTATCGGAAAAACCATTCTATTCCTTGTAAATCTATTGGGGAATTCCTTCACGAATTGCACTGCCCACAAGATTTAATTGATAATTATTTTTTACCAATTGCATCTGCAATTTGGTCCTGTGATCGTAGGGATTCTAATTCTATTTTGGCGGATGCTTATATAAATTTCTTTTCAAATCATGGATTGTTGCAACTCAATGATCGCCCCAATTGGTATAGCGTAGAGGAAAGTAGCAGGTCATATCTTAATGAGTTTGAAAAAAAGTTTAATGGAAAAATTCTTAACAATTCGAAAGTGGTCAAAGTTTCAGAAGGCGAGAGTAATGTTGAAATTTTAACTGATAAAGGAAGGAAATTGGTTTTTGATGCAGTCATTTTAGCGACTCATTCAGATACTGCTATAGATTTGACTAGAGGCGTATTAAAGTCACAAAAATATGAAATTTTAAAACAACATCCGTACACTCAAAGTGATGTAATTCTACATACGGATGAATCTTGTCTTCCTTTGAACAAAAGGTATTGGGCATCATGGAATGTAATGAGCTATGAAGATGATAATGGTGATCCAAGGTTACAAACCACATATTATATGAATAGGTTGCAAAAATTAGAATCAAAAACGAATTTTTTGGTTACACTCAATTCATCAACAGAAATTCATCCATCAAAAGTCATTTACAAGACTAAATATAATCATCCACTACTTACAAAAACCAGTTTAGAAAACAAGAAAGATTTCGAGATGTTGAACGCAGGTAGTAGAATATATTTTTGTGGAGCCTATTTGGGGTTTGGATTCCATGAAGACGGGTATCTTTCTGGAAAGATGGTTTCTGACAAGGTTATTAGTGATTTGAGCATTTACGATGAAAAACTTTTATCTGGCTAAAGGAAATTTAACACATAGTAGATTTGTACCAAAGCGGACATTTTTTCATAACAAACAACAGATGTTGTTGCTAAATATTAAAACTTTGACTGAATCGGATTCTCTTCCATGGCCTTTGAGCTATAACACTAGAGGACTATTGAGTATTTCAGATCAGACGTTTTTAGATTCTAGTAATGAAAATCTGCACAAAAAAGTCAGATCCATTTTCAACGACGCGACCTATGAAGATGTTGAACATAGAATTTTTTTGCTTACCATGCCTGCGATTTTAGGATATACCTTTAATCCAGCGTCATTTTATTTCAAGCTTGATAAGGATGATCAGATCACTGCAGCTATAGTTGAGGTACATAATACATTCAATGAATCTCATGTTTATAGGTTAGATTTTAATCATAAAAATCAACCAGTACGCCATGAAAAAGAATTTCATGTGTCTCCATTTATTGATCGTACAGGAGAGTATGAATTTTCATTTAAATTATCAGAAAATTCTGTCACAGCTTCAATAGGATTGAAACAAGATCAAAATTTAGTGATCCAAACAATATTTTCAGCGGATTTACTGGAATTGTCTAAGAGAAAATTATTAATCAATTATCCTTTAATATTGATGAGTGTTTTTTTAACGGAACTCCGAATTTTGATTCAAGCGTTTAAACTGAAGTTCAAATTAAAATTCCATTTTTTCCCTAAACCATTTCCTGTTGATAAAACTGTTAAGTCCCCAGCTCGAGGTTTTATTTCAAGGCTTAAATTCCCATTTTTATGATTGGTTTTGTATTCTAATTCTTTTTGTATGGGTGATAAAATCCATCTAGATTTTATTTAGGAGATTAAAATGTATTGTCCAAGTTGCGGGATTGAAACGGGTTCTGATGGTCAATTTTGCGGAAGTTGTGGAGCAAATTTGCAAACAGGGGAAGTTGTTTATGGATCTATTTTACCAAGAGTAGGTTTTGTTGATGCCATTAGATTGGGATTTAATAATTATTTCAATTTTTCTGGAAGATCCAGAAGGTCTGAATATTGGTATTGGGCTTTATTTTATTTTCTAGGTAGTCTTGTTTGCCAGGTGCTTGATACAATTATTGGTGTTGGAGTTTTAGATTCACTGTTTACGTTACTAATTTTAATTCCAGGCCTCGCTCTTGGTGCTAGAAGGCTCCATGATATTGGGAAATCAGGTTGGTGGCAGCTTTTATGGTTCGCTATAATTGTTGGTTGGGTAATTCTGATAATCTGGAATATAAGAGACAGTGATCAAGCGCCAAACTCACATGGTCAAAACCCTAAATACGGGGCATAAATTTTCTAGGTTTTTCTTCTTTCGTCAATTCTAAATTGTTGGATTTAGAATTGACTCTTCACAGCTAGGAATGACTCAGCTTAAGAGTTTAAAAAGCATGTAAGAAGACATAGAGACCATTACTAGGTTTTCTATTAAAGTTAAGTAAGATACAGGTAAATTAATTGAAGACCCTAAACATGCGCATTGAATAATTTCCTTTTTACGTAGGACATTTCCAACCCCAATAGATTGAGAAATCATAAAAATTAGCGTTGCAAGATTTGCAGCTATTAATAGTGAGTTGGTTAGAAATGCTACCCCAAGGCAGAATTCTAAAAATGGGTATGAAATAGAAAATCCACGGATGTTTTTACCTAAAAGATCATATTTCGAAAAAGTGATACTGAAACCTTTGATATTGATCAATTTCAAAAACGAGAACAACATGAAGAATAATCCCATATATGTAATAAACCAGTTGTCTAGATCGAAATTTTGAAAAGGGGTTTGGATTGATAAAGACGAAACAATCACAATTGTTAACGCAAGCAATATTGGTTTTTTAGAGCTTAGATGCTCTAAAAATTTTGATAACAAGTTAGCATTCTGACTCTTAACATTATAATTTCCCAAATTCGAGATTATAGAATCAATATATTCATTATCTACTGGAACTTTTGCATCCAGCAATAATTCCTTATTTTCAAACGATACCTCTGCAGAAATTACATCGGATTCTTTTCTTAGACGTGTTTGAATCGTATCTGCACATCCTAAGCAAGTCATTCCTTGGATTTGAAATTTTTGAGACACTATTTCCCCTGTTTTATAAATTCTGCTATTTTTTCTCCCACCATCATTGAAGGAACATTGGTGTTCGCACGAACGCAGTTAGGCATAATGGAGGCGTCACCAATCCGTAAACCATCAATCCCATGAACTTTCCCGAATTGGTCCACCACTGTCATTGGATCATGGTTAGGACCCATTTTACAGGTACTGGTTATATGGTGACTGGTAGTGGCGTTTTGCCTGAGCCATGAATTTAAAGCTTCGTCGTCATTCAATTGTTCGTCGGTAGGTTGAATTCGATCAGAAATTATATGGCTATATGTTTCTCCTTCACCTACCTTGGCACAAAGCCTAACGCATTCGCGCATTCTTCTTAAATCTTCTTCTTCCCGAAAGTAATTATAATTTAGAGAAGGTTGTTCATTGGGGTCAGAGGATTTTAGCTTAAGTTCTCCAGATCCTTTTGCTAGATATAGGCATGCTGACATGGCAACCCCTGCTGACATCCAGTTAATATCTCCACCGAAATACATGTCAGGGAAAGCGACGGAAGTTTGATGGATTAGCATATCATTGGGAAGATTTGAGCCTTCTGCTGTATATCGTAATCCAACTGTAATGACACGATTCGTTCCCTCTCTATCATGTTCATAAGAATCTTTTACATTCCAAATAACTGAAACTTGTGGGTGGTCACGTAGGTTTTGGCCAACTCCAGGAAGGTCATTAATTACCGGAATTCCTACTTCATTAAGATTGTTTGATGGTCCAATGCCCGAGAGCATTAATAAATGAGGAGAGCCAATTGATCCTCCACTTAAAATAATCTCATTGCCGAAAACTTTGAATATTTCATTTCCGCTTTCGACTTCTAATCCCACGGCTTTTTTATCTTCAAAAATTATTCGATGCACCATGCAGTCACTTCGCAATGTGAAATTTAATCTATTTCTAGCTGGGTTGATGTATCCCAAAGCAGTACTTTGTCTTACCTGATCAATTGTGTTGAAAGGGATTGGACCTACACCAGTTGAATCTGGGTCATTATGGTCGGATGTGTGAGTAAATCCGATTTCTTGGAAACCTTTGTGAAATGCACTTGCATCTTCAGTCCATTCTGATTCAGGATGTCTCCGGACTCGAATTGGGCCACTATTTCCATGGAAATCTCCTGATTCATCTGTGTCATTTTCTAGTCTGATAAATGCATCTAGGCATTTGTCGAAACTCCATTGATCATTTCCATTTTTTGCCCAAGTGTCATAATCATCTGGATCACCTCTTAGGAAAATCTGTGCATTTACTGCACTGGAACCTCCAGTTACCTTGCCTCTAGGGACCATCATGGTATCGTTTTGTTCTTCATTTGCTGTAGCTTCAAAGAACCAACGTTTCAAATCACCGGGATTTGTCCACCAACCGAAATCTCGAGACCAATCTTTTGCTGGCCCAAACCCATATTTAAATACGTCAGGTAGAGTTTCAAAATCGGGATAGTCGGTGCCAGCTTCTAACAAAAGTACAGATTTCGTAGGATCTTCACTAATTCTTGAAGCAATGATTGCGCCTGCAGAACCAGCTCCGACAATAATGTAATCATATTTCATAAAATTTCCTCTACATTCTAATGTTATAGAAATTATTTTGATCGTATATGTTCATATTTTGGGTGTCAAAGTTTTAATGGATAAAGTGATTACTAATAGAATTTGATAATTAACTATTTTAGATTTCCGAACACAACTGCAATCACCAATAACCCTACAATAGCTGTAATTATTGTATATCTATTCATGAGTTGAAAATTATAATGAAAGCAATGGTAAAAGTAATTAAGAAAATAATTACTAATCTTCCAAGACCACGCATTTTTTTCGATGAATTAGTTTTTTCTCCGCATTTAAAACAGACTTTTGTAATACCATTGTTTTTGGAACCACATTGTTTGCAACTCCAGATTTTGTCTGCAATCTTCTGAGCTAATTCCCCTCGAATTTTTCGGTTTTCCTGGGTATATTTCTTTTCCATTAGATTCCTTGTTTACCGAAAAATTCATAGATTGACGGCACAAAAAATTTGGTTGTTATATGGTAACTGGAACTAAAGTTTTGTCAAAGAAAAGGGTAGTAGTTTACAGATCTTTGACAAATTAAAGCTAATAGTTATGATGTTTCAAAACCGTTTGTTTTTAATAGGAGAAGAACATGAAAGGGATTTCTCATTACTCTTACTTAATTAAGATCTCGATTCTGTTTATAATAAGTTCAATCGTTTTGATGACGATTGGGGTTTCGTGTGGAGGAAGTGATGGTGAAGGTGGTTTTGATCCAAATTACAAACCTCCTTCGAAGGGAAGTGATACAGCATCATTGTATGGCGTTCCTGTAGCATCTCCTGGGTCTAAGAAGGGCAACAAATATTTTGATCCTAGTGCAGAATCATCTTCAACTGCAGGTAAATTAGCTACAAAACTTAGCGCCAATTGTAAATTCAATGTTGATCAGATGAAGGTTTCATGTGAAGCGCATAGAACTTCTATGCAGTCGACTTTACGGTGGTCTGAAAATGCTACAAATACTGAGTTATCAGGACAAGAAGAAGGTATTTTCGAATTTGATTTAACTAATGCGTCTGATTCGAAAGTTACAGTGTTATTAGAAGAATGTATCGCGACTACTTGTAAAGAAGTTGGGACCGACGTTTTCCTGTCTATTTCGAAGTAAGTCTTTTTCAAATGAATTGGGTTTCTCTCGGACTATTTAGTGCCTTCCTGCTTGCGATTGTTGCAGTATTAGATAAGCGATTATTAGCCGTTCATATAACCAATATCCGGACTTTTTACTTTTTAGTAGGAATAGTACAAGTAATTATAGGAATTGTTGTAATTCTAATTAACCCTTGGAGTTCAGATTTAACATATAATTCTTTACTTTTTGCTATTTTGTCAGGTTTGGCTTGGGGTATAGGACTCTTGATATTGTTTTATGCAGTGAGCAAGCTTGAAGTGTCTCGTGTGACAACAATTACTCATACTTACCCAGTTTTTGTGACCATTATTGCAGTGATTTTTTTGGGAGATAAAATTTTGCCTCTTCAGGCATTCGCTATTTTAATTACAGTAATTGGAGCTGCAATGATAGCAAGTATCCAGACTAAAAGTTCTATAAGTTCAGGATCGAAATTTATGTATCTTTTAGTCGTGATTGTTAGCTTTCTAGCGGCGATAAACAATATTTCATTTAAAATTGGATTAGAGGATATTCAATTTTGGGATTTATTTGCTTTCAGGTCCGTTGTTCTTGGGTTGATACTTTTGGCTGCAGGATTACATTATAGAATTTTGCAAGACCTAAATGATTTAGTTCATTCTCGAAATGGTTTGAAGGTTTTCATTTTTACTGAAGGTGCGTTAGCTCCGATTGCTACCATAACAATGTTTGCAGCACTTTCATTAGGACCAGTTTCATTTGTTTCAACTATTATTTCTATTCGTCCATTTTTCGTCTTGCTGATTTCAGGGATTCTTAGTATAGGATTTTTTAAATTTTTAGATGAGCCATTTACATTGAAAACATTACCGGTAAAATTAGTTTCAGTAATTCTAATATTTTCTGGGGTCACAATTCTTACTATTAGAGGTTAAATGATGACAAATTGTTCAAACTGTAAAATTGATTTACCAAAATATTCTGTAAAGTTTTGTTCAGAATGTGGCGATTTTTTGGATAGTAATGATTTTGGGATTAGAGAGGATCTTGATTGGGATTTAAAACATCCAGTTGAAATCGACCCGTTAATTCTAAGCGACTCGAGCATTTTTCCTGATTCAACAATTTCATCGGTCTCATTTGCTTGTCAAAATTGTGATTATAAAATTCCTAATGTTCAATCAACTTTTTGTGAGAATTGTGGTACAAAAATTATTTCTTTGATGGTTGGTTTTGAGGGTATTTAGCCTTGATGCAATATAGAGAATATATTGCATTAAGCAATCGTCCTGTTGCAATTGTTGCGCATCGTGGGTTTTGGCATACTGCGCCAGAGAATAGCTTGGCTGCAATCAGTGGTGCAATTTGTGCGGGATATGAAATCGCTGAGATTGATATTCAAAGTAGTAAAGATGGGATACTTTTCTTACTTCATGATCGTGATGTTGATGCCCCTGGCGCTAGTTTAAGGCGTATGACAGGGTTGTCAGACTTAGCAAACAATCTTACATTCAGTCAGTTAAATGAATTAAAGCTCAAAAATTTTGATGGTGGAGAAGGGAATTCTTTTTCTGATCAATCGATTCCATCCCTAGAATCTGTTCTGAAACTTGCAGATGAAAAAATCTACTTGGATTTAGATGTTAAATCTTTAGAACTCTTAGGGAAAACTTCAAAACTAGTCGCAAAAATGGGTATGCAAGGTCAGGCTGCAATTAAAACACAAGTTCAGACTTATGAACAAGCCGAGAATCTGAAAGAATTAGAATCAAAAATTGGTGTAATGGTTATGCCTATGATGCACTTTTCATCCGATGATTTTTTGGAAAAATTTGACCTTCTTCAGTCAGTGTCACCAGCAATGGTTGAAGCGGAATTTGATGAGCTATCTACTTTGTCATTGAATCAAAATTATTTTAAAAATGCTGGAATTTCCATTTGGGTTAATACACTTGATCCTGTAGCTTGTTGTGAATTTAATGATTCTAGTGCATTGATAGATCCAGATAGTATTTGGGGTGAGTTAATTCGCGCTGGAGTAAGTATTATTCAAACTGATGAACCTGAAGCTTTGAAAAAATTTCTCTCATCGAATGTATTTATTGATGGTTAAAAATTGAGACGATTCATTACTTTTTTGTGGGTAATACTTTTTATATTTCTTATTTCAGCTTGTGTTCAAGAAAGTGAAATTGAAAACTGTAAACAAGATCTTGAATGTTCGCGTTATTATGAGGAATATTTTTGGGGCCTGTCCGAATCATTGAAGGCCTCTGAAGGTAGACATGATTCAGATTTTCTGATTGCTAAAAAGGGAGTAGCTGATTTTTTGAATGAACAGTTGGACGTCGAAATATCAACCATTCAGTATTATTTGGAAGATGGCGTTGACCATGTTTGGCCATATTGTAAGAATGTTTTTATGGGCGAAGTTATTTTGCAGGCATTTGAAATTTCCAACGATCCTTATGAAGCGGGGTTTTTAGCAGAAAGTGTTTTAATTAGTTCTGAATTATTAAGAGGAGATATTTTGCCTGCACAAGAGGGTTTAGGCAATTTTGATTCGTCGGAATGCAAAAATGTTTTAAAGGATTATCAGAGAGAATACAAAGTGTTTAAGTAATATGTCGAAAGTTTTCGCAATAATATCTATAGGATTCGGATCTCTGATTGGTTTTCAGGTTGTGTTGTTTATAGCTTATTTAGTTACCATCGGGTGGTATTCAGGAAATGATGGTTTCAATACAGAATTAATAATTATAATGATTGTTGTAACTGGGGGGCTGTTAGGTTTTTTGTCTTGGAAAAAATGGAGATTGAAAGCCTTAATAGTATTACTACTAGTTCCATTTATTTTAACCACATGTTTTTTATTATCAGTTTTGATCCCATATATTGATTGAGATAGAAACCTCACTTATTTTGACAAAAATGTTTAAGGATTTATGATGAGTTTTATTTGGATTGTGGGGTGTCATGAGAGATTATAAGGAACCTAGAGAAACAAATTCTAATAGTGGACAGGTTTTGATTTGCTCGACATGCGGTTTGGAAGAGATCGATGCCAAAACGTTTTTCTGTACTGATTGTGGGTCCAAACTGTCATTGAAAAATAGTGAATTGCCTGATTTGCTAAAAGGTTTATTTTTTGTCTTGGGGGGATTTATAGGTTTAATGTTATTTGGAGGAGTTTATGCTAGGTTCATGCCAGATGGAATAAATGAATTCTTAGGGTTTTTACTTTTATTACTATCTTTAGTTATTGGCTTTTTATTTGGAGGATTGTTGGGGAATAAGCTTTTAATAAAGGCATGGAATAGGCGGTAATTCGGAAATGAACCTCTTTGAACAAATTTTTCTCACTACTTCTGAAATTCCATTGGGGAAAGTTTCGACTTATGGAGATATTTCTCAGTTAGTAGGCGCTAATAATCCTAGAATTGTTGGATATGCATTATCTAGCTTGGGATTGAATACTTCTGTTCCCTGGCATAGGGTTGTTAATAGGTTTGGCATGATTAGTAGAATCGAAGAAGATTGTGATATCAACCAAAGAGATTTGTTGGAATCAGAAGGGGTTGAGTTTTCGTCATCAGGTCAGATTGACTTAAGTATATACTTATGGACTGGGGGAAAGTTCTAGCAAATTTGGTGTAGCTATGGTAGAGCAATTCGGTAATAATACTTTATCAGATAGGATTAGGTCTCGTACAACTGCTTCGTTGGATGGACTAGGAATTCATTATTTGGAAGCAGGTTTTGGAAAAGTAAATCAACCTTTAATTTTATTATTGCATGGGTTTCCCGAATTGGCATACAGTTGGAGAAAATTAATGGTTTTGTTAGCTGATGCGGGTTTTCATGTTGTTGCACCTGATCAAAGAGGTTTTGGTGGAACTGTTGGCTGGAATAGTTCTTATGATCAGCCTTTGAGAAGATTTTCCCAAACAAATTTAGCAAATGATGTTTTTAACTTTATTTCATATCTTGGATATGAATCAGTAGCATCTATCATTGGACATGATTTTGGATCATCCGTCGCTGGATGGAGTGCCTTGATACAACCAGATATATTTGAATCAGTTGTCTTAATGAGTGCTCCTTTTGTGGGGCCATATGGAAGTTCCCTTCATTCAAAGAATCCTTTAAATGAAAATAATATTGAACATTCTTTAGCGTCTTTAGAAAGACCAAGGAAGCACTATGGAGATTATTTCTGTACCGATCATGCTAATACAGACATGATGAATGCTGAAGATGGGTTGAATTCATTTTTAAGGGCTTATTTTCATATGAAAAGCGATGATTGGGAAGAGAATTCACCCTTTGAATTGAAATCTTGGACTGCTGAAGAATTATCTAAAATGCCTACTTACTATATTATGGACTTGGACCAAAATATGCCTCAAACAGTAAAAGTTCACAAACCGTCTAAGCTTGATGTTGAATTGTGTGACTGGTTATCAGATTCAGAACTAAAAGTTTTTGAGACTGAATTTCAAAGAACTGGATTTCAAGGTGGTCTTAATTGGTACCGTGCTACAAAATCCGCTGAGGAAGTCCGTGATTTATCATTCTTTCATGGAAGAAGAATCGTAGTTCCATCATTATTTATTGCAGGGGAAAGTGATTGGGGACCTTTTCAAAAACCTGGGGCTCTTCAATTTATGGAAGAAGAGGTATGCGTCAACTTCTATGGTACCAATTTTGTAAATGGTGCAGGTCATTGGGTACAACAGGAACAACCAAATGTGGTTTCTGAGTGGGTGCTATCATTTTTGAACCAAATTATGTAGCATTTCCAAAATTTCATTTATCTACTGATGAGGTGTGAAATGACGAAATATATTCCAAGTCCAACAAGTTGGGTTGCGGAACAAGTAGAATTGTATGAGGGTAGTGGTGGAACCAAAGGGAATACTCTTAGAGGAATGCCGGTTATTATTGTTACGAACAAAGGTAGAAAAACTGGGGCTGTCCGTAAGACCCCTTTAATGAGGGTGTTGGTGGAGGGGAATTATGTTTTGGTTGCTTCGAAAGGTGGAGATCCAAACCATCCATATTGGTATCACAATATTAAGGCAGATCCTAATGTGCAGGTACAGGATGGTACCAAAATAATACAAATGATTGCTCGAGAAATCAAAAATCCTGAAGAGAAAGAAATGCTATGGAAAGAAGCCGTTAGGGCATACCCTCCTTATCAAGAATATCAGCAAAAAACTAAAAGAATTATCCCAGTATTTTTAGCAGAGAAATTAAAATAAAATCCTTAATAGAAAATTTCTAACCATAAAAATACTACCGTAGAATTTTTACGAATTCTCGGTTCCTATTACTCTTTGGAAAAATGATAGTATCAAGGTAATATCAAGTAGAAATGAATTTTTGGTTGAGTCGTCAATATTTTGAAATTTTAACGCCCATATTTGTGAAAGTTTTTGGTGAAATTACTTGAAGATATTGTCTGTTTTTTTTGCAGTTTCATTAGTAATTGTCGGTGCAATTTTAGGGTCATTTTTTGGTTGGATACTTACATTTTTCCTTAGAGTTTTGTGTTTAGGGATGTGTGACTTTGGATTTGTGACAATTGGAATGCTTATTGGCGGACTACTAGGATTGATCGCCGGTTTAATTCCTATATATTTGGCTTTTAAAATAGGGAATTTCTCTAATCAAATAAGGATATTAAGAAGTAATTCATGTAGGCAGTGTGGATCTAAATTATTAACTCGTGGTTCTTTGAATTGTGATGAATGTGGAGTTAGTCCTTAGAGATATGTTGTGGTAGTACAAGTTCTTGTTAAAACATTTGGTCCAGCGATGGGGTTTCGCTCGTTTAGGTATTATTGGTTTGGGACTCTTGCTTCAGTAATTGGATTTCAAATTTTAGCATTTAGCCAATTTTGGATAATTCATGAATTAACAGGATCAGCATTGTATTTGGGGTATGTGGGTGTTGCTAATGCAATTCCCGCAATGGCTTTGAATCTATTTGGTGGCGTATTGGCTGACAAAGTAGAAAAAAAGCGATTGATTACAATTACTCAAACGGTCAATATTTTATTAATTCTTATCCTAGTGTTTTTAATTTTTACGAATATTGTAGAGGCTTGGCATGTTATCTTTTTGGCGTTTTTGACTGGTTCTGTAAATGCATTTGATTTGCCTGCTAGGATTGCACTTTATCCAACTTTGATTGCGAAATCCGCACTTATGAATGCTGTTGCTTTGAACACTTCGATTTGGACGGGAACCAATATTATTGCCCCTGCGATTGCAGGATTGATAATCAGTAATGCGGGTACAATCAGTGCATTTATTTTGTCGGGGATCGGATTTTTGATCATGGTGATTTTTGTACAGTTTTTACCTGCTAATTCTGCAAGAAATTCAACCAGTTCACACTTAAGCGACTTGTGCGAGGGCATAAATTTTATATTCAAAAATAAAATTTTCGCTTTGCTAATAGGGATGTCATTCTTCATTAGCTTTTTTGGTTTGTCCTATATACCAATGATGCCAATATTCTCTGTGGAGATTTTAGAAATAGGAGTAGGTGGTCAGGGGTCTTTAATGGCGGTAGCTGGCATAGGTGCTCTATTAACAACTTTAATTTTGGCAAGAATAGGTAATTTCCCACATAAAGGGATGGTAATTGTATCCGGAGCATTTTTGTTTGGGATATTACTAATTAGTTTTACATTAACATCATTATTCTTCAAAAATTATTTTATTGCGATAATGCTTATGTTTTTAATTGGACTATCCCATACATCCTTTGGGATACCGGTAATTAGTTCATTGCAATTAATGGTGCCAGACCACTTCCGTGGTAGAGTAATGGGAATGTTTGGTCTGACATGGTCTTTCATGCCATTAGGAGGTTTGTATGTAGGATTTTTATCAGGCTTTTTTGGAGATCCATCTCAAGGAGTTTCACTTGTAATAGCATTTGGTGGCTTGATGATTGTTCTATTTACGATAGGTGTAACTATTTTAAACCGGAATATTTTAGAAATTGGTAAAAGATCGGATCATATAGAATCTAACAAAAATGTCTAAATTTGGATTTATGGAGGATTGAAATGTTACAGGATTTAACAGGTAAAGTCGCTTGGGTTACAGGAGCGGGTAGTGGAATTGGGGAATCTGCAGCTATAAAATTAGCCGATGCTGGATGTAAGGTTATTCTATCAGGCAGGAGAAGGAATATGCTTGAAAAAGTAACTGAGAAAATACAAAATCAGGTTTCTGTTGAGCCAGTTGATGTTTCTGATTTTGATTCGGTGGTTAGTGTGGCTAATCGTATAGTTGATAATTATGGTCCTATCGATATTGGAGTTTTTAGTGCGGGAATAAATATAAAAAACCGTGATTGGCCAGTGTTAAGTGTTGAAGATTGGAATCAAGTAATAGATATCGATTTAAATGGAGCTTTTTATTGTTGTCAGTCTGTTTTACCTTCAATGAGATCAAATGGAGGTGGATTGATAATAAATATTTCATCGATGGCTGCTAAAAACCCTGGTTCGTTGAGTGGTCCTGCTTATATATCTGCCAAACATGCTATGAATGCAATGACTGCAAGCTTGATAATAGAGGAAAGGAATAATGGAATTCGTGCAACTGCAGTCTGCCCTGGAGAGGTGGCAACACCAATTTTAGACAACAGGCCAATTCCAGTAAGTGAAGATGATAGGGCAAGGATTTTACAATCTGATGATTTGGGAGAATTAATCTTGTTTTTAGCAAAACAACCACCACATGTCACTATTAATGAGGTATTAATTAATCCAACATGGAATAGGTTTGCATGAGGATGCTAGGTTTTGACAATGATGATTTATATGTTGATAATATTGTAGTTACTGGGATGACTATTTGGGAGACAGAATGATAAATCAGTGGATTAGCCAATTAACAGTCCGTAAGGCGATATTATTACTTGTTGCATTGTTTGCAGTGGTTTATGTTGTTTGGTATGTCATAGATGCATTAGATGGATTTGATCCAAATTATCAGCCAACAGGTGTGAGTGCTAGGGGTAGTAGTTCAGATGGAAGCGGAGCTAAAGTGGGAAGCTACAAAGCTTTTGATCCATCAAAAGGCACTCCTGAATCAATCCAGTCTAAGTAATATTTTAGAAATTCCCAATTAAAATTGGTGATTTTCATTATGTGTGAAGTGTTTGAACTTGAACCAATTTAGAGATATTAGTACTAAAAGACTTATTTTATGTTTTCTTTTGGTTTTAATTGGATTGTATGTTATTTGGTATGTTTTTCAGGCTTTGAAGGACTTTGATCCAGATGAAATCCCTCCGCCAGTTAGGTCTCATTATGTTCCCCGAACAATTAAGCCTTCTGACGGTAATGAATTTTTTAAACCTACAAGCGAGCCTAATTCTGAGAACCCAAGCAAGACTGATTCTATGTCTGGAGGAGGGCGCTAACAGGATGAATATTAGCGCTAAATTTCTAGAATTAATTTTAAGGAGGACAATTTGAATTGTCCTTTGTGTGGAACTGTTAACAACAATGAATTAGATTTATGTAATCAATGTGGTAGACCCATTAGGTTTGGTGCGAGTGGTTTTTTAGATAACGAATTGTTATCTAAAATTAGCCAGATTGCTCAACATAATTTCCGTCAGGGAAACTTTCATCAAGCAATTAAAGATATTAATGAATATATTCAAATTGAAGATTCGGATCCTGCTGCATATATATTCCGTGGGAAGTTATATGATTATTTGGCACATGGACCTGATCTTAGCAATCGTGAAGTTAGGAATATTTTGACACAAGGGATAGAAGATTTTTCTCATGCAATTTTTTTAGATCCTGACAACTCTATTGCATACTTTAATAGGGGAAATGCTTTTTTAGCTAGAACAGATTTTGATTTTGCTCTAGACGATTTTTCGAAAGTAATTAGTTTGTCGTCAGATGATGAACTGAATAAAGTAATGGCATATAGCCTAAGCGCGTTTGCATATGAAAAGTTAGGCGATTTAGATCAGGCGATGATTGATCACGAAAATGCATTAGAGATAGATTCTACAAATGAATTTGCTATATTACTTAGGGATGATTATTTAAGACGAACCAAGCAGTCTCAAATTACTTTAAAAAATCTTATAGCCTCTGGTGTAATTTTAATTTTTGTGATGATATTTTTTTATTTCATGATTAGATCATAGTTAAAATATGGGAAAAATTATGACATCTTTTGATATTAACAATTTCGATTCTATAGAAGGGAAAGTGGCAGTCGTGACTGGCTCGAATTCCGGTATAGGATTTGAAATTTCTAAGATATTATCTTCATTGGGAGCAAGAGTCATACTTGCGTGCCGCAACAAAAATCGTGGTTTGAATGCGCAAAAATTAATTAAAGGTAATGCTGAATATTATCAATTAGATCTTGCTAGTTTTAAAAGTATTGATAATTTTTCGAAAGAGATATCAAGTAATTTTAACAAGGTAGATTTTTTAATAAATAACGCTGGAGTTTTGTTCCCTCCATTTTCTAGAACTAAAAATGAAATTGAACTTACATTTGGAGTGAATTGTATTGGGTATTATTATCTGTCTCTTCGGTTATTACATTTAATGAGTAATGTGGAAGGATCTCGAATTATTAATATGTCGAGTGTGTCACAATTTCGAGTCAAAAAGATTGATTGGGAAAGTATTAATTCTGAAAAGAATTACAATAGTGCTAGTGCTTACTATTTAAGTAACCTTTTCCGTACGATGTATGCAATTGAAATGGATACAAAGTTTAGGGAGAAGAAATTTCAGACAGTGCATCTTTCTTGTCATCCAGGCGTAAGCTTTACAAATTTGTATGCAAATTTACCTAAAATTTTAAATAATTCCGTTTTAGCAAATATTATGAATCATTCTTTTTTTCAAACTCCATATCATGCAGCTATGCCAGCTATTATGGCTGCTTTAAGTCCGGAAATTAAGGGAGGGGATTTTGTTGGATTGGATACAAGATTGCAATTTAAGGGAAAACCTAAAGTTGTTCAACCTAACGAATTAGCATTTGAAAATGATGAGAGGCAAAAATTGTGGGATCTTTCGGTGCAGTTGACTGGATTGGATCTTGTTTGATATTGGGGTTTAATGGATTAGAGAGATGAAATCCCATCTCCAATTTTAATTTCTCCTCCAGATTCGACATATGCGAGCATCCCACGTTTCCCCTCTAATAATGATTGAAGACCAGGTCTAATTTCATCCATTCTTGAACAAGGTTCACATTCACCAGTAATTTTCAAAATTACCGATGAACCTAATGATAAACGTTCTCCATCTGTGAATTGTGTAAGATTTATTCCTGATACGGTAATGTTTTCTCGGATTTCTCCAGCAGCCAGATTAAAATCCTTAAGAGTTTCTTCATCCATAAGTAGTACTTGGCGTTTGGAACGAGAACCATCTTTTTTTAAATGTCTATCTCCTTGAATTCCTTGTCCTGTAATTAGATTTGCACTAGAAACTTCTTGCATAGGGGCTCGACTCCCAACACATAACCTGAGTGATGTAATTTTTCCGTTTTTGGAGTTCATTTTGCATCTCCTGAATCCTAGAAAGATTTTTTTGGGTAAAAGGATTATATTAGTAAACTGTTTAATAGGCCATAGATAAGTTTTTGAAGAATTTGATTTCTAATTTATCTTTACGAGACTTAGGAGAATTTTATGAGAAATTATCAGTCTAGAACTCCAAGTATGAGCAAAGAAGAAGCAATTCAATTACATGCAGATGCGTTAGTAATTGATGCACAGCAACCTCCTGCAACTACTGGTTTCTTGTTTAATTCTGCTATGCAAGCAGAATTAAACAGAATGAATTTAGCTGGATATACCCGAGAGGAAGCACATTCCCGGCTTTTAAAACTTGCCGCTAATGAAATTCAAAACCAGCAATCTGCGATGGATGATTATTTTTCTGTTTGGGATTCTTCTGGGATTACAGTTGGTGCTGGTACTTATGCAGGCGGAAATAGGATAGAAACAGCATTTGAAGATGCCGTCACGTTGTTGGCTCAGGCGCGGTCGATCATTGACGCGTCTAATGGAAAATTGATTTTAGTGCGTAAAGCTTCAGATATTGAAGTGGCTTATAAAAATGGTATTCATGGTTTGATTATGGATTTCCAAGACACGTTACCTTATGGCACTGATTTGGACAGAATAGATATGTTTCATAATTTGGGTATTCGGCAAGTTCAGTTAACTTATAATTTAAGAAATTTGGTTGGTGATGGTTGTACTGAAGCTAACCCTAGTGGTATTAGTTATTTTGGTCGAGAAGTGGTTGAGAGATTGAATGAATTAAATAGTATTGTGGATGTGAGTCATTGTAGTGAATCAGTAGGATGGGATGCGATTCAGATTTCTTCTTCACCAGTAATTATCAGTCATTCAACTGCAAAGGCTATAGCTATTCATGATAGGGCGAAAAGTGATGAGTTAGCACGAGCAATTGCGGATCAAGGGGGTTTTTTTGGAGTAGCAGTAGTACCAGGGTTTTTACAAGACGAGTCTTATGTTGCGACGCTTGATCAATTTGTTGATCATGTGATTCATTTAATTGATGTGATGGGTATCGAACATGTTGGTGTAGGCAATGATAAATGTGGTAAGGGGCCTCAAACGGGTACATTAATTGAATTCCCTGAAGAAATGCCCATTGATCGATTTGGAGATTTTGATTGGATCGGATTCAGGGAAGAACATAGAGTTCATGGTGAATATAGGATGGAAGATTATCAAACCGTGAGAGATTGGCCAAATATTACTGTAAAACTTGCTGAAAGAGGATTTAATGAAACTGAAATAAGAAAGCTTTTGGGATTGAATTACTTGCGAGTTTTTAGAGAAATAGTTGGATGAATTGAAAGATGTGTTCTTTTGGGTGTCTATAAATCCCGCAATCCGATATTAATGTGGATAGTCTAGTATTTAAGAATATGGGTTGTCTAATTTTTGAGTAATTCTGTTTTAGCCGTAAGCATGTTTTTAAAAGGTGTCAGGCAATAATCCCATGAAAGAATAGCTCCCTCCGCTCCGTTTTCCATTGCACATTGAACTGCACTTCGAATTTTGTCTTCTGACTCTGTAGGCAAGCAATTAATTCCAGGATAAATTGGTTTTCCCGATAATTCTCTAGCAAGCTTAACGCCTTCTCCTATTTCTTTTGGGCTTAGTGGCGCATCGTATGTACATGAGTAAAACATTGGTTTGATCCAATCACAGAATTTGGAAAGTTCTGCAAATTGAGTTTGATATTTCCAGTCGTCGTTAGCGCCATAAATATCAAGCCCGACTTTGTAATCACGTTGTTTTGATTTTACTCGCTCATAAAGTCTTTTATGTAACCGAGTCATAATAGAAGAGCGAAATCGTAGCCAGTCTAAATACTCAGGAACTGATAAAAGAAATCGAATAGCTTCGTCGGCAGTTTTCATCTTTTCTACCTTGTGGGGAATAAAACCAAGTTTAATTCCCTCAAGCAACCCCTTTTTCACCTTGTTTACATCAATTCCATTTGATTCAGCTTCAACGACACAAACATTACAAAAGCAGCTCAGCCCCATTTCTGGATTAGAAAAACTAGGTATTCCAAGCGTATCGGCAAGTTCATCAGTTAAGCTTTGAAACCCAAATAGAGAATAGTGATCCAATAAGGCGAAGCAGAAACCGTCTAATTCATATTTTGTGTCTAAGTGATCTATTAAGCTATCGTAAAAACGGATGACATCGGGTTGATTATGACAAAGAGTTTTAGGAACACTTTGTCCGTTAACAGTCTTCATATTTAAAGTTGGATATCGATCTACATCTGGGAATCGATGCACAATTAAAGCATAAACTTGGATGTCAATTTTTTTACAGGCATCCATTACTTCACGAAAGAGATCTCTTTCGTGAAGTATAGGGATTGTTGTTTTGACAGGTTTGATAATTGTTTTTTCGTAAAACTCAGGACAAGGCTCGCAGTTGAATCCATAGCTTTCATAGTTTTCATCTGTTGAGTTAGGTAATGGTCCCCAGGTTTCAGTGGATTGATAATCAATATGTGAAGCCAGTAATAAAGTATTAATACCACCTTTTTCAACCATGTTCTTTAATGCATTCTCAATTCCCTCATGGATGAATTGAGAAAAATAAAAAGATTGCGTTCCAATTACTAAAGATTTATCCATAAACAGAGTCACTTTCTGAACAGAATAACGTTTGAAAATCACGGCAATTATACAATACCTTGACGGAGAATTTTTAGTAA
>JAKUTX010000014.1:0-31804 GCA_022447855.1 SAR202 cluster bacterium
AAATACATTCATCATCCCGCGCTGTGGCGCAACAGGATTATATACTTCAAGTAAGTGCATCTATCTCTCCTATTATTATTCTAAAGTGATTATACTGAAATCTTTAAAGATTTTTAATACCTGAGAATTATTTACCCTTTCTGGATAAAAATCTATCATCTGTATCTATCATTAAAGTGAATGGACCAGAATTATGTATCTCAACATCCATCTTACTTTGAAATTTCCCTGTTTCAATTCGTAATCCAGATTTACGGAACGACTCAAGTACTTTAAGGAAAATTTCTTTAGCATCATCAGGTGTTGCAGCCAAAGAAAAACTTGGTCTCCTACCCCGACGAGTATTAGCAAACAATGTGAATTGACTAATAACTAGTAATTCAGCCTGTATATCGATGGCTGATTTATCAAAATCTTTATCTTCAGATGCGAAAATTCTTAAATTTAGAATTTTCTCAACCAAATATTCAACATCTTCTAATGAATCATTTCTTCCAATACCTATAAAAATTACAAGTCCATCATCAATTGAACTTGGATCCTCACCGACAATTTCTACTGTTGCAGCAGAAACTCTTTGGATGAGAGCGCGCATTTAATCTGATTTTGAAGAAATGGAAGGTTTATCTGAAGATGAGTTTTTTTGTGATTTAGAATCTGAAGAATTTTTTGAAGAATCTGTAGAAGTCTTGGATTCATTAGATTTTTCTTTTGAAGATTTTTTATTATCTGAAGAATTCGAATCAACATTATCAGATGATTTACCCATGGAACTAGATTTACTACCATAATCATTCACGTACCAACCACTGCCTTTAAAAACTACAGGTACCACATGAAATTGTCGTGTAGCCTTAGAATTACATTCAGTACAATCAGCAACAGGTTCGGAATCGAAACTTTGCCTCAATTCAAATTCATGATTACACGAATCGCATCGATAATCGTATCTTGGCAAATCAATCTCTCCAATTAAAAATAAGGAGCCTTAAAAGCGTCCAATATCATAATAATTTAGCACCGTGACTTCTAAAATGTCAACTTAATTGACCTATTGCTTGAGATTAAATTTCCACATTTCTTGACATTGATACAAGTCAAACCATATACTCATTTCATGACTGAAATTCATTACTTAAACTCCGATATTTCCTAAGGGAGCGATCATTGTCCGATACTATTGAACAACAATTAATAGCAGATTTGAAGCAATCTATGATCGAAAAAAATGAGATCAAAAGAGAAACAATTAGATATCTAAGATCCGAAATCCATTATGCCAAAATAGCGCAAAAGAAATCACTAAATGAGGCCGATGTAATTGATGTTCTCAGCAAACAAGCACAGCAAAGAAGAGATAGTATAGAAATTTATAGAGACGCCGGAAAAAACGAACTTGTTACGAAAGAGGAAACTGAACTAGCAGTAATATTAAATTACCTACCTCAACCGCTTACGAGGACAGAACTCGAAGAAATCATCTCAGAAACCATAAAGGATTTAAACGCCTCGAATATGCAAGATATGGGTAAAGTTATGAGTAATGTTATGCCTAAAGTGAAAGGGAAAGCTGAAGGACGTGAAGTAAGTGAAATAGTAAACTTATTTCTAAACAAAAATAACGATTCGGATCAATAATTTGCGTTTTGGAATTGTAGTCTTCCCAGGAACTTGGAGTGATACAGATTGTTATCATGCAATTTCAGACACTCTGAAACAACCAGTTCAGTATATTTGGCATGAAGAGTCTGACTTATCTGATTACGACTGTGTCATTTTACCCGGCGGATTTTCTTATGGTGATTATTTAAGGCCAGGAGCTATAGCACGTTTTTCCCCAATAGTTAATTCGTTAAAAAAATTTGCTGATGACGGAAATTTAGTCTGGGGTATTTGCAACGGATTTCAAATTTTGTGTGAATCAGGACTTTTACCTGGAGCTTTAATAAATAATGATGTACTACAATTCAGATGCAAAGAAACGTTTTTAAAGGTTGAATCTCAAAAAAATCCTTTTACGAAAAATATTACAGACAAAGAAATTCTTCAAATACCTATCTCACATGGGCAGGGAAATTATTTCGCAGATGAATCGGTAATAAATGAACTTGAAACTCAAGATAGAATAATTTTTAGATATTGTTCTCCAGAAGGGGTTGTAGATGAAAACTCCAATCCAAATGGATCAATAAATAATATCGCAGGAATAATTAACCAGCATGGGAACGTATTAGGGATGATGCCCCACCCTGAAAGATGCTGCGATCCAATATTAGGAAATACTGACGGAAAACTACTTTTTGAAAGCGTCATGCAATTTTCTAATATTGCATACTCATAAGATTACTAATAATTCGAATTTTAATCTCGGAGAAAATATGTCAATCATTACAGATCAAATGCTAAATGAGCTGGCACTTAAGAAATCTGAATTCTCTACAATAATTAAAATGATAGGGAGAGAACCAAACCTTTTAGAATTAGGTTTATTTGGATCTCTTTGGAGTGAACATTGTGGGTACAAACATTCGAAACCTCTCCTCAGGATGCTCGAAAGTGATAGCAAAAGGCTCTTGGTTAAACCAGGTGAGGAGAATGCTGGGGTAATTGATATAGGAGATGAATTCGCGATCGCTTTCAAAATCGAATCACATAATCATCCAAGTGCTGTAGAACCATACGAAGGAGCTGCTACTGGAATTGGAGGAATAGTTAGAGATATTTTTGCCATGGGAGCTCGTCCAATCGCATTGATGAATTCACTAAGATTTGGGTCACTCGACAAACCTCAGAACCAGTATTTGTTCGAAGGTGTTGTTTCAGGAATTTCAGGATACGGAAATTGTATTGGAATACCAAACGTAGGAGGAGAAACTATCTTCGATGATTCATATGATTCAAACCCATTAGTCAATGCAATGTGTGTAGGATTATTAAAGCATGAAGACTTAGAAAGTGCGTCTGCAGGAAAACCTGGAAACTCGATTATTTTAGTTGGGGCTGAAACAGGTAAAGATGGAATACATGGTGCATCCGGACTAGCATCCCAATCTTTCGAAGGTGACCAAGAACAAAGATCTTCAGTACAAGTTGGAAACCCATTTTTGGAAAAGATATTAATTGAAGCTTGCCTAGAAGCTGCCTCAACAAATTGTCTAGATGGAATGCAAGATTTGGGCGCAGCAGGACTAACAAGTGCAGCAATTGAAGCCGCTTCAAAAAGTAACTGTGGATTAGATATAGACATTAACCAAGTTCCATGTAGAGAAGAAAACATGACACCATACGAAATCATGTTGTCAGAATCTCAGGAAAGAATGCTACTTTTCTCTGAACCAAAGCATCTCCCAAAATTAACAACCATTTTCGAAAAATGGGGATTACAAATAACTGTAATAGGAAAAGTTACTGATACTGGAAATGTAAGGATTTCAAACCATGGAAAAATAGAGTGTGATGTTCCAATAAAATTTTTGACTTCTCCCCCTGAATATAGACTTCAAGGCATACAACCAAAATGGATTGAATCCGCTCGGAAATTTGATTTTAATACTCTAGAAATCCCAACATATACTCCCTCTTCTATCCTTGAAAGAATACTGTCATCTCCAAATATCGCATCAAAAGAATCTATATACCAACAGTACGACCATCAAGTACAAACCAATACTGTACTTAAACCAGGGCATGATGCTGCAGTACTGCGAATAAAGGGCACTACTCGTGCCATAGCATTAACAACTGATGGAAATGGTAGATATTGTTGGCTCGATCCATTCGAAGGAGGAAAAATTGCTGTAGCAGAAGCTTGCAGAAACTTATCCTGTAGTGGAGCACAGCCAATCGCCCTGACAGATTGTTTAAATTTTGGCAATCCTGAGAAACCAGAAATTTATTACCAACTGGAAGAATGTATTAAAGGAATAGCAGCCGCTTCAAAAATCTTTGACGCTCCTGTCGTTAGTGGAAATGTTAGCTTATATAACGAATCTGACGGAAGTGGTATCAATCCCACTCCTATTATTGGTGCTTTAGGAATAATTGATAATGCCAATTTAACTACTCAAATTGGCTTTAGAAATGAAGGAGATATCGTATTTTTGCTGGGTTCTGAAAAACTTTCAGATGACCCATCATCATTAGCCGGAAGCGAATATCTCAAAGTAATACATGGAATGGTAGCAGGCAAAATTAATATAAATTTAGACTTGGAATCAAAAGTTCAAAATGCTTGCAGAGAACTGATAAAAAATGAAGTCCTTAATTCCGCCCATGATTGTTCCGATGGTGGATTAATAGTTACATTAGCAGAAGCATGTATAGCAGGAAATATAGGTTTTAACTTCGATTTCAATTTGCCAAAACGATGGGATGCTTCACTTTTTGGAGAAGACCAATCAAGAATTGTTGTTTCTACATCTCTGGAGAATTCTGGAACCCTTCGTAGATACTGTGATTCAATCAAACTACCCTATACAACATTAGGAAAAGTTACAGATGGAAACTTCAACATAGGTACGCTAATCAATTTATCCATATCTGATTTAGTATCAATGGGAAAGACAATTTAACATATCCCATTTAAAATCAATTAGGTTTTGAAAGTATTCTTTTCGCTTTTTGTATGTCTGAAATCACCCTGTCTTTACCAAGGATTTCTAAACTTCCAAATAATGGAGGAGAAACTTTCAACCCACTTGTGGCAACACGAATCACTCCTAAGACTTGACCCACCTTATAACCTGAAGATTTCGCTAGTGCACGCAACTCAATTTCCAAAGATTCTGAATCAAATGAATTAACTTGGTTAATTTTTTCCAAAACTAAGGTCAAAATATTTTGAGTGTCAGAATCATTCAAACCCGATTGAATTAATTCAGATACTTCATATGGAAAATCATCTTTGAAAAAAAACGTGACCAGAGGGGCAGCATCTACTAATGTTTTTAATCGATCTCGTATAAGTGGAACAATTTTTAATACACGTTGCTTATCAGGTTTACCTGAGAAAAACTCTGGATTATGTTCATCCCAATAAGAAATCAGATGATCTGTCAATTCATTATCGGTAAGCTGTCGAATGTAGTGTCCATTCATCCAATTCAATTTCTCAATATCAAAAATGGCCGGTGATTTTGAAACACGTTCCAATGAAAACTTTTCTACCAAATCATTAACAGAAAACAACTCCGTCGACCCATCCAAAGACCATCCAAGCAAACTCAAGAAATTAAATAACGAATGTGGTAAATACCCTAATTCTCTGAATTCAAGTGCGGATGTTGCACCATGCCTTTTACTTAGTTTTGTTTTATCCGGAGCATTGATTGTTGGCAAATGGGCTAAATCAGGCATTTCCCAACCAAAAGCTCTATAAATTTGAATGTGTTTAGGAACACTAGACAACCATTCTTCAGATCTAATTACATGAGAAATTTCCATTTTGTAATCATCGACAATATGAGCCAGATGATAAGTTGGAAAACCATCCGATTTCAAAATCACAAAATCACCTTGAAGACGATTATCAAATGAAAGTTCTCCACGAATCAAATCATTAAAATCCGTTATCCCCTCTTTCGGCATCGCAAAACGGACAACAAAATCTTTTTGATTAGAAACTTTTTCATTAGAATTATCTAAATCCCTACATTTCCTATCATACCCGGTGAAATCAGGATTTTTTCTGTTATTGTTTCTTAGTTCTTGGAGTCTCTCTGTAGAACAAAAACATTTATATGCATATCCAGTTTCAATTAATTTTTCAGCATAGCAAGCATATAAATTCAATCTCTCTGATTGAGTATATGGTTTAAAAGGACCACCTAAATCTGGTCCCTCATCCCAATCAAGTCCCATCCAAGAAAGGGTATCCAAAATTCTTTCAACCGAACCTGATATTTTTCTTGTTTGGTCAGTATCCTCAATCCTTAAAATGAAATTCCCAGAATTGTGCCTCGCAAACAGCCACGTAAAAATTGCAGTCCTTACATTACCCACATGAGGATCTCCAGTAGGACTTGGAGCAAATCTAACTCTCACTCCAGCATTTTTAGTATCAGAAGTATTCATCAAATAATCATACCTTCAATTTTTCCATTTAACTTTATTTTATCTAAAAACAAGTTTAGATCACTAGGCAAATCACAGTTCAATTTAACTAAATCTCCATTCCTAGGCAATTTAAACTCGAGCATTGAAGCATGCAAAAATTGCCTTCCTAGTATATCCATATTAGACCCATACAAATCATCAGAGACAACAGGATGTCCAATGGAAGCAAGATGGACCCTAACTTGATGAGTTCTACCGGTAATCAAGTCAATTTCTAATAATGCACAGTCGTCAAACGCTTCCAATATTCGATAAAATGTCTTAGCAACTTTACCATTTGATATTATCGCCATTTTTTTACGTAAATTTGGGTGCCTGCCAATAGGAGCCTCTATGAAAGCTTGAGATGCTTTTGGAATCCCGTGAACCAGTGCAATATATCTCTTCTTAATATCCCTAGACTTGATTTGCTCTGAAATGAATTCGTGAGCTTTATTATTCTTTGCAATAATTATCAATCCACTTGTATCTTTATCAAGTCTATGAACTATTCCTGGCCTATTACTTTGAAAATCAGATTCAGACTGATCAAGCATTGACAGGACTGCATTAACAAGAGTCGTATCCGGATGACCTGGCCCAGGATGAACAACAAGACCATGAGGTTTGTTAACAACAACAACATCTGGATCATCAAAAATCACTTCGAGTGGTATTTCTTGAGGCATATGTGAAGACCGCACCTCTAAAGATGGAAAAACTTTGATTGTTTGCCCCTTAACTACCTTATTAGATGCCTTGCTTTGCAATCCATCTAATAAGACTTTTCGATTAGAAATTAATCTTTGGATTTCAGAACGTGAAAGATCATCACATTTCTCAGCAATATAAATATCTAATCGCTTTCCCGTTTCTTCAACCACTAGAGAAAAATCTGTCATATTAAATATTTACTCATCTCCAACATGGTTTTGGAAAGAAGGGAAAAATTCGTTAAGAACGAATTTGATTACCAGAATTGTAATACCTACAGAAATTGCAGAGTCAGCGACATTAAAAATCGGCCATGCTCCTACATCAAAAAAATCAACTACTTTACCCTGAGTAACTCTTTCCCAAAGATTGCCTAAAGCACCACCCAAAAGCATTCCAATAGATATACGCAACAAATCATCATTCATTGCATATTTCCTGTAAAAATAAATCAAAAATACTATGGCAAAAATAGAAGCAATTATCAAAAATGTCGTAGCACTTTGTAACAGCCCAAATGCCGTTCCAGAATTAGTATGATATGTAATTCGAAAAAATCCTTCTGCAGGCCAAGATTCCCCAAGGAAGAAATTCGTCGACACAAAATACTTGCTTGAGAAATCAAGACCCAAGACTATTAATATTACAGAAAATAATAAATAGTCTCTGAACCAAGGAATTTTACGATCTACCGAAGAAGCATATCTTTTGAAAAGAAAATTTTTGATAGCCAAATTTATTTCCCCCACCTGACCAACATAATCCCATCGCGTACTGGTAATAAAACATGTTTTACCCGAGTATCTTTTAATATATGTTCATTAAAGCGTTGTAATGGATTTGGTTCAGCATCATCTAATACTCGACCACTCCATAAAACATTATCAATAACCATAATTCCATGCGGAGCAAGCAATGGTAGTGCAGCCTCATAATATTCAACGTAGGGCTCTTTATCAGCATCAATAAAAATCACATCAAATACACCATCTAGTGTTTCTAATGTCTCTAATGCTGGACCTAATTCAACCCTGATTTTATGACCATTTGAACTTTTCTTAAAAAAATCTTGAGCCAATTGCGTAGTATCAGGATCAATATCACATGAAATCAGTTCACCATCTTCAGGTAAAGCTTCAGCCATCATTTGAGCACTGAAACCAGTAAATAGACCCAATTCTAAAACTCTTTTTGCATTAGTAGCCCAAACTAGCATCTGCAATAGCGAGCCCTCAATAGGCCCACTAATCATTTGATAAGACTCTGAAGTCTTTTTTGTAACTTCAATTAATTCGTTCAGATAATCCGGCAATTTTGAAGTATGGTTAATAGAATAATTATCTATTTCTTCTGACACTAATCTAAGCATAATAAATTCCTCCAAAAAATTTATCTATGTTTGACGAAATTTTTGACCTCGATTCAGGACATTTTTAAGTTTTCCCAAATCCCACGCTTCCAATTCATATCCGATAGGCTGAGGTGCCTGAGAATGATTTGACAGTAATTTCTGAACATCTGGACAAATATAATATCCATTAAAAGTTTGACGAACCAAAAATGCAAAAAATACAGGGAATACCTTTTCAATATAAACCAGTACATTCTCTTTTTCAAAATCAGACAATTCTTCAAAGCAAGATGAGTAATGATTGTTCGAATAAATTTGCAATTGTGTCAAACCATCTAAAAACTCCCTTCTAGCGCTAGTATCCGATAACAATCTGGTCTCTATCCATAAATCCACTCCTACCGATCCTGCAGACGGCATATCATCAGAAACTGGAATAATGCAATCTACGATCGAAATAACTAGATTCCTTTGTTCGGAAGTAAAAATTGTCTCTATTTTACTATCGTCCATCATCTTCTCCTTGCATTAAAGATTTCTTGAGTTGCTATTTAATTGATCTGCAACATATAAAGCTAATGCTTGAATTGTTGTCGTCGGATTAACTGCTGCACTTGTAGTAAAAATACTTCCATCAATTACATATAAATTTTTAACCTCATGAGTCTGACCAAAAGAATTCACAACAGAGGTTTCTGGATTATCTCCCATTCTTGCAGTACCCATCAAATGCCAGCCCGATGGTCTAGTTATGTGATCAATAAAGACTTTTGACCCACCTGATGCTTCTATCGCTTCTTTAGTCCTTTCTTCAGCAAAACTCATCATGTTTTCACTGTTTTCACTAAGAGTATATGAAACTTTTGGAGCTGGAATTCCATCATCATCAGATAAATTGGTATCTAGAGTTACTCTATTATGTAATTCTGGCAAGTCTTCACCAAGTATTCCATATGTTATACATCTTCCGTATCTCTCCTTAAAAATCTCATGATGGTTTTTACCCCATGGAACAGAGGATCCTGAAGAAGCTCCGATACCCAATGTAGTCGCTACAGGAGTTGAAGGGAAACGTGTTCCGCCCATTTGAAACCCTCTGACAAAACCCCTAGTTTCATCTGTTTCATAAAACTCATGAGATCCTACTGTCGATGCAACAGGGCCCTTAAAAGATTCCAAATCTTCATCAAAAACTCCCATAGCAGTGGATAATGGATGAAACATTAAATTTCTTCCAACAGTATCATTGTTGTTTGCAATTCCATTAGGAAATAATGAGGATTTTGAATTCAGCATAATTCTTGGAGTTCCAATTCCATTTGCCGCCAAGACAACAATATTTGCCTTAATCTCCTTTATGGCATTATTTTCATCATAAAATATCACTCCATCAGCGAGACCTTGTTTGTTAACGGTAATTTCGCGAACCCTACAGTTGGTCCTAAGATTTGCACCCAGTGAAATAGCCTTAGGCCAATAAGTTACATCAGTACTCGCCTTAGCAGAAATGTAGCAACCCATCTCACATGGGCCACAATTATTGCATCCAGGACGACCGTCATATGAGACAGAATTTATTGCAAAATCAATAGGCCACCAATGCCAACCTAATTTTTCAAACCCTGAAGCCACCTTCTCACCAATCTTACCCAATGGCAAGGGGGGTAAAGGGATTTGAGATTTTATATTTGAAGATCTAGCGGGATACGCTGGATTTCCTGAAAGACCTGAAACACCCATCATTCGATCATTTAAATCATAATATGGTTCTAATTGTTCATAAGATATAGGCCAATCATCTGCAACTCCATCAAGTGAACGAACACGAAAATCAGAAGGGTGAAATCTGGGAAATACAGATGTCCAATGAATAGTACTCCCGCCAACTGCGTTATACATTAACGGAGAAATAGGCGAATCATCCTCATTCACAGGATAATCAGATTTCAGCCCCCGAACATTGGGACTTGCATTAAAGTCAGTTTGCTTATGGATTTCCCATTCAAGAGTATCAGTAGTGTAATCAGATGGTTTAAGCCAATCTCCTTGTTCTAAACAAACTACTTGAAAACCTAAATCAGCCAGTCTCCAGGCAAAGGCACCACCAGAAGCTCCAGCTCCTATAATAACCACTTCTACTCTGTCTAAGTTTTTAGCCATTAGACTCTCCTATTCAAAATGATTTGTAACCAAAATACTCATTGCAAAATTATTATTCCAATATTATTTCTGTCATATTAAAATAACAAGCTATTTAAAAATTTGTTTTTCTTCCGCAATAGACTAAAATGTAATTCTGTAGAATAATATCCAAATTAGAAAATTAAACTCAGAAAGTTTTTTAGGAGAATGCAATGGCAAAATTTAAAGTTGTGACACAAAAACCTGCTGGAGTTACTTTTGACCTTGCAGACTCACAATTTACACTAGAGAGACAATCTTTAGATCCAATTGATGCAGAAATAGTTGTTGTTGATGCAAATTCAGAAGAAGAATTTATTGCAGGAGCAAAGGACGCTGATGCACTTATCGCAAGAAATCGTAAAATCACGCGTAATATTATTCAATCATTAGATAACTGTAAAATCATTTCATTGGGCAGTGTAGGAGCAGACACGGTAGACGTTGCAGCGGCAACCGATCATGGAATCCCCGTCACAAACGTACCAGACACTTTCATCGAAGAAGTCGCTGATCATACCATGATGCTTCTTCTTGCTTCATTCCGAAGACTTAACGTAATGGATGAAATGGTTCGGACAGGTCGGTGGACAGAAGGTAGGCCTCTTTTATCAGAATATCCTAGGCTTTGGGGACAGACACTTGGTTTCATTTCTTTTGGGCACGTCGCTAGGGCTACAGCAATCAGAGCAAAAGCATTTGGTGTTCATATGATTGCATTTGATCCATACATAGAAGAACTAATGATGACTGAATATGGAGTAGAACCTGTAAGCAGTATGGAAGATCTTCTAGGGAGATCTGATTTCGTTTCAATGCATGCCCCTTCAACACAAGAAGTCCACCACATGATGTCAACAAATGAGTTTAAATCCATGAAACCAACAGCACTCTTTATAAACAATGGACGTGGTCCAACTGTGGATGAAAAAGCACTAATTTCTGCACTAGAAAATGGTTGGATAGCCGGTGCTGGACTTGATGTATTAGAACAAGAACCTCCAGAGCCTGAAAATCCCCTTCTACATATGGACAATGTGATCCTTACACCTCATGTAGCATCTGCTTCTCAACGGATGGCACCTGAAACTAGAAGGCGCGTAGGTCAAGAAATTTCTCTTGTTTTAACAGGTAGATGGCCAAGAACATGTGTAAATCCTTCAGTTTTAGCTAATACAAACCTAAGGAGATGGCAACCATACTCCATGGGAAGAGGTCCAGGATCAGGATAGAGCGAAATCGAAAACTTTCGCAGTCATTCACCTGGCCGATTTGTAGGTTTTGAACTTGTTGCAACAATCATAAAAGCCATGATTGAAACTCCTGCAAGAATAAAAAACGCCAAGTCATAATTATTACGATAATCGAATATTATGCCTGAAACGATGCCGCCTATAGCTTGTCCAAGCGAGACAAAAATTTCTGTGAATCCACGTATAGACCCTAAAGATTTTCTGCCAAAATAGTTAGCAATTGCCACGGGAGGAACAACAAGCATACCTCCCAGTGCCACACCAAAAATTGAAGCATATATCCATGCTTGGGCAAAATTATTTATCGATACAAATAATAACGCTGAAGCCCCCATGATTACGGCTATAATCATATAGCAAATTTTCTCTCTCATCCGTTCAATCAACCAACCAAAAAGCAATCCTCCAATGCCTGTAAACACCGCATTCAAACTAACTCCAACTGCTGAGAAAGTTGATGATAGTCCTATATCTTGAAAATAGGCTGCCATATGTGCATTTATGCCTCCATGAATTACATAAAACAAACCAGCTGCTATGGCAAGTTTCCACAAAGTGGAGGTTGTAATTGCATCAGATAATGTCCAATAATTTTCCCCATCTAATTCAACATTATCATTAAATTCATTTTCTTCAGTTTTGTTTTGACCATCTGGCTTTAGTGAGATTGATTCAGGAGTTTCAGCAATCAACAGATAAACTGGAATCAGCGAGACAAACCAAACAATCACACCAAGTAAATGCCAAGCCATCTGCCACCCATAAATAGCGATAATGACAGAAGCTAATAAAGGGAATGCAGTCATTCCTACAGAATGACAAAAAAACAAAATTCCATTTGCTCGTCCTCTCCACTTAATAAACCATCTAGAAACCACAACAGTAGATGTCAATTGAATTGGACTATTAAAAAGAATTCTTGCAAAACCAAAAGTTATATAAAAAACCAAAGGGACAGTTGCCCAACCTGTCAAAAAAGTACTTAACCCTAACAATAAAACACATATTGTTAAAACAGGTCGTGCGCCAAACCTGTCTACACACCATCCTATAAATGGAGCCACCAGTGAAGAAGCCAACGCTCCAAAACTAGCAGCACCTACCAAAAGAGTCCTACTCCAGCCCAAGTCCTCAGACATTGGGTACATGAAAATCGCAAGGATCAAACTTGAAGCAGCATTCCGTACTACCATACTGGAACCAGCGGATCCTAAAACAATCCATCCATAAAAAAAGGGGATCCTTTTAGATATATAAGATGCAAAATTCAAAAGTATATATCCTGAACTTCGGTATATATTCCAAAGTTCTTAATTAATTCTCAAGTGTTTTTATCCAGAATATCATTTATTATAGAAATTAAATATTGGATTGAATAATCACAATCGGTTCAACAATGAAAAATATCAAATCCCAACATTTCGAATGCACTCAATGCAAATCAAAATCCTTATCGAGTATGAAAGAATTGTTTTGTAGTAAATGTAATAGCCCTCTGAAACTATCTAACATTTGCTACACTTTTTACCCCTATAACGGAAAACAGCCTCAAAATAATTATTTCGCTCAAGAATCCAGATTAAAAAGTTTATTTGGTGAAAACATTGTTACACTCAATGAGGGTAATACATCTCTGATCCCTCTAAATTCCGTTGCTAACTTTTTAGGAATCAAAAACATTGATGCAAAATTAGAATTCCTTAATCCAACAGGATCATTTAAAGATCGTGGATCATCATTAATGATTTCAGCAGCAAAATATTTTGGAGTAAAAAGTCTCATTGAAGATTCTTCGGGTAATGCAGGAGCATCAATTGCTGCATACTCTGCTAGAGCAAATATTGAAGCCCATATTTTTGTTCCTAGTAACGCTCCCAAGGCTAAAATAGATCAAATAAGAACTTATGGAGCAAAAATTCACGAAATCAATGGAACTCGTGAAGACACCGCAAATGAAGCTCATTCATATTCTAAAAAGCATGATTTAACCTATGCTTCTCATAATCTAAGTCCCTTTTTCATCGAAGGTACAAAATCATTTGGCTATGAGTTACTATCGGATTATCATTCAACTGTTTTCCCTGATCATATTATTATGCCTGTGGGAAATGGATCACTTTTCTCTGGAACATGGAATGGTTTAATTGAGGCTCAAAAATACCGTTCTTCAAATATGAAGCTACCTAAATTACATTGCATTCAGTCAGAAATTACAATGCCAATCGTACAATCCTGGATGAACTCTTCCAAAAAGAATCATGGTAATGAAAAATCAATAGCAGGTGGAATTGCAGTAAGTGCACCACCTAGAATCAACGAAATTCTGGCAATTATAAATGAATCAAAAGGATCCGCAACTTCTGTAAAAGAATCAGAAATATTAAAATGGTATAAAAAATTACCAATTTTAGAAGGAATCTTTTGCGAGCCAACTTCTGCGACAGCCTTTGCAGGACTAGAAAAACTAATAGAATCAGGATCAATCAATAAATCTGAAAAAGTATTGATTCCAATAACCGGTAGCGGACTCAAAGATTTTCTTGATTAGGAATTTCTATACTTAGAAATCGCTGCTTCAAATCCAGCAAGTGACCCTTCCAAAATATTATCTTCCAAGCAATAAGACAATCTAAAATACCCAGGCAAACCAAATCCCCTTCCAGGAACTACTAAAACCTTATGATTTGAAAGCTCTTCGGTAAATTTCACGTCATCTTCAATTGGACAACGTGGAAACATATAAAAAGCCCCATTGGGTTTAACAATTTCATAACCCATATCAATTAGCTTTGGATACAAAAAATCTCTTTTCTTCTGATATTCTCCAACATCAACCGTTACTGATTGCAAAGATCCTACAACATGCTGCATAAGTGCTGGAGCATTTACAAAGCCCAAACTTCTATTACAAAAAATCAATGCATCAACCAATTCCGACTTATTATCAATTTTAGGATGTACCGCAATGTAACCTATCCTTTCACCCGGTAATGCAAGGTCCTTAGAATGAGACGTAGCTACAATATATCTATTATGCAACTCAAAAACGTTGGGATATTCAAAATTATCAAAAATAATTTTTCTGTATGGCTCATCACTAACAATATATATTTCTGAATCAAATCTTTCTTCAGCTTCATGAACCAGTTTAATAATTTCTTTAATTGTACCTTCTGGGTACATTACCCCTGTAGGATTATTGGGAGAATTTATCAATAAAACTTTTGTATGTTCATTAAGTGATTCTCTAAGAGCTTGTAAGTCAGGTAAAAAATCATCATCTGGAGGAACAACGATGCTACTACCTCCATGATTATCAACATAAAGTCTGTATTCAACAAAATATGGAGACAAAAGTACTACTTCATCTTTAGGATCTAATAAAGTTTTGAAAATAACATTCAATGCTCCTCCAGCTCCAACGGTCATTACAATATCATCAGCATGAAATGAAAAGTTAAATTCTTCTTCTAGAGATACCGCCACTGCATCTCTGGTTTCAAAATATCCTGCATTGGGCATATATCTATGCATTCCAGGATTTGGGGAAGATACTAAAGTGGATAATTTTTCGTAAAATTCCTTCGGAGGTTGCATCACCGGGTTCCCTAGTGACAAATCAAAAACATTGTCTGCCCCAAACTCTTCTTTAAGCTTGATTCCATCCTCAAACATTCTCCTAATCCAAGAGCCTTGTTCAAGAGCGCCGCGAACTTTTTTTGATATACCCATTTACCCTCCGTTTCAATACTTTCAAATTCATCTAGATTTCAAATTGTGCTTGACAGGCGACTCACCTGTATATAATCTGAATAAACTGGGCCTGTAGCTCAGTGGTAGAGCGGTCGGCTCATAACCGATTGGTCGTAGGTTCGAACCCTGCCGGGCCCACCAACCTAATCCATTGAAGTATTCTGTAGCCATATTAATTGAAAAGAAATACTTATAGCAAATAATATATTTTAAATAGAAGCCTTTGTCGAAATTTCCTTTATTACAAAAACACCAATTAATACTCACAATATTTTGTTGTGTGGTTATATTCCTTTTTTCCAGTAATTCTGTATTCGCTCAAGAGGAATCTGAATTAGAAAAGTTAATTTTTTCTGGAGAGAATGCGGGAAAAAGTATCGAAATTACGGTTACACCAAAAACGCCACTTGTAGGGGCAATATATTTCAGTATTGACTTATCAAACCCGACTGATAAATCACCCATTACTGACGCTTCTGTAAAAATAATTTTGGGTACAAATGATGAATACTTATTCGAATCCATTGCTTTAAACAACCCAGAAAAACCTGGGAACTATGTCGCCAATCTAACCGTAGATCATGCAGGTGAATGGGTAACCTATGTCAAAATTGAAGACTCAAATGGAGAAAAAACACAACTCGAAATCCCACTGACTATTGAAGGTTCTCCATTAACCGCTGGTTTAACTGGAACAATTTTATGGGTGATCATATTTTGTACGATTGTTTCAATTGGATTTTATATATGGAAAAACTCTAAAACTCCTGATAATTCTTAAGAAATATTCCATGCATTTTTAAAAGCTTGAACCCAAGTCAAGAAAAAATCTCATATATCCCAAAAAAAGATCCTCTAATATATTGAGAATTCACTTAGAATTTGAAATTCTTTAAGGTGAAGATAAACTGAGGGAAAGATGCTACAAACAAAAAAAGATATTATTTGCTTAATTATTATAGTGTTGGCTATAATTTTGGCTAAAGAAATAGGCACTTTTTCTTTAGCCTCGGCGCAAGATTCAAATCAGCCGATGGCTGTATTTTTAATTGACCACGAAGGCAATTCAGTACCCCCTGGAAGTAACGAGCACATCGAGTCTTCTATAGACATGGTAACGTCATCAACAAACTCTGGGTATCTAATGTATATCGACGCTACTAATCCAACCAATATCATTGGTCCAATAAGATCTGAAAAAGATTCTCAAATATCTTTCAAGTTTTCAGTTAATGACAGTATAGAAACTGCGAGATTAATGCCCCCACCTTGCCCAGGCTGTCCGAGCGTTGGAGAAAAAACTGACTATGTGTTCTCATTAGCATCAACATTCAATATTTTATCAAACCAAAATGCACCGCCAGGGAGTACAGTCTATTTAATATCTGGAAATGACAACTCATTTAATACTCTTGCCATACAAGAGGCTATAAAACCAATAGCCAGATTGTATTTCAGAAATGGATGGGCAATCACTGGAATTATCCTTCCTGGTTCATCAGAATCCTTACTCAACGTTTTTGAAACAATTACTAAGGAATCTAATGGATATTCAATTAACTTAAATTCTGAAGATGGCTATGAAAAATTCTTGACCAAATTAAATTCTTCGAATTCAGAACTATTTCTAGAAAAATTAGAAACAATCCAGACCACAAATCAAGAAAAGTTCGAACATTTAATTTCTGTAGCTCCAGGAACATCCGAGGTCTCAATACTTGGCGTAAAAGAAAATTTTAAGTCAGAAATAACCTTAAGCGATCCCAAAGGGAAAACCATAGATACTTCAAACATATCCGTACAATTCGACCATTCAAAATATTTTGATAAATGGCACATATTAGATCCTTCTCCTGGATTGTGGAGAATCGGAAGAAAAGGAGTTCCAGGGAAAATTTCACTTTGGAATCACACAAATAGCAAATACAAGCTATCTATGATTTCAGAGAGTTTAATGCCTTTAAAAGAGCAATTTGTCCTTATTGCATCAATTGATGATGGCGGCACAAATGTTTTGTTAGACAATGTTGAAATATCCGGCAAGATCACAACTCCAACTGGATTAAATATTCTTATTGAAATGAATGACCAAGGAATCAATGGGGATGCTAAAGCTAACGATGGATATTTTTCTTCATTTGTTCCTCCACTAGATGAAGGTGGTAATCAAATTGTAAAATTCAGAGTCTATTGGCCTGATTTCGACCATTCAATGGAAAGCACTACTTAAATATCCATAGAACCATTTCCTTCATTCGATATTAGTCCTCAGTACGTTTCCAATCTTAAGCCAAATGAACGTCACATGATTGCAAGATTATATGTGAATTTAGGACCTCAAGCATTTCCCGTTCGAATTAACGATATTAATTTAACTATTTCTTCAAACTCCACCAAGGAGCTCGAAGGAAATCTAGAAATTGTTCCTACAACGTTACTCTCAGATGGCCTTGCATATGCTTACGAAGTTTTTTTCACTCCAAAGATTGAAGGCAAATTCAACATTGGAGCAACATTAAATATCAATTATCTTGGACGCATATTCCAACATGTGTCTAAACCTATAGTTATAGAGGCAACTACGTTCAAAACTCCGGAGTTGCAAAAGGCTACCGATAGGATTCAAGAATTTCCTGTGCCAGTTCAACCTGTAGAAAAAACTGTAATTTATCAAACTGACCAAATCCCTGATTGGGCCTACTATGCATTTCCTGCAGGATTACTTTCTATCATAATCCTATTATTAATTTATCGAGCTCAGCTTGTAAGACCGTTCGGGTTCCTCTATGACGATTCATATAATGTAGTCACAGATTTCCGATCTGTAAAACGCTCAATTTTGCGGAGTTTATTTTTCAAAAATATCATTACGGGAACAGAATTAAACATTAACTCATTCGAAAACACCACGTTTAAATTCACAAGAAGGAATTTAATCATTAGTAAAATCCCAAAGACTTATAACACAATACGTATCGGTACAACTCAAGTTGTAAAAAACACAATTGTTCCAGAGCAAGAATGGATTGGAGCAAAAGGAAAGTTGTTTTTCTACTCCAAAAACCTTTTATCATCTACTCCTGAATACATTACTGATTCTTCGAACGTCCCAGATTTAGACCAAACAATTTCTCGAATCTAGAATACTCAGATCAATTCTCAGAAATTTTTATAGTGGTGATAACATCACCAGGAGAAGTTGCACTTCCGGGATCTCTAACTGAAATCCCAAATAATACACTCAAGCTGTCTTCATCAACTACTTTCCCGAAAACTGCATGTCTTTGATCTAAAAACGGAGTAGGTACAAAGGTAATAAAAAATTGGCTACCATTAGTATTAGGACCAGCATTGGCCATAGATAATATTCCTGGAGAATCATGTGTTAATGAAGAATCAAATTCGTCTTCAAACCTATAACCAGGACCTCCCATTCCAGTCCCTGTAGGATCTCCTGTCTGTGCCATAAAATCAGGAATTACACGATGGAAAGTGACTCCATCATAAAAACCGTCTTTAGCTAGAAAAACAAAATTATTAACTGTGGAAGGGACTTTATCTGCATACAATTCAATAACAATTTCTCCTCCCTTCTCTAGTTCAATAGTAGCTTTATATTCTTTAGCTGTGTCGATCTTCATTTCCGGGGGAGAATTATATTGTTTCATTGTCACCTCTTTGATTTCATTTTTTGATTTGTCTACTTTTATAGGCTGAGAATCATTTTTAAGTATAATACGGTTATCTTCTTCTATATTATTGTTTTCAGAATCACAAGAAATTAAAAATGAAGTCAAAAGTACAGAAAAGATTATGCTAATAATAAATATTGGGTTTTTCATATATACTCCTTCAATCAATTTAGAGATTTGGCAGGTTTTTTAAAGCCATCAATCCAAGATAATATCCATACACCCCTGCCCCTGTTATAACGCCAACACAAACTGGGGCAATATCTGAATCCCTACCTCTTTTTGCAGGATTAGAAAAATGAATTTCTACACATGGAACCTTCGAGGATGAAATACAATCAGCCAATTGAGGAAATCCTTTAGTGTATCCGGCAGGGTTAATCAAAACGCCATCAAAAATTGATTCAGATTCCAAGAGTTTACTAATAACTTCACTTTCATCATTCGAATGAAATATTTCAATTGAAACTTCTAATTCATCCGCAAATTTTGTTATTGCTGCATTGTAATCATCTATTTTCATAGTTCCAAAGACATCAATCTGTTCAATACCACGTCTTTCCATGCCTAAACCATGAATTATCAAAACATTAGTCATTAATTCCCTCATATAACCCAAGTATTCTAGCACAATTTCTAAATTCCAAGGAAAAATCATTAAAGTAAATTGACACTCTCACAGTCAATTTATATGATAATTCAGATTAAAATAATTTCTCGAGTGGAAAAGTGATTTATGCCAAATTTTGCAGCCAACTTAACAATGATGTTCAATGAATATGATTTCTTAGACAGATTCAAAGCCGCATCACAATCAGGTTTCAAGGGAGTAGAGTTTTTATTCCCCTATGATTATAACAAACAGGAAATTCTAGAGAACCTAAAGTCTAACAACTTAAATCAAGTGCTTCACGATCTTCCCGCAGGCAACTGGGATGCAGGAGATAGAGGCAACGCATGTCAACCAGACAGGATAGGCGAATTCCAAGATGGAGTCGGTCTGACAATTGAATATGCTAAAGTTTTAGAGTGTCCAAATGTGACCTGCCTAGCCGGAATTCCTGAGAATAATTCAGATCCCGAAAAATTAAAAACCACCTTTATCGACAATTTGAAATTCGCTGCACATGAATTAAAAAAGCACAACATCAAATTGTTGATTGAGCCAATTAATACCATAGACATCCCTGGATTTTATTTAACTAATACAGATCAAGCTTTGTCTATAATCAAAGAAGTTAACTCCGACAATATAGGTTTACAGTATGATATTTACCATATGCAAATAATGGAAGGGGATTTAACACGAACAATTCAATCAAATATTGATTCCATTTCTCACTTCCAACTAGCGGACAACCCTGGAAGAAATGAGCCCGGGACAGGAGAAATCAATTATCCTTTCATTTTTGAAACCATCGATAAATTGGATTATAAGGGATGGATTGGTTGCGAATACAAGCCGGTATCAACTACGGAGAATGGCCTTGATTGGGTCAAAAAACATTTATTAGGTGCGAATTAATGGAAAAAAGACGACTGGGAAGAACCAACCATGAAAGCACAATTATCACTTTTGGAGCCTACTCAATAGGAAAACTATCACAAGATGATGCTGATATTGCAATTCAAATGTGCCTAGATGAAGGGATTAACCATCTAGATATTGCCCCCGGATACGCTGATTCCATGGAACGAATCGCTCCATGGATGCCGAACTTGAAAAACAAAATGTTCATCGGAAGTAAAACTCCTAAACGAACACGTGATGAAGCATGGAAAAACATAGAAGATATTATGAATCGAATGAATACTGACTCATTCGATTTATTTCAACTCCACGGAATCCTAGATTTTGAAACTTTAGATCAAGTAACTTCAAAAGGTGGAGCATTAGATGCTCTTATAGAGATGAAAGAACAAGGACTCACAAAATGGATAGGAATTACAGGACATGGACCTATTGCTCCAAAAGTATTCCTCGAATCCCTAAACAGATATGATTTTGATACCGTAATGTTTCCTGTAAATTCAATTATCTATCAAAATCAAGATTACAGATCTAGTTCCGAAAATTTAATCTCTATTTGTAACGAAAGAGATGTCGGCATACAAGGTATCAAAATGATAGCCAGAGGTGGTTGGGGAGATTCGAGAAAAGATTGCGGTACCTGGTACGATCCTCATAGAAGCCAAGAATCCATTAATCAATCAATTTGGTGGCAATTATCGCAACCAATACACACAGCCCCGTCTTGTGGAGAGTTTTCCCTACTTAGAAAAGTGCTTAATGCGGGTTCTAAATTTAAAATGCTGGATGAAATTGAACAAGAATTTATTATATCGAATCTAAATTCATCTCAACCCGAACCAAAATTGGGAATACTTAATTAGGGATATCTGTAATCTCTTAAACTCGATGCAACTCTCCAGACTGTTATTACAACTATCACCGAAACTACTCCACCTAGCAACATCGTATTACCTGCTCCTATTTGTGCTGACATAAATCCAACTTCAAATGTTCCTATATTATTCGCTGCCATTGCAGAGAATGAGTGAAAACTAACTGCTCTGCCTCGCATATTATCAGGAGTAGTCAACTGAACTGTAGTCTGTCTTGTAGTCATTCCAATTGCATCAGTAGCTCCAAGTGCTGTAATAATTATCCCACCAACCACCATTAATACAATCGGATCTACTGACAGGAATTGTAAAGACCCAAAACCAAATAACAAAATAGCATAGATTCCAGTTGCATATAAAACCAACATCCCTTTGGGACGATATTTTGCCATGAATAACACCAAGAAACTTCCGATCACTCCTCCAATAGAATTTGCAGCAGTTAATGGACCAATTGCCCAAGGTCCTTGGCGAAAGATCTTGTCAACAATTAGAGGCATAATCTGTCTATAAAAACTCACCACAGTCACACCTATATCCATCAAATACAAATAAGGGAGTATTGGATGTCGTCTTACAAATCTGAATCCTTCCCACAACCTATGGATTACAGATGATTTTTCTTCTTTAGAATCATGATTCCCTAACCCGTATCTTGGTCGAATAAATATAGGCATTATTGAAGCAGGTATAGAAGCTAATAAAGCTAATATAAATACTCCTTCAATACCTATAAATTCATAGGCAATTGAAAATAACAAAGGAGAAATAATTGCGCTGATTTGGTAGGTAGCAGTATTGGTAGTCACTGCATGCATCAAATGACTTGGAGGAACTACATTCGCCGTAATCGCAGACCTAGCCGGACCTCCCAAAGTGCTTGTAAGGCCCAAAATACCCACAATGGAATATATATGCCATGCTCTTAGATCATCCGTCATCAATAGAAATACTGATATACCAATAAAAATAAAACTAAAGGATTGTGTTAACGAAATTAACTTCCTTCGATCCATCTGGTCAGCAAATGCACCCCCGAACAATGTTGCAGGCATTTGAACAGCTAATTGAATTAAACCCAAAATTCCTAATTGAATGCCTGAACCAGTCTCTGCATATAACCAAACACCAAATCCAATAAGCCTTATTTGCATGGTGACAGTCGAAGCTAGACCAGAAAACCATAAAATCCTATAACTGGAAAAACTAAATGCTGACCAAGGTTTTAATGAATAATCCAGATCCCCGTCCTGATCAGATAATGATTTATCCTCATTTTCGTCTGATGATGACTTCAAATATTGCATCCTAAAATATAGATAATCATAGTAATTATAAATTTAGCGCCTACCTTTTAAAAGGTTAATTCAACAACCTTTATAAAAATTTGGATTACTAAATTTGATATGTGATATCATTTAACTATGGGGACGCGTGGATTCGACATGGGGTGTGATTTCAGGATTGCAGGTCGAGGTGCCGTCAACCCTCGTAAATCTGGCGGTAAAAAATTTAACTGGCGAAAAAAAGCTAGCACTGGCTGCCTAGAGCAGCCACGTTCCTCTTTTACGTTTCCCGTAGTAACTGAGAGAGCGACATAATTCGGGATGCTCTTCTTTGAAGCCGTTTCATAGAGGAAAAGACTTCGGCTAAGCTTGAAAAGATCTAAGGTCGGGTCAAGACTATTCAAGTGAAATACTAGCCCCGACTATATCTGTAGTATATTTTGCAAAATCACCTTTTGGACGGGGAGTTCGACCCTCCCCCGTCTCCACCATTTCATCTAGCCTTTTTTAAGTTTTTGTTAAAACTGCGTGTACAAAGAGGGAGACCTAAGTGAATCTCCAATTTCATTCTCGCCCAAAGAGATAATTTCTTTTTTATAAACTTGTATTCGATGCGATCCATAATCACATATATACAATCGGCCATCAGGACCCATAGTAGATGATGTAGGCCATCTCAATCGTTTCTGAGGTTCAATAGGAGTTTCGTCTCTAATTCTCAGTGCAACTAGATTTGACATCATGTAATCTCGAGCTTGTTTTGACAATGTAGCATCACCACGGAATTCTTCAACAAATCTTCCTTTACGATCAAAAAGCTGAATTCGATGATTACCCCAATCTGATACATAAATGTCAGCATCCCTATCAACGCACACTCCAGAAGGATAATTGAATTGACCAGGCATATTACCAAATGAACCAAATTCCATTAAGAATTCTCCATCAGATGAAAATTTTTGCACTCGGTGATTACCCCAATCTGTTACAAACACATCATCATTTTGATCAAGACATATTCCCCATGGCAAATTAAATTTTCCTGAAGTTTCACCTTTGACTCCCCATGATTTAATAAATTCACCATTCTTAGAAAACACTTTGACAGAATAGTTGAGAGCATCTGTTAAAAAAACGTTGTCATGAGAATCTAAAAATATTCCAGCAGGTCGGTTGATTTCATGTTGTTCATTTCCAAATTTACCCCATCTACTTATCAAATCACCCTCTGGAGAAATGTGAGTAATTGTATGGTTCCCTTCATCAGAAATAAATATATTCCCCGTTGAATCTCCTGCAATACCTGATGGCCATACAAAATCGGCAGGAATTTTCTTGCCACCACCAATTTGACCGACTTCACCACCTATCAAACTCATAGACCCTAAATCATCATCTGCTATTGAAAGCTGTCTTATAAAAGTACTAGTCTCATGGCGACATAAAATTTTAATGTCCGACTCTGTAGGATGAAACACTTGTAGGGGCGCATTAGTCAATCTGCGCATGCCTAAAGTCATTTCATAAGGAAAACCTACTCTCAAAAACCCTTTTTGCGGAGAATCTGAAATCAAAAATCTCACCTACCTACTTAAAAATATCCACTTGTTCATAATTCCCACCTACTATGGGGTATGGATCTATTCCCAAAAGTTGTTCCAACAAAGTTGAATATAAACCTCTAAAATCATATGTGAAAGCTAAATCACCGTTATCTTGATCTTTTAATGATAATGAAGGATATTCTGCATATAAACCTCCATCAATATGATCTCCTAATATAAATGCTCCACCACCTGCACCATGATCTGTTCCAGACCCATTAGACCTTACTCTCCTACCAAATTCTGTAAATATTAGCATTGTCACATTTTCAGATGCGTCATGATCTCTCAAATCTTGAAAAAAATCTGAAACCGCTTCTGAAAGTTCTGAAATCAATTTGGGATGAACTGGGCCTTCATTTGCATGAGTATCATACCCTCCATGCTGAGCATAAAAAATCCGTGTACCTAAGCCCGCTAGATGTATCCTTGCAACATCTTTAAGGCTCATAGCAATTGGATTTTGAGCATATTCAACCTCAGAGGAATACATTTCAGGCGCCTTTTTTAAAATTTCAGCTCCTCGCAAGAGATCTAACCCAGTACTTGCAATGTAGTCTCGAACTAAACCGGTACCTATTGCTTGTCCATAAATATTTTTGAAAGCATTTAAGGTCTGATGTTTAGTATCCATATCATCTAAATCTGACATCAAACCATAATTATCCAAATCAGCTACAGAAGTTATTGTGACATCTTTCGCCGACAGAGCTCGAGGCAAACCCTGACCTATACTTACCGCAGTCAGTGGATTTTCTTTTTGAGGGTCTAAATCTCTCACTGTTTTACCTAACCATCCTTCGTCAGCGATTGTTTCAGGAACACAAGTGTGCCAAATATCCATGCCTCTAAAATGAGATCTGCTAGAATTGGGATATCCTATACCTTGAACAATAGCCATTTTCCCATTTTGATATTCAGTGAAAAACGATCGGGCAAATTCAGGAAATCCTAACTCCGAATCTATGCTCAATATAGATTCCTCAGGTATAGCCAAATTGCTCCTGAAATCATAATAACTATGGTCAGTATAAGGAACAACAGTATTCATGAAATCATTTCCGCCGCTCAGTTGTACAACTACCAAGACTTCGTTTGTTTTTTGAATGACCATCTAATTCCCCTTAATTTTTAAGCAAACTGGTAATCAATAGTTGAAACAATCAGTCGAGCAATAGAAATGATTTTCCCTTTGAAATCTTGTTTGCTATTTAGAATATCATCAGAAGAGTCTAATAGTTCATGTCTAGTTTCATCAGAAATTTCTGTCATCCCTAGATAGTATAGACACTGCTCCACAAGATCATTAGTGTTATTTTGAGTGCCTTGGTCCACTAACTCTTCAAGTGGAAAAACACCCATTTCTATAGCTTGTGAAATATGAATAGCTGCAAAATTCACTCTGTTGTTAAGTGTACCTCCATCTATCCATTCATGACCATAATGCCATCCTTCGACTGTGGGAGGAGTCATCAAATTCTGTCCCATATTTGCAGCTGCTGATCCCAGGGAGGGAAGAGATGAATTTGGGAAATCATGTGTGCCAGCAGTCACAACGACCCCTGCTACCAATTCTGCGGGACTTTTCACCCTTGTAGCTACAGAACTTCTAAAGAAATCTGACAAAAACAGCTGCCGCATCACTTCTCTCATATCTCCCTTATGCGTCAAAAAACATTCTACAAGAAAATCAATCGCTTCTTGGTCTTTAGGGGGCGTAATATTCCAAGAGGGAACCTGTGGTTCATCTGCAATGAAAAAATTATATAGATGTCTTGCAATAAAAGTAGCTGTAGCATTTTGTTTAACTATTATTCGAATAATGTCTTCACCATTCAAATTGCCAGTGTGACCCAAAAAACTTTTTAATTCATTGTCGTGATCTTCTGGATTGTAGTGAAAATCAGAGTCATATCTACCATAAGGATCTAATGGTAATGGTTGGGTAAAAGTCCAACCAGTAAATGCTCGAGAAGCTTGTTTAATATCATCTTCTGTATAATTCCCCACACCCATAGAAAAAAGCTCTAACAATTCTCTACCCCAATTCTCGTTGGGTTCTCCCAAATGATTCTCATTATTATCCAACCAAAACAACATAGCTGGATCACGAGCAACAGCTATTAAAATATCTTCAAATTTTGCAAGTGCCAATGTTCGAAATGTTTCAATCTGAATCACAGATGATGGACCATGTTCACTTTTACCAACTGAAGTTGCAAACAAATGATGCCAAAATAGTGCCATCTTCTCTTCTAATGGGCGCTTAGAATTGACCATACGATAAATCCACTCGCCTCTCCACGCATTTACAGTGTCAGAATTATTCAATTCCAAAAAATATCGTCTGATCAAGTGATCATCAAATCTAGATTCACTCCCAAAATTAATTAAATCATCAACAATTTCTTCATATGTTTTAATACTTATTTGAGGCAATTTTTTGTAGTTGACCCCAAAGCCAGCCCTTCGCATTAAATGGCAGATTTCTCTGATGCTAGTTTGGGCTGTAACCATATTTAAAATCCTAAGTGAACTGTTTGAACAAAATGTAGTATAACCGATAATTTATTTTGTCCCAAATAGTAATTTGCGGCATTCGAAACTAAAATGGAATCAAACTTGTTCCCAATAAAATATCCATAATTAATGCTATGCCAAATACTATACTTAACCCTGCTGCAAAATTTATCACTACATAATTTACTGCTTTGTAATTGGAAGAAATTGAAAACGGAAAACTAAGAACAATAGTTATTAAAGCCATCGAGACTATAGATCCTATCCCAAAAAGAATTAAATATGTAAGTCCAAACCAAAATGAATCAATTGTTGGAAGCAATGCCAGCATTACAGCTGCAGTACCTGCCAATCCATGAATCATTCCAATAAAATAAGATCGCAATCTAAAAACCGGTTTCCCAAATTTAAAAACCCCATGCAATTTTTCAATTTCAGGAGGTTCAGATGGGGCATGAGTAGAGTGAATGTGTACGTGCGAGCCACCATCATGATCATGATAATGCATATGCATTTTGCCTCTTTTAATATTCCAAAAAACCTGTAATCCCAAAAATACCAACATGACACCCACTCCCATTTCAAAATACCTTGAAATTTCTTCATATTGATATAAAAATTGATCATCTAGCAATAGAATGGAGACTCCCAAAATAACCAACGGAGTCGAGTGTCCAAAACCCCATGAAGCCCCTACCCAAATACTTCTCCAAGCATTTTTTGAATCTTTAACTATAGTGGCTACCGCGACAACGTGATCAGCATCAGTTGCATGTTTCAAACCTAAAAGTAAGCCCATAACTACCGCGGTTAGTATTCCCAATTCCGTTTCCATCTATTCTCCATAAATGACTCATTCAAAGTCGAAAGCCAATATGCATAATATGGTACTCTTCGACAAGGCTCAAGTAAATGTTTTTAAAAATACATCAAATCTTCTTTATATTTGTTTGTCCACAGGGTGATACCGTGCTAAAATCTGAATTAACAATTACCGAAATTTCGATTAACTCATTCATTCACCACTGGAAGAATTGATGCCCTCATCTAATCATATCAAAACAAAAAACCTTTCTAATGCTGAAATAATCCGAAGAGTTGATTTCACGGATGATTTGTTCAAACTTTGGATTGAGACAGAAATTCCATTTACATTCAAACCTGGGCAATACATTACTATAGGGTCAAACAATATTGAGAGACCTTACTCAATCGCATCTGCACCCGAAGAAAACCTACTAGAACTATTTATCGAGTACATTCCTCCTGAGCATGGAGGAAACCTAACTCCCTATCTATGGAATCACCAAGTAGGAGACCGTCTTACAATTAGACCAAGAGCAAAAGGGATTTTCACTTTTGAGCCAAAATATATTAACCATGTAATGATTTCTACCGTAACTGGTGTAGCCCCATATGTAAGTATCCTTAGACAGTACATTTTGGATGGATTAAATGATCACAAATTTTTCATTATGGATGGTGCTAGCTATATGAATGAATTTGTTTATGACGACGAATTAAATGAAATGCAAAAATCTTTTCCAGACAACATTACATTTATTCCGTCAGTCAGTAGGCCATCTGAAAAACAAAATCATTCTTGGGCAGGTGCCACTGGGAGAATTAATTCTTTAGTCGAACAATATCTTTCCAAATGGCAATTAAATAAAGATGACACTCTAATTTACACTTGTGGGCATCCACAAATGATAGAAGACATCAAAACTCGTATGGCTCCAATTGGATGGAACGTTAAGGAAGAACGCTTCTGGAAAGAAGATGATGCATAGCTATTATGAGTAATAAACCCTTGAAAGCTATTGGAATATGCGGCAGCCTTAGAAAAAATTCATGGAATCTAAAACTATTAACCCTGGCCTTAAAAACCTTGGAATCTAATTCCGTCCAAACAGAATTTTTCGACTTGTCAAATATTCCAATTTTTAATAGTGGTAAAAACACATCCTGTGAATTCCCAAAAAATATTTCTACACTGAGGGATAAAGTTTCAAATTCAGATTTATTGATCATTTCATCACCAGAATATAACAATTCAATTTCTGGAGCACTTAAAAGTGCCATTGAATGGTTATCACTCTCCCCTAATACAATTGACGGAAAACTTGCCTATATTATGGGCTGTTCTCCAGGCAGGTCAGGAGCAATGAGAATGCATATGCAACTCTCATACATCCTGGAATCAGAAGGAGTATTTTTAATCCCCACTCCACGAATACTATTACCCAATATTCAAACTTTGATTTCCGAATCTGGAGAAGTGATCCAAGAAGAATTACAAGAGCTAATAACAGAGGCAATGCAAAAGGCAATAAAAATTTCAGAAAAATTTTAGGTTAATTCGTTGAAGGGATAAAGATGGAACTTGGAACTTTCATGGAATTTCATTCCAGAAATGGAGTATCACAAGAAGATGCTTTCAAAGAGTCATTCCATCATGTTGATTTAGCTGAAGAACTTGGTCTTGACGGAATATGGTTAGCGGAGTCACACTTCGCTCCTTCTAGGGCGGTACTTTCTGCACCTCTAATAATGGCGGCCGCAATTGCTGGGAGAACCAAACGAATTAAAATTGGCACAGCTGTGCACGTATTACCTCTAGGGAATCCTCTACACATCGCTGAGCAAGTCGCAACATTAGATCATATTAGTAATGGAAGATTTGAATTTGGAGTCGGGAGAAGTGGATCTCCAGCCTCTTACGAAGGCTACAACATATCATATGCGGAAAGTAGAGAAAGATTTTACGAATCTCTAGATATAATATCCGCTGCATTTAAACATGACGTGTTCTCATATGACGGGAAATTTTTCAAATTCACCAATGTGTGTCTTACACCAAAACCGCTTCAAAACCCCTATCCGCCAATGCGTGTTGCTGCAACCACATCAGACACTTTCCCTGTACTCGGAAATAAAGGAGCACCTATATTTGTTGGCGTTAGAAATCTGCCTTTAAAAGATGTAACTGATCAAGTCAGAACCTATCGACAAGCATTTGAAGAATCTGGTAATGATCCCATTAACAACAAAGTGGCACTCAGAGTTCCCGTACATGTCGCAGAATCTACAAAAACTGCTTTAGAAAACTCTGAAGAGAGCTTTATGCGTCAATTCAAAAGGTTAGGTAAGCAGCTAGAATCCTCCGCAAAAAAAGCGACTGCTGATTCAAGTGAAGACAGAGTTAATAGAAGTAATTTGCTTGCCAACACCCAGTGGAATGAAATACAAGGTGAAAAAGTTGCGGTTGGAGATCCTGATACTGTAATTCATCAACTTAAACATATGAGCGCAGAACTTGGATTAGATGGAATTATCGCAGAATTCAATGCAGGCGAATTAATTCCACCTAAAAACGTCGAAAAATCGATCAAACTATTTTGTGAAGAAGTTATTCCCGAATTAAAAAAATAAAAATAGAGGCTGGATTTTCATCCAGCCTCCAGAAAATTACCGAGGATTTAAACTTCTTATTCTTTGATTTGAGACAAGCCGACAATTACTGCCCAAACAACCCAAATTATATAAGTAATAGAAATCAAAATACCATGTATTTGAGCATCAAGGCTTAATTGACTGGAAAAAATATTTAAAACCAAACTCAAAATTCCAGCAGCAACAAAAACCCCTAAAGCGATCTTGTTAAAATCATCACGAGATAATAATGCTAACCCAATTACTACAACACCAGCCGCAAAAGATATTTCTCCCAAACTAGTTAATCCTGCTTGTGCAGCATTTGGAGTAGGCATACCATTAGCAATGGCCAAGTACACTGCAGCGCCCGTAATCCACATCAATATCCCTGCAGTTATAGGCAAGAGCCCTAATCGAAATAAAGCCTCACCATTTCCACCACGCACTTTTTCAGAAAGAGAATTGAATCCAAACAACATAACTAACATTGCAGCAACAAGCAATAGACCCGAAAATTCTGCCATCCCTACGGACCCAGCTGCTTCCATTTGTACTGCAACATGGTTTCCCACCATCTCAAAATCACCCAACACACCAGGAGTTAACTGGTAGGCAACCAAAGTGAGAATAGGCCCTACAATTAAAGCCAATCCTCCCAATTTTTTCACCGATAAACTAGACATGTTTCACCCTCCTTAAAATAGAGACTAAATTTTACCTATCCTCAGTATTATCAAAGTGGGCTAACTCAACACGAGTTAGAAAATAACTCTTTTACTCTCACTCCAGTATTTAGTTTGAAAATCTATTAATCAAATAATCCTTTAAATGGGTTAAATGCATCAGAAATTGGAAGAGCATCGCTAATTAGTACTGCTACATTATTATCCTCTTCCAATGGTTTAATAAAGGTTTCTTCTATCGGAGCAGAAATAGGAATTGGTTCAAATTCAGTAGCTTTCTCACCTAAGAAATTAGCTCCTAGTCCTTCTAAAACAGCACCTTTCTTTTCAGTATCAAGCGCTTCAATCTTATCTGCTTTCAAACCAGCCATCATTCCACCAAGTTTTTCAGTTTTCATATTCTCGATTTCAGTTGGTTCAATCTTCACAACCATTGCACCAATTCTATCTGAGCCAAGATCTTTAATTTCTTTTTCATCTATACCTTTAGCTAAACCTACCATTTGATCAGGATCTAAATCTGCCAATTGGTTGGGTTCCATTGTTTTTGCCATATCACGAGCTTGTTCTTTGCCAATATTTTCCAAGTTGGCTCTATCCATATTCTTGGCCATATCAGCTACTTTGTCTCCACCCATCTTGCCAAATTGTTCAGCCTTCATTGTCTTGGCCATATCAGCTACTTTGTCAGCACCCATCTTCTGGAACTGTTCACCAGCCATATTTATTGCCATATCAGCAATTTTATCTCCACCCATCTTATGGAATTGTTCACCACCCATATTGATAGCCATATAAGCAAGATTATCACCACCCAACTTCAGAAACTC
>JAKUTX010000015.1:0-21449 GCA_022447855.1 SAR202 cluster bacterium
TGATAATGTGCCCCAGTAGCTCAGTGGACAGAGCAGCTGCCGTCTAAGCAGCTGGCCGTAGGTTCGAATCCTGCCTGGGGTACCACCCCCCTTTATCCCGGTGATATTATAATATGTTAATATGCTTAATATGTGCTATAGAGTGTTATTTTCAGCGAATATCGTCTTTACAATCCGATTTGGTGTGATTTTGTTTTTGATTTCACCTATCTAACATAAACATTAAGTTAGTCTATATTCGTATTGGTAGAGTTATTGTTCATCCGAATACTTTTTTATTTATGATCGTATTCTATTTTAGACGGTCATTTTTGATGATTATCGTGTGGAATATCGATATCATCAATTATTTTCGGTCTTTCCCTAGTTCGTTTATCTATATAGAGCTAATTTATTATCTTTATTTTCTTAAATATTATCTAACATAAACGCTAAACATGTCTGTATAGCGGATATATATCATTTCACTGTTGGTGATATTTTTTTACTCTACTGTTACTATTCAACTGACATATTACTTCCCTACCCTATAGATATATACGCAGAGGTGCTGATTGGCTAATCGATTAATTCATGAATCAAGTCCATATCTTTTGCAACATTCAGAAAATCCTGTTGATTGGTATCCCTGGTCTTCTGATGCATTTGAAAAAGCTAAATCCCTTGATAAGCCAATTCTATTGAGTATTGGTTACGCTTCATGTCATTGGTGTCATGTGATGGAATCAGAATCATTCGAAAATTCCGAAATTGCTTCCATAATGAATGAAAATTTTATTTGTATTAAGGTGGATCGTGAAGAACGTCCAGATGTAGATTCTATATATATGAAGGCGGTACAGGCATTTACTGGTCATGGCGGTTGGCCATTAACTGTTTTTTTAACTCCAAATGGAGAGCCTTTTTACGGTGGGACATACTTCCCTCCGACTGAACGGGGGCATTTACCTTCATTCCCAAGAGTTTTGCATTCTATTTCCAATGCTTACATAAACGATAAAAAAGGTATTACAGTCTCTCAGAATACGCTGATGGATTCGGTAAAGAATTTGAGTTTCCCTTCTCTGCCTGATCAAAGTTTTTCAGCTGAAACTCTTGATGATGCTTGTCAGAATTTGCTTTCAGAATATGATCCAAAATTTGGTGGTACTGGTATGCAACCGAAATTTCCTCAGGCGATGATTTGGGAATTTTTACTGAAATATTATTCTAGCACTTCTTATACTCCAGCGCTGAGTGCTGTTACTACTACATTAGATAATATGGCATATGGTGGCATTTTTGATCAGCTTGGTGGTGGGTTTCATCGTTATTCCACTGATATTTATTGGACAGTTCCTCATTTTGAGAAGATGCTTTATGACAATGCTTTGTTAGTTAGGTTGTATTTGCATGCTTGGCAGATTACAAAAAAGCCCTTATATCGTAGAGTTGTTCAGCAAACTTTAGACTATATTTTGAGAGAAATGACCAATCCATTAGGAGGATTTTATTCTTCTCAAGACGCAGATAGTGAGGGGGTTGAAGGTAAATTTTTTGTATGGACAGAACATGAAATATCCACATTGTTTGATGTAGAAGAGAAAAATCAGATTTGTGAGTATTTTGGAGTAACTCGTCAGGGTAATTTTGAAGGCAGCAATATTTTCCATGTACCTAATTTTACAGAAATTCCTGAAGATGGAACTTTACGTCAATCGTGTGATTTATTATTTAATATACGTAATGAGCGTGTTAAACCTGCACTTGACGATAAAATTTTAACATCCTGGAATGCTATGACATTGCAGGCATTTGCTGAAGTAGGAGCTGCATTTGGAAGAGATGATTACATTAATGTGGCTTCTAAAAATGCTGATTTTTTACTTAGTAGTTTAACTAATGATAATGGAAGACTTTTGCGTACATGGAAGAATGGGAAAGCAAAACTTAATGCTTACTTAGAAGATTATGCCTTTTTGGGCTTATCTTTGTTATCACTTCATGAAGCGACTGCTGACAGTAAATGGCTTGAAAATTCTATAAGAATTGGATATGAAATGGTTGATTTGTTTTGGGATGAAAAACAAAAAATGTTTTTTGATACTGGGTATGATCATGAAAGATTAATTTCTAGACCAAGAGAATACGCTGATAATGCCCTACCCTGCGGAAATTCTTTAGCTGTTGATTTATTATTTAGATTGTCTTTGATAACTGATGATGAAGATTTGCGACGTGTTGCCTCGTTGACATTGATTTCAATGCATACTCTTATGACAAAGGTTCCGTTGGGAGCAGGTAATTGGTTGTGTGATTTGGATTTTCATCTAAATTCTCCCAAAGAAATAGTCTTGGTTGGGGAACCTTCAAATAAAGAATTTAAGAAATTGTCAAAAACAGTGTTCGAAAATTTTATTCCCAATAGGGTTGTATTATCTCAAGTAGATGCAAATTCTGAAATTTCCAAATTCCCGATTTTGAAAGGGCGCATTCAAGTGGATGGAAAACCCACTGCTTATCTTTGCAGGAATTATAATTGCCAGTTCCCCACTAATGATCCTGGTGAATTAATGGATCAATTGATTGATAAGAATATATAATTCAAATACTCTCTTTAGGTTTTCAATTTTTGGATGGAGTCTGAATATTGATTAGAAAGGTCAAACAAGAACAGGAGCCCAGATCTTTTGGCATTGAAGATGTAAGCTCTATTAGGAGATCCCCTTCAAAGTTATTAGGGATGCCTCTAATAATAAGTTATGTTTTTCTTGGTTTGATATTTTCAGGAACATTCTTATTGATGTTACCAATTTCACACCATGGGGATGGGGTTGGAATCTTTGTAGACGCGCTTTTCACTGCAGTTTCGGCTGTTACATGTACTGGTCTTGTTGTCGTAGATACTGCTAAATATTGGACAGTATTTGGGCAGATAGTTATTGGTGTGATGATTTTTGTAGGTGCACTTGGATTTATGTCTTTTGCAACATTTGTACTTTTATTATTTGGGCAACGTATAACTTTAGGTTACAGGCTTATGATGAGGGAAGGACTGCAAACAGACAGATTAGGTGGATTGGTTGGTTTAACACTTGCAATTTTTGCTATTGCAAGTGTTATTCAGATATTGGGATCAATTTTATTGTTCATTAGATTTTTAAAGGTCTTTGATCCATTGGAAGCATTTTGGCAAGCACTATTTCATTCCATTTCTGCTTTCGCTAATGCTGGATTTGTTATATTTCCTGTGTCTCATGACCTGACATTCTTCAAGACAGATGTAATGGTCATTGCGTCATTTGCGACTCTGATTTTTATAGGTTCGATAAGTTATCTTGTTGTCATGGATCTTGTAGCCTACAGGCTACATTTTCGAAAATATACACTAAATAGTAAAATTGTTTTAACCACAACTCTTATTTTGGCTTTTGTGTCATTTCTAATATTTTATCTTTGGGAATTTTCAAGCACAAATGCATTTGAATCCCATGGAGCAATAGATAGAATAATTTTTTCATTTTTCCAATCTATTAGTGCGAGGACTGCTGGATTCTCTTTGATAGACATGAGTCAAGTTTCAAGCCATACAAGTTTTGTTACAATGATTTTCATGTTTATAGGAGGGGCATCAGCGTCTGTGGCTGGTGGTATTAAAGTTAATACAATTGCTGTAATCACGTTGGCAATTATATGCGCTTTGCGAGGAAGAAGACGTGTGAGTGCATTCGGACGAGAGATTGTTATCACCCAAGTTCAAAGGGCGATGGTAATATTGTTTTTTGGATTATTGATAGTGTTTTTGGGCGTGATTGCATTGTGTTTTACAGATCCCAACTTCCAGTTTAACTTCTTGCTTTTTGAGGCAATTTCTGCTTTTGGAGTTGTAGGGTTGTCAACAGGAATTGTTCCAGATCTTTCAGTTGAGGGTAGATTAGTTTTGATAATCATGATGTTTGTCGGCAGATTAGGTCCAATTGCGATAGGGTTAACCTTGGTGCAAAGGAATATGATTTCTAGTCATAAAGAGCCAGTTGAGTCGATTGTAATTGCCTAGTGAAAATATTGGATGTAACATTTCCTAAAGGAGAGAAATGGTGTCTGAATCGCAAATAATTCAAGATTTAAGATCAATAGTTGGTATTCAAAATGTCATTGATGAATTTGAGGATTTATTAGTTTATGAGCAAGATGGGTCTAGTGATGCCGCTTTACCTAATTGTGTAGTTCTTCCTGAATCTACTGAAGAAGTATCTGCAGTTATGCGATATGCTAAAAACAATGATATCCCTATTATTGCAAGAGGGGCAGGTACTGGTTTGTCAGGAGGGGCAGTGACTGAGCATGGAGGAATATCTTTAGTATTAACAAGAATGAATAAAATCATTGAAATTGATTTAGAAAATCAGATTGCTACTGTAGAACCTGGCGTTGTAAATTTAGAACTTTCTCAAAAAGTAAAAGAAAATGGATTGTTTTATGCACCTGATCCTGCAAGCCAGAGAGCTTGTACATTAGGTGGGAATATTGCTGAAAATTCTGGAGGACCTCATTGTTTAGCATATGGGGTCACAACTAATCATGTTTTGGGGATGGAAGTTGTTTTGTCTGACGGGACAATAAATTTTGTAGGTAGTCGAAGTAGAGATTATATAGGCTACGATCTTCGAGGAATAATTATCGGATCAGAGGGAACGCTGGCTGTAGTAACAAAAATAATTGTGAAATTAATGAGAATTCCGGAGGCTGTCAAGACTTTATTGATAATGTTTGATGATGAAACTAAAGCAACCGATGTAGTTTCTAAGATTATATCCACGGGAATAGTTCCATCTGCACTTGAAATGATGGATCGTACATGCGTTAGGGCTGCTGATGAAGCATTTAATTTGGGATATCCTCAAGATATTGATGCAGTTTTAATTATTGAAGTAGACGGGTTGATTGAAGAAGTTGATGAAGACATAGGTTTAATAGTTAATTTGTGTAAACTTTATGATCCTTTGGAAATTTTAACTGCGGAAACAGAAAATGATCGAGACAAATTGTGGATGGCGAGAAAAAGTGTAATTGGAGCTTTAGGGAGAATAGCTCCAAATTATTTGCTAATGGATGGAACAGTTCCTCGCACAAAAATTGGTGAAGCTATTAATAAAACGAGGGAACTTTCTCAAAATTATGGTTTGACAGTTGCAAATGTTTTTCATGCAGGTGATGGAAACTTGCATCCATGCATATTATTTGATGCTCGGAAGGAAGGCGATCTTGAAAAGGCATTAGGTATTGGAGGTGAGATTTTAAAGGAAAGTGTTAAATTGGGTGGAGTATTGACGGGTGAGCACGGCGTAGGTATGGAAAAGCGTGAATTTATGTCATTGATGTTTGATGAAATTGATTTAGATAATATGGAAAAACTTCAATTTGCATTTGGGAGTTTTGGCAACCTTAATCCCGGAAAGATATTTCCTTCAAACCGAAAAAATGAGCATCCAATATATGATCATGCTTCTTTTGGGACAACTGATTTTGGAGTGATTGTTTGACAGAAAAAAATAAAGATAGTGAGGGATTGATTTTCGATTATTCTCAAGATGTTAGAGCGGGATTTGTTGTTGAAAACATGTTGCCGGGTTCTGTTTTTACTCCTAATAATTCCTTTGAAATAATGGATTTTGTTCGACAATCAAATAATGATAATTTGTCTATTATTCCATTTGGTGGAGGGACAAGGAAGAATTTTGGAATGCCTCCAAGCAGATATGATACAGCATTAGATATGTCTGAATTGAATGCTGTAATTAATCATAATCCCGATGATTTAACAATTTCGGTTCAAGCTGGAATCACATTAGATTCTTTACAGGCTGTATTATTAGAGCATGGACAATTTTTACCAATTTCTGCGCCGCTATCTCATTTAACTACTATTGGAGGGATATTGGCATCTGACTCGAGTGGTCCGATTAAATGGAGATACGGACATTTTAGAGATTTAGTAATTGGAATGAAATTTTTTAATTCCGAAGGCTCAATTATTAAGACTGGAGGAAATGTAGTTAAGAATGTTACTGGCTATGATACCGCAAAACTTCACATTGGTGCCTTAGGCACTTTGGGTATTATAAGCGAAGTGTCTATGAGGTTAATGCCAAAACCAAGAGTTAACAATACAGTTGTAGCACAATTTGGGAATATGAAATTTGCTACAAGTGTCGCTAAAGCAATTTTTCATTCATCTGTTATGCCGTTAGCACTTTCAATATTTACAGGGAATGTAGCAAATCGATTGGGCGTTTCAGCCAATACTGAGAATGTTTTTTTGGCAGTTAATATTATAGGAGGTCCAGATTCTGTTGAACGACAACAGAAAGAATTGTTACGGTTTTGTTCTGCTGGAGACTCAAATGATTTTAAAATCTTAACATTTTTAGAGACCGGATCTTTTTGGCAAAAATTAACGGATTTTGGATGGGAAGATTCTAGTCCATCTTTATCAATAGTTCGCGTTTCAACGGATTTTTCCAAGATTGATAAACTAATGAACTATTTATTTAAGATACAGTTTGAAGATAGACTGAATATAGAGTTAATTCTAAATCCCGGATATGGGACAATAGATATACATTGGATAGGCCAGACATCTCAGATAGATTTAGAAAAATTCACTAAGTCATTCGAAGAAACGATAAGGTTTCTTCGCTCACAATCTGAGCGAGTGATTATTGAAAGTTGTCCAAGTTCTATAAAACGCGAAATAAATGTATGGGGTGAAATTCCTGATGGGTTTTCTTTAATGCGTTCGATTAAAGAGCAGTATGATCCAAATGTAATTTTCAACCCTGGGCGATTTGTGGATGGAATATAAATGAGACAAGATACGAAGAAGTCAGAAGAATTATCCTATCAGTTTGAAGGGATTGATAAACCTGAGGATTCTGGAATTTATAGTTGTGTTCATTGTGGATTTTGTTTGCAATCTTGTCCTACATATCTACAGACTGGCTTAGAAGCTGAATCTCCCAGAGGTAGAATAGCTTTAATGAAAGGTGTTAGTTCATCTAGGATTTCAATTACAGAAAAAGTTTCTAATCATTGGGATCTTTGTATTCAATGTCGGGCATGTGAGGCTGCTTGCCCTTCGGGAGTTCCCTATGGAGAGTTAATTGAAGCTGTGAGCTCGCAACTTGCGCGTGTGAAAAAACCTTCGATGTTTAAAAAAATATTCACTTGGATTGCCCTTGAAAAAATTTTATTAAATCAAAGAATTTTAGAATTCTCTGTGCGATTAATGCGAATATATCAACGTTGGGGTTTTCAGTGGATAGTTAGAAAGACAAAAATTTTGAACCTTTTTCCTAGTTCTTTGTCTAACATGGAAGATATAATGCCAGAAATACCGTCAAAATTTTTTAAGTATGATGGTAATGTGATCCCAGCTAAATCTACTTTTCGATCAAGAGTTGCTTTACTGAGTGGTTGTATTATGCCTTTTGTACATGGTTCAAGTATGGAATCTGTTATTGAAGTTCTTACTGAGAATGGTTGTGAAGTGGTTGTACCTACGAATCAAAGTTGTTGTGGTGCTATTCACTCCCATATAGGTGATCTAGATAGAGCCCGGGAATTAGCTAGGATTAATTTAGATGCTTTTATTAAATTAGACATAGAGGCTATAGTAGTAGCTTCTGCAGGTTGTGGAGCAAGGTTAAAAGAATATTCACATTTGTTGCGTAATGATCCTGAATATAACGAATTGGCAAAAAAATTCAGTTCTATGGTGAAAGATATTCATGAATTTTTGTATGATTTGCCTATAATTCCTCCTACTGGAGAATTGAATTATACCGTGACTTACCAAGATTCTTGTCATTTATCAAATGTTCAGAAGATTAAATCCCAACCTAGGGATATTCTGAACATGATTCCAGGGTTAAATTTTGTGGAATTACCTAATTCTTCGATTTGTTGCGGTGCTGGAGGTACATATTTTGTTACACAACCTCAAATGTCTAATTCTATACTAGACGACAAAATGTCATCGGTTAAAATTACTAATGCTGATATTTTAGCTACCGCGAATCCTGGTTGTTTGATCCAACTTCAGGCAGGGGCATCTAAATATCAGCCTGATCTGCAGGTAGTATATGTTGTTGACTTGTTAGCAAAATCTTATAAAAAACAAAAGAGTAAAAAAATTCATTAATTTTGGAGGTATGTATGGATTTAGGATTAAAGAATAAAGTTGCATTAATTACGGGAGGAAGTGAAGGTATCGGTCTTGCGGCGGCTCAATGCCTTGCCTTTGAGGGTGTTAGAGTGATTATTTGCGGCCGTAGCAATGATAAATTGCAAGTTGCTCTTAAGCAAATAAATGTTAATACAGGAATAGAAGCTGAAGGTATCGTTTGTGATATTACAGATTCTAATAATATTGATGAGATGTTTGGGCGAATTAAGTCTGTTTATGGGCGATTAGATATATTGGTTAATAATGCAGGGACTTCTTCGGCGAACATTTTTGAAGATGCGACTGAAGAAGTATGGAAATATGATATTGATTTAAAGGTATTTGGAGCAATTAGGTGCTCTAGGCTCGCAATTCCAATGATGAAGTCTCAGGGTGAAGGTAGAATTGTGAATGTGACTGCACTTGGCGGTAAGACACCTGGTGCAGGATCAGTCCCAACTTCAGTTAGTAGAGCAGCTGGTATTGCATTGACTAAAGCAATGTCAAAAGATTTTGCAAAATATAATATTTTAGTCAATACAGTTTGTATAGGGTTGGTTAAGGCCGGTCAGCATGAAACTCGTTGGAAGGCAAGTTTAAAGGATAACCCTGATAAGTCTTTGGAACAGTGGTACTCTGAAATGGGTGCTAATGTCCCTATAGGGAGAGTTGGAGAGCCAGAGGAAGCAGGGAATATTATTACTTTTTTGGTTTCTGGTGCGGCGAGTTATATTACAGGGACTTCAATAAATATAGATGGTGGGACATCTAGTGTTTTATAATTTTTTAATATTTGAAAATTTAAGCTAATACTGATCTATTTGACCTCGGTGTCTGAGGGCTTGATCAATTAATACCAAAGCCATCATTGATTCTACTATAGGAACTGCACGTGGTAGAACACAAGGGTCGTGCCGTCCCCTACCCTTTAATATGGTTTCATTCCCATCTACGTCAACCGTGTCTTGATCTTTCATTATTGTAGCTGTTGGCTTGAAAGCAGCTCTAATTAAAACGTTTTCTCCATTACTAATCCCTCCTTGAATACCGCCAGAAAAGTTTGTACGGGTTCTGATTCTTCCTTGCTCATTATAAAATGGATCATTGTGGGAGGATCCAGTCATATTGATACCTTCAAACCCTGATCCAACTTCAAATCCTTTACACGCAGGAATTGATAGGATTGCATGAGCCAATTCGGCATCCAATTTTCCAAATACGGGTTCACCTAATCCTGCTGGAACATTTCTAGCAACGCATTCTATGATCCCACCCAAAGAATCTCCATCTTTTCTAGCTTCTTTGATTTTGTCTTCCATAATTATTGCCATATCTTGATCGGGGCACCTAACAATGTTAGATTCAACATCCGCCATGGTTACAGTTTCTGGGTCAATTTTTGCGGAAATAGAAGATATTTGTTTTACGTATCCTATAATTTCAATATTCTCTTTTGTTGATAGCCATTTTTTGGCTATTGCGCCAGCAGCAACTCTGCCGATTGTTTCTCTTGCGCTTGCTCGTCCTCCACCTTTCCAATTGCGTATACCATATTTGGCTTGATAGGTATAATCAGCATGAGAAGGTCTAAAAGATTCACGCATATGTTCGTAGTCTTTGGATTTTGCGTCAGAGTTCCACACGATGATTTGTATAGGAGTTCCAAGTGATTGACCTTCAAAAACCCCAGATAATATTTCTGCAGAGTCGCTTTCTTTTCTCTGAGTGGTAATAGCGCTTTGTCCTGGTTTGCGACGATCTAGCTCTTTTTGAATGTCAGATTCATTTATTGGTAACATTGGGGGGCAACCATCAATCATTACTCCTATTGCATTTCCATGAGATTCTCCCCAAGTGCTGACTCGAAAATTTGATCCGAATGTATTACTCATGACGCCTCACACTATTCTTTAGGAATACGGTATTTTTATGATAGCATTGTCGAAACTAAACTTTTTCGGGTCCGAGTTGAACACTTGTGAGCGCCTGACGTATTACGTTTGAGTGCTCTCACAGCTCGGGCCCCTTTTTTTCATTTTATCACCTATCATAGAAAACAATAGACTTTTTTCATATGGGTAATGTTTTTCTTATTTGCAAGCTAATTGGGCTGCGTGTATATTTCAAGTAATTCTCAATTATGTCTTCAAGTGTTTTATATGAAATTTTTCTAATTCTAAATTCTGAGTAGTTATGAAGGATCAATCAAATTCCGATTCACAAACTTTAGAATCTAGCCCTAGGAGTATTAAGGGCACATTTGCTTCTTTGCGGAATCGAGATTTTCTCTATTTGTGGTTAAGTCTTTTAACTATGTTTGCATCCTTGCATATGCAAATGATTGCTAGGGGTTATCTAGCTTATGAAATGACCTCTTCTCCATCAATTTTGGGGTTTGTTAATGCAGGATTTGCTCTACCTATGTTGGTTTTTTCATTATTTGGAGGTGCTGTAGCAGACAGATTTAACAGGAAGACAGTTATTTTAATTGGTCAAGCCGTAGTGGTGGTAACTCCTTTAAGCATTACATTTTTGATTTATTTCGAATTGATTCAGTGGTATCACTTAATGATTGGTTCCATTTTTCAGGGAACTGGTTTTACGATTATGATGCCTGCTCGCCAAGCTATAATTCCTCAGATAGTTGGTAAAGCAAATATTACTAATGCTATGGCACTCACTGCTTCAGCTATGAGTATTACTACATTAATGGCTCCCACTGCAGCAGGAAATTTATGGGCATTTATCGATAGGATAGGAGGTATTAATTTCTTTATATTTCAATCTGAGTTGGATTTTGGGCCTGCTGCGACTGTTTATGTAGTCATTTCGTTCTTCGCAATTGCAGCATTTTTCATTACTACAAAAATGAGTCGTCCGCCTTCCGTGACTAAAGTAACTACAGATGGAAATGAAAAACCTCAGGGAGGATTATTAACAGACATTGTTGATGGCTTGCAATATATTCGAAAAAATAGATTGGTCATGATTCTTTTGATAATGGGTTTAACCACAACTCTTTTAGCTATGCCATATAGGTTTTTACTTCCTGTATTTGTTGTAGATGTCTATGACCGTGGATCTGATGCATATGGCTGGCTGGTAACACTTGGCGGTGTTGGCACTATGGTTGGTTCATTATTTATTTCTTGGTTAGGCGCATGGAAAAGAGGTCTCTTGTTGATTCTAGGTAGTTTAATTAGTGCAATTGGCTTGGTAATGCTAGCGGCATTTCCTTTTTATCTTGCTGCTTTGGGGATAATGGTTTTCTTGGGTTTGGGTGATGCAGGTAGGCGTACATTGAACCAAGCACTGATTATGACCTCTGTTGATGAGCGCTATCAAGCGAGGGTAATGAGTGTATTTATGTTAAATTTTGGACTTATGCCTCTTGGTGTTTTACCTGCTAGCATCGCAATGGAATATTGGGGAAGTCAAGAAGTAATTTTTGTTTTGGGTATATTATTATTAGCGGTCACTGCGATAATATTTTTCACCCAAAAACATTTAATAGGAATCGATTAAGTATTTTTACTGTTTTCTAAAATACCTACCAATAAATAGGCTCTTTTTTGATCAGAGTGTACAGGATGGGGCCACTTTTCAACTCGGAAACCTGCCTTATTCAATAGATTTGTCCAAGTTTGAAGTGTGAAGAGTCCAAAAATATGCAAATCTTGTTCAATACGTAAATTTTTACCATCTTTCATAAGATAAAAGAAAACTCCTTCAATTGTAGAATCTGAAGGGTCGGGGTCGTGAAGATACTCGATAAATGTTAGTTCTATATTCGAATTTTTTCTTACATTGTGGGAAACTTCGGGGCCATTAAATGTTTCAATATACCAATCAGGGGCAACTAATAGGACACCGTCTTTTTCAAGATGTGCTTTCGCTGTATTGAATGTGGCTAATAAGTCTTCTTCGGAAGTCATATATGAAATAGAATCGTGGATAATGACTGCTTTGAATTTTCGATTCAATCGAATGTTTCTCATGTCTCCTACGTGATGAGTAACATTGGGGTTTAGTGCACGGGATACAGCCAACATTTTTTCAGATATGTCCACAGCAGTTGCTTGAAAATCACCTGTTAAATGGGAGAGATTGTTTCCACCTCCAACTCCAAGTTCAAGGAATTCATGTTTCCCTGGACCCAATTTTGCATGTAACGCATCTCTCCAATATGCTGCTTCGATTTTGTAATCTTCTGGAGCACTAACTAAAGGCCATAGATCTGCAAATTCATCATATAGCCTATTTTTTTTAATAGAGTTCATCAGATGTCACCTGCTATTGATAAAATTATTCTTCCACATTATTACATTATATGTAAGGAAGTAACTAATGAAAATAGAAATGGATTTCCAAAATGTTTTGGAGTCTTCTCATGTGTTACAATTTTATCCTAGCCAATATGGCGGTGTTATTGTGTGAGGAGAGTAAATGAAACCAATTACAGAAATTGCTGAAAATTTAGGATTAGATCCTAAGGAGATTGTTCCCTATGGACATTATAAAGCCAAAATTCCTCTTAGCGCCAGGAAAGATGGAGGAAAACGAGGGAAGTTAGTTGTAGTGACGGGTATTACTCCAACCCCAGCAGGAGAGGGTAAAACTACTACTACTGTTGGACTAGCTCAAGGTTTTGGGAAATTAAACAAGAATGTTTTAGCGACTTTAAGAGAACCTTCTTTAGGACCTATTTTTGGTGTAAAAGGAGGAGGTACAGGTGGAGGGGTCTCTCTGGTTGAACCTCAAGATGAGGTAAATATACATTTTACTGGGGACGCTCATGCTGTTGGTTCTGCACATAATTTATTGGCTGCATTAACTGACAACGTGGCTGAAAGAAATCAAATAGCTGGATTCATTCCAAGTGGAATTACGTGGAGACGTGTAACAGATATGGAACATAGATCTCTCCGGACGATTATATCTGGAATAGGAGGTAGTCTAAATGGTCCTGTCAGAGAGACGGGTTTTGATATTGTTACTGCTTCCGAGATTATGGCTATTCTTGCATTAGCTTCAGATCTAGAAAATCTTCGAGATAGATTAAGCAAGATTGTTGTAGGATTTACTATTGATGGATCACCAGTAACGGCTTCTGATGTAGGTGCAGTTGGTTCAATGATGTCATTATTAAGACATGCAATTCAACCAAATTTAGTTCAGACGACTGAAGGACAACCTGTAATTGTTCATTCGGGTCCATTTGGTAATATTGCTCATGGATGCAGTTCTGTAATAGGTGATTCAATAGGTATTGGCTATGCTGATTATGTTTTGACCGAAGCAGGATTCGGAGCAGATTTAGGATTTGAAAAATTCATGCATATTAAGGCTAGGTTTAATGGTCTTGAACCAAATGCTGCTGTAATTGTGGCGTCTGCGAGGGCTTTAAAATCTCATGGAGGCGTATTACGTAAAGAATTACACAAACCTAATTTAGAAGCTTTAGAAAAAGGTATTTCCAATTTGACTCATTTGATTGGGATGATCAAAAGTTTTAATCTTCCTGTTGTAGTTGCAATCAATAGATTTCCAGATGATACATCTGAAGAAATTGCTGTAATCAAATCTCACAGTGAAAATGTTGGTGCATTTGCTGCGGTAGAAAGTTTGGCATTCACTGAAGGAGGGTCAGGGACTGTGGATTTGGCAGCATCTGTGATTGCAGCTTGTGAGGGTGATTCACCAAATATTTCATATATGTATGAAGAAAATTCGACTCCCCAAGAGAAAGTAACTGCTTTGGCTAAAGGTGTATATAATGCAAGCGATGTTTCTTGGCCACTAAGTGCTAGAAGACAGATACGACGTTATACTGAATTAGGTTGGGGAGATTTGCCGATTTGTATGGCTAAGACGCAGTTGTCAATTTCACACAATAGTAGGCTAAAAGGTCGTCCTTCCGATTACACTTTTGAAATTTCAGATGTCAGAATTTCTCCCGGAGCAGGTTTTATATATCCTATTGCTGGAAGTGTAGTTACTATGCCAGGTTTACCTTCAAGTCCACGCAGTCTTGATGTTGATTCAATTGGAAATGTGATTGGTTTATAAATTTAGATAAGTTCTTTTATGAGACAAGGAATTTTGAGTATATAACATTAGTTTTCTTAGGTGCTTTCATGGGAGAGTTTTTAAATTTAGTTTCACCAGATCAGGCTCTTAAGGAAGTGTTTAACCAATTAGATAGTAGGCTTGGTACCGAATTGGTCGAAATTACTGACTCTCTTAATCGAGTTGTCGCGGAAGATGTTCAATCTTTAGAAAATTTGCCTTCATTTGTTCGGTCAACAATGGATGGATATTCCGTTAGGGCATCGGACACTTTCGGAGCATCGGAATCTTTGCCAGCATTATTGAATGTTATTGGAGAGATCTCAATGGGAGAATCCACTAAAATTCAAATAGGTATTGGAGAGGCTGTGAAAGCATATACAGGAGGGATGTTAGCCGAATGTGCTGATGCTGTGGTAATGGTTGAGCGCACCAATGTTGTAGATAACCAATTGATCGAAGTCACTAGACCTGTAGCCGCTGGAGAAAATGTTTTGCAAGTTGGGGAAGACATTCGGTCAGAAGAAGTAATTTTGCAAGTCGGTCAAAAAATTCGACCTCAGGATATAGGTGGTTTAGCAGCATTAGGTATTACTCATATTGAAGTAATTAGAAAACCAAAAGTGGCGATAGTATCAACCGGGGATGAATTGGTCGAATTAGGATTTGAATTGCCGTTAGGTAAAATTAGAGATATTAATACATACACTATTTCATCAATGATAATTGAGGCAGGTGGAATTCCTATTTCTTACGGTCCACTTGGTGATAACTTTGAGGAACAATTACAAGTAGCACAAAGTGCAGTTCAGAGTTGTGATTTGGTGATTTTTTCTGCCGGAAGTTCAACAAGCAGTCGTGATATGACTGCTAGAGTTTTTAGTTCTTTGGGAGATCCTGGAGTTTTAGTACATGGGATTTCTATTAAGCCTGGCAAGCCCGCGATAATTGCGCTGGCTGATGGTAAACCTGCATTTGGGTTGCCAGGGAATCCCGTTTCAGCAATGGTTGTGTTTGATTTATTAGTTAAGCCAGTAATAAAGAAATCATTAGGTTTAGGAGAAGATCTTTTTTCAACTGTGAATGCACGAATTACTCAAAACATTCCTTCTGTTTCAGGTAGAGAAGATTTTATTCCAGTCAAATTGTATTCTGAAAATCAAAAGTTTTATGCTACACCAGTTTTCGGTAAATCAAACTTAATTTTCACATTGATTAGGGCAAATGGAATTATAAAAATACCTTTGGATTCTTCAGGGATTTATGAAGGCATGGAGGTATTGGTAAAGAGTTTTTGAATGTCTAATAGTAATCATAACAGACGATATTTTTTAAACGACGTTCCTCTTCAAGAGGCTCTAAAAAGTTTTGAATTGGCTTTAAGTCAATCTAATCTTTTGGGATTAATGAAATCTGAATTAATTAAAATAGATGATAGTTGTGGGATGGTTACATCTGAGCCAGTTTGGGCAAATGTTTCTTCGCCTCATTATGATTCAGCTGCGATGGACGGGATTTCAGTAAGGGCAAAAGATACAATCGGGGCTACTGAAACTTCTCCGAAAAAATTATTTATTGGTTCCGATGCTGAGTGGATTGATACTGGGGATCCATTGCCTGATGGATTTGATGCAGTGGTAATGATTGAAGTTGTAAATCGATTAAGTGATAATTGTGTGGAAATTCGTAGTCCAGTTCATCCTTATTCAAATATCAGACCTATAGGCGAAGATGTGATTTCTGGAGAGCTATTATTACCTGAAAATCATGTTTTACGTCCTATTGACCTTGGAGCTTGTGCGGCATCTGGCGTTACAGAGATTCTAGTTAGAAGTCCTGTTAAAGTAGCAATTATTCCTACAGGTACCGAATTAGTTCCAATTGGTAGTGACACTAATCCTGGAGACATTATTGAGTACAATAGCTTGGTAATTTCTGAATTGATTAAGGAATGGGGAGGCAATCCTACACGCTTTAATCCAGTAGCTGATGATTATGAATTAATAAAACAAAAAATTCTGGAAGCTTCTGATCACTATGATTTAATTTTAGTAAATGCGGGTTCATCTGCAGGGTCGGAAGACTACACTGCAGATATAGTTGAGTCGTTGGGGGATTTGGTTGTCCATGGAGTTGCGTTGCGTCCAGGTCATCCTGTTGTATTGGGAATTGTTTCAGAAACGCCATTGATAGGAATCCCTGGATATCCTGTATCTGCCGTTGTGACATCTGAACTTTTCGTAAAACCATTAATAGAATCTAAATTGGGGATTGAGACTTCTGAAAGGGAAAGAATAGACGCAAAAATAACTACTAAAGTTAATTCTCCTATGGGTGAAGATGAATTTTTGAGAGTGCGGCTTGGCCTTGTGGGAAATTCAATGCTGGCCATGCCTATTCAAAGAGGTGCTGGAGTTATTACGTCTTTAGTTGAAGCGGATGGATTTGTAAAAATACCTAGTTTCTCTGAGGGCGTTGATCAAGGACAAAAAGTTCAAGTTGAGTTGTTGAAAAGAATTAATGTTATTAATCGAACAATAGTGTGTACTGGGAGTCATGATTTGACTCTAGATTTGTTAGCTAGTCGATTAAGTTCGTTGAGTCCAGCAAGGTTTTTAGCTTCGTCAAATGTTGGAAGTTTAGGGGGTTTGTTGGCATTAAATAGAGGCCAATCCCATTTTGCAGGTACTCATCTGTTAGATGAATCTTCTGGCGAATATAATCTTTCATATGTTAAAAAATATGTTAAAAATCGTAGTTTAGTAATTGTAAATTTTCTAAATAGGGTTCAGGGATTAATTGTCCCGTCTGGAAATCCTGAAAACTTACATTCAATAGAGGATTTAAGTCAAAGAGGAATAGTTTTTGTGAATCGTCAAAAAGGATCTGGTACTAGAGCACTTTTGGATTATCAACTAAAATTGTCCGGCATTGATTTTAAATCGATTTCGGGATATGAAACTGAAGAATATACTCATTTAGCTGTTGCTGCTTCGGTTTTTTCAAATAAATCCAACACAGGATTGGGGATTCAATCTGCAGCAGTGGCAATGGGATTGGATTTTATTCCTTTGTTTACAGAGCAATATGATCTTGTTATTCCAGAGGAGTTTTATGATGGAGAGATATTTAAACCTGTTTTAGAAGTAATTAACAACCAGAAATTTAAGGAAGATGTTGAAGACCTTGGGGGGTATGATACATCGATGATGGGGCATGAAGTTATAAGGATAAAAACATAAGATGATTTTGGTTGGAAGTTATGCGAGATAATAATATTACTGGAGTTGTACTAGCTGGAGGAATGAGTCGTAGATTAGGAAGGAATAAGGCTCTAGAAATTTTCAATGGCCAGCCTATGATTACAGGTATCGTTGAGAAAATTCGGAAAATCACATCCAATATTGTTGTTGTAGTGAACGATGTTGAACGAGCAGGACTTTTACCAATTTCTGAAGACGTTAATATAGTGACAGATGTTTTTCCTGACAAAGGATCATTGGGGGGGATATATACTGGATTGACTTACGCATCCACTGAATGGATTATGGTGGTCGCTTGTGATATGCCCTTTATAAGCTTGGAATTGATGGAACATATGATTTCGAAAATTTTTAATCACGATGTTGTGATTCCTGTGAGAGATGGAAGGCCAGAAACAATGCATGCTTTATATTCAAAGAAATGTGTTGAAACTATTGAGACAAATATCTCAATGGATGACTTAAAAATCACAAATTTTTTTCAGAATGTAAGAGTTCGATTTGTAGAAGATGATGAATTAAAAGAATTTGACTCCAGAGGGATTAGTTTTTTTAATGTTAATACAGAATCGGAACTTGAAGAAGCAAGGCAAGTGTTAAAACAAAGATCCATTGAACGGACATCTGAGATAGAAAAGGATCAAGTAAAAATTTCAGTAGAAACTTTTGGAATGGCAAGAAAAATTGCTGGAACATCTGGATTTGATTTACATGTAAAGAATTCTATTTCGTTGGAGGAGTTTTGTACAGTAATTGCAAATAGGTGTCCAACTTTGTTACAAGGAGTTATTAGGAAAGATTATTTGGGATTGGAAGAAAGCTATGTGTTTAATTTGAATGGGGAATCCTTTTTAAATTGTGAGAACTTAAATTTCCATGATGGAGACAATATATTGTTGTTTTCTAGTCAAGCTGGAGGTTAATGTGTTTGGATATCATGGGAAGTTAATGGTAGTTGATTTGAATACAGAGAGTTGGTATTTGGATGACATTCAAGAAGATGTTTTCTCTAGATTTTTAGGGGGTGTTGGTCTTGGAGCTTATTTGTTATATAGATATTCAAAGCCTAATACGGATCCTTTAGATCCTGCTAATCCTTTAATTTTCGCATGTAGTCCTTTGGTAGGAAGCAGATTGACAACTTCAAGTAAATTTGCGGTAGTTACAAAATCTCCACTTACTAATTTAATAGGTGATTCTTTATCTTCAAGCTTCTTGGCAACTGCACTGAAAGGTAGTGGCTGTGATGCTCTTATAATTAATGGAAAAGCTACAAGCACTAAAGTTTTAAAAATTTCACAAGATGGTGTTGAATTTCTTCCCGGATCTGATTTGAAAGGTATTTCTACTTTAGAAACTGAAAAGAGACTAAAAGAAAAGTTTGGAAGATTTTTTCGAATCGCTTGTATTGGCCCCGCTGGTGAAAATTTGGTGAAATTTGCCAGTATAACCAATGACGGAGGTAGACAAGCTGCCCGTACCGGTCCTGGAGCAGTGATGGGTTCAAAAAACTTGAAGGCTATTGCAGTCAAGGGGAACCATCCAATTCCCGTTTTTGATCAGAATTCATTGGAAAACATAGGACAGAATCTTACAAAAAAAAGTTTAGGTCCAGCAACCGAAAAATATCGCACTTTGGGTACAATTGCTAATGTTTCGGTTTTTAATAGATTGGGTGTTTTACCCACTCTAAATTTCCAACAATCTACCTTTGAACAAGCAGATGAAATTAGCGGAGAATCCATCTCTGATTCTCATTTAATTTCCAATGCACATTGTGCAAATTGTACTATCGGTTGTGAAAGGATTTTAACAACGAATGACTCTAAAGAAGTAACTAAAAGCCGAATGGAATATGAGAGTTTATTTGCATTGGGTCCTCTATTGGGTATTTCGGATCCCAACATAATTATTCGAGCAGCTTCTTTTTGTGATTTGGTAGGAATGGATTCTATTAGTGCTGGGGTTTCCATTGCTTGGGCAGTTGAAACTTTTGAAAAAGGATTAATTTCACTAGATGAAACTGATGGAGTTACACTGAAATTTAATGATGAAAAGACGTTAATGTTTCTTTTGGAGTTGATTAGTAAACGTCAAGGTATTGGAAATCTATTAGCAGAAGGTACAAGAATAGCTTCTCAGAAAATTGGTAAAGGTTCTGAGCAGTGGGCTATGCATGTCAAGGGGTTAGAAATGCCGGGTTACGAGCCCAGGAATTTGAAGACAATGGCTCTTGCGTTGACTGTGAGTACTAGAGGAGCATGCCATAATCGTGCATCAGCATATGAGGCAGATTTTTCAGCAAATGTGGATAGGACCACTTCGGGACCTGATAGAGGAATGATTGTGAAGGAAAGTGAAGATTTTTCTGCAGTAATTGATTCTTTGATTTGGTGTAAATTTTTACGTAAGGCATTTGATGACTTTTATGAAGAGTCATCAGAAATTTTTTATAGAGTTACTGGAATTAAAATGACTGCTAATGAATTGAAGATGTCTGGTGAAAGAATAAACAACCTTAGGAAGATGTTTAATATCCGAGAAGGATGGACTAGGTCTGACGATACTCTTCCATCTAGAGTGACTTCAGAAGTATTACCTACAGGAGTTTCTAAAGGGGTCGGCTTGTCAGTTTCTGAATTGAATCAAATGATTGACTCTTATTATTATGCAAGAGGATGGTCGAAAGATGGGAATATACCATCAAAAAAGATTGATGAGTTAGGTCTTTCAGATATAATGTAATCAGCAATAGATTGGTTATCTTCAGCTGAAATTATCCAAAAATATTTCAGTCGATTTAATTTATTTGTATTTATTATAGACTGGGAGTTTTAAATTGGTTATTGATCAGAGTTCTCTTAGGAAAAACCTAATAGAGCGTTTTCCGAGGGTACGATCAAATTTATTACCAGCTTTACATTATATTCATTCTGAGTTTGGAAATTTGCCAGATTGGGCAATGGAAGTTACCGGATGGCATCTTGGGATTCCTGTGAGTGAGGTATTTGGTGCTGCAACCAGTTATTCTGAATTAAGGATTGAACCACTTCCACAAACATTGTTACGGATTTGTAATGGCTTGGGATGTGATTCGATAGAATCCAAGAAACTGAAAGAAACTATTCAAACAAAATTTAGTGATAACCCTGATATAGGAATAGAGATGATTCCGTGCGCGTTTCTGTGTGCATTAGCACCGGCGGTTGAGGTAAATGGGAAGTGGATTGGAAGGGCAAATATCGAGAAAATTTCTGCCGCACTTATTGCTGAAGGGTAGATAATCGTTGTGAATATTCAAGACAATTTCAATTCTTTAAAAGAGAACTTTGCCAACTCCTGTAATACTGAGGGAGCAAATATACGAAAAATTTTGGTTCAAGTAGGACATTGTTCCAAATCAGTAGGAGCTGAAGAAATTTTTCAGTATTTTGATGAACATGCTAATGAATTTGATCTTGTATTGATGGCGGGATGTGATGGCGCTTGTTTTAACGCGCCTCAGGTAAATGTAATTGAACCGAATGGATCTATTAGGAAATTTGGATTGGTAGATTTGGAAAACGCTGCATCAATTTTGGATGGGAATTATCCCCCGGAATCTGATATAGAAACATATTTTTCAAATCAACAAAGGATTGCATTGAGTGATTGTGGTAATGTTCCTTGGGATGATTTGGAAGGATACATCAATATTGGAGGGTTTAAGGCATTGCTTGATGTCCTACAATCTGAACCAATAGAGGTCATTGAAAAAGTTTTGGATTCAGGCCTTAGAGGTAGAGGGGGCGCTTATTTTCCTGCTGGATTGAAATGGAAAGCTGTCAGTGATTTGGATGAATCCAATAGATACCTAGTAGTTAATTGTGAAGAAGGTGAGCCGGGCGTTTTTAATGACAGACATTTGCTGG
>JAKUTX010000016.1:0-14616 GCA_022447855.1 SAR202 cluster bacterium
TGTATCCGCGTCCATAAACAAAATCAGTTGTCCTTTTGCATGCTCAGAAAGTTGATGACATGCCCAGTTTTTGCCTACCCAACCATCTGGTAGTTCTTTACCATTAATTAATTTCAAACAGTCAGTAGTCCCCTGAAAAGTTTCAACAATTTTTGCTGTCTTATCTGTAGACCGATCATCTAGAATTATTACTTCAAAAGCTTCATAATCTTGTGAAATAATTGATTCCAGACATTCTCGAATATTGTTAGCTTCATTTCTAACAGGAATTAAAATCGAAACCATATCATCTAAATTATTATTGTTTTTTTCACAAAATAATTTCTGTAATCTACTCATAAATTTCAAATTAATAATCGAAGTAATCAAAGCAAAAGCAGAAATTGGCAAAACACAAAATATTAATATTTCTAAAAAATCTAGATCGATAATTTTAATCTCCTTTGCACCAATTTCTAAGTAAAAAACCCTCTAGATACTCTTTACGATGTTTGAATACAATTATTGCAAAATTCATGATTGTCATCACTAGTAAAGAAATTGTTGGAATTGTTACTAAATGCGGAACTAAGAAAAAGAATAACGCCATTCCAACAAATGAAATTGTGACCGTAATAGAATGATTTTTTTGAATCACATGAAGAGGGATCAGAAAAAAACATAATAAAGGCAGGGCCAAAGCCAGAGAAACAGCTGTCCAAATTCCCATTGTTGTAGCAAGTGCTTTACCTCCATTGAATTTCAAAAAAGGCGTCCATCCATGTCCAATTATTGGAGACACAATTACCATACCAATGGCTAACTGATACAGGAAATTAGTAGAATTCCCCAATCCAGTTAGGTTTAAAAATAATAAAACAGGGACAACTCCCTTTAAAACGTCCAATATTAATGCTAAAACACCTACAATCCACCCACCCAGTTTCCAAGCATTTGCTGATCCAGGATTGCCATCACCAATTTCTCTGGCATCTCTACCTACAAATCTCCTTGTAATCCAAACTGACCAAGGAAGAGCACCACAAAAAAGTCCAATGAAAAACCATACAACCAAATCTATCATCGATCTTCAAATTCCAATCACTAAATTTAAACATCAGGACATCAAATTACGGCAAATATTACCAAAAATCTAAACAATATTCCCAATTTTGTTTTTTTTAAAGCAATACGATTAACAAAAGTCGTATAATCTGTATTAGAACATTTTTCAAGAATTGTACAAATCACCAAAAAATCAGGAGTTCACAAAATGGATTTCACTGGTAAAACAGCGTTAATTACTGGGTCGGGTAGAGGAATTGGGAAAGAAACTGCTATCAAATTCGCTGAACAGGGAGCCAATATCGTCCTTGCAGACATTAATTCCGAATTACTTGACCAAGTTGAATCCGAAATTAAGTCATTAGGCAGAGAAGTACTAAAAATTGTTTTGGACGTCAGTAATATTAACCAAATTGATCAAATGGTATCAACTATTTCTAAGAATTTTGATCACCTAGATATTCTTTTTAACAATGCAGGAATTACAAAACATATAGACTTCTTCAACATTAAAGAACCAGACTGGGATCAAATAAATGCCATTAACGCCAAAGGGGCATTTTTCTGCATGCAAAAAGTTTCCAAATTAATGATTGATCAAAAGGTAATGGGCAGAATAGTAAATACTGCTTCAATTGCAGGGAAGGGATACCAAAGAAGTTCCAATGCTGCATATGCATCTAGCAAGGGATCAGTAATAGCGATGACTCATATAGCTGCCAGCGTTCTCGCAAAACATGGTATCAACGTCAACGCAATTTGCCCGGGAATGGTACAAACAGACATGTTTAAAAATATCCTGTCACTTCGATCTGAGGAATCAAGTATTAGCCAAAAAGATCTTCAAAAAGATCTAATCGATGAAATCCCAATTGGACGAGTCAATGAAGCTTCAGACATCGCATCTTTAGTAGTTTTCCTGTCAGGACCAGGATCCAGGAATATAACTGGCCAAACTGTCAACATTGATGGCGGTCTAATCATGCACTAAATGCCTAATCATCTGTAAAATCAACCCTAATGCCAATCCCAATTTTATTTTAAGAAATTAATCTGTGAATTCAACAAATCAATCCAACAAAAATCGACTCCTAAATTTTCCGGGGAAAATTTTTTATGGGTGGTGGATCGTAGTACTTACTTTAATCATCACTTCCTCTACTTCTTCACCAGCTTTTGCTGCGGTAGGTGTATGGGTAGACTCTCTCGAAGAACATTTCGGATGGTCTCGAACTCAACTAGCTCTAGCGTTTTCACTAGGTCAACTTGAAGCCAGTGTAGCAGGTCCTATAGTAGGAATTTTGGTAGACAAAATCGGTGCAAAAAAACTTATTTTTGCAGGAATCGCATTAGTTGGAATAGGATTTATCCTGCTCAGCCAAACAAACTCCTTAATAATGTTTTATATCTCTTATGGAGTAGTAATGCTAGGTGCTTCAGGTGGCGGATGGCTACCGATGATGACCGTAATAAATAATTGGTTTGACAAAAAAAGAACCTTAGCTATGGGTATTGGTGGGTTAGGTTTTTCAATGGGTAGTTTCATATTAGTTCCCATTTTAGCGTGGTTGGTAAACCCTTCCAATTTTGGCTGGCAAGCCACGTCATTCGGTCTGGGAATATTCTTCTTAATAATCGCGTTCCCTATAGCCAAACTAATCAAGAATTCACCTGAAGAACATGGTGAAATCCCAGATGGGTACAAATCACATAAATCAGATATTACAAATACCGATCTCAATGAAACCCTCAATCGAGAATTTGAAATTTTTGAAGTACTTAAAATGAAATCATTTTGGATTATAAGTATTTGTCATGGGACATCTTCCATGCTAATCAGCACAATGATGATGCACATGATCTTAGCATTAAAAGACCAAGGACTTTCACTCCAGACAGCTGCATTAATCTGGGGCATCACTATGGGGTACTCAGGGCTCGCACAAATCTTTGGTGGATATATTGGAGATAAAATGCCAAAAAACTTGGCTTTGTGTATTTTTGGATGCTTACAATCAGCAGGTGTTGCAGCTGCAACATTGATTGGAAATTCCTTCTATTTTATCCCCATATTTGTACTAATTTACGGACTAGGATTTGGTGCTCGAGTCCCACTTGGATCTTCAATAAGAGGAGAATATTTTGGAAGAAAAGCTTATGGAAAAGTATTGGGATTTTCCATGGTTCCAATGTTTTTACTTATGACAATTGGACCTCTTTTTGCCGGAAAAATGTTTGACATATTTGGGGATTACAATTATGCATTTTTGATACTCGCTGGAATTACATCTGTTGGAAGCCTTGGATTTTTATTTGCAAAAAAACCCGCTCCAAAAGTTAATTAGTCTGAATTGATAATTAAAGTGCAAAGAAGAACTATTATTTTCCAACGTTAATTTATAGAATCAATTCTCTTACATATAAAAACAATCGTTAAGAAAGAAATAATGACCACTAAAAACATCAGGAATCTAGCAATCATTGCACATGTAGACCATGGAAAGACAACTTTAGTTGATGCTCTAATCAAACAAGGTTTGTCATCACAAAAAAACCAAAAACTTGGTGATCTAATAATGGATAGCAATCCATTAGAAAGAGAACGCGGAATAACTATATTAGCCAAGAACACAGCTGTATCTTACAAGGGAACCAAAATCAATATTATTGACACTCCTGGGCATGCAGATTTCAGTGGTGAAGTAGAACGAATTATGAACATGGCTGATGGTTGTTTACTAGTTGTTGATGCAGTGGATGGACCCATGCCTCAAACATATTATGTACTAAAGCAGGCTCTAGAACAAAATGTCAAACCAATAGTTGTGATTAACAAAATTGACCGTACAGAATCTCGTGTAGATGAAGTGATAGAAATGGTTCAAGATTTGTTTCTAGAACTTGCTACTAAATCTGAAGACTTGGATTTCCCTATACTTTTTGCTTCAGCAAAAGAGAATTATTGTATCAATTCCATTGACTCTGCAAAAACAAATATGGAACCATTATTAGATAACATATTGGAAAACATTCCTCCCCCGAATGTTGAAGATAACAAACCATTCCAAATGTTAGTAGCGGCATTAGATTTTGATAACTACCTTGGACAAATTGCAATTGGACGCATTTTTAGTGGCAACATCAAACAAAAGCAGCAAGTGACACTACTTCGTACTAACGGAGAAAATCAAAATTATACTGTTGAAAAATTATTTGTCTTCCAAGAACTTTCTAAGACAGAAGTAACAGAAGTACAATCAGGGGAAATCGTAGCAATCAGTGGTATTGAAAATGTCTCTATAGGTGACACAATCTCATCTCCTGATTTCCACATACCTCTTCCTAAAATCAATATTGAAGAACCCACTGTAAAAATGACATTTGGAGTAAACACTTCGCCATTTATGGGTATGGAAGGCAAACAATGCACCTCTCGTATGTTGCATGACAGACTAATGAAAGAATTACGTACAAATATAAGTCTAAAAGTAGAAAAGACAAATAGTCCCGACTCATTTTTAGTTTCTGGAAGAGGAGAATTACAATTAGCCATTCTAGTTGAATCTCTTAGGAGAGAAGAATTCGAATTCCAAGTTTCCAGACCCGAACCAGTGCTTAAAGAGATTGATGGTGTTTTATGTGAACCTTATGAAAAACTGATTATAAATACATCAGAAGATTTTATAGGCGTATTAAATGAAAATTTGTCTTCGCGACTGGCTGAATTAACAAATATGACCCATGATGGGTCTGGAAATGTGAAGTTAGAATTCGATATACCCACTAGAGGACTTATTGGCTTTGGCTCATTCTTTGCTCGTACCACTAGAGGAAACGGTACCAAAGATAGCTTCTTCAATAAATTCCAACCTCTTAAGGGAATAGTCCATGAATCCACTAAAGGTCTTCTTATAGCCTCAGAAAAAGGTACATCTGTTATGTTTGGACTCATTAATGCACAAGGAAGAGGAGACACATTCATTGAACCAGGCACACAAGTATATGAGGGAATGGTTATTGGAATGCATAATCGGGATGAAGACATCCCAATAAATGTATGTAAAGAAAAAAAATTAACCAACATGCGTTCTTCAACTGCAGACATTGCAAAAAGACTAAGCCCGCCTGTAAAAATGAGTTTAGAAGAAGCCCTTGATTTTATGTCTTCTGATGAATTACTTGAGGCTACACCAAAAAACTTCCGTCTTAGAAAAAAAGAACTCTCCTCCACAATACGTCAGAGGAAAAAGAATAGGACTACTAATTCATAGATCGAATCTAATACAGATCTATGAAACCTTGACGGAATGATAATTGGATTTCCAAATTCCACATGATTTCAAGTTACAAATTTCTGTGGAGTTTAACTCAACGAGTATTCAAATATTTGGCTTATTTAAGCCATTAAATCTAATCCCTTGAATGTTGCTATCGGTTTTTTTACGAGAGGAGAATCTTTCAAAAAATAACGGAGCAAACCAAGTTAGATGAATTGGAGAGAAATAATGCAATGCCATTAATGCAAAAATTAGAAACACAATCACTAAAATATGTTTGTAATAAAAAAAAGTTTCTTTCACATTAATCCCCGATGGGTTGGCTCTGCACGCTGAATTATACACTTTAAAAATCAAAATAGGTAAAACAATCAATCAATTAAAAAATTAAATTCTCCTATAAACAACCGCGATCATCTCAACTCACTCCATTCTAAAGCAAGAACTTCTTGTCAGATTTTTAAGATTGATCTTTTTTTACGGCTTCTATTAATCCCTGAATGTATCCGTTTGCAAATGCCCTACCACGGTGACCCCACCCAGTATCTTGAAATGTACCGGGAACATGATCATCTATAAAAAATCCATCAAATCCCACATCGTTATATATCTTCATTGCCTTGTACATGTCAACATATCCAGTGTTAACAAATTCTTCATGGAATGACGGCACTTGAGATGAAACATTTCGGAAGTGTACGTAAAGGATTTTATTTCGCTCACCAAAATACCTTATCATTTTATAAATGTCTTCACCTTCCATTTCAGAAAAAGTCCCTTGGCAGAATTCAATTGCATTGGAATCAGATGGATATATTTCAATCAAACGCTTATATGAATCAAAACTCCTTAGTAATTGGGGGATACCTCCTAATTTTTTGACAGGTGGATCACATGGATGGATTCCCAACCGAATACCTTCTTCTTCAGCTATCGGTGTAATTATGTGGATCCAATCCTCCAATTGATTCCACATCTCATCTTCAAAATATTCTCTATCATGAGTAAAGGGGATTTTCTCTGCAGATTCTAAATCAAAAGCAGTCGCAATAGCACCTCCTCGAATCATAGACGGAGTAGTTCTCCAAACATGGGATGGCATCCAGTTATATCCAAAAATTGGAATCCCTGCACGCGCAATATTCCTTATTGTGTAAATCATATTCTCAATTTGCTCATCTTTTTTTGGACCGCCTAGCATAATATGATCATAAAAATTTGTTGGAACATTCTCTAATGCGGTTAATTTCAACCCATATTGTTCAACTACTAATCTAAGTTTCACCAGATCCGACAATTCCCACCTACCATTTGAACTCGGTAAAACTGGATTATTAAATAACACATCAGTAGCGCCATATTGAACTGCAAACCTAAGATAGTCAGAATTCGCTTCTCTAAATTGCCCAAATCCTACTCTCATAGTCTCCTCCAATTACATTAAATCTAAGAACTCTATCGCATATACTACTATTTTTAGGTAAATTTCTAAATTAACTAAATGTGATTTTTGTCAAATAAATATATAATTCAAAAGTCACCTATTTTTAAACTATCACTTTTATGAAATTTAAATGATTACCGTCACTGACATCAGCAAATCTTATGGAGACCGCAATCTGTTTTCTAACCTGAGTGTAAACATAATCTCAGGCCAAAGAATCGGATTGGTCGGATCTAATGGAACCGGCAAATCTACTTTGCTTGATATAATTTTTGGTGAAAAATCTCCTGATTCAGGAAATATAGTCAAACAAAGGAATCTATCGGTTGGATATTTAACTCAGAATGCAATAAGTCCATCGGATCAAACATTGATAGATCAAACATTGGAAGAGTCTGAATCTATAATCAATTTACGAGATCAAATCTCTTCTAAATATCAAATACTTTCAAAAGAATCTCACAAGAAAACCCAACAAGAGTTACTTAAAGAGATTGGAAATTTGGAAACCGAACTTGAAATGTCTGGAGAGATATTTGATGAACATCAAGCAAAAGAAATCCTATCAGGATTAGGTTTTAATCCCATTGATTTCGACAAACCACTAAATGAATTCAGTGGTGGATGGTTGATGAGAGCCGCACTAGCAAAAATGCTTTTAAAAAAACCCGATGTACTTTTGCTAGACGAGCCAACAAATCACTTAGACTTATTTTCAAATTTGTGGTTTGAAAAATATTTATTGTCCTTCAAAGGGGGAGTAGTAATTACCTCTCATGATAGAACTTTTTTAAATAAAATTACCACCATGATATTGGCAATAGAGTCCGATGAAATCATTTCTTTCAAAGGGAACTATGATACCTATTTAGATTTCCGAGAGAGAAATCTCGAAATAAAACATGCCGCGGCTAAACGTCAAGATCGTGAAATCCAAAGACAAATGAAATTCGTTCAGAAGTTCAGATCTAAAGCCAGAAGAGCTACTCAAGTGCAAAGTCGATTAAAACAACTTCAAAAAATTGAACAAATTGTACTTCCAAGAACTACAACTAGAGTACATTATTCTTTCCCTGAGCCACAACGTAGTGGAGTAAAAGCAATCGCTCTAAACCACTTAAATAAGTCATATGGAAAACATAAGGTTTACGAAAATTTGAACATTGAAATTTCTAGAGGTGATAAAGTAGCTCTCGTAGGACCAAATGGTGCAGGGAAAAGTACCCTTTTAAAAATCATGGCTGGAGTTTTAGAGTTTGATTCAGGCGAAAGAAAACTCGGATCGAATGTGAAAACTTCATATTATTCTCAACATTTGCTCGATCAATTAAATCAAAAGAATTCTCTTCTGGAGGAACTCCTGTCAGTTGCTCCTACAGAATCTGAGCAAAATCTTCGCCGTATTCTGGGTGGTTTCCTATTCAGTGGTAATGATGTAGAAAAACCAATTTCAGTAACATCAGGAGGTGAGAAAGCGAGAATAGCAATAGCAAAATTACTACTACAACAAAGTAATATGATTTTCATGGACGAACCAACAAATCACCTAGACATAATCTCAAGAGAAATCCTTGCTGATGCACTAAGTGATTATAAAGGGACAATTTGTTTCATTACACATGACCGTACTCTAATTAACCAAGTAGCCAACAAAATCATTGATGTTACTGGTGGAAAACCAAGAATTTTAGAAGGCAACTTACAAGATTATGATTTTGAAACTAATCCCATTCCTCCGTTCGCTAATTCACAGAGCAACAAATCAAAAATCAAACCAAAATCTAAATCGGCTACAAAAAAATCAAAACTCAATCTATCTAAACTCAATAGTGATTTAAAAAATGTACGTTCATCCATAAAATCTGTAGATGGAAAAATTTCGGACATTTCGCTAAAACTAACGGATTTAGAAAAGTTTTTTTCAAATCCGTTAGAATTCGACGACAAAATTAATTTCTCAGATTCTTCAAAAGAATATCAACTACTTAAAATTAAAGAACAAGACTTAACAAAAATGTGGGAACACCTAACAGTCCAAGAAGAAGAAATATTAAAAAATATTGATAATTTTGGCAACGAAAAGCTTTAGCACTATTAGGAAAGGAAATCATTATGGGGCAATTTGATAATAAGATCGTAATCATCACAGGTGGGGCATTCGGAATTGGAAAGGGAACTGCATTAGAATTTGCTCGTGAAGGTGCAAAAGTAACTATTGCAGATATTGACAAGTCAGCAGGGTTAAATGTAATTTCGGAAATCAAGGATTTAGGTGCATCAGGAATATTTGTTGCGGCAGACGTATCAAAAGCAGATCAATGCAAAAATGTAATCGATGAAACCGTAAAATCATTTGGAGGGGTAGATATCCTTTTCAACAATGTAGGCATTCAACCACCTCATTCATACTTGAATGTTGAAGACACCCCCGAAGACATGTGGGATCTAATACTTGATATAAACTTAAAGAGCTATTTTTTGATGTCTAAATATGCAATACCTGAAATCAGAAAACGTGGAGGTGGAGCAATAATCAACACAGCGAGCGTTCAAGGCATTCAATCTCAACCTTTAGTCCCTCCATACGCTGCTTCAAAAGGAGCGATATTATCACTTACTAGACAAATGTCTTTGGATTATGCAACTGAAAACATTCGTGTTTTAGCAGTCTGTCCTGGTGCAATAGATACCAAAATGGTGCGTGAAGTAGCTCAAACCGAATCGGAAGACACTGATGCAGTGGTAGCAAGATATGGTTCAACCCATCCCTTAGGTCGAATAGGCTTGCCTGTAGACATCGCAAACGTAGTACTTTTTTTGGCTAGTGATAAGGCAAGCTTTATGACAGGTGAATATGTATGTGTTGATGGTGGTTACAATGCATTGGGAGCTTGGGCTAGTGCAGCTGGTGGAGCATTCGGAGATTTTGATAATCATTAATTAATTATACTATCGTAAAAGGTACAAAAATTATGACTTCATCCCCAAAGAATTTAGACGCATTAATTGTCGGAGCTGGATTTTCTGGGCTTTATATGCTCCACAAGTTAAAGTCAATGAATATGGATGTTCTTTCAATAGAGGAAGCTTCGGACGTTGGTGGGACTTGGTATTGGAACAGCTATCCTGGAGCACAATGTGATGTTGAAAGTATGGAATATTCTTATTCATTTTCCGAAGAACTGCAGCAAGAATGGAAATGGTCTAATAGATTCTCAGCACAGCCCGAGATTTTAAAATACGCAAATTATGTTTCACAAAAATTCGATCTGCGCTCAAATATAGTTTTCAACACCAGAGTTACATCAGCACAATACAATGCTGAAACTAAAAAATGGTTAATTAAAACAAATGCTAACTTTATTTATTCCGCAAAATTCTTTATCCTCGCAACTGGCACACTTTCTTCAGTAATTGAACCCAAATTCCCTGGAATATCATCATTTAATGGTGACACGTATATCACTGGAAAATGGCCAAAAACACCAATTAGTTTTAAGGGGAAAAATGTAGGAATTATAGGCACTGGATCCTCAGCGGTTCAGTCGATTCCAGTGATTGCGAAGGAAGCAAAAAGTTTGACCGTTTTTCAAAGGAGCGCAAATTATTCAATTCCTGCTAATAATAGATCATTGACAAATGCTGAGGTTAAAAAATTTAAGGAAAACTATCCCTCAATAAGAGCCAAAGCCCGATCCAGTCAGAGTGGAATAGCTTCTGCAAAACCCGGAGAAATAGGCGCATTTGATGTTACAGATTCCGAACGCAAGCAATCATTTGAAAAAAACTGGAATAATGAAGAGGGAAATAATTTCAACTTGTTATCTCTTTACAACGATATTAGATTAAATGAAAAAGCCAATAATGAACTTGCAAATTTTGTCAGAGGGAAAATTCAAAGTATCGTGAAAAACCCTGAAACTGCAGAACTTCTATCTCCTAAAGATGCAATTGGATGCAAACGTACATGCCTTGATACAAATTATTTTGAAACCTTCAACAGAAACAACGTTTCATTGATAGATGTGAATTCAAATCCCATCATTAAAATAACTAAAGAGGGATTACAAACTGCCGACAAATCACACCAATTCGATACTATAATTTTCGCTACAGGCTTTGATGCAATGACTGGAGCCATATTATCAATTAACATAGAAGGGAAATCAGGCTCAACTTTGAAAAACAAATGGGAAAATGGGCCTGTAACATTCCTAGGACTATCTATGAACAATTTCCCAAACTTATTTACAATCACAGGACCAGGCAGTCCTTCAGTTCTTTCTAACATGATTACATCCATAGAACAGCACGTCGAATGGATTACTGATTGCATTACTTTCATGAATGAAAGTAATTTGTCCGAAATCGAAGCAACTGAATCATCCGAAAAAGAATGGACAACACATGTCGCAGAAATCGCAGAAGACTCTCCTATGAGGTTTGCATGTAATTCTTGGTATCTTGGCGCTAATATCCCAGGCAAAACTCGAGTATTCATGCCTTATGCAGGAGGTATTCCTAAGTACATTGAAAAATGTAATGAGGTTTCATCCAAAGACTATCAAGGATTCAATTTATCTTAAGATACGAATTGGCTGGGCTATTTCAAAAACTTAGCTGTTGAGCATTTTGTGAACTGCGTCTCGCAAAGCATGCGTAGCTTCTACAGAAACCAGTACATCTTCATTGCGAAATTTGCCTGCAGCATGAATCTTCTCCGTTCCTTCATCTGTTACCTTGATACAATCTGGGTGATCTGGTTCACCAGGAAATCCCATGGACTGAGCCAAATCATTTGGGCCTCCCGCAAAAATTTCTACCCCATCAACTGTCAACATTTCATCTAAGTTTTCATAAGCTATGATATCTTCTATTTGAGGCATTAGAAGAAGATCGTTGTTAGTGTCTTCCATCATCTTTTTAAGATCCTTAACGAATCCAAATCTTGAAACCCTATTACTAGTAAAACTCCTATGTCCCCTCGGCATGAAATAACAGCAATCCACTACAGCTTCAAGCTCCTCTTTAGTATTAACAAAAGGAACAGTGATAGCCTTAATCCCCCTATCAATATAATTTAATATATTGCTTGGAATTTGATCAGGCACACGCATTATAGGGGTCACACCCCATCCGTCACTTAAACGGCAAAACCGATCAATAGTTTCTGGATTTGTAGGAGCATGCTGACCATCAAAATTTACGAAATCCAAACCCATCACACCTGCAAGTTCTATAATCTCGTCAGCATAATAACTCATGCCTATCCCATATGCTTTTTCTCCGGCTCTCATCTTCTGTAAAATTTTGTTAGACATCATAGCCTCCTTTTTGAATAATTAATATCCGATAAACTATTCTACTATCGGCTGCGCAATAATCCACAAGCTAACAGCAGTGTAAAAAACCATTAGTAGCAACATAGGATATTGACTACGAATTGCAATCCTATGAGATGAAGCACGATTTAATGAAATTTTATGAGCGATCCATACTGAAATCACATGTCCTAAGACAATTGCAATTATTGAAACTATCCACGCAAACTTTGCATCCACTACGGAAATATCCTTTTCGTATCCAACAGTACCAAAAAGATCCCATCCTAAAAATAATGGGTCAGAAATTAATGGAATAATACTTTGTCCAGAAATCAATAAATACGAAAGATAATGTGCAAAATTATAAGCAAGTGCAATAGGTACTAATGAAAAAACGAAACTCCTTACAATATCAGAAAGTGGCATTTCTCCTGAAGAAAATCTAGAACACCACCTGCAAATTTGAATATACATGAATGCAAATATAACTGGCACAGAGATAGTTCCAAAGGATTCTATCCAAACCGCAGTATTACCAGGAATTATGTCTACAATTTGCCATAATAAATTTTGCACCTCAATCCAAAAGGGAGTTTCTGACAAACCATCATAGGTAACTGTTGAAAGCGCAGTTATGTGGAATGCAACCAATGCATCAGATACTCTTTCACCTCTGGTCAATCCTGAAGACCAAAACCTAAGAGAAATTTGCTTCAAAGAATTGTCTGCCTTCTCCCAACATTCATAACAATCAACACAATCTGGCAGGTCAGGATCTATAGCACAACCTGAAAGACATTCCTGACAAATTGAATTCCCATTGCCGTCTGAAACTATCCTGATTTCTGAAGGTGAAAACCTGGCAAACAAGGCAAACAACACTGAAAACGGATCACCTCTTTTTAACCAAATATGCTTTCCAAATAGAAACATCCCACACCAAGTGACTATCGAATAAAATACAATTAATACCGCTAAATTAAATGGAACTGATCCTCCTGTATAAACATTCTCAACCCACGCAAATACCAAAAATAGAACCAAGGCAGGCCACGCATCAAGCTTTTTTGGCCATTTGAAAATTGGGCTCCTCTGTTTCCAAAAAACCCATTCAAACCAACTGAATATTGTTTGCCAAGGATTAGATAAGGCCCATAAATTACCTACTAATGCAGTGATATACCCTAAGCCAACCCACCAAATAATCCATACAAATACTAATGCAAAATTTTCCCTACCATCAGAAACTGACCTATCAAACAATCCAGAAATTAAAACCATTATTAAAACTAATACAGCACTTATTTTTATTGCCGCAGAAATAATAAGTGCTATACCTCTAAAAAACTTAAATCGACTCAAATTAATACGCGGGTAATCGTCTGAACCAATTACAGTTTTAAAGAAAAATCCTATGACAAAAAATGACAATGCTACAGTAGAAGCAGCACCAAAAATAAAATAATCAAGAGGAATTGGAAGGTCATACCTTTCTCCAAATCCATGAGCAAATAAATTATTCGGAACTACAAAGAAAATTAACAATGACAATATTATTAATCCAATTGTCTTAACTTTCATTAATTACCTCACAAGGAAAGAAATCTCCTATTTGGGATGGACTTCTATTGTCATTAATAAGTTCTCCGATTCCTCTGTTGAAGAATGGCTTTTATGATCATGATTTTCATCGTGGTCTTGCGGAGGAAGGCCACTTGTAAGTACTACGTCTTTACCTTTTACTAGTTCCCATGTAACAGTAGCGCCAGAAGCAACCACTACTTCTAATGGATCAAAAACATTCGTCTCAGAATCTATTTGAATCAAAGAGGAAGTTTCAGCAAAATCAGATTCCGATGACACAATAATTTGTCCTACCACATTATGGTTCATATGATCGTGATATGGAATTGTTAATCCCTCAAAATCATCATCAATAACTAACGAAAATGACATTCCGGAACTGATAGTAGTCATAAAAATTTCACCATGTTCTTGGGGGTCAATACTGTGTTTCTCATGAGAAGAATGATGATGACCATGAACTTCATCTGACAATTCATGTGTATTAACTAAAAACCTTCCAGTGGCATGAGCATGGAAATCAAGATAAGTTTCTTGGTTAGCCTTCACATTTTTTTCTATGTCATAACCATGCAAATGCATTACCAAATCTTTATCGCTATTAATAATTAATCTAACATTGTCATCTTTAGTTACAACTAATTTCTGTTCTCCATCACTCAATACTCCATTTGAAATATTGATTTCAAATTCTGATTTGTCAGATTGAGATTGATTATGCGACATGGGATCACTTTGGTCTTCACCACATGCGAACACTAAAAACAACATAGTTGCTAAAAGGAAAGTGTGAAATTTCATTTATATTTCTCCGGTAAAATTAATAACCATTTTACTAAGAGATAATGCTTGGTTCAATTGTCAAACAACTAATCATCGATCGCTGAGTACACTAAAGTACGCAACTCACGCCGAATATTAAATATTGTAGATGGCCTAAGTT
>JAKUTX010000017.1:0-6975 GCA_022447855.1 SAR202 cluster bacterium
TGCTTCGAAGACGAATTGTATTTGTAACTTTATTCACAACAAATTCCGAATTCTCTTGAATATTTTTTAATGTATGTTTAATTTCCCCATTCGAAAGAAATTTAGAAATTGAAAAAACTAAAGTTGGGGGGTCATAGGTCACTGCATTAAAAAAAGAATATGGAGACAAATTCACATTACCTTCTTTAGAAACCGTTGAAACAAACGCTATCGGACGGGGTACTATTACTCCAGTGAAAACCTTACCAAAACCATTAAATTTTTTAGGATCAATTATCAATTCAAACTCCTGAAACACTTCTTTGCGCTAAAAGTATACTAGAAAATGAAATTTTTTCGTCCATTGTATATAGGGAAAAATTATCTTAGACTACTTCTAGAAATCATGGAGGTAAATTATGGACTCAGTCAAATTGGGATCTACCGGAATTAACGTAAGTCCAATTGGTATTGGATTATCAGAAATTGGACAAGTAAAGCTTGAAGTTTCAGAAGTCTCATCAATATTAAATACCGCTATTGATGGTGGCATTAATTTTCTGGACACTGCAGCTTGCTATGGAGGCAGTGAAGAATTAATAGGCAAAACAGTCTCGCATAGAAGAGACGAATTTACACTAGCTACAAAATGCGGACATACAAATTGCTTATGTGGAACAATTGGAGAAAAATGCACACACCAATCCATAAAATTACAAAACCCAGATTGGAGTGGCCAAACGATTTCGGACAGCATTGAAAGAAGCCTTAAAAGGCTCCAAACAGATTATATTGACTTAGTTCAACTGCATTCTTGTGACATAAACACCTTAGAGAATAGTGATGTAATCGACGCTTTAATTAAGGCAAAAGAATCTGGAAAAACCAGATTCATAGGTTATAGCGGCGACAATGACAACGCACTTTGGGCGGTTCAATCGGGACAATTCGATACACTTCAAACAAGCTTTAATATCGTTGACCAAAATGCAAGAAATAAACTATTACCCGAAGCAGAATCAAGAAATATGGGTGTTATTGTTAAAAGACCTATTGCCAATGGTGTTTGGGCTAGAGCTCAAGTGCCTAGGCGAGGTTTCCCAACTACATACGCTGAAGAATATTTTGATAGAGCAAAAGCTATCGCAAGCTTAGGCCCTCTAAAAGAAGTAGATGATCCAATAAAATTAGCAATGGGATTCACTTTTGCTCACCCTGAGGTTGACACAGCAATTATAGGAACAACAAATCCAAAACATATTTTGTCCAACATATCTATGATGAATGAAGGATTATCCATCTCTGATGAAAATATAAATACACTTGTCAAACGTTTTAATGAACTTGGAGAAAATTGGAACCAGCTAACATAGGAAAATAAAATTAATGAAATACGACTTTATCATTATTGGAGCAGGATCAGCAGGCTCAATCCTAGCTAGTAGAATCAGTGAAGATCCAACAAAATCTGTATTACTTCTAGAAGCGGGCAATGATTATCCAGATTTTCAATCATTACCAGACCAATTCAAATATGGCTATAGCCCAGAACGCGACTTCGGATGGTGGTTCAATCCTGGAGATTTAGAACGATGGTTATATGTAGCAGACACAACTACTGAACAACTTGCTCCTCTGTTAGTACCAAGAGGTAAAGCAGTTGGTGGATCAAGTGCTGTCAATGCTCAAATATTCCTTCGTGGAGACCCTGATGACTATGATGAATGGGCAAGAAATGGAAACGATGAATGGACATTTGCAAAATGCTTACCCTCATTTATTCGTCTTGAAAACGACCTCGATATGGACGGTGATTTCCATGGGAAGAATGGACCGGTAAGAGCTAGACGCCATACTGAAAATGAGTGGACTAAAGATGCACATGCTTTTTATAAGGGATTCAATCGAATTGGCTTTCCTATGACTCTAGATCATAATAGCCCAGATTCCACTGGAGTAGGACCATTACCATTCAACACCATAGATAGAATTAGACAAAGCACTGCTTTATGCTATATAGATCCTGCAAGAAACAGATTAAATCTCACAATCCGTAGTAACTGCGCGGTCCAAAATTTATTACTTGACGGAACAAAAGCAATTGGAGTAAAAGTTTCCAGCGGGAATGAAATTTTCGATATTTTTGGAACAGAAATTATTTTGAGTGCCGGCTCAGTAGGATCTCCTCAATTACTTTTGTTGTCTGGGATTGGCCCTTCACAAGATCTTGAAAATTTAGATATTCCAATTATTAAAGACTCTCCGGGTGTAGGACAAAATCTACGAGATCATCCGCAAGTACCTGTAAGTTGGAAAATCAAAGATTCTTTCGATAACTTGTCTGAAAAATCTAAACGAGGCGTTACAGTGGCATTAAGGTATACAGCATCCAATTCAAAGCTCTCAAACGACATGTTCATACATCAAACTGCATTCTCTTTTCCAAGAATGTATTGGGGCGGAGAAACAACCGATTCATTTGTTGGTATGTCTGCTTGTCTATATCTTCAAGAAAGTATGGGAGAATTAAAATTACGGACTAAAGATCCCAATATTCAACCTTATATCAACTTCAAATTTCTAAACACTAAAGAAGATCTACGCAGAATGCGAGAATGTGTGAGACTATGTGCTGAAGTCGGATCAGGTCCCGAATATTCAGAAATTATTGCTGAACGATTTCAACCTTCTGATGAACAACTATCCAATGACGATTTACTTGATCTTTGGTTGAAACAAAACGCGCGTAGTAGTGCACATTTAAGTAGTACATGCAAAATGGGACCATCTTCTGATCCGTTGTCCGTAGTAAATCAGTACGGAAAAGTGCATGGTATAGAAGGGCTTAGAGTTGCAGATGCTTCAATATTACCTAATTGTCCTCGTGCTAATACGAATGTACCTACGATGATGATCGGAGAAAAAATTTCTGAATTTATCGCAAACGGATATTAATGTTCTTGGAGTGAAAAATGCTCTCACAATTAAATAGCGAACAGAAAAAATGGGTAGATTCTACTCTAGACTCTATGAGTATTCAGAATTGTATTGGACACATGCTAATGCCACTCCATCCGTTTAACAGATTGTCGACAGATTTCCAAGCTGTTCAGTCAACCACTACAGATGATTGGTTGCGCCTGCTCGAGAAAATTCCTCTCGGGGGTATTTTCATTATACGGCCCCCATCAAATGAGTGTCGAGAAATGTTAACTAAAATACAATCTGAATCAAATATCCCGGTAATCATTGCTGATAATGTAGAACTTGGCGCATCTCCTAGAGGACTAATTGGATTCGGTAACGACGAATTAAATGAACCAATTTATAGTTCGTTCGCCCCTAATTTAATGGGGTTTTCCGCTGCCAATATCCCAGATTGGACATTCGAGGCCTGCAAAAAAATTGCACTCCAACGACGTTCTTATGGATATCATTGGGCATTTTCACCTGTAGTAGATTTAAACTTAAATTTTAGAAATCCTATCACCAACGTACGATCATTTGGAGACGACATAGAAAAAGTTATTTCTCATGCAAACTCATTTATTAACGGCTTCCAATATCAAAATTCAATGGCAGCCACTGCGAAACATTTCCCTGGAGACGGGATAGATGACAGGGATCAACATTTCCTTACAACTAATAATTCACTATCTGTTTCTAAGTGGTGGAAATCATATGGGAAAGTTTGGAAATCAGTCATAGATGAAGGTGTAAATGCAATAATGCCTGGACATATTGCATTCCCTGCCTATGAAAGCAGTTTGGGCAATCCAGATATTTCTATGCCAGCATCTTTAAGCCCAAACATCCAAATAAAGCTCCTTAGAGAAGAACTTGGATTCCAAGGAGTAGTAATTTCAGACGCAAGTTCGATGGCTGGAATCACAAGTCGTGTATCCCCTGAAGATCGCGCTGTTTCGAACATTGAAGCAGGCGTAGATATTTGTCTATTCCCAGAAACGCACTCCGATTTCAAACTAATTGAACGAGCTGTTATTAATGGAAGATTAAGTGAAGACCGAATACGTGAATCCGCTAAACGAATCTTAGAACTAAAAGCGAGATTAAATCTGAATTCGTCTACATTTGCACTGAATCAAACTTCTTCAAATGAACCTTCTGCAACCAAAACTATCCAACAAATTGCTGACAAAAGTATTACTTTACTTAAACCAAACGAAATTCCAATTCCACCATTGAGTAATGGAGAGAAAGTCCTTTTTGTAAATATTTTCGCTCAAGGACCATTCTCAAATGGAAATCTCCAAACAGCTATAAAAACATTAAATTCAAGTGGTGTAGCAGTAGACATATTGGAAAACCCCACTAATTCAGATTTGATGGAAAAAATCCATAATTATGATGCCATTTTCGTGAACATTTGCTACATCCCAATCAATGGCTCATTCGGACATTTAGGTGCTGGTTTTGGACAATTTATGTGGACCAATATACATATGTATCGAAACCGCGTAACGTATACCTGCTTTGGAACTCCCTATGTAATGCACGAACTTCCATTTGCGCCCAATATGTTACTTGCATTTGGCTCAAGTGAATCAGTACAAATAGCAATCTCAAAGGTATGGCTTGGAGAAATTTCTCCAACTGGTGAACTTCCTGTACAGCAACCTTCGCACATCAATTTATAAACTTTAGGATTCAAACATGTCAATATTAATCAAAAATTGCACAATAATCGATGGAACCGGCGCTGAACCCGCACAATCACAATCTATCCGAATTGAAGGAAATACAATTATATGGATAGGCAATTCCAATGAATTACCTCAGGAAAATCAAACTGCTGACGAAATAATTGAACTTGATAATGCTGTTGTAATGCCTGGAATGATTGATACTCATGTACATATAAGTCAAGGATATGAAATTGATCAAAGTGGATTTTTAGCAGATACCATTCCATTTCTTACTATTCGTGCAATCTCAAGCTGTAAAAACATCTTAGAATCAGGGTTCACATCCGTAAGGAATATGGGAACTTATGGTTACATTGATGTAGCTGTTAAAAAAGCATTTGAATCTGGGATGATTCAAGGACCCCGAATGATCCCATCTGGAGAAATGCTCATGTCAATTGGTAGTGGTGAATTAGGGTACGTACGGAATGATGTGAACATTCCTGACATGAAATCTGGATTTTTTTCTGGACCAGAAGAAGCACGAAAAGCTACAAGAACTCAGTTATACCATGGTGCCGACGTAATTAAATTGATAGCTAGTGGAAGGGTTGGTTCTGATGCATATACCCTACCATGGGATACCGAAGTTGATCGTTCAGAAATTAGAGCTATTACTGAAGAAGCGCACCGCTTAAACAAAAAGGTTGCTGCTCACGCATATTCTTCCCAAACTGTTTCGGATTGTGTTCTAGAAGGTGTTGATAGTATTGAACATGGTGTAATGATAGACATAGAAACCATAAAACTAATGTCCGAAAACAACACATTTTTAGTACCAACTATGAATGCTTTCAATAGTTACCTCATGCCGGATGCAGAAAAAAGATACCCAGCATATAGACTTAACCGCGGTAGGCCTATGGCTACCATTCAACGACAGAATTTTTCAGAGTACCTGAAACACAACTTGTCTATTGCACTTGGCTCTGATGGACCTAGGCCTGGTTCACCCCCTGGATCATCAGCTAGGGAAATTGAACTCCTAGTAGATGCCGGAATGGATAATCTATCAGCTATTAACGCGGCAACTCTAAATGGAGCAAAACTATTGGGCATAGATAACAATACTGGATCTGTTGAATCAGGGAAATTTGCTGATTTAATTGTTTTAAATGCTGATCCCTTAGAAGATATTTCTGTCTTGACGAAACCAGACAATATTCAAGTTGTCATAATAGATGGAAACATAGTAAAAAACGAATAATAGAATAGGACCAATCAAATTGTCTATTGAAATTTCAAATTCCCAAAATGATGGGTTTGAAATTGTGCTTCCATATAATTTGTCTATTCAACATACTGTTAATTCTCATGGATGGGTGAATCTAGATCCATGGAAGTGGAATCATACGTCTCAAACCTTATCTAGAATAGAAAATTTAGGAAATTCTATTTCATCAACCATTTCTATAAATCAAAAAAACCTTAATACCATTGTGATTAAATCTCCAAATTTAAACCCCGAATCCATAGAATTAATAAAGAAAATTGTATTTAGATGGATTTCAGCAGAGTGGAATCCAAATAAAATTATTGAATTATCCAAAAATCTAAATAATGATATTTTTCACTTTCTCAACATTGGAGGAGGTAGATTTCTTAGAAGTAGTACTTTCTACGAAGATGTATGTAAAACAATTTTAACAATTAATACAAATTGGGCCTCAACACGTCGCATGACCTCGAATCTTGTCGGTATCACAAATGATTCTTCATTCCCACATCCTTTAGATATTATCAATACTGGACAAAAATCATTAAAATCTGATCTACGCCTAGGTTTCCGTTCAAGGGTGATTTATGAAACTACCATGACCTTTCTTGAAAGAAAGTTGATTAATGAAAATGGAGAACTTATAGATAAATCAATTTCTTATGAAGATCTATTAAAACTTCGCGGAATTGGACCATATGCTGCTAGCCATATCATGTTCTTAGAACATGATTTTTCCAGAATACCTATAGATTCTTCCGTAACATCATATTTTCTAAATAATTTAGGTGTAAAAAAAGACGATATCGAAACAATTTTCGAACCGTGGGGAATCTATGCTTTCCTAGGTTACAGTTTAGGTCGTATCGTCCAAAATCAATAATTATTTATTCCAAGTAGAAGGGACGGTTTGGAAATCCAAGCCGTCCCTTCTTTGTTTCTGTCGAATTCCTAGGTCTTACTTCTTGAAGTAGAACTGCTCAGGATATGCAGTGGATGGACCTCTGAAAGGCCAGTCCATTACAGCAAACTCTGGGACGTTACCCATGTTCGCATTCACTACTGCTACTCTTG
>JAKUTX010000018.1:0-4330 GCA_022447855.1 SAR202 cluster bacterium
TCCAAATAATATCCTATCAGAGGATGAAAACGGTTTTTACCGCTGGTTTAAGGGAGGAAAGCTGAACACAAGTTATTTATTGCTCGATTATCACATAGAGTGTGGACGTGGAGATCAAACAGCACTTATCTATGACTCACCAGTCACCAATTCTCAGAGTAAATTTAGCTTCAAAGAGCTTTTAGAAAAAGTTGCAAATTTCGCTGGTGTACTTAGGGATAATGGCATAGAAAAGGGAGATCGAGCCATCATATACATGCCTATGATTCCTGAAGCATTGGTGGCTATGCTTGCCTGTGCTCGTTTAGGAGCAATTCATTCGGTTGTGTTCGGTGGATTTGCACCAAAAGAACTAGCGATTCGTATAGATGATGCAAAACCTAAAATACTTTTGACCGCTTCATGTGGAATTGAATTTAGCAACGTGATTGAATATAAGCCACTAGTCGATGAAGCAATTCGCATTTCGCAACATCCACCTCAAACAGTTATTCTCCTTCAGCGTCCCCAATCAAAAGCATCAATGAAGACAGGACGTGATTTTGACTGGAATGAACTTTCAAATAGAAGTTCCCCGGCAAGTCCTGTTCCTGTTGATGCAACAGATCCACTATATATTCTTTATACTTCAGGCACTACTGGTTTGCCTAAAGGAGTTGTAAGGGACAATGGAGGACACGCAGTTGCACTAAAATACAGTATGAAAGCAATATTCAATTCTGAACCAGGTGATGTCTATTGGGCAGGCTCGGATGTTGGATGGGTTGTAGGACACTCTTACATAGTCTATGCGCCACTGATACATGGATGCACTACTGTTCTCTATGAAGGTAAGCCAGTAAAAACTCCAGATGCAGGATCATTTTGGAGGATTATTTCCGAACATCAGGTTAACACATTTTTTACTGCCCCAACTGCATTTCGCGCAGTCAAGAAGGAAGATCCTACTGCAAAATTAAAAGATAAGTATGACATCGGTTGTCTTCGCTATTTGTTTTTAGCTGGAGAAAGATTGGATCCCCCAACTTACGAATGGCTTACAGAAATTCTTGAAATACCTGTCATCGATCACTGGTGGCAGACCGAATCCGGTTGGCCCATGTGTTCAAACATGATGGGGCTTGAACCTTATCCTGTAAAAATCGGCTCACCTACTTTTCCAGTGCCCGGATATAATGTAAAGATTTTGGATGATGAAGGGGAATCATGCCAGCCAGGTGAAACGGGAAACATTGTCGTCAAGCTACCTCTTCCTCCAAGCTGCCTTCCAACTCTTTGGAATGATGACAAACGCTTTAGAGACTCATATCTTTCAAAATACCCGGGCTACTACCTTACAGGAGATGGAGGACTAATCGATAAAGATGGATATGTATATGTAATGGGGCGAGTGGATGATGTAATTAATGTAGCTGGACACCGTTTGTCAACTGGACAAATGGAGGAACTAATTGCATCACATCCTGCAGTTGCAGAATGTGCTGTGGTAGGTATTGACGATGAGCTCAGAGGGCAAATTCCTGTTGGTTTTGCAGTACTTAAAGACGGTATAAATATTAGTCAGGATCAATTGGAGCAAGAAATGGTAAGCATCATCCGCAAAGAAATAGGAGCAGTTGCCTATTTTAGACAGTCCGTTATAGTTAGTCGGCTTCCCAAAACGCGATCAGGTAAAATTCTTAGAAAAACCATACGTCAATTGGCTAAAGGCGAAGATGTTCCTGCTCCACCGACTATTGACGACCCAGCAATTCTTAAAGAAATTTGTCAAGTAATGGAATCCTGTGGTGTAGGGAGTTTTGCATCAAAATAATGACTGTAAGTCAACAATTCAAGATATTACGTTTTTTTAAATAAATTTAACCTATAAACGAAAAGATATTATGCCTCTTATAAGAATTGATTTACCAGAAGGAGTATCAAATGATGATAAAGAAAAGATACAAAAAAAAGTCAGAGAAGTCGTCTTAAAGACACTCGCTCCGAAACAAGTTAGATATGATTATGTTTCAATAAGAGAGTCATTTGGGATTATTGGTGATGGTTTACCTGTAGTAGATGTTGATTTAAGGCCAGGACGTGAACCGGAAAGAAAAAAAGGGTTGGTTGACGGTATTTCTTCTGTTCTAAAAGATATTTTAAATATTGATCCCGAAGACGTATATTGTATTTTCAGAGAAACCCCTGCTCATAATCACTATACAGGTGGAGAACCCTTGCCAGATTGGGTTCCTGCAGACAAGTAGATTTATTTATAAATCAGTACGTGCCTTTATTACTTACTAAAGCTGCATAGTTTTCTGTAGTTTGTATTGACGCTGGTATTAAGTGGCAGGTTACAAAAGATTTTTAAGACTCAAAGGTAAAATATTAGTCAGGATCAAAGGGTCAGAAGGTTGATTAACCATTAAGAATATAATTTAATTTTAATAAGATTATTTATGATTTACCAAAACCTATATACGATTTAACGAGCCTGGAATCATTTAGTAATTCTGTCCCTCTACCTTCCATAACCATCCTTCCACTTTCTAGAACATAGGCATAATCAGAAATTTCAAGTGTTTGTCTAACATTCTGTTCCACTACAAGTATAGTCAACCCCTGTTGACGAAGAATAGAAAGTAAATTTAAAACCTCCTTTACCATAATTGGAGCTAGACCCAAAGTAGGCTCATCCAGCAACAATAGAAGTGGCTTAGCCATCAAGCCCCTAGCAAGTGCTAACATCTGAGCTTGACCTCCACTGAGGCTTGAAGCATTAGTATCCAAACGGTCTCTAAGCATTGGAAATATATTAAGTATATTTTCTGGAATGAATTTACCTAGCAAAAATCTACCTATACAATGATTTCCACTAAGAAGATTTTCTCGAACTGTAAGGTTAGGGAATAGATGCCTCCCTTCAGGAACCTGAACTAGCCCCCTTTTGACAATCCTGTGTGCGTTAAATCCAGTGATGTTCTCACCACGAAAGACTATTTCTCCAGATGATGGTGCATAAATTCCAGTAAGCGCATTTAATGTGGAACTTTTCCCAGCACCATTAGCACCTGTTATAGATACAATCTGTCCTTCGTATACCTTTATAGAAATTTTTTTTACAGCATAAACCCCACCATAATTTACTTTCAAACTGGATACATTCAGTAATTGTTTCATACCTTTCCTAGGTAGGCCTCTATGACCTCAGGCTGATTAAAAACGACACTTGGATCTCCCTGAGCAATTTTTTCACCATGATTGATGACACAAAGGTCCTCACAAACTTCCTCAATTAGATCCATTTTATGTTCTATAACTAAACAAGTCCTACCCGGTGCAACATTTTTATTTATCAAATGCGCAAGACTTTCAGTTTCCTTAGGTGTCATTCCTCCAGCTGGTTCATCAAGTAAAATAACTTTAGGGTCTCGTGCTAGGGCCCTTGCGATTTCAAGACGTCTACGCTTGGGAAGTGTAAGATCTCCGGCAAAAAGATTCGAATCATTTTCCATCTCCATTATTTCAAGAATGTTATGAGCAATATTAACTTTAGGATCTTCTGGATTTCTGACTTGCGCTAAAAATCCATAAAATGAGAAAGATTCATGACTGATCATGGCTGAAATGACATTCTCAATAACAGTCATTCTTTCAAAAATTCGGATGTGCTGAAATGTACGGAAAACTCCGAGCCTCGAGATTTGATAGGATGTTGCTCCACTAATGTCATTTCCATCCAATAGAATCTGTCCTGAATCTATTGGATAAATTCCACTCATGATATTAACCAAAGATGTCTTTCCAGATCCATTTGGGCCAATTAGACCCGTTACAATTCCAGACTTTATCTTGAGGCTAATAGATTTAAGGACGCGTAAATTACCAAAAGATTTACAAATTTTTCTTAACTCAAACACGTAGCCAATTCCTTAAAGCAAGTCTTAGTCTGTAAACACGTTTTTCGTCGAGAAATCCACGTGGCATTAAGATCAGCATAATAGCAACCAGTCCACCAAAAACAATCATTCTGTAACCATGTATAACGCGAATGGATTCCAGGAACCCAATGGCTAATGCCACACCAATCAATGGACCAAATACAGTCCCCAGTCCCCCAATAAGACCATATGCAAGAGAATGAACACCAAGCATGACATTAAATATCTGTGGTTCAATAAAGGTAAATGAATGGGCATAAAGCATCCCTCCTAATCCAGCAATGAAACCTGCTAATACAGCAGCAATGATTTTGTAATTCGCGGGATTTATACCATGTACACGTGTCAACATAGGATCCTGACCTATCATCCTGAAGATCATTCCCAAACCGGAGCGTTCAATAAAA
>JAKUTX010000019.1:0-4235 GCA_022447855.1 SAR202 cluster bacterium
TCAGAGCTGACATCTCTTTATCTTTTTTGTGGAAGTTTTCATTGTGTTGCTTAGACTCTTCGGGTAATGATTCAGTAGGAGGTTCTATAGGTTCTGGAGAATCTTCAACAGGTTTTCCACACGCAGAACAGAACCTATCGTCAAGAGCTAACTCGGCTCCACAGCCCGCACATTTCAGTAGCTCTTCGAATTTAATACCGCATCCGCTGCAGAATTTAGCATCCTCTAAATTTTCTCTACCGCAACTAGGACACTTCATGCTTCCTCCTAATCGACCTAATGGCTACCCAATGACTCTTCAAGTTTCTTTACCTGTTTCTGCATTTCCCAATTAGATTCAAGTTGTAGAGTCCATCGCTCGTCAAGCGTATTTGTATTCTGGGAAATCAGATAGAACTGGTATGCAGTAACCAAAACTAGCAGAACTACAATGACTGTTAAAAAAGTTATAAGATTTGTGTCTTTCCAAGATTGCATAATTTCTCCTATCTATTCATCGTGGCTTATTCCTAATCACTAGCGACGATCACCTATTGTATCCGGTAATTCATTGACCATGGCACGAATGTGTTCGATAGTTGTGCCACAGCAACCGCCTATGATCTGGACGCCTCTCTCAACCCAATCGCGGCAATGAGTAGCGAAAGCGGCTGGTTCTATCGCATGGGCAACCCCTATTCTCGCTTCCATCGAGCTTGACTCTGGGTACACCATAACGGGTCCGTTCCATTGTTCGAATAGAGCTGTGATTCCCGAATCTGTAGTGTTTATGGTGCTGTGCATTACACCCATAACTTGTGGGTTGAACGACATCATCGCTTCGATCAGTGAGGCATAGGATTTATTATTTTCCAAGGTTTTCCAATAGTCGACGTGATTAGGAGAAAGTTTGTTGGCTGGTTCCTCCATATGTTCGTTCCAGGCACTGAGGCTACCATCAGAGAGTAATGAGCAGCTAGTTCCAATCCACACCGGCAATCCCGTTTCCACAGCCGCGGTGATTACCCGGCTGGAGTGTTCAATGTCCGTCATCATCTCCATCAGGATCAAGTCTACACCAGCGGTTGCTAGTGTTTGTGCCACCTCGCGATAATTGTCAAATTCCTCTTCTGGAGTTGGAAGAAATTGAGGATCCGGACTGTAAGTGCCGTGGATCCATGCCGTATTAGTTGACATTGAACCAGCTACTGCAATCGGTCGGTTTGACGACACATTGTTCACTGCTTCGCGTGCCAACTCTACTGCCCTTGCGTTGATCCTGACAGTTTCATCAGCAAGGCCTGCGCTCGCCAAAACATGGCGACTAGTAGAAAAAGTGTTAGCCGTTATTACATCTGCACCAGCGCGAATATACTCTTCATGTACTTGACGAACTATGTCGGGGTGGGTCTTGTTAGCAACCCCGGACCAGGCAGAAGAATTCATCTCAGCACCCAATCTTTCTATTTCAGTGCTAGTTGCTCCATCTAGAACAATGATTTCTTTGTTGCTTAGCTTGTTATCTAGAATCATATTCATACCTTTTCTTTATCTAATGGCATAGTTAAATTAGTATAACGTTTATTTATAGAGGGTGGCGTGACATTTTAATTTATACAAAAGGGGCAGGTATAATCCGCTTAAAAAAGAAGTTACAATGATCAAGATAGGATCAAGAAAGCATCTCTAATATTTTAGGAGATAGATATGAGCTCAAAGCTCCAACAAGGTGACCATTTCCCTTCATTGACCTTCAGCCTGATAGATGGTGGTAGCATCACCCTGCCGAACGATATCCCGACCCGGTACGCAGCAATTCTATTCTACCGGGGATACTGGTGACCGCCTTGCATTCGGCAGTTAGCCGAATGGGAGAAGAGAAAAACCGAACTCGAAAACCTGAGTTGCTCTATTTATGCAGTGAGCGCTGACACTTTGGCGGAAGCCAAAATGGCTGCAGGCAAGTCTATGGCCACATTCCCAATAGCTCACGGTTGTACCGAGGCCGACGCATATACCATAGGCGGATGGTGGGGTGATCATCCCCCTGATGGTGAACACATCCAACCAACAGAGTTCCTACTCAGCCGTGGTGGTGTGGTTTTGGGATCAATGTACGCATCTGGACCAGTTGGTAGAATGAACCCAGACGAAGCCATATTCGTGATCACAAGTCGGGAAAAACGTGGTTAATTCAGGAGTAAGGACAAAGAAATGATAAAAATTGGTTTGGTTGGATTGGGACATGGAAAAACTTTATTACAAATAAACAATCCTGATGTATATAGAAGTCGAAATGATTATCTCAAGAAAGAGATAATTCCAATGAAAGTTACAGCTTTATGTGACACCAATGAAGAGTTAATGAGTAAATTTTCAAATGAATACAATATTGATTCGTGTACTACAGATTTTGATGAATTAATTAAAATGGATGATATTGATGTTGTGGCGATATATACTCCTGGGCCATTACATGGACCTCAAATTTTAGCTGCGTTGGATGCTGGAAAACATGTGATGGTTACTAAATCAATGGTTTACACCGAAAAAGAAGCTGAAGACGTGGTCAATGCCGTAGATAAATCTGGTTTAGTTTTGTTGGTTACTCAGACTATGCGTTGTAAATTAGATATGATGGAAGCAAAGAGAGCTTGCGATGCAGGTGAACTTGGAGATCTTTTTATGGCTGAATCTCATTATGTACATGACTTAAGAAGTGCATACATATATAGTCCTTGGAGATTAGAAATGCCTCAAGATTTAATTTTGGGTGGTGCCTGTCATCCTATAGATTTATTACGATGGTTCATGGGAGATGTTGCAGAAATTCATTGCTATGGGTTAAAAAGTGGACTTGTTCCAGAGTATCCTAAAGAAGATAATTTTGTTATGAATTTGAAATTCACAAGTGGAAAGATAGGTAGAGTAGCTGCTTATTTAGGTATTGTCCATCCGCCGAATGTACCAATGAATCAGATTGCGCTTTATGGTACCAAAGGTTCAATTATTGATAATATGAAAAAAATTGATCCAGAAGGCTATATGCCTCAAGTTGAATATTCTGTTGGATATCCTGATACAGTACTTAAAGGTCATTCTCATGAAATGATCATAATGTTAAGACATATGTATAATTGTATTGTAAATGGAGAGAAACCATGGATTGGAGCCCGTGAGGGTGCAAGAATTGTTTCTACTGGATTAGCTGCATGGGAATCACTCAAGACTGGAGTTCCTGTTAAAGTGAGAAATGAATTTTAAGGGTTTATTTGTGAGAAAAGGTTATTGTTAGGTTTCTTTTGAATACATGAAATTTCTCATTATTGCGGGTATGACTTTAATAGGTTTCGTGTTGTCATTGGCTCTTACTTTCATTATTGAGAACACATTTCTGAGATTACCAATTACAATTTTATTAATTGTATTGATTGTATCCTCGACAAGAAAGATACTTAAATATCTTAATCTTCACTAGGGCATCTGAATGAAAAAGTTTCTCATTATTTCTGGTATGACGTTACTAGCATTTTTTATGGGTTCTATTGGCGCATGCACGGTTACACTAGTGATATTTGATGCACTCGGAGAAGAAAAAGAGTGGATATCAGAGTTAGCAGGATGGATATCTTTGGTTTTAATAATTACAGCGATTGCATTCTGGACTAGAAAGATTATTAAATAAGAAATCTGATAGGTCGAATAGAATTAGTTTTTAGCCAGATATTCTTCCCAAACATCAGGGTTTTCTAGACGCAGCTTGTTCTTTTCGTACCATTCAGGGGCTTCACGCCTAGCTCTGTCTAACCACTGCTTATGAGTAAGGCCTTCACAGTCTGTACGCTCTGGATTATTGTCATTTTTATATGCAAAATGTTTTTTTATTACTTTAACCATTATCTGAGTATACCCCAGAAAGAATTATGAAAGAAAAGAACATCATCATTGTGAGATAATATTTCTACAATTCTCGTGAGTGTTGGAGAGATGTGAGAATTTAATTTCTACAAAAGGGTATGTATAAATCGACCATTATGAAACTTATCATTTTATTAGTAATTTCAGCTTTATTAATTTTTGTCTCTTGTGCGGGTGAGTCTTCTTCTAAGGCTATATCTGTTCAACCTTCGCCTGCATCTAAAAGCATATCTGCCCCCGAGACTAATACTGAGTTGAATCAAAAGAGACAACCTCCTCTACAACAACCGCCTGCTGGAGTTGTGGAAAAGAGACAACCTCCTCTACAACAACCGCCT
>JAKUTX010000002.1:0-173945 GCA_022447855.1 SAR202 cluster bacterium
TTGGCGCTGCAAGGGTAACCTTACCCGCTGCAGTTTCTTTAGCAGCAACTACTTGTGCTGCAGTCTGTACTGTGGCTGCCTTAGCAGGAGCAGCCGCAACTGCTGCTGCAGGTGCTGGAACTGCTGTGGCTGAAACACCAGAAGGTGCTGCACGTGCCTGTTGAGCACTTGGAGCCCCCTGTGTTTGCGCGGCTGCTTGTGGAGCTGCTGCAGGAGCAGATGATGAATCATCGTCGCTAGGACAAGCAACCATCATCAAAGAAATTACTGCAGTCATCGCCAAAAACACCACAACTTTAGTGTGTTTTGTTAGCATTTGTCATTCCTCCTTCGGAAATTTTAATGATCTAAGGTATAAGATTTGTCCCTAGACCACGACATATATACAATGAAAGAATCGGCGCGTTTAGACACCCATCCCATTCAATAATTTTGTGAATAATACTTTATTAGCACACCTAATGTCAATCGGAGAATGTTACAAATATGGGCTTTTACACATTATAGATAGAGTGCTATCTTCAACTATGGGGCAATCCCATCCCAATCTGAAGACAGAACGTCATTCACATCCCAATAACCTGATGCCCTTGCACGAGGCCTATCAGTAGTAATGACGTCTAGAACATATGGGATTTCGGATTTAATTGCTTCATCAATTGCCGGTCGCAAGTCTTCAGGATTATCTATGCGCTTTCCACCAGCACCGACTGACCTAGCAAATGCTGCAAAATCAGGATTGTAAGGTTCTTTTTCATCCTCTATCCTAAATTCAGTCCCGGTTAATCGTTTCCAATGTCGATTTTGATAAAAAGCGATAATATTGTACGAATAATTATTCATTACTACCCAGACAACTGGGATTTTAAATTCTACTGCAGCAATCACCGTTTGCAGTGTTGACCGAAACGCCCCATCCCCAACAACTGCTACTACTGGAACTTCAGGATTTCCTAATTTTGCACCCAAGGCAGCCGCAACTTCTTGTCCCATTGTGCTATATCCACTACCCACGATATGAGTGCCAGGGGTCTTAAATCGAAAATGTTGGCCGGCTGCGTGTCTAATGCCTACGCCGCTGATTAAAACTCCTTTGCCATCTGATGCCAAATCTATAGAATCTCTTACATCCCCCAAAAGTCTTTCCACACAAATAGGTTTTTCAGCTGATTGTTCAAATTCGGCAAGTTCTGCAAACCATTTTTGTTTCTCTTGAATCATCCCCTCAACCCAAGGTGTACTGGTTTTAGGATCAGAAAAATTCGGAACTTCATCTATCATCTGTTGTAAAACTGAGCTGGCGTCACCCACAACTCCTACTTCTACAGGATAGATCTTACCAATCTCATAAGAATTAATATCAATATGAATTAATTTTGATTGTTTAGAGTTGAAAAAGTTTTCACTAGACCAAGAACTTGTATCCATCTCAGGCATTCGGGTGCCAATCGCCATTATTACATCAGCATCACGTGCTAAAGCGTTTGCAACAGGAGTGCCTACAACACCAGTGAATCCAGCACTAAGTGGATGCTCGCTATTAATTGCTCCCTGCCCACTCATAGTAGTTGCTACTGGAACATTTAGGTATTCAGCCAAAGAAGTCAATTGAGTAGAAGCTTCACTTAGCAAAACTCCATTACCAGCAAAAATCAATGGCTTTTCGGCAGAAACTAATAAATCTAAAGCATTATGTACTTGATTTGGGTCAGCCAAAATTTTCTTAGTGCTTGGTCTATGAGCAGGCAAATCTCTTAGTTCATAATCTGATTTGTAAGACAAGAAATCTAATGGCACATGAACCATGACTGGACCAGGATTTCCAGACAGTGCGTAGTTAAATGCATTTGAAATCACATGGGGTAAGAGTGAAGCATGTGCAACACGAAATACTCTTTTAGTAACAGGTCTGAAAAGTTCAAATTGCTGATCTTCTCCATGTTCATTCATCTCCTGATATCCTCCAGTTCCACTATAAAAACTAGGAATACCACCGCAAATCACCACCATTGCAGAAGAATCCAGTAACGCATCGGCCATGCCAGCAATAACGTTTGTGGCCCCAGGACCAACCGTAGTTGTGACAACTGCAGGCTTATGAGTAACCCGAAAATATGCATCAGCAGCGTGAGCGGCAATCTGCTCATGCGGTACAGTAATAAATTTTATTTCAGAATCGATCAGGGGGTCTAAAAACGCTAAATTTGCATGACCTGCCATTCCGAAAACATATTCCACTCCCTGACTTTCTAAAGACTTAACTATAGCTTCGCCACCTGTCATTTGAGACATAATATACTCACCATTTTCCCAAGAAAAAACCTAACATCAAACAAACTACACTTCTGCAATATCTACGGGTATTGTTCTGCCTTGAGCAGAAGATTGGGTAGCAGCATCAATTACTCTTTGCACATGCAAGCCCTGTTCTCCTGAAACTGAATATTGTTCTCCTGACTCAATGGCTTTTGAAAATTCTCTCACTTGTGCACGATAGGTATTTTGAGGAGTCACTGGAATCTCTTCTGGAACAGATTCTGTCTGTCCTCCATCGACGGCTTTTTGGTAATAAAGTGTTCCCCCAGGCAATTGTCCCAAGGTTTCTTCAGCTCTCAAAATACCTTCACTTCCAAAAACTTCTAACAACCTTCGACCATACCAATTGGGAACACCATACCAAATATCAAGATTACCATGAGCTCCATTTTCAAATCTTACAAGAAGCGTTTCCATATCCGGCACGTCATAATTGTGTGTCACATTATCAGAGAATGCATTAACATCTCTTATGTTTCCTAACATCATGTTACAAATATCTATTGCATGCGAACCTTGGTTCTGTAAAGGACCGCCACCAACAATCTCGGGATCTAAATTCCAACTTTTCCCTTTTCCTTCTGCAACCCATAAACAATATCTTGCATGTAATCCAGCAGGCTTTCCAATAGCACCTGCATCAATAAGCTCTTTCATTTTCATATGAATTGAGTGGTGTCTCATCATAAAACCGGTACCCAACTGAACATTATTTTCACGACAAACTTTTATCATCTGTTCACATTCTGCACCTGTCATTGCTAAGGGCTTTTCCGCAAGAACATGCTTTCCAAATCTTGCAGCCATGATAGTGACTTCAGCCCTTGCAAAAGGAGGTACAGGAATATAGACAGCCTCTATATCTGGATCAGACAAAAGTGCTTCTACATTGTCATATGATTTAACATCCCACCGCTCAGCAGTCTCATCAGCAGCTTTTTGGTTGACATCCGCTACGCCCAACAAATTTACATTTTCTTCAGGGAGAAATGCTTCTGGAATCATCCGTCCATTTGCAATTCCGCCTGCTCCAATAACACCCCAATTTACTGCCATTTTGTCCTCCTTCAATTCTGATCCTTAAATTCCGATGATTATACAACAGATTTTACGCAATTAATGACAAATCAGTTGATTTTAATCCTGCCAGTAACATATTCGATACCATTAATTATTATTTGCTGAAAAGCCGGATTGCTAAAGCTCAATCCATCATGGCCTAACAAAGTTTGCATCACCAAACCATTGCCATATTTTCTTGTCCACGCCATCGGTCTTGGTAAACCAAGCCACTCTGTTGCAAGAAATACTTCATTTCCGTCCCACCATCCCAGCTGTTTGGGTTTATCAGGGCACTCATAATACAATTCATCATTTGCAATAAACTTCTCCAAATCTTTCGAGCAAGGATGGGTTTCATCCCATACAGTCACTTCAAATTGCCCATATGGGGAATGTTTACATACTTTGGTAATCCATCCACCCCCAGTAATTTCCTGGTATTCATCCCAATTCTCTGGTCTCTGCCCTGAAACGTGGATACAAACGAAACCCTTTCCCTCAGAAACAAAATTTATCAGGCCTTCTTGTTCTTTTTCATTTAAAGCAAGATCCCCATATCTGAGAGTGTTAAAGACTAATGCATCATAATTTTCCATATCTTTTCCTGACAGCAACGATGCATCTTCAGAAACTGTCAAAGAATATCCCGCATCTTTTAAAAAGCTCTCCAATATAGGTGTTGTTTCTTTATATGGATGATTGCCTCCAGATAAGACTAAAAGTTTCATTCAATACCTCCAACATATCGTTATTCTAAACATCTCGCTACGTCCAACTATGCTACTCTCATCTAATTTCAAATATCAACTATTTGCAAGATAGATCAACCCGTGCTAATCTCCGAGAGATTTTAAGCAACTTTTTTGATTTGGAGGAAACTATGAAGGCAGCTATCATGGTAGGAGCTAACGAACCCGTAGAGATTCACGATATCTCAATTGACCAACCTGGCCCGCGTGAAGTACTAATACGTACAGGTGCTTCTGGAGTATGCCATAGTGAACTGCATTTTTTGCAAGGACTTTATTCACAAAACACCCCTACCGTACTTGGACACGAAGGTGCAGGAACCGTTGAAAAAGTTGGAGAACTTGTTAGTTATGTAAAGCCAGGAGATAGGGTAATAACCTGTCTTTCTAGCTTTTGTGGGAACTGTGAAAGGTGCCTATCTGGCCGACCAAATATGTGTATGAACAAGTCTGAATTAGAGCGTGAATCAGGATCAACTCCTAGGCTTAGTAAAAATGGGGAAAAGTTTTTCGCCCTTTCTGGATTAGGAACTCACGCCGAACAAATGCTAGTCCATGAAAATGCAACTGTAAAAATAGAAGGTCACGATGATATTCCATACGAAGAGTTGGCACTTGTAGGATGCGGAGTTATGACTGGAATTGGAGCCGCTATTAATACCGCTGATGTGGAAGTCGGTGCAACTGTAGCCGTAATAGGTTGTGGAGGTGTGGGGCTAAATGTAATCCAGGGAGCTAACCTTGCAAATGCTGGCAAAATAATAGCGATCGATCGTGAAGAAGTTAAATTAGGCATGGCGATGCAAATGGGTGCAACAGATGTTGTTGATGCATCCGTTCATACTGACATTAGCAAACGAATATTCGAACTCACAGATGGACAAGGCGTTGATTATTCTTTCGAGGTTATCGGTTTAAAAGAAACTGCTGAAGCCGCTTTCCACATGCTTCGAAGAGGCGGAACTGCTACATTGATTGGTATGGTTCCTCAAGGAACGATGCTAGAAATTCCCGCCTGGAGTTGGGGTGAAAGACGAATACAGCATTCAAGTATTGGATCTAATCGATTCAGAGTACAAATTCCCCAACTGGTCGATCTCTATGCTCGTGGCAAAATCAAACTTGGAGACTTAGTCAGCCAAACCATGCCATTAGCAGACATTAACCAAGCTTTTGAAGATATGCAAAAAGGCCAGGTTGCCAGAACGGTTCTAACTTACGATTAAATTAGTTTATGACAACAAGAGCGGGCGGTTTGGATTCCCATGCCGCCCGTTCTTTATTTTGTCGAATTCCTAAGCCTCGCTCTTGAAGTAGAACTGCTCAGGATATGTATGGATTACCTCTAAATAACCAGACCATTACAGCAAACCATGGAACTTACCCAGGTTCAAATTACTATTTCTATTCTTGATGCAAGATCTTGGTGCAAGAAAAATTTAGTCAACTATCAGAAGTATTACTAGTATTAAGCCAAAAAAATACCAAAATAAGAATAGGTATCAAAATTATTATCGCTCCAAACAATAATACCGCCGCTCCAGGGCCAAGATTTAAAACAGAGTCAATCTTATGTTGTAACCACCCAAGAAGAACTGGATCAGCTGGTTCTCCATGATGAAGTAAATTAAAAATTTTAAAATTGAACATTATGACATCTCTGGGGACAAGTTTTTTCGATATCTTTCAGACAGTTTTCGTTCACTTACTGTAACACTGAACAAAGCGGCCAAAATAAGCAAGGATCCCGCAATTGTGAACGGAAATTCATAACCACCCGTCTTTTCAAATAAATACCCTGTCAGATAAATCGCTATTGCTCCACCTATTTGGTGAGAAAAAGTCATGATCCCAACAATCGTGCCCATTTTTTTCAATCCATAAATGTCTGCAGCAATAGATGAAGTCAGTGAAGCTGACGCAATCCAAGAAAGCCCTGCAACAAATGCAAAAACCCAAATCCCTAATATTTCGTCAAAAACTAACAAACTACCATAAGCTAAACCACGAACAGAATAGGTAATTGCTAGCAAATTTTTCCGTTGCATAAAATCAGAAAAAAATCCTATCATTATCACACCTAGTCCATTGATTCCCATCATAAATCCAAAAGCTAAAGCAGCATTCCCTGGATTCATCCCTCGGTCAATTGCAAATGGCACATAATGAACAGCCATCATCGTGGTAGTAGTTCCACAAACAAAGTAAGCAATACTCAATTGCCAAATAGGCAGACTTTTTAGAATCTGCTTCCAAGAAGCATTTGACAAACTGCCAGAAGTTTTGAACTCAGATGCAGTTATTGTCGATTGCGCATCACTGCTTTTTAGCTCCGGATGATCTTGTTGGTTAACATCTTTTGGATTATTTCGTAAGATAATTAGTGCAAGAGGAAAAGCTAAAAATAATATAAAAGCCCCTAAAATTACCCAACTAAATCTCCATCCGCTGAGAAGAATTAGATAACTTGCAAACGGTGCAAATAACACAGAACCTATTGAAACTCCCGCAGAACTAACAGATAATGCAAACCCACGTTTTCTATTAAACCACCTAGCAATTAGTGCATGAATTGTCACGAATCCAACTCCTGTACCAGCAGTTGAAATCAAAAATCCATAAACCACAATCAGAAAAACAATATTTGATGTTAAGCTTAGGAGAATAGTTGCTGCTCCTAGCACCAACAAACTTAAAGTAATTACTGTCTTCCCCCCATCCGGCCGCGAATCATAAATCCAGCCTATGATAGGCGTTGAGACTGCATTACAAAAAACTCCGATGGCAAGAGCGAATGAAATAGTGTCTCTAGTCCAATTAAACTCCTGTTCCATGGGGATTACAAAAACACCGAATGAAGATCTAACTCCACCGCTAATTAATGTTGCGAAAAAGCAAGCAGCCAGTACAAACCAACCGTAATAAATGTGTTTTGTTTGAAAAATTCTCATAAAACTATATGATTTAATTCATTTAAAATTCAGAATAGCATTTGGGACATAATCCCTCAATAAAAAATATGTTTACAAACCGGAAATAGCATGTTTACATCGAAGAAACAATCTAAACAGAAATTTTATATATAATTTTTCAAGAAATCCAAAGTATGTGAGGTAGTAAATGTCTGAAAAAATTGGTTTTGTCGGGCTTGGAATTATGGGAAATCCTATGAGTCAAAATCTTCTGAAAGCAGGATTTTCTGTGAGGTGTTGGAATCGAACAGAATCTAAAATGACTGAAGTAGTAGATGCTGGCGCTGAAGCAGGTATTTCCGCATCTGATGTAGCGTCTCACAGTGACATCATTATCACTATGCTAAGTGATTCACCAGACGTTGAAGAAGTCATACTTGGAGAAAACGGAATTCTTCAAGGAGCTAACTCTGGATCGGTAGTAATTGATATGAGCACAATTTCTCCAAGTGTCACTCGAAACATTGCACAAAAACTAAGTTCCAAGGGAATTGAGATGATGGACGCTCCAGTAAGTGGCAGTCTCCCTGGGGCTTTAAGCGGAACATTATCAATTATGATTGGTGGTTCGGAAAATACATTTGATAGATGCAAACCCATCTTTGACGTTCTTGGAGCCAGAATTACTCACTGCGGATCTAACGGAATGGGTCAAACAACTAAACTTGCTAATCAAATAATCGGACTAGGAAATTTAGCCGCATTATGTGAAGGACTTGTATTTGCAATCAAGGCTGGAGGAAATCCAGAAGCACTTATGAAAGCATTCACTGGTGGCGCAGCCAATTCTTGGATGGTGGAAAATCTGGGTGAAAAAATCTTGGATGGTGACTTTCTTCCTGGATTCATGGTTGATCTCGCTCAAAAAGACCTTAGGTTGGTACAAGAAGCTGCGGCCGAATTACAAGTGCCATTACTCACCACTCCTACTGTAAGCAATTTATTCAGGGCTGCACAACAACTTGGAGCAGGGACTGATGGTATTCAAGGATACGTCAAATCTCTAGAAGCAATTGCAGGAATAAATGCTAGAAGGTAAAAATTTACTGGATTTACAAAATAATTCACAATAAAATGCCTAAAACATTTTGAAAAATATGTTACATGCTTGGAGTCAGTAATTATGTCACAAAAAAAATTGCCACTATTACCAACTACTGTAATTGGAAGCCACTCAATGCCTGGATGGTTTTGGACAGCAATTGAAGAAATTGAAAAGGGAAACTACGGATTAACAGACATTAGTGAAACATATGATGACGCCGTTAATGCCGCGATTTTAGATCAGGAAAGAGCTGGAATAGATATTGTTTCAGACGGAGAAATGCGTAGATGGTATTTCGTTCAAAGCTTCACTAAGAGAATGAAGGGAATTGTACGTGATCCTGAACTGAGAAAGACTGGCCTTTATGGCTATGATTCACCTCCTAGGTACCACGCAGAAGACTACATTACTGTACCCAATGGATTAGGAATCGTGGATGAATTTAAGTATGCAAATGAAAACACGGAAAGACCAATTAAGGCTACGTGCCCAGGCCCTCTCACTATGACAATGCATATTCGGCCAGAACCAGCCTACAAAGACAGAATGGAAATGGCTTTCGAATTTGCTACCTCTATTAATTTAGAACTACGTGCATTAGCCGACGCAGGAGCAAATTATATTCAAATAGACGAACCATCATTTGCCATTATCCCCGGACAGATGGATCAATGGGTTAACTTGTACAACAAATGTGTTGAAGGAGTTGATGCCAAACATGCACTGCATGTATGTTTTGGAAACCTAACAAGTCGACCTAGAGGTAAAAGACAGTACAAGTGGATGTTCCCAGATATATTGGACACTAATTCAGATCAAATCGTGATGGAATTTGCAAACAGAGAAATGATAGAAAGTGACCTTTGGGCTGAATGTGGAGATGAAAGGGAGCTAGGTATTGGTGTTGTAGATATCAAATCATTTTATGTAGAAACTCCTGAAGATGTAGCAGAGAGAATTCGTCTAATATTAAAATCCGGAGTAAATCCTGAAAAAATTACAGTTAGTCCGGATTGCGGGTTTTTTCAATTGCCCAGATGGTTATGTCAATTAAAACTGAAATCTCTGGTAAAAGGCACGGCTATCGTTCGTCATGAACTAACAGGATAAATTTATGTCGAATCAATATCAGATAGGTAATTACGAAGAAACTTATAAATCATTTACCCTCAATGTTCCAGATCGATACAACTGGACTTATGAAGTGTTCGATAAATGGGCAAATGACCGACAAAAAATTGCCATGTATTGGGTAAATGACCAAAACAATCTTAGAAAAATTACTTTTTCAGATTTTAGCGACCGTTCTAAAAAAGTTGCAAACCTATTAGTAGGTTTAGGTCTCTCAGAAGGTGACCGTGTTTTCACTATGTTACCGAGATTGGTTGAATGGTGGGAAATAATGCTAGGATGCATTAGAGCTAATATTGTATCTGTACCAGGAACCACGTTACTAACACCCAAAGACCTTGCCTATCGCATCAATATAGCAGATATCAAAGTAGCATTTACAGACTCCGAAAATTTCGAGAAATTAGAATCAATCCAAAAAGATTGCCCTAGTTTGGAAAAAATTATCGTTATAGGCGGAAATGAAGGATTTGGAGAATATGAAGATTTGATGCTTAAATCATCTACTGTCTTTAAAAACCCCCAAAACCCTTCATCAGACCCATTAATGCTCTATTTCACCTCAGGAACAACTGGGCATCCCAAAATGGTACTTAATACACACTCTTCCTATCCAATTGGTCATTATATTACTGGTCGCTATTGGCTGGATAACCGTCCTACAGATGTTCATTGGACGTTATCAGATACAGGTTGGGCACAAGCAGCGTGGACCTGTTTTTTTGCCCCATGGAATATGGGTGCAGCAATATTCATAGCTGACCATAGAGGAAGGTTTGATCCAGAACTCACGCTTAAAATGTTTGTTGATCATCCCATAAGTACTTTTTTTGCTCCACCCACAGCTTATAGAATGATGGTTCAGGAAAATTTATCTAAAATCCATCCTCAGTCATTGAGGCATTGTGTAGGAGCAGGAGAAGCTGTAACACCAGAACTTATCCAAGTTTGGAAATCAGATATGGGTCAGCAAATTTGGGAAGGTTACGGACAAACAGAAACTGTTCTATGTACTGCAACATTTCCTGGAATGAAATATAAGCCTGGATCAATGGGTGTTGTAGCCCCTGGCTTTAATATGGGAATTTTAGATTCCTATGGAAATGAAATTATAGATGGTTCTGAGGGAGATCTTGCGATTAAATTGAGTCCTGAAAAACCCGTAGGTGTTTTTAAAGAATACTGGAGAAATCCTGAAGCAAATTTGGAATCATTCAAAGGTGATTGGTATTACACTGGTGATCGAGCCAGCCGAGATGAAGATGGATATTATTGGTTCGTTGGTAGAGCAGATGATGTGATAATTAGTGCCTCTTACAGAATAGGACCATTCGAAGTTGAGTCAGCTCTAGCTGAACACCCATCAGTGGTAGAAAGTGCTGTTATAGGAATCCCAGACAAAGTCAGAGGCCAGATCGTGAAAGCATTCATCGTACTGGCTGAAGGTTTCGAGCCTTCAGACGTACTGATTAAAGAAATCCAGACTCATGTAAGAACCACAACAGCTCCATATAAATATCCTAGATTAATAGAATTTGTAGAAGAATTACCAAAAACAATTAGCGGAAAAATAAAAAGAGCTGAATTAAGAAATCAATAAGAATCCTAGAGATCCCTCCATTTCATCTTCCAGACACCTAAAATTAATCCTATAGCACCTATAACTCCTAGTACAATCATTTCAATTACTACATCATTATTCCCGGATAACGCCTTGTTTAATGCATCTGCTGCATATCTTACCGGAGAAATATATCCTACATACCGTAATGCAATTGGCGCCTGATCCATTGAAAAGAAAACTGGTGAAATCATCACCATTACAATACTGAACATACTAGTGATTACCCCTCCAACTTCCTCAGAAGGAGCAAAGCTCGACATAAATATTCCCATTCCACTCATAGCTGTAATTAACATTGCCAATATTGGCAATAAACTCCAGGTAATTTTGAAATCAATATCTATTAAAGTTGCTACCAACAAAAGAATTACCAATGTCATTAAGGCTTGAACAAATGTATAAGCAATCATTCCAGTGGCGTACGAAAATTTAGATACAGGCATAGTTACAATTAAATTCAGTCTTCCTTGGAATCGATCGCTTATCATGTTCATAGATACAGCATTAACTGCCTGAAGCGTCAATCCGAAAACTAGAGCTCCGACCATTATTCTTCTGAGTGACTCAGGATCAGAATTTGATAGTCCTCTTGCGAAAAAAAATGTGGACATAGGAAATACTAGTGATCCTAACAAGTGCCAATGAATAGCCTGCTTCATTGCAAATAATCTGAGCTCGAGAATTGTGGCAGCATCACGAACAAATTTCAAACGTCCAGAAATTATTGAGATCTCCGGATTAACACCTGCAAGTTCATTCAATACTCTAGCATGATCAGTTTTGGTTTTTTGTTTAAAAATCCGCATATCAGACGAGGGGAATGGTTTGAGAAAAAATCTTTCTTTATGTTATATGATACATATAAATATCCATAAAATCTAACAGGCGTTCAAATGGAAATTAACAAAAACTACACATCGCCTATCGTGGTGCATGATTTATATAAAAAATATAAAAAAGGGAATGTGTTAGCAAATAATAATATTTCATTGCAAGTCAATCAGGGAGAAATTCTTGGCCTGCTTGGAGCCAATGGAGCAGGTAAAACTACACTAGTCAGACAAATAACTACAGAGGTGATACCCACCTCTGGTAGCATTAAAGTTTTTGGAATTGATGTAGTTAAAAACCCTACAGAAGCTAAATCTCTAATGGGTATTCTGCCCCAAGAGCAAAAACCATATGACAGGTATACTGTTTATCATTTGATGAGAATTTTCGGGAAAATGAGAGGGCTTTCATCTGCAGATGCAAAATTCCGTGCGGATGAACTCACTGATTATCTATATTTAAGTGAATACCGAAATACTCTCGTTTCAAACTTGTCAGGCGGACTAAGAAGACGTTTACTTATAGGTATTGCTTCTTTAGCAAAACCCAAACTATTCCTTCTAGACGAGCCTACTACCGCATTAGACCCAAAATCACGGCGTGACGTTTGGAACATTTTAAAAGACTATAAAAACCAAGGCTCCACTCTGGTACTAACTACCCACTACATGGAAGAGGCTGAAGCACTATGTGACCGAGTAGGCATTATGCGAAATGGAAAACTTTTTGCAATCGATACAGTGCAAAATCTAAAAACCAGACTAGGGTACAAATATAAATTGTCTTATCGAGTCAATTCTACAGAAAACATCGAAAAAACAATATACGGAGCAGAAGACTCAGAACTCCTCTACAAAATCCGCAACATGAATGTTTCAAATTATGCGGTTTCTGAAACAACACTTGAAGACGTATACTTGGCAATTACTGACAGTCTTTTGAATCCTGAATGATCTAGAATAATTATAATGAGATGAGTGATTACCTTGACAATTAAATATTTCAAGAATAAAATTCCGTAGTAATGAATTTAAACGACATAAACATAGTAAATTGCTTGTGTAGGTGTTCCTGTACGTGTACGTACAGGGAGGCAAGCACCTTGTAATTTTCTTGGTTTAAAACCTTAAAGAAGTTCGCTGGCCCCCTGCTTAAAATCAGGGGTTTTTTATTGCCAAAATTTAGGTGGAAAATGCTCAAACAGAAATTTGAAGATAACATCAAAAATCTATCTTTAGATAAAGTAGATCCTAAGGAATTTAGTACTCAATTCGAGTCTTTAGACGCTAGCGGAGTCTTGGAATGGGCTATAAACGCCTTCCCTGAAAAACTTGGTATTTGTACTAGTTTCCAATCAGAAGGACTAGTAATTCTAGATTTGGCAAGTAAGATCTCAAAAAATCTTCGCGTTTTCACAATTGATACAGGAAGACTCCCTCAAGAAACGCTTAACCTTATCGACCGTATCCGCGCGAAATATCAAATCCCCATTGAGGTCTACTTTCCTGATTCAAATGAATTGACCGAAATGACCACTGAACACGGTGTCAATCCATTCTACAATAGCGTCTCTCTCAGATTGCTTTGCTGCAATATCAGAAAAGTAAATCCGTTAAATAAAGCTTTAAAAGAATATGATGCCTGGGTTACTGGACTACGTCGTTCTCAAGGAGAAACACGCAATAAAACTGCCAAAGTGGAAATTGATTCGGCTCATGGCAATATAGTTAAAATCAACCCACTCGCCAATTGGTCATACGATCAGGTATGGGATTATATTCATACTAACAACGTTCCGTACAATGAATTATACGACCAAGGATATACTTCAATCGGATGCGCACCTTGCACTCGTCCAGTCGAATCAGGCGAAGACATACGTGCTGGCAGGTGGTGGTGGGAATCTGGAATGCCAAAAGAATGTGGAATTCACCTAGGCTCTGCCTGGGCACGAAATAGCTAACAATAATGGGAGAAAAAATGCCGTCTAATAACAAAACTGAAGTTCAATCAAAATTAATTACCCCCTATGGAGGGTCTTTAGTAGATCTTTTGGTAAAAGGGGAAGAAAAAGACTCTCTTGTAAGTCATGCGAATACACTCCAATCTATTCAAATTTCTGAAAGATCATTATGCGATTTGGAGTTACTTGCTACAGGAGGATTTTCACCATTAGATGGATTTATGAATCAATCAGATTATGAGTCCGTACTAAATAACATGCGTCTATCGAACGGAAATATTTTCCCAATACCGATCACTCTTCCAGTAAACAAGGATGATGTGGAAGTTGATTCTGAGTTAGCACTAAGGGACGCCCAAAATCGATTAATTGCGACAATTAATGTGGAAGAAATCTACGAATGGGATCTAAAAGAAGTTTCCCAAAAAGTTTTTGGAACATTAGACACTCGTCATCCGATGGTCGCAGAAATGGAAAGTTGGGGGAAATATAATATATCTGGAGAATTAAAAGTTGTTGATCTTCCCAGCAGAATAGATTTTAAGAACTTGCGGTTAACCCCCGCTCAAACAAGAGATGAATTAGAAAATCTTGGACACTCCAATGTTGTTGCGTTCCAAACACGAAATCCATTACACCGAGTACATGAAGAATTGACGCGTCGTGCAGCTTCTGAAGTCGATGGAACTCTGTTAATCCATCCAGTAGTTGGACTAACAAAGCCAGGTGATGTAGATCACTTTACTCGAGTCAGAACTTATAGAGCACTTACCGAAAATCATTATGAAAAAGACCGTGTCCTACTTTCACTTCTACCTCTTGCAATGAGGATGGGTGGACCAAGAGAAGCTCTATGGCACGCTTTAATAAGACGCAACTTTGGCGCAAATCATTTCATTGTTGGAAGAGATCACGCCGGTCCAGGAAATGATTCCTCTGGCAATCCATTTTATGGTCCATATGACGCACAAGATTTGGTAGAGCAATACAGCGAAGAATTAGGTGTCTCTCTTGTACAATTCAGCGAATTGGCTTACCTAAAAGACGAAGATCGCTATGAAGAAGTGGCAAAAATACCCGAAGGGGCAGAAACTTTGTTCATTTCAGGAACTCAAGTACGAGAAGATTACCTTCAGAAGGGAATACCTTTGCCAGAATGGTTCACTAGGCCTGAAGTTGCAAAAATAATGGCCGAGACTTATCCCCCAAAGCATGAACAGGGTATATGTATTTGGTTCACTGGTTTAAGTGGGGCAGGAAAATCTGCTACAGCAGACATTCTCACAACAATGCTTATGGAATATGGTCGTCGAACTTCAATACTAGATGGTGATGTAGTCAGAACACACCTTTCCAAAGGCTTGGGATTTTCTAAGGAAGATCGAGATACGAATATTCTGAGAATCGGATATGTTGCTTCTCAAATTGTTTCACATGGCGGTTTAGCAATTTGTGCTGCCATCAGTCCCTATCAATCAACTCGGGACGCTGTACGAAACATGGTCGGCACCTCACAATTTATTGAAGTTTTTGTTGACACTCCATTGAATATTTGTGAAGCTCGAGACGCCAAAGGAATGTATGCTAAAGCAAGAAGAGGCGAAATAACTGGATTTACAGGAATTGACGATCCTTACGAGTCTCCCAACGACCCAGAAATCAAATTAAACACTGAGGATTTCAGTGCTATTCAAAATGCTCAACAAATTATTGACTATTTAATTTCTGAGGGGTTCATTTTAAAACTTGATTAAAAGTTGTTTCTGAAATCCTAAAGTTTTACATGCAAATGGAGAACGTATGAAAATTACAAATGTGACCTTCGAGGGATTTAGATGGAACAGACCAACCCCAATTAGAAACGGAAAGCACACCTATGACTTTACAGGCATAGATGTTGTAAATATTGAAACCGATAATGGAATCTCTGGTATTGGATTGATTGGAGGGGTACACGAAGGCCCTGAAATTAGTGCAGCGATAGTAAATCATTTTAAGCAATACTTAATTGGACAAGATCCCCTGAACAATGAACTTATTTGGGATGCAATGTGGGAACCAAAACTTGTTGGCAGACGAGGTCTTTCTACTCGTGTAATTAGCGGAATAGATATTGCACTTTGGGATATTAAAGGGAAGGCAGCAAATATGCCTCTTTATAAATTATTAGGAGGATTCTCTAGTAAAGCTCCCGTGTATATTGCGGGCGGATATTACGAAGACGGAAAAGGATTAAAAGAGTTAGCAGAAGAAATGGAGACAAGTGTGTCGCTTGGAGCGCGCGCAATTAAAATGAAAATCGGAGGCGCGCCAATCAATGAAGATGTTGAAAGAGTACGCATAGTCAGAGAAAGTATTGGGCCAAATATAAAATTAATGGTGGATGCCAACTGCGCATACAAACATTTTGAAGCTATCGAAATTGCTCGAAAGATGGAACCTTATGACGTCTACTGGTTTGAAGAACCTATATTGCCTGACGATTACAAAGGTCACCAAATAATTGGAGAATCAACCACCATCCCAATCGCTACAGGAGAAAATGAATATACTCGTTATGGCTTTCGAGATTTAATTGAAAATCGTTGTGCGTCAATAATTCAACCAGATGCATTAATTATGGGCGGAGTAACAGAATTCATGAAAGTTTCGGCATTAGCCCAATCACATGATCTTACAATTGCTCCTCATGGGAATCAGCAAATTCACGTTCATTTGGTATGTGCAATACCGAATGGACTAACCGTAGAATATTACAGGAATACCACAGATCCGATGTGGGGCAAGACATACTTAAATACTCTTCAAGTTGAAGATGGCTTTGTCAGCCCTCCCAATGAGCCTGGATTGGGAATCGAACTCAACTATGAAGCATTGGACCCGCATAGGGTTATATAACCAAATTAATGTTCTACCCTAAGTTCGAATTTACCAATGAAACCATTGAATCTCATGGAATAATCCTCCATCGAATAAAATCATTGAAAGAAGTTCGAGATAATGTCCCAAAAGGGACGATAGGTGGATTTTTACCTTTCACTGATGAAATCAAATTAAGCGCCCTATCCCACGAAGGAACTTGCTGGATTGCAGAAAATTCTATGATCTTCTCTAATTCTGTCGAAATTAAAGATAGCGCACTAGTTGGCGGAAAGGCTCAAATTTTTGACAATGTTTCTATCTCCGATTTAGCAACAATTTCTGAAAATACAATTATCCGAGGGAATTCAAAAATCCGAGGATCAGCAAAAATCAAAGGTAAAGCAAAAATCTCTGGAAATACATTAATTACGGGATCCTCAATTGTTTTAGGGCCAACCACTATCTCCGATAATGTGCATATTGAAGGGACTTGTAATATTTCTGGAAAATCCATAATTGAAGGCAACGCACAAATTCTTGGAGCATCACAAATTGGAGGTCATGCCAAAATCTCTGGGAATGCTCGAATCAGCGGGTCTGCTTTAGTAAGAGGCACGGCCAGAATATTTGGAAGAGCCAAAATCCGAGATGCTGCCAAAATCCGAGATGCTGCCTGGGTTTTTGAAAATGCTGATATTTGTGAAGCTGCTTCAGTATCGGGAAATGCTCGAATCTTTGGAAATGCTCGAATCCTAGGGGCTGCTAAAATCGAAGGCAACTCAATAATTTCTGGAGAAAGAATTATAGGCGGGGCAACCGAAATTAAAGATTAGTTATCTTCACCCTCTTCTGAATCAGATGATTCTTCAGATGCATCTCCACCATCACCCTCAGTCATTTCATCTTCTTCAGTAGATGCAACAACCTCTTCTTCTTCAATTCTTGGAGGAACTACACGAGCAATTAAGTCATCTGAGGAGCTAATCAGAGTAATATTTTCTGGAATAGAGAGGTCAGATACATACAAACTCTTCTCAAAGTCGTCCAATCCTGCAACACTAATTTCTAATGAAACGGGAATATCCATAGGGAGCGCTTCAATAATTAAATTCTGCAAAGGTTGCATTAAAGTACCTCCACGTTGTGAGGCAGGAGCAAGACCTTCCAGTATAATAGGCACTTCAGCGCGAACAGCTTTAGAAGTATCAACCCTAAGAAAATCAACATGTAAAATATTCTCGGTTACTGGATGTCGTTGAATTTCTCGAACAAAGCACATATTTACATTATCAGAACCCTTCACAGTAACTGAAACAGGAATATTGGTTCCTACTTCCAGAACCAAGCGCGCTAAAAGCTTTAAATCCCCTTGCAACGAAAGAGAATCAATATCTGGGCCGTACATATGCACTGGTAGTAATCCAGATTTTCGCAATGTTTCAACTTTTTTTCCAAGTAAATCCCTTGGTTCCAACTCAAGGGTCTTTAAGTCCGCCATTTGGGAAAACTCCTATATATAATGAAGTTTCATTATATCATATGGTTGGGGTTAAATCATTCAATTCTAATGATTTAGATAATTCAAGATTCAGCCTAGCGACACGCTGCGGTACAATGTAAAATGATCTTATTCTATTTACATTCAATCTCGAGCGAAAAAAATTGTGATAGCTTCAAAAAGTAAATATTTTTACCCCAAAAACATCGGATCATATGCATTGGCAATTGCAATAATGGTTGTTGGATTAGTCGCTTACGGAGCGTGGGTCAGGGTCTCAGGGTCAGGACTAGGGTGCCCTGACTGGCCACTTTGTGAGGGCGGTGTGGTCCCAAGTAACATTGCAGCACTTATCGAATCTGGCCATCGATGGTACGCAGGCATAGTAATGTTATGCATATTCGGATTAACATTAGTAACCCGCAAATTCAAAAACCAGTTTCCAATTGGATCCAAAATGGCAATTGGAGCATCCGTGGCAGTAATCATTCAAGCACTTCTTGGAGCAATTGTAGTATTTACCGAATTAAATCCACTCGTTCGCCTTGTCCATTTATTATTAGCAATGACAATAATTTTACTGCTGGCAATTACAGCTTTCGATTTCTTATCCGATATTCACTATAGAAAATTTTTTACTGGACGTGCCAGGCATTTATTAATTACTTCCGCAGCTATAATTTTATTAGGTTCTAGCATAGTAGCTAGAAAATACTCATTTAGTTGCATTGGTATCCCTTTGTGTGGTGACATAGGCATCCCAGAAGCCACAATCCTTCATGACTCCCACAGAACTCTTGCTTATATACTTCTATTGGGAACATTTTTTATGACTTTTAAAATGTGGAGAGCTAACATTCGTGGAATAGAATTAAATTTATCAATTCTATGTTCACTAATTGCTTTCTCTCAAATTTGTCTCGGCTTGAGCGCAGTGTTCTTTGGAATGCCTGATATACTTAGAATATTACATGCTGGCGTTGCTAGTCTTTTGTGGCTTTCATACGTTTCCTTGTGGGCCATTACTTCAGACTTAGATACCAAAAAAAGATAACCGCGTTTTACAAACGATTAAGTAAATATTTCTCGAGGGAGTAAAAATGAACAATATCATTGACCCATATGATTATGACGACGAAAACCGCATGTTTTATGGATCGCGCTATCTAGAAATTCAAGATCACATCGCTTCAACAGGTAACGGAGCAGGTAATAAAGTTCTTGATGTTGTGTGTAGAACTGGATTCATCACTGGAGGTTTACTTCGAATAGGTGCCTTACAAACAATCGTGGTAGATCATTCTGATGAAATGCTAACGTTCCTACAGGACAAATTCATTGGAGCAGAAGGTTATGTAGGTCTTGAATGTAGATTAGGAAACGCTAATGAATTGCCCGTCGAGGATAACACGGTCGATTCATCATTTATTGGGATGTCACTTAATGATTTTGAAAATCCATCTCAAATAATCTCTGAAATGATTCGAGCCACCAAAAGTGATGGCAAAATAATCATTTTTGATGCAGAATTTGCTAAAAACACATCAAATTTTTTTTCAGGAATGGAAATCACAAAAGCGAAAACCCTGCTTACAGAAGCAGGATTGTTAAAGGTGTCAACTGAAAAACTTGGAACTCTTCAAAATCAAGACAATCTGGAAGCATCTCCATATATTATTTCCGCTAACGTTCCATAAATTCCAGATCAGGAAGATCTTCCGGCTATTTCTAACAAGATTCTTCGAACGTCAGAAAGGATTTTGCGACGAAATGTTCTGTCAGCAATAAAACTCCCAATAAACATTTGGGTAAAAACTGCAGGGAATACTCCTGGAGAATCGCCGCTAAACATCAAATCAGTACGATTCCCATCATGACGTAACCCAATAGTTACACCTTTCCAAGAATTTTGCCTAATCATAATTTCCCGCCACATCGAACTTATAGAAAAAATCTCATATTTACTATCCAAATTTTCCGACAAAACTTGCATTACCATTCGTGCATCCAAATTTGGGTTGTTATGTACCTGAATTGTTTCCATGAAATCCAATCTTTAAAAATATTTCAACAATAATGGTAGTATAAGCAGGAAGTAGAATGTGAGCAAGTAACAACAGATTTTGTTTTAAATATTGCTCAATTTTAGAGGAGACAAATTATGCGGGAAAATTTCAGTGGCGTGCACTGGATGCTAGCTACACCTTTTGTTGATAACGAAAATTTAGATCTAAAAAGCATGTCAACTCTTGCAACTAAAGCTGAGGAATTTGGATGCACAGGCATAGTTGCTTTGGGCGTTACAGGTGAGGTTGCCAAACTAACTGATAATGAAAGAACCCAGATTTCAGAGACGGTAATTTCTTCAGCCAAGAATATTCCAATAACACTTGGAACATCTGGAGGAAGTAGTTTTACAGTAATCAACCGTAGCATAGAAGCTCAAAAGCTAGGAGCAGCCGCAGTAATGGTCTCGGCACCACCCATGCTAAAACCCAACGACGACGCACTACTGACTTTTTATGAGAAATTAGGCAATTCCATCGATATTCCTATAGTCGTACAGGACTACCCTGAAACTACAGGAGTGCATATGTCACTATCATTTATCGAAAACCTTGTCGAAAGAGTCCCATCCGCTCTTTACTTGAAACTAGAAGATCCTCCAACCCCCAATAAAATCTCTTCAATCAGACAACGAATCGGCGACCGCATGGAGATTTTTGGTGGCCTAGGAGGAGTTTACCTCCTTGACGAACTAGCAAGAGGCAGCGCAGGGGCAATGACTGGATTTGCATACCCAGAAATTTTAATTTCAGTTTGTGAACTCATGAATAATAGTTCGAGAGATGAAGCTGAAGCAATATTCTATAAATATTTACCATTAATTTTGTTTGAAGGGCAATCAGGAATAGGAATATCTATAAGAAAGGCTGCCCTTCATCTAAGGGGATTTATTTCATCTCCAAAAGTACGCTTCCCAGGAGCAAATATTGACCCCAACACTCAGTCTGAACTAGAATCGCTAATCACAAAATTAAACCTCTAAATTAATGAGGTGCCCTATGAACTGTTTCCAGTTCATTTCATCTCCATAATAAAGAGTTTTATTGATTTTTTCATTGTTATCGTGAGAATTATTGATTTAATACCTAGTCCTTCATTTCCTGTTCCCACATCATAATTAGGATTGCTTTATAGATGATTTTCTTACTAGCATTATGTCCCATTTTGTCAGGGTCAAATGGATTAACCTTTTCATTTAACTGAATTAATTTATTCTCGACAAAGCTTCTACTTAATCCCAAACCTTTAAATGCTTCATCTACAGATTCTTGATTAGTTCCATTAATTAAATCCATGAAAAAATTATCAACAAGATTGCTAGCTACCCCGAACCTATCAACTAGTTCATTCATTAATTCTGATTGGTTTTTTTGAATGTTGTCAGAAATCTGATTTCTTTTCCCTTTCTATTCTCAATAAGTCTTTAAATCGTACTAGTCCCAAATATTACCATTTCATTAGAGATGATTATTTTGAACCGCAAAATTTTAACCGAACCATCTAAATAAGTGATATTATCCTAAAGTAATACGTCGGAAGGCTTCAGCGCATTCCATATCCTTATCTTCGGCTGTTCTTGCTCTCCAATCTCTCATCACCTGTTCCCATTCTTCAATAGTTCTGCGCCCTGATACCTGCGAACTGTGAGCCATAAGTGAATTAGTTGAAATTTTCATATAATCAGTTACATCAATCCAAATATCAGGTTCAGGGTGTCCCATTACCCACACTTCCGAAACCTTATGAGGCTCATATCCCTCCTCTAATAATTCTGGAAAGGTTAAATGATCCCTAGCTGCTGGATACACAGCAGATAGAGTAGCCTCTCCTGCAGCCATATGGTCTGGATGACCAATTCCTCCCCTAATTCCGTCTAGGGCTCTCATTGGATATGGGCATATTACAACATCCGGTTTAGCTCTTCTGATTTCTCGGGCAATATCTTTTCGGAGATCCATTGATGGTTCCAACATTCCATCTGGATAATCCAAAAATCTTACATCTTTTAGTCCTAATATTTTACCCGCATCTATTTGCTCTTGACGTCTAATTTCTTTGATTTCAGAAGAAGTTAATTTTCTGTCAGCAGTTCCTTTACTGCCATCAGTACAAAGAACATAAACAAAGTCCCAACCAAGCCTGCAATATTTCGCGACAGTTCCAGAACAGCCAAATTCAGCATCGTCAGCATGTGCAACAATCACCATACCACGAGAATAATTTTTTCCTTCTAACATTTCCACTCCCTCAAAAAATATATATTGATTTTAACAAATTAAAATCAGTCACGGAGTTGAAATTAAGGCGAAAGATGCTTTCTCAATTAATTCGACCACTGGAGATGGATATACTCCAATAATTACCATCGAAAACAACAAAATCCCTAAAAATATTGCAGCTATTGGCGAAATATAAACTTTGACTGGATCTTTAGCTTCGTCAATATACACAGATCTTAGTAGTTTTAAGTAGTAATAAAGAGAAATGAGACTCGCTAGAATTCCAACTCCCGCTAACCACAAGAATCCTTGGACAGCGACTGCCGTAAATAGATAAAATTTGCTTACAAATCCAACAAATATTGGCAATCCAGCTAAGGAAAATAATGACACTGCTAGTACAACTGATACAAATGGAGATGCTTTGCCTATGCCCGCTAAAGAGGCTACATCCATTCTGCCAGTCGAATTGAAAATTGAGGAAATAGACCAAAATGCACCAATGCTGCTAATTGTATATCCCACTAAATGAAATATCACCCCTGTCATGACTAACGCAGGAATATTAGCATTGTCAATATTAGTCGATGACAATGCAATAAATCCTAACAATAAATATCCAACTTGCCCGATACTAGAGTAAGCTAACAACCTTTTCAAATTATGCTGCACTAAAGCTAGTATGTTGCCCCCAAGCATGGTCAAAACAGCAAGAATTATCAATAATAACTGCCATTGATCAATTTCTGGGAAAATAGCTTGCCAGAAAAATCTTAATGCCAGCACAAAGACTGCAGCTTTAGACCCAACTGCTATAAAAGCTGTAATTGATAATGGCGCTCCCTGATAAACATCTGGCGCCCACATATGAAACGGAATTATAGATAATTTAAATGCGATCCCCACAAGAACCAAAACTATGCCAATAACAAGTCCTGGCTCAAAAGAAACTATAGAGCGTAAACTTTCCTCAATTCCTGAAAACATTGTGGTTCCAAGCAAACCATAAATTTGACTAATTCCGAATAAAAGGATTGCTGAAGAAAATGCTCCAAGCAAAATTAATTTTAATCCTGCTTCATTCGATTCTTTATTATATCGATCAAAAGCTACGAGAACATACAGACCAAAACTAAGAAGTTCTAATGAAATATATGCCATTAGCAACTCTGCAGAAGCAGCCATTAAAGACATTCCTGCTAAACTAAATAAAATTATTGCATAAAACTCTCCAACATGTTCTATTTGCTTGCTGACAAAATCAGTAGACATCAAAACTATAAAAATTCCGATAACCAAAAAGAACGATCTGAAAAAATGAGAGTAGTCATCAAAAACAAGAATCCCAGAATATATCTCCGTTGATTTTCCTTTAAAGAAAATAATTAATATAACAAGAATTACAAAGAGCCCAAGAGCCGAAAAATATCCCAGAAGATTTTTTTGTGTCGGTCGAAAAATGAAATCTAGTGATAAAACTGAAAATCCTAGGGCAAGTATTAGAAATTCTGGAATTAAAAAAGTTAAGTCTTCCAAATCATCCCCCTAGTCCAGATAAAAGCTCTGAAACACCGACATCAATCAATCTAATAAACGGGAAAGGAACTAATCCAATGAATATAATAAAAGCAGCCAAAATTAATGAGCCTGCTTTTTCATTGATTGAAACTCTCTTACATTGATCTAACAATGAAGATGGAGGCCCATAAAAGACTCTAGAAATCAACCTAAGCATATATATTGCTGTAAGAGCAGCACCAACAATACCAAGAACTCCAGCCCATACGTACGTTTTAAATAATCCTAAGAAAACTAACAATTCAGCAACAAATCCACTAAGTCCTGGCAAGCCAAGACTTGCAAAAGCTGCTAGAGAAAAAATCGAGGCCGCAAATCCAAATTTTTTGGCTAGGCCTTGCAGAACATCAATATCTCTAGTATGAGTACGGTCATAAATAATACCGACAGCTGTAAAGAACAAAGCGGTCATGATTCCATGGGAAAACATCTGCAGAACCGCTCCCGATAATCCTAATTGATGCAACGATGCAATTCCCATGAGAACATACCCCATATGACTGACACTCGAATATCCAATAACATATTTTAAATCTCGTTGGGCCATTGCTGCTACTGAACCATATATAACATTAATTGTTCCCAAAACCATTATTACAGGCATCCAAAAATTTGCCCCTTCTGGAAGCAATGTCATTCCAACTCGAATAATTCCAAAAGCACCCAACTTCATTAGAACACCAGCATGAACCATAGATACTCCCGTGGGAGCGGCTACGTGTCCATCGGGAGACCATGTGTGAAACGGCCAAAGTCCTGCCAAAACCCCAAACCCTAACGCTAAGAGGGCAAAGAAAAGAATTTGAAAATTCCTTGAAAATTCAACCTGCGATAGTTCATTGATGCTGAAAGATCCTATTCCCGCTTCTACAAATATTGCCAAGATGGCAATCCAAATCAATACACTTCCTGCCACCAAATAAATTGTGAGTTTCATTGCACCGTATTCTTTTGTGCGCATAAAGGATTTAAAATCTGTGCTACTGCCCCAAACCCCTACAAGCAAATACATAGGCAAAACTGAAAGTTCATAAAAGAAAAAAAAGAAAAACAAATCATATGAAATAAAAACCCCAAAAACCCCACCAATTAAAAGAAAATACAATACTAAATATTCTTTCAACCGGTCCTTAATATTCCATGAAATCAATATGCCCGTAAACATCACTACGCCGGATAACAATATCATCAATGCAGAAATACCATCTATTCCCAAAAGTAACTGTATTGAATCCTCAGAAAACTGACCGGTTCCAGAAAATGAAAGCCAATTCAATGATGTTAAAAATTGAATACCTCCTAAAGCAAGGTCATAGGACAAAAACAAATAACAAGAAAGTAACATTGTAAGAAATCCAAAAGTTAATGCCACAGACCTCAAAAGAATTATATTTTTTGGAGGTAGAAAAAAAATAATAGCTCCACCTAAAAGAGGCAATGCCAATAAAACTAGTGAAATTTCTTCAATCATGCTCTATTTAAATTCCTAATTTCATGTATTTGTTACCAAAAGCCACCAACCAGCAAATATTAGACTTGCAAAAAAAATCATTGCAAAAGCATAATGGCTAATTTGTCCAGACTGGAAAACTCTTACAATTCGTCCAATTGAATACACAAGTTTTGGCAATCCATCAACCAAAATGTCATTAACTAATTTCCTATCTAAAAGTGCAACCATATTGGCAACTATCAATATTATTTTATCAATTACAAATTGATAAAAATCATCGAAGAAAAATTTCCTAATAAGTATGCGCTCTATTCTTTTAAAAATAATCATCATCAAGTGATTTTCGAAAAATTTTCTGAAAATCATTACCCATGCTATGAACACTCCCAAAAGAGCTGCCAAAGTTGACAAGATAGCTATCAAGAAATTGAAGTGATGTTGGCTATATTCAATAAACCATGCATGTAATCCAAAAAAACTATTATTGAATTGAGCCAAAGAAATCCCGAAAACCACTGTTGGAATTGCTAAAACAATTAAGGGAATCTTCATAAAAACATTCGGCTGATGCTGAACTTCTGTTTGGTATTGAGAATTCTTAAAAAAGACCAAAATCCATAATCTTGCCAAATATAATGAACTTAGAACTGTTCCAATTAATAAAACCCCCACGAAAAACCATCCCCTGCCGTCTAAAACTCCCGAAATAATTTCATCTTTACTAAAAAACCCAGCAAGCGGGAATATCCCGGCCAGTGAGATTGATCCAATCAAAAACAATACTGCAGTCAATGGCAACTTCTTAAACAATCCGCCCATCTTCATCAGATTGGTCTCTCCGGCCAAAGAATGAGATACATTCCCAGAACACAAAAAAAGTATCGCTTTTCCAACCCCATGAGCCAACAGATGTACTACAGCTGCAGAGGCTGCGCCGCAGCCTAAAGCAAACATCATCAATCCCAAATGACTAATCGTGGAATAAGCCAATACCCGTTTGATATCATGCATGACCATTGCCATGCATGCGGCTAAAAGAAAACTTGACATTCCCACTAGGGTCACTACCCACATTGCCGTAGAAGAAATTTCAAATAATGGCAACATCCGGGTTACCAAATATACACCTGCAACCACCATAGTAGCAGCATGGATCAATGCACTTACTGGAGTTGGGCCTTCCATAGCATCAGGCAACCAAACATGAAATGGAACCTGGGCTGATTTCCCCATCGCTCCAAGAAAGATAAGAATGCTAGCAATCAAAATAGTTTGACTTCCTATCAGGCCACTCTGAGCATAATCGATGATCGTTGATATTTGAAATGTGCCAGTTGATTTAAAAAGGACAATTATGCCTATTAGTAATGCAACATCACCTATTCGGGTAGTAATAAACGCCTTTTTCGCTGCTTCAGCAGCAGATCTTCGTTCATACCAAAAGCCTATTAATAAATATGATCCCAATCCTACAAGTTCCCAGGCAAAATAGAGAAAGAGCAAATTGTCTGCTAAGACTAGAGCAAGCATAGAGGCTACGAAAAAAGCATTAACCGTAAAAAACCAGCCGAACCTAGGTTCTTTTTTCATATACCCAAATGAATAAACCTGGACAATAAGTGCTACAAAAGTAATGAGTCCCAATAACAATAATGTCAATCGGTCAACATAAAATCCGAAAATAATTTTAGTTTCAGCAATTTGAAACCATGTCATTTGATCGGATAAAAATCCATTCTCAAGGACTTCTGAAACTAAGAACCAAAAAACTACAAAAGCCGCGAAAATCGCAACCAGAGAAAAACCGGCAGCAACAATCCCTTTTTTGATCCTGTAGGTAGCCAAAGCTCCCAAGAAAGCAATTAAATTAAGAGCGGGTAACACCCAACTCAAACTCCAAGCTATGCCAAGCATCAAATCCTCTCAATAATAATTTAGCCCTTAAGTGATGAAATTTCGTCAATATTTACTGTTGAAAGATTCCTATAAAGTCTTAAAATGATCGCTACTGCAAGAGCGAATTCTGCAGCAGCGACGGTAATAATAAAAATTACAAATATCTGACCAAGGATCCTATGATCCATCCCGAAATCTGTGAAGGAAGAATACCCTATCAAATTCACATTCACTGCATTAAGCATCAACTCAATGGACATCAAAACTAGAATGGAACTACGTCTTGCCAAAACGCCATAAATTCCTATAGAGAACAATGCAGCACTAGCTAGCTGAAAATGAACTAAATCAATCATCTGTTTGTCCTACTCTTACCATTACGATTGCTCCAATCAAGGCAATCAATAGAATTATTGAAGCAACCTCAAAAGGTATTGCCCATTGGTTAAAAAGCATCTCGCCTATTTTCTCAATAGATATTTCACTAGGTTGGGTGGTCCTGATTTCGGTAAGTAAAATCGAAGCGGCTAGGAGAACAAAAATGAAAACGCTTGCTAAAATGGCTATCGGTCGATGAGTTTGATCTCTAAGTTCTCGAAAATCTTCAATTTTTGTCAGCATGAGTGCAAATAATATAACTATTACTATAGCTCCTCCATATACTAATATTTGTGCAAGAGCTAAAAATTGCGCAAGTCCCATCAAAAACAATCCCGCTACCCCTATAAGAGAAACAAAAAGTCCTAATGCAGCATAAACAATGTTCTTAGCTATTACGACTGTAATAGCCCCGCCTAATGTAAGGATATTAGCTACATAAAAAAATATTAATTCTGACAAAATATCTACCTAAAAGCTACAAAACATAATTTATTTAACTTTATTAAGGACCTTTTTTAGGAATAAAATCAATAGGCACTCTACGAACTCTATTAATAACCTCAGGAGGTTTTTTAGAAGATTGCGGTGTGCCATTGTTTTTTTCAGGCTGCTTTGGCACCCAATTGCTCTCCTCTTGATAAAATTTGCCCATCTCAAGCAGAGTGGGCAAATTCACACGATTCGCATTCCTTTCGTATTTACTTAATTCATGTTCTCGACTCATTTCAATAGCATCGAAATTACATACATCTACACATATTCCACATAAGATACATCTACCCAAGTTAATTTCGAATGTATCAATAATTTTTCGCCTATTACTTCTACCTGATTCATAAAAATCGTTATCCTTCATTTCTGCAGTCATACATAATGTTGGGCAATTTCGCACACAAACCATACATCCTGTGCAATAAGGTTCACCAACTTGGAAATCCCAAGTCAGGGCAGGAAACCCCATATATCTTTCCTCAATTTGCAGTCTCTTATCCTTTGCAGGATATTGAGCCGTTACTGGCTTACGCAAACTTGTAGTTAATGTCAGAGTTAGTCCTTTTAAAAAGTTGATCATAAACTTTCGGGTTTCCTCAGTTCGCTCGCAGGAATTATCTTCCGAGCGCTTGATTTTGATTTCGATCCCGGACGCAAATGAATTATATACAAAGTAATCAATAAAGTTGAGGCAGATAAAATTGAAAGGACCCAAAGAGGGAAATCATAAAAGATTACAAAAGCTGTGAGAATTATATTTACAAAAGACATGGGAACTAAAAGTTGCCAACCAAATGCCATTAACTGATCTATCCGCAACCTAGGATAAGTTCCCCTAATCCAGAAAATCAATAGTACAATCAAGAAAATCTTTAAAGCAAAAAGAAAGATTGAAAGCATCTCCCCATATATTCCAGTAAGTGGTATCTGTGGCCACCCCCATCCACCAAGAAACAACAGTGCTGCAAGAGTTGCAACCGTAAATGTATTCACATACTCCGCAAAGAAAAATATAGCCCAATGAACGCCGCTATATTCAACAAAAGGACCTCCAACAACCTCCGATTCTGCATGGTGAATATCAAACGGCGTCCTTCCTAATTCAGCTAATCCTGCCGTCAAAAACAAGAAGAATCCCATTGGTTGAATTAAGATATACGCTAATGAAGATTGTGCATTAACTATCTCAACAAGATTTAAGGAATTGGCTAAAATTGTTATCGCTAAAATAGCCATAATAAAAGGAATTTCATAACTTACTAATTGACCTGCAGCTCTTAATCCCCCAAGCATTCCGTATTTGTTTGCAGAACCCCATCCTGCTAAGACCAATCCCATAACCGATAAAACAGAAATGGCTGCTATGTAAAACAACCCATAATTTAAATTACTTAAAACAATACCTTCTGAAATCGGAATGGTTACCCATAACAATACTGCTGGAACAAAAACCAATATTGGGGCAGTCCAATAAATCCTCTTGTCAGACCAATCTGGAAGTATATCTTCTTTTGTTAGCAACTTTATTGCATCTGCCAATGGCTGCATCGCCCCATGAAATCCTACTCGCATAGGCCCAATCCTCATTTGAATTCGAGCCAGTGTTTTCCTTTCTAACCAAGTCAAAAACAAGACCATCAAAGACAACATCATAATTAAAAAAAATGCGCTTGCTATAAGCCAAATGGTATTTGTCCAACTCATCTAAGCACCTGAAACAAAAAGAGCATAATTTACCGATCTACCTCACCAAGAATTAAATCAAGCGAGCCCAGAACCATTACCACATCTGCAACGTAAGCATCTCTCAACAAATACTGCAACGCCTGTAAATTAGCAAAAGAAGGTGCTCTAACTTTAACTCTGTAAGGTTTGTCTGAACCATCACTAACCAAAAAAACACCAAAATCTCCTCTTGGAGATTCAGTTCTTACATAAACTTCTCCCTCTGGAGGTCTTGGAATTCTTCGTACAGGAGCAGAAATTTCCCCTGCATCCATTTGTTCCATGGCTTGAACAATAATGGACAGGGACTGACGCATTTCTTCCATTCTGACATAATATCTGTCCCAACAATCTCCAGAACTTCCTACAGGAATACCAAAATCAAATCGGTCATAAAGCCCATATGGTTCAGAAATACGTATGTCTTCTGGAACCCCACATGCTCTCAACAAAGGACCAGAAAGCCCAAAATCAATAGCTGTTTTAGCATCAATGGATCCAACACCTTTTGTTCTGGCCAAAAACATTTCATTTTCTGAAAGAAGCTGATCACATTCTTCAATACCTTTTTCTAAATGTTTAATTAAAGTTTTCATTTTTTCTTGAAAATCATCTGGAAGATCTTCTTTAACTCCTCCAATACGGAAATAGTTATGCATCATACGCGCACCCGTGACACTCTCAAAAAGATTTTGAACCCGCTCTCTTTCACGGAAACCATACAATATTGGTGTCATAGCTCCAGCGTCTAAGCCGTAAACCCCATAAAACAACATGTGGCTCGCAATTCGATTTAATTCAGACATTATTACTCTAATGTACTCTGCTCTCTCAGGAACTTGGATTTGCATTAATTTTTCAACTGCAAGCACATAAGCCCATTCACAATTAAGATTCGACACATAATCTAGTCTGTCAAATAACGTAACTACTTGGGAATATTGTTCTCCTTCAGAAAGTTTTTCAGAACCTCTATGAAGATAACCGATATGAGATTCAGATCGAATAACCTTTTCCCCGTCGATCCAAATTAATAACCGAAAAACTCCATGAGTGCTCGGGTGTTGGGGACCCATATTCACCATCAAGTCCAGTGCATCACCATCTGGTGTTACGACACGAGATTGTTCAGATATTTTCATTACCACTCTTTATAATCATAAAATGGCACCTCTTTCCTTCCCGGAAATTGGTATCCTTCAAATTCAAATCCGTCCCAAAGTAGAAGTGGCATAGGATTAGGATGGCCAGTAAATTCTACTCCATACAAATCATGCGCTTCTCGTTCGAACCATTCTGCTGCTCGCCAAACCGGTTCTACAGAAGGAACTCTGAGATCTTCAAAAGTTACGTCAGCTTTAACCACAAATTTATGCCGAAAGGATAAAGAATAAAGATGATAATTAACTTCGAGCCTATCCTTATAATCAACTACCGAAATACAACGTAAATAATCACAATCCAAAAGTGGATTCATTTTACTTATAAGGCATGTTTGTCGTATAAGATTCGGTTTTACAATCATAATGATTTCATCATTATGTTCTTTGAATTGAACCGGAAGCTCCGAGAAAATTTCAGGAAGCAAATCAAAAATTTGAATATTTTCAGTATTTGAAGATTCCTTAGAATCCATTTTCAAATCCTTACCTTTTTATACTACTTAGTACCTTTAGCTTCTGACAAAATTTTCTCTTGCAGCTGCATTACACCATACATTAAGGCTTCAGGACGAGGAGGACAACCTGGAACATAGACGTCAACAGGAATAATATGATCTACTCCCATCACCACTGAATAAGACCTATAGTAAGGCCCTCCATTAGTAGCACAACTACCCATCGCAATTACCCATTTAGGATCAGGCATTTGTTCATAAAGTAATTTGATAGGATCAGCCATTTTTTTGACAACTGTTCCGGCCACAATCATTACATCAGCCTGCCTCGGAGAAGGCCAAGTCACTACGCCGAATCTATCTAAATCATGGTGTGACATATGGGTGCTAATCATCTCAATGGCACAACACGCAAGCCCAAATGATAATGTCCATAGGGAAGACTTTCTTGCTTGAGCAAACAATTCATCTGACTTGCAAACCAACGCATTAGGTAGCACTCGTTGAAAAATTGTCTCATCTGGAACAGTTTCAGAAAAATCTATCCCCATTTCAAAACCTTCCTTTGCCATGCGTATATCAGGCCAAATATTAGAATAGCCATAAACAATATCATTTCATAAAAAACTATCGGATTTGATTTGGCAAAAATCATAGCCCATGGAAACAAAAATATCGCCTCAACATCAAATACCAAAAACAAGATTGCGAATACATAATATCTGATGCGAACTTGAGTCCACTGAAACGGACTGGGCCTGATACCACATTCATAAGGCAACTGCTTATCAGAGGAAGGCCGACTAGGGGCAACAATTCTCGATAGTGCAAACAAAAAAAGTACGGCCATTAATCCAATCGCCGCAACTATTATCACTGCAGTCCAGTTAACTGCAAACTCCGTAGACATCATTTCCTCCTGATGCAGGGAACTAGCATATCGGCCGAATTATAGCACACAGAACATTTCCAAAGTTAAATTAATTGACTTAAAAGTGTTGTAAATCTAACTAGCCATAAAACCTTGCCAATTCATCCCGCTCAAACAATGGCAAGGAAATGATTTCCTCATTTCCTTTGCTTAATTTCAGACCACAATCTGCTGAGACGATTTCTCCGATTTGGAATGCAGGAAAACCTTGAGATTCTAAAGATTGAATCAATTCATCCAATCCTTCATTTTTGACTGTAGCAATCAAAGCCCCTGAAGAAATCAACCCTAAAGGATTTAATCCCAAAGCGTCACAAACCGTACGTGTTTCAGGCAATATACTAATTTCTGACAAATTAACTAAAACTCCAACATTAGAAGCAATCGACAATTCACTTAGGGCTGTTGATAATCCACCCTCTGTGATGTCATGCATGGATGTCACAAAAGGGTTCTTAGCTACAATTGAAGATTGATTGAGGACACTAATACCTGGATTCCATAAATAGCTTGCTGCTCTTTCAATAGTTTCAGAATTGATTCCCTCATTTAATAATTCTGAGGATGATTCTCGAGCCAAAATTGCTGTACCTTCTATTGCAATACCATTTGTCATTACAATACGGTCACCAATTTGAGCATCCTTTGTCTTGATTATATCCGAACCAAAAGCTTCTCCAATCATCGTTCCACAGCCTATAGGCTTTTGAATTCCCGAAACTATTTCTGTATGGCCTCCTACCAAGGCAATATTCAACTTATCGCAAGCTGAAATCACTTGTTCAAAAACCAACCGTATTTCACTTTCTGAATATGTTTTGGGAAATAATAATGTAGCCAAAAACCATTTTGGAACTGCTCCGGAGACGGCTACATCATTAGCATTAATTTGAACAAGGTACCAACCAAGAAATTCAGTTGCGAATGTCACAGGGTCAGAGCTAACTACCATTGCCCGGTCCTGAAAATCAATTACCGCGGAATCTTCCCCCACTGAAGGACCGAGAATGACCCTCGAATCAGAATTCGTTAAGCCACTCAATAATTCTGATAAAAATGAATTGCTTAATTTTCCTGGTATCATCTAATATCTACCGCTTCTGAAAAAGGACAATTCTATTAGTATTTGTTCCCTTTTCACCATTCATGATTCCCCAAATATTAGATGTCTTTGTGAAATTTTGAGAATTGATTAAAACACCTAAACACTCAATATCTAGACCTTCGGACGCCTCAACAACCAACTCCTCTAGCAGAATTCTTCTAGATCGAATTTCTCCAACTTCGAAAACTAAGTAGCCTCCTGGTTTTAAGATCCGCACTTGCTCTCTTAAAACCTCTTTGACCATAAATTTCCACTCTTCCGAAGATCTATATGTCGGAATAATATTTGCTGTGGATTCTAAACCTGAAAACCAATTCCTCATCCAATTATCCGAGGAATAATCAACCACATCTAGAAATGGTGGTGAAGTAACAACAAGTGCAACCGAACTATCTTTAAGGTGTGGGGTGTTTTCAGCAAGTCCCGTTGACAAAAAATATTCCGTTTGTGAAGAAGCATTTTTATCACGTAACAAAGATTTACTTTTTCGCAAAATGATATTTTTCAAATCTCGTTGCGGGGGAATCAATCCATACTTTTTGTTTATCTTTCGTTGTGAAATTGCAGAAACAGCCTGATTAGGAGGTAGTGTTCTTCCAGAGAAAAACCCAGAAGAGTGTCCTGCTAATCTATTTAGACAAACCATTCTGATCCAATCCAAAACTGGATTGTTGACACTGAGTCCTGTTCCAAGATGTTCCAAAAACAATTCTCTTAAAAACCTGATTTGGTTAAAAGTCTTCGGGTGAAAAAATTCAAGAAAATCTAATTCATGGTCATTAATTTTAGAATTGCTATTAGAAAACCTAATGGTATCTAGACAGTTCGAAATTTCTTCAATTGAAGGTGGATTCATTCTTGGTCTAATTAAGAAAACAGACAACGGATTAATATCATTTCCCGATGGAATTCGTCCGTTCAGCCTAGCTTCAAGAGCTGTTGTTCCTCTACCCATAAATGGATCATGAACAATATCACCAAACCCAGAAAGTCTAGTAATAAAAAACTTAGGTAGTTCTGATTTAAAACACGCTCTGTAACTTATTTCATGAAGAGAATTCCCTTGCCGTTGCTTTGACGTCCAAAATTGGTTCACAAAGTAATCAACACCATTTTTAGAATAACTAGAAGTTATCCCATACTCATTAAATGCTAAAATTTGATCCAGAATATGATCCTGAAAGACTGCCTGCGTAATCATGTGTTTCTAATTCCAAAAAATTAAACCAGTTGTTTCACCCTAAATTTGTTATACCATTTGCGTTGATCAATAAACACCGGTATATTGCAGATCTAAATGTTATTTCTTATAAAACTACTATCTAGAGACTCAACATGATCAAAGCAGTCTTTTTTGACTTGTATAACACCCTGGCAGGTTTCAGGCCATCTAGATTTGAAATTCAGTCAAGAGCGCTCAAAGATTTTGGTATTACTCCTACAAACAAAGGCATTCTAAAAGGTTATGCTTTGGCTGATAAATTTATGGCTTCTCAGAAATCAATAATGCCGCTAGAGAATCTATCAAAACATGAATCAGATCACTTCTTTGCAAAATATGAAAGTCTAATCCTGGAAGGGGATGATATAAAGATTCCAATTGAGCAATGCGCCAAAATCTGGAATACCATAACAAAGATTCCATACCAGATGACTCTATACGATGATGTTTTGCCTGTATTAACCGAGTTAAAAAATCTCCATTTACGCCTAGGAATGATCAGCAATATGGGTACTCCCGGAATCACGCTTAGTAAAGAAATGGGGCTAAATAAAATTATTGATCTATCCATAACATCTCAAGATGCAGGATTCACAAAACCTGACATCAGAATATTCCAATTCGCACTTAATCAGTTAAATCTTCAGGCATCTGATGCTGTTTTTATTGGAGATCAAATTGAATCTGACATCATAGGAGCAGAGAATGCAGGATTAATCACTGTTTTAATAGACCGTGATGAAAACCATCCAAATTTTTCAAGATGCACTCGAATAACAACTTTGAAAAAATTAACGGCTGAGCTCCCTCTATAGCTATGAAAACTGATTAAATTTTTCTCGAAACTCAATCAGTTTGCTCAATAATTCAACTAGACTATCTTGCCATTCTTCTGCCTCGTTTTCAAAATTCCAATTGATTTGTCTGTTTCCAACATGAACATTCTTGCCTAAAGCTTTTTGCAAAGCAATTTTGGAACTCCCTGAATCATCAGCTAGCCAAAAAGTTACCTTTTGATTTTCGCGAATAATTGAAACTATCTCTGCTCTTTTAGCAAATATTTTCAGCTTGATTAAAAAAACAAGATTCGCAACCTGAATAGGTATAGCACCAAATCTATCAATTAATTCTTCTTCCAAATCTTCTAATTGTTCTAAGGAATTTGTATGTAATAAACGTTGATAAACTTCTAGTCTGATAGAAAGATCAGCTATGTAATTTTCTGGCATATTCGCAGGTATTCCCAAATCAATTTCAGTATCTTGGTTCAACTTTTCATCTGACCCGTTGTCATTCCCTGTTGTAACGTCAATTGCAGAAACAACTTCTTTAGTTCTCAATTCTTCGACAGCGTTGCTAAGCATTTTTGTATACATGTTAAATCCAATACTTGCAATATGACCGCTTTGTTCACTACCAAGAATATTACCGGCTCCTCGAATTTCCAAATCTCTTTGAGCAATGCGAAATCCAGACCCTAGCTCTGTTGCCTCTAACATAGTTTTCAGCCTGTTTCGAGCAGGTTCTGAAATCGTTGCCGTATTTGGAGATAATAGATATGAGTAAGCCCTCCTTCCACTACGACCAATACGTCCTCTTAATTGATACAACTGTGCCAATCCATACATGTCTGCACGATTCACTATTAAAGTATTTGCATTTGGAATATCTAAACCTGATTCAATAATCGTGGTGCAAAGAAGAACATCAATTTTACCTAGTGCAAAATTTTCCATCACTTCTTGCAATTCATTCTCCGGCATTTGTCCATGAGCAATTGCAATCTCAGCTTCAGGAACTAACCGCTCTAAAATCGATCTAATGTTGTTAATGGATTTAACACGATTATGGAGAAAATATACCTGTCCTTGTCTATCCAATTCTCGAACAATCGCATCGCGAATCAATTCTTCACTAAATTCTGAGACATAAGTTTTGATCGGCAAACGAGATTGAGGCGCCGTTTCTATAGAACTCATATCTCTAACTCCAGCAATCGCCAAATGCAGTGTCCGTGGAATAGGAGTCGCTGTCAATGTTAAAACGTCAACCTCTTGACGGAGCATCTTCAATTTTTCCTTTTGTGAAACCCCAAACCTTTGCTCTTCATCAACTATTACTAATCCTAAATTCTTGAACGCTACATCATTTTGTAATAAACGATGTGTTCCAATACATATATCAACAGATCCTTTTGTCAGTCCCTCCAAAACAGTAGAAATTTCTCCTTTAGACCTAAACCTACTCAACATTTCTATATTTACAGGATAAGCACTTAGCCTTTGAGAAAAGGTTAAAAAGTGTTGTTGTGCTAAAACGGTTGTTGGTACCAATAATGCTACTTGTCTGCCAGAAGAAATAGCTTTAAATGCAGCGCGTAAAGCAATTTCTGTTTTTCCATAACCAACATCACCACAGACGAGCCTATCCATTGGTTTTTGACTTTCCATATCTTGCTTGACTTTATTAATGGTCTCTATCTGGTCTAGTGTTTCAACAAACGGGAAGGATTGTTCTACTTCTTGTTGCCATAAAGTATCTTCATAATGAGCAATTCCTTCATGCAATTGCCTACCAGCGTAAAGACCCAATAGTTCAGAAGCTATTTCTCTCGTCGATTTTTCTGCTCGTGTTTTTATTCCAATCCACTCTTTAGTACCGAGTCTAGTTAATTTTGGAGCATGATCAAAAGCCGCAATATATGGAGTTACTCTATCCAGATGTTCCATAGGAACATACAGTCGGTCATTGCCTGAATATTGTAAAATAAGATACTCTAGTTCCTTGTTGTCCTCTGAAAATGCAGTGCCTAAAAACCTACCTACTCCATGATCAATATGAACGATGTACTCACCTTGGGAAATTTCTTCAAGCACTCGATCTCGAGAATGTCGAACTTTTTTAATTTGCCTGAGCTTCTTTGTAACCCCAAAAATCTCGAGATCTGTGAATAAAACTAATCTCTCAGTTTGATTGTCTAATATGAATCCAGAAGAAATACTCCCATATTCCGCTTTTAGAACTACTAAATCTGAATGAATTAGGTCAGGGTCAATTTGATTTTCCCGAAGGACTTCTTTCACTCTCTGAGGGTATGCAGTCAATATAACCACCTTGAAGTGTAGTGCAAGTCTCTCGTTTATTTCCTCTATAAAACTGCCCATTTCCCCCAAAAACACTGGTGGAGAATTTATCGGAATATAATTTTCAATTGCTGGATCACCAGATAGATCCGTCAAGTTTTCTTCTTCAAAAATAATATTTAGTCTTCTAAATTCATTGATTGAATCAAGTATTCTTTGCGATTGAAAATAAAAAGAAGCAAATCGTATAGGGGTATCGCCACGTGATTGCTTTACTGATTTTTGGTGTTCAACGCGTCGATCCAACTCTTTGGAAGCAGTAAAAATTTTATATGGGTCAATTGCAATAACTAATCCATTCGTAGGGAAATAATCCATTAAAGTTCCAGTGTTGAAAAACCCAGAATAAAAATTTGATTCGTCGAATTCATTTTTTGTTGATAACTGATCAATTTCTTGTAAATACTTCTGTTTCACATCAGGGTTACAATTTCTAAAATTTGCATCAATAGCAAAATTCTTCAATTTGAGCAAACCTTTCTGGTCGACCAACATTTCTTTACAAGGGATAATTGATACCGATTTAGTAGATTTAATTGATCTTTGGTCTATAGGGTTAAAAAATCGAATTGACTCAATTTCATTATCCCAAAAATCTATCCTGACAGGTTCTTCGAAACCTACAGGAAAAATATCAACAATGCCTCCCCTAATACTCATTGAGCCTGGAGAAATCACAGATGGTTCAACTGAATATCCCATTTCTATGCATGCATTAACTATTTTATTGATTTGAATTTGCTGATTGATTTCTATTTTGAATTTATGAGATTCAAATTTTTGTGTAGATATAGTTTTTTGAAGTAACGCCGCGGCTGAAGCAATCACCACAGTTTGAGAATCCAATTGATTAAGCTTATGCAATGTGCTTAATCTTTGATGTTCATTTTCCGGATCAGAAATTGTCCGCTCAAATGGCAATTCTTCTACTTCAGGAAAAAGAAATACAGACTGGTCAGACACACCCCAAGATAGTAATTCGGCATAGAAATTTCTCGCATCTTCTGAAAGAGGAGCTACTATCATTAGGGGTCTTTTTAAATCAATTAGGGTTCTAACAATTAATGGGATCGCCGGTCGAAAAACACGCAACGACGTCTCGCCGCCCAAAGGCAGATTCCCTATCTTTTTAATAAGACTTTGATATTCTGGACAAGTTTTTAAAACTTTGTCCAAAGCCTTGTATGTCACAAATTCCCCTGATGGTAGGACAAAATTCTTTATCCCATCTAAGAAGTTACTCTCAGAATTTTACCAAGAAAAGTAACTATCCAGCAAATCTAGAATCTACTAAATCCGTAATTTTTAATTGTGATATCCGTTTGTCCATTGTTTGAAATCATGTCAGAAATAGCTTTACCCATTGCAGGGGCCAACAAAATCCCTTTTTTAGCACCACCGGTAACAATAAAAGCATTTTGCAAAGAAGGAATCGCATCAACCAATGGGAGATAATCAGATATTATAGGCCTTAAGCAAGCAGTATGAACATCAACACTTGCATTTTGCACTTCAGGAAACACTTCTTTCGCAGTATTAAGTAAATATTTCCTAGAATCTTCTGAAATACTTTCATCAAAACCTTTTTCTTGTTCTGTTGCACCAATCCATACTAAGCCATCAGTGCGAGGATAAATTGAGATTTTATCAGTGTATATCTCATGACTTAAAAGGTTTTCTGAATTTGGCAAAGAAACTCGAAGAATCTCACCTTTTAAAGGTAACATTGGAATCCGAAATTCAAACCATTCCTGGGCAAATAATGTCCAGGGGCCCATAGCCAAAACTATCAAATCACAAAATATTTTTTCATTCCCAACCTGTACAGACTCTATTTTTTGACCAACTTTATTTATGCCAGTCACCGTAGAATTTACAACTTCGGATCCTTTCAGTTCAGCTCCTTTAGCAAGCGCCTGAGTGAGTAATTCACTATTAACAGACGTATTTCCTTTAAGGAGTAATCCTCCCAAAGTTTTGGGAGTCAATCCTGGTTGTATCAAATTTAATTCTTCATACTCAAAAAAATGTGATTCAAATCGATCATCCGCTTTCTCATAAAGTGATTGTAAGAACCTAATTTCATCCATTCCCTTCAAGTCAATGGCAATTTGTAATTGATTGGGAAACCTTGGTGAAAAATCGATTCCAGTTTCTTCAATCAATTCATCAGCCAAAACTTGATGTAGATTAAAAGATTCTAATGAAATTTCATCAATTGTTCCCGGCTCTTTAGCTCCATGAACCGGACTAAGCATTCCTGCAGATTTTCCTGAAGCTTTGGAGCCAATCCCATGACTTTCAACAATCATCGAGGAAATCCCTTGTTGTGCTAAGTAATATGCTGTAGCACAACCAGCTATTCCGCCACCTACTATTAATACTTCGGTAGATTTTGACATTTTGACCTCACAATTTTATTTTCTAAATATTTATCTGCATCAATTCTTTTGCAACTACCACCTCACCATCAAAAACCGCCCCCACATCAGAAATGGCCTTTTCAGTTACAGATTCCTGAGATAAATTGGGACCAACATGAGAAAGTATTAACTTACGAACACCAGACTTTTGAGCCATCTCTGCTGCACCTACAGTACCACATTGTCCTTGCATTTCTCCTGTTGAATCCATTACCTCCTGGTCATCCCAGCACATACAAACCAATGCATCTGCACCCTTTGAAAGTTCTATTACAGAATCACAAGGCTGGGTATCTCCCGTAAAAACCACACTGCCTTCCTTCGTATCAATTCTGTAAGCAAGAGAATCCAAATAAGGCTGAACGTGTTCGGCAAGAGCCGTGGTCACTTTAAAATCATCTTTTTCAATCACTTCTCCAGGGCCGATATCTTTTGAAAATACTATTGGGGGTTTCCTAGGCAGTTTTCCACCCCTGTTAACATGAATTCTTTGACTCAAAGGATGATTAACTCTTGCTTTCCAGTCATGAGCGAACAAACCATCCTCTCCTATGATGCCCTCAGTAATTTTTTCAGTAAGCGTAGGGCCATAAATTTGCAATCGATTCTCTTTGCCGATGCTTTGATCCCATCGACACAAAAGAAAACAGGGCAAATCAGCATCATGGTCAAAATGATGATGTGTAATAAACAGATAATCTATTTCTGTCGGCCAAAATCCCGCATTTACTAACTTTTGTGTTGCAGCAGGTCCGCAATCAATCATTAATTGATTTTTATCAAATTGGAAAACATAAGAAGATCCAAACCTTGAAGGAGTTGGAGTTGGAGTCCCTCCACCTAAAATATGAACCGTAGCCATTCGATTCTCCTAGGAACTAGTATCGTGCGGTTCCAGATTTTACCATATTAGATAGATACGATGCAGAAATCTGGTATTATTTATCTACTTCCATTAAAGGCCTTACAATGATCACAAAAGCACCATACGGAAGTTGGCTTTCTCCAATTTCACTGGATTCTATAACAAAAGAATCTATATCGTTTGGACATTTAGCAATAGATGATAATTACTTATATTGGACAGAGCAAAGGCCTGATGAAGAAGGACGAAACGTAATTGTTCAATACAATCCAAAGTCTGCAACAAAACTGGATCTAATTCCGCATCCATTTAATGCGCGAACAAAAGTGCATGAATATGGAGGTGCTTCTTTCCTAGTAGATGCTGAAACGGTGTATTTTTCGAACTGGGACGATCAACGAATTTATTCTTGTACAAATAATTCCAAACCGAAGCCATTAACACCTGTCGGCGCTTTCAGATATGCAGATGGAGTTGTGGATAAAAAACACAAACAAATTATTTGCATCAGAGAAGATCATAGTTCCCAAAGACCCGAGCCCATCAATGCTATTGTCGCTATAGACATCAATACTGGATCAACTAGGGTTTTAGTAGGGGAACATAATTTTTACTCAAACCCTAGAATCAGTCCCGCCGGAAATGAATTGTGTTGGTTAGCATGGAATCATCCTAATATGCCCTGGGATGGATGTGAATTACATGTCGCGGCAATACAAGAAGATGGAAGTATATTCAATTCAAGAATAGTAGCTGGAAGTGCCAACGAATCGATTTTTCAACCTGAATGGTCACCCAAAGGATCGTTGCATTTTGTGTCTGATCGCTCAGGATGGTGGAATATTTATTCACTTAATGAAGGGATTCCGAAATGTGTCTACGAGACAGATGCCGAATTTGGAATGCCACTGTGGACACTGGGTGTCTCTACATACGGATTCATTAATGAAAACAAGATCATCAGCTGGTTTAATACTAGAGGAAATTGGCAAATAGGAATAATAGACCTCCAAGACAACAATTTTACTGAACTTAAAACTCCCTATACAGATTTAGCAAGAATAGGACTAAAAGCTCACGATAATAAAATACTAATAGGTTCAGCCTCTCCGACATCATCTGCTGCGATATCACTATTTGACGCTGATTCTTCTATGTTCACTCTGCTTGAAGGTTCAAAAACACTGAGTTTTCCAACTGAATATATTTCCTTACCTGAAACAATTGAAATAATGTCAGAAAACAATCATCCAGTACACGCATTCTTTTATCCTCCTACAAATCCTGATTTTCGGGCTCCAGACAACACCCTACCTCCTTTAATTGTTTTTACTCATGGTGGTCCAACAAGCGCAACTACAACCGGCCTGAATTTAAATGTTCAATTTTGGACTTCTAGGGGTTTTTCAGTTCTAGATGTAAACTACGGAGGCAGCTCTGGATATGGCCGTGAGTATAGACGTAGTCTTAATTTAAAATGGGGCATTGTTGACGTTGATGATTGTATTTCAGCCGCATCACATATTGTAAAAAGAGGAAATGCTGATCCTAATCGTTTAGCAATTCGGGGAGGTAGTGCAGGAGGGTTTACTACTCTCGCATCTCTTACATTTCGAGACTTCTTCACTGCAGGCACTAGTCAATACGGTGTAACAGATTTAACAGGCCTGGCCAATGACACCCACAAGTTTGAATCTCGATATCTTGACAATTTAGTTGGCCCCTTTCCCGAAGAATCAAAAACTTACGACGAAAGATCTCCTATCAATTCCGCGGATCAAATTACATGCCCGGTATTAATCCTCCAAGGCCTAGAAGATGCCATTGTTCCCCCAAATCAAGCAGAACGGATGCTAGAAACTCTTAAGGAAAATAAAATTCCAGTAGCCTACGTCCCTTTCCCTGAAGAGCAACATGGATTTCGCAAAGCTGCGAACATTCAAAGATCATTAGAGGCCGAATTATATTTTTACTCTCAAGTTTTTAAGTTCAAACCTGCAGAAAATTTACAACCTGTCAAAATATTTAACAGACACAAACTTTAACTCTAAGGATAATAGATTGCTTGAATCAGTTCATACACATATCTCAACTGATATGTCACCATTAGAGGTCCCATATTTTTCTTTTAAAAAAACACCTATTGATATCAAATTAGGGCGACAGCTTTTTGTTGATGATTATTTAATTGAAAAAACAACCATGAATCGAGTGTTTCATTCACCTAAAATCCACCCCTCTTCTCCAATCTTAGAACCCCAAACACCCCTAGAACTTAACAGCGGGCACTGTCCTGTTGCTGCGCCTTTCAATGACGGAGTATGGTTTGATCCAAAAGACAATTTATTTAAAATGTGGTACCAAGCAGGCTGGTTTGACGGAACAGCCCTGGCCACAAGTTCAGACGGACTAAAATGGGACCGACCAGAATTAGATATTATTCCCGGGACAAATGCAGTGATATCGCCTCCGAATGGAGCTTTAAGAGATGGTGGCCTAGTGTGGTTAGATCATTTTGCAGAACCTTCTGAACGATTCAAATTATTTCTATATTTTAGAGACAATCCCTCCAAAGATTCTTATAAATTTAACCAAAATGACACAATCGACGCCGCAGGACATTTATATGCATCTGCTGATGGAATTCACTGGAATCATCTCGGACTTTCATCTGCATGTGGAGACAACACAACTTTTTTCTATAATCCTTTCAAAAAACGTTTTGTTTTCAGTATTAGAGAAAGTTGGCCGTCAGGCGAACGTGCGTCTTTAGGGCCTGAATCCCATTATAGAGCAAGGTCTTATCACGAAAATGAAAGTTTTCTCCAAGCAGGGCAGTGGGAAGAGGGAAATCAAGTAAAATGGGCTCGCGCAGATTGTTTAGACAGGGCAGATCCTACAATTGGAGATACTGCGCAATTGTACGATCTGAATGCTAACGCATACGAAAGTCTCATGATAGGCGCATTTGCAATTTTTTATGGCCCGCAAAATCCAATTTGCGCAAAGACAGGTTCTCCAAAAATTATTGACATTCAGATAGCTTTTAGTAGAGATGGATTTCATTGGGACAGAAACAATAGAACTCCTTTTATTAAATCTAGCCGTGAAGACGGCACTTGGAATTATGGATACCTACATGCATCCGGAGGAATATGCCTAATAGTTCGAGACGAATTATGGTTCTATTTCTCAGCCTTTTCTGGAAAAGGCTCTACTTTGTCAAAAGGAGAAACAGGAAATTTCCGTCAGGACAATTCAATGTATTCAGGCGGTAGTACTGGCTTAGCAATATTAAGACGCGATGGCTTTGCGTCTATGGAAGCTGGAGCGGAAGAAGAAGTACTTGTCACAAAACCTGTTCTTTTCGAAGGTAATGACATGTATGTGAATGTTGACAATCCAGAAGGAGAATTAAAGATCGAAATATTGGACATAAATGGAAAGATTATACCTCCCTATACCATAGAAAATTGTCAATTAATTAACACCAATAATACTAAGGTAAAAGTTTTATGGTCTAATGGAGAAAACTTGTCTAAATTAATTGGCCTGCAAGTAAAATTCAGATTTAAAATGAAATCTGGAAAATTATATTCTTTTTGGGTCAGTTCTTCAAAACATGGAGCAAGTAATGGATTCACTGCTGCCGGAGGACCTGGACTGTCTGGTCCAATTGATAATAATTAAAATTAATACATTTAATTATTATCAATAATGTTTGATAAGCCTAATACAAAAAAAGAAAGTTTAAGGTTGCACCATAATAATTAGAAACAGTACAATAATCTCGCCTTTCAAAACCATAGTTGATAAAATAATATTGGCGCTTTGAGGAGGGGTGGCTGAGCGGCTTAAGGCACCTGTCTTGAAAACAGGCATACTGAAAGGTATCGTGGGTTCGAATCCCTCCCCCTCCGCCAACTGAAATTCTAGAATGTGTTGTTAGTTAGATATATAATGGATTAAATCCTTGTTATGGTGAATTATTTTGAAGCTACATGAGTATCAAGCCAAGAAATTTTTGTGTGAATATGGAATACCTACCCCAAAAGGAATTGTGATCAATAAAAATATTGACACTTCTTCGGCTCTAGAATCATTAGGCGGAGAAGCAGTAGCCAAAGCACAAGTATATGCTGGAGGACGAGGTCAATCAGGGGGAATAATTAAAGTTTCATCCGCTTCAGCAGCAGAAGAAGCTGTAAATAAATTACTCGGATCTACACTAGTTACTTACCAGACGAGCCCTGAAGGAGTCCGAGTTTCTTCAGTCTTGCTTGAAGAAACCGTTGAAATTCAGGATGAATTATATCTCAGCATGGTGACTGACGGATCTTCAGGCGGAATTGCGATAATCAGCAGTAGAGAAGGGGGAGTATCCATAGAGGAAGTTGCCAGAGACAATCCTGAATTGATATTCAAGGCTTATATTGATCCAACAATTGGAATGATGCCGTATATCTCTCGTTCAATAGCAATTGCACTCAAGCTGGATAACTCTTTATTTAATCCATTCTCGAAACTCTTACAAGCTATGTATTCACTTTTTTTAGATCTGGATACATCACTAATTGAAATTAATCCACTAGCCATTACCAAAAAGCAGGAATTGCTAGCACTTGATGCAAAAATAGAAATCGAAGAAGATGCCCTGTTTAGACATCCTGATGTTATTAAATTAAAAGATCATTCCCAAGTAGATCCCCTAGAATTAAAAGCTGAAAATGCGGGGGTGAATTATGTAAAACTAGATGGAGACATTGGATGTTTAGTTAATGGAGCTGGTCTTGCAATGGCCACTATGGATGTAATTACTAACGCTGGATTTTCCCCTGCAAATTTTTTAGATGTTGGAGGAACTGCCAATCAAGAAACTGTTGCAGAAGCAACCCGTATTATTTTATCTGACCCTTCGGTTAAGAGAATATTTATAAATATTTTCGGTGGAATTGTACAATGTGACATGGTTGTAAATGGCGTAATAGAAGCTATGAATGGCAGAAAAAATCCGCCGCCTCCAATAATCGCAAGACTAATGGGAACGAATCAGGAAGAAGCTCGACAAATACTGTCGAGTTCTGGTTTAGATGTTATTCTGCCAGAATCATTAACTGAAGCCTCAAAAGCAATTTCAGATGTCAGGAGAAATAATTGAGTATTATCGTAAATTCTGAAACTAGATTGCTAGTCCAAGGAATCACTGGAAAAGAAGGCGGATATCACGCAGTCAAATGCCAAGAGTACGGTACAAACCTAGTCGCAGGGGTAACCCCAGGCAAAGGTGGGCAAATAATAAATGGCAATATTCCTGTGTTCAATACAGTGCAGGAAGCTGTAGATTCTACAGGAGCCAACACGTCCTTAGTATTTGTACCTCCCCCATTTGCCGCAGATGCGATCGCCGAAGCCGCAAATGCAGGAATCAACACCATAGCTTCAATTACAGAAGGTATACCCGTTAATGACACAATGAAAGTTGCTAAATACATCAAAGGGCTGAGCAATGTTCGACTACTGGGCCCGAATTGCCCCGGCGTCATATCTCCTGGGGAGAAATGTAAAGTTGGGATAATGCCTGGACAAATTCATCTCCCGGGAAATATAGGTGTAGTATCTCGAAGTGGCACCTTGACCTATGAAGCTGTAGGTCAGTTAACTGCTCTAGGTATAGGTCAATCTACATGTGTTGGAATAGGAGGAGACCCCATAAGCGGGACCTCATTTATAGATGTGCTTAAAATGTTTGAAAATGACAATCAAACAAAAGCAGTAGTTCTAATTGGAGAAATAGGTGGCACTAGAGAACAAGAAGCAGCAGAATTCATTAAAAGTGAATTCTCTAAACCTATTGCAGCGCTAATTGTTGGGCAAAGTGCCCCACCAGGAAAACGTATGGGGCACGCTGGTGCCATAATTACAGGTGAGGCTGCTAAAGCTTCGGAAAAAATTCGTTCCCTTTCAATTGCTGGAGCTAGTATAATTCCTTCACCCGGAGAAATAGGCTCAACTATTAATCAATTAATTAAAAAGTGAGCCGATTCCAAAACTATCTAAGTTCCCGCCAGCGAAAGCAAGCAATAACATGGTCATTTACCATACCGGCTGCTTGCATAAACGAATAACATATTACCGGACCAACATACTTAAACCCCCTGGATTTCAAAGATTGACTCATTAACTCTGACTCATTTGTTCTTGATGGAACCAAAAACATATCTTTAAAATTATTTTGAATCGTCTTTGATTCGACAAAAGACCAAACATATTCTGAGAATGATCCAAAGTGTGTAGAAATTTCTATAAACGCTTGCGAATTTAGTATTACGCTTTCAAGCTTATTTCGATTCCGAATTATCGAGGGATTTTCAAGCAATTGTTCTATTTTTTTACTATCGTATTTTGAAATCTTTTCAGGGTCAAAGCCATCTAGCGCATTTCTAAAAGCATCACGTTTCATAAGAATAGTACTCCAGCTCAATCCAGCTTGCATCCCTTCCAGAATTAAAAATTCAAATAACTTTAAATCGTCTTTTAAAGGCTCACCCCATTCATGGTCATGATAATTAATCATTTCACATGAATAATTCGAATCGCCCCAACAAGAATAAATACCTGGTTCTTTTACAAGTTGACAATTCATTTCCACTCCCTATCTAACTATTAAACCTGAAATTCGCTCCATAAACAATTTGCTAAAACCAACAAAATCATCTTGACATCTTAGAACGTTCGTGCTAAAAATTACTTAACAAAAAAGTAAAAGATTAGAGACTGTGAGTATAGTAATGACAACATCTGATAAAAACAAAGCTCTCGACATAGCAATTGGACAAATTGAACAACATTTTGGCACAGGTGCTGTAATGAAATTGGGAGAAATGGACACTTCTGCAAAAGTTGACGGGATTTCAACGGGCTCACTGTCTTTAGATATGGCCCTTGGAACAGGGGGAATTCCCAGAGGAAGAATTACAGAGGTTTTTGGCACAGAATCCTCAGGGAAATCAACTTTAGCTTACCATGTAATGGCTAGTTCCCAAAAAGCTGGTGGAACTGTAGCCTACATTGATGCAGAACACGCGCTCGATCCCTATTATGCCGCAAAATGTGGCGTCAACACTGACGAATTACTACTCTCTCAACCTGATTCTGCAGAAGAAAGTCTTGAAATTTGTGAATACCTTGTTCGTAGCGGAGCGATCGACACAGTAGTATTAGATAGTGTCGCGGCACTAGTTCCAAAAGCAGAGCTAGATGGTGATATGGGAGACACACATATAGGCTTGCAAGCCCGGCTAATGTCACAAGCATTACGTAAGCTTACGGCAGCTATAAGCAAATCTAATACAGCAGCAATTTTTATTAATCAATTACGCGAAAAAGTAGGTGTGTTTTTTGGCAATCCTGAAGTAACTCCAGGGGGACGTGCACTAAAATTTTACAGTTCGGTACGTATCGAACTCAGACGAATCGAATCCATAAAGCAAGGAACTTCCATAATGGGAAACCGAGTCCGGGCACGGGTAGTCAAAAACAAAGTAGCTCCACCTTTCCGTGTTGCCGAATTCGACATAATGTTCGCCGAAGGAATCAGTCTTGAAGGAGACATTATTGACTTAGCAACTGAAGCCGCAATAATTAAAAAAAGTGGCGCTCACTACTCATTCGGCGAAACAAAACTAGGCCAAGGAAAAGAAAATGCTAAGGCTTTCTTGAAATCTAATCCTGATATATCATCAGATCTTATTAATAGGCTAAAACAACCAGACGACTAGGTGCTAGTCTGTCCATAAGCTCAATAACATTTATGCAAAGTCACTTTTCCAATCAAGAGAATTTAAACAAATCTTTTAAGGCTGCAAATCGTTTTATTTCATATAGACCAAGAAGTGAATTGGAAATTCGTGAAAAACTATTAACAAAATTCCCATCTAGCTTGGTCCAAAAAACTATTGATTTGTTAAAATCTCAAAATAAAATTAATGATTCCCTTTTCGCAAAATTCTGGGTTGATAAATATACCAATTCTAGTTACAGAAGCTCAAGCTTTATAAAAACCGAACTGATAAAAAAGGGCTTGGATCCAGATATTATTAACGGAGCTATAGAGGAAATAGATGACGAACATCTGGCGTTTCTTTCAGCTAGAAAAGCCATTAAGAATTTCCTTCCAGATAATTACCAATCTTTCACAAACAAAATCCTCAACACACTAAATTATCGGGGATTTGATTATTCTTTATCATGCAAGATCGCCGAAGAATTATGGAGAGAAAAGCCGGAAACAATTGCTTAATCTTGTGATTTGCGCAATTATAATCCATAAATCAAAAAAGCCTTTAGACAAAATGGAGGTCTAACAATGCTTGAAGGTGAATCTTTAAGATTAATTCTTATAGGGATCTTTGTAATTTTGTCTGCATTTTTCTCTAGTTCCGAGGCTGCATTTTTGTCATTGGAAAGAGGCCGCATTGCTCACCTGGTGAGCATAAATAAATCCGGGGCGAAAAAGGTTGCCAAAATGCTACAAGACCCTGAAAGATTATTGTCAACAATATTATTGGGAAACAATCTCGTTAATGTCGCCTTTGCGTCTGTAGTTACTGTAGTTGCAACTACTTTACTTGAAGAAAAATTTGGATTGGCAATCACAACTATAGCAGCCACCGCATTTGGAACAATTGTCCTCTTGATTCTTGGGGAAGCTGCTCCAAAAGCTTTCGCTGTACGAAATCCCGAAAAGCTTGCTTTTTGGTATGCATCAACCTTGAGGTTTCTAGATCTGATTTTCTGGCCAGTAACAACCCTTTTAAGTTCACTAACTCGCTTGCTAGTTAAGATCGCAGGCGGTAAAGAAAGAGAATCAACAATTACAGAAGACGAATTGCGAACATTAATTGATGTTGGAGAAGCTGAAGGTACTCTTGAGGGAGGAGAAGCTGCGCTGCTTGAAGCTGTATTTAAATTTGGTGATACTCGCGTTAGAGAAATAATGACTCCTAGAACTGAAATTGTTTCAATTCCTGAAGGAACAACCCTCAACCAGTTTCTAAAGGTATATTCTAAAAACACTCACACGCGCTTCCCCGTTTTCAAAGACACTGAAGAGGAAATAATTGGATTAATTTCTGCTAAAGATATCCTACTAAAAATGGCTGAATCAGGAATCGATGTTAAGGATTCCATTACAAAGGATATTAGAGAAGTATATTTTGTCCCAGAGACTAAAATGATTGCAGCAATGTTTGATGAGATGCGACTGTCTGGAAATCAAATGGCGGTAGTTGTAGACGAACATGGAGGGCTATCTGGGCTTGTGACACTGAGAAGGATTTCTGAAGAAGTTGTTGGCCCTGTAGGCGAAGAAGGAGAGGCACCCGAAGAAGAATTTTCAGAAATCTCTAAAAATGAATTTCAAGTGGATGGAATCATGAGTATTCTCGAATTTAACGATGAATTAGGTGTCAAATTACCCCAGGGTGAATTTGACACAGTTGCGGGATTCGTCCTAGAAATTTTGGGACATATCCCTATTGAAGGTGAACAATTTGATTATAAAAACATTAGTATGGAAATTTTGGAAATGAGGGGCTTGAAAATCGAATTACTCAGAGTGATTATTCACCCAAATCCTTATGGAGACAATGAAAATGAACTTAATCCTGATGAGACACGGACAAACTGAGCTCAATCGCAAAGGAAAAATCCAAGGAAACAACAATTCTCATCTTAACTCTACAGGTCTTTCACAAGCCAAATCTCTAGCATCTAAGATTAGTGGCGAGAATCCGAAAGCACTCTATACAAGTCCTATTATCAGGGCAAAAGAAACGGCTCAAATTATTGGTAATGAAGTCGGCTTGCGCCCCAAATCATTAACAGGGCTAGCAGAGCACAATGTTGGGCTTCTAGAAGGTTTATCGAGCATAGAAATGAGAACTAAATATCCTGAGTTTGCAAAACAATGGGATTCAGACCCTCAGGATGCACGCCCGCCTGAAGGTAATACCCTTGCAGAAATTCAAGAAGTCGCATGGAGGTCTATTTTAAAATTAAGCTACGAATATGAAAATGAATCAGTCTTGGCGGTAAGTCATAATTTCACTATATTATGCTTAGTTACAAAAGTATTAAATCTGCCAATCAGAAATTATCGTAAGCTAGTAATATCTTTTTGTGGAATAACCAGGCTTATCTTAGATACATCAGGAAATGCAAAATTGGTTTCATTAAATGAAACAGGACACTTGTTTTAGAGTAAGACGTGAATATCGAAGAAAAAGAAAATTCATTATTAGTTAAAAACATACACTCGCGTGTGAGATCAAGCTTTGAAGAATTCGGCTTGGTTAATGCAAAACTAGTTGTTGCCGTTTCAGGAGGATCTGATTCACAAACTCTCCTACATGTTCTAAATTCTATAAAAGATGATCTTTCATTAACCCTTCATGGAGCGCATTTTAATCATGGGTTAAGAATCCCTGAATCTGATCATGATGCGAAAATAGTTGAAACACTTTTCAAAGAATATAACATGAAATATAGCATCGAATCTGCGTTCTTGAAAAATCTGTATCAAGGCACAACATCAACTCTTGAAACTACCGCTCGCAAATTTAGATACGATTTCTTTTACAAAATAGCTGCCCAAGAAAAAGCTGATGCTATTATTCTAGGACATACCTATGACGATCAAGCTGAAACAGTAATGATGAACATATTTAGAGGTACAGGACTTCAAGGGCTGCAAGGAATGCAGATTTACACAACTAGACGAAGATTCAAACACTCATTTGCAGTGTTTAGGCCTTTAATTTCAACATCTCACAAAGAGAACTTATCTTACTGCAAAATTTCAAATATTTTGCCGATTGAAGACCCAACAAATTTTTCTCTTATTCCTAGAAGGAATTGGATTAGAAATTCCATTTTGCAAAGCATAAAAAAGTTTTATCCAAATGTTATACATTCATTAAATAGATTAGCAACAATTTCCCAAGAAGATGCTAATTTAATCGAAGAATTAGTCGATACTTACTGGGAAACTGCATTGTCTCAAAATATTCTACCTTCTCTCAATTCTCACGAATCTATAAGTCTCAAAATCACAGAATTAGTCAATCTAAACGTTAGCATTAAGAAGCGCTTGCTCAGAAAAGCATATTTTAATATTGCTGGCAGTCTTGAAAACTTAACATATCACCATATAGAGCAAATCGTTAATGTATTAAATGGCGAAAGTGGAAAAGCTTGCTCTTTACCAAATGCTATCCAAGTCATTAACGAATATAATACATTAACTTTTTACAAAGCTCATAATGGCATTTGTGATTCTAAAAAATTTATTCCTATTAAACTGAAAGTTCCAGGAGAAACAATACTTTCCAAGGAATGGTCTATAGTAACTAGTTATTCTTCAGGTTCATCGCAGCAGACACAAAAACAAGAATCCCTTTCTGCAAGTTTTAGGGCTTCACTAGGAGAAACCAATTTAAAGATCCGCATTCGAAATTCGGGAGATAGATTCCAACCACTTGGTATGGCCCAAGAAAAAATTTTAAGCAGATATTTTATAGACCAAAAAATTCCACGAAATCGACGTTGTTGTTTGCCTCTGTTAACTTCTAATAATTCTATTGCATGGGTCGGAGGCAAGCAAATTGCAGAATGGTCGAAAGTGAGTCAAAAAGATCAACCAATATTGTTAGTGCGTTTAAAAAATAACAGACTACAAAACCAAACTTAATTTTGAGTTGGCCGTAGGGCCTGGCAGTCTCCCTCTTCGAGCAACAGGTTTTCCATCAACTTCATGCAATTCGGCATTAAAAAAATGCTGCGGAGCTTCTGAAATATATTTACTGACAATAAAGCCAGCAATTGGAGAATTAGCCTTAGAAAATTGTTCTATTTTTTTAGGATTTAGATCTCCGCCAACAAAAATTTCTACATGTGTGGCTGATGCTAAATCTAACCGCGCCCGAACTTCATTAACCAATTCAATAGTGACTCCACCTCGTTCTTGCGGAGTATTCAAAAAAATCCCTCTGAGCCTTTCGCCTAAACCCTCCGCAAGGTTCAATGCCTCGATCGCTTCATCCTGAAGAACGTGAACAAGAGAAATTCTAGGAACTCCTTGAGGTAGATGATCATCCATAGCCTTGGCAGCAGTAACGGTGTCTCCAAATATTAACGGCAAGGACGTTGGCATAGTTCCGAAAGGAGTTAACTGCGACATTCTGGCGCCTAAAATAGTTGAACATCCAACACAACCTCCAACAATAGCAGAATAATCCATGACAGCTGCAACATTGGGATGCATTCCGCTTGCACCATTTGAAATCACTGGGGTGTCTCCAGCCATATTTACACAATCGCGCGCAGCTGTAGACCATGAAGTACTTGAGCTAAGGATACCTGTAAGAGCAGACTCATAAAGAGCTATAGCGCTATATGGTGCCTTAATTCTCATTACTACTTCATTTACTTTAATGCTATCACCATCATCTAATGCCCACACTTCGCTACCACGCTCTGGAAGTATCTTTCCTAATAATTCAACACTTTCATTAATACCGCATACAACTCCATCTTTATCCGAAAAGAGCTCTAAAGATACAGACGGATTAAGATTTTCACTTCGTAGTATTGTTTGCGCTCTCTGAAGTTCAACATTTGCGGTGTCACCAAGAAGCACTTGCGCTCGAGCATCAAATTCATTCGTTGTCATATTTCGTACCTAAAAATGGATCTAAATAGCCCGATAATGGTACAGTCGAGAAGTTCAAACTGCAAGTTGTATTTTCAATGACCATTTCATTATTTTCCCGGCTTAAAAGCAATTTCTCTAGCCGCTTTATTCATACCTCCAAGCCTCATTCTAACTAGACCCCGAAGATCTGTAATAATTGTATTTATTATTCTAACCCTACTATCCGGATCGTCTTCCCAGTAAACAGGAATTTCTAAAATATCAAGAGACGCCGCAGAGGAGATTAACAATAGTTCGGTGTCCCAAAAAAAGCCTGTATCCTTAATCATAGGAACAATTTTTTTTGCCAGGTTCGCATCCATTGCCTTGAATCCGCATTGTGCGTCACTAATGCCTGATGAAAATATAACTTTTATTAAAAAATTATACCCCTTTGATAAAACACTCCGAAAAAAAGAGCGTTGCATTACTTTTGACCCTCGAGACAACCTAGACCCAATAGCTAGATGACATCTCTTCTCATCAATCGCGGAAATCAAAGATTCAAAATGCATAAGATTTGTTGATAGATCTAGGTCCATGTAACATACAATATCCGCATCTGATACTGTCCATGCTTGACTTAGGGCTCTTCCTCGCCCACGCAGAGCCATTCTATGGTAATGTATTTTCCCTAAAGAATTAGATTCTAATTGCAATCCTATTCTTTCAGAATCGTCTATAGAACCATTATCGAATATTGAAATTTTCCAATTCCATCGTTCATTAAATTTAGATAAAAATTGGTTCAGTTCCGTGATTTTATGCCTTAGATCGTCTTCCTCATTAAATATCGGAATGACGATATCGATAGAAGTTTTCATTATAAATGGATCCTAATGCAAAAAATGCCTCATGCCAGTAAAAACCATAGATATACCACAATCATTCGCAGCATCTATTACTTCAGCATCTCTAATAGACCCTCCGGGTTGTATGATACAGCTAATGCCACTTTTGCTGGCAACCTCAACATTGTCTGGAAATGGAAAAAACGCATCTGAGGACATTACACTACCAGAAGTTTTTGAGCCAGCGCTCTGAACAGCTAGCTTAACACTTATTACCCTGTTAGGTTGACCAGCTCCCATTCCAATCATTGTGTTTTCTTTTGCTAAAACAATAGCATTTGACTTAACATGCTTGCATGCCTTCCATGCAAATTCTAAATCCTCCATTTGCTGATCCGTAGGAATTTTTTCTGTAACTACACGCCACTCAGTTTGAGTCTTTTCTGAAACATCTGGTGTTTGAACGAGAGCTCCACCACTAATTTGCCTAATATCAATAAGGCTTGCATGAGTGGTCAATTCTTGAATTTTAATGATTCTATTCCGCCGACGCTTCAAAATCTCAAGGGCTTCAGGGTCAAAATCCGGAGCCAGTACCATCTCAAAAAAGACTCCTCTCATAGCTTTAGCTGTGTCAATAGTTAAGGTTGAGTTAAATGCAACAATGCCCCCGAAAGCAGAAGTTTGGTCTCCGTCAAACGCATTTTGATAAGCATAGGGTTGCGAATCTGATACAGAAAGTCCGCAAGGATTTGTATGTTTTACAATTACCGACGCATGGGAGGGAAAATCAGAAACTATTTTCAATGCTGAGTCAGCATCTACAAAGTTATTATAAGACATTTCACTACCATGTAATTGTATAGAATTTATTAACCCTCCTGTTGTTGTAGTATCAGCGAATAATGTTGCTTTTTGATGAGGATTTTCCCCATATCTTAATTCTCTAACTTTCTCAAATCCTATGGCGATTTCTTCAGTCGAAACATCATTTTTATCTGCAAGATATCTCGAAATAGATGAATCATATTGAGATACGTGTTGAAATGCTTTTTTTGCTAAAAGTTTTCGTTCTTCAATTGTAATTTCTGTAAATGCTTTAAGTCTTTCAATAATCCATTTAAAATCTAAACTGTGAACTAAAGGCAAAACATCTGGAAAAGATTTTGCTGCCGCGCGCAAAAGGGTTGGGCCCCCAATATCTATATTTTCCAGTGCGTCTATTAAGTTAGAATTGTCTGATTTTATTGTTTCTACGAAAGGATATAAATTCACGACTACTATATCGATAGCTTCTATGCCTAGGCCGTCAATTTGTTTTAAATGGTTTTCACAATCTCTACGAGCTAAAATCCCACCATGAATTATAGGATGGAGAGTCTTAACCCTGCCATCAAGAATCTCAGGAAATTTTGTTATCTCAGAAACTTCTTTAACAGGGATTCCTGCATTGCGAATTGCGTTAGCGGTACCGCCAGTACTTATAACTTCAATTCCTAATTCAGTTAATTCCTTAGCAAATTCTACTATTCCTGTTTTGTCATATGTGCTAACCAGCGCTCTCATAATGTTCGTCCTTAATATTTAAACATTCTCGATTATCACCTGCTTAGAATCTGGTTGATTTTGTTCAATAACTGAACCAATAATTTTCGAATCACTCAATTTTGACAAAATTTTAGGTGCATTAGCAGGAGAAGAAACGATTACCATTCCAATGCCCATATTGAATACTCTGAACATTTCGTCTTGGGGAATATTACCTTTTAACTGCAGTGATCGGAATATTTGTGGTATCTCCCAAGATGTATTGTCAATGACAGCAGCAACTCGAGAAGGAAGGACTCTAGGAATATTCTCTATAAGGCCTCCCCCTGTCACATGAGCCATCCCTTTAACCAAATGCCGGACGGCCGAAACGGTTTTGAAGTATGGAGTATGAGGAAGCATGAGAGCTTCACCATAAGTAGATCCAAGTATGGAGTCATATTCACAAAGCATATGGGAACCATTATCGGTATCAAAAATTTTTCTTGCTAGAGAGTAGCCGTTTGTATGAAGTCCATTCGAAGGAATCCCAATTAAAATGTCGTCGGGAACAATATTCTTCCCGTCAATTAAAGCCTTTTCCTCAACAGCTCCAAGAACAAATCCAGCCATGTCAAAATCTGACCCCGAATACATTCCGGGCATTTGGGCTGTCTCTCCTCCTATTAGAGCACAAGAATTATATTCACAGGCTCGTGCTATACCCTTTATCAACGCAAGTAAAACTTCTTCCTGAAGAACGCCAACCGCTATATAATCCAAAAAAAAGAGAGGGTCAGCACCTGAAACTAAAATATCATTGACGCATGCATTAACTAGATCCTCACCGATCGTATCATAGTTCTCAAGAAGAATAGCTAATCGCAATTTTGTACCAACTCCGTCTGTACTCGAAATCAGAATTGGAGATTTATAATTTGCTAATTTGTATGCGGCGCCAAAGCCCCCTACTCCTGATAAAATATTCTCTCCGTGAGTTGGGTTCACAATCGCGGCAAGTTGTTCTTTAAAAGACTGAGCGGCCTCTAAATCTACCCCTGAAGCTTTGTAAGACAATTCTTCCATTAATAATAATTACCTAACTAAATTTCCATGGCCAATTTGTTCATTTCGATTTGAACAGGAATTGGATAATCTCCAGTGAAGCACGCCATGCAATAACTTTTTTTGTCACCCTTTACTGCCCTTAGCAATCCAGGAATGCTCAAATATCCCAAAGAATCCGATCCAATGATAGAGTTGACTTCTTCTGGGGTCTTGTCGGCAGCTATTAATTCATCCCGAGTAGCCATATCAACACCATAATGGCATGGCCATTGAATAGGAGGAGCACAAATACGTAAATGAACCTCGGTCGCTCCTGCATCCTTTAAAAGCCTTACAACTGGAGGAGTGGTGGTTCCTCGAACAATACTATCATCAACGACCACTAACCTTTTACCTCGTACTAGAGAAGACATGGGATTTAATTTTCTGCGAACACCAAGTTCTCTTTCTCTCTGATCAGGTAGAATAAAAGTCCGCCCGACGTAACGATTTTTGACGAGTGCATCTCCATAGGGTATTCCCGATTGCTGAGCATAACCTGTTGCGGCGGGAGACGCAGAGTCTGGAACACCCACCACCATATCTGCATCTACAGGATGTTCTTTAGCAAGTTCAACACCCATAGATACACGTGCTTCATGCACTAATTTGTCTTCAATTATGCTATCAGGCCGAGCAAAGTAGATATGTTCAAATACGCACAATGCGGGCTTCTCCATCGACACATGCTGATATATTGTCTCAATCCCTGTAGCCCCTAATTGCACAGCTTCTCCAGGCTTGACATCTCGAACTAGCTTAGCACCAACATGATCTAGCGCACAGCTTTCAGAAGCAACAACCCATCCGTCTTTAAGTCTTCCTATACATAAAGGACGAACGCCTCTAGGATCTCTGACCGCAATCAACGCTGATGGTGTCATCAGTGCTAGAGAATATGCTCCTTGCAATCTTTGCATACAGTATTTTAATCGCTCTGCAAGAGTTGCTCCAGGTGCTGTCGTTATAAAATGTGCTATTACTTCGGAATCATTACTTGAGGTAAATTTAACTCCCTTTTGAATTAATTCTTGTTTTAATTCTCTAGCATTAACCAAATTTCCATTATGTGCCAATGCAATTTCGTTTCCATCATTAGATGAGAGAATGGGTTGAGCATTATCAATTCTATTGGATCCTGTTGTCGAATATCGGGTGTGTGCAATTGCAATATTTCCTTGCATTACTTCCAAGTCAATATCTTTAAAAGATTGATTAATTAGCCCCATGCCTGTTTGGACTTGAATGGAATCTCCATTAGAAGAAGCTACTCCTGCGCTTTCCTGTCCTCTATGCTGAAGTGCATAAAGGGCAAAAGCTGCCACGTTTGCAGCATCTAAATCTTCAGTGTAAGTTCCCACAACACCACATTCTTCGTGCCATTGGCGTGAAAAATTCATTATTTTGTTGCTATTCAGCACATAATCTCCTAAATCACAAAGTGAACCAAGGCATGTATGGAAAACTATGAAAACTTATTATAGAGAGCGGGTGCAATCGGGTCAAATTTCTGGAGTGAATAAGGAGGGTCATTTGAAATTTTTTGAACTGGAAATGAACTCATTAACTTGTTTAGGAACTAATGAATGAATACTTTCCCCGGCCAAAATTTTTCTTCTAATATCAGTACTACTTATATCTAACATTTCTGATTTCAAGTAAATAATTTTTCCTGATAGATCTGTTATTTGGGAGAGTTCTTCTAAAAATATTGGAGAAATTTCACTATTGCGGTCAGCTAGTATGATTTTAGTTAATTCTAAAATTCTTTTTGGGTTTTTCCAAAGATGAAAACTTTTCATAGCATCAGTACCCAAAATTAAGAAAAACTGATCATTTTTTGTGTTCCGGTTCGTTAATTCTTCAAGCGTGTCCAATGTATATGTTGGCCCGCATCTGCTCAACTCAATATCACTGGACAAAAATTTAGGATTACCAGCTATTGATATGTCAATCATATGTTTTCTTATATTCGAATCAGTAATCTTTATGCCTGACTTCATCCAGGGATCTCCAGCTGGTATAAATACAATCTGGTCTAAATTCTCTTGAATCAAGACTTCATTTGCTAAATGTATGTGACCGTTATGAATGGGGTCAAAAGTTCCTCCAAAAACACCTATTTTCATGATTCCCATTCCCATTCATTTAAACCAATTTTAACGGTATCCCCAGCTGTTATACCTTTATCTATGAGGGCATTTATTATTCCTAATCGTTCAAGTAAGGCATTGTATTGAATTTGGGCTTCCCAGTCCCCGTTATTTAATACTATACGCTCAGCCCTTTCACTCTTTACAACAAATTGAGAGCCTGAGATTTTGATAGAAAAATTCTTTTTTTCTGAGTTAATTACCTGAGGTCGTATGATTGGAGTTTCTTCGAATTTCAGTGTTGGCTTCTTCTCGTTTTCACTGCTTAATAAATTAAGAGCTGTATTTTTCAAGTCTTCAATTCCTTCTAGTGTTGCAACAGATATAAACATCGGTGAAATAGAAACATTTTGGTTCTGAAAACTTTTTTTAATCTGGTCAATATTCTTTATAGCGTCCTTTTTATCCATCTTGTTTAAAACTATAATTTGAGGTTTCAATGATAATTCAGGATTAAACAGCCGAATTTCTTGTTGTATCAATGTATAAGTCTCGAATGGGTTTTCAGCAGACGCGTCAATTAAATGAATAAGGATTTTAGTGCGTTCTATGTGCTTCAAAAAATCATGGCCGAGACCTTGGCCCTCGTGGGCTCCTTCTATTAGGCCGGGGATATCAACCATAACAATACGGTGACTTTTAATATCTACCACTCCCAAAACAGGTTCTAGGGTTGTAAATGGGTAATCAGCTACCTTTGGCTTGGCTCTAGATATAGAAGCTAAGAGACTAGACTTTCCTGCGTTAGGAGCCCCAATAATACCTACATCGGCAAGTAGCTTCAGTTCTAACCTAATCTCAAAGGACTCTCCTCTTTCTCCTGCTTCTGCTAGTTTAGGAAATCGATTTGTACTTGTTGCGAAATGGGCGTTACCACGACCGCCTTTACCGCCCGTAGCAACAACCTTAGGTTGGTTGGGTTCTGTTATTTCAAGCAAAAGGTTTTCCGCAGATTTTAACTTATTATTAAAAACCAAGGTACCTAAAGGTACTTTAATAAAAAGATTCTTTCCCTTACGTCCATATTTTTGAGAACTTTGTCCGTCTACTCCACTATCTGCTTCAAAAGTTTTTTTATATTGAAAATCAATTAATGTTGAAATATTCTCATCACCTACAAAAAATATTGATCCTCCATCACCTCCATCACCTCCATCAGGACCGCCTTTTGGAATATATTTTTCACGTCTACCACTAACACAACCATTACCACCATTACCACTACTTATGTTAATAACTTGTGAATCAATCATTTATTTTCTCAACTTAATTTATCTTTTGGTAATAATAATACTGTGGGAAATGATATTTATTTTAGATGATATTTTCTTTGTGCCATTAATGTAGTGATGGATAGGCTAATAGAGTTGTTTCAATAATGTTACTTTTTTGTGGATAGAGGAATGATGTTATGTGGTCTTTTTTAGAGATTTGTTGATTAATTTTTTTCCCACATAGAACTAACATTAAAGATAACATTATTGTTAGTAATAGTAGCAATAATGTCAGGATAGTATCATTTTTTCCACATATAAACCGCAAATAAACAACAGGCCGAGAGCTGTAGTAGACTTTTTCTTTTAACTAGCTGCTGCTAATTCTCTTATTTTGTAAACATCTCTTTGGATTTCATTATCTTTGGTGAGCAAAGAGGAAATTCTCTTACATGCACTTAATACAGTAGCATGATTTTTCCCACCAATCATTTTTCCAATGGAAGTAGCTTTGAGGGATGCATCCTCTCTCATTAAATACATTGCTATGTGTCGAGCTAGAGATGTGCGACGATCTCGCTGATCTCCCAGGATACTGTTTTTGTCAATTTGATAATATTCTGAGACAGCATTTAATATCGCTGATTCAGCTATTCTGGGTTTTATTTCTGAAATGCTAATAATGTTTTTGACAAGCTCCAAAGTGATTTCTGCCTTCATCAGATCGGAGTAAGCTAACAATCTACTAAGGCTGCCTTCTAGCTCACGGATGTTTTGGCTTATTCGTTCAGCAATAAATGCAATTATCTCCGAATCAATCACATGTCCGGCAGTTTCCGCTTTTTTCATTAGAATTGCCATACGGGTTTCAAAATCAGGAGGTTGAATATCCACAACAAGCCCGCCCTGAAGTCGGGATCTAATCCTATCTTCAAGAAGAGAGAGCATTGATACTGGACGATCGCTGGCAACCACAATTTGGCGGTTCACCATATGTAATGCATTAAAGGTGTGAAAAAATCCTTCTTGCGTTCGTTCTTTGCCCATAAGGAATTGAATATCATCTAAAAGTAATGCGTCAGCTGATCTGTAGAAATCTCTAAATGAATCTGTTTTATTTTCACGAATAGATTTAACATATTCGTTAGTAAATTGTTCTGCGGTTACATAAACCGGATTCAATCCCCTGGATATCAATTGATGTGCAATAGAGTGAAGCAGGTGTGTTTTGCCCAACCCAACTCCTGAATATATAACTAGCGGATTGTAAGCTAGCCCAGGATTTTCTGAGACTGCCTGAGAAGCAGCAAAAGCCAATTCATTTGATGTTCCTACAACAAATGAATTAGATGTGAAATTGGTGTTTAAGGAACGGGATAAATTATAAAGTTTTGTAGAGTTATCCTGTATAGGTATTGAGTCTTTAAAAGATGGTTCTGGAATTTCATCTATAGAGCTTTCTGACGATGTAAATTTAATAGTTATTGGTTGGCCTATTTGACTTTCTAAAGCATCGTTTAGAAGTTCATACATTCTGTCTTCAAGTTGTGCTTTTACAAAGGCGCTTGGAACGCTAACAGTAAACACTTCATCACCGTCGAAGGCTATACCTTCAGTATTTTTCAGCCAAGTGTCGTAACTTGGCCTTGTGATTTGTAGTTGGATCTGACCTAATACTGCCTGCCAGATTTGGTTGGCTTTAGTTGCCACCATATAACCCTTCCCCTTTAATGAATGCACAAAATATAGTTGTTTTTATCTATCTGTGTAAGCACATCGACATAATAAAAAACACTTGGACTTTTTAGTAGAATTCCGTAAGCTAAAAACAAGATTGAGGAAAATTTCTACTATTCATTCCGTTACGATGTGAGGTTATAACATTGACGAGATCTGTTCAATGCTAAAATCGAAAAATATAGGCCTATTTTTCGATTATTTTCAAGTTTTTTAGGGAGGAAAAATTTTTATGATTAAAATCCCCAGTGGAAAATCAGGAGAAACAGCCTTAGTGATTGCCCAGAAGATTGCAAAAGAGGCAGGGAGTCTAATTTTAAATAAATTTTATGGTGCCAAGGAGATTTCAGTTAAGGGAATTAATGATGTTGTTACGGATGCAGATAAGGCTTCTGAAAAGTTGATGAGATCATTAATTTTTGCAGAATATCCGGAAATGGGATTTTTGGGTGAAGAATCAGGTGGAGCACAAATAAATGATGGCTTTGTTTGGATAGTAGATCCTATTGACGGAACAAGAAATTATGCTAGGGGAATTCCATTTTTTTCTTTAGTAATTGGCCTGTCCTTTCAGGGAAATGTTTTGCTTGGCGTAACATATGATCCCATAAGAGAAGAAATGTTTTATGCACAAGAAGGCAAAGGATCATATCTAAATTCTGAAAGGATACAAGTATCAAACAAAGAAAAGCTTTCGGAATGCCTTTTAGGTTTTGATTTAAGTTATACGGGTGTTGCGGGAGGACAAACCTTAGATGTTGTTTCTAATGCTTGGGGAAAAGTTGCTGCAGCAAGACTAATGGGTTCATCTGCATTAGGACTAGCCTATGTTGCTTCTGGAAGATACGATATTTACATTCATCCTCAATTATCTCCATGGGACCAGATAGCGGGAATATTGTTAATTCAAGAAGCAGGTGGTCAGATAACAGATAGATACGGGAAACCCATCACGCTTGATAGTACTGGAGTTTTATCTGCAAACAAAACAATCCACAGAAAATTCTATAATGAATCTAGAAATTTACAGTTGATGAAGGACTAATCAGACAAAAGTTAAAAGGTTTTGTTATTGTCTCATTCTAGAGTTTCGAATTCTTCTTCTGGCTCTTCGAATGCTTCGCTGTCGTTCTAGGCGTCGACGTTCTCCCTTAGATAAAAAGGATCGGCGGTTTCTAAGTTCCCGCATAATGCCCGAGCGTTGCATCTGGCTTTGAAATCTTTTTAGAAGCCCTTCGGAATCTTCACCATCTCTTATAGTGACATACGCCAAACCGTTCCTCCTAATTTTTTGTTTGAAAACTAAATCGATTAGCACGTCAAATATGCATGCGAGCGCAAATTATATCATAAAATTAAATTAAGGGATATGGAATATTAAAGTTCAGATCGAAAATTGGAAACACAGGATTTTGCAGAAGATATTCTAATCGGAACTTTAAAGAATCAAATTCTTCGCCAGATATTAGAGATGAAATTTCGGTGGAAGAATTTCCGGGTGTCTTGTTGAGACTTTCATTTAGATTGTACAGACTAGGTATCAAGCCTTGCGAGAATTCTTTGCCCCAGAATTCAACCATAACAGTCCGCAATTTAAATGATTGATGAAATGTAAGACCATGATCAATGCTCCAGATTTTATTATGAGTATCTAAGATGCAATGTCCTGCCTTTCGATCAGTATTATTGGCTAGTAAATCAAATACGGCTATCTCTTCCAAGCTTCTTTGGAAAGAAATATCATCACGCAATTCAAAATAAGTGATTTCTGGGTTGTGATTTATATATTGTTGAACAATTCCCACTCCATGAGGACCGTCTCTAGAAATCGTCAGAGGTATATTTGGCCAACCAATTAATTTACTAAGGCTGGCAGATGCAAGTTCTCTTTTGTGAAGTGTTCCTAAAGGAAAATCTCTTAGGGGACGTTCGCCTTTTTCAGGTTTATAAATTGCACGGATACATTTCTTTTCGCCGACGTCTAAAAAAATTACAAATGTGTGGTTAGAACCATAAGGAGTTAAATAACCATCAATTATTTGCGCAGTTTTGAGAAAAGGTAGTGCGGAGTTTTGGTCCAGGTCAATTAATTCGAACCCAGAGGGACACATTGAATCTGTAGACGGAGATTGATTGATTACATTCATATATCAAAAGTGAAGAAATTCATTGTTTGGACTATTCAAATATTCTATCTATATGTACTTTGCCATTTGACCTTGGGCATTGATGACCATCAGGATTTATTGGATTAGAACAGAGCGGACATAGTGGTCTTCCCGAAGTTACTACCCTCATTGCTTCGGATAAAAAACTCTCAATTTGATTTCTAGTTGCCCATATTCGAATGGTTGGCTCTGGGGCTTCAAAATCATATGCATCAATAATAAACATACTTCGAGTTTGATCATGACCCATGGCTAATTTATTAATTTGGAATTCCAAAATAGTGAGTTCTGGAGCTTCAAGCTCTGAAGGGGCATCGGCAGTATCTCCTGACGATGGCAATTCGTCACATACCTGCTGGGCAGCAAGGGCTAGCTGGAAAAGCTGCTCTTTTTCAAGCCATAAAATAGCTGAACTTGTTCCGCTTTCAGCGATTAGGCGAAATGTGCGTTTTCCGGGCTCTCCAACGGATTCTGGTTCCAAACGGATAATTTCTGTAAATTGATACTCTGGAGATGGCATTGTAACCTCGCTTGAATAATAGCCTTCAAATTTACTCACTGCAAGTCTGTGTATCAAAAATTTAAGTATTCAATCATTAGGTTGACTGATATTCAGCCAAAATATTAATATGGATTCGATCTTCGGGAGGATTTTATGAAGACAACAGCTGCAATTCAACTAACCAATGAGCCTACATTAATTGTAGATGATATAGAGCTGCCAGATCCTGGCCCTGGACAAGTTTCTGTTAAATTAGTTTCTAGCGGGGTTTGTCACTCACAGCTTCATCAAATGCATAATCCAGCTATTCCAAAACCCTCTCTATTTGGCCATGAAGGTGCTGGGGTTGTGACGGGGGTTGGAGAAGGCGTTTCTCATGTTAAAGAAGGAGATAGTGCGATTGTTACTTGGGTGCGCAGAAGTCCTATTCAGGGAAGAATACCAGCAGACCCAACAGGTGCAAGTTATCATGAGATTCCTATTACTACGCCGGTATATACTTGGAGTGAAGATGTTCTTACGTCTGGAGAATTAGTGATACCAATTGGGAATCAGTACCCATTGGATTTGGTTAGTATCGTAGGTTGTGCCGTACTTACTGGGGCTGGAGCGGTTATGAATACTGCTAAGGTGAGACCTGGAGAATCAGTTGCTGTTTATGGTGCAGGAGGAGTAGGTCTTTGTGCTATTCAGATGGCTGCCATATTAGAAGCTTATCCCATTATAGCAGTGGATTTATTAGATGAAAAATTGGAATTCTCAAAGAAATTTGGAGCTACTCACACAATTAATGCATCAGTTGAAAATCCTGTTGAAAAGATAATTGAAATTACTGGAGGCGGTGCTGATTATGCAATGGATGCAATTGGTCTCAAATTGACTAATGAGCAAATTCTTTCTTCTACAAGAGGGGGAGGGCCTGGTGCAGATAATCATGGAGGAATGGCGGTTTTAATAGGCATGCCTGGCACTGAACCGATGAGCCTTGATCCGGCATTATTTATGCTCCATCAACGAATTTATAGAGGTAGCCTGGGGGCAACATACCCTGAAAAAGATTTCGAATTATTCTTGCGATGGTTTGAGAAAGGTAAATTTCCATTAGATGACCTTGTGACTCAACGTTATCGACTAGAAGATATTAATACAGCATGCTCAGATCTAGAAAAGGGTGAAATTTTTGGAAGAGCAATTATTGATTATCAATAGACTCACTCAAGGCAGGTAACTGATTGATTAAAGAAGCTAGATAACCTGCTCCAAATCCGTTATCAACATTTACAACCCCAACACCAGTTGCACAGCTGTTCATCATGGCTAGCAATGCGGCTAGTCCATTGAATGAAGCTCCATAACCAACACTAGTAGGAACAGCGATTATTGGGGCTTTGGCTATTCCCCCAATCACTGAAGGCAATGCTCCCTCCATTCCTGCAATTACAACGATTACTCGTGCATTATGTATATGGGTTTGTTGATCAAACAATCTATGAATTCCAGCTACTCCAACATCGGATATTAATTGAACTTTGTTTCCCATCATCTCTGCAGTCATAGATGCTTCCTTTGCAATAGGAAGATCTGATGTGCCCGCACACATTACTAAAATCCCAGGCGTTTGAACCTTTAACTTTCTGCGATCAACCGATATCAATTTCGCCTCAGAGTCAAATTTTGCGTCGGGGATATGAGGTAAGAGTGTGTTGAAATGATCATCGTTAGATCTTGTAACTAGTAACCGGTCATTATTACGTAGAATTGATAAAGAGATTTCTTTGACTTGATGAGAAGTTTTTCCTTCCCCAAAAATGACCTCAGGGAACCCTTTTCTTATATTACGGTGATGGTCAACCTTGGCAAATCCAATATCTTCATACGGCAAAGATTTTAACATTCCAATTGCATCATTTGTTGAAATTGTTCCGGATTTAACCTTCTCCATTAATTCTTTTAAAGATTTTTCGTCGATTTTAGTTCTCCTTAACTACGATTTTAGATTTTGTTGATTTTAGATTCCTAACATGTTCATTTAAATACATTCCAGTTTGAGATTTAGCTACTGAAATTAACTGTTCGGGTGTTCCTTGGGCGACAATTTTACCACCATTATTTCCTGCACCAGGGCCTAAATCTATTATCCAGTCAGCATTGTTAATTAGGTCTAAATGATGCTCAATTAATACCACGGTGTTGCCAGAATCTACAAGCCTTTGAAGAACGGCTATCAAAAGGTCACAATCATGGAATGATAATCCTGTAGTTGGTTCATCTAGAATATAAATGGTCTTGCCAGTTGAGCGTTTACTTAATTCCGAAGCCAGTTTAACTCTTTGTGCTTCTCCCCCGCTAATTTGTGTGGCTGGCTGTCCTAGGCGAATATATCCAAGGCCTACATCGTTCATAGTTTGAAGCTTGTTACGTATTGAAGGGATGTTATTAAAAAATATTAGAGCTTCAGAAACAGTCATTGAAAGAACATCGGCAATAGTCTTCCCTTTCCAAAGAATTTCTAGGGCCTCACGATTGTATCGCTTTCCTCCACAAGACTCGCATGGCACAGTCACATCTGGAAGGAATTGCATTTCAATGGTGATGAATCCTCCTCCGGCACAAGCTTCACAACGACCTCCTTTTACATTAAAGGAAAATCGTCCAGGCTTGTATCCTCTCGCTCTAGCTTCTTGTACAGTCGAGAATAATTCTCTGATGGGAGTGAAAGCACCCGTGTACGTTGCAGGATTACTCCGGGGCGTTCTGCCGATAGGAGCTTGATCAATGTTTACTACTTTGTCAATATTTTCAATGCCTTCAATACCCCCGAAATTCCCAGGTCTTTCTCTAGAACGATTAATTAACTGAGCTAATGATTTGTAGAGTAATTCATTTACCAATGTGCTTTTACCGGACCCTGATACTCCTGTTACACATACAAGCAAGCCCAGAGGGATGGCTACGTCTTCCCCTTTCAAATTATTTGCGAGGGGATTACGTATTAGTAAAGATTTTTCTGATGGAGGACGGCGAGTTTCCGGCGATGAAATTCTTTTGGATCCAGCTAGATATTGACCGGTAATCGAATTTTGACAGGATATGATTTCATCGAGGGTTCCTGCAACAACGAGCTCACCGCCATTTTCCCCAGCACCAGGCCCTAAATCTACTATAAAGTCAGATGATCGCATTATTGCCTCATCGTGTTCCACAATAAGTACTGTATTTCCTATGTCACGAAGCCCTTTAAGCGTATTAATTAATCTAGTATCGTCTGCAGGGTGCAATCCGATACTAGGTTCATCACATACATAAAGTACTCCCATTAGGCCTGATCCAATTTGAGTGGCCAATCGAATTCTTTGAGATTCACCCCCGCTAAGAGTGGATGCACGCCTAGAAAGAGAAAGATAATCTAGGCCAACGTTTTTCAAGAATGATAATCGGGACTTAATTTCTTTAATTATTTCTGATCCTATAGCCTTTTCACGAGGTGTTAGTGTTTGAATTTTAAGACTAGGCGTTTTAGAGGTGGAATCAGATGAGATTTCCATAATCCATGACAACATTTCTGAGATGGAAGAATTTGAGACCGATGAAATGTTGCGCCCACAAATTGTTACAGCTAATGCTTCGGGTTTTAATTTATTGCCTCCGCATGAAACGCAATCCATTGCAGTCATGTAACGTTCTATCTCTCGGCGAACTGATTCAGAGTCTGTTGATTGATGACGTCTTTGCAAGCTTGTAATAACACCTTCAAAAGTTGATCTCCAACGGAATCTACGGCCTCTGCGAGATTTGTATCTGGTATTAGTCGATACATCTTTTGATCCAAACAATATTACATTTATATGTTCTTCATTTAATTGTTTAATGGGTATATCAGTTGAAAAATTATGTTGTTCAGCTAAGGAAGATAATTGACTTGCAAACCATGGAGTCATTGCTCCAGACTTGGACCACGGGTGATTGATTCCTCCCTCTTTGATACTTTTAGATTTATCAGGAATAACCAAATCAGGATCGACTTCCAATTTGTAACCAATACCCGCACATGTTGAACAAGCACCGTGAGGATTGTTAAAACTAAATGTCCTCGGTTCTAATTCACTTAGGCTGATGTTGCAGTGCAAACAAGCAAATTGTTCTGAAAATAAAACATCTTCCGATTCGGATATTGATATCAGCAAGATACCTTCAGACATTCTGAGTGCGGTTTCTACAGAGTCAGTCAATCTTCCAAGGTCAGTTTTCTCGCTAATTACTAGACGGTCAACTACAATTTCAATGGTGTGCCATTGTTGTTTGTTTAAAGAGAAATCTTCGGACAAATCGTGGATTTGTCCATTGACTCTTACCCTGACAAAACCCTCTTGCCTAGCTTTTTCAAAAACATCTTTATGCTCACCTTTTCTTCGCCGGACAAGTGGAGATAAAATTTGAATTCGAGAACTATCTTTTAATTGAGAAATAGTATCAACAATTTGTTGAACAGTTTGCTTTTGAATTGGGCGATTACAATTGTAACAATGGGGATGACCGACTCTCGCAAAAAACAATCTTAGGTAATCGTATATTTCTGTCACTGTTCCAACAGTAGATCTTGGGTTATGAGATACACCTTTTTGATCTATTGATATTGAGGGCGAAAGTCCTCCAATGTAATCGACTTCTGGTTTGTCCATCCTGCCCAAAAATTGTCGTGCGTATGACGAAAGAGATTCTACATATCGACGCTGCCCTTCTGCGTAAATTGTGTCGAAGGCTAAGGTGCTTTTACCAGAGCCTGAAACGCCAGTGACTACAACCAATTTATTCCTTGGAATAGTTACGTTTATGTCTTTTAGATTGTGTTCTCTTGCGCCTTGGACAACAATGTTTTCAGGTAGCATTATCTTCTCGTGCGAGCTATAATCGGGGAGTTGTAATTTGTGAACCGTTGATGTTTGGCATTAAAGTAATCGTTTTTACATCCGCCATTCTAACACTTTCTGTTGCCTAAAGTTGATCTGTGCTAGGATTTTTGGTGTAGTAATTAGAGAGCAGAGTTTCATTGAAAGACGCGGAAAAAAGACAGACTGTTTTTACACTTCCTACTATTTCGTGGGCGATTTATGATCTCGCAAACACAATATTTAGCTTAGCAATACTATCCTTTTTTTTCCCTTTATGGATAACTCGAGAAAATGGTGGTGTAAGCTCTGCGGAATATGCTATGACTGTTTCAATCTCTATGTTGGCAGCAGCAGCAATATTACCAATTCTTGGAGCAATTTCAGACAGCTATGGAAAAAGGATTCCCTTTTTAAGAATATTTGTACTTATTTGTGTCGCATGTACTGCACTTTTGGGGCAATCGCAAAGCATGATTTTACCCTTGGTTCTATTTGCCGTTGCAAATTTTGCTTACCAATCGGCGGAAGTTTTTTACAATGCGCTTTTACCTCAAGTTAGCACTGCCAAAAATAGAGGATTGGTTTCAGGTTTTGGGGTGGGTATAGGTTACATAGGGAGTATTATTACAATCATTTTGCTGGCGCCATTGGCAACCGCTGAAGGCGCAGATGAGTCAGCTACTTTTCTTCCAACAGCCATATTGTACATTGTGATTGCATTGCCTCTATTTTTTGCAATTCGAGAACGAAAGCCAGATGAAAGAAAATTCGACTATAAAATTATTGTTGATGCTTACAAACAACTTTTTTCCACTTTAAAAAATTTTAAAGAAAATAAAAACCTTTTTAAGTTCATTGTAGCTAGGTTTTTCTATTTAGATGCAATAAATACATTAATTGCATTCATGGCGATTTACGTTACTGCAATTTTAGGAGAAGAAGTAGCGAAAACTGAAGCAATGAATTTAGGGGGCATAAGCTTTACGGGAACAGAACTAGTGCTGATAATAGGTGTTTTGTCTGCTTTGTTCTCTGCTTTTCTTTATGGATGGATGGTGACTAAAATTGGTCCAAAATCCACACTGTTGATTATTTTAACTATTTGGAGTGCTGCACTCATATGGGCAGTTTTGGGAACAGAAATTGTCCAATTTTATGGAGTGGCTTTTTTGGCTGGCTCGGCACTCGGAGGAACATGGACTGCAGACAGGGTTCTTTTGACACGTATTGCACCTGCCGGACAGGTCGGACAGTTTTTTGGTCTCTATCAAATGGTGGGACGTCTTTCTGCAGTAATAGGACCTTTAGTATGGGCTATAGTCACTGCGACACAGTGGATAGTCATCGCGAGAATCTTTGATTGGATTGGAGTTGAATGGATCTCAGGCGAAATAATGTCCTTGACAGAACTTGAATCTTCACGAATGAGGATTGCTCTTGTTGCCCTACTATTACTATTGGTGGTCGGAGTTATTGTTTTAAGAAAAGTAAAAGATGAAGAACATCCTTCACACCAAAGTTAAGAGTTTGCATCATCAAAATTCGCTATGTCTAGTTATTCTATTAACGCTTACGTAGATTAGAAGCAGTAAAATTAACTATTTTTGGAGCACCTGCTATTATGGGCTTTTGCCACTTTCTAAGATTTGAAGCAGTTACTTTTTCAAAAGATTCATTGTTTGGATTGAAAGAGTTTAAATTTTTCCATTTAAACTCCTCGAAAATTCTTAATCTTTTCCTTTCAGAAACTCCTTCCAAAACTAATCCACCCGATTCAAGGATAATACATGTGCCAGCGGCAATATCCCAAATACTTGGAGCGCTAGATACCATGAATTGACTAATTCCCAAAGCGGACATGGCCATTTCATATGCGATGCTACCAGTCATTCGATAGTCACCAATTTTATTTTTTAGAATTTCAGATGGATTAAAAATATTTGTGAAAGACCCTGGCAATGTTACTAGCCCAGAGGATTTACTTTCTTGAGGGTTTTCGCACAGCAGGATTTTTTCATCGTTAAAATATGCACCTGACCCCTTTGTGGCGTGTATTACACTGCCTTTAGTAGAGTTTGGCCAAGGTAAAAATATTGCACCCATATAAGGAATGCCTTTATAAAGTACGCCAATTGAGCATGCATAAATTGGTAGCCCTGCAACAAAATTTTTAGTTCCATCAATTGGATCCACTACCCATAAAAATTCTGAGGCATTTTTGTTTTGACTCGTTGCTGAAGTTTCCTCTTCTCCTAAAAATCCATGTTCGGGGAAATGAGATTTTATAGAATTCCGAATATGTTTTTGGATTTGAATATCGATATTTGTAACTGGGTCTAAACCAGATTTATCTTTAAATTCTACCGATAGGGGTTTCCTGAAATTTTCATATAAGATGAAGCCTGCTTCATTCGCAAGTTTTATTGCAAGTTTTGAGATGCTTTCCCAAATTTTTTCACTTTGATCTAACATCATAAATTTAAATCTCCAACATTTAATTTTTTGATTCTATTAATTTAGAACTTTCCCATAGTTCGTCTTTTTCATTAAGAGATAATTCAAAAAAGTTGAATCCTTGTGTTTTACATAAATCTTCCATAATTTCAAATCGTGCTACAAAGCGTTGATTAGCATGCCTCAAAGATGACTCGGCATCTATGTTTAGCCATCTTGCTAAATTAACGACAGAAAATAAAAGATCTCCAAATTCAGATTCTTGTTCAGGTTCGGTGTTTGTATTCTTAAGTTCGTGTGCCTCTTCTGCAATCTTCGAAAGGACACCTTCAAGGTTTTCCCAGTCAAACTTGTTTACAGATGCCCTGTATTGAGCTTGCTGTGCAAATGCTAGGGCCGGTAGTGTTTTCGGAATCCCAGATAGTATAGAGGAGTCTGGTTTTTCAAGGCTTTTAATTTGTTGCCAGTTGCTTTTAACAGCTTCAGGATTTTTCAATTCTTGATTTTTAAAAACGTGTGGATGTCTGCGAATTAATTTTTCAATTAACTTTCCATAAACTTTTTTGGCGGTGAAAGTTTTTTTATTTTCGGCAATTGATATATGCATTAATAAATTTAAAAGTGTGTCACCAAGTTCTTCAGTGATAGATTCTGAATCGTTGCTTTCAATTGCCTCAATAAGTTCGTAGCATTCTTCCAATAGTTCTTCTTTAATTGACATATGATTTTGTTTTTGGTCCCAAGGACACCCATCTGGGCCCCTAAGATAGTTTACTAAGTCTAAAACACCCTGGAATGTATGTGGAAATGAGTCGGGGGGATTCATTTTTAACTCCTATCAAATGATATGATTGAAATGTTATGGATTTCTTGCAAACATTTCGTACAATTGCAGTTATTGGCTTAGTGCCAATATTGTTAATTACAACAAGTGTACAGCTTGTTGTAAATTTTACAGGATTTTATAGTTTTGAATTTGAACGATCTCGTATTGCAGAATATACCGGAATAGACAATCAAGAACTTTTAAGAATTTCTGGGCTTATTCAAGATTATTTTTATAATGAAAATGAACTTTTAATTATTCCGTCAAAGATTAATGGACGATCAGTTGAAAATATTTTTAACGAGAAAGAAGTTCATCATATGAAAGATGTCAAAGAACTTTTTAAGGGAGTATTCTTTTTACAATCTGCTAGTTTGATTATTTTGAGTTTGTTGATTGCCTCACAAATTTTCTTTCACAGGACGAAAGGATTATTTTCGATTATGAATAATCTTGTTTGGGGTGCTTACTCTACTTTGTTTATAATTTTGCTTGTCTCGTTAGCGGTGTTGTTATCATTTGATCGTATTTTTCATCTTTTCCATGTATTGAGTTTTGCGAATGATTTTTGGATGTTGAATCCAAGATATGATTATTTAGTGGCGATTTTTAACCAACAATTCTTTTTCCATGCATGCTTGTTAGTTGGAATTTTTTCACTATCTGGAGCATTTTTATTAATTGCCTGTAAATATTTTCTCAACTATTTCATGAAAAGAACTCGAATCGTTACTGATGAAAATTAACATTTGATAGGAAGTGCTATAATATCGGCATTAAACCATAATTATAAATTTTTAAATCATTTTAGGAATTAAAATGAATAATAAAAAAACTATGCCAGATTCTATGGGAAGATTTGGAATGTTCGGGGGACGATATGTCCCTGAAACTCTTATGAAAGCAATTGACGAACTCGAATTAGCTTATATTGAAGCTCGTAAAGATGAAGGATTTTTCAAAGAATTAGAGATAATGGGAAAACAATATATAGGTAGGCCCACCCCTCTAACTTATGCTGAAAATCTAACGCGTGAATTGGGTGGCGCGAAAATATTTTTAAAGAGAGAAGATCTCTCTCATACAGGAGCGCATAAAATAAATAATGCTTTAGGACAAGCATTGTTGACGTCCAGAATGGGAAAAAATCGTGTTATTGCTGAAACAGGAGCCGGGCAACACGGAGTTGCTGTTGCAACAGTTTGTGCAATGTTAAAACAAGAATGTGTTGTTTATATGGGATCTCAAGACATTAAAAGACAAGCGCTTAATGTATTTAGAATGAAGTTGTTAGGTGCGGATGTTAGATCTGTTGATAGTGGAAGTAAAACTTTAAAAGATGCAATTAATGAATGCATACGTGACTGGGTTACAAATGTTGATTCAACTCATTATTTGATAGGAAGTGTTGTAGGACCTCATCCTTATCCTATGATAGTTAGAGATTTTCAAAGTGTGATTGGCGCAGAGGCGCATGAGCAGATGATTGATATGACTGGGAAAATTCCTGATTATGCTGTTGCATGTGTCGGGGGAGGTAGCAACGCAATGGGGCTTTTTCATGAGTTTGTAGAGTTCCCTGAGGTTAAATTGATTGGTGTTGAGGCTGCCGGTAGGGGAATTCAATCAGGAGAACATGCAAGTGCTTTGGCGGCTGGGGACATAGGCGTACTACACGGCAGTATGTCTTACCTCCTTCAGGATGACAATGGTCAAGTAATGGAAACGCATAGTGTGTCTGCGGGATTAGATTACCCAGGTGTTGGGCCAGAGCATAGTTGGCTTAAAGATAGCGGACGTGCTACTTATGTTAATGTCACGGATTCTGAAGCATTGGAGGGATTACAGTTGTTATGCAAAACTGAGGGCATTATTCCGGCTCTTGAAACAGCACATGCAATATATTATGTGTCCCGGTTAGCGCCTACTTTATCTACTGACCGTACAATAGTTTTGAATCTCAGCGGCCGAGGGGATAAAGATATGGAATCAGTAGCGTCTGAGTTAGGTTTTGAGATATAGGCTTGATTTTGAGGCCAGAAATTTTTACCAGGAAGATACATATTGTATTTACATCCACGATACTCATTTTAATTTCTTCCGTGATAGTTTGTTGGTTTTTAATTTACTCTATGGATCGAGCTTATGCCAATGGCAGAGTAACTGAATGGGAAGTGACTGAATCAGAAAATTTCCAAGTATTTTTGGGAACTATTCCTGCCGATCCTAGAATAGGAGTATTGCATATTTCTATTCGTGCCAAAGAATTAATTTCAGATGAATTTAGTACCGATTTGAGAGTTTCTGTGTCTGCTATAGGGCCTTTGGGGAGTTCTACTGTTGAAGAAAAATTTTTCGATAATGACCCTATGGATTCTACATATTTTGATGGATTGATAAATGTAGATAAAGAGGGTTTTTGGGATATTTCCATAACAATAGTTCAAGGTCAAACTACTGATTCTGTAGTTTTCCGAATTGAGGTAATCAAAACTCACCCTTTGACCGGAGCAATAACTTTAGCTGCAATTATTGCTTTTCTTGCAGTCCTTGGATTTTCGGGCCGAAAAATATTTATTGAACAAAAAAGATCGAAAAAGACCAAAGACACAATTTGAAATATTCATATGATTAAAAGAATTTTAATTGCGCTGTTTTTTTCTGGAGCAGCTCTAATTTCATATAGTGAAATTCTTTTTGCACATAGTTTTTCTGACCGTTATAAATCACCAGTTGATATTTCTTTTGTGTTTTTGTTTCTTTGTTTACTAATGGGATTATGTTTTTTAGTGAATCAAAATAGTTTTTCGACAAATCAGAAATTAGCTGAATATCCAAAATTTAACATTCTGAAAATAGTAATTCTTAGAAAGTTTTTGACTAACAATTATATTCAGTTTTTGATGAAATTAATTTCGGTTTTGTTATTGATATTGATAATAAGCACGTCTTTTATGGGTTCTCAAAATCCAGCTGCTAATTTTGCCCCTACTTTTGTTTGGGTGATTTTCTGGACTGGATTTGGATTATTTTGCGCCTTTATAGGTAATATTTGGATTTTATTGAATCCTTGGAAAACGACTTTCGAGTGGGCTGAAATTGTAATAGGCAGAAAAGATAGCCAAAGAGATATTAGTATTTGGGAGTATCCACAGATACTGGATGTTTGGCCGGCTGTATCATTAATTTTATTACTGGCTTGGCTAGAAAATATTTTTGTAGGCTCTACCAATCCCTTGTTTTTAGGGTTTATCATATCAATATATTCAATTGTTACTTGGGCAGGAATGTTAGCTTTTGGGAAAACTGTTTGGTTGAATAAATTTGATCCTATTAGTGTCACATTTGAGGTGTTGTCTACGTTTTCTATATTTGAGTTTCGAGGTAGAAATAAATCTGACAATTCACCTATTGCGAAAAAGCATAAAGAAAATAAGGCTATGTTCTTAAGGCCTTTGAGTACTGGTTTAATCAATTTAAGAAAACCATCGTATGCGAAAATGGTTTTTATCATCGCTCTTTCAAGTACTGTTATTTATTCGGCAATTTTGGAAGTCCCGCTATGGTTATCTATAAAAGCTTATTGGATTGCAGTGATTCAGGATTTCATGGGCGTTTCAATATATAGTCCTATTCCTGGATATTTAATTGATTTTTTGGGTATGTTGTTATTTTGGAGGATGTGTTTTGCTTTTTATTCAGGGGTTATTCATTTATTAAAAATTTTATTAAGGAGTCAGGTTTCTGCATTAGAATTAAAGTTGCATTTAATCTGGATATTGCTTCCTTTAACTATCTTCATAAATTTCGCCCATGAATTTGCTTTTTTCTTGGTTGATGCACAAATGATAATTCCGTTGATATCTGACCCATTTGGGTTTGGGTGGAATTTGTTTGGGACAGTAGATTTTGGTCGAAATCTGCCGCATTTTGATGCAAAAATTGCTTTTTTGGTACTACTAATTTCTATAATGATTGGAGGGGTTTACTCGGTAATTGTTTCAAATGTTCTTATCAAGCAAATTATTGATTCAGACAGAACATATATTTTATCTAAACTGCCGTTGTTCGTGTTTTTTTTAGTTTTTATGATGATTGGTGTTTTACTTGTATCTCAACCAATGTTACTTTAATTTTAATTAGTGATTTTATTGAAATAACAATTATAGAATGATACCGAATGTGCATTTCTGAGGGAGTTTTTATGCAGTATTTACTACCAAAAGTTGAACGAATTCTAGAGATTTCTAGAGAGTTAAATGCATTGAAGTTTGGGGAGTTTCAATTGTCTTCAGGGGCAAAAAGTCACTATTACTTTGATGGAAGATTATTAACATTACATCCTGATGGAGCGAAAGCTGTTGCTGAAGTTGTTTTAGCGATTACATTAGAAGCAGGAGCAAATTTTATCGCAGGCCCTACAATTGGAGCGGATCCAATTGTTTCTGCGGTTAGCCTGCTAAGTCAAATTGATGGCGTAAGGAAGATTCCTGGAGGAATCATTCGGAAAGAGATTAAAGCACATGGGACGACGCGAATGATTGAGGGCCCCGTGCCTCCTAATGCTAAAGTAGTAGTAGTAGATGATACATGTACATCTGGAGGAAGTTTGTTTCATGCCATCAAAGTTTTAGAATCAGAGAATTGTGAAATTGTTAAGGTTGTATCAATTTTAGATCGGAGAGAGGGCGGGCATGAGAAATTTCAAAACAGCTCTTATAGTTACATTGCATTACTTGAAGCCGATGGTTATTTGATTAGGCCCTCTACTGTGTTCCAATCAAAAGGGTAGGGAATTTCGTTGCCACCTAAGCCTTTTGTCCTGTATAGTTCCACTAATATAATTTTCAGAAGGATTGATTATGGACCACTTACAATTTTTTGGCTGGGGAACCTGAGGTACTTGTCGCAAATTGAGAGCGTCGCTCTCTGAAAAGAAAGTAGATTTCGTAGAAAGAGATTTTTTTAAGGATCGTTTTACCGAATTAGAGCTGCGACAACTAATAGGAAGTTATCCTGTGAGCGAAGTCTTTTCGAACAGGAGCCCGTCATTCAAGAAATTGAATATAGAATTAGATTCATTAACTGAAGATGATATGGTCAAATTGATGTTAGAGGAACCAAGATTAATTAAGAGACCTTTGATTCGTTACGGTGATCAATTAATTATAGGAAATAAAAAAACTGAAATTGACGAATTGATAAAGTCTTAGAGTTTGAGGAGCTCATGATTAATTTAGATGCAAAAATTATTATAGTTACTGGTGCTGCTAGTGGCATTGGCAAAGGGATTAGTTCAATATTGGCTGAACAAGGAGCGGTTGTCGTGGCGGTTGATCAAAATCTTGAAGGCGTTCAAGAAGTTGCGGCTTCCTTGGAACAATCTGGCTCAACTGTTGAGGCGCTCGAACTAGATGTGACTAAAGATTCTAGTATTGAAAAAATGGTTGATAATGTGATTTCAAAATATGGCCAGATTGATGGTTTGATTAATAATGCAGGTGTAATTGGCAGTAAGGATTGGTCTTCACGTCAAAGGCCCAATAATGATGATTGGGATGCAGTTCTCAGTGTTAACTTAAAAGGACTTGCCAGTGTAACTGAACAAGTTTCGATAAAAATGATGGACAGGAAATTTGGCAAGATTGTAAATATAGCTAGTATTGCCGCCAGGCAGGGAAGCCCTGATACGCCTCATTATTCTGCAAGTAAGGCAGGGGTGCTCAGCGTAACACGAACATTCGCTTTAAGGTTGGCACCATTCAACATAAATGTTAATGCAATTTGCCCTGGATTACTTTGGACGCCCATTTGGGAGGCAATAGCTCAGAATCGAGAGAATTATGGATATGATCCGTCACTTAAAGGATTTTCTGGAAGAGAACTCTTTGACAAAACTGTAGAAAGCTGGATACCAATGAAAAGGGAACAGACGCCTGAAGATGTTGGGAAACTCGCAGCATTTTTAATTTCTGAAGATGCAATGAATATTACCGGGCAAGCCATAAATCTTGATGGCGGCCGGTATATGAATTAGGAGTTTCAAAAGGAAGATGAAAATAGGCGCATTTGAAATAATAGACAAACTACCAGATTTGAAATCACCCTGTGCGATCTCAATGCTGAGGCCTTGGATTGATGTGGGCAAGGTAGGAAGCATGGCATTAAATCGTCTTGAGAATCATTTAGGGGCCCAAGAAATTGGCAGGCTTAGTAAACCTGGAAATTTCTTTGACTTCACTAGGTACCGCCCTAGACTTAAGCTTGTTGATGGGGAAAGACAAACAATAACACCAAATACAATTATTAATTTGGCACACGATGATGAATCAGATAGAGATTTCCTGTTTCTTCATATCAGAGAACCTCATATGTCTGGAGAAGATTATACTGAATCAATAGTTGAATTATTGGAACATTTTAAAGTAAATGAATATTTTCGTATTGGAGGAATGTATGACTCAGTTCCTCACACAAGACCCTTATTGGTTACTGGATCACTCAATGATGACCAACGAGATTTGGCGCGAGGATTAATTGTGGAACAGGGAAGTAATTATCAAGGCCCCACAAGTATTGTAAATTTGGTTTCAGATTCTCTAAAAGAAAAGGGAATACTTTCTTCTAGTTTAATGGTTCATTTACCTCAATATGTTCAGCTAGAACAAGACTTTATGGGGACTGCCCGGCTACTTGAGGTCCTTTCTAGTATTTTTGGATTCTCTGAATCTTTAGTTGATGTTGATAGGGGGAAAATACAGTATTCTGAGATAGAAGGAGCTTTGAGCAGTAACTCTGAAGTCAAAAATCTGATTAAACAATTAGAGATTTATTATGACAGAACTGTCTCTTCTCCAGAAAACGATATTGGAGAAGATATTGATTTATCTCCAGAAGTTGAGGATTTCTTAAGGCAGGTTGGGGGGAATTTAGATGCTGGTGAGGATGAAACCTCACAGTGATTCTCTTGTGATTTAGATGTCTAAAAAGATCCTTATAGGAACTGCGAATCAGGGAAAATTTACAGAATTTAGAAATTTATTTAGTAATCTTCCTTATCAATTAATCTCTTTACAGAATGTTGGAATTATTGATTCAGTGGAAGAAACAGGTTCTACGTTTTTCGAAAACGCTATCATAAAGGCTGAATATTATTCAAAACTTTCAGGTTGCCTTACTGTCGCAGATGATTCTGGTTTAGAAGTAGATGTTTTAGGAGGAGAACCAGGGGTTCGTTCAGCAAGATATGCTGGAGAGGGAGCAACAGACAATCAAAAAGTTGATTTCTTGTTAAATAAGTTAAAACAATATAATGGCCCATTCATTGCTAGATTTAGATGTGTGATTGCATTAGCACATCCTGAGCTAAAAACTAGGACCTTTGAGGGAATATGTGAAGGAGAGCTAATCTCAACACCACTAGGGCAGAATGGCTTCGGGTACGACCCAATTTTCTATATTCCAAAATATGATCAAACCATGGCTCAATTATCTTCTGAAGACAAGAATTCAATTAGCCACAGAGGCTTGGCTGCTTTTCAAGCTCGGGATTTTTTACTCACGTGTAGTAAAATACCTTAAAGATAATTTTAACTGAGTTGAGTTTAAGTAAAAACATCATCTAAAAAGGTACGAGTATTAATGGAATCTCCGGTCGACAAGAAAGTAATTTTTGACACTTTTAAGAGACCCCTACGTGATTTAAGGATTTCTGTAACGGATAGGTGTAATTTTAGATGTACTTATTGTATGCCGGCAGAAATATTTGGTGAAAGATATCAATTTTTACCAAAGACAGAATTACTCTCATTTGAAGAGATTAATAGGGTAGCGAGAATAATTGTTGGTATGGGAGCGGAGAAGATAAGACTTACTGGCGGAGAACCACTTGTAAGGAGTGATTTGGAAAAACTAGTAAAAATGTTATCAGATATTCCAGGTGTTTCTGATTTGACTATGACAACCAATGCATATTTGTTACCACAAAAAGCTCAAGCATTAAAAGAAGCAGGATTAAAACGAATTACAGTTAGTTTAGACACATTAGATGATCAAATATTTCGAAAAATGAATGGAAGATCATTTGGTATTGATAAAGTTCTTGAAGGAATTGATGCTGCTCGCGAAGCTGGGTTCGAACCTATTAAGGTAAATTCTGTTGTTCAAAAGAATGTTAATGATCATACTTTATTAGAATTAGCGGATTATTGTCGAAAAAACAATATTATTTTGAGGTTTATTGAATATATGGATGTCGGAAACAGAAATGGCTGGGTCATGGATCAGGTCGTTCCTTCATCTGAGATAATTTCATTGTTAAATTCGGAATTTAATTTAGAACCATTGAAACCAAACTATTCTAGTGAAGTTGCTCGGCGATTCAAATATAAAGATGGTTCTGGAGAAATTGGTGTAATTAGTTCTGTTACTGATCCTTTTTGTGGCGATTGCACTAGAATTAGGTTATCCCCCGAGGGGACCTTGTATACTTGCTTGTTTGGGTCAGAGGGAACAGATCTTAGAAAACCTATGCGTGATGGTGGGGATGATTCATTGATTAAATCTATTATAGAAAATACTTGGATTTCCAGAAAAGATAGATATTCTGACGACAGAACTTCATTAACGGAATTTGACAGGAAAACTAGACGTAAAGTTGAGATGTATCATATAGGTGGATAGTAAATGGGATTATCTAATGGAATTTAGATCAAAATCTACTGTGTCAATATGTGATCGCGAAATAATAAGATTTCTATTTTGATCAACTTGTTTACTAAAAAGGTGCTCTTTCAATTCAATGTGTGTTTCGATATCCTCTAATACTGCACTAGCTGTATCTGATGATTCAAAGGATAATACCCATGTTTGTTTAATTGTTACTTCGTCGTTTAAAGATAAGCCTAATGATTCTGATTGGCAGCCTGGAATGTTTTGAAATTCGTAGCAAGATAGTCTGTAATCCAAGACAAATGAATCATCCGCGATCTGGTTAGTGACTGATTTAAACAAATCAGTTGACTGGATATTTTTTAGATCTCCTTTAGCGGTCAATAAAAACTCTCTTAAAATATTTTCGCCATCGGTAATTAATAAAGTTGAAGTATTAACAGCAGAAATACTAGTTTCTCCTTTTTGGGCAATTTTATAGCCTCTGTAGCTTTTAGATTCCCAATCTTCAAGAATTTTTTGCTTTACGTATTCTGGGGCATTCTGAATTCCTGTGAAAATCCAACTATTGTAAGAGTTTTTAATGTGTTCATTATTATTTTCTTTAGGTGGAACATAAACAGAAATAATTACATGTATGTCCAATTGTTCTGGCTTTGTAAATTCATAATATAAATCAGGTACCCTTCTTAAGTAACTAGAATCGGGGTCGTTTGAGCCAAACTTATTTCGGGTTAAGTCATCAAATTCTGGTTCGAATGAAGTTATTGAAAAGGTCGTAGCATTTTTGGGGATGAATTCTATTTGGTCAAGTGGTGATGATTTTGCGTTACATCCAACTGTCAGTGGTATTAAAGCAATAATCAAAATAATTGCTGAATACCGAAAAAATCTGATTGAAAAATTTAATTTCATCTTTGATCTCCTATTCTGATGCTACATATTTCAACAAATTAGTTCTAGATATTTTCCCGACATACTTTTAGAGAAATTGCTTTTGAACACTTTCTACTTTATTTCACCTATTATGCTAAACTATCGTTACTTTAAGAAGGATTCTTAAAGTAATGTGAAGTATTAATTAGCTTGATTTTGGAGGTATAAATGAAACCCAATATTTTAAGGGAGAAATTAAATAGCGGAAAGCCAACCGTTAGCACACATATACATTCTGTTTGGCCAAATGTCATAGAAGCGCTTGGACATACAGGAATTTATGACTATGTAGAATTTGTTGCTGAGTACGGAACATATGACATTCATGATTTAGATAATATGGCTCGCGCAGCTGAGTTATATGGTTTAGGCACAATGATTAAAATTGATAGAAGTAATCAAGAATTTGCGGCTCAAAGGGGTGTTGGAGCCGGATTTAATAGTGTTCTTTATACAGATGCAAGATCAGCTGAAGACGTTAGAGAAGCATTAAAAATAACTAATCCAGACACTCCTGAGCACAATGGTTTGTATGGGGTAGCGACTCGTCGAAATTCATATATGGGATACGGAGGTTCTCCTGAATATGTAGAATCTTTAGCCACTACTGTAAAGGCAGTTATGATCGAGAAAAAAGGTGCTGTCGATGAGCTAGATGAGATATTAGCACTTCCAGAGATTGACATGGTACAGTGGGGAGGATCTGATTTCTCAATGAGTGTCGGCCATCCAGGTGAGCGTGATAATCCCATAATTAAAGCTGCACACGATAAAGTTTTTAAGGATTCTTTAAAAGCAGGAGTGCACCCACGCGCAGAAATTCAATCTCCAGATGCAGCTAAAGCCTATTTGGATATGGGCGTTAGGCATTTTTCGATAGGGACGGATATATCTATGCTTTATTCATGGTGGAAGGAAAACGGAGAAGCTCTTTGGAGAGCTATTGAAGGAGAATAAAGCCTTTATAAGTTTAAGGAGTTTCGGAAATGCCTGGTGATGAACTTTCACGTAGAGCATTGACCCATGTTGATAAATCTGGACAAGCTAGTATGGTGGATGTTGGAGGAAAGTCAGAAACTTTGCGTCAAGCTACTGCTACTGCTACGGTAGTAATGCGCCCTGATACGCTTGCTTTAATTGTTCATAACCAGATCAAAAAGGGAGATGTTCTATCTGTCGCGAGAATAAGTGGAATCATGGCTGCAAAACAAACACCATCTTTAATTCCTCTTTGCCATTCGTTGTCTTTGAACAATGTATCAGTTGAATTTGAAATTAACGAGGAACATCACTCAATCAGGCTTGAATCTGATGTATCTACATCAGCAAAGACCGGTGTAGAAATGGAGGCGTTAACTGCTGTTAGTGTAGCCGCTTTAACTATATATGACATGTGTAAGGCTGTAGATAGGGCAATGCACATTGAAGATGTTAAATTACTTCAGAAAACCGGAGGGAAGAGTGGAGACTATACTTTCCAAAATGGTAAGGATTCTTGAAAGACAGTGTTTAATTTTAATAAATTGAACTGTTTTACTAAGGAAAATCCGACATATCTTATATTTGGATTGGGCAATCCTGGTAATGAGTATCGGAACACCAGACATAATGCTGGTTTTTGGTGTATCGAATTTTTGGCGGAAAAATTCGAGTTTCCAGAATTTTCGAGGAAAAACAAGCATGTATTGGTATCGATAGGTACAATTGCAGACGAAATTGTAGCATTGATTAAACCTAGGACGTTCGTAAATAAAAGTGGCGATGCCGTCCAAACAGGTTTGAACAAATTCCACCTTGGTATTGAAGATATTCTTGTAATTTCTGATGATATAACCCTTCCTCCAGGCAAAATCAGATTAAGAAAACAGGGTGGTTCTGGTGGACATAATGGACTGAAATCCATTATTCATACTTTAGGAAGTAATGAATTCACTAGGCTTAGAGTTGGTGTTGGAGATGTAGATGAAGGTAGCCTGGTAGACCATGTCTTGGGCCCTCTTCCAAAAGAATCATCAAAATTAATGAGTGAAGCATTGGCTTCATCTGCTGATGCTATAGAATTATTGCTTTCAAAAGGTCTGGCTGAGTCGATGAACACATATAATTAAATTTTCACTATAATTTTCATTATCGTGAGATGTTAAATATCTATCTAATGGACGGCTCACAAGCTGTTTGTTAAAATGCATATCATATAGGCTGAGAAGAACTTTTATAATGGTGTAATTATGGATTCCAGTGAATTTGGGTTCGGGAAATTTTCAAAAAACGATTTTTATGGGACTATTAATGAGCGCCTGATTGACATGGCTGAGCTTGGCTCTAATCAGAAAATTATAGAGCTGGCGTGTGCAACAGGAGGCGTTACTAAGTTGATTTTAGATCGCCTTAAGGATGCAAAAGAGTCTGTTGTTATAGCTATAGATCATTCTGCCTCTGCTCTGAAACAAGCCATGAAAGAAATTAATGGCCGAGGCGATAGTGTAGTTGAGTTTGTACAAAGCCAGGTAGAACAGATTCCTGAGACTATAAAAGGTTCTGCAGCAGATGTTGTGATTTTTTGTAATGCTATTCATTATATTTCTGATAAAAATGTTTTAGCCACTGATATTTTTAATGCTTTAAAGCCTGGTGGTAAATTTGTGTTTAATACGTCATTTTATGATGGAGGGCAGCCTGAAGACTCACTGCTTTTTTACAGAAAGTGGATGTTTAAATCACTAAGAGCATTGAGAAAAGATTATCAATTGCGCCCCGATGCTTCCCAAAAAGTTGAATCCAGGAAACAATTAAACCCTACTGAATATACAGAAATTTTAGAATCTAATGGATTTCAAGTTGTTCAGCAAATTGAAGACAGGGTTCAAGTACCAATAGAAGGGTGGTTGGATATTAGCGAGTTTGAAGACTTTATCCAAGGAACAATGCCTGGAGTTGATATGCAAGCTGCCAGTAATTCTCTGAAAAAAGGAGTGCATGCTGCTTTTGAAGAAATGAAAGTAAGTACTATTCCTCGTAATTGGATGCGTGTAGTAGCTGTAAAAGTATAGAAAAGTCGAGGAAAGCCGGCTTTTTCCATCTGAATTCTGTAAATATATCCATTAGGAGAATTCCGTTGTCGTTTGAGATTAGACCTGCCAAAAACAATGAAGACGATTCTTATATGAAAGTTGGCAGTATTGCCTTTAGAGAGAATCCTTCTGTGTCTTCTCAGGAATCTGACTGGCGTATTAATAATAGAAATTTTCAGCGTACGGTTTGTGCATTCGATGGTACGAAAATGGTTGGGGTTTCATATGTTTTTGAGCATGAAATTCGAATTCCCGGAGGTAGTGTTCCGTCTGCTGGATTAGCCGGCGTTGGTGTTTTGCCAACTCATCGCAGGAAAGGTGCATTAAATGGAATAATGCGGAAAATCATTGATGATGCTAAAGATAGAGGCGATGTTTTGGCTACATTGTGGGCTTCAGAGGCAAGTATTTATGGAAGGTATGGATTTTCAATTGGGGCATTCCATGATAGTTATACACTTCATAGAGCTTATTCTCAGATCAATTCCGGTTTAGATACAAAAGGATATGTTGATTTTATAGAAATTTCTGACGCTAAGGATTTTTTGCCGACAGTTCATGACAAGGTTTTTCATATTCGAAACGGAGTCATTCGACGAGATGAATCACTTTGGGATGACTGGGTTAAGAAATTTCAAAACTTTGAGCCAAAGGATAAAACATTTTTAGTCGGCTATTGGTCTGAAGGAAAACTTGAAGGATACGCTTTGTATTCTTTGGAATCACGGGATCTTCAGAATCCGGGTTCTGAACCAAGATATATTGGTGGGTTGCTAGAAAGCTCTGACCCTGAAGAAGAACACAGAATGAATATTCTTGAAATGATGTCTACAAATGATGAAACTTATATAGCTTTGTGGAAATTTTTATTGGGCGTCGATGGTGTGAATTCATATAGGGCTTCTAAAAGACCACTAGACGATCCATTGATTTGGCTGTTAGAACATCCCGATAGGATGAGAAAAAGCTTAACATCCATGCATTGGGTAAGAATTGTAGATGTGATTTCAGCCTTAAAGGCTCGAAAATATTCCGCGGACGATACTTTAGTAATTCAGATCTATGACGATTTTTGCCCTTGGAATCAATTGCGGGTTTTGTTAGAAGTTGGGAGTGATGGGAGTAATGTTACTATTTCCACTAGATCTCCTGATATTAGTTTATCAACTAAAGAGATTGCCTCAATTTTTCTAGGTGGTGTCAAATTGAGGACATTGGCTATTAATGGGAGAGTTCAAGAAAACAAGACTGGCGCTATTGATAGATTGGATTTAATGTTTTCAACTTCACAAGCTCCGTGGTGCCCAGAAGGCTTTTAGTTTAAAGTTAATTTGAGGTTTGTTAATGAATCATTTCTATCCTCTTAAAGAATCTACAGTGTGGCAGGATATTTATGCCAATCAATAAAATCATCCAATCTTTTGATTCTGCAGTTGAGGATATTTTAGATAACGCGACTGTCATGGTAGGAGGTTTTGCAGGTCCGGGTGGAATCCCACAAAATTTATTAAAAGCACTTCAAGAATTGGGCTCAAAGAATTTGGTTTTGGTTACTAACACTGCTGGCATAGGTGATTTTGGTGTTTTAGGGGATCATATTCATACCGGCATATTAATTGAAAACGGACAGATTTCAAAAGTTATCGCTTCTTATCCTTCATCACCATCACCGTCGAAACCCAATGCATTCGAGATAGCATTTCGAGAGAAGGAAGTTGAGCTTGAATTAGTTCCCCAGGGAACCCTTGCAGAACGAATCCGAGCAGGAGGAGCCGGGATTCCCGCATTTTATACTGCTACGGGAGTAGGTACAGAATTGGCTGAGGGGAAAGAAGTAAAAATATTTGAAGGCCGTGATTATTTAATGGAAACAGCATTACGTGCTGATTTCGCTTTACTTAAAGCAACTAAGTGTGATGTGATGGGCAATATTCAATTTACAGGAACATCACAAAACTTTAATGGAGTTATGGCTACGGCGGCTGATACGACTATTTTCGAGGTGGATCAAGTGGTAGATGTTGGAGAAATATTACCCAATGAAATACAACTTCCTGGAATATATGTAGATCGGATAGTGAAAATCAAATAGTAAAAGTAGTAATTAGGAGAGTGAACTAATTGGCTGATTTTCTACCAAAAGAAGTTATAGCGATGAGGGTTGCAAAAGAATTAGAAAATGAACAAGTGGTTAATCTTGGAATTGGAATACCTTCGCTTTGTTCACAATACATTCCCCGTGACAAAGATGTTATTTTTCATAGCGAGAATGGGGTCTTGAATTTTGGCCCACTTGCAGATGCATCTGCAATAAATCCTGATTTTATCAATGCAGCCGGGTATTCTCTTTTACCATACCCCGGTATGTATTTTATGGGTTCCGATATTGCCTTTTCAATGATTCGAGGCGGGCATGTTGATGTAGCCGTACTTGGTGCTTTGCAAGTTTCTCAAAAGGGAGATTTGGCAAACTGGAAAATTCCTGAACGCGGAATTGGAAATGTTGGAGGAGCTATGGATCTTGCGGCAGGGGCAAAAAAAGTCATAGTGGCAATGCAGCATATAGATCCATTTGGGAACCCAAAAATTGTTTCAAATTGTTCCTATCCAATTACAGGACAGACGTGCGTTAGTTTAATTGTTACTGATGTTGCAGTTATTGAAATTTCGAAAAAAGGGATGATTCTTAAAGAAGTGGCTCCTGGTTGGCCTGCAAAAGAGGTGCAACAAATTACTGATGCAAAATTAAGTATTGCAAATGATCTTTCTGAGATCGAACTTTAGTTATTCACCAATGATTTTTCATTGTAAGTTTCTATACTTTCTATCAATAATTTTAATGTTGCTACACTGAATTCGCGCATATTATTTGTCCTGTCATTATCTTTTGTTTCTACAGTAATGGTTTTTTCTACAGGCCCAGCGACCGCGATGCATGAGTGGCCGGGTTTGTCACCATAACGATTTCCGGTTGGACCAGTGGCTCCAGTTTCAGAAATTCCCCAGGTAGATCCAGTTAATTTTCTAACCTGCTTGGCGTTGAGTAATGCGTATTTTTCAGTTGATGCTCGAAGGTCCTTCATTTGTAAGTCATTGATGTTTAAGAAAGCTTTTTGGGCAATGCGAGTGTAAATTATTGAACCACCAATAAAATAAGATGATGCACCAGGCACGCCTAAAAGATGTGCTGATATAAGTCCTCCGGTAGAAGATTCAGCTATAGAAATGGTTTGTGAATTTTTGTTCAGAAGATTGCTTATATTTTTTGCTAGAGTTGTCATTTCAGGATACATTTTGGACTCCAATTTCAATATTTGACTCAATAGTATTATAGCTTGCTTCAATTAACCAAAATTCATTATGCTTAATTAGTCGATTTCTTTAACATAAATTTTTAAGGATCAGATTTGAAAACGAGATTATTTTTAATGGTGCCCATTATAGCCGGATCGTTTGGATTAGTTACAGGGGGATTAATCAAGAACAGAGGGGAACTAATCATATTAGGATTGCTCTTAATTATTGTAGTCTTCGTGCTTGGGAAGCGTTTTAGAACAAAGTAATTTTAAGGCAATTAGATACAACTTGAGTTCATCAAATTTCAGCGATGGTATTTTTTTCTATTTCTGCAGTATCTAGAGTTACACCCAATCCAGGTAACTTAGGCGCATGGACATACCCATCTTTGTCGATGTCAATTGGATTAGTAATCCCAAATTTTGCGCCATCTGGATATGGTATTTCGATGTACCTACAATTCTTAATTGATAAAGCTACGTGTAAATTAGCGACATCCATTAGTGACAAAACAGCCATGTGTAACTCACAGTTCATTCCAAAAGCTTCCGCTAAATGTGCAGTCTTAATGGTACCTGTTATGCCACCTGTCCAAGAAACATCAGCCCTCATTACATCACATGCATTTGTTTTTAGATATGCAGCCTTAGAAAAAAAATCAGAATTCCATTCACCAGCAAGTATAGGGATATCTAAAGTTGAAGTTAACATTTGCAATCCATGTATGTCATGATCATACAAAGGCTCTTCAAACCACAAAAAATTTAGAGATTCTAATTCCCTGCCAACACGTACTGCTTCTCCATGATCATACATTCCGCCCACTGGATCTATCATTAAAGTCATATCTTTCCCCACGGATTTTCTTACAGCACGGCAGCATTCTATATCTAGGTCAGGATCACCTGGGGGATGTAACTTGAAAGCATTATACCCTTCAGCCTTCGCCATATTTGCTAATTCTACATACTCTTCAGGCTTAGATAGAAATGGTGAACTAGCATATGCTTGAATTTTTTCTCTATATGCCCCTATGAACTTATACAGAGGTTTATTAACAGCCTTGGCAGCTAAGTCCCACAATGCGACATCCACGGGGCCATATGAATTGACTGACGCAAGACCGCCAAGCCTATCTGCTTTATGAGCTTTTTGCCACAATTTTTCTCTAAATTCGACATCTTCACCAATAACTTCAGGCCTGTAAACTTCTGCAATTGTATGTGCTAATCTCATACCACCTTTAGTTCCCCAGCCAAACCCATATCCCTCAATTCCTGTATCCGAAATCGCTGTTACGATCACCAATTGTGTTTTAACGCCTTGATCTGTATCTGGTTTTTCAGGTGATTTATCCATTACCCCTGGCTTAGGAACATTTACCACACGAAGTTTTAAATCTTTTAATATCATTTATATCACCATGTTCTAATTTGCATCTGACAAGCCTGAAATAAATTCGACGTTTGGAGCCTTAGCCAATTCAGATCCAGCAACCTTGATTTTCGAAGAACGATCCTCGGAGCCCAATATAACATAATCCAATTCTTTTATAAGTTCATCTGGATATACCGCCATATCAGAAGGCAATCTGTAGGTAATCCCGAGGTTTTCTTATACAATTAAGCAATCACTCCGATTTATCGTTGTGTCAGTGGGTTTTGTGAACTCTCACACTGATGCGTAATTGTGGTTAACTTGGAGGGAGTGTGGGCTTGAACAACTTTACACTCTCTCCTTATTTATTACGGCGCAAATCTCTTGAGGAGAAGGTACTCGGAATGAGGATGATAGGACATGAGTTTTACTGCTAGCGTCTGGTAGTACAGGCATCGAATGTGCTATTCTAATATTCGTTCGATAAGATATAAGGGAGAGATGAATGATGCAGAGTCAAAAATTAAGTGTTATTGGTACAAGACCAATAAGACATGACGGAGTTGATAAAGTTATCGGCAGAGCTCAATTTGCATCAGATATGCCTTTTTCGGATGCTTTGGAATGTAAAATTCTCCGAAGTCCATTTGCCCACGCAAAGATTAAGCATATTGATATTTCGGATGCATCAAGTTTGTTTGGAGTACACGCGGTTGTTACAGCAGCCGATTTCCCCTATCAGGATGCTAAAGTTTTAGCCACTGATAAAGTTTTGTATAAAGGACATCCAATTGCAGCAGTAGCTGCAGTCAATTCTCATGTTGCTCAAGAAGCTATTAATTTGATTAAAGTTGATTATGAATCATTAAGTCCTGTTTTGGATGTAAGAGAAGCCGTCAAAACTGATTCTCCCATTTTGCATACGGATCTCTTTACAAATTCTCTTGGTGAAAAAGCTAAAGTTCCTAGTAACGTAGCAGAACACGTTAGGTTTGAACTAGGTGATGTAGAAACTGCTTTTGCTGAGGCAGATTTTGTAATAGAGAGAGAATTTTCCACAGCCACTGTTCATCCAGGATATATAGAACCTGATTCGGCAACAGCTATTTGGCAGATTGATGGAGAGGTGAGGATATGGAGCAACACTAGAGCGGCGTTTGTAATAAGAGATTCGATGTCAAAAATTCTTAATTTATCCGTTTCGAAGATTCATATCACAACTACAGAGGTAGGTGGAGCATTTGGAGGTAAAAAGGAGGGGTGGATAGAACCAGTTGTTGCTATATTATCGAAAAAATCTGGGCGTCCGGTAAGTCTTACATTGTCTAGAGATGAAGTATTTCAGGCAGCTGGTCCAGGTCCAGGCACGTTCCTGAAGTGTAAAATGGCAGCAAATAAAAAAGGAAAGATTGTTGCCGCAAAGGCAGAGATGCTCTATGAAGCTGGTGCATTCCCAGGCGCGCCTATTGCTGGGGGCATGAGCTGTATTTTTGCAGCATACGATATAGAAAACTTGTTAATAGATGGTTTTGACGTTTTAGTTAATAAACCAAAGACATGTCCATATAGAGCTCCGGGAGGATTGCCTGCTGCTTTTGCATCCGAATCAATAGTTAATGAATTAGCTGAGAAACTTAATATGGACCCCATTCAATTTAGGCTACAAAATGCTGCTTCTGAGGGGTCTCGCAGGGCTGATGGAACAATAAATCCGGTTATTGGGGCTCAAGAAACTTTGAAGGTCGCATTATCCCATTCCCATTATAAAAGTGAGTTAAAAGGAAGTAGTGTTGGAAGAGGAGTTGCTATTGGATTTTGGAAAAACGGAGGGAATCCAAGTTCTTGTAATTTAAGTATTAACTCAGATGGAACTGTATCAATGGTTGAGGGTTCTGCAGATGTTTGTGGAAATCGTGCGGGACTAGCAATGCAAGCTGCTGAGGTTTTGGGAATCCCCGCAGAGGATGTGATCCCAAAAATAGGTGATACTGATTCAGTAGGCTATACAGCGCAAACTGGTGGTAGTCGTGTGACATTTGCTACAGGATGGGCGGCATATAACGCAGCGGAAGAATTGATATCAAAACTCAGAATTAGAGCGGCGAAGATTTGGGGGATTAATCCTAAAGATGTTACTTATAAATTAGGGGAAGTAATATCTGTGTCTGACCCAGAGCTTAGTATGACATTCAAAGAGATTGCGGCCGAATTAAATAATTCTGGAGGCCCAATTTCTGCTTCTGCAAATGTAATGCCTTCAGGAGTAGGAGGCGCTTATTCTGTTCAGATTTGTGATGTCGAAGTTGATAAAGAGACTGGAAAGGTAACAATACTAAGGTGGACTGTCATTCAAGATGTAGGGCGAGCGGTTCATCCAAGTTATGTTGAGGGACAAATGCAGGGAGGAGTTGTCCAGGGGATAGGATGGGCTTTGCATGAAGGATATGTTTATGACGAGCATGGAGGAATGTCAAATACAACTCTTTTGGATTATAGAATGCCTGTTGCTCTTGATGTTCCAATGATGGAATCGGTAATTGTGGAAGTTGCTAATCCGGGCCACCCATTTGGAGTGAGAGGGGTTGGAGAAGCACCGATAGTTCCTCCGGCTGCAGCTATTGGGAATGCAATTAAAGATGCTTTAGGGATCCGAATGACTGAACTTCCTATGACTTCGGGTAAATTGTATGAAGCGATAAATTCTTCAGATGCTTAAATGATCTGAGATAATTCTGACAGGTCGCGGATAGAAAAATGTGGTTTTGTTTTGAAAGAAGGTTTTCTGTCAAATCTGTTTATCCAAGCTGCCATACATCCTGCATCTACTGCACCTGCAACATCAGCAATCTCATTATCACCAATATGTAATAATTGATTTAGATCGCAACCGGCTGCGTTGGCAGCTTTTATGAAAATTTTTTTGTCGGGTTTTTCGATTTTTTCGTCGGGGGCATATATGGCAAAATCCATTAAGTTTTCTAGCCCAAGATTTTCAGGGTAAGTATCTCCATTGGAGATAATACCCACTTTAAAAGTTTTCCTTAGTTCTTGAATGGATGGGATTACATCCAAAAAAAGATCGTTGTTTGAATAACGACCCGCAGAAAAACATATACTCATTTCCTTTGCAATTTTTGCATTTGGACGGTTAATCGTTTCTAAAATTTTACAAAAAGTTTCATATCGCCGGACGCTATAGTTCCATCGGTTTGGAGAATCTTCAGAAATGGACAGATTATACTGTTCTCTTATTTCAACAAAATGCTTTTCATTGGTCATGTTGGCTGATAATGGATCCAATTCAATTAATTTCGATAAAGCAGCAGATATTCCTCGTTTGAATCCTACTTCGTAATCCCAAACAGTGTCATCAATATCTAGAGAAATTGCTTTTAAATTTAGTAAGTTTTTCAAAATTCAACCTTTGCGCTCTTGAGAGATCATATCGACGAAGCGATCAAAAATTGTTTCGTTGTCTAGCGGCCCCGGAGAAGCTTCTGAGTGATATTGAATGCTCATAATGGGCATTGATTGATGTTCTAATCCTTCTACTGTTTCATCATTTAAATTAATATGACTAACATTTATTTCTGGAGGTAAGCTATTGGGGTCGACAGAATAACCATGATTTTGGGCAGTTATAGACACTTTTCCAGTTTTCAAATCTTTTACGGGATGGTTTCCTCCGCGATGACCAAATTTTAATTTAAATGTTCGAGCACCGAAGGCCCTTGCTAGAATTTGATTGCCTAAACAAATCCCCATAATTGGTAATTTGCCTATGAGATCCCGTGTGCTGCTAACAGCATATTCTAATAATTGTGGATCTCCAGGTCCAGGAGATAATAGAACCCCATCAGGCTCATGAGCCATTATTTCAGAGGCTGATGCGTTAGCCGGCATTGCTATTATATCGCAATTTCTAGCCTCTAGCATTCTTAAAATATTGTACTTTAATCCATAGTCACTGACCAAAATCCTATATTTGTCAGGATCTTTTGGTTTTGAAAGTTTTAGATCTTTGTTCCATGAATAAAGTGCTTTAGTAGTCACTTTATTGACGTAATCAAATTCTTCGTAATTCGGTAGTTGCTTTAATTGATTTACAATTTCCTCCCTTGGCGTATTAGAGATATTGACTGATCCCATCATTACTCCGTATTTCCGTAGTCTACGGGTGACGGCTCTGGTATCTATTTCGCTGATACCTGGTATTCCCTGAGAATTTAAATAATCATTTAGGGTCATTGTGCTCAAAGAATGGCTAGGGTGGGTAGAATGTTTGTGTACCGCAAAACCAGAAACTTGTATATTACGAGATTCTACATCACGTTGATTAATCCCATAATTTCCTATAAGCGGGTATGTAGGAACTACTATTTGTCCAGCATAAGAAGGGTCAGTCAGCATTTCTTGGTACCCTGTCATTGAAGTGTTGAAAACGACTTCCCCAAAAACTGATGTTTCTGCTCCAAAGTGGGTTCCGTAGAACTCTGATCCATCTTGTAAAATTAGTCGGGCTTGCTTATTCAATTTATCTCCGGGTTTCTATTGATTCTTGTTGCGATACTATTTGTCCGTTGTATATAGTTGCAGCTATTCTTCCAATTAATTCTGTTCCAGCGATTGGAGAGTTTATTCCTTTTGAATAGAACTGTGAAGAATCCACAATCCATTTTTCTTTGGGAGCTATAATAGTCACATCTGCGTTAGAACCTTTAGATAGATTACCAATTTTTCTCTCTCTAAGGAATTTGGCTGGAGCATAGGATAAACTTTCGATAATCTTATCTATACTAATTAAATTAGAGTCGATTAAGCTGAACAAAGAACCTACCGCTGTTTCAAGATTGCTTATTCCAAAAGCTGCTTCGTCAAATGTGCAATTTTTTTCAGTAATGTGATGTGGTGCGTGGTCGGTAGCAATCAAGTCGATTACCCCTTCATTTAATGCGGTTATTAAAGAATTCACATCTGAAGGATTTCTTAATGGGGGATTCACTTTCGCGTTAGTGTTATATGATTGATTATTTAGTGGTTCGTCTGGGTTAGACGTTCCTATAATTAGTTCATCGGTTAGGGTTAAGTGATGCGGAGTGACTTCACAAGTGATGTTTATACCATCTTCTTTAGCGCGTTTGATTAATTCAACTGATCCTGAAGTACTTACATGCGCAATATGACAATGTCCTCCGGTAATTGCTGCTAACCTTATATCTCTCGCAACCATTGATTCTTCCGCGGCGGGAGAAATTCCTTTTAGTCCTAATTTATCGGCTACCCATCCTTGATTCATGGATCCTTTATTTGAAATTTTTAAGTCCTCGCAATGATTAATGATAGGAAGGTTGAGATCAGAACCATAAATGAGAGCACTTTCCATAATTTTGGGATCAGATACAGGCATTCCGTCATCGCTGAATCCTATAACACCAGATGATGCCAATTCAGCCATATCTGTTAAATGAAGACCTTTTGATCCTCGTGTTACATTTGCAATTGGTAACACTCTTATAACAGCAGAATTCTTTGATTCACTATAAATATAATTGACAACCTGCACAGAATCTATAGGGGGTTCAGTATTTGGCATACAACAAACCGTTGTGAACCCGCCAGCTGCAGCTGCCTTCGTTCCTGATTCGATTGTTTCTTTGTATTCAAAGCCTGGTTCTCTAAGATGACAATGAAGGTCAATAAATCCAGGTGCTACTATTAAATTGGTAGCGTCTAGATTGAAAGCTCCTTGCGGGGGCTGAATAGGGTTGTCGCTGATTTCAACAATTTTCCCATTATCAATTAGGATATTTTTAATCGCGTGTATATTATTTTGAGGATCAATGGTGAGTCCATTTGAAATTAAAATCGGTCTAGCCATTATGTTTCTTTCTCTGGATTTATAATTTTTGACAATATTGCCATTCTTATAGCTACTCCATTTTCAACTTGTTTTAGAATAAATGAGCGATTACTGTGAGCAACATTAGAGTCTATTTCTATCCCTTCATTCATAGGCCCTGGATGCATAACTATTGAGTTTGGACTTGTTATTTTTAGGAGTTTGTTTGATAGACCAAACTTTGAAGAATATTCCCTAATACTAGTTAAAAGTCCCAAGTTTTGTCGCTCAGATTGAATTCTTAAAGGCATGATTACATCTGCATTAAGAAGAGCTTTTGAAATATCAGATTGAACAGTAATATTTTTAAAAGGGAAATGGGATAATTCTTTTGAATTTTTCCTTATACTTGAAGGGACCAATGTAGATGGTGCACAAATGGTTACTTTTGCACCCATTATCGATAGGCCAATAATATTTGATCTTGCTACACGGCTATGTAAAATGTCTCCAATAATGGTGACATTGAGATTTTCTATATGTCCAAAGTGAGAATTGATAGTATATAAATCTAGAAGAGCTTGGGTTGGGTGAGCATGAGTTCCATCTCCCGCGTTAATTATATTCGTTTCTTTTAGGGTTTTGGCAAGAGACCATGGAGCTCCTGAATGAGGATGTCTAATTATAATTAAGTCAGCATTCATTGCTTGTAGAGTTAATGCAGTATTTTGTAAAGATTCTCCCTTTTCAGTGCTGCTACCTTTTGAAACTATGTTTAGAACATCTGCACCCAAAATTTTGCCCGCTTGTTCGAATGAAACCCTTGTTCGGGTACTTGGTTCGTAGAATAATAATATTATGGTTTTTCCACGAAGGATGTCGGTTTTTTTATTGCCACTACGAAGTATTTTGAGCATTTGGTCTGCGGAGTCAAAAACGGACTTAAATTCTTGATAATTGAAAGAGTCAATATCAAGCAAATGTTTCGGAATCAGATCATTTTTTGAGTGATAACCTTTACTATCGTTATGTGTCATTGAAGAATTCTCCAATGAGGAAATTTGATGAACAATAGGGAATACGACAGCAGGTGGTTTAAGAAGTTCGTTATTCGTAGCATTATTGATTTGGCAGCCTCGCGGAATTGAGCCGTATATATTGGAGTTGCGAGGTACATCGAGTAATACTGTACCTTAATAATTGTAACTGATAACAATCATTGTCGCAAATTTTTGATTGTCATTTTGTTTGCCTTGAGCGTATTGACTCTTCAATTGCGGAGTTCTTACAATAAGTAAAGAGGCTAAAGAGGTATGTCGATACAAAATTCTGATCATGTTTGGTCAGCTGGCGGGCTGGTATTTAAAGAATTGGCAAGTCAAAATGATGTGTTAGTGTGTGGGTTTGCTGAACCAAATTCTTGGAGATTGCCTAAGGGAAGGCCAGATGGCAATGAATCACCCCGTGAAACGGCATTAAGAGAGGTTAATGAAGAAACAGGTATCGTTACTGAAATTGTAGGTTTCATTGACAGTATAAGATATTCTTATGTTGACCAGTTTACTGAGAAGAGATTTTATAAGACAGTTTATTTTTATCTAATGCGTCCAATTGGAGGGGATATAGCTTTTCATGATGATGAATTCGATATTGTAAAATGGATGTCTTCTAAACAGGCATTGGAATTTTTAAAATTTGAACATGAAAGAGGTATTCTTGAAAAAGGTCTTTCAATGGAATCGTAGAAATCGCCCCGAACATTCTAATCAGGGCAATTTTATAATCGAAGGAACAAAAGTTGTTTTAAGGCAAAAACGCATAGAGGATGCGTTTCATGATTATCAATGGAGAATTGATCCAGAGTTATCAAAATTAGACGCTACTTTTCCTCTAAGAATTCGATATAAAGAATTTGTTAGATTTTCTCTAGATGAAATTGAATATCCAGGCAGACGATCTAAACGTCTTGCTATAGATACTAAGGATGGAGTGCATATTGGTAATTGTATGTACTATGATTTGGATGAAAGAAGAGGCCAAACCGAATTAGGAATAATGATTGGTGACAGAGATTATTGGAATGGCGGGTATGGTACAGACGCAGTGGTTACCCTTGTAGAACACATTTTTAAAACAATTTCTTCAATTAATAAGATTTACTTACATACATTGGATTGGAATGATCGCGCACGTAAGTCATTTGCAAAAGCCGGTTTTGTAGAAGTCAGAGAAGTGAAAAGAGATGGGCAAAATTTTGTTTTGATGGAGATGGAGCGTTCTGGATTACATTAAAAAGTAATTTCATAATTTAAGGATCTTGCTTGTTAACTGTGCATTTTGATTAGCTTTGCTTAATTTCTGTATGCTAAACACCTTGCAGCCACATCTCCAGTTATTTACCCTATAAGCTGGACTAATTTAGAAAATCTTTTTTGTAGTTGCGAAAAATGTTAGGTACTCTAGCTATAGGAGACTAAAATGAAGTTAAGAAGAGCGAGAGTTACTCATTATAAGAGTATTGATGATTCTGGGTGGGTAGATCTCGATTTAATCACATGTATGCTTGGGAAGAATGAATCTGGAAAAACCGCATTCCTTAGCGCATTGCGTCGTTTAAGTCCTGTAATGGGCGATACTACAGTTTTTGAGTTGACTGATTATCCTAGGAAAGATTTTGTGCAGTATAGAAGAATACATGAAGAAGATCCTGCTACTGCAGTTACTGCTGAATTTGAACTCAGCAGAGAAGAGATTCAAGAGATAGAAAATGAATTTGGACAAAGGGCATTAAGGTCTGATGTTTTAACAGCATCTAAAAACTATAAAAATCAATTGTTTTGGGCTTTCGAATTTGATGAAAAGGAATCTCTGAATACTTTGATTAGTCAGTCAGCTGATTTGCCTAAAGAAGTTCGAGAACTTGCTGAAGGAGTTCAAAGCGTGGCAGAGTTACGAGAACTTCTTAAAGTTCGCGCTAGTAATTCTTCTGAAATTGGTGAATTTCTTGTAAATTTGCCAAAAGTTTTTGAAACTACGATCAAAGAGTATGTTGTCGAAAAATTCTTAAATAGATTTATTCCAAGATTTGTATATTTTGATGATTACAGTTCTATGAGGGGTAGAGTTTCAATTCAAGATATGATGGAGCGAATTGAGAGTGGGGATGAGCTAGACGATGCAGATAGATCTTTTATGTCATTGTTAACTGTGGCAGGTATAGAACTAGTGGATTTGTCTGATCAGACAAGTTTTGAATTTGTAACTGCTCAACTCGAGGCAGCAGCAATAAATATTTCATCTGAAGTGTTTAGGTTTTGGAATCAAAGCGATCAATTGAGAGTCCAATTTAGCCTGGGAGCGGCAAATCCTAATGATCCTGCACCTCTGAATCGAGGTTCTATTCTCCATTTCAGGATTTGGAATGACCGTCATCAGGTTTCAGTTGGTTTTGATCAGCGATCAAAAGGATTTGTGTGGTTTTTCTCTTTCATTTCATATTTTGCTCATTTGAGAATGGAGGAAGAAGCAAATTTGATTTTGCTTTTGGATGAGCCTGGCCTTAATTTGCATGCAATGGCTCAAGCAGATTTCCTTAAATTTATTGAGGAAAGATTGGCAACTAAAAGTCAAGTAATTTATACTACGCACTCGCCATTTATGATCGATAGCAATAATCTTCAAAGGGTAAGAATGGTTCAAGATTTGGTTGATAGAGGTACCATAATTACCCGAGATACAGTAAGTAATGATCCTGATACCGTTTATCCCTTATTGGTAAGACTTAGTTATGAAACAGCACAAACTCTTTTCTTGGCTCCTCATTGTTTGATGGTAAATTCTTCCGCTGATTTGGTTTATATCCAGGTATTGGGTGAACTTGCTGCAGCTCAAGGAAAAACCAGACTTGATCCACGCTGGGTAGTAATTCCAGTTGGAGGAGCAAACAATTTACCTACTTTTGTGTCATCACTTGGTGAAAGATATATGAGTGTTGCAGTTTTAATGGATGTTAGCCCAGGACATCGAAAATTGCTCGATGGTGTAAATTCTAATGAGCATGTTCGTCGAGATTCTCCTATTAAATGGGTCCAGGTAACTAGGACGAGAGATGCTGATGTCGAAGATTTGTTTGATCCACAGTTTTATTTGAAATTAGTTAATGCAGCATACTCTCGCGAATTGGATGAACCATTAACTATGAAATCAATTTCCGAAAGTAATCCGAAGATTTTACAAAGGATAGAGACGTTTTTCAGAAAATCTAATATTGCTGGAGGAACATTCGAACCCCACCGGCCTGCAGAATATCTTTTAAATAACTATCATACTTTACAATTCGAGATAGATGAATCAACAGTTGATAAGGCAGTCCAATTGTTTGACAGAGTGAATGGATTGATGGGTGACCCTGACTACCAAAACAATAGCCCTTCATTGGATTCGGTTGATTCTGCCAGACCATCAGGTTTTCTAGAGTCACTAGGAAACTAACTCTAAGAAGATTTGTTTTTTACCAAGGAAACATTTAATAGAAACAAATTTATTAATGTCTGAACAAAATCACTCTAGATTGTTTGATAAATGGACTTATCGTTCAGCGGTAGATCATATTATGAGTCTTGTGGATTTTGAAAGATCTACACATTCTCCAAATCATTCAAAGTTTCATTTAGAGAGAATGAATGAATTATTGGAGTTTTTAAATCACCCTCAAAAGGATTTACATGCGATACATGTTGCTGGCACTAAGGGGAAAGGTAGTACTGCGGCTTTAATCGCATCAATTTTACAACAGGCAAAATATAATGTTGGTCTTTATACTTCTCCCCATTTACACACTGTTAGAGAACGGATTCAAATCAATCAAATGCCTCTAACAGAAGAAGAATTTGCTCGTATCACATCTGAAATTTGGGGTGCAGTGGAGTTTTTAGCAGAAAAAGGAAAATTTGGTCCTGCGACTACCTTTGAGGTTTTGACGGCAATGAGCTTTTTAGCTTTTCGTAAAGCTAAACTAGACTTTGAAGTTATTGAAGTAGGTTTAGGTGGAAGGCTTGATGCCACCAATGTAATTCATCCCCTTGTTTCACTAATTACTTCTATTAGTCTTGATCATACAGCAACTTTGGGAGAATCAATTAAGCAGATCACGATGGAAAAAGCTGGAATTATTAAACATGAGGTTCCTGTGGTTGCAGGCTTTCAGTATTTTGGAGGAGTTTTAGAAATTCTGAAAAAAATTTCTAGTGAAAAATCAGCTGAATTTTTTAATGTCAAAAAAATGATTACCACAGAAAATCTCAAAGTCTATTCAACAATGCAAGAGTTTGATTTGTCATCACCTTTACAAGATTACAAAATTAAATCACCATTGATTGGGGATTATCAAATTGAAAACATTGCTTCTGCAGTTGCTTGTGTAGAAATATTAATTTCTAAAGGTTATCAAATTGAAAAAGAGGCAATTGAACGAGGTGTTGAAAATGTGAAATGGCCCGCTAGATTACAAAGTTTTATGGTTGAGAATCAAAGAATTTTGGTCGATGGTGCTCATAACCCTTTTTCAGCTTTTAGATTAATTGAATCGATTCAACAACATTTCAAATTTCGGAAGTTATTGATAGTTTTTGGCACGATATCAGGACATGATACGAAGCTAATTCTTAAGCATTTTTCTTCCTATTCTCCATTGCTGTTTCTTGGCAAATCACGACATCCAAAAGCGACAAATACTAGTGATGTTAAAATGGAAGCGAGTTCTTTGAATTTGCTTGAGGTCTCAGAATTTGCTACCGTTGGTGATGCACTGCAGAGAGCAATAAATGAAGGCCTGGAGGATGATTTGATTTTAGTTACGGGCTCCTTGTCGGTAGCAGCTGAGGCAATCGAATATCTGCAAGATATTCCTCCAGAAATTTATCCTAATATTTCTGGACCTACGGCAAGTGCGGAAAATATTTAACTGGAGGAACAAGTGCGGAATAAGAATCAACGAGTTGTGATTACAGGGGTGGGATTAGTCTCTCCTTTAGGAGAAACTGTTGATGGATATTGGAAAAGTTTAGTGAATGGTGAATCGGGTATTTCTGAAATGAAACTTGTAGATCCAGATGGTTTTCCTTGTAAAGTTTCTGGAGAGGTTTCTGATTTTGACCCCAACAATTATATGGATTTAAAAGAATCAAAAAGGTTGGCGAGATTTTCCCAATTAGCGGTTGCAGCTGCTGGTCTTGCCATCAAAGATTCTGACATAAAATTAGATGATGAGGATTCGGGGAGATTAGGGATAGTCATGGGAAATGGAAACGGAGGTTTCCCCGAGATGGAGCAAAATGCTAGAATCTTGGTTAAACGCGGAGGGATGAAAGTGAGTCCATTTTTTATCCCCATGATTCTTCCTAATATGGCTGCGGCAAATGTTAGCCGAATTTTTGGAATTAAAGGTTATACCAACACGGTTGTTACTGCATGTGCTGCAGGTACACAAAGCATTGGCGAAGGGGCGGAAGTTATTAGGAGAGGTGCTGCTGATGTCGTGTTTAGTGGTGGTTGTGAGGCTGGAATCAGTCAATTAGGATTGGGTGGATTCAATGTTATTCGCGCTCTTACACGGAGTAATGATCTTCCAGAAAAAGCAAGCAAACCATTTGATGCAAATAGAGATGGTTTTGTTCCAGCCGAAGGTGCGGCATTCCTTGTTTTGGAAAATTTAGAACATGCAATAAAGCGAGATGCCAAGATTTTAGGAGAAATTTCAGGGTATGGAGTTTCTTCTGACGCTTACCATTTAGTGCAGCCTGATCAAGCAGGGAATGGAGCTGCCATGGCAATGGAATTGGCTATAGATGATGCTGGCATAGATAATTCATCTATAGATTATATCAACGCCCATGGGACTTCTACGCCTCAGAATGATTTAACCGAAACGTTGGCTATTAAGAAAGTTTTTGGTGAACGTGCCTATAAAGTCCCTGTTAGTTCTACAAAATCTATGATTGGTCATGCTCTTGGTGGAGCAGGAGCATTGGAGGCAGTTGCTTCGGTGAAAACAATTCAGACGAGTAAGATTCATCCTACTATTAATTATTCATCCCCTGACCCAAATTGTGATTTAGATTATGTGCCGAATGTTGCACGTAATAAAAGCGTAGATACCGTTATGTCAAATAGTTTTGGATTTGGTGGTCAGAATGCATGCATTATAATTAGCCGATTCGATGAATCTACTAATTAAATTAGGAAACTTTTAATTAGCTTGTCTGAGGATTTCTTCGACTTCTGACAAAAGATCTGCAGGTTCAATTTGAGATGCAAGCATATCGTTCATGAATATTTCAAGAGCCATAGAATGGCAGCAGATTTGGTTGGATGAAAAATAATTACAGTCACACAACCATGTTCCTCTGTCGAATTCAATCTGGTGGGCTGAATTTTTACCTTGAAATTCGATCTTGCATTGTAGGATTTTGATCCGGTCGGATTGCTCTGCGTAGTCTCTTGCCTTGGTAATTTTTCGAACTATACTCGAGTCCATCAAAACCTCCTCTAACAAGATCTAAGAGCGACATCCCCATATTAGAACATTGTGTAATAGTAAGCAAGAATGGAAATTGAAAAAGTTATTCTTCTACTCTTATTAAGCTTCCGACATAATTAACTACATCAAGGTTATTCATATTTTTAATTGCTTTAATCATGGAAGATTCTTTGGCTTTATGAGTCATGAATACAATTTCAGCAGTCATATCAGCTTCGTCTGTTTGCTTCTGAATTGCGGAGGAAATACTGATGTCTAAGTCACCAATTAATTTTGCGATTTGAGCGAAAACACCTGGTTTTTCAATTACATTCACTCGCAAGTAGTAGTTCGTTATCAATTCATCAATAGAAGTAATTGTAGAATCTACAGTCGCATCAAATGATGGGGAAGAAGTGTATGACGTACTTTGGATTGCGTGGGAAGTCTTTATGATGTCTGCTATTACAGCACTTGAAGTTGGTTTTGCGCCAGCACCAGCTCCATGAAACATTACTTTGCCTATAAGGTCGGTTTCTACCTCAACAGCATTTAGTACACCAGAAATATTTGCCAGAGGGTGATTGGTAGGTAACATAGTGGGATGAACCCGAATTTGTATCCCGTTTTCACCATTGTTAGCTATAGCCAGTAGCTTAATTGAGTAACCCAGTTCTTTGGCATAAATAAAATCCAAAGGATGAAGTTTTGTAATTCCTTCACAAAAAATACTGTCTAGGGGGATTTTTTTTCGGAAGCTCAAGGATGAAAGGATTGCAATTTTATATCTCGCATCAAAACCTTCAATATCATTTGTGGGATCCGCTTCCGCATATCCAAGTTTTTGAGCTTGTGACAGAGTAGTTTCTAAATCAGCACCCTCTTGGTCCATTTTGGTTAAAATGTAATTTGTTGTTCCATTAATTATTCCACGAATAGAAAGAATTTTATTGGAGACTAATTCATTCGATAATGGACCGATAATAGGAGTACCCCCAGCTACACTTGCTTCATAAGATATGTCGACGTGTTTCTTGTTTGCTAATTGAAATATTTTCGAACCATGTTTAGCAATTACCTCTTTGTTAGCTGACACGACATGTTTATTATTTGAAATACTTTCTAAAATATAATTTAGTGCAGGTTCTTCACCACCTATTAGTTCAACTATTATGTCAATTTCAGGATTATTTATTAGCTTTGAGGGATTTTCAGTGATTAGATCAGGATTAATTTTTACGGTACGTGATTTGGTTTTGTCACGGACTGCAACGCCTGAAAGGTTTATATCGATGCCAGATTTTTGGGCTAAAATTTCTCTTTGGTTGATTAAGATATCAGCAACACCACTGCCTACAACTCCTAACCCTAGAAGTCCGACGTTGATTGGAGATTTTTCAGTCAATTTATAGCCTAGTTAGTTGGAATAGGTAAGGGGATATCTGATGAGGAAACATTTTGATTGTTCGACGGACTTGCTGCAAGTCTAATTTGGTCAATGACCCATGAATATATTTCGCTATTAAATTCAGATTTCAGTTGATGCTCTTGAGTTTTATCATTAATCCAATTTGTGAGTGCTATTTCTTTAAGGTTTTCAAAGTCTCCCTGGTCAAGTTCTCGATTTTGGTTCCTTTCGGAAATCACAAAGTATATAAATTCCTCTTGTCGGGTTGGGTCTAAAAACCCGGCACGCTCACTTAACTCACCCGGAGCGAGATCCCAAAAATAGCCTTCATGTTCAACCATTATACTTCCAGGAATCCACCCGAGATCTCCACCGTTTCTTCTTACGCTGAAATCTGTGTCTCTCGAGAATTCTCGAACAATTCCTGATAATACTAAACGTATATGTTCAGGGTCCCGTGAGTCGCCAATTGCACCCCTTAGTTTAGATTGCATGATGTCAGTTTCGTCACCAGCAGACATTACTATCCTATGTAGTCGTACTTGTTCAGCTGGATTTTCTACTAGATGTGAAATTGATTCCATTGCTTTTAGCCTTAATAGATCACTTTCAACAATCCAGCGGTGTTCTTCTTCGTTTAGTTGTACCCAGTTTAAATACTTGCCCAATTCTTCATTAAATTCTCGACGAACTTGAGCGTCTGATTTTCCTTTAGATGAATCATCATCTGGAGCAAATGTCTGCCAAATTTTTTCGTCGATTTCTGCTTCGGTTACAGAAATTTCTAGTTCAGGTGATAATACTCTAAGCATTTCATTATCACGAAGTTCCTGTAGAGCAAGGAATACATCAGACCCCATATTAAAAGGAGTACCGTATAATTCGGCTTCTTTGAATTGCGCACGAACTAATTTTACTAGATCTCCTCTAGAAAAAGATCTTTCATTTACTTGGATCATAGTTTCTTTCGGCGGAGCAATAAATTTGGTTGAGAATTCCTGCCAAATTATGAATCCTGCAATAAAAAGAATAACAAGAGCCATTAGAGACACCATCATAAAAAGACGCTTTCTCCTAATGGATGCGGTTGGATCGTGACGCGGGTCTAATGATTGTTGTGTGTTTGAATTGTTCAACAATACCTCTACTAAAAATACTTATATTTTAGTGAGCAGAAAAATCGAATCTAATCGAAATCGGGTCATATAATATTATCTGCTCTAGGCATTCGATGTCTAGGATCGAATGGTAATAATGCGAGATGTCTTGCCCGTTTTATAGCTAGAGCAATGCCTCTTTGATGTTTGGAACAAGCTCCAGTTCTTCGTTTTCCTTGAATTTTAGAATGATTAGACACAAACCCACGAAGTTTTTCAGTATCTCGATAATCAATATAATCTATTTTGTCTACACAGAATGAACAAACTTTACGCCTAGAAAAAAATCTAGGTCTTTGTCTGCGCCCTTGAGCCCCTTGAGCCCCTTGGGGTCTAGGTGCACTCGAACCTTGCGTTGTTGTCATTTTTGATTTTCCTTTCTTCGTTCCTTAATTATTTTACCAAGGAACATCTGGTTCATCCTGAGGAGGGGCTTCAGGAACAAATTCTTCCTGATTAGTTGGGTTAAAGGATGTTGCATCATCTCGTGGAGACAAAAAACGTACCTCTGAGGCACTTATTTCGTGACTACACCTAGGTTGTCCATCCATGCCGGTCCATTCACGATGAGTGAACCTGCCTTCCACATAAACTTTTCGTCCTTTGGATAAGTATTGATTACATAATTCTGCTAGCTTATTCCAAGCTGAAACTCTAAGCCACTCAGTTTCTTCGTGACGTTCTCCGTCAGAAGAGGTGTAATTGCGGCTTGTTGCGACGCTAAAAGAAGTCACGGGTGTGCCGCTAGGTGTGTACCTCAGCTCAGGTTCACTCCCTAAATTTCCAATAATTATCATCTTGTTTAAAGTCACGACGAAAGCACCAAAATTCTAAGATTTCATAACTAGATGTCTGATTATTTCTTCTGAAGCGTTGAGAGTCATATTAAGCTCTTGCAAGTGAGAGGAATCCATTGAGAATGTTGTTCTCACATAATTTCCTTCTTGGAAATGATTGATGGGATAGGCCATTTGTCGTAGCCCCCAATTTTCTTGTTCGGCAATCTCTCCGCCATTATCTACAATGAATGACTTCACTTTATCAACGGTGACATCAACTTGGTCATCACTGGATTCAGGAGTGATTATCATTACTAGTTCATAGTTTCTGCTACGCTCGGCTATCAAGCTAATTCTCCATACTTTTAAAATTCTTTAGCACCGTTCATTATACCATGATTAACTTATTTCATTCAATTCTGGGAATAAGAACAGTACAAGGATTCAAATTATAAACGGATTGTGAATTTAATGACACCCTAATTGTGACGCTAAATCGATGAAATCTGATGCGCAAATATCAATCCAATTCTCTGGGGAAGAATCAATTTTTTTATTTGATCCGTGTTCGAGAGGTCTTGGTACAAAACAAGTTTTCATCCCTAAATGGTTTGCAGCTGAAAGATCGTCTTTGTGCGCAGCAACCATCATAATTTCATGTCTTTCTAGGCTTAACAATTCTGCCGCTTTTAGATACGCTTCTGGGTCTTTTTTGTAATGCCCTGATAGCTCTGCAGACAAGATACAATCCCATGGTAGGTTGCCCCATTTTGCCATATTTGTTAATAGTGATATATTTCCGTTGGATAATGTGGCGATTGTAAATTTAGTTTTGAGTTTTGAAAGGCCGATTAGTGTGTCAGGCCATGGATTCAATCTATGCCAAATTTTGTTTAGGTATTCAATTTCTGCATTAGAGAGATTAGTGATTTTGTGCCTTTTTAGCAATTTAATTAAAGAAGACATATGAAGATCATCTAGCTTGGTCCAGGGTATTTCTCCATTGCGGACTAGATTCATTGACGGACCATATTCTGAACGCCACTCGTCTGCAAATTTTTCCCAATTCACATCAAGAAGTCGAGTTTTCTCCCATGATTTACATTCGGCAATAATGCTTCCTCTCCAATCTACAACCGTTCCGAAAACATCAAAAGTGAGAGCTTTTATGCCTCTGAAATGATTTACCATTTGTTATTCTCCAAGTAAAATTGTGTCTGTAAAGTTTAGCAGTTTTAGGAAAACGCGTTTAAAATTGAGTAAATTGTCGGAAAGGGTATAAATGTTTCTTGTTAGATTGGCAATAACAATTGGTTACGGTGTTAACATTTTTTTGACACGTAATTGTCATTATATTGCAGCAGCTATTGCATTCTATACATTGTTTTCTTTTTTCCCTCTTGTTCTCGCGGTGACGTTTTTTTTCCAGGGTATTAGTGAGAATGTGGATGAATTAAATCTTGCAAAAGGCATTGCGGGAGTCGTGCCCGTATCTACTGGATTTCTTGTGCAGACTGTTGAAGGTGTTGCAGGTTCTCGTGCAGTGACGGGGTCACTAGGGTTAATTGGACTAATTTGGGCATCTACATCAGCGTTTACAGCAATTCGTAAAGGAATTAATACGGCTTGGGGTGTCCAAAAACCAAGGGCATTTCTTAGTGAACGATTATTGGATTTTGGTTTGGCAATTGGAGGGGGATTAGTTTTAATGGTCTTACTCTATGTTAGTCCTGTGATCAGCTTGATATCTGAATTGAATCCTGAAATTTTAAATCGGTCTGAATTCATCTCTGGCATATGGATTATAACTCAAAAATTAGTTTTACCTGTGATATCCTTCCTAGCATTTTTATTGCTTTATAAAGTCCTTCCAAATTCTTTGGTGTCCTGGAGGGATGTATGGTTGGGTGCCTTGGTGACATCTTTAGTTTTTGATTTGGTCAATTGGACGTTTGTATCATATGTAACAAATTTCCCGGTTTATGATTTGATTTACGGGCCAATAGGAGCTGTGTTAGCCCTCCTGGCATGGGTTTATATTTCTGCAACCATTTTACTTTTCGGAGCTATGGTCACGTCATTTTATGTTTCAAAAGGTAAAGGGTTGAATGATTTAAGTCGACTCAAGATGCATTTTAGCGAAATTTCTTCTTTGTCAGTTCCAGACTTTCCAATCAAAATTACTAACGGCTCTTCAGACAAATAGATTATCCAATTTCTTAAATCTTCTCACCTGAAATAATAGCAACTGTTCCGAGTGCCCGCTTATTAATTTTTATATTTTTCAGTCCGGTTTTCCGCATTATTGTGGCTAATTCACTTGCAGTTAAAAAAACATCAACTGATTTTGGGAGATAAGAATATGCTTCTCGATTTCCGGTAATGATTTTTCCCATTAGTGGCATGAAAAAATTGAGTAGTGGAGGGATTATTTTTTTTAGAGGGTTCGAACTCTCTATCCTTAGGATTTCTAAAATCACCAATTTGCCTTTAGGTTGAATCACACGAGTCATTTCTGCAATTGCAAGTGGAACATCTATGAAATTTCTGGTACCAAAACCCACTGTTACACTGATGAATTTTTTGTCACCGAATGGTAGATGATGTACATCCCCTTTGATTAAGTCAATTTTATTCTCTAGATTTAATTTTTGAAGTTTCTCATTTGCAATTGCTAGCATTTCTTTGGAGAAATCTAATCCTATGACTTTGGATACCGAATCATGTTTTAATAGATCAAAAATAAAATCTCCAGTGCCTGTAGCGACATCCAGGCATTCACCGGTTAAATTATTAGAAACAGCTTCAATTGTTGCATCGCGGCGCCAAATTTTGTGTTGTCCAGCAGACATTAATGAGTTCATTAAATCGTATCTCTTTGAAATGCGGTCAAACATTTCTTCAACATATTTAGCTCTTTGAGATCCTTGAAGATTAGCCATTTCGGAATTCACTCTTTTTTATCTGATTTATTGCTATCGGTATATAAGGAAGAATATCACTCGCTATTATACCTGAGGAAGTATTTTCTGGGTTTGCCATTTCTGCAGAAAGTCCGTGCAAATAAACACCTGAAATTGCCGCATCTAAAGGTTCAATTTTTTGAGCTAATAATCCTGTAATTATTCCTGCCAAAATGTCTCCAGTCCCTGCAGTTGCAAGATTAGGATTTGCAAAAAGGCTTATCCAGATGTTTCCATTCGGCGAAGAGATGACAGTGAATGCTCCTTTGAGTATGACGATACAATTCCATTTTGTTGCATAAGATTTACATATATTCACTCGGTCTAATTCGATTTCCTTAATAGTTTTTCCTGACAGGCGAGCCATTTCTCCAGGGTGAGGAGTGAGAATAGAATTCTTCGGGATTTTTTGATGCCAATTTTGGTTTTCAGATAGAATGTTTAATGCATCAGCATCGATCACTAATGGTATTTCAGGAAGGTTCTTTTTTAGGAGAATAGTTTTTGTTAATTCTCTAGAATTTTCAGACAAACCAAGACCGCATCCGATTAAAACTGAAGTATATTTTTTAATGTTCATCTGAATAGAAGTAATTGCATTAGACACAAATTCAGTCTCCGTGTTATCAGTTAAAGGAAGATATATTGCTTCTTTCAGATGAGATGCAACTATCGGGAAAATTGATTCAGGTGTAGCAATTGTTGTTAAGCCTGAACCAGCCCTTTGGGCTCCTATTGCAGCCAATGATACTGCTCCAGTAAAATTTTTAGATCCTCCAATAATCAGAGAGTGTCCGAAAGTTCCTTTATGTGAATTGAGTGTTCTAAACGGCAATTTTGATGACACAAGTTTTTTGGAGATTATTGATGATATAGGGCTTTTAGTTTCACTTGTGGAAATTCCGATATCTATAATCTCATTTCGGCCGGCAAAAACCACACCATCAGGAGAGCACAGTCCCAATTTCGTGAATCCTAATGAGAGTGTAATATCCGCCTTAATAGTGGTTTTGTCCGCTATTCCAGTGTCAGGATTCAAACCAGAAGGGATGTCTAGAGCAACAATTTTTTTGGATGAATGAGCATTTTTAATTCGATTTACAGATTCAATGAGCAAGGAAACAGGAGGGGTAATTGGTTTATTCAGCCCGATGCCATAAAGAGCATCCAAAATTAGGTCTGATTCAGTAAGCAATTTTTCTATTAGTAAAATTTGCTTTTTATAATTACCAAGTTCATATAAATCTACTCCAGACTTTTGAGCATTTTCACACAGTTTTGTTCCTGTAAGTTCAGAAGTAGTGATTGCCATTGATCGAAACCCCAATTTTTTCAGATGAGTTGCGGCGATTAAACCGTCACCACCATTTTTACCTGGGCCTATAAGGGTTAATATTGTGCCGTGGCCTAAGATTTCAGCTATTCGCTTAGACACTGAAGTCCCAGCTTTTTCCATTAATAATTTACTAGTAACTCCATTGCGAAAGGTTTCTCTTTCTAAATTTTTCATTTCAGAGGAGGAGACTATTTTCGAGGAATTGTTTTTCATTATTTCTTTTTCCAAAATAATGTGTGTTATTTGGATTTGTTAATGATTGGCAGGGTATTGGAATTTAAGCTTTCGCAGACTATAGATGCTATTGCATATTCTTTTGAGTGCGACAATGATAACGCAATGCTGGAAATGCCTAGGTCTTGCGCACGTTTGGCAGCCTTTCTGTGAAGTTGGATGGTTGGAGGTTTGCCTTTTAATCGAATTATTTCAATATCTTTCCATGGGATTCCTCTGATCCCCGTACCTAATGCTTTCATCATCGCCTCTTTTCCTGCAAATCTGCTCGCAAGCTGCTGCGCTCTTCCTTTGCAATAAGAAATTTCCAAGGGAGTGTAAATTCTGTGCAAAAACCGTGACCCATATTGTTCCGATATACGTTTAATTCTTGGAACTTCAACAATATCTACTCCGTTTACAAGCAATGTATTGCTCCTATGATTTCACATTTGATTCGGAAATTATTTGCGGGATTAAATCTTCCCAGCCTAGAGCCATTATATGGATTCCATGACAGGAATCTTTGATTTCTTGGATGATTTTAGTTGTAATTTTGGTTGTTGCCTGTCGATTATTTTTGGCTGAATCTAACTCCTTGATAATTTGATTTGGTATCGAGACTCCAAATAGATTTTTATTAAAAAAACGCGCCATTTTTGCAGATTTTAATATCATTACACCTGCAATGATTTTCGCATTAGTGTGTTTAATTCTCTGCATGAAGTTTTGGAATTGTTTCACATCATAAATTCCTTGAGTTTGAAAGAATACTGCACCTGAATCAATTTTTTGTTCTAGTCGAGCAATTTCCGCGTCTAAGTCTTGAGCTGATGGATTTACAACAGCACCAACACAAAAAGACGGAGAGCCAGAAAGTTTAGAATCTGACAAATCATGTCCCGAATTTAGTCGAGTAGCTGCATTAATTAATGATACTGCATCAATATCGAATACTCCCTTAGCGTCAGGGTGATCGCCTGCTTTTGGGTTGTCCCCTGTCATGCATAGGATATTTTCAATGCCTAATGCATTTGCTGCTAGCAAATCTCCTTGCAACGAGATTCGGTTCTTGTCTCGGCATGCTACTTGAAGGATTGGTTCAATATTATTAAGTTTTAGTTTGTGTGCAGCAGCAATTGGAGCCATGCTCATTCGTGCTGAGTGTGAGTCAGTTAAATTAAATGCATCTATATGATTTCTTAGAGTTAATGCTTTAGAGATTAGTGGCTCTAATTCAGTTCCTTTTGGAGGATTTAACTCTGTTGTTATAACAAATTGATTCAGGGACAGTTTTTTTGAAAAAGAGTTCATTTTATTCTCCGTTCGAATATTATATCTCTCAAATTGTTCTGATGGCAAAAATATCAATAAGTATCTTTTTCATATCGGTATATAATCAATATAGAAAATTTGGAGGATAATATGGTCGCAAATCGAATAAATGGTAAAGAAATTGCAGAGGAAATCCGTAAAGAAATTGCAACGAAGGTTAATGATTTGAAAAATAATCATCAAGTGACTCCTGGCTTAGCAGTAATATTGGTTGGTAATGATCCTGCTTCTGCCGTATATGTTAGGAGCAAAGAAAAAGCAGCGATAGATTTGGGAATGAAAAGTGAAGCAATTATTTTGCCTGAAGAAACTACTCAAGACGAGTTAATTAAGCAGATAAAATTAATTAATGATGATGAAAGTTTTCATGGGGTATTAGTACAACTTCCTTTACCCAATCATTTGGATGAAAATGCTGTCATTGAATCTATAGATCCTTGGAAGGATGTTGATGGATTGCATCCGGAAAATATGGGAATGCTAATGGCTGGAAGACCAAGGTTCATATCAGCGACCCCCGCGGGGATTCAACAGATGCTAATTAGGACAGGAAATGATCCGGCTGGTAAGAATGTGGTGGTCTGTGGAAGAAGTAATATTGTAGGAAAACCAATTGCTAATCTTTTAATGCAAAGAGCTTCAGGAGCAAATGCGACTGTAACTGTTTGTCATACTCGAACAGAGAATCTTTCTGAAATTACTCAGAAAGCGGATATTTTAATTGCTGCTATTGGGAGTCCTCATGCGATTTCTTCTGAAATGGTCAAAGAGGGTGCCGTAGTTATTGATGTTGGGATCAATAGAATTGATGCCCCTGATAGGCCACGAGGATTTCGGTTGGTTGGAGATGTTGATTATAAAGCAGTGCGTGAAAAAGCTTCCGCAATTACCCCAGTACCAGGAGGAGTTGGCCCAATGACGATAGCGATGTTGTTAAATAACGCCTTATTGGCTGCTGATTTATCAATTCAAAGAAACGCATGTCTTTAGTATTAACACCAGACCAATTTGATTATTACTTACCGGAAGGACTAATTGCTCAAAATCCATCCGAGGAAAGAGATCAATCTAGGTTGATGCTTCTTGATCGTTTGACAGGTCAATTTAAGCACTCCAAGTTTAATCAACTCCTGACTTTTCTGAAGCCTGGAGATGTTTTGGTTATGAACCAAAGTCGGGTAATACCGGCTCGTCTTTATGCTAGAAATTTGGATTTAGACAGGCCGGTTGAGATGCTGCTGTTGAGGAAAATCGAGGATGGAGTATGGAAAGCTTTGGTCAAGCCAGGAAGACGCTTAAAAGTGGGATCGCGTTTTGAAACTTCAAGCGAAAATAATGACGAAGTAATTTCTGGAAAAGTTTTATCAATTGAGCCTGACGGAGAAAGAATAATCTCTTTGCAAGGAGAGCAATACCTAGATTCGGTAGGAGAGATACCTCTTCCTCCATATATTAATGAAACTAATTCGGACCCTGAACGTTATCAGACTGTATATTCAAAAGAAAAAGGAAGTATCGCAGCGCCTACAGCAGGGTTACATTTTACTTCAGAAATGATTCATCGGATGCAAAATATTAATGTGGAGAATGTATTTGTTACCCTTCATGTTGGGTGGGACACTTTTCGCCCAATTAAAGGAAAGTTAGATGAGCATAAAATGCATTCAGAATTTTGGTCTATTGATGAAAATTCTGCGGAAAGAATTCGTCTTGCTAAGGCTGAAGGACGAAGGGTAATAGCAGTTGGGACCACAGTTGTTAGGTTGTTAGAAAATGCTGCTCAAATTTCGAGAGATGGTTGTTTAACTAGTGGGTCGGGTTGGGTAGATTTGTTTATTAAGCCTGGGCATGAATTCCAAATTGTTGATGCATTGATTACAAATTTTCACTTACCTAAATCTACATTGATGATGTTGGTTAGCGCATTTTCAAGTAGAGAAAACATTTTAAGCGCATATTCTGAAGCAGTTCGAGAAAAATATAGATTTTTCAGTTTTGGAGATGCTATGTTTATTTCTTAAAGTTTTAGAATGCGTTTTGTATCTAAAATACTGTAATAGTGAAAAGCTAAATTGGAGGATAAAATGTTTGAAAAAATTGCAGTCCTAGGTGTTGGTGCTATTGGAAGTGTTATAGGAGCTCACTTATCTAAGGCTGGTTTAGATGTGACCCTAATAGATCATTGGGGTCAACATATCGATCAAATGAAGTCCCAAGGTCTGACAATAACCCATGAAGATGGTGATTCCATTAATGTGTCGGTTAACGCAGTACATTTAGGAGATGTAAGTTCTTTAGAAACACAATTTGATTTGGTTTTTTTAGCAGTAAAATCATACGATACTGAATGGGCTACGCACTTTATTCTCCCTCATATGGCTCCTACTGGAATCATTGTTTCTGCGCAAAACGGCATAAATGATGATTTAATTGCTGAAATCATTGGAGCTTCTCGTGAATTACCTTGTGTGATGACATTTGGTGCTGGTTTGTATGAACCGGGCCATGGATTGAGAACGGGGGATAGATCAAAAACCGCATTTATTATTGGTGAATCTTCTGGAGTCAAAACTCCAAGAATTGAAGCTCTTTCAGAGATTTTAAATAATGTAGGAATTTGTGAAATTTCTTCGAATATTTGGGGTCATCGTTGGGCAAAATTGGCTGTCAATTGCATGGCAAATCCAATGTGTGCCGCTAGTGGTTTGGGTTCTAAAGCTTTACGACAAGATCCCAATCTTTCCGAGATTTCAATTGGGATTGCTGCAGAAGTTGTAAATACTGGTATTAGCTTGGGTGTGAATGTGGAAAAAATTTCGGGAGTGGATTCTGCTCTCTATCAGAATGCGTCTACTGACATGAATGTTATGGAAGAAATTAAAACCCAATTGGCGACAGACGCGGTTAGGCTGGGTGAAGGTAGGCCATCTATGGCTCAAGATGTAATGAAAGGAAGAAGAACTGAAATTAGTCATCTTAATGGTTATGTCTTTACTCGTGGTAAGGAACTGGGAGTAGAAACACCAATTTGTGAATCTATAGTTGAATTAGTTCAAAAGGTTGAAAAGGGTGTTGTTGAACCTGGGGAGAATGTTTTTGGCCACATAAAAATCTAATGGAAATATTTTGTATTGTTCTTTAAAAATAATGTCGGATGCCTTGGATTCTAACCTTGCAAATTGTTTGAATGAGACTCATAGGGTTGGGGTTGACCATAGCATAAAATCAATAGAAACTCAGTTGCAGAATTGGGCAGCCATTTACATGAATTTTTCTGATATTGAAAGCCACCACTGGATTCAAGAAATTCAGGGAGTGAATAAATCCGATATTTCAAACTTGCTAGAGAAATCAAAATATTTTGTAATGGAGGCTTTGCAGGAAACCTTTGATTTTATTAATGCTGAAATTCCGCATGGAGTATTAATTCCTAGAGTGAAGAATTATTTAGATTCTAGAATAATTGATACGAGGGTCAAATTTTTAGATTTTGCTGACTTTGTGGAGACTTTTAGATTTTGTAAAGAGGAAATTAATTGCCTAAATAACATTTTGACAGATCCTACAATTGATGTTAATTGGATTTCAAATTGGTTGTTAGAAAATTCAACAATAATGTATAAGAAACAATTACAAAACTTTTTGGAAACAGAATTTCCAAGGAGGGTGTGATTTATGGGATTTCACGATCCAATTAAGACTTTAGAAAGTCCTATTGAAGTGATGTATTTGATGCATAAGGTATTTATGAGTCATTCTGATCATACTTTAGAATTAGTATCCAAAGTTGAAACGGGTGAATGTAGTATTACCGATGTTAAGCGATCTTTTGATCTTTGGATAAAACATTTGCTTTATCATGTTCAGACTGAAGATTATTACATGACGGGACCGCTTAAGGAAAAAAAGCTTCAAGATGGCAGAATGGTTTTAAAAGAAAATGTTAGTGAACATAACGACCTAAGGGAAATGGGTGCAGAGTTATTTGCAAAGATAGGGAAAGATGCTCGTGAATCTTTAATTGAAGATGTTCTCGCTTTGGATGATCAAAATCATGAAGAATTATTGGATCAATTGAGAATTGCTGATTCTGCCATAATTGAGACCTTGGGTAAACAGACTATTTTGCGAAGGAGTATTAGGCATATTTATAGGAGTATTTTCGATTTTATAGTTGTGGAGTTTGATCACTTTGAAAACGAAGAGTCTTTTGTGCTTCCTTTGGTGCATGACCAAATGTCGTACGCTGAAGAATTGGAATGTGTTCGAAAACTTTTGATAGATGATGATTCTGACAATCCGACATGGATACTAGATTTTGTTCGAGAAAATTTAGTAGATTCAGACCGGAAACTTTTAGATGAAATTTCGGAGAATTTCCAGTAATTTCATATAAATAATCTGAGTTTGTAGGATTTTAATTGAATTGGCGCAAAAACTAAATTATCATAGCCCAAATATTACTAATTAATGTAATTATTTTAACCTGTTCAAGGAGTAGAACAAATGAGTTTTGACTATATTGTTGTGGGGGCTGGATCAGCAGGGTCCATTATTGCTTCCAGGTTGACTGAAGATTCAAATGTAAACGTTTTGCTCTTGGAAGCTGGTAATGATTACGAAGATTTTGATTCATTGCCGGATGGTGTGAAGACTTCGTATTTTAGCGCATCTGAGGACGTGCTAAGTAGCGAACATAACTGGGGATATGTTGCTAAAGCAACAAGTAAATATACTGATATGCCTGTTCCCAGGGGCAAAGTGACGGGTGGTTCATCGGCCATCAACGCTCAAATCTTTCTACGTGGTGAAGCAGATGATTACGACAGATGGGCCAAATGGGGAAGTGACGAATGGAGCTATGAAAAATGTCTTCCATATTTTAGAAAACTAGAAACAGATACGGACTTTCCCGATGATTTCCATGGGACTGAAGGTCCTATTGTCGCAAGTAGATTTAAGCCTGAAGAGTGGACAAAAGAACAGGCTGCATTCAGACAAGCATGTTTGGACTACGGATTCCCAGAAGCTCCTGATCACAATAATCCCAATTCCACTGGTATTGGACCTTTGCCTCTTAACAGCACTATGGGCGTAAGGATTAGTACTGCTATGGGTCATTTAAACCAGGCTCGAGATCGAGATAATCTAACCATTATGCCCAATTCATTGATACGTAAGGTTATTTTCAATGGTAAAAAAGCCACAGGTGTGGAAGTTGAGCAAAATAATGAAATAAAAATTTATGAAGCACCTGAAATTATTTTGAGTGCGGGTGCAGTAGCATCTCCTCAGATTTTATTGCTATCAGGTGTCGGTCCACAAGAACATCTTGAAGAAATGGGTATTCCAGTAGTGCATTCTCTTCCAGGCGTAGGTAAGAATCTTCGAGATCATCCCGCGGTATTTTTAACATGGAACACAAAAAAGGAAGATCCTGAAATTCCACCCGTAGGATTTCAATTTTCATGTCGTTATACCGCAGAAGGATCAGACCTACGTAATGACATGATGATTATTATGTGCTCTATTGGGATTGGACATGTTAGAACTTCAGGATATTCTGACTCCCCTCCTGGGTTGACTATGATAGCTCATTTATACCTTGCATTAAGCCAGGGGGAATTACATCTACAATCCACTGACCCTAAGGTACAACCGTTTTTAGATCACAACATGTTAGATCACGAATTTGATCGATTAAGGATTCGAGAACAGTTAAGAATTTGCTTGGAACTAGCCAAAAAACCTGAAATGTCGAAGTTTCTTGGTGAATTAAGATCTCCGACCTGGGATGATCTTTCTTCAGACGAAAAAATGGATGACTGGATGATGAAAGAAGTGACAACAGGTCATCACATTTCAGGAACATGCAAAATGGGTCCTTATGATGATGGGATGGCGGTTGTTAATCAATATGGAAGAGTTCATGGATTACAGGGAATAAGAGTGGCAGATGCTTCAATCATGCCTGATTGTACAAGAAGCAATACTAATGTTCCAACAATGATGATTGGTGAAAGAATGTCCGATTTAATTAAACAAAACTAGTATTTTCACCAATTTTTATTGACACTAAAATTGCGAAGCTATAGCATCCAAGCGGGTCTACTTTGAATTATGTTAGAAGGTGTCAGAATGAAATACGATTATATAGTTGTAGGCGCGGGCTCTGCAGGAGCGATCATAGCAACTCGGATTAGTGAGGATTCATCAAAGTCGGTTTTATTACTGGAGGCAGGAAGCGATTATCCAGATTTTGAAACTTTGCCGGATCAATTTAAATATGGATCTGGCCCCAAGCGAACTGCATTAATGAATGAGAAACCTTGGTGGACAAATCCTGGTGACGTTAAGCGATGGCTGTTTGTAGCTAAGGCCACTGAAGAGCAAGACAGACCGATGTTAGTTCCAAGGGGTAAGACGATGGGTGGATCTAGCGCTGTGAATGCCCAGATTTTTTTAAGAGGTGACCCTCAGGATTATGATACTTGGGCAGCGAATGGTAACGATGAGTGGAGTTTTGAAAAATGTCTGCCCGCATTTAATCGGTTGGAGAATGACACCGATATGGGAGGAGACTTCCATGGACATGACGGACCTATTCGGGTCAGGCGAAATCCTGAAAATGAATTAACACAAGATGCCCTTGCATTCGATCAGGGATTTCAGGATATTGGATTTCCGCATACGGCAGATCATAATGATCCTGATTCAACAGGTGTTGGGCCAATACCCTTTAATACAATTGATTCGATTCGACAAAGCACGGCGTTAGGATATATAGATCCTGCTCGTAACAGGCTGAATTTAACATTACGAAGTGATTGTACTGTTTACAGGGTGCTTTTTGAGGGTAAGAGAGCAGTTGGTGTAGAAGTAGAGAGTGGCGGAGAAGTATTTAATGTATATGGAGATGAAGTTATTTTAAGTAGTGGATCTATAGGATCTCCTCAATTGCTTATGTTGTCAGGAGTGGGGCCCGCATCTCATTTAAAAGAAATTGGGATTCCATTAATACATGATCTTGCAGGAGTTGGACAGAACTTAAGAGATCATCCGCAAGTATCTGTGACTTGGAAGGTCAAGGATACATATGAGCATGACCGTAGTGGTGTTCGAGGTGGTGCTATGGCTATTCGGTACACAGCTGAAGGATCTGATTTACATAATGATATGTTGATTCATAACCAGTCGTCAATTTTTGGGAGAATGTACATGAGTGTAGGAAAAGATCCCGACGAAAGATTTACAGGAGTTGGGATGTCAGCATGTATGTATCTGGGTAAGGGAAGAGGGGAACTCAAACTTAGATCTAAAGATCCACGGGTTCAGCCTGATCTTAATTACAATTATTTTAGGGAGGAAGAAGATTTAAGGAGAATGAGGGAGTGTGTGAAGTTATGTGTAAAGGTTGGAGAGGGTGAGGCATATTCAGATATAGTTTCTCATCGTATTCAGCCAACAGATGAACAACTAAATGATGACGATGCATTGAATTTATGGTTAAGGCAAGAAGCTAAGACGAGTCATCATATTACGAGTACATGCAGGATGGGTCCCTCTGAAGATCCTATGTCAGTGGTGAATCAGTATGGGAAGGTTCATGGAATGGAAGGATTGAGGGTTGGTGATGCTTCTATAATGCATGATTGTGTTCGTGCAAACACAAATGTGCCAACAATGATGATTGGAGAAAAAATATCTGAGTTCATTAAACGAGGTAAATAATTATGAAATACGATTATATAGTTGTAGGTGCTGGATCTGCAGGAGCGATAATAGCAAGCCGGATTAGTGAGGATTCATCAAAGTCGGTATTATTGCTGGAAGCAGGAAGTGATTATCCCGATTTTGAAACATTGCCTCCTCAATTTAAGTATGGGTATGGACCAGAACGTGACTATGGATGGTGGTCTGATTCCACTGAGGTTAAGCGTTGGGTTTTTGAAGCAAAAGCCACTGAAGAGCAAGACAGTCCGATGTTGGTTCCAAGGGGTAAGGCTATGGGTGGGTCCAGTGCGGTAAATGGACAGATTTTCTTCAGAGGCGACCCTCAGGATTATGATACTTGGGCAGCGAATGGTAACGATGAGTGGAGTTTTGAAAAATGTTTGCCTGCATTCAACCGTTTGGAGAATGACACTGATATGGGAGGAGACTTCCATGGACATGACGGACCTGTGAGGGTCAGACGGCACCCTGAAGAAGAGTGGACTCAAGATTCAACAGCATTTAATCAAGGATTCCAAGATATTGGATTTCCGTATACAGCAGATCATAATGATCCTGATTCGACAGGTGTTGGTCCTGTCCCGTTTAATACGGTTGATAGAATTAGACAGAGTACTGCACTTTGTTATATAGATCCTGCTCGTAACAGGCTGAATTTAACATTACGAAGCGATTGTACTGTTTACAGGGTGCTTTTTGAGGGTAAGAGAGCAGTTGGTGTAGAAGTAGAGAGTGGCGGAGAAGTATTTAATGTATATGGAGATGAAGTTATTTTAAGTAGTGGATCTATAGGATCTCCTCAATTGCTTATGTTGTCAGGAGTGGGGCCCGCATCTCATTTAAAAGAAATTGGGATTCCATTAATACATGATCTTGCAGGAGTTGGACAGAACTTAAGAGACCATCCGCAGGTATCAGTCAAATGGAAAACTAAAGATACATATGAACATGTAAGAGATGGTTCTACGAGAGTAATCACTACAGCCCTTCGCTACACAGCTGAAGGATCTGATTTACATAATGATATGTTGATTCATAACACAGCCCTTCTTTTTCCTGGAATGTTTTTTGGTGGTGCGGAGAATGTTTTTCGAGAGGAAATGGTCCAGGGTCTCGAAAATGAAATGTATTCAGGGGTTGGGATGTCAGCATGTATGTATCTGGCTAAAGGAAGAGGAGAACTCAAACTTAGATCTAAAGATCCAAATGATCAAACTGATCTTAACTATAATTATTTTAGGGAGGAAGAGGATTTAAGAAGGATGAGAGAATGTGTGAGATTATGTGTGAAAGTAGGAGAGGGTGAGGCATATTCAGATATTATTTCTCACCGTATTCAGCCAACGGATGAACAACTAAATGATGACGAAGCACTAAATTTGTGGTTAAGGCAAGATGCTAAGACGAGTCATCATATTACGAGTACATGCAGGATGGGTCCCTCGGAAGATCCTATGTCGGTAGTGAATCAGTATGGGAAGGTTCATGGAATAGAAGGATTAAGAGTTGGCGATGCTTCTATAATGCATGATTGTGTTCGAGCAAATACGAATGTACCAACAATGATGGTAGGAGAAAAAATATCTGAGTTCATTAAACGAGGTAAATAATGAAATACGACTATATAGTTGTAGGTGCTGGATCTGCGGGAGCCACAATAGCAACTCGATTGAGTGAAAATCCTGAAATATCAGTATTGTTGCTTGAGGCTGGGCCTGATTATCCAGAAATAGAACAATTACCTCCAGAAGTAAAATTTGGATATGGCTCAAATATTGATATTTGGACTAGCAGCCACAATTGGCAATTCACTGGGAAATCTACAGACTTTGCTCCCGAACCTATGAGAGTTCCTCGAGGTAAAGTGACGGGGGGTACATCAGCAATTAATGCACAGATGTTTATCAGAGGTATTCCAGAGGATTATGATAATTGGGGTATTGCAGGCAATAATCAATGGGATTATAAACAATGCTTACCTTATTTTAGAAAATTGGAGAACGATTTAGATTATAGTGACGATTTTCATGGTAATGAGGGTCCGATGGTTGCACGTAGGTGGCAACCATCGGATTGGAATCCTGATCAAGAAGCATTTTATAACTCTTGTAGAGATTTTGGATTTCCTGATTGTCATGATCACAACAATCCTGATACTACAGGTGTGGGTTCTTTGGCATTTAACAACATTGATGGTGTTAGGTGGAGTACTTCTATTGCTTATTTAGGATTAGGTCGACATAGGTTGAATTTGACAATAAAGCCAAATTCACATGCTCACAAATTGATAATAAATAATCATAGAGCTGAGGGAGTTCAAGTAGAGAGCGGAGGTGAGGTGTTCAATGTATATGGAGATGAGATTATTTTAAGTAGTGGATCGATAGGGTCTCCACAGTTACTGATGTTGTCTGGTATTGGACCTGCAGCGCATTTAGAGGAGTTGGGTATAGATGTATTGTTAGACCTTCCAGGCGTTGGAAAGAATCTAAGGGATCATCCAAATGTTTGGATTGATTGGAACGTAAAAGAGAAATATTTGGATGTTCAAGACAAAATAGAGCCATTTTCTCAAATGGCTTTGAGATATACGGCTACAGGCTCCGATTTGGAAAATGACATGTGTGTTTTGATGGCATCTAAGAATCGTGATATTCGGGGAATCATTCGCATGATAGGTGTAATTAATTTAGCGCTGAGTGAAGGGAGCATAAGGTTAGCATCATCAAATCCTAATCAGCAGCCTATTCTGAATTATAACTTTTTGGATCATCCTGAAGATAAACGACGATTGAGGGAAACGGTCCGAATATGTGTGGAATTAGGAGAAAACGCGAAATTTAGTGAAATTGTTGACAAGCTCAGATCCCCAGATTTGACGATTTTGAACGATGACAAACTATTGGATGACTGGATGATGAGAACCGTGACAACAGGCCATCATATTGCTGGCACATGTAAAATGGGTTCATCTAGTGACGATATGGCCGTGGTAGATCAATTTGCTAACATCTACGGGATTCAAGGGCTAAGAGTAGTTGATGCCTCAATTATGCCAGATTGCCCTAGGGCTAATACGAATGTTACAACGATAATGATTGCTGAAAGAATTTCCGATTTTATTAAAAATTCGAAATAGATTTTCGTGTAGAATGCTCACAACAAATAAATGCAAGGAGGGGATAGATGCTTGAAAGATTTAAACCATTACCCGAGGATACGATTCGCGTTACTTCTGATTCATTAAAAGATGCAATTGAAGGAATATTTCTAGCGATGGGGAATTCTTCAGAAGATGCTGCTGAGGGTGCTAATACATTAATAATGACAGATCTTAGAGGTGTTGAAACTCATGGTGTTTCGAATATGCTTAGATCTTATGTAGATGGGTATAACAATGGCAAACTTAATCCTACTCCCAACTTAAAAGTTATTAGTGATGCGCCATCCGTTGCTACCATTGATGGGGACCAGGGACTGGCTGTGATCACAGGTCCTAAGGTGATGAGAATTGCTATAGAAAAAGCGAGAAACACGGGTATTGGATCAGTAGCTTTATTTAATACCGGTCACTCTGGAGGAATTGGTCATCATGCGATGTTGGCAGTTGAAGAAGATATGATAGGACTTGTAATGACAGCAGCTGGTTGTCAAGTTCTACCTACATTTGCTGCCGAGCCAAGAATAGGAACTAATCCAATTGCGATAGCCGCACCTGCAAGGAATGAGCCTCCATTTTTATTTGACGCTGCTACTTCTGCTGTTGCAGGTAATAAAACTGAACTTGCCAGGAGAGTTGGGTCTAATATGCTTCCGGGCTGGTTAGCCAATTTGGATGGGTCACCTATATTAGAAGAATTTCCAGTGCCTCAAAGAGGAGAAACATGGCAGTTACCTCTTGGAGGAGTTAGAGAACAGGGATCGCACAAAGGATTTGGATTTGGAATGATGCCAGAAATTTTAGGCACGTTACTTGCTGGCGTTCAGCCATCTATGTTAGATCCTGAAGCAGGGCAAAGACATCACTTTGCAGCGTATGACATATCAAAATTTACAGATATAGAAATTTTTAAGGATAATATGGATTCTATGTTAGAAAAACTTCGTACAACTCCTCCTGCACCTGGTGAAGAAAGAGTGTTATATCCAGGATTGTATGAATATGAGCAACAGCAAGAAAGAAAGATTTCTGGCATTCCGCTACATGAAGAAGTTGTTGAGTGGTTTGAAAATGTTTCTGGTGAATTGCAAGGTGTTCCACAATTAGTCAAAATATAAATATTATAGATTTGGGAGTTTTAATGTGCTAGAAAGATTTAAACCGTTACCCCATCAGGTAGTCAGAGTGTCTGCAGATTCATTATATGACTCAGTTGAGGGTGTGTTTTTACATATGGGCACTACTAAGGAAGATGCTGCAGAAGGCGCAAACACTTTGACTATGACTGATTTGCGAGGTGTAGAAACTCACGGAGTTTCAAATATGCTCAGAAGTTATGTCGAGAGTTATACAAGTGGACATTTAAACCCTCGCCCTGATTTCAAAGTTGTGCGTGATAAACCATCAATGGCTACAGTTGATGCAGACAAAGGATTGGCAGTTATTCTAGGGCCCAAAATGATGAGAATGGCTATTGAAAAAGCAAAGGTTACAGGCGTTGGAGTTGTGACTTTATACAATAGTGGACATTCCGGTGGAATTGGTCATCATGCAATGTTGGCAGCTGAGCAAGACATGGTGGGGATGGTTTTAACTTCTGGAGGAAAATCTGTTTTACCTACATTTGGAGCTGAAACTCGATTAGGTACGAATCCAATTGCCTTGGCAGCTCCTGCAAGAAATGAACCGCCATTTTTATTTGATGCTGCTACTTCAGCTGTTGCAGGTAATAAGACTGGTTTGGCTAGACGTGTTGGTACTACAATGTTGCCAGGATGGTTAGCCAATTTGGATGGGTCACCAATGGACGAACCGGCATTAATGATGGAGCAAGGTTCTTACCATTTGCTTCCTCTTGGCAGTACTAGAGAACAAGGTTCACACAAAGGTTATGGATTAGGGATGATTGTGGAGATTATGGCGACATTATTATCTGGTGTTGCCCCAAGTATGTTAGATTCCAGGCCTTATTCAAAACATCATTTCGCCGCTTATGATATTTCTGCATTTTGTGAAATAGATCAATTTAAAGACAATATGGATCAAACATTAAAAATGTTAAGGGAGACACCTACTGCTCCAGGGCATGATCGAGTTTTATATCCAGGCTTGTCTGAGCATGAAGAGGAAATTGAACGTCGAAAAAATGGAGTTCCTCTACATACTGAGGTAGTAGAGTGGTTTGACGGGATGTCTGCTGAAGTAGAATCGATTCCTGCTTTAGTTCGAGTATAGTGTTCTCTTAAATGCGAATAGATGAATTCCTTTAACGGAGTATTTTTATCACTTGCGGCTGCCGCAATGTTGGGATTAAATACTGCTGTTGTCCGAAGGGGTGTATTAAAAACCTCTGCTTATAACGGCATGATCATTTCTATACCTCTTTCTATCCCTGTATTTTTCTTCATTTCGATGGCTACAGGTCAGTTAAATAGAATTTCAGAGTTTTCTAGTTTTGATTATCTTGTTTTGGGTATTGCTGGAATCATCAATTTCTTAGGAGGTAGGTATTCACAATTTTTGGCAATACAGGCTGTTGGAGCTAATTTAACAGCACCTGTGCGGGTTCTTTCAGCTTTGTTTGGTGCTGTTTTAGGAGGTTTATTTCTCGGTGAGGAAATTACTTTGTTGCGGGGCTTTGGGATAGTGTTAATAATTCTTGCTCCTTTGATTGCATTTTTGAAACCGGGAGAAATTGCAGTTGGCTTATTTGATCTCCCTCGTGGAATTCTTTTTGGATTGATTGGTGCACTAAGTTATGGAGGGTCAACATTTTTGTTAAGATTGATTTTGGCTGATACAGATTTGGTGTTTTTGGGAGCTTTCATAGCTCATTTAGCGGCGACCATTGTGTTAGTGATTTCTTTAGGTATTCCAGGTAGAATTCATGAACTTAGAAAGATTGATAAGCAGGCAATTAGACTGTTTGCCGTAATTGCAGTGATAATGACTTTGGCCCAAACCTTCAGATTTTCAGCTATTGAGATGACCGATACAGCAGTAGTTGCTCCTTTGATTGAAACCGGACTATTTTTTGGTATTGGATTTGCTTATGTATTTAACAGGAAGACTGAGAATTTTAGTCCTGCAGTTTTAGGGGGAATTATCATAGCTGTGATTGGAGCCATTGCAATTGCTGCGTAGAGATTGAGAAAAATCAAGCCAGAATTAAAATTCTCCCCGCCTTGATTATTTTCATTACAATTGGGTCTAATAATTTTATTATGTATCTTGCAACAACTGTACTTAAGATACCAATCAGAAGACCCCCCAAAATATCTATGGGGTAGTGAATTCCAGAAAAAATACGAATGAAACCAAAGATTAAAACAGCGCCAAACGAGATGCTACCTAGGCGTTTATTTGCTATCCAAATACCACATGCCAGTGCAGTGGTTGCTGCAATCGCATTTGAAGGGAAAGAAGAATCTGTAGGTTCATAGAATAATAATGTCACTTCATGGTTGTTGAAAGGTCTATCTCTGAAAAAAATAAAGTTAACCAATGCTACGTTAAGATTTGCAATTGCCAAACCTATGAAAGATATAAAAACACATTTCTGGTATATGACGCGATTTTTTAAATTATTCGATCCAAACCAAAGTCCTAATAAAAGGAGTGATAAAAGTACTGGGAAAAAATGATCACTACACAAAATAGATGCCAGATTATCGACAATACTCGATTTTCCCGCGAAACTGTTTATCCATATGAAAAGTTTTTGATCTAGTTCCACCAATTTTTTGTCCTAAAACCAATACTATTTTTTATTGCAAAGAAATAAGTTGAATGCTTTAAATTTTGTATGCCTGGTTCAAAATTTTTTTGAGATTTCTCAGTTAATTTCTTTTGAAAAATTGAAGTTATTAGAAATGTGAATATTAAGGCGGCGGTAACCCCTAAGAAAAACCATAGAGCTTGATCATTTGCATCAATTCCACCTTCGGTGTCATTAATATTCCTGTGTTTTGTGGCATAGAACCAAACAATTCCAACTAGAACCGATAAAAACCCTACTATTCTGGTGATAATGATGTTTCGGAAAAGGTATATTCCTCTTAATTTTCCGTAAGATGCCCCTACTTGAATTGCTCCGATTGCTGAAATAAAAACGAAAATAAAATAATCGGCAGCTAAGGGAAGCATGAGAAAATCTAACCCTAATTAAACCTTTACTGGTGTACACCAATGAAGGTATTCATCCAATCCACCTCGAATAGCCTCTAAATATATTTCTTGAATTGGACGAGTGATTGGACCAACATTGCCATCAGAAATTTTGCGATTGTCAAGTTCTCCTACTGGAGTTACATGAGCTGCGGTTCCAGTTAAAAATATCTCGTCTGCCAAATATAACTCGCTTCTTCTAATGCTTCTTTCTTGAATGTCAATGTTTAATTCTCGTTTTGCAATTGTAATTACAGAGTCACGAGTAATTCCAGTTAAATTATTATCCCCAACCAAAGGAGTGATAATAGAATTCCCATTGATTAAAAATAAGTTTTCTCCACTTCCTTCTGATACATCTCCAGCCTGAGTAAGCATAATCGCTTCGTCAAATCCAGCCAATGTTGCTTCGGTTTTAGCCAAAATACTATTTACATAGTGTCCAGATATTTTAACTCGTGGAGGAATGATCGTATCATCCATTCTTCTCCAAGATGATGTGCAGCACCTAATTGCACCATCAGTATCAATATATTGACCAAATGGAACGATCATTAAAGCAAAATCATTTTCCAATTCTTGAAGTTTTAGATTCGCAACTAATTCAGGGCTTTTATATGCTAGAGGTCTGATATATACATCTTGTTGATAGCCGCTATTTTTAATCAGATCCAGTGTGATTTGGCATAAATCATCTGAAGAATATGGAATGTCTATCATCATAATGCTACAGCCTTGCAATAGGCGGTCATAGTGTTCTTTCATTCTAAAAACATATAAATTGGAATTGTCTTTGTTCCAGTTTCCTCTGATACCTTCAAAAATGGCAGTACCGTAATGGAGAGCATGAGTCATAATACTAACTTTTGCCTGGTCAACAGGAACAATTTCTCCTCGAAAAAAAGCAAGAGAATTTGGCATTCAAATATCCTTTCAGCGAAACAATGCGGGTATTATACGCTTCATTTAGCTAGTAAGACAAGATTAAATTTGTCTAGGAAATTATCCATCTTCCTTAGATTTTGAGGCTAAAAGTCTGCCAATAGAATTCGGATCGTTAGTGTTTTCTGGATCCCATGAGAACGTGTAATATCTATAAACTTCAACAGCAGCACCCAATAGAGGAGGGCCGAAGACAACCCCCCAAAGCCCCGCAGTTTGGCTTCCAAGAACTAGTACGATCATTATTGCGAGTGGATGTAAATTTAACGCCCTGCCATGAATTTTGTTCACAAGCAAAGAATTTTCTACTAATTGTATGACTAAATACAATAATCCGGCCCAGATTACTTTTTCGGGGTTATCAGATGCCAAGACAACCAAAATTCCTGGGATAGCGCCTAGCCAGGGCCCAATGATGGGAATTAATTCGCAAAGACCAGCGATAAATCCTAGCCAAAGTGAAAGTTTGATTCCCATAACAGTCAAACCCAACCACACGCTCAAGCCTACTATTAAGCCCAGGAATAATTGGGCTTTGATATAGGAACTAAAAGTATGATTCATGATTTTTAATGTGTTAATTGCGTGTTTCCTAGTTTCTGGTGGAAAGAAAGCAGCAATTCCATTAACTAAGATATTACTGTCTTTAAGGATATAAAAAATAAATACTGGCACGATTGCTAATCCAATGACAAGTGATAGTGTTCCTGTGACAAAATTTATGGATCTTTCTCCAAAATTATTCATTGAATCGACCAATGTGCTGTTCACACCTTTGAGGAAAGTGTCAACTTGCATTCGTATTTCTTCGGGGATTGATTCACTATAACTTCTGTTTATGTTCTCTATCACATTTCTAGCTGTCTGGGTGATTTCGGGTATTGAAGAAATGAACTCTCGTCCTTGCGAAATTGATGTAGGTAGTATGATTGCTATTATCCCTGCAATTAAAGAAACACTTATCGTATATACTATTACCACAAAAATGATACGCCGAATCTTTTGGTGTTCGGGGTACCACGGGAACCTGTTTTCAAGAAAAATTACAAAAGGATGTAACATATATGCAATTACACCCCCAATTACAAAGGGGAATATTGCATTTCTGAGAGAATACATTACTATACTGGCTACAATCAGCGTTCCTGCTAGCCAGGCAATTCTAAAATATCCAGAGTTTGGTGTAGGCATTTTAAGTCCTAGTTACTATGTACCGGTAGGATGTTGTTTCATTCTACACTCTACCTGTTTTTTAGTTGGCATTGATTCAAATCCAATTCCTTCAACAGAAAAACTTGCTGCACAAGAAGCAAATCTTGCGGCATATTCAACATTTAGGGATTTAGAATAAGTTAATGAAAATGCTGCAGCAAAAACATCGCCAGCGCCTGTTGGATCAGCTTCATCAACTTTCCACGCCGGGATATCAATTATTTTATTGGAGTGAAAAACCGTTGCCCCATTTTCTCCTTTGGTAACAATCAAAATTTTCACAATTTTTTTCCAATGTTTAAAATTTTCTATGCTTTCAAAATCGGATTCTGAAACAATGGCAACATCAACGTATGGAAGAACTTCCATTCCATTCCATTCTTTTGGACTAGAAATCATGCCGTCATTGTCCCACTGCCTTAGCCATCCCTGAATTGTAACTACTACAATTGAATTAGAGAAAATTCTAGCACATGAGTAATCAACTTCATTTGCTAAGGGGCCAATAATTACCGTAGGAGATTGAGTCCATTGCTGTGGAATATCTGACGGAGTAATTTTTTTAGCAATCTCACTCAATTTTTGTTTTCGAACTCCCTCCGAATTGTAAATATTTACAAATGACGTTGTGGTAGTTGATTGAGCAATATGGATTGGGATTCCAGAAAGAGAATTGGGTTGAAGATCTTCATGTTTCATTGAAGTAACAATGGCAGGCTGATAGTTGAGTTTTTTTGCCAATGAAGCGCCGTATGTCGTAGTTCCACCTAGAGAAATATAATCTTCATCTAAGAGCAAATGATCTTTAGTTATTGGACCTATGATTAACAAATCGGGAATGAAATTCAATTCAACTTTTTTATTATATTGCGTCCTTGTGTTCATTTTCTGAAGTTGTCCTAAGTGATTGAGGTATTTCTCTGATATTGGAATATAGTAGTTTAGGTTCTTCTTTAATAGTTTTGTCAGTAGAAATTCCTAATTCGGGCAATTTTCTAATTCCAGGTAGAACCCTGCTGTCCAAAGATGCCATAGCAGCGTTGTAAGAATTTGTTGCGGATTGTAATCCTTGTCCCACTTTGTCTAAATGCTCTGCCCAAGTTGCTATTCTGTTATAAAGTTCACTTCCAATTTCACGAATTTCCTTCACATGCTTTGATGCTTCATCTCTATCCCATCCCAAAGCAATTACCTTGAGAAGGCCGACGAGAAAGGTTGGAGATGCAATCAAAACTTTTGACTCCATTGCCTTGTCTATTAGAGTATTATCTTCTTTTACTGCCGCTAATAAAAAATGATCGCCAGGCACAAACATAATGACAACTTCTGGGGTATACTCTAATGAACTCCAGTAGCCTTTTCGGCTCAGTTCGATTGCACGTTCTTTTAATTGCTGAGCATGTTGTTTCAAGAAAGCTTGTTTTTCTTGTTCATTGGTAGCGTCGATTGAATTTAAATACGCTTGTATTGAGGTTTTTGCATCAACGACTAGCTGTCTATTGCTCGGCATTCGAACAATCATATCTGGACGATCTAACTTGCCTTCAGAAGTTGTCATAGAGTGTTGTTGTACAAAGTCACAATGCTCTACCATTCCTGACAATTCAGCTATTCTTTCTAGTGTGAATTCTCCGTATCTTCCAGGTGTTCCAGGTGTTCCTCTAAGTGCTGATGCTAAATTTGCCGTTTCGTCACGCATTTCTCTGTTTATTTCTCGGAATTCTTTGATCTGTGCAGTCGTGCTAATAAATTGCTTTTCCATATTGTTTAATCTATTTAAGTTGGTTTCCAATTTTTGTAGATTATTAGTCAATTCATTTTTCATTGGTTGAATAAGATCATTGGAAGCTTTGTTTAAGAAAGTCTCACTGTTTTCTTCTAATGCTTTTGACTGAATAAGCTTTAATTTGTTTTCTTGGGCTTCGGACATGTTCTTTTGTTGCTCGATTAGTTCATTTTGGTAACGAACCTCAGATTGGAGAGAAGCAGCCTTTACTTGAAGTTGAATGTTTTCATCTTTCAGTTGAGCATTTTCAGAAAGAGTTAGTTCTTTGGAAGATTCTGCGTCATTTAGTAGGTTTTCAGAATGCGTGATTTCTTGTTCTAGCGAAACATTCTGGATTTTAAGATCTTCAGCAGATGATTTTAGTATGTCGAATTTGCTTTTTGCAAGTAAAAACGAAACCACGGTAACAGCCAATGCACCTAAAATGATTCCTATTAACAGAGTAAGTATGGGGTCCATATTTGCCTCCTGTTATTTGCTGTGAATAACTACTTGGCGGTCGCTTCCAAATCCTTCACTTTCAGTTATTACATCTGGATGATCAGATAATACCATATGTACAGCGCGGCGTTCATTCGGAGGCATTGGTTCAAGTGACATTGATTTGCCGGTTGAAGCAACTCTAGAAGCAACTCTTTTTGCCAGGCCAGCTACAGAACGGTACCTACGTTCTTGATATCCACCGATATCCAAGTTTAAATTTGTCCGTTGACCTATTTTTCGGGATACTAATAATCTCACAATTAATTGCAAGGCACGCAAAGTTTCTCCACGCCTACCAATTAGCAATCCAGAATCTTCCCCTTCGATATTGTAGGTAGGAACATCAGAATCAGGATCTGATTCTTCTAATAGAGAATGAGTAACATCCACTCCCATAATATCAATTAAACTTTCGATGATTAATGAAGCTTCTAATATTTCATCCGATGGTGAATCAATTATACTGACAATTACTTTTGCTTCTTCTGTTCCAATACCTAATACGCCAGATTTGCCTTCGTTAACGACGTTTACTTCTATTTGGTGCCGCTCTACGTCTAGTTCTCTTAGTGCGATTTCGATCGCTTCTTCGACCGTTTCTGCGGTTGTTTCTATTTGTTCCTTCATTGGTTGAAGCCTCCTTTGAAGATCTGGTTTTTGTTGTAGATTTGTCATCAATATTTTCTTCAATGACTTTTGCATTGTCATTATCGTTTTCATTGACTGGGAGTCTATCGGATCGAGTTTTCGAGAATAACTTGCCCAAGTCCGAGCTGATTGAGGTAATGGGCTTCCATCCGGTGATAAATCCCTGAATAATGATACCTGCAACATTGGAAACTACCCAATATAGAGCCAGTCCAGCAGGAAAGCTTAGTGTAAAGAATCCAAACATTAAAGGCATAGCCCAAAGCATCATTCTATTGGTTTGGGCCTGTCGAGCATCCATTGATGGCATTGTGGTCATTTTCTGCATAAAGAACATGGAAAGACCGACTAAAAGTGCAAGAGTTGGCCCAGTATCAGGGGCGCCCATATCAGTAAGCCACAAAAAGGAACTATCTATTGGAATTGCACTATTGACACTGTCTAGCCATGAATAGAGATGACTAGATAATTTAGTGAGACCTTCAGGAGTAGAACTCAATGTTGTTCGGATTGCCCAAAATAATCCTACCCATATGGGGAATTGGATTATCATAGGACCTAGGCAGCCTAATGGATTCACTCCGTTGTCTTTATACAGTTTCATAGTTTCCTGTTGGAGTTTTCTTTTATCGGATGGATACTGCGCTTGCAGTTTTTTCATTTGTGGTTGTAGTTCTGAAAGGCCTTTCATTTGACGAGCTTGTTTAATTGTCAAAGGAATCATGAAGGCACGAATAATCAAAGTAAAGATAATAATACTTGCCCCGAAGTTGCCCCAAGCGATAGCGTATAAAACAACCAGTGAGTTAATCATGGGCTTCATGATTATTAGGTTCCAAATATCAATTAAAAATTCCAATATCTTACCTCACCTTAACAAGCAGGAATTCGATCCCTGGGAATTGGATCATCTTCATTAGTTAGATAAATCCAGATTTCGTCAGGATTACCATTGTCTTTTATTTGTAAAGCTATAATGCTATGTGCTTCAGTTTTAACAAAAACTATATTGTTATGTGAACCTAGGTCTGATCGAATTTCTTCTCCTAGGTCACATGCTACTTGTTCTTGTCCATTGTTGGAACTGATTATATGTACTTTGCCATCTACGGAAGCAACCGCAAGGAATTTATTTACCAATACAGGGGATGAAACGATTGAATCACTAGTATCGAATGACCATTTCTTCATTCCTGTTGTAATATCCAATGCATATAAATGACCATCCATAGATGGTGCGTATACATTTTCATTATCACTAGCAGGGTCCCCTATATACCATCCAGAAGAGCCATCGAAACGCCAACGTATTTTTCCGTTGGCTGCATTTAGTCCATAGAAAGTTCTGTCTAAAGAGCCGAACATTACAATGTCTTGGGAAATGATTGGTGAAGCAACTATTGCTCCTTGAGTTGCAAAATCCCATACTAATTCACAATTATCTAAATTGATTGCTCTTAGTACATGGTCCATTGATCCAAAAATTGCTAATTGATTATAAATCACTGGAGATGCCCAAATTTGGTTAGAAGTTGAATAGCTACAAAGTGGTTTGCCGGGATTTAAATTATTGTCAATCACATGTAGATTGTTGTCAGAAGTTCCAATTACTACATATGAATCGTTAACTGCTGGGGAGGTAATGATTGGACTATTGAATGTGTAATCCCAGTAAATTTGGCCTCCTTCTATTTCAACTGAATAAAATGTTCCATCATATCCACCAAAATATAAATTGGATTCGAAAAGTGTAGGAGTTCCATAAACAGTGTTTTCGCCTTTATCGCCCCTTAAAGGGATTTTCCATTGAACTGTTTGGTTAAGTTGATCTATTGCATATAAGCTACCTTCTTGAGAAGTAATATATAGATTGTTTTCATCTGTAATACCACCTGCCCATCCTTGAGGGCCTTCAAATTGGCCACATGCGGAGACAAATAGAGGTAATGTGATAATCGTGATTAACAGTAAAAGAATTTTAGTTAATGAAAAAAAATGTCGAAAGTTATGGTATTGGGTCATGTCCAGAATTTCCTAGTGGTTGACAACGAATTAGACGTTTAATGGAAAATACAATTCCTTTAAAAACTCCATGTTTTGCGATCGCATCAAATGCATATTCAGAGCACGTAGGTGAATAACGACATAAGCCGTTGGACAAGTATGGAGATAATGCCTGTTTGTAGAGTATTAATCCCTTTAGAATAAGTGCTTTAAGCATCTGGTTCCTTGTAGTTTTGATAATCTTGTAATTTTGCGCGTTTAATTAATGATTTTACGGATAAGGATAGTTTTAGTTGATTGGAAACTGAGGATTGCTTCCGCGCAATGAATACCATATCCCAACCAACAGGTAAATTTTCTTTTCTGATGATTTCTCGTAATCTGCGTTTAATTTTGTTCCTTATTACTGCGTTTCCTACTCGTTTGCTTATAGAAAACCCAACTCTTGATGAAGATAATCCACTGAAATAACAAATCAAAACTAAAGTCTGATTCGCCCAAGAACCTCCATTTTGGAATACGTTTTTGAAGTCCTTTGATTTCTTAAGGCGCTGATCTTGATACATGACTATCAACGTCCTTTCGTCTTATACAGTTAATCGGGTACGTCCTCTGAACATACGTCGCTTCAGCACATTACGTCCTTGACGTGTACGCATACGAGACCTAAATCCATGAACTCTTGCGCGGCGTCTTTTTCTAGGCTGATATGTTCTTTTCGGCATTAGTAAAACCTCAACACGTTATTGAAACGTGTAAAATATAGTAAAAGTGTATGGTTATTATATCACTGTACATTTCGAAACATAACCACCAGTTAAATTTGAAGTGCCGACCCTCCATCTACCACAATGACTTGTCCACGTATCATTGATGCGTCGGGGGTACATAGAAACACTACTACTTTGGCTACGTCGGTAGCTTCAACAACTTGCCCAGTTGGAGTTTTAGAATTTTTTAACATTTCATCTTTGTTTGGAAAAGAGTCTAATGCTTCGGTTTGTACATAGCCTCCAGAAACTGCATTAACCACAATGTTTTTTGGAGCGAATTCAATAGCTAGATATCTAGTTGCTGCCTCTAAGGCAGCTTTAGATGTGCCAACAGAAAAGTAAAATGGTAAAACTCTTTGAGAGCCTTGGCTTGTTATATTGATTATATGTCCGCCGTTCTTCATTGTTTTTGAGGCGTTGATAGCACACAACCATGCAGCGCGTGCATTAATGTTCATAGCCCAATCCCAATGTTTAGTTTCAAGTTCATTTAAATGACGTTGAATTCCTGATGCTGCATTGTTAATTAGGATATCTGGATTTCCAAGCTCCTGTCGAACCTTTTCAAACATAGATTCTATTGCTTCAGGATCAGCTAAGTGAGCACGAACACTGACACAACGAACCCCGAGGTTTTCTATTTCCATTTTCGTTTTTTTAGCATTAGAGTGTCGTCTATGGTAATTAAATGCTATATCGGCACCCCTTGATGCAAATTCTAGAGCTATTGCACGACCTATTCCCCTGCTGCCGCCAGTTATCAAGGCAACCTTGCCTTTGAAATCTTGTTTAATGTTATTATTCATATCAATTTAAAATAGATCTTATTTTGTTGGTAACCGATTCAAATTGCCATACCTCCATCAACGCTGACGATTTGTCCTGTCATATAATCAGATTTATCACTAGCGATGAATGCAACAAGATGAGCGATATCATCAGCCTCTCCAAAATGTCCTTGCGGAATCCAGGTCATGATAGTGTCTTTAGTTTTTTGAGGAAGTGTGTCCACTGTATCAGTGCTAATGTACCCAGGCGTCACGGTGTTTACAGTTACTCCTCGCTTAGCAACTTCTTTTGCCAATGATTTCGTAAATCCAATAATTGCAGCTTTTGATGCAGAATAGTTTGACTGGCCTATGTTTCCTCTAATACCAACGACAGATCCAATATTAATAATGCGACCCCATCTTTGCTTAATCATGTTTCTTATTACAGCTCTGGTACAGTAGAAAGTACCATTAAGATTGGTTGCAATTACTCTATCCCAGGCTTCAATACTCATTCTAATTAATAAATTATCGTCTATAATACCTGCATTATTTATTAGGATGTCTATTCCACCCCAAGTTTCATTAACTTGATTGATCATTTTTTCAACCTGGTCAAGTTGGCTTACATCTGCTTTGATCGCGAATGAATCGACGCCCATTTTTTGTAGAGTTTTGACTAGATCTTCAGCTTGAGAACTGGAAGTGTTATAGTTTACAGCTACATTAATTCCCATTTCTGCAAGACGAATAGAAATTGCCTTTCCGATTCCCTTAGAAGCTCCGGTAACTAGAGCGGTTTTTTTATTTCTATTGAGTTGATTCAATTTATTCCTCTTGGTTATTTGTTTGGGCATCTATGTCTTCGTTCATTTGATTTCTAACGGATGATAGCTCTTGGTTCAGATTGTCTATCAGGCTTATTTCAACGGTGTTTTTAGCAGTTTCGATTGCTTTTGTGATTGAAACTGCTTTTGATCGTCCATGTCCTACAATACTCACACCATTTACTCCTAATAGAGGGGCACCCCCAAATGCTTCTAGTGCGTTGGTAAGATTGTAAATTTCCGATTGAATTTTTTCAGACTCATTTAATGAAACTAGTGTCTCTAATCTTTCTCCGACCCTTTCTGCCAAAGCAGATCCTAAGCCTTCGGTGAGTTTAAGGATAATATTTCCTACAAATCCATCGCATATTACAACTTCTGCGATCCCTTTAGTGAGTTGATCTGCCTCAATATTTCCCACAAAGTTTATCTGGCTATTTTGGAACAATTTGGTTGTTTCACGAATTTGTCTATTTCCCTTGCCTGTTTCAGCCCCTACACTTAATAATGCGACCCTTGGATTGTCTATTCCCCAGAATCTGTGGGCAAAAACCCTTCCGATAACTGCAAAGCTCAACATTTGACCAGGACGACAGTCCACATTTGATCCCATATCAATAATTGCGGTATTTGGAGCGAATCCAATTATTGGACCGCCCAAAGCAGGCCGCTCGATTCCTTCAATTGTACCAAACATAACAACCGCAGACGCCATAGCTGCACCAGTTGACCCCATACTCACACATGCATCAGCCATTCCTTGTTTCACTAGACCCGTAGCAATAAGGATTGATGAATTAGGTTTGTTTCTTAATGCCAATGCAGGTTGTTCATTTTCTTCAATCACTGAGTCTGAGGGGACTATTTTAATTTGTAAATCTTTAACATCATGTTTTTCGATTTCGTGCTTTAACAAATCGGGATCTCCTACAAGGAAGATTCGCATTTCTTGGTTTTTGGCAGCCTGAATCGCTCCAGGTACAATTTCTGACGGGCCGAAGTCACCTCCCATTGCATCAACTGCTATACATACAGGTGAATTTGTATCATTATTCAAGCTTTGCACCTCTTTCAATTGGATATATTATTTTTGCCTGTCCAGTGATTGCATCTTGTCCATTATTCTTTTTTACACCTACATTGCAGTCTATTTCTACAAACTCATTTTGACAAACTATGTTTTCAATTTGCCCAAAAGTAGATATCGAGTCACCTTGCAATACTGGATTTCGAAATCTTAATGATAATTGCCCTGAATTGGCCCATGAAATTCCGAATGTTTCTGAAAGCATATGTGAAATTGATGCAGCAATCATTAGTCCATGAGCAATTGTAGAGTTAAAAGGTGAATTTTTAGCGAATTGCTGATCAATGTGTATTGGATTGAAATCTCCAGAGGCTTCAGCATATTGATCAATTACTTCTTGAGAAATTGATCTCATTATTGTTGGTAGGGAATCTCCTATATTGAAAGAATTATAGGTCATAAGAATTTACCCATTTTGATCAACTTCAGGGATAGTAATTGTAGATTTTCCGATCAGGACCTTGTCCTTTATTTCATCAGTTACGCATGTTTCGATTTGAATAAATCTTAACTCTCTTCTAATGCTATTTCTGGTTATTGTAGCTTCGCACTTGATTTTATTTCCAACATTCAGACTTTTATAGAATGTAATTTCTTGACTAAGGTGGAGTGTGCCTCCGGGTATTTCAAGCGCCTTGATTGCACCTCTGAAACTAAGTGCTGCGGCTGCCATTGGTGGAACTAATGTTTCCCCCTCAGCGCAGATTGATAAGAGAGATTGGTCATCTACAGCATTTCTGAAATTTGCTACAGTTTCTTTATCCAAATGAATTGATTCAGAAGAGATTATTTCACCTGTTTTAAGTGCCGAGTAATCCATTGTAATTTGTGAAACTTTCTGTAATAGAAATGCTAATTATAGTTATCTGTGTTTTTTAAATCAAACAAAGTCAATATGGGATAAACGAAAATAAATTTGGCATTTTCATGAATCACTGACGGCGCCTTTGGAAGAGCGTTGCATTTCAGCTTCTTCTAGTAATCTTTCTAAAAGGACATATGAATAATCTTGAGCATAGTTTAATTCAGCTATTGCAATTACTCTAAAAAGTACTCCAGTAGAAATCCTAACGGGTATTTCTTCACTAAGCGCCGGTAGTGAAGTTCCAAGTGCTTGAGTGATAAAGCCTCCAGCAATCATGCCAAATTTCGTTAGAGGACAAGAGATTAGTAAGTCATTGTCCATTGCAAGTTTTAGTCCCTCTGAGTCTTGGTAAAGTTTCAATCTCAGATGAGCTTTTGGAGTTTCAATGAGATCTTCTGCAAACTTTGTAACTTTGGTATGACCAGCCATAAATTTTCCTAAATTAATTGATAAACTAATGATAGCATTTTAGTTATGGGGAATGCTTGGTTTTTGCAGGATGTTTTTTAAGCTTTTGTTGGTAATTTTGGAGGATTTGATGGAGATTTATGATGCATTAGGAGTTAGAAAAGTATTAAATGCTGATGGAAATCGTACTTTATTAGGAGGGAGTAAAATTTCTTCCGCAGTTAAGAAATTGATGGATGAGGCTGATGAGTATGTCGATATGGGTGAATTATCTAATATTCTGGGAGAACGGATTGCGGAAATCTTAAGTGTTCCTGCCGTGTTAGTTACTTCTGGATGCTCAGCTGCGCTTGCCACTGCTGCCGCTGCGTGTATTACCAAAGACAATATTGAGTTAATAGAAAGAATTCCAGATACTAACGGACTGCCAAATGAAATTTTAATTCAACGTAATTTGCGTACTAGATATGATCGGAATATTTCAATTTCTGGTGCAAAATTAATTGAAATAGGAGATGAATCTGGTTGCACACCTGATCAATTGGAGAGGTCTATTGGAGAAAGAACGGTCGCAGTACATTATCTCGCGCCTGGTAATAAAGAAGGCATTTTACCTATAGAAGAAGTTGTGAGAATTTCTCACAGAAAAGATATTCCTGTGATAGTTGATGCTGCGGGTGAAGTATATCCTACTTCATTGTTAAGTAAGTATGTAAATATGGGTTGTGATTTAGTAGCATATGGAGCCAAATATTTTGGGGCTGTTAATTCCAGCGGGATCCTTACGGGTAGGAAAGATTTGGTTTTTGCCGCTCGTCAAAATAGTTTTATAGGCTTTGAATCGGATGGGATTTCATCTTTTGGCAGACCTATGAAAATTGATCGACAAGAAATGATTTCGGTTTATGTGGCATTGAATGAATGGTTAAGTACAAATCACGAAAAACGAATTGATTCTTATCGTATTCGAGCTGACAGCATTGCTAATGAAATTGGCAAATTAAGAGGGGTAAATTATTCTTACTCCCAAGAAAAAGGGTATATTGAAGGACTGTCTATGGAGCTTGATCCAACAATATTTAAAATTAGTCCTGAGCAAATTTCTGATCAACTTAAATCTGGAAATCCAAGTATTTGGATCAGGATGGGTGGTCCTGATAATAAACAAGTTAATGAGCATTCAATTGCAGTTAGAGTTTCAACTCTTTCTGAAGGTGATGAGATATTAATTGCTCAAAAAATCAAACAAATTTTGTTAGAGAATCTGTAATTTTTTTAATTAGAGATCAGGGATATATGAAATTTTGATTTTGGTAGAAATTCCAGTGGAGTTTGTGCCTAGTAATACAGAATTTGGAGTCGCATAAGATTTTTTTATATATCCCATTCCGATTCCTCCGGATTTAAAAGTAAGCGAGGAAGTGATATTGCCAATATCGATTCCATCACATGAAATAGAAGAGCCAGTTTCCATTTGAATTTCTTCGTCCCATTTTAGTCCGACTAATAACTTTTGCACCTTGTTATAAGCATCCAATCTAGCAATTACTTCTTGTCCAATATAGCACCCTTTTGAAAAACTAATATAGTTTTTCAATCCTGCCTCTAATGGATTGTTGTGCTCCCCAAAGTCCTTGTTCATTAAGGGAACAAATCTTTCTAGCCTTATTAATTCCAATAGACTATTGTCGGGCAATTTCGTGGCAGATTGTGGTAAATCCGAATTGTGGTCGTTGGGAATAAGGAAATTTGTGCAAGGGAGGCCGAAAATACTAGAATTAAATACAGTAAATTTTTCTTTTTCCCTGTCTGCTAAAAATTCTTTTGATGCCATTTCACATTTTGGTCCAACAATGGAAATAAATTTTGTTTCAGCAGAAATTTCATTTATTTCCACGTCTTCAGAAAACGTATAAAAATCGATCCATTCAGCAACGTTGGTTTGATTACCTGGCGATGTAATTAATAAAAGCTTTTTTTCGTCTTGTCTAAAAATGTACAATAGGTCTTTAATTCTGCCCTTATTGGATGTTAGTACGGTAAAACAACCGCTGTTAATCCCAAGATGTTCAAGTTGGTTAGTTGTGAGGCGATTTATTAAATCTAATGCATCGGTACCAGTGAGGGTAATTCGTCCATATTCTGAAATATCAAGGATGGCAGATTTTTTAGTGATATCGTTGTAAATCTGACTAATTTTTGGAGGGTTTTTTAACATTTTGATCTATTTTCCAAAAGGAATTGATTGTATGAAACTTATGTTTCATGATCAGACACTAAAGCTTGTACCACATCCACACGCCGTTTTTGCATTAGGATTATTAAAGACGAACCCTTTGCCATTGAGCCCTCCTGAATAATCTAATATAGTTCCAGCCAAGAAAATATATGATTTTTTATCAACAAATAATTTCATGCCATTTTCTTCAATAACTTTGTCGTTTTCTCCAGCTTCATATACTAGATCAAGAGTATAAGTTAAACCTGAACACCCTCCTCCTTTGACCCCTACTCTCAGATTTGCTCCAGGCTTTCCAGCATCTGATGCAAAATCTCGAATATGAGCGACAGCATTTTCACTCAAAGTAATAGTTAGTGGGTCAGGTGTTTGTCTAGCTTTAGTAGTCATTTCACTCACTCCAAGATTTTCTTAACTCTAATTGTAGGTACACTATTCCATATGTCAATTTTTTAAATATCTTAAAATCTTGTATTTTTTGCTTTGGTAATGTTTGAAATGGTATCATTATTAAGCTATATATTCATTTAAAAGTGATTAATATCTGATTAGGAGTTTGAATGCCCAAAAGGTTCAGTAGAAACACCCTTAGCTACGTCTTGATTGCTGTTGGAGCAATCTCGGTGTTGTTTATGCTTTTTAATAGTAACAATCAATCTACATCAATTACTATGACCGATGTTATTTTAATGGCTCAGCGAGGGGATATCAAAAGCGTCGAAGTCAAAGGAAACGACTTAAATGTTACAGATATTAATGGCTCTTCTTTTACAACTAAAAAGGAGCCTGGATCTAGTATCATTGAGACTTTTAATGAAGCAGGAGTCCCAGTTGGGGATACAGGAATCCCTGTTGAGGTAAAGGGTCCTAGTGGTTTTGGTTCAGTGATAGGATTATTGCTCCCGTTTTTACCTATAATATTTTTTGGTGGTGTTTTACTTTTTATGATGAGACAGGCTCAAGGCAATGCTAATAACACTTTTAATTTTGGCAAGAGTCGTGCTAGGATGTTCGATCCTGATAGTCCATCGGTGAGTTTTTCAGATGTTGCTGGAGTTGAAGAAGCGAAGACAGAGTTAGAGGAAGTTGTTGATTTTCTCAAATCTCCTGAAAGATTTCAGGCTTTGGGAGCAAAAATTCCTAGAGGGGTATTATTGGTTGGACCTCCAGGAACAGGCAAAACTTTGCTTGCAAGAGCCGTTGCAGGAGAGGCTAATGTTCCATTTTTCAATATGAGCGGTAGTGAATTTGTAGAGATGTTTGTAGGAGTAGGTGCTTCAAGAGTACGCGATCTTTTCGAACAAGCAAAACAAAATTCTCCCTGCATTATATTTGTCGATGAAATTGACGCAGTTGGAAGACATAGAGGTGCAGGACTAGGTGGAGGCCATGATGAAAGGGAGCAAACGTTAAACCAGATTTTGGTTGAAATGGATGGGTTTGAAACGGGGACAAATGTGATTGTAGTTGCTGCTACCAATCGTCCTGACATTTTGGATCCTGCGTTGTTGCGTCCTGGAAGATTTGATCGCCGTGTTGTTTTGGATAACCCCGACCTTAAAGGACGGGAACAGATTTTAAATGTTCATATTAAAGGTAAGCCAGTTGATGAAAAATTAGATTTGCATAATATTGCTCAACAAACCGTAGGTTTTAGTGGAGCAGATATAGCGAATCTTGTTAACGAGGCTGCAATTTTGGCTGCAAGAGGCAATAAAAAGATTATTCAGTCTGATGAATTCGCTGAGGGGATTGATCGAGTGATTGCAGGTCCAGAGAGAAAGAGCCGTGTTATAACACAAAGAGAGAAAGAGCTTACTGCTTACCACGAAGCGGGTCATGCATTGGTTGCCGAATTGCTTCCGGATGCTGATAAGCCTTACAAGGTTACTATAGTGGCAAGAGGACAAACAGGTGGCCATACTAGATATATGCCTCAAGAAGATCGTCATTTATGGACTAAGAGGCAATTTGAAGATATGATGGCTGCTGCATTGGGGGGTCGGGTTGCAGAAGAGTTAGTTTTTGATGAAATGACTACTGGTGCTAGTAGTGATTTTCAGCAAGCAACTAATATTGCTAGGGCAATGGTAACTCAATATGGGATGAGTCAAAAATTAGGTCCCAGAACATTTGGGAAACGGGAAGAATTAGTGTTTTTAGGACGCGAAATTTCTGAACAACGTGACTATAGTGAGGATGTTGCAGAATCCATTGACGAAGAAGTTTATTCCCTAATTGATGAATCTTATAAAAAGGCAACTGAACTACTTAAATCAAATATGTCAAAGCTCACACAACTATCAAAATATTTGATCACCTACGAGACTATAGAAGGTGAGGAGTTACGAAAATTATTTTCAACAGAACCTGAGATCTCGCCTGATTCATAAGATTGTTCTTTTGAAGTAAATTTATTTTTAAGGTTTTCGGAACCCTAGTTCGTTCAATACTTTTTCAAGAGATTCCAGAGTCTCTTCAATTTCGATTGTTGGGGTATTTCCTAGATGGCCTATTCGGAAGATTTTCCCAGCAAGAGATCCTTGTCCACCTGCTAAAACAACGTTATGTTCATTGAGCATCTTCGAATTTAATTCGTTCCAAGAAATGTCTTTAGGTAAATTAATTGCTGTGACAGTATCAGAAGCTACAGACTCATCTGGGAATAAAGACAATCCAATATTTTTAATTCCGTCACGAGTAAATTTAGCAATATTTGAATGATGCTCAAAGATTGAACCCATTCCGGTATCAATCATTTTCTCTAAGGCTAAATCCATTGCAAACATTACTGATATGGCAGGAGTAAAAGGCGGTTGGCCTATTTTATAATAGCTTTGGTACATTGAAACATCGAAATAATATCGGGGCATTGTTGAATTTTTGTGAGCGTCCCACGCGTCGCTGCTAAAATGAAAGAATGCTAACCCTGGTGGAACCCCCCATCCTTTTTGAGAAGCAGTCGCTACTACATCACAATTCCATTCATCCGTTCGAACTGGAATTGATGAAACACTACTTACACCGTCTACCAATAATAACGACCCGAATTCACCCTTAACTATTTCACTAATTTTTTCTATATTGTTTACGATTCCAGTTGAAGTTTCATTATGGGTGACTGTTACAGCTTTTGTGTCGGGGTTTTCTTTAAGACTTTTTCTGAGATTGTCTAAGTCTACGGCTTTTCCGTAAGGGGATTTTAGTTCGATGACATCAGCTCCATATATAGAGGCGATGGTCCCGAATCGTTCACCAAAGGATCCGCATGATGCATTAATCACTTTATCTTTAGGAGATAGAGTGTTTACAATTGCTGCTTCCATTCCACCAGTACCGGATGCGGTTAGAATAAAAACTTCTGAATTGGTTTCGAAAACCTTTTTCAGTCTATCAGTGACACTGTACAAAATCTCTTTGTATTCGGGGCCACGGTGATTAATCATTTGAGATGACATACTTGTTAAGATGTCATCGTCCACGGGGATTGGACCTGGTATTCTAAGGTTCAACTCATTCTCCAAATTTAAATTGTTGTTATAAATTGTAGCATAGCGCTAGTTCTGTTGAAATAAATTATTCGAATCGAACAAATAAATCTCCAAGATACAAAACATCTTTTGGATTTAGATTTAGTTCGACTATAGATAAGTCTGAAATGATAGTTGATTTCAAGACTCGAGTATGAGTTCCAACTCCTGTAATCATTTCTAAGTTAGGGCTCCTCGCAATAGATACAGAAAATTCTTTTATATGCATTTGTGCCGATTCAATATTGTCGGCTAGTTTTGAGTCGACTAAAACGGTACTTAAATAAGGAGGATTTTTTTGGTTATAACGATTTAGTTTTAAGTCAGGTAAGCGTCTCATAATTAGCAGATGCGTAAAAATTTCCTTCGTCCAACGCGAAGTATCATGCCTTGAATCAAGCCTGAAGAATTAACGGGGCCATCAACAATGTTGTCAGTCGAAGAAATGGAATCATTAGAGTCTTTGGAGATTGAAATTTTCTTGACAGCGTTTTGCTTGAGTAGCCTTTTAGCTTCACTAACACTTGATACCATTTGTGCCTCAACTAATAGCCTGCTGACATAGGAATTTTCTTGTAAATTCTGAAGGTTGTATTCAGGGATATTAAGAGGAATTTCTCCTGATTGGACGGTTTTTTCGAAATTTTGTCTTGCAGATTTTGAAGCTTCGAGACCATGGAAATCCCTTACTATTTTAGCGGCAAGATTCTTCTTGATATCAATAGGATTGGAAGATTCTTCTTTTAGAGACATTTTAATTTCATATATTTCCTTAAGTGGTGTATCGGTTAGACATTCCAACCATAGTGGAATCAAATTATCGGGAATTGACATAGTCTTCCCAAAAATATTTTCTGGATGTTCAGTTATTCCGATGTAGTTATTTAGACTTTTACTCATTTTTCTAACACCATCTGTGCCTGGAATTAAAGGCATAGTAAGAATGTGTTGAGCATTATGTCCTAGCATATTTTGTAGATCCCTACCTACTAGCAAGTTGAATTTTTGGTCGGTACCACCTAGCTCAACATCACTTTGAATAGCTACAGAGTCATATGCTTGTAAGATTGGATATAGTAATTCTGTTAAAGAAATAGGAAGTTGTGATTTAAAACGATTAGAGAAATCTTCGCGGGCTAAAAATTGCGCTACTGTAAAACGGCTAGTTAAATTAATTATATCCTTCAGTCGGAAGTCTGAAAACCATTCACTTTGCCACCTCACTTCTGTTTTTTCCTTGTCAACAATTTTAAAAAATTGATCCATATATGTTTTAGCATTTTCATGTACTTGTTCTTCAGAAATCATTGGTCTAATTTCCGATCGTCCCGATGGGTCACCAATTTGAGCAGTCCAGTCTCCTACAATTAGTACAACCATATGGCCGAGATCTTGGAATTCTCGGAGCTTCCTGAGTCCAACTGCATGCCCTAAATGTATGTCAGGTGCGCTTGGATCAAATCCCATTTTTATTCTTAAGGATTCTCCGTTTTGTATACGTTGCTTTAGTTCAGATTCGATTACTACCTCAACAACAGATCTTGTTAATAGATTTTCGCAAATATTTCCTGTTGTGTTCACTGCAAATCCTTTTAGCAAGTGTTATAGATGACATACCAACAAATTGGATCAATATAAGTAATTATACTGCTAGTATGTTTCTAATTGTATCAATATCAATTTGCATTTGTTTGATCAAAGAATTTTTTGAATCGAATTGTTTTTGATCTCGGATCTTTTGAAAGAACTCAATATTTATTTTTCTATTGTAGATTTCTTCATCAAAATCTAATAAATATGTTTCGATTACTAGGTCATTAAATTCTTTGAAAGTTGGCCTATTTCCAATACTTGTGGCTCCCATCCATATTTTTTTGGTAGATATTTCATTAATAGAAACCCAAGTTGCATATATTCCATCTGGAGGGATCGCCAAATCGGAATCGATTGAAATATTGGCTGTAGGAAACCCTAATTCGGTGCCCATTTGATTACCTGTGTGCACTGTTCCAGACAATTTGAATTTTCTCCCTAAGACTTTATTCAATGACGAGATATTTCCTATTGATAATTCTTTTCGGGCTTGTGAGCTTCTGACAGGAATTTCTTCTTCAGATAATGAAAATACTGGTACGATTTCTACTGTAAAACCTATTTCACTTCCTAGTATATTAAGCTTTTCAATTGTTCCTTCCCTATTCCTTCCAAGAGCGAAATCCGGCCCACATACTATTTGTGAAAGGTTTATTTTTTCCTTCAGAATTGAGAGAAATTCTTTTGCTGAAAGTTTTGCAAGGTCATTATCAAATGTAATCGGAATTACAGCATCAACTTTTGTAGATGATAGATTTTTCAGTCTTTCAGATAAAGGCATCAAAAATTTTGGTTGAAATTTTTGATTGAGTACAGACATAGGATGATTTTTAAAAGTGATGATAATCGAACTTTTTGATTGGTCAAATGCAGCTTGGCGCAATTTTCCAAAAAGGGATTGATGTCCCAAATGCACGCCATCGAAAACGCCTATAGAGACAATAGAATTATCTATATTTGATGGTAGTTCCGAAAATAATTTCATTGGATTTAATTTTTAGGTTTTATCTGTGATGTCTTCAGCTTGTTTTTTTAAATTTTTAGCTTCATGGAGATAAATATTTTCGACATTAGTGGAATTTTTTGAAGAATTTACAAGAATCAATGCTCGAATGCATCTTGGTTGTGATCCGGGAACATCCATATGCGGTCCATCCATTAATGCAATATTTTCCCAAGATAGCCTTACCCTTGCGGCGGTAGCAGGAAAAGCGGCATTTAGATCAGTGGTTGCAGTAAGGAATACTGCTGCAATTTCATTCAGATTGATTTCGTTTGCATCCACAATTGATTTAAGTAATTCCTCAGTTGCATCTAGAATTGCATCACTAGTGTTTTCTGTAGCTGTAGTTGCACCCCGTATGCCTAAGATGTAATTGGTTGGAGTGTTTGACATTTTATTTAATACCTTTAATAAATTTTGACACAGTAATTACTGGATCCTCACTAGGTGCTGAATTTACAGCATCGAGCATTGCACTTGCAATTATCGCACCATCAGCAAATTGAGTTACATCTTGGAAATGCTTTTTTGTTGAAATTCCAAATCCTACCAAAATTGGTAATTCAGTAAATTTCCGAATTTTAGAAACCAATAATTGTAAATTATTAGACATGTTTGTACGAGCTCCAGTGATACCTGTCACGCTGACGCAGTAAATGAATCCTCGAGCATTCTTGCAAGATTGTTCAATTCTGGAGTCTGTACTTGTGGGAGCTAATAATGGAATAAAGTTAATATTTTTTGAATCACAGATTTCTAGATATGGTTGTGCTTCCTCGGCAGGAACATCAGGAATAATTAATCCATCAATTCCAGCATCTGATGCATTTGAAGCGAATCGTTCAAAACCATAATGTAAAAATGGGTTCAGATAACCCATTAATATAAGCGGAGCACTTGAGTTGGCGTTGCGGATTGCGCTTGCGGCATCTATGCATTTTGATAGGTTGATTCCATTTTGGATAGCCTTAAAGCTAGTTTTTTGAATTGTAGGACCATCTGCAAGAGGATCGCTAAAGGGCACACCAAGTTCTAACATATCACCACCATGCTTCAATATAGCTATGCCCATATCAATTGATTTTTGTTTGTCAGGGTATCCAATTGTGATGAAAGGTGATAAAACAGGACGACCTTCAGCAACTGATTTTGATAGTAGTATATCTATTCTGTTTTTGTTTAAAGTATTCATCTTCCCTCTAGATAAGAAATCCTATCACAATTACAAGCATATTCCATAAGGAATGTGCGACGACACATGGCCAAACAGATTGAGATTTTTTATACAACCAAGCTAAACAAATACCTAGAAGAAACACGGGGATTAATGCGCTAGGTTCTAAATGCATTAATGAAAATAAGATACTTGAAATTATTGAAGCGACTAAGTATCTGTATTTCATTGAAATTATTGGGATTAAAAAATTCCTGAAAAGCAGTTCTTCATTGAAAGGTGCCCATAGAACTACTATCAGGATATTAAAAAACAAACTTTTGCCGCTGCCTAAAAAAAAGATTTGGTCATTCGGTGAAGGAGGCATTAGCCATGGAATTTGTAATGTTTGGACCAGTATTCCATATAAAATTGAAGAACTCATCATTAGCAAAATACAAAATAAAATTATCTTCCAATATTGATGCCAATCTCGAAGTGGAAAATTTAGATTTAGTTTGATTCGATTATTGTTTCGTTTATAAAACCAAATTAATATTCCAGGGATAATCAAATATGTTACGAATGCGAAAAAGGGATTTATTGAAGATGATTCATTCTCTATATTTGATAGTAATCCTACGAAAATTGAGATTGTTGTAAATCCGATTATTATTCCTGCGAATGAAATGAAAGCATCATAGAAAAGGTTTTTTCTTGATGGAATGCTGGTTTCTGATGTTTGTTTCAAAGGAAGTTTTAGCTTAGATTATGATTTGTAATTATTAGTTTTATGCCCATTCAACATCGCCGCAAAGACTAGTATCATGCGATTTAGATTGAAATATCTTAAATTCGGCAAGACTTTTACTTAATGTGCTTCCTTCTCCATGGCCAGGATGGAATTGAATAGAGTCGTCTAGTGTAAATAATTTTTCTGTAATGGATTGAACGATCTGACGAAAATTTTCTGGAGTTTGTGTTTTCCCTGGACCTCCAGGAAAGAGAGTGTCGCCTGTAAAAAGCTGCTTATTTATTAAAAAACATGTTGACCCTGGTGTGTGTCCAGGCGTGTGAATAGCTTTGATTTTTAAATTTCCTATCGAGAAAACTTGACCATCAATGATTTTATAATCAGGCTCAGTCGGCAGTGCATTAGCGTCATGTTCGCCAATACCTGAATCAGTTTTTAAGGCGTTCAATACTTCAGAGTAGCCATAAATATGGTCCATGTGATTGTGCGTGATTAAAATTGTTTTTGGAGTGGTTTCCAAACTGGCTGTTATTAGTTTCTCGGGATCCATTGGGGTGTCAATAATAATACTTTCATTTGTTTCTTTGCATATCAGAATATAAGCATTATTGTCATAAGGTCCGCATTTGATTCTCTCAATAATTATTTGTTCATCTGAGTAATACATTTTAGATCCTTAATCTTTTAAAGTTAACAATTATTCTATGTTTCAAATTCTATATTTTCGATGATTTTTTCCATATTTGGCTCAAAGAAGGTATCATCTCCTGGCTCAGTATCATCATTGGACCAATCTTTCATATATGTGGCATCAATTTCCTTTAATTCTCTTTCGGCTATTGCTCTGGACAGGTTGCGTCTTGATTCAGAAAAATTGTTGGATGATTTATCAATGCTTGGGAAAGATATGATGCTTTTTTGTGAAGGAGATTTGAAAGTCTCTCGTAAGATAATGTTGATCCAATTGTCACCGCAACTAATAATAGAAGCAGAGTATTTGTTACCGCCATTGATCAATCGTATTATTCTAGCACCAAGCTTTGTGTCAATTTCTCCTATTTTGTTTCCAGAATCGTCACAAGCTATTAATATATTTCGATTTTGTTGCAATTTCATGTCTTCTCCAGGTGCTAGTTGCAATAATACTGTGGGTTTTGCCACTTTTTTTAGAGAAACCACGCAACTTTTTCCGCTACCTTCAATAAATGTATTTGAATTGGAAGGTCTCTGAGATTGAATATTCGGAATTTTTGAATTAATGAATTTTAATCTTTCTAAATTTTTGACAGCAATATGATTTCCAGGAGACAAATTTAAAACGTTTTGAAATGTAACTTTTGCATTTTTAATATCTCCAAGTTCACTGAAAGATTTACCCAGTCTGTTTAGGGCATCTAGATCATTAGGGAAAATTGAAAGGATATCTTGGTTGGCATTTATTGCATGTTTCCATTGACCATGCATAGCAAAATTAATTGCAAGCTTTGTCTTTTTTTGGCGGATTTTTTCGAGATCCTTTTTTTGAGCTATTGCCAAGACTTACCTCCAAAGATTGTGTAAAGGAATTAACCTCGTGGCGAATTGTAGTTCATTGGGTATAGTTAAATGCAATAGGTTTATACGGTTGGTTTTTTAATTTTGTTTAATATTCTTAGTGTTGAAAGTCTCCAAAGAGCCTCAAAAATTATATGGATTGACATTTTTGAGTCTCCGCGTAGGCGATCAAAAAATGTAATTGGGTATTCTTTTATCCTAAAATTTTTGCGTTCCATTATGAAAGCGACTTCGGCTTGAAAACCAAATCCATTAGATTGGATTGTAGAAAAATCGATTTGTTTTAGGCTCTCTGACCTGTAAGCTTTGAATCCTGATGTGGCATCATGTGTTTTGATTCCTGCGGCCAATCTAATTCCGAAATTGGCTATACTACTTAGCATTTTGCGTTTAAAATCCCAATTTTTATCTAGTCCTCCTCCCTCTATATATCTTGATCCGACTACACAGTCATTATTTGTCAGGTGATTGATTAACTCTTTTACATATTCAGGTTTGTGCGAAAGGTCAGCATCCATTTGCACGACAATTTCAGCACCTTGATTTAGCGCGCTTGTAAACCCCTCTATGTATGCACTTCCGAGGCCTGATTTCCTGGTTCGGTGGATTAATTGGATTTTATTGGGTTCAAATTTTTTCGAAACTCTTTTAATTGTTTCACTTGTTCCATCAGGCGAATTGTCATCAACGAAGATAATTCGCAAATTTGTTAAATCTAAATTTATTAATCTGTCTGTAAGTTCTGAAATATTTTCTGCTTCGTTGAAAGTAGGGATTACAACAAAAATGGAATTTTTAGAGTTGTATTTGTTCTCCTGATTTTCGGACCGATATACTAAATTATATTTTCCTTTGAAGCTTTTCCATTTGATTTTTATTGAATCTCTAATCATTAAAAATGGGTCTCTGAAGGGACGTACCTTGCTATTGAGATTATGATGCCATTCTATCGGAAGTTCCTGGATTTTGATTTGATTTTGTTTTGAAGCGATATGCATTAATTCCACATCGAATCCAAATCCTACAATTTCTAATTGTTTGAAAAGAAAATTTGCAATTGGAGCACTAAATGATTTGAAACCGCATTGAGTATCTTGAAATTTGTTAATTCCAAGTAGCCGTAGCCAAAAATTAAATATTCTTCCTCTGATATGTCTGAAATGAGGCTCTTCGAAGCGTTTAGAACCTTCAATTTCTCTTGATCCGATCGTAATGTCAAAACCATCCTGGTACGATTGGATAAAGTTATCAATGAAATTGACTGGCATGGAGAGATCGGCATCGCACATCAGCCTTAGTTCTCCTTTAGCAGCAAGCATGCCAGTTCTCACAGCAGCGCCTTTCCCAAGATGAGAATTTTTAATTAGATGGAAGCTTCTGTTTTCCAAAATGGAAGCTTCTACTATTTCAGTAGTATTGTCGTTACTACCATCGTCAACAATGATGATTTCCCAAGAAAAAATCTGTGAATCAAGAAAAGTTTTAATGGTTTTAAGAGTTTTATGTATTTCAGCAGATTCGTTGAACGCGGGGACAATAATTGATAGAAAAGGGTCGGATACTATGTGGTTTCTTTTGTTAGCCATTAAAAAATTTGTTAGCCGACGTCAAATGCTGAATGCACTGCTCTAACTGCTTGGTCCAGTTGGATTTCTTTTACCAGGCAGGTGATACGTATTTCTGATGTTGTGATCATTTCTATGTTTACAGATGCATTTGCTAATGCCTCGAACATTTTCGAAGCATAACCCGGGACGTTCAGCATCCCAGTGCCAATAATACTCACTTTCCCGAATCCATCTTCTGATGAAACACCATTAATTTGAAGTTTGCTAGAGGAGTCTTGCGTGATAGAAAGAGCTTCTTTTAATTGATCGCTCTTAACAGTAAACGTAATATCAGTAGTGCCAGAATTACTACTGTTTTGGACTATCACATCAACGCTGATACCAGCTTTTGAAAGAGGTTCAAATATTTCGGCCGCGACTCCAGGCTTGTCTATTGCACCAAGGATTGTTATTTTTGAAACGTTTTTTTCGGAAGGTACTCCGGTTACCCGGTTCCTCATTTCGCCAACTGTAGGGTTCATAATTTTTGCACCTCCGTGGATTAATGTTCCAGGCTTATTATTAAAACTGCTAGCAACTAAAATTGGGACTTGGAAAGTCATACCTAATTCAATGGACCTTGGCTGCATTTTAGCCCCGGAACTTGCCATTTCTAGCATTTCTTCATACCCAATTTCATCAATTTTTTTGGCATCATTTACGATTCTAGGGTCAGCAGTATATATTCCTTCAACATCTGTAAATATTTCACAACGTTCTGCGTTAAGCTCAGCCGCAATTGCCACAGCGGAAAGATCAGAAGCGCCTCTTCCAAGTAATCGTACGTCAGTATCATTACCAACTCCTTGGAATCCAGCGACAATGACAACTTTGCCAGAATCGAGTTCTTTTAGTATTCTGCTAGCATTAATTTCTGCAATCATTGCATTTCCATGAAGATTATCAGTAATTATCCCTGCTTGACTTCCATTTAAACTTATAGCTTCGACTCCCATATGAGATAAAGTAATAGCTATTAAGGAACTTGCTACGATTTCTCCAGTTGATAGAAGTACATCTGTTTCTCGTGGATTAGGAGAATCTGTAATGCTTCGTGCTAGTGAGAGTAGTTGATCAGTAGTATTTCCCATTGCAGATACTACTACAACTATACGATGCCCTTCTTTAAGTCTTTCAATGATACGACGTGAGACATGATTGATTTTTTGGACATCTGAGACTGATGAGCCCCCATATTTTTGTACTATTAAACTCAAGATGCTACCTGATATTAGAATTAAAATTGATTTTGTTGATCATGAAATATAGGTACCCTGTTTTGAAAGTTCAGAAATTCTTATTTCGCCATCAATTCCAGATTTTGAAGCTGCATCTGCCATTTCATAACCAATAGTGAACTCTTTTTCTTGGGCGAATGCTATTACCGTTGATCCTGCTCCAGATAAAAAATAGGCTAACGCTCCAGAATTTTTTGCGGCATTAAACAAGTTAGACATAGGCAAAAAGATTTTTTGCCTTGCAGGCTGATGGAGTCTATCTTCAGTCGCCGTGGATAATAATTCCAAATCACCCAATGAAAGTGCGTTTACTAATAAAGCTGCGCGTCCTATATTGAAAATAGCATCGTCTCTGGAAATAGTGGACTTTAATACTTTCCGTGACTCGGCGGTGGGCATTTCAATTTCCGGAATAAATAATATTGCTTTCATTGATTCTTTTAGGTGGACTTCTGAAGTCAATAAAGTGTTTGGGCTTTTGATAACAATTTGAAATCCTCCTAATAATGCCGCCGCTGCATTTTCAGGGTGCCCCTCAATATCAGAAGCGAATGATAGAATTTGATTATTAGTAAATGGATTATTTAGTAATTGGTTGCCTGCAATTAATCCTCCGATAACGGACGCTGCACTACTTCCTAATCCTTTTCCAATTGGTATATTGTTTTCACACTCAAAATGGACACTAGGTGGAGATTGGCCAGTTTCTTGAAAAATTCTATGAAAACTTTTGAATATTAAATTTGACTGGTTTTTGGGAAGGAATTCCTTCCCGTATCCATTAATAGAGACAGTATTATCACCCGAAGACACAGTAATCGTATTCCAAATATCTAGGGCGAGGGCTAAACAATCAAACCCTGGTCCAATATTAGCCGAAGAAGCTGGAACTTTGATTGTCAAATTCTTTTCCATAACTAGAAAAGTATAGCATGATGTAATATTAGAGCGTATATTTTTGTTCTACGGTGATATTATGGTATGCGGAACACCATCAACGGATGATTTGCCAAAAAACTTTTTAATTAATAATGCTTTGGAAGTTTTGGAATTTGGGGCCGTTCGTGATGCATTGTTGCAGCACGTACAATTTTTCAATGCTAGAGATATTATTTCTAGTATTTCACCGATTTCTGATGAACGCCGTTTGTCTAATCTACACAAAGAAACAGTAGAGGCTGCGAAGTTTCTTTCAGAAGTGGGTGATCTTAATTTTTCGTTTTCGGAAGATTTGCATCCAATTGTTCAACGTGCAGGAATGGGGGGGGTTTTAACTCCTTTAGAATTAATCTCTACCGCTGAATTCATTGAGTTGGTTTCGAGTGCTAAATCAAAGTTATTTAACAATAAATCGTTTGCCCCAACCCTGAATGATAGTTTTTCTATTGTGGCTAATTTAACTTCAGCGAGCAAAGAAATACGTCTTAAAATTACTCCAAATGGAGAGCTATCTGAGGATGCATCTCCGTCAATAAAGTTGTTAAGGAATAAATCAAAATCAGCTTTAAATAGGTTGAATAAGCAGATACAAAGATGTGTAGCGAGGTATAAACAATATCTTAGTGATTCGGTTGTTTCTGTGCGTTCTGATCGGTTGGTTCTTCCAGTTAGGTCCGATCGAAGAAGAGATGTTTCTGGGATAGTTCATGGAGTATCGGATTCAGGAGCCACCGTATTTGTAGAACCATTTGAGGTTGTGGAAATTGCAAATTCTTGGAGAGAAAATGTTGAGGAAGAGAAACGTGAAGAGATTCGAATTTTTAGACAAATATCTGAATTTATTGGTGAATTAGAGTCTGAATTTATTGAAACTTTAGAAGTTGCTGCATTAATTGATTCTATTTTCGCTCGAGCGAGATATTCTCTTCAAATTGGCGGGTCTGCAGTTTTTAGATTTTCTAAAGCATCTTCTAATTCCAGAATTTTTCTTAAGAATGCGAGACATCCTTTACTTGGTGATGATGCAGTTGCTATAGATGTGGATATTGATACTACGAATTCAGTATTGGTGATAAGTGGCCCAAATACTGGCGGAAAGACTGTTGCCATGAAAACGGTAGGGCTTTTGGCATTGATGAACCAATCGGGGATTTTAATCCCTGCTGATATTGAGAGTGAATTGCCTATCTTTGATCATATTTTTGCCGATATTGGAGACGGACAAAATATTAGCCAATCGGTTTCTACCTTTAGTTCACATATTAGAAATATTGCCTCAATACTTAAATTTGCAAATAATAGATCCTTGGTATTGTTGGATGAGTTAGGTTCAAGTACTGATCCTGATGAAGGAGCAGCTTTAGCAAAATCAATTTCATCAAGCCTTGCTGAAAGAGGAGTATTTTGTATAGTAACAACTCACTTTCGATCAGTAGCAGCATTTGCGGATAGTAAAAACGGTATGACCAATGCCGGGGTTGAGTTAGATCAAAATACAATGCTTCCTACGTATAAACTTATACAAAAATCTTGGGGAAGGAGTTTTGGAATTCTTTTAGCTTCCAAACTTGGCATTTCTGAAAAAATGATAGAAAGTGCTAAGAATTTCTTGGATCAATGGTTTACTAAATCAGAGAGATTGTTGGACCAATTGGAAAAAGATAAGGATCATTTTGCGAATTTAAACAATCAGATTACAAAAGAACTTGATCACCTGAAAGATACAAGGGAACTACTTCTAAAGGAAATAGATTATTTGTTGGTCTCACGAAACGAAATGATTGATAGCTTTAGAGCTAAATTAATTTTACGCTTCGAAAATATTTTAAAAAGGTTAAGACGAGTTGAGAAATCAATTGGTTCAAAAGAAGTACAAACAAAATTTGAACTAGATGCGATCAAAGAAGAACTTAGTTCTGATCAATGGATTCCTTCAAATAACGATGCAAATATGGAAAATCAAGGATTAAATATTGGCGATCAAGTTAGGATCAAATCTATAGAAACTAATGCAATTATCGATAAATTACCGGGTGATTCAAAAGATCATGTTATTGTTAGCATTGGATCTGTTCAGTTATCTATTTCGAAGAATCAAATAGAAAAGATTCCTTCTATTCCATATGACGATTCTACTAGCATGGGACTAATTGATTTTAAGGACGATGCAGCTCAAGAGTTAGATTTACGGGGAGTTTTTGTTGATGATGCAATTATCAGATTACAAAACTTCTTGGATGATTCTATACTTCATGGTATTTCTCGATTGAGGATAATTCATGGACACGGTACAGGTGTTTTGAGAAAATCTATTAGAGAATATTTGGAAAATTATCCTATGGTGAAAACATTTGGCCCAGAAGAATCTGGTTTTGGTGGAAACGGTGCGACTTTCGTCGAAATCAAATAGGTTGAATCTAGCTATTTTGAAAAATCAAAAGATGTTTGAGCAAACACATTCTTTTACATGTGTTTTCTTGGGTGCAATTATTACTCTAATATTTTGTATAAGTTGTAATTTTAATGAAAGACCAAAGAATGAAATCCTTTTAAATTCAGTGGATTTCCAAACGGATGTGGAATCAGATCAAAATATTGAAGTTAGAAAACCTGAAATCTCAAATACTTTTGCAGAAGTAATAATAGGAAATAAAAATTTCTTTGCTGAAATTGCTGATTCTCCTAAAGAGCGTCAGGAAGGGTTGTCAAATAGAGACTTTTTAGAGCCATCTCACGGTATGCTTTTCGTTTTTCCGGATGATGGAGCCGGATCATTTTGGATGAAGGGGATGCGATTTCCTTTAGATTTCATATGGATTGGAAATGATTGTAAGGTTGTTGATTTGACTGAAAATGTAGTTGTTGATACTAATCAAGAAGAATTGAATATATATAATTCTTCCCAACCCGCGGAGTTCAATTTTGAAGTTAATGCAGGCGAGATTCAATTGTCAAATATTCAGATTGGCGATATTGTTCAATTTAAGAATATAGATGTAGAAGGAATTAGTTGTGATCAAAGATGATTTTTCTGTGAAAAGGAACTTAATTTTTATGGGGACTCCCTCCTTTGTTGTCCCAGTACTACAATCTTTGTCAAATTTTGATTGGAACATTATTGTATATACAGCTCCGGATCGTCCTTCTGGTAGAGGTAAAAAGTTAAAGCAATCTGATGTTAAAATTGCGGCCCTTGATTTAGGATTCCATGTTAAACAACCTGAATCTTTTTTAAAAAATCGTAAATCAGTCAACGAAATTTTAGAGTTTCTTCCTGATTTAATTATAGTAGCTGGTTATGGATTAATTTTACCAAAAGAGATTTTGGATTTTCCTCCATTAGGCTGTATAAATATTCATCCGTCGATTCTTCCAAAATACAGAGGGCCATCACCTGTTTCGACAGCAATATTAAACGGGGATTCTCATACTGGTGTAACTTTAATGATGATGAATGAAGGTTTGGATTCTGGCCCCATTATTGATCAAAAAATTGTCTCAATAGATCAAAGTGATCGAAATGACACGCTTACGGAAAAATTATTTTTGATGGGTTCAGATTTGTTGAAAGATTACTTAATGAATTATGAGAATAATCTGAAAACTCCTTCATTACAGGATGATTCAAAAGCTGTCTATACAGCTTTAGTAGTGAAGCAGGACGGCAAACTTGATTTCTCTAGAGGGGCGGCATTTTTAGAGAGGCAGGTGAGAGCATATGATCCTTGGCCAGGTACATATGCAAATTTTAATAATGGCATTTTAAAAATTTTGAACGCAAAAGTAATGAGGTTATCTAACAAAGATCTACTTCACTTGAAAGATTTAATTGCAGGATCAATTATTCGTCTCGATGAATTTGAAGATATAGGCTATGTTGAATCAGAAAAATTTTACAAAGTTTCAAAAGGCGCTATGGGTGTGGTTACAGGGGATGGTTCAGTTTTGGAAATCCAATCTGTTCAGTTGCCAGGCCGTAAAGTGATTACTGCACAACAATTGATGTTGAATTATCCAGAGATTTTAAGTTTAAGGTTAACTTAAGCTATATCTATTGCAAATTTCGCACTTCCCAGGGGCCCTTTGATGTAATCGCTTCATTATTACCTGGCCAAGGTGGAATAGTAACAATTATGGCTACCAACTCGATGTTTCCATCATTTCTGAATTGAAAATCAACATTTTTTGGGATATTAAGTGAAGTACCTTTCGCTATTTTTACGATCGTTGAATCATTAGCGTTTTTTCTCCAAAATTGTCCACTTCCTTGAATAATAAACCATAATTCTTCAACACTTTTATGTCTCACTGCCTGAGAAATTGAGCCTGGAGATAATGTGCAATGGACCATGCTTGCAGTGTCAGTTGCGATAAGCTCTTTAATTTTTGATCCATCAGGTGCGACGAGTGACTCTATATTGAAAAGGAATTGAGTTTTAAAAGGTTTACTGTTCATGAAGTAGTGATTTTCGTAATTGGATAAAATCTTTTACTATCAAATCAGGCTGAAATAGTTCGTCAGTTTCGTCGAATGGAAGATTGTGTCGGTTAACAAATATTCCTCGTAGTCCACAGGTTCGCGCGCCCATTACATCAAATGAATTACTACTTACCATTGCTATTTTTTCTGGGTCAACTTTTAATTCTCGAGCGGCCTGTCTGTAAACAGCAGGATGTGGTTTGAAAACGCCAACTTCTTCTACGGAGATAATTTTAAAAAAATCAAATTCTATTTGTTCTTTAGCCAAATACTCAAGGTACCATTTGTTACCATTTGATAATGCCACCAGATTGAATGATTCATTTAATTGGCGCAACGCGGGAAAACAATCGGGAAAAACTTGCAAATTTTGCCAACCATCCATAAATTTGTCGATTTCAGTATCGGTTGGCTCGATATGATTAATACGTGCAGTGTAGATAAAAGCCTTTCTTGCAGTTTCCAAGTAACCGCTATGTTTTAAAGCTAATAAGGTATCTTGATATTGCTCAATTCTTTGTCGATGTCGCATCAGATTCCAGAATGATCTTGAATCTGTTTGATTGGGTGTTTTGTGGGATTCTAAAAATGCTTCGATCCAGGGATTCAAGCTTGTTCCTAAGTCTAAAACCGTATCAAATAAATCGAAGGTAAGTGCCTGACAATTTTTGAGAGAATTTATATTCATAGTTTCTCCATTTTATGGATAAATACTGGTTCCTACCCCTCCACCACAAGCAATTGACTCACCAGTGATTGAGCCAGAAAGGGGAGATGATAGAAAAGTGACTAGTGTGGCTACTTCATCAGCATCGACAATTCGTTTGATGTCCGTGCTGTTTAACCACTGCTGATAAATTTCATTTTCAGGAACATTGGTTTTTTCAGATTCTATAGAAATTCTTGTAGGTTTTTTTTCAGTCATAGTTTGGCCTGGATGAACTATGTTTACTGTTAATCCATATGAAGCTAATTCAAGAGATAGGGTCTTGGTCATATGCACTAACGCAAGATTTCGCAGACCACTGTATGTGCCAGCATTTCTTGCAGCTAAACCACCAATATTTATGATTCTTCCAGATTTTTGCGTTTTCATAATTGGAGTTACTAATTTTGCGCATCGGAAATAACCCATTACTTTTGTATCTATATCTTCCAATAAATCGTTTTCATCAGCAGAATCAATATTGCCTCCAACTAATCCTCCGGGAGCAGCAGCATTGTTAATTAAAATATCTATGCGTCCGAATTTTTCAAAAGTTTGGTTTACAAGATTTTTTATAGAATCGGTTTTTGTTGTATCACATTGGATCGGCATGACGATGCGTTTGGTTAGTGACTGAATTTCACTTGCCGATTCTTGAAGATTATCCAAATTTCTTGAGCAAATAACTATATTTGTTCCTTCAGAAGCAAGTTTTTTTGCAATTGCTTTTCCGATGCCCTGACTGCCACCTGTTATCAGTGCAATTTTGTCTTTAAGTAATAGATCCATTGGTGGATTATACTCTGAATTGACTAATAGGTGGAGAATTGATTAATGTTGCCCTTATGCAGCACTACGTCCCTTTCCGGTACGGGCTGCGATGGCATTTTGGATCATTTCCATGTCTTCTTTAGGCAAGTCTTTTACAAATCCGCAATGTAGGCAATGTTTGAATGCGCCGTACATATCAGAAGTTATTCTGACTGCTCCTCCACATCTTGGGCATGATTTTAAGTTCATTGTACTTATTTCTGGCATCTTCTTTCCTGTTTTTCCGAAATCCGTAGATCGTATTTCGGAAATATCTAATTTATTTAAAGTCAAAAATATATAAATTAAAGTATATTCTTACTATTCCACCGTATCGAGACGGAATTATCGCATGAAATATATTTAATGTCAACACATTCTATGCAAAGAATATATGTTCCTATTTGACTATATCATGAAAAAAATAAGATTTTTCTTACGATATTCGTCCGAAAGCCGTTGCAGTTTGATAAAAAGATGACGGAAGTTAACTTGTTTTAAAAGTATGTGTTACGATTTACGATCAGATTTTGCAAGTATGTCAATTATTTGTGCATGTTATGATTGTTTGATCGTAAAGGAGGAAGTTTTATGGGGATTCTTGATTTAGATTCCGATGTCTCATTGTTCGCAGGAGAATTTAGTAGTGGTTTTGATCATCCCGAAGGGCTGTGTTGGGCGCCTGATGGATTTGTATATGCGGGTGGTGAAAATGGTCAGATCTATCGAGTAAATGTTAAAAATAGAGAATTTGAACAATATGCTTCAATTGAGGGGCGGTTTGTAGGGGGATTGGCGGCAGATGCTGATTCGAACATATATGCATGTGCGGGTGGTAAAGACGGTGTGGGAATAGTCAAAGTGGATAAAAACGGGAATGTCTCAACTTACTCTGTTGGAAATAGTGACGAGCCTATTACCGTGCCAAATTATCCAGTATTTGATTCTCATGGGAATTTATATGTTTCAGATTCTGGTGGCTGGAAAGAAGATACTGGAAAAATCTATAAAATTTACCCTGGTGGTATTGGGGAAGTTTGGGATCGATCTTTGAACACGTTTCCAAATGGATTGGCTCTCAATCAAGATGGAGATTTTTTATATGTAGTCATGAGTTTAAACTCTCCGAGGATTTCTAGAATTCCTATAAATAGTGATGGAAGCCCAGGCCAGTCGGAAACGATTGTGGAACTTCCTAAAAATGTCCCAGATGGTTTAGCCTTTGATAACCTGGGCAATCTATATATTTCTTGTTATCGTCCAGATATAGTTTATGTGCTGAGTCATGATGGAAAATTAGATGTCCTGGCAGAGGATTTTGAGGGAACTTTAATGGCTGCACCAACAAATCTAGCATTTTGCGGTGAAAATTTAAGACTTTTGCTTGGAGCAAATCTTGGTCGTTGGCACTTGACGCAATATAATGTTAGTTCTCAAGGTGCACCTTTAAATTATCCCGTTTTATAGGGTTTTGGCACATCTGAATCCCATATTACCAGTAGAGCTATCAGGGGTGTTTGAACTTCTTGCAGCGACACGATATCTATTGCAGTAGGATGAATGACATAAATATGATCCTCCTCGGATCACTTTAGATTCTCCAGATTCAGGCCCTTGAGGATTTCTGATTAAACTTAGATGATTTTCTTTTTGGTGGAATGTGTTGCTATACCAATCTTTAGTCCACTCCCATACATTTCCGCTCATGTTGTACAATCCAAAACCATTTTTTGGGAAAGATTTTGATGGAGCAGTTGCTACATATCCATCTTCGGCAGTATTTTGAATTGGGAATTTGCCTTGCCAAATATTGCACATATGTTTATTTTGTGGATTCAGTTCGTTTCCCCAAGTGTAACGATTTTGTATTAATCCTCCCCTTGCGGCTATTTCCCATTCGGCTTCGGTTGGTAGGCGTTTTTTCGCCCATTTGCAATATTCTATAGAGTCATTCCAGGAAATATGAACCACGGGATGATTCATGATTTTTTCGAGATTTGAGCCAGGTCCATTTGGATGTTTCCAGTTTGCCTTCTCAATTGCTAGCCACCATTGAGTATTTGGTACAGATTTTGTTTTTGATGTGATTGATTTTTTTGTGGCTAATCCAGCAAAAACGAATGACCATCCGAATTTTTCTGCTTCGGTTATATATCTAGTACGACGAACAAATTTGGAAAATTGTTGGTTAGTTACAGCACAAGGATCAATTAGAAACGGATCGACATGTACTTCTCTTACTGGACCTTCTCCATCAGACTTAAAAGAGTCATTATCTTCTGATCCCATAAGGAATTTCCCGCCAGAGATTTTTATCATATCTCCTTTTGGAGATGGATCTAAATGGGTTGTGTGATTTTCTGAAGGGTTTTTGATTGAGCTTCTACGGGATGGTACGCAGCAACTGTCTATATGGAAATTTGTAGGCATTTTTTCCCTAAGTCTAAAGTTTAATTATCAAAAATTTAATTATTGAAGTACTGGTCGTATTTGTGTTTTACCCATTAAACTTAAGTCAATTTGGCGAGCAACTTCTCTTCCCTCAGCAAGTGCCCAAACGACCAATGATTGTCCTCTTGAGGAATCGCCCGCTGCGAAAACGTTCGGTATATTAGTCGATTTATTGTCGTTAGTTAAAATATTTCCACGAGGATCTAATTCTAGTCCAAGTTGGCTTACAATCCCTTCATGTTGAGGATGAACGAATCCCATTGCAAGGAGCACTAAATCAACGTCCATTTCAAATTCACTTTCATTAATCGGAGACATTTGTGGGCGGCCACTTTCATCAGGTGGGCCCCAAGAAACCTTTTGAGCATACATTTTCTCAACTTTATTATTTCCCGTAAATTTGGAGGTCAGGATGTCGTAACCTCGTTCGCCTCCTTCTTCTTGAGATGTGGAGGTTCTTAGAATTAGCGGCCATTCTGGCCAAGGATTAGAAGAAGTCCTAGTTTCAGGAGGTTCAGAAACTAGTTCATATTGGTATACAATTTCGGCACCTTGACGAATTGCTGTACCCAAACAATCAGAGCCCGTGTCTCCCCCTCCCAAAATCAACACTCTTTTCCCTTCTGCATTGATACGGTTTGAAGAGGAAAAAATTTGCCCAGAATTTACTCGATTCTGTTGAGTTAAAAACTCCATAGCGAAATGAACTCCAGGGAGTTCTCTTCCGGGAATGTTTAAATCTCTTGGGATTGTAGATCCAATTGTCAATAAAACGGCGTCATAATTATCCAATAGTTCGGAGCCTGAGATATCATTCCCAACATCCGTGCTAGTTTTGAAAATTATTCCCTCTGATTCCATTTGTTTAATACGTCTTTCGATAACAGACTTCTCCATTTTGAAATCAGGAATTCCCAGCCTTAAAAGGCCACCAATATATTCAGATCTTTCAAGCACTGTAATTGAATGACCTGCGCGATTCAATTGTTGAGCGGCAGCTAGCCCAGAGGGTCCAGATCCGACGATTGCGATTTTTTTACCGGTTCGTATCTGTGGTGGCGAGGGCTCAATCCACCCTTCCTCCCAACCTTTGTCCACAATAGCTTTTTCTATGTATTCAATTGTCACAGGATCTTGGTTAATATTTAAAACACAAGATGATTCACATGGAGCCGGACATAATCTTCCAGTAAATTCTGGAAAATTATTCGTAGAATGAAGAATCGATAATGCTTCTTTCCATTCATTTCTATATACGGCGTCATTGAAATCGGGGATTAAATTTCCGAGAGGACAACCTGAATGACAGAATGGGACTGCACAGTTCATACATCGCGCCCCTTGGTTCTGAGAATCTTCTAGGGTCCAATTGCCATAAAACTCTTTGAAGTGAGAAGTTCGGTTGTTTGGATTTTCCCTAGGGGGATTAACCCTATTAAATTCTTTGAATCCAGTTGGCTTTCCCATATTAACCTTTCTCTGCGAGGGCTCTTTCTTCAAGCACGCGTTTATAATCATTAGGCATTACCTTGACGAATTTCTTCAACAATTCATCCCATCCATCTAATATGCGTTTGGCATTAGCACTTTTAGTAGATTCATAGTGTTCGCTGATGAGATGATATAGTGATTCAACGTCTTTGTCTTCAATGACAGGTTCAAGGGATACCATTCCTGTGTTGCACATTTTAGGGAAAATTCCATTTTCGTCAAAAATAAATGCTTCACCACCACTCATTCCTGCTGCAAAATTTCGACCTGTTGGACCTAACACAACAACTTTACCTCGAGTCATGTATTCGCATCCATGATCACCCAGTCCTTCGACTACAGTTTCTGCTCCACTGTTTCTTACAGCGAAGCGTTCCCCCGCGATTCCACGGATGAAAACTTTCCCTCCGGTGGCTCCATATAGGACAACATTCCCTACCAATATATTTTCCTCTGGAATAAATGAAGAATTAGCAGGTGGCTGAATGATTACTTTTCCTCCAGATAAACCTTTACAAAAATAATCATTGGCGTCGCCGTTTACATTTAGACTTACACCTTTTGCAAGAAATGCGGCGAAACTTTGACCGGTTGATCCATTAAAAGTAATTTTTATTGTATCGTCAGGCAATCCTTCTTCACCATATTTTTTTGAAATGTCATAACTTAAAGTAGTACCTACTGTACGATTTCCATTATTTATGTCCATTTCAAGAGAAATCGGTGTTTTAGTTGCTATTGATTCTTTGCATTTCTCTCTTAGTACAACATCGAGAGATTTTTCAAGTCCATGATCTTGAGTTTGGTTGCAATACCTCAGAACTGAATCTGGCACTTTGGGCATATGTAATAGGCTGGAGAAATCAATATTTTTTGCTTTCCAATGGTCGATTACTTTAGCTCCATCAAGCCTGTCAACTCTTCCGACCATTTCATTTATTGTTCGGAATCCTAATTTAGCCATGATTTGACGTAGATCTTCAGCTATAAAGAAGAAATAATTGATTAGATTTTCAGGCTCTCCCGCGAATTGTGCACGCAATTCAGGATCTTGTGTTGCGATTCCAACGGAGCAAGTATTAAGGTGGCATTTTCTTAGCATAATGCATCCCATAGTTATCAAAGGTGCAGTTGCAAATCCAAATTCTTCTGCCCCTAATAGGCAGGCGACTGCCACATCACGCCCAGTTTTAAGTTGTCCGTCAGTCTGAACTACTATTCTGCTTCGTAGATCGTTTAAAACTAATACCTGTTGTGTTTCAGCTAGACCTAATTCCCAAGGGAGTCCAGCATTTTTGATGGAAGATTCAGGAGATGCTCCTGTTCCTCCACTGTCTCCACTAATGAGTACAACGTCTCCGTGCCCCTTAGATACGCCTGCAGCGATAGTCCCAACTCCTGCCTCGGATACTAGTTTTACGTGAATCCTAGCTTCTGGATTGGAGTTTTTGAGATCATGAATGAGTTGGGCTAAATCTTCAATTGAGTATATGTCATGGTGTGGAGGAGGGGAGATTAGCTCTACACCTGGTGTAGAATTTCTTACCCACCCAATATATTCATCAACCTTATGCCCAGGCAATTGTCCGCCTTCTCCCGGTTTTGAACCTTGAGCCATCTTGATTTGAAGATCTTGAGCATTTGCTAAATAGTTTGTGGTAACGCCAAATCGCCCTGAAGCAACTTGTTTAATAGCACTATTTCTCGAATCACCATTCGCATCCGGATTATATCTGTTCCAATCTTCTCCGCCTTCACCGGTATTTGATCGAGCATGAATTCTATTCATTGCGATTCCCATAGTTTCATGAGCTTCTCTACTAATAGACCCTAATGAAACTGCTCCAGTAGCAAACCGTTTAACAATCTCAGAAGCTGGCTCAACTTCATCAATGGGAAGGGGGTCATTTTGAAATTTAAATTCCAAAAGTCCACGAATAGTTGATAATTGACGATTCAATGTATTTGATGAAGAAGCAAATTTTTCGTAAGAATCCCAATTATTCGATTTCGTTGCGTGTTGCAGGTTGGCAATTGTTTCGGGATTCCACATATGATATTCACCATCTCTACGCCATTGGTATAAACCACCTGCAGTTAGATCCAAACTATTAGTAATGTTTTGTTCGCTAAATGCCATTTGGTGACGTGACAGCACATCTGCTTCAACTGTCTCGATTGTGATTCCTCCAATACGAGATGGAGTCCAAGTAAAATATTTTTCTACAAATGATTGATTTAATCCCAAAGCTTCATATATTTGAGCACCCCTATAACTTTGTATAGTAGAAATTCCCATTTTGGACATTACTTTCAAAATACCTTTTTCCGATGCTTTGAAATAATTCTTTTCAGCAGCTTCAAAAGTTAAAGCATCAGTATCCGAGGAATTATCTTTAACTATCTTTGCTATAGTGTCCAACGCTAAATAAGGATTAATTGCGCCAGCACCATAACTTATTAAAGCTGTAAAATGTGATACTTCCCGGGGCTCTCCAGACTCCAATACTATTCCAACTTTATTACGTAAGCCTTGTCTGATTAAATGATGGTGTACACCTGAAACAGCTAAAAGGCTGGGAATAGGAACGTGAGTTTCGTCGACACCTCTATCAGACAAAACAATAATCGTTTTACCTTGATTAACAGCTTTAGTAGTTTCCTCAAAGATTTTTTCCAATGTAGATTCAAGAGATCCAATATTTGGTTTGAAAAGTGTGCTAATTGTTTGGCATGCAAGTGAATCAGAATTGAGTTCAGAAATTTGAGCTAATTCTTGGTTAGAGATTATAGGACTGGGCAGCCTAAGTTGTTTACAATGATCTTCAGTCTCATCGAACAAATTTTGTTCAGTCCCTATAGTAGCTGATAATGAAGTGATTAATTCTTCTCTAATGGCATCTAATGGAGGATTACTGACTTGTGCAAAAAGTTGCTTGAAATAGTTGAATAATAAACTTGATTCATTAGATAAAACTGCTAAAGGAGTGTCGTTTCCCATTGACCCGGTAGGTTCGTATGCTGTTCGAGCCATAGGCTCTAGAGTGATTCGCAGATCTTCTTGAGTGTATCCGAATGCACGTTGAAGCGGCAGCAATCCATTCAGATCATGATCATTAAAGTTCGAAGGTTGAGGGAGATCAGTTATTGAAATTCTGTTGTCATCAAGCCATTTCGTGTAAGGTTTTTGGGTTGAGAGAGTGGATTTTAATTCATCATCATCAATTAATCTTCCTTTTGAAGTGTCTAATAAGAACATTTTCCCTGGTCGGATTCTCTCTTTGATTAAAACTTTTTCAGGGGGAACATTTATTACCCCTGCTTCTGAAGACATTACTAGAAGATCATCGGTAGTGATTAAATATCTGCATGGTCTTAATCCATTTCTATCTAGTACGCCACAAACTTGGTTGCCGTCTGTGCCAATCATCAATGCAGGGCCATCCCAAGGTTCCATTAATGACGAGTGATATTCATAGAAACTTTTTTTGTCTTTGTCCATAACTAAATGTTCACCCCATGCTTCTGGGATCATCATCATTAATGAATGGGGCAAAGATCTGCCTGTAGCCAATAGAAGTTCAAGTGCGTTGTCAAATGAAGCGGTGTCACTTTGGATTTCATTTGGGATGATTGGGAGGAGGTGTTTAATGGATTCTCCTAATTCTTTACTTTTGAATGATGATTGGCGAGCATTCATCCAGTTAATATTTCCACGCATAGTGTTAATCTCGCCATTATGGATTACGTGCCTATAAGGATGTGCAAGTTTCCAAGTTCCAAGTGTATTGGTGCTAAATCTTGAATGTACCATAGCAAAGGAGGAAGTCATCAAAGAATTATTTAAATCAGGATAAAAATGTTCAACTTGCGATGATGTGATTAATCCTTTGTAAACAATTTTATTGGATGATAGTGTACAAACATAGAAATCTTCTTTTCCTACTAAGCTTGATGACTCAATGGATTTTTCAATTTGCCTACGAGTAACGTAAAGTTTCAATTCAAGATTTGAATTTTCTGGATTAGATTTGTCAATCGCAACAAAGATTTGTCTAATTACAGGCATTACTGAACGTGACAAAACTCCAATAGAATCCGGATTTACTGGGACATCTCTCCATCCTAATGTAACTAACCCATTTTCATGAACCAAATTTTCAATAATAGTTTCTATTTTAGTTCTTGAATCAATATCTTGAGGAAGAAATATCATGCCTACAGCATAAGATCCTTTATTGGGTAGATTAAAATTTAATCCTTTTATTTGGTCAAGAAAAAATTCATGCGGCATCTGAATTAGTATGCCTGCACCATCTCCAGTTTCTGGATCGGCTCCTATGGCTCCTCTGTGCTCTAAGCTGCAAAGATTTTCTAATCCAAGTTTGATTATTGAGTGTGATGCAATTCCCTTGATGTTGGCAACCATACCAACACCGCAGGCGTCGTGTTCAAATCTTGGGTCGTAAAGACCTTGCTTTTTTAGTTGAGGTAAATAATTTGATTTATATTTATTCATAAAAGAGTAGATTAGTCAGTTTATTTGTGCGTTAAGCCCTATATCACGGAGATTAAGTTTATCATTTCGTTATGAAAACGTCAATTATTCTCATGTGAATTAAAAATCACATCCTAATTTACTTTAGATTATTAGGTTTGTAGATTTGAATTCGATGTCGTGAAGATTCTGTAACATATAGTTTGCCTTCTGAATCTAGATTTACTGACGTAGGACTCCAAAAGTATTCTTCTGTTTGTGAAGATATCAAGTAAGGGGAATTTAAGTGTGATGGCAAATCAGGTTTTAGATTAGAAATAGCTCTAGTCCTTTTTTCATCAAGATTAGCTTCTAGGAATTCATTAGCCCATTTTGATAAAGTTGCTTCCCCCCGTAGTGTTTGGATGTGAGATCCATGTTCAGAGAGTATTTGAACTCTTTCATTGCCCCAATCAGAAACATATACATTATTTTGATTGTCAACAGTTACACCGGAAGGACGATAGAATTGCCCTTCCTCGTTACCAGATTCTCCAAATGACAAAATAAATTTTCCGTCCATTGTGAATTTTTGAATTCGGTCATTTCTCCAATCAGCAACCCAGATATGATTGTCAGGAGAAATATGTATTCCCCAAGGCATGTTTAGTTGGCCATAACCGTTCCCAAATGTCCCGAATGTTGCCAAAAATTCGCCATGAGGGTTGAACTTTTGAATTCGATGGTTGTTTTGATCGGTGATGAAAATATTATCTGAGGAGTCGATTGCAATGCCTCCTGGACCATTTAATTGACCCGGATCAGAACCCGTAGATCCCCATTGTGTTAGGAATTCTCCATTTTCTGACCAAACAATGATTTTGTTTAGTTCTTCATCGGTTAGGAAAACATTGCCTTGGCTGTTGATTGCAATGCCAGTACCTCTGAGAAATTCTCCTGGTGAATTTCCATTTTTAGAAAATTCAAATAGATATTCTTCATCTAAATTACAAACTCCAATACGATTAAGCTGTGGCTTGCCGCGATTAAGCACATATATGCGGTCTGTACGATGATTGATAGAGATGTCTACTGGAGCAGAAAACCCTCTTCCAACTGGTTGATTGGAAGTGACTCCAATTGTTTTGAAATAATGCACGTAATGCGATATTTGGTTGCTTGGGGTAGTCATTTTTTTATTAATGATAATACTTCGAAATCAAGTTAATTGAAATTCTGGAGTTGATGAAATGAAGGACAATAGGTATACAATGCGGTTTTCTAATTCAGACGGATTATCTTGAGTAAAATCTCCTTGAGAATCGAGAAGTTTAATTAAAGTCTGTTTAATTGAATCTCCCAGCGGAGCTACTCCTAGTAAATTTGTACACGTATTAATTAATTCCTCTGATGAAATATTAGGTTCATCAACCTGAAGTGATTCAACAATTCGTGAAACGAGTGAACGGATTCCAGGGTTTGTAATGTCACCAATTTCTGAAGATGCAAAATTAACTCTTTCGACAAGAGCGCCACTGTTTATCCATTCAGTGCCTTCGTGCCAACCTTCAACTGAAGGTGGATTAAGCAACATTTGGCCCATATATCCTGTAATATTTCCACTAGAGAATATTTTGTCTGAAGGTGATTGAATACTACCGCTCATGCGTAAAGTTCCAGCAACAATTTCAGCTGGACATTTAACTCTTGAGAATTCAGATTGGGTGAAATAGTCAGAATAAAAAATTGCTTCCAGCATTGCGGAAATATTGTGTTCAGAGTCAAAATATATTTGCACTAGTTCATCAATTGCCCCGGGATTGTTCGGCTCAGTGTAATTCCACTGAGGGACTGGTTCTTCGTCAGCCACGAAAAAATCGTACAAATGTCTAGAAATAAATCGCGCAGTAGATTCTTGGTTACATATTATTTTAATAATATCCTCGCCGTTAAAATCTCCTGTATTTTCAAGGAATGTTTTCCTGCCGTTGTCATGATCAGATTTGTCATAGTCGAAATGCCAAGCGATTCTTCCATAAGGCCAAATCGAATCTTTTGAAGCTCTCATAGCCATGTATTCAACATTCCCTAAAGTCCAACCGGTGAAAGCTCGGCTGGCCTCTTTAATATCATTTTCGCTATAATTACCAATGCCCATGGAGAATAATTCTAGTAGTTCCCTACCGAAATTTTCGTTTATAGACCCATTGTGATTGTCATGATTATCTAACCATATGATCATAGCAGGATCTTTAGATAGTTCGAGTAATAGGTTGTCAAATTTTCCAAGTCCAAAATTTCTAAACATATCTACTTGGTTAAGGACAGATCTGGCATTATTTAATTTTGAATAGCCAGTCGCGAAAATTCCATGCCAAAAAAGCGCAATCTTTTCTACCATTGGGGTTTGAGTCGAAATCATCCTGTAAAGCCAGTAAGCCGCCGAGGAATCACCATATCGTAATTCATGCATATCGGAATGATATCTTTGGATCACATCATCAGGGATGTGAGCAGATTCACCTGGGTTTAATACCGATTGGACTGTGGCATCATATCCATTTTCACATGCTATATCAATTTCTTGTTGCGTGGCTCCAAAACCAGATCTACGTAATAAGTGTGCGATAAGGCGTCTTTGAGCAGTCAAAACTAACTCCTTAAAAAGTCCATTTTTTCGAAGTTTCCGTTAACTATTTCTGGTGCGTCTAAATCTAGCCAATCATCCAAAATGGTTGAGTAAGTGCTTCGGAAATCGTTGTTGAATTTCATGTCACCTTCAACTTGATCTTTCGGGGCTAATGAAGGGAATTCTCCGTACAGTCCGCCATTAACAGAGTCCCCAATAACAAAAGCTACCCCTCCAGAACCGTGGTCAGTGCCAGATCCATTGTCTTTAATTCTACGACCAAATTCTGTGAAAATAACCGTTAAATTAGAGCCCCCATATTCATGTTCGTCCAAATCTGATTGGAAATCATAAACTGCGTCTGAAACTTCTCGGATAAGTTTGGAATGTGTTGTTACCTCACCTGAATGAGTGTCAAAGCTTCCACGCTGAGTGTAGAAAATCCGGGTTCCAAAGTCTGAAAACATTACTTGTGCCGCATCTTTTAAATTATTTGCCATAGGACTATCTGCGTATTCTATGTTGGATTGGTAATTTTCTGGAGCGGTCTTTAAAATGTCTGCGCCTTGATATGCACCAACTCCAGTTTGGCGAATGAATTCACGAACCATATCGGCACCTGAACCGCCATACATTTGAGAGAATAGATTTAAAGCAGATGCCCTGTCGTGTTCGTCATTTATGTTTGGAAATAATCCGTAAGTGGACAAATCTCCCACTGAAGCAACTGGTACTCCAGGAGCAGAAAGGGCTCTGGGAAGACCTCTACCGAAATTTATACTTGTAAGGGCGTTTTCTCCTTTGGGATCTATAGCCCTAGATGCCTTTCCTAGCCACCCTTCATTGAGTACTTTTTCAGGTTCAGCGGTGTGCCAAATGTCCATAGATCGGAAATGGGAACGAATTGGGTTTGGATATCCAATTCCATTAATTATCGCAACTTTGCCCTGATCCCACAGAGATTTAATGCCTACCATGTTTGGATTTAAAGCCAAATTTTGATCAAGCTTCAATACTTTATCTGGATCCATAGCGACTGAAGGACGGTGGTCAAAATAATTTTGGTCGGTATATGGAATGACAGTGTTAAGAGCGTCATTTCCACCAGTTAGCTGAATAAATACCACTGATTTTGCTTTGTTAGTTTCTGGTACTGACATTAAACCCTCCAGTTATTGTGTGCGCTGAATTTATCACATTAGTTTGAAATCAACAAGAAATACGAGGTTAAACTCTAT
>JAKUTX010000020.1:0-2999 GCA_022447855.1 SAR202 cluster bacterium
AGTCCAGAATATTCTCATATGGGGGATGATGAGTCTAGTTATTTAGCAGAACACATCCTTAATTTTTTTGGATATAGCGATAGAATAATTGATAATGTATTACATCCTGAGGATCGTGATACCTTTTACATGTTGGAAGATGCAGGTTTGATGGAAACCGAGAGAGAAGAGACCACGCTTTATGATGGTCGTGAATGGAGAATACATTACTGGCTTTTGAAGATAGCTGAAATCCAAAGAAGAACTGATGCAGGACCTAAGTATGCACCAGATGATCAAGAACCTTCAGTTTATGATGAAATTCCAGATGATATCTGGTCACGTTGAAATTGAAACTTCCTTATACTCTTAGAGATAATCAAAAAGAAACGATTGCTTCTATTCGTTCCACTATTGAAAATAAAAATCATATAGTCTTAGAATCACCAACAGGTAGTGGAAAAACATTTACCTCTTTAGCAGCAACGTTACCATTTGTACTAGATAAGGGCTTAAAGATAATTTATTGTGTACGAACAAATTCTCAACAAAAACAAGTTATACATGAGTTAAAACAATTCAATGAGGCCGGTAATTCAATTAAGGCAGTAGCTATCCAAGGTAGAGATTCACTTTGTCCTCAACAGAATTTTGATACTGAACTAAAAAAATCAAATTGGTCTGAGAAATCAAAAATTTGTAAATCTCTAAAAATTCAAGCTAAGTTAGGTGAGGCTGGTTGCCAATTCTATCGCAAGTTTTTACGTGATACTAAATCGTTGATTAATGATTGGTCAACTGAAATACTTACAGCTCAAGAGTTCTCTAAGAAAGCTGAGAAGGCAGGTATTTGCCCATATGAGCTCAATAAGCTATTGCTAAAAGATGCGCAAGTAGTCATAGTTCCCTATGTTTATTTTTTTGAAGAATTTGTAAGAAAATATGTTTTGGGATGGATGGGGACATCAATAGATAAAGTCATTACAATTATTGATGAGGCCCATAATTTGCCAGATTGGGCAAGAAGTGCAGCTTCAGATTCAATGACACTAGAGTCTATCAATCGGGCAGTTAGCGAGGTTAAAGAATATGGGTACCTATTACCCGAGGGTCAAGATCCAGTAAAGTTTCTTAATTTTGTAGAAGCATCTATAGAGAAACTGTCTGAAGAGCATATATTAGATGAGGAAGAGGAAGGCCATCTCCCCTCACATATAGTATCGCCAGATTCAGATGTACCTACATTTGAAACGGAAATGATGTCTCTTGGAAAAATGACACTTTTCCGACTCAAGCAATATTCTACTGAAATTGCTAAAATGGGACAAATGACTAGACAAAGTCTTTTGGATAAGGGTAAAAGACCAAGATCATATTTAGGTTCAGTTGGTGATTTTCTTTGCCGTTGGTTAGATTCTATAGAAAGCCACACAATACGCCTAATTGGGAAGAATCCACTAAGGTTAGAGAAAGTATGCCTTGATCCTAGAGTAATGACTGGTTTTCTTGATGATACAGCAGGTGTTGTCTCAATGTCAGGTACAATAAGTCCTTTAGATATGTTTAGAGATTTAGTTGGATTAAGGCCCGATTCAATTTTGTTGAGGAAAGAATCGGTTTTTCCAGTTAATAACAAGAAAGTGGTATATCTTACAGATGTCACTACTTCATACCGTGAATTAAATAATAAATCTAGTACATGGGATAAAATAATCGCTAAATTAGATTTGATGATTACCAATTTTGGAGGCAATATAGCCTTATTTTTCCCATCATATAAACTCCTTGAACTAGCATTACAAAGCCTTAAGATTAAAAAACCAATTTATAGAGAATATTCAGGTATGGATCAAGAAGAATTAATGCGAACAGTTGAAAGTTTCAAATCGGATACTAGTGCAGTATTAGCTGGAGTTATGGGTGGCCGTTTAGCGGAAGGAATTGACTATCCTGACACTACTTTAGAGATGGCAATTATTGTTGGAATCCCTTATCCTGCACCAGGTGTTAGACAAAATGCATTACAGCATTACTATGATATTTCATTTAATGGCCAAGGATGGAAATTTGCAGTGGAATCTCCTGCCGTTAGAAAATTATTGCAGGCGGCAGGTAGAGTGGTTAGATCAGAGACAGATAGAGGTTTCATAGTTATAGCAGATAGCCGAACTGGTCGTTTCTTAGAATACATTCCAGAGTTAGAGCAATCTGATGATATAGTTTCAGAAATTGGAGAATTTTTCGAAGCCTAAATCATTTAATCCAATATTCTTAGCCAAACGAGTGCCACCGTGGCTTAGCCTGGCATAGCGACTGATTCGTAATCAGTAGGTCGGGGGTTCAAATCCCCCCGGTGGCTCCATTTACTGAAATTTAATCTTACTACGACGCATTGCTTCTAGGGCAGGCATTGTTTCATCAGCCATAAATGAAATACAAGCACCGCCACCAGTTGAGATGTGTTCTATTCCTTTTGCTAGACCCATTTGGTTGAATGCCATTGCAGTTTCGCCACCACCAACAACAGTCATACCTTCACTATTTGCGATTGCTTGAAAGATTTCTCTGGTTCCAATAGCAAACTCAGGATTCTCAAAAACACCCATTGGCCCGTTAGCGATTATCGTTCCAGCTTCGCTTATCAGGTTTATGTATTTCACTAAAGTATCTATGCCGATATCATGTATGGGATTTTTAGTAGGTAATTGATCAATAGCTACTCCTATTCTTTTTCCATTATCATTGGTAGCCACATCACTTGGATAAACAATCTTTTCACCATATTTCTTAATCAATTTTTTAGCATGTTTAATTACATTTTTGTAATCAGGTATGTTATTTTTTACAAATTCGGTGCTTGGTTCTCCTATGTCGTGGTTTGCAGCTATCAGAAATATATTTGCTACAACACCACCAGTAAGTATGTAATTCACTCCTTTCCCAAGAAAATATTCAGAGATTGCTACAGAATCTGCAGCTTTACTTCCACCTAATAAGGCAATCCTAGGGGCAGGTCCAGA
>JAKUTX010000021.1:0-2652 GCA_022447855.1 SAR202 cluster bacterium
GCCTCCTGTCGCGAACAAGCAAGTAACTAGTTTCCCATCAGTACTTAGACGGGCCCTAGAACATTGGGAGCAAAAAGGCTTTGTTACTGAAGAGATGAGTCCGATTTCTCCTGAACCATCTGAATATTCATATCTATCTGCTACTTCTTCAGGATAGTTCTTTTTGATTGGACGTATGTCTAAATCTTTTTTGATAATCCTAACAATTTCTTGAGAGGGTACAACGTGGTCAAAATCCCATTGGTTTTGGTTGCCAACATCCATGTACTCTATAAATCTCAGGATAAAATTGTTCTCTTTGCAATATTTTGCCAAATCTACGATAGTGTGGTCATTTACCCCTTTTTGGACTACACAATTGATCTTGATAGGCGTTAGCCCGGCTTGTTGAGCTGAAGCGATGCCTTCCAATACTTTATCAACAGAGAAACCGACTCCGTTCATATGTTTGAATACTTCGTTATCCAACGAGTCTAAGCTTATTGTTATTCGTTTCAGTCCTGCCTGTTTTAATTTTTCAGCCTGCTTTGGTAGCAAGTATGCGTTAGTGGTAAGTGCTATATCTTCAATCCCATCTAGTTCATCAATCATATTTATCAGATTACTTACATTCATTCGCAGCAGAGGTTCGCCACCAGTGAGTCGGATTTTGCTCACTCCTAATTGACTAAAAATACGGGTTAACCTTGCAATTTCTTCGAATGACAGGATGTCCTCTTTGGGTAAGAATTTGTAAGCAACACCAAACGTTTCTTTAGGCATGCAATATGGACACCTAAAATTGCATTTATCTGTGACCGATATTCTTAGATCTTTTAATGGTCTATTAAATTTATCAAATATATTCATCTGACCTAATGTGCTGGCAACCTTTTTGTGAGTGCCTTTGAGTTTTAGGGTTAATTATACAGGATTAAGAGATGTCCTTTAATTTTTGAAGAGATACGATGATTTTCCGAAGTGCATCTGCCCTGTGGCTGATTAAATTCTTGGTATGCGGGTCGAGCGCAGCCATAGTTGTATTTAGACTGGGTAGTAAGAATATAGGATCGTAACCAAACCCATGTTCTCCTTGGGGCTTATCATTAATCATTCCGCTGATTGCTCCTTGAGCTATCAATGGTTGGGCAGTTAATCCTACAATGGAAATAGAGCACACAAATCTAGCAATCCTATTTTCTGAAGGAGCTGTTTCAAGATTTCGCAGCACTAAATTGATACGATCCATGTCGGAAAGGTTTTCACCGCCATATCTTGCAGAGTAAATCCCGGGTTCTCCGCACAAAGCATCAATTTCTAAGCCTGAATCATCGGCTAAGCAAGGGAGGCCGGTAGCTTCATGCCCATAATTGCTCTTGATAAGTGAATTTTCTTCGAAAGTAGTTCCTGTTTCATCTGCTTGCTCAAGTATTCCTGCGTCAGCCAGTGATATAAGTTCGTATCCTAATGGATTTAGGATTGAACTATATTCTTCCATTTTCCCATTGTTTTGAGTGCAGATTAATAATTTCGTCACTATCTGATACCTTACCTATATAAGGCCTTGTTGTGCTAGCTCATCTAGTTGGTCCCCAGTGTACTTAAGCCATTTTTTATAAATTTCGTCATTGTGCTGGCCTAACTCTGGACCAGTGTGTCTTATTTCTCCGGGATCTTTGTTGAGCTTTGGTATAACGCCAACCATTTTAGTTGGTCCTATGACAGGGTCTTCTATTTCTACTATGTTATTTCTGTCTGATATATGAGGATCCTTGGATATATCCTCGGAGTCGTAGACCTGGCCGACTATTCCTCCAGTTGGTATGAGAGTCTCCAGCACCTCTGAAGCTGTTTTATCATCGAACCAAGTTTGGATTTCCTCGTTGAGTTCATCTCGATGAGATATTCTGTCTTCATTAGTTGCGAACTGTTGTGCTGTCATCAACGACGTCAATCCCATAGCCTTCACCAAGGTCTCCCAAGTATTTTGAGAAGTGGCGGACAATCCGACCCATTTGTCATCGGATGTATGGTACAGATTCCGAGGCGCTGCATCAGGGAAGTTATTTCCGGATCTGCCACGATTAATATTGAGTTTATCGAACATCGTTACAAAAGGTATCATTAACCTCATTAGAGGCTCGTAAAGACTTAGATCAATTATTTCACCTGTTGTGTCGGATGAGGTGTCTCGTTTATACAATGCCATCATGCCGGACATAGCGCCAAATATGCCAGAGACTTCATCGGCTAATGGTAATGGCGGTAGATTGGGAGGAGAATCTTCGAATCCTGCCATGTTGACATATCCACTCATGCATTCTGCTACAGTACCGAAGCCAGGTCGATCTTTATAAGGACCCGTCTGCCCGAATCCTGAATACCTAAGGATTATCAGCTTAGGATTTATTTCGTGGAGTTCTTTGGGAGATAAATCCCATTTTTCTAGTGTCCCGGGCCTAAAACCTTCTATAAGAATATCAACGTGTTTAATTAATTCTCTAAAAATTTCTTGCCCTTTGGGTTGATTCAAGGAAAGAGTCACAGATTTTTTGTTCCTCGAATGAACTTTCCACCATACCGAACTTCCTTCAATAAAAGGCCCCCAATTTCTCAAAGGGTCACCGGTTCCGGGTTTCTCTATTTTGATGACTTCAGCGCCAAAATCTGCCA
>JAKUTX010000022.1:0-2538 GCA_022447855.1 SAR202 cluster bacterium
TGGAATGGTGTAGGAAGAATGGCTGTAGAAGCAATTTTTCAAAGAGATTATCCAATTATACAAGGTTTTATCCTAACTTTTGCCGTGGTTGTAGTGATTGTATCAATATTTTTGGATACTATTTATGCTTTTATTGATCCTCGAATAAGGAGAGGATGATTAGGAAAATACAATATGCATGAAAATTCCGAATTGTATGATTTGAAGTCTAAAAACAAATCGTTTTTATTAAGGTTATTGTCTTCACCCAATGGTTTGATAGGCTTAACGATTGTCCTAATTCTTATACTTTCAGCTGTATTTGCGGATTTCCTAGCTCCTTATTCCCCAACAAAAATGGGAGTAGGAAAGAGGTTCCTGGCACCAAATTTAGAATTTATTTTGGGTACTGATGAGTTTGGAAGGGATATGGTTTCTCGTATTTTATTTGGTAGTAGATTGACCTTGATGATTGGTGCCATGGCAGTAGGTATTTCAATGACATCAGGAATAATAGTAGGCCTTTTTGCCGCCTACAAAGGAGGTTGGCTTGAAACGTTGTAGATGAGAAGCACCGATGTTCTTTTTTCTTTCACAGAAACACTGATTGCGCTGTCTTGTGTTGCTGTTTTAGGACCAAGTTTAACCAATGCTGTTATAGCAGTTGGTATTGCAGGGATCCCATTCTATGCACGGACTTGCTATTCTGCAGCTTTAGTAGAGAAAGCCAAACCTTATTTTGAAGCAAGTATAGCTTGTGGAGCAAGTCATTCTAGACTTGTTTTCATGCATTTGTTACCAAATGTTTTACCTACAATGATTGTCATTGCAACTTTAGGGGTTTCTACTGCGATTTTGGCAGCAGCAGGTTTAAGTTTTCTTGGACTTGGCGCACAACCTCCACTTCCGGAGTGGGGGTATATGCTTGCAGGCTCGAGAGATTATATTAACCGTGCACCATGGTTAATGACTATCCCAGGTATTGCAATTGCCTTAACAGTTCTTGGTTTTAATCTTCTAGGAGACGGATTTAGAACTGCTCTTGATCCTGTAGAAAGGCAAAGATGAAGCAATCTCCAATTCTTTCAGTCAAAAACTTGAATGTTAGTATTATATCTAAAGGAATTGTTTCTAATATTGTAAATGATTTGTCGTTTAATGTTAAAAGAGGTGAAATTTTATCCATAGTTGGGGAGTCAGGTTCAGGAAAAAGTATGACCGCTAAAGCTATTTTGAGATTATTACCTCAAAATAGCTTAGTTAGTGGTAAAGTTTTATTTGAAAATGACAATTTGTTGGACCTCAATGAAAATAATGTTAGAAAAATAAGAGGCTCTGGTATTGGTATGATCTTTCAAGAACCCATGACTGCTCTAAACCCAGTTCTTAGTATTGGGAAACAGATGACAGAGGCATTGGTAATAAATGGTGTTTGTTCTCAAAACGAGGCAAATGAGCGTGCAATTGAGATGTTAGATCGTGTTAGTATTACAGAACCCAAAAAACGAATGAAACAATTCCCACATGAATTTTCTGGTGGAATGCGACAAAGGATGTTGATTGCGATGGTGATGTTGATTGAGCCCCAATTATTGATTGCTGATGAGCCAACAACAGCACTTGATGTAACAATTCAGGCGCAAATACTTGATTTACTAAGTTCATTAGTTTCTGAAACCAATATAGGTCTTGTAATTATAACCCATGATATGGGTGTAGTTGCTGAGACTGCTGATAATGTACTTGTCATGAAAGGTGGGAAAGAAGTTGAGCACGCAGAAGTCAACAATCTATTCAAAAAACCGACTAAACCCTATACAAAATCTTTACTTGCTGCTGTGCCTCGTTTAGATATTAAAACATTTGAAAATCAAACCAGTTCTAACACTTCAACAATACCATTAGTTAAAATCAATCAGGTATCAAAAACTTTTTCAAAAGATAATTATTTATTTTTTGATTCTTTGAAAACACATGCTTTAGATAATGTAAGTCTGGAAATTAAGTATGGAGAAACAGTGGCTTTAGTTGGAGAAAGTGGCTCTGGTAAATCCACACTTGGAAGAGCAATAGTAAAACTAGAAAATATTGATTCTGGAGACATTATAGTTGATAGTCTAAATATTAATTCATCTAAATCTGATGATTTGAAAAACCTTAGATCAAATGCTCAGATAATTTTCCAAGATCCATACTCATCTCTTGACCCTAGGTATTCAGTTGGTAGAAGTATTGCCGAGCCTATCCTAATTCAAAGACAATGTAGCCGATCTGAAGCAAAAGACAGGGTATCAGTTCTTTTAAAAAGTGTTGGGCTAACGAACGAAATGGCAAATCGTTATCCACATGAGTTTTCTGGTGGTCAACGTCAACGTATTGCAATAGCAAGGGCTCTAGCTTCAGAACCAAAGTTTATCGTAGCTGATGAACCGACATCGGCTCTAGATGTAACTATCCAAGCTCAAATACTTGAACTGCTGAAAAACATAAAAAATGAAAGAAATATCTCACTTCTGTTTATTACACATGTCCTTGCTGTTGTTAGGCAAATTTCTAATC
>JAKUTX010000023.1:0-2428 GCA_022447855.1 SAR202 cluster bacterium
CCACCAAGAATTAACAAAGGTACTGATGCGAAAACGAACCTATCATTCAATTCTATTTTCCAATCGATTAATAATTCATGTATAAACATAAACAATAGAAAGAAACAGAAACCGTACGCTATTGTGTTGTAAATATTGTATTTGGCGCCTGCTTCGCCTTTAGAATCTGCCATTATAGGGTCAACAAAATGATCTGCCCAAAAATCAGCAACTTGTGGAATGAATTGGATGGCTAAAAGGAGGACGATTGCTGCCCAAAGTATGTTTGGATTTTTTGTTATTTTTTCCATTAATTTTGTGCTTCTTGCTCTCTCTTTATTCTTGCTAGTCTAAAAGAAATGATACTTCCAATTAAATTTTCTCCACAAAGAAACACCATTGCTATTCTAGCTATTGTTGGCCTACTTAGATCCGTTCCGTCAACAATCCAACTAATAAAATCTGGAATTCCTTGAAGACCGCCTAAAGTACCGATTAATGCAAACATCGCTCCTGCGTGCATCGCATGTTTTTTGTTGTGAGGAGCTACAATCGTAATTATTCCTGGAATCATTAAACCTAAACCCATAACTGCTGGAATGAGGGCTGTAACTGATTGCTTGTCCTCAGGAAACAAATAGAAATAGACTCCCATGACAACCAATAGAAATCCTGAACTTGCCATAGTATATGGCAAAAAAGTAGAAAGAAGTTCGGATAATTCCACTGGTTTTTCTTTATCTTCCATATTTGAGCATTTTAGGAGGGGCGTTAAAGCATATTTGTTGAGTTATAGCTAAATAGTGTGTAACTTTATCGTGAATATGGACTGGTTAAACCTAATAGGTAAAGGACTTTTTTCTGGAGCCGTGATAGTGACTGCCAGTGAGATTGCCAAGAAATCGACCATATTTGGTGCATTAATTATCTCACTACCTCTCGCAAGTATAATGTCAATGACTTGGTTGTATAACGACACTAAAGATACCTCGCAGGTGGCTGACTTTGCTGAGAGTATTCTCTGGTTAGTTATCCCATCATTGGTACTATTTGTTGCCCTACCTTTCCTCCTAAGAAGGGGTTGGGAATTTGAGCATGCAATGGGTATTGGAATTCTATTGACAATCGTCGCCTACGCGGCTGGTGTGACTCTCGCTAAATCATTCGGAACTGTCTCGTAAGATACATCTGCTTATTTGCCGAGTTATAGCTAAATAGTGTCCATTTGTCCATACAATATGGACTTATTGGCAGATGAGGAAATTGCAAGTCGAATAAGAATGGTGGGGCCTTGGGAACATGATTCTGAAGAGAAGATGTTGATTCGGGAAACGATGTTCAAGGATTTCATGGAAGCTATGGGCTTTCTAAACAAATTAGCTGAAGCTGCAGAGAAATTGAATCATCACCCAGACATGACTCTTTGTGAATATAATCGCGTGATTGTTACAACTACTACTCATGATGCTGGCGGTATTACTGATAATGATATTCGTTTGGCCCAAGGTTTTGAAGAAATCTTAGAAGGATACGACTAAGGCTGCAAATGGCCGAAAGAAGGAAAATCGGCCCTATTTCCTTCACCTTAAGATTTATTCTTGGATTTGTATGGTTGGGATTCTGGTCTCTTTTTTGTATGTGTTTGATGGTTTTAGCTCTTCCTTTTCGTACTTTAAGAGTCAGGATTGGTAATTTTTGCGGTAAAGTAATTGGACCTGTAGTGAGTTGGCTTGTTGGTGCCAGAATCACAAATCCGGATTCTGAAAAATTGAATTCTTCAAAGCCTGCAATTTTTGTTACCAATCATGCATCTGCTCTAGATGTATTCATTGGCATGGCTTTGTGTCCCTATGGTGGTTGTGGCGTCGGTAAAAAAGAGATATTGAAGATTCCTTTCTTTGGTTTAGCTTACTGGCTAGCTGGACATTTGTTAATTGATCGTGGAAATAATGCCAAAGCTGTTGCTTCTATGAAAAAACTATCTGATTTTGTGAAAACAAAGGGTTTGAGTATTTGGATCTGGCCGGAAGGAACCAGAAGTTTAGATGGAAAGCTAATTCCATTCAAGAAAGGATTCGTGCATCTCGCATTAGCAACTGGATTGCCTGTTGTTCCCGTTATAGTTCATGGTGCTCACAAAGTATGGCCTGCAAAAACCATGCAGTTTTATCCTGGTGAAGTTAAAATTGAGGTTTTAGATCCAATTAAAACTGATGATTGGAACAGAGAAACTGTTGATAAACACGTTGAAGAAGTTAGAAGCTTTATGGCTAAGGCTCTCTAAGATATATTCATCTCTTTCAACTTTTCAGGAAGATAGGTGTTCGTAACGAAATCGAGACCGTATTTGGCCAAGGCCTGCTGTTCTGATTTTTTACCTATTTCTAACTGTAATTCAATCTCTCCCCTCCAATATTTACTTTTGAATCTTGGATCGCTTTGAATTGAT
>JAKUTX010000024.1:0-2286 GCA_022447855.1 SAR202 cluster bacterium
TTCAGAAAGCAGATTGGTTTGTTTGCGATTCAGATGACGATAAAGTACATTGGTCAATTAGATATCAATTAGATAGTCGTGAATCCTTGGAAAACTATCAGAAAAATCATGCACCTGCTTTGATTCAAGAGGGAATAGATAAATTTGGTCAATATTTGACGAGCGATAGACGTATAATGAAGTTAAAGTAATGGGAAATATGAATAAATACCATTTTGTTGGATTTGTTTTGTTAATGGTTTTATTTTTTTCACCCGATGTATCTTCCGAAGAGAATTTTACAATTTCGCTAAATCCAGGATGGTCTTCTCAGATAGATGGAGAGTGTGAGACAATCACTACTCATAACGGTACTTACGAAGAGTGTGCTAAAGTGCTACAATTTGAAACAAAGCTTTCTGGATACAACGATTCAGGTAGCCCTAGTGAGTGGGCGATAGATGGAGATATGCATGCATTTACTGGCGATCGTAATGTAATGTATACAGATGTTTATTCAGTACCAGGAGCGCCATTGGGTTCAAGTTTTACTTTTAGTCTTAATGGAGCAAATTTTAGTGATAATACGACTTACAGTTTCAGTTATAGTTTGCGCACATCCAAGGTGTACTCATCCATAGATCATAGGCCCTACTGGCGTAACGAACCCAACTCTGATGCTTTCCACACTAACCTTGGTTATGATTATCTTCGTGTAAGAATCACTCCAAATCTTATTTTAGACACTTCTTCGGTTTTATTTTCTGGTAATAGTAGTCAAGAATTAAACTTCAATTTAACTGGTCAAATTGGTTCTACAGACAATGGTCCTTTTGATACAAATATTTTATTGAATTCAACAAATTCCCCTCTATGGGGGCCACAAACAGTGTATTTGAATGATTGTACACGAATGTATGCAGAAGTAATTTTGACTAAAAATGCTTCGACAGACTCTGAAGAAATATTGGCACATTACGTATCTACTGACTTCACACCCGAAGAATATAGTAGAAATCTTTGCAGCCTCTCTACCTCAACGGATTATTCTATGTATGATGCAGGATTTGGTTATGGTGATGAGCTTATTATTGTAGCATTCATAGTTCTGGTTTTTGGTTCAGCTATTATTTATGCCCAAGCAAAACTAACAAGTTGGCATTTTACAGGTAGTTATAGTACTAAATTCAGACAATATTTGGCTCTTTTCTCGAGTGTACTTCTATTTATCTTTCTTCTCATGTTCCCCGCAGCATTTTGTATTTCTGCCATCGTTTTATTTGCACAAATTGTTGCTTACTATACGGGCCATTATGATAAACCTGAAGAACTCGTCGGCTCAAAAGAAGGAGATTTAGTTGATACGAATAAATCAATGGCTGAGTATTTTCGAGCATTCCTACTTCTGACAGGTATTATTTTCATATTCTTTGGTTTGAATGTTTTGATGACCTGTAGTTTGTCAATGCCACCTCAATGTGGTACTTTGATGGAGGCCTCACCCTGCTTCTCCGTGTCGATTATTTGCTTCATATTATTTTTCTATCTAGGAAGAAAAGAGAAATCTAAAATTGATAATAAACTTGAAATTTCTGAAGAGGATCAGCCTAAACCAAAGTAAGGATAGCGTATTGCATCATACAATGCTCTGCTGATTGGTTTTCTTTTTCCAAGGCCACCAGGAGTTACACCCAAGAACAAATCTGCAAAAATTTCACATAATTTTTCATCTCGGGTTCCATAATACACCATTCTTTCAGGTAGTTTCAGAGCCATTAGAGCAAAGAATGACAAATCTCTCAATTCTTTACCAAATACTTTGTTCCAATCCCTATGATATTGGTCCAAATGTTTCTGTGAGTAGTCACCAGTTTCTAATGCTTTTTTGATTGTATCAATTGCAATTTTACCAGCATGCATTCCGTAGTAGATTCCTTCACCAGAAAGTGGTGAAACCATCCCTGCAGAATCGCCCACAAGTAGTGTGTTATCCATGGTCGTGGCCTTAATTGGTCCATCAAGAGGAAGTGGTGCACCTTTTACAGGTGGAATTTCTTGATCTTTTGGGAAATAACCATCTTTTTTCAATAAATTTATGTAATCTTCCCATATTTCCTTGATTTTAATAGATTTGATAGTTCTATTATATCCTCCAAATCCAATATTCAGGATGTTCTTCTTTGGAAATACCCATCCATAGCCCTCAATACCTCCGGGTTTGAAATGAACAAGTAGGGATCTTTTATCACTATAATTCTTGTCAATAAACTCTTTGTCAACTTCAGGCTCCCACATTAATGCAGTACC
>JAKUTX010000025.1:0-2221 GCA_022447855.1 SAR202 cluster bacterium
CAAGCTAGAAATATTTACTAGTTTGAATTTCCGGAAGTGCCTCCCTGAATCTTCTCCTTAGTCCTTTTTTGATAAGAAAAGGAGCAGCCATTAAAATCAAACCTATAAAAAGAAAGAAAGTATTAAACACTTTAGATATCAAAATTCAGATTAAACACCATCTACAACTTGACGATATGCTTTGCGAAATCCCCTCATTAGTAGTTCTTCCTCGGAAAGATTGTATTTGATTGATATTTCTTCCAAGAGGTAATAGAAATCTTTTTTTTCCGAAATAGACTTTTGTAAAATCATTTTCTGCAATAATAAGAGCAACTGATCAAAGTGTAACTTTGTGTTAACCTTTTGATTCATGGCATTTATTCTTCCTCTATAAAAATATAACGAGAGCCACCACTGGTTGTAACCAACAAAAGTATACCTTTTGCTTTATCCATCTCATTTACAATTTCTTTGAAAATCTCAAAATTTTTAACTGCCTTACGTTCTACTTCCTGAATAATCATTCCGGTACGCAACCCGGCTTTTTCAGCAGGACTTCCAGATTCAATCTTGCTAATCAACACACCAATCCCTGGCATAACTCCAAGCTTTTCCGCTTTGTCATTGGTTAGTGCTTCAACAGTCATTCCCATAAATTCTAACTGTTCCAAAGCAGGATTCATTTTGGGTTCCATTTTGACTCTGCCAACTTTCTGGGGACGTTCATCTAACTTGAGCTTGATTTTAACTGACTTTCCTTCCCTTATCAGTTCCAAATCTATCTCTGTGAAAGCACCAGCATTCGCAATTTCGTTACGCAGATGATTGCTATTTTGTATAAGCTTGTCATTAATACGAACCACTACATCTCCCTTAAGCATACCCCCTCTTTGAGCCGGAGTATTTTCCATTACAGCAGTAATGAGGCATCCTTTAGTATTTTTTAATTTAAAAGCTTTCACCAAGTCCTGGCTAACATCTTGGATTCCCACTCCTAGCCATCCTCTTGAAACAGAACCTTTATCAATTAGATCCTTCATGATTTTGCTTGCCATATTGATTGGAACAGCAAAACCAATTCCCTGATATCCACCACTTTGACTGAATATTGCGCTGTTTACTCCTACAATTTCTCCTCTAAGATTAACTAGCGGGCCTCCACTGTTACCAGGATTGATGGCAGCATCAGTTTGGATAAAATTTTCATATTCATTAATCCCAACATTTGATCTTCCTTTAGCGCTAACAATACCATATGTTACAGTTTGAATTAAACCGAATGGATTACCTACTGCAATTACATCTTCACCAACAAGTATTGTTTCTGAATCTCCCATTGGAAGGACTGGCAATCCGTCACCCTCAATTTTTATTACAGCAATGTCAGACTCCGGGTCTGTCCCAACTATCTTTGCATCCTTTTCTTCACCATCGTACATAACTACAATTATCCTGTCTGCTAATCCAACAACATGATGATTTGTAAGAATATAACCCTCTGCGTCAATTATAGAACCAGATCCCATACCTCTCTGTCGAAATTCACGATTTGGCTGTTCCCGTTGTTGATTATTTTTTGGAGGATTGAGTTCCGGGAAAAAGCGTCGAAAAAATTCATCATTGTACAAATCCATGGGATTGTTAAAGGATCGACCATCAGAACCACGAACAATTTTTTCCACTTTGATATGAACTACTGCTTTCTGTACATTTTGAACGAGTGCCGCACGCGTTTTTGAACTTCTAATCATCAGTTCTAAATCATCAGAGGTTTGTGCAACTGAATAAACAGAAAAGTAAATGTTTATAAGAACGAATGAGGCTAATAATTTCTTGTAAATTTTCATTTTTAAATTTTTAATAATATATAAAATAATAGATTGTTTATTTTTAACATTATTATTATATCCTGCAATAAGTCCATCTACCAGAAATTTTTAATAAATACTGTTTGAAATACTGGATGATGTGTTTTTTGCTGGACAAATATCTTTCTGAGGCTAGATTAATGTGATCTTGTTTGCAATATGGAATTGTATAGTAACAAATGCTGACATTTCCAGGACTAAATTTGAAAAAATCAAAGAGGGAATATGAGTAATGTATCAAATGAAAATTTTTACACACGTGAACACGAATGGGTAAGAATTGAAGGTAACAAAGCTGAAATTGGAATTACTTACCATGCCCAAAAGGCATTGGGTGATATAGTCTTTGTAGAATTGCCTGAGATTGATGA
>JAKUTX010000026.1:0-2028 GCA_022447855.1 SAR202 cluster bacterium
AGGAGTAAGTAACTAAGTATCATCACAACCAATCAGTTAATTCTTGATGGCTAATCCTGGATTTTTCAATCATTAAATCGGAATATCCTATAGTTAATATTCCTGCACATTTGGCTTCATAGGTTACACCTAGAATATCTTTTAAACCCCGTATTTTACCTAAACGACCTGTTGACCAACTTACCGCTAATCCCATAGAAGTAGCAGCTAGCTGAATGTTCTGTATAGCACAGCATACTGCACCGTAATTTTCTTCGGTGATCTCATCGTTCTCACCAACCAAACTGAACACATATACCAAACTCGGATGATCTCGTACCTCATCAATAATTCTTTCGCGTTGAGTTTCATTCAAGGTCGTTTTGCTCGTTTCTTCCAGAAACTCAATCATACCCTGACCTATTTGGTCTCGGACATCCGATCCTTTTTGTACTACAACAAATCTCCAAGGCTCAGTATTCCGGTGATTTGGTGCCCATGTGGCTAGCTCCAGCAATGTCTCAATCTCTGAACGAGAGATGGATTTGTCAGTGAATTCCTTGATATTTCTCCTAGTCCTGATGACTTCTGTTATATCCGTCATTCTAATCTCCTTTTTAAAATCCCTCTCTCAAAATTTATTATAGAAGAATTGTAAAAAATCAACCAGACAATTTGTCAGAAACTATTTGGTCGCAAGCTGTAACAGTACTAATGTTTTGGTCCGACGCAATATTAAGGATATTTAAAGTGATATCAAATATTTTTTCCGTCTTTTCTAGTGATCTTTGTTCGCTATATTCAGCTCCAATTTCACAAGAAGCGTTTATGATTCCTCCTGCATTTATTACATAATCAGGAGCGTATACAATTCCTTTTTCTCTAAGGATTTCACAAATTGCATCAGATTCCAGCTGGTTATTAGCTCCGCCAGCTATAATCTGAGCAGATAACCTTGTAATAGTGTTCGAATTTATAGTTCCTCCTAAAGCACATGGAGAAAAAATATCGGCTTGAACGTCATAAATTTCTGAAATACCAACTATGCTTGCTCCTAGATCACTGGCTTGTTCTAGCTTAGCTCCATCTATATCAGTCGCGACTAGATTCACGCCTTCTTTTGCAAGGTGGATAGCAGCCTGTTTAGCAACTTTCCCAAATCCTTGAAAAGCTACTGTCTTACCTTCTAAAGACTCGCTGCCCCAAAGGTGCTTAGCACAGGCTTTCATCCCCAAATAAACTCCCAGCCCAGTCATTATAGAAGTGTCTCCTGATCCTCCTTGATCTACGGGTAAGCCCACCACATGGTTGGTTTCTTCCGATATCCATTGCAGATCATTCACATCACTTCCAACATCAGTAGTAGTGATATATTTGCCTCCCAGAGTATCTAAAAACCTAGCGTACGACCGAATTAATTCTTCTGTCTTACTCTGGTTTTTATCTAACCAAATAACTGCTTTACCTCCGCCTAGTTCCAGATCTGCCATTGCAGATTTATAAGTCATCGCTCTAGACAAATTCAAGACATCTTGAAGTGCTGCTTCTTCCGATTCATATGGCCAGATTCTCAGACCTCCGCATGTCGGCCCCAAGGTGGAATTATGAACTGCGATAATGGACTTTAATCCTACTGATTCATCTTGGAAAAAATTGACCATTTCGTGCCCTGGTATTGAAATATTTTCAAAAACTCCCATCAGTTCACCTTCCATCTTTATACATTTCTGAATTCACTACTATTTATTGTATACTGTGTGAGCATTTAACACATATAAAATACTAATAATTAACTATTCATCGGGAGAAACAATGATAAAAAGATATGACAGCGCCCCAGAAAACAACTTAGAAGAAGGCAAAAAATATTCCGCTATTATTAAAACCTCAAAAGGGGACATGACTTTAGAATTATTTACCGATGAAGTTCCTGTCACAACTAACAACTTCATCTTCCTAGCTCGTGAGGGATGTTACGATAATGGTTGTTTCCATAGAGTAATCAAAGAGTTCATGATTCAGGGGGGATGCCCACGAGGCACAGGTTCC
>JAKUTX010000027.1:0-1986 GCA_022447855.1 SAR202 cluster bacterium
GTTGATCTTTGACACTAGATGCAACAGCAGATATAACTGACAAATCAGCAGCTGGATCATTTACTTTTAAACCACCAACTAAATTAACAAAGACATCTTTTGTGCCTATTTGCACTCCTAATCTTTTTTCTAATACAGCTAACAACATTGCAAGTCGTTTATAATCAAATCCATTAACATTGCGTTGAGGCGTTCCAAAGTTTGCATTAGATGCTAAAGCTTGAATTTCAACAAGAATAGGGCGACTCCCTTCCAATGATGGAAAAATTGTAGATCCAGTAATATTATTTTGACGTTCAGAAAGAAATAATTCAGATGGATTATCAACTTCGATTAATCCATTATTTTCCATCCGGAAAATTCCAACTTCATTGGTAGTCCCAAACCTATTCTTAGCGGATCGTAAAATACGATGGTCATACTTGTCGTCCCCTTCTAAATAAAGTACAGTATCAACCATATGCTCTAACATCTTAGGACCAGCAATCACTCCTTCCTTAGTAACATGTCCAATAATTATTATTGCTATATCTTGTTGTTTCGCTAATTGCAAAAATTGTTGTCCACATTCCCTAATTTGTGAAACTGAACCAGGCAATGAATCCAGCTGATCACTGAAAATAGTCTGAATTGAATCAATTACAACCAATTCAGGTTTTACCAGAGAAACTTGATCTAAAATTAAATCAATATTGTTTTCTGATGACAAATGAAGTTCTTTAGAGGAAACTCCAAGTCTTTTTGCTCTTAATCCCACTTGTGCTTCACTCTCTTCTGCTGAAATATAGAGAACTGGTTTCTCAAAAGCGGGTAAAATTTGTAGTGCAAGTGTTGATTTTCCAATGCCAGGGTTTCCACCTAGAAGAATTAATGAACCAGGCAAAATTCCACCTCCAAGTACACGGTCCATCTCGGAAATACCTAGAGAAATCCTTTGAACTTCTCCATTAGTTAAAACATCTTCTAAAGTTTGAGATTCCTTAACTAAACCATTTTTCTGAGAACGCTTTTTATTTGAAACTTTGTATTCATTTAAGGTTCCCCATTCATTACAGGATGGGCATTGACCATTCCATTTTGGGTGATCATTACCACAAGCAGAGCAAAGATAAACAGTTTTGGATTTTATTTTAGCCATATAACTTATAGAAATTCCATTAGGCTATGTGTAGAATCAAGTTGAAAGGAAAAAAAGTTATTTACCAGTCATACCCTATTGATAAATACCATTGTGGCTTTGAGAATCCTGAGTCTGTCCAGTCGTAAGCTGCTTCAATTCTCCATAACATAAAAATAGGTAGTTTTATACCATAACCTACAGAACGAACCCATGGGGAAAATTTACTTGGCAAATTGTTACCATATTTTGCCTGGAGATAAGCAAAATCATCGAATTCCCGTTTATCATCCCACGCTGCTCCAACATCCATAAAAACATGACCAAGAATATTTCCTAATGTCATTTTAAATGGAAAACCGATTTGCAAATATTGAATTAGAGGAAAACGAAATTCTAAGTTTGCAAGTAAAACATTGGTACCAAAACGTTCTGAAAATCTTGCGCCTCTAAGAGGATATGCGAATTCAGAAAAATAAATGTCCTGTAACAATGATTGATTTTGGCTATCTAAAATTACATTTCTCCATCTAGATTCATTTGTATCGCCATCATCGACACCATCAGTAATACCCGTTCCTAAAAGCCAATTTTGCATTCCTCCCAAATAATACTTTTGCGGGTTCTTCCCAGTACTTGTTCCAAGGAATAAGCGACCTGCTAATGAATAATCCCGACTAAGCATTTGATATTTTCTAAGATCAACTTTTATTTTCTGGTAAGAAAGCCCTTTATCCCCCATAGCGGGACTTAATTCAAAAGTAGTATTTTGTCTAAATCCATCAATTGGGCCTGTATAACCAAAAACTGTATTATCATAAATATAACTCAATGTTGGATTTGCAGAAATAAACCCATCTTCATCAACA
>JAKUTX010000028.1:0-1859 GCA_022447855.1 SAR202 cluster bacterium
AAAATCTTCATCCACTTCCATTTCCGTTAAGCCGTAATGATTTGACTCTAGACTCCTAATTGCCTTTTGCAATGATTCTTGGAAATTTCTACCTATAGCCATTGCCTCACCCACAGATTTCATTTGGGTAGTTAAAATGGAATTTGCTTTTGGAAATTTCTCAAAAGTAAATTTAGGTATTTTTGTTACCACATAGTCAATGGTTGGTTCAAATGAAGCTGGTGTAACTCCGCCTGTAATGTCATTTTGTAATTCATCGAGAGTATAGACAATAGCTAGTTTCGCTGCTATTTTAGCTATCGGGAATCCAGTGGCCTTTGATGCTAAAGCAGATGATCTAGAAACTCTTGGGTTCATTTCTATCACAATCATTCTCCCGTCGTCGGGATTAACTGCGAACTGAACATTGGAACCACCTGTGTCAACTCCTATTTTTCTGAGAATTGCTATGGAGTAATTTCTCATGATTTGAAATTCTTTATCTGTAAGAGTTTGAGCTGGAGCAACAGTGATCGAATCACCGGTATGAACACCCATAGGGTCAACATTTTCAATGGAGCAGATAATTATGGCGTTATCTTTATTGTCTCTTACAACCTCCATTTCATATTCTTTCCACCCTAATAGAGATTCCTCAATTAAAACTTCAGATGTTGGTGACAACTCTAAGCCTCTTTTTATAATGGTTATGAATTCATCTTCATTATTAGCTACTCCGCCTCCGCTTCCTCCTAAAGTAAACGATGGACGGATGATCAACGGGTAGTTAATCGATTTAGCTATCGATAAAGCTTCATCTAAATTATTAGCTAATCCAGATTTAGCTACATCAATATCAATTTCTTGCATAGCTTGTTTAAATAGTTCTCTATCTTCAGCTTTATCAATGGCTTCTTTTGTGGCTCCTATTAGTTCGACATTGTGTTCTTTTAGAATACCTCTAGAGGCAAGATCAAGTGCTGTGTTCAAGCCTGTTTGTCCTCCCATTGTTGGTAATAGAGCATCTGGTTTTTCTTCAGCAATAATCTTTTCAATTGTTTGCCAATTAATTGGTTCAATGTAGATTGAATCAGCACTATCTGGATCAGTCATAATTGTTGCTGGGTTTGAATTAACTAAAATCACTCGGTAACCTTCTTCTTTTAGTGCTTTACACGCCTGTGTTCCTGAATAATCAAACTCACATGCTTGTCCAATAATGATTGGTCCAGCGCCTATTATTAAAACAGAATTTATATCAGTTCTTTTTGGCATGAGACATTAGGTCAGTAAATTTGTTAAATAATGAATTAATATCATGTGGGCCAGGTGATGCTTCAGGATGTCCTTGAAAACTAAATGCATTGTCTTTTGTTATCTCAATACCTTGAATTGTTTGATCAAATAAAGACCGATGAGATACAGAAACATTTTCAGGTAATGAATCCTCATTAACTGTGAAGCCGTGGTTCTGACTGGTAATAAATACTTCCCCGGTTAGTAGATCTTGAACAGGATGATTAGCACCGTGATGTCCAAATTTCATTTTTTCTGTTTTACCACCACTGGCTAGAGCAAGTAATTGATGACCTAAGCAAATCCCAAACATTGGAATTTTTATTTCAAGAAAAGACTTTATAGTCTTGATTGCATAATCACAGGGTTCAGGGTCGCCTGGACCGTTAGAGAGAAATATTCCATCCGGTTGCATTTCACTAATTTTGGAAAATGATGTGTCTCCAGGTACTACTGTTACGTCACATCCTGATTGATGAAGTAGATTTAGAATATTGGTTTTGATACCAAAATCTAGAGCAACAACTTTATATATATCAGTAGCATTATGATTCTTATTTGATTGGAAATCATAGATCTTCTGA
>JAKUTX010000029.1:0-1834 GCA_022447855.1 SAR202 cluster bacterium
AGTTTACGTTCAACTAATCTATCTTCTAGGCCATTTATCACAAAAAGAAATAGCATTAATGCAGGTATTATGTACATCAACATACCGATTACATTTCCTTGAAAGATTATTGAATCCATTTTTAATCTCTACGTATTAATGCTAATAATCCTGGAACTGCAATAGGGAGCAGAATTAAGGTTATGATTAGTGAAAGACTAAATTCAATCCCCTGAGTTTCTTCAGTTTTCGCTTCTTCAACATCAAGTGTAACAAATCCATTGAGTGTTATGGAATTTATGTGCACTTCGTAAAGAGGACGATTTAGAGGATCATTAGATGTTGGAACTTGTGCAACCGCTTGTACCAAATCCATACCTTCTCTTACAACTCCAAAAACTGCATATCCTGGATCATCCTCCTGAGATCGGTTTCCATTGTCTAATCCATGCTGTGAACCATCACAAATGTAAAATTGACTTGAAGCAGAATCAGGATCTAACCCTCTGGCCATTCCAACTGCCCCGTTTATGTGTGTAAGATTTGCATCTGCTTCAAAAGGTATAGTTTCATCTGAACCATTGCTCCCACATGAGGGGTCACTTGCAGGATAAACGCCTATTGCAGTGCAAGTAGGGTCTCCAGCCTGAATAACGAAATCATCAATGACTCTATGAAAGAAAATTCCATCGTAGAAAGATTCATTCACTAGTCCTACAAAATTAGAAACTGTAATTGGTGCCCAATTAAGAAATAATTCGATTACAATATCTCCATGAATATCATCTCCACCACCAATTCCGGCCTCATATGTCAAATTAATTACAACGATTGGATTGCCTTCGTAAGACTGTTCCATAGGGCTAGGTTCAGCCTTGCTTACAGGGGCAAAAAGCATCAATGCTAATAGAATAACGAATATTCTCACATGAGGCCTACTTTTGCCTACTTTATACGATTATAGTATACAGTAACTATTAAATCACCTTGAAATTAAGAATATCATGGACATTAAGGTGACCGAGACGGCAAAATCAAGACTTTACGACATGGGAATCTCTGATGAGATATTTCTCCGTATAGGTGTTAGATCTGGCGGTTGTTCAGGAAATACATACGATGCAGTCTTAGATGATAACATGAGTGATGTAGATGAAGTATACTATTCAGAAGATAAACTTCGTATTGTTGCAGACAAAATAAGTTCAGTCTATTTGGACGGCCTTACGATTGATTTTTCAAATGATCTAATAGAACCTGGATTCAGACTTACAAATTCAAATGCTAAGGGCTCTTGTGGTTGTGGTTCCAGTTTCAGTACAGGTGACCCTGCACCAAACGTAGATACAGGTTTTTCGGTCTAAATATGGTTCTTAGCCCAATATCTATACTTGGTGGAGATTCAGTTTATTGCATAAACGAAGCTCAAATGGAGCATGCAAAAGAGCTTGCAGAAAAAGACCCTGAATCTTCTAAAAAAATTAAAAATATAATTGATACATTAGAATCAGATTTTTCACGTAATGAACGAGCTGCACTTGCCTTTACAATAATAGATAATCTTCGAGAAAACCGAGAAAAATAGAATGGAAGAATCAATCAACGTCTTAGGCGGTAAGCTTGAGCCATGTTCTACAGATCCAATGACTGGCTGGTTTCGTGATGGTTGCTGTAATACAGATAATCGCGATTTTGGAAGGCATGTAGTTTGTGTAGTAATGACTGATATTTTCTTAGCATTTTCAAAAGGAGCTGGAAACGATCTTAGTTCACCTGGTCCAGGATTTTCAGGTTTGAAAGAGGGAGATAGATGGTGTCTTTGTTTGTCTAGATGGGTTGAAGCCTATGATTCAGG
>JAKUTX010000003.1:0-116563 GCA_022447855.1 SAR202 cluster bacterium
TCTACGTCCTCATCAATTACATTCGCAGTCTTAGCACCAGCAACAGTGTGTGCTGGTATATGTTCATCAAAGACATAATCTACAAATACTGCTGTTGCACCACCGGCAATATCAACAGTCGTGGAATAAGATGTCTGAGTACAATTTGTAGAAGCTAAATCTGCTGCTGCTGCACAACCTGTAACAACAACCCCACCCAAAATCGTAGTATTCACAAGATTTCCAACACCGTCTGCAGCTTCACTTAGAATCAAAAGAACACCATTATGCTCAGTGGCAAGTCCATAGCGTGCTACAAACACATCAACGGTATCATTGTCAAAATCATAAATCAGAGTTACTTCAATATCATTATCAGGCGCTGCATGAACTGTAGCAGGGGCAGTCATTAAAGCTCCTGCTAAAAGAGCGAATACAGCTACACCTAGAACGATGTAAGTTTTAAAGCTAGTAACCATTTTAGAACCGAAAGCGGGCATCTGCTTCCTCCTGAGATTATGAAAAAATTTCACATCAAATTATTTGTTATTAAACTTAGCGAATTCGACACATATACAACATTGGCGTCAGCAACGCATACATACCGAATAATATATTTATAGATCCATTAATGTCAAGGTATTCAAGCACCACATAATTGTAATGAGTGAGAAATTAGCAACACTATTATTCTTCTAACAGAACTAAGCGCTCAACATGATCGTCATTAACGTTTTGCACAATTGAAGAAACATCGAAATCATCTACCGCATTGGCAGCTAAAGAATCTTCGCTTCCTGCAGGAAAGTATAGACCAGAAAAAACTAATACCGCAACGCAAATTATCAGTGGTCTCCAGCCGACCAATAAATTGTGAAAATAGTGATTAATTAGCCCAGTCATTTCATTTCCCTCGAAGAATATGAACTAACTCTAAGGGAGTTGATGAAGCCATTACAACCCATGTAAGGGTCGATTTTCAGTAAATTAACTTTTTGTAGCTCCATTTAGAGGATACTGAGTACCTTCAACAATGGTCTTCGAAGCAGCTCTTACAAAGTCATTAAATAATGGATGGGGCTTTCCAGGACGTGAAAGAAACTCTGGATGAAATTGGACACCTACCATAAATTCATTGGATTCATCTTCAATTATTTCAACAAGTTTCCTATTTGGCGAAATTCCGCTAGGTTTAAATCCAGCTTTTTCCAAATCAGACAAATATTGATTGTTTATCTCAAATCTATGTCTATGTCTTTCTTCGATGGATTCAACACCATAAGCTAAAGCAGCCTTAGATCCAGGCATCAGTTCACAAGGATATAACCCCAACCTCATCGTTCCACCCATATCATCTATTTCCCGTTGTTCAGGCATAATGTCTACAACCGGATCTGGACTATCAGGATCGAATTCTGCCGAATTTGCATCCTCTAGACCCAAAACATTTCTCGCAGCTTCAATCACCATAACCTGTAACCCTAAACACAACCCAAAATAAGGAATCCCTTTTTCTCTTGCATATCTAGCTGCACATACCATTCCCTCAATACCCCTAGGACCAAAACCTCCAGGAACAACAATTCCTTGAACTGATCCGAGCAACGATTCGACTGTATCTTCAGTAATATTTTCAGCAGACACCCACGCAAATGAAATATCCCTATCATTGGAAATACCTGCGTGTACTAATGCTTCTTTCACGGACATATACGAATCAGGAAGATCTACATACTTCCCAACAACTGCAATTTCTAATTTTTCCTTTGGCTGAGCGATTAGTTCAACTAGTGAGTCCCAACCATTTTTAGCGCTACGATCCTTTTCTTCCAACGAAATCCTATCAATTATTAGTTCTCCGAGTCCGCTTTTTTCTAAAACAATAGGTACTTCGTATACTGAATCGAGCGTAGGTAACGTAATTACTTCTTCTGGAGTAACATCACAATGAACCGAAATCTTTTTTGGAATATCGTCTGTAACTGGTACATCACTCCTACAAACTATCGCATCAGGCTGGATTCCAATCGAACGAAGTTCCCTAACCGAATGTTGTGTAGGTTTTGTTTTTAATTCACCCGTAGAATTAATAAAAGGTAAAAAAGTGAGATGTGTGTAGAATACATTGTCTCTACCTACCTCATTACGCATTTGCCTAATAGCCTCCAAAAAAGGCAACCCTTCAATGTCACCAACAGTACCACCAACTTCCACAATCACTACCTCTGCCTGAGTTAATTCAGCCAATGACAATATCCGTTCCTTAATTGCATTAGTTACATGAGGTACAACCTGAATAGTCCCGCCGAGAAATTCACCTTTCCGTTCTTTTGAAATTACATCGACATAAATCTGACCGGCAGTGACATTTGAGTGTTTGGAAAGCTCGATATCAATAAATCGTTCATAATGTCCCAAATCAAGATCCGTTTCGGAACCATCGGCAGTAACAAATACTTCTCCATGCTGATAAGGAGACATTGTGCCGGGATCCACATTTAAATAAGGATCAAGTTTTAAAACAGAGACAGAAATACCACGGTCTTTTAAAATTCTACCGATGCTAGAAACAACGATACCTTTTCCGACGGAGCTTACAACTCCACCTGTTACGAAGACGAACTTCGTTAGAACCATACGCGACACTCCGTAATGTCATTTGGAGGCATCAATCATAGCTTGCTTATGAAAATCAAGCCCTGCGGCGAGTATATGTTTCAGCACTGTTCCTGTCAACAAAAAATGAAGCGTTTTAAAGATTCCATTGTGTTTAAATAACATTGCCTGTAGTTGACAAAGCTATACTGAAATTGCTATCCTGTCCTTTGACTCATTCTGCGCGGTGTTCTTTGCATCTAATTTTTAACGAACCAATTTACCTTTTAGAACGTGAAAGTATTTCTTTGCGTTCCTTTGCTTTGCCATCTGCCAGATGTGTCAATATCAATTTTTTCGATAGTTATTCATAGTATCTGTGTCTAAAACCTTATTGCAGATTTGAAAAATCACACTTTGAGGAGCAACTTGTCTTATGACGACTTCCGTTAAACCTACCAATGGCCACAACTCATCTGATTCACATAGAGATTACGCAGCTTTACCAAATATTCTGCCAATACCAAATCTCATTGAGGCACAGATAAAATCCTTCAACAGGTTCATGAAAGAAGGACTAAAAGAAGTATTAGAGGATATTTCACCTATAGAGGACTTGCAAAGACGGCGCTTTGAACTTTCATTCAGCGACCATTATTTTGACGAACCAAAATACTCTGCTGACGAATGTCGTGAGCAAGAGCTGACTTATTCCGCTCCGCTCTATGTAACTGCTCGTCTAAAGGTGAAACCCCACGGCGAAATAAAAGAACAGAGCATCTTTGTTGGAGAAGTTCCAATAATGACTGATGGAGGAACTTTCATACACAATGGGGCTGAAAGAGTTGTTGTAAGTCAATTAGTCAGATCTCCTGGGGCATACTTTACCCTCAAAATAGATCCAAACACAGGGAAACGAATGGCTTCAGCAAAACTAATACCATATCGGGGCGCTTGGATGGAATTCGAAACCAGCACTCGTGATTTGTTATCAGTGAAAGTAGATAGAAGACGTAAAACTCCAGTTACTACTTTACTAAGATCATTAGCTCAGCCAGACAATCCTGACGCACCTATAGTTAATGGCACCGATGAGGAAATTTTCTCCTTATTTGAGTCAGTAGATACTGACCCAGACAGACGATTTATTGAACTTACTATGGCCAAAGACTCCGAAGGATCTAACAGAGAAGATGCCTTAATTGAATTCTATAGAAGATTACGTCCAGGAGAACCGCCTAGCGTAGATAGAGCTCAAGAATTAATTAGCTCAATGCTTTTTGACAAGAGAAGGTACGAGTTCGGCGATGTTGGTCGCTATAAAATGAATAGGAAATTAAGAACTGAGAAACCCGCAGAAACTGATGCCTTAGAACCCGAAGACATTATTGAATTAATAAGACATCTTATAAAAATCAATAACGGGGAAGCTGAGCCTGATGATATAGACAATCTTGGGAATAGACGTGTTAGAGCTGTTGGAGAGTTATTGCAAAATCAGGTTAGAGCTGGTTTGGTAAGGATCGAAAGAGTAATCCGAGACAGAATGATCACACAAATGGATTCGGATTCTGCTACACCGTCAGCACTTATTAATTTCAGACCACTTATAGCAGCTATACGAGAATTTTTTGGAGGTTCTCAACTGTCGCAATTTATGGACCAAACTAATCCATTGGCCGAATTAACCCACAAGAGAAGACTTTCGGCTTTAGGACCAGGTGGTTTGTCGAGAGACAGAGCAGGGTTTGACGTAAGAGATGTACACCACTCCCACTATGGGAGGATTTGTCCTATTGAGACTCCTGAGGGTCCAAACATAGGACTTTTAGGATCTTTAGCAACATATGCTAAAACCAATGACTTTGGATTTATAGAAACGCCTTACCGTTCAGTATTGACCACAATCAATAGTAAAGATCCAAATATTGTCGGTCATATTTTGACCGACAAAATACTCAATCCTGACGGATCAACTCTGTTAAATTCCGGTAGTGCTATAACTAAAGGTTTCATTAAGAGAATTGACGCTCTAGACGAATTAACCCTAAATGTTAGACCTTATGTATCTTCATCATTAGAAGATATAAAATACATGTCCGCTGACCAAGAAATAGGGCAGTTAATTGCTCAAGCAAATACTCCACTAGATGATTCTGGACAATTCATTGATGAACGTGTGGAATGTCGTATAGATGAAGAAATTCGAATGGAAACTCCTGAAAATGTACATTTTATGGATGTGTCACCACTACAATTAGTAAGCGTCTCTACTGCACTAATTCCCTTCTTGGAACATGATGATGTCAACCGAGCACTTATGGGCTCTAACATGCAAAGACAATCAGTACCACTTCTTAGGCCTGAGGCTCCATTAGTTTCTACAGGTATGGAATCCGTTATTGCAGAAGATAGCGGGCAAGTCATAAGAGCTGATGCTGACGGAACTATAGTTGAATCATCAGGAACACAAATCACATTATTGAGTCATACTGGCGAAGAATATGTATACAAGCTCACGAAATTCTTGAGAAGTAATCAAGGAACATGTATAGACCAAAGAGCTATCGTCTCACGAGGAGATACCATTACCGCTGGCCAAATTTTGGCTGATAGTTCCAGCACTAATCAAGGACAGCTAGCCTTAGGACAAAACGTCCTTGCAGCGTTCATGACTTGGGAAGGATACAACTTTGAAGACGCCATAGTTTTAAGTGAACGCATGATTCGAGAAGACAAATTCACTTCTCTGCATATTGAGAAATATGATGTGGAAGCTCGTGACACGAAATTAGGTCCTGAAGAAATCACACAAGACATCCCAAATGTTAGTGAATCTGCACTAAGAAATCTTGATGAAGAGGGAATAGTAAGAATTGGTGCAGAAGTGGATGCTGGAGATATTTTAGTAGGAAAAATTACACCAAAAGGTGAAACTGAACTCAGTGCCGAGGAAAAATTACTTCGAGCAATTTTTGGTGAAAAAGCCCGAGATGTTAAAGATACTTCTTTAAGAGTCAAACACGGACAAGGCGGAAAAGTTATAGCCACAAAGCTCGTCAACCGTGGCGAAGAAGAAGAACTGAAGCCTGGAGTCAGTAGACTTGTTCGAGTATGGATTGCACAGACTCGAAAAATTACCGAGGGAGACAAAATGGCTGGTAGGCATGGTAACAAGGGTGTTGTAGCACGCATTTTGCCAGAAGAAGATATGCCATACCTTCAAGACGGGACTCCCATAGACATCATTTTGAATCCAATCGGCGTGCCATCACGAATGAATCTAGGTCAAGTTTTGGAAACTCATCTCGGATGGGCGGCTCATAATTTAGGATTTCGAGCCGTAACTCCTGTTTTTGACAGCGCTCCAGACACCGCCATCGAAGATGCGTTGGCTCAAGCTTGGATTGTACAAGAATCCAACTGCATTGATCCAAAAGAATTAGATTCTACCAAGCGAATTGACTGGAATGCTTTAAAAGATTGGGTTAACGAAAAAGGTTACAATTTCGAGGAATTATTTGAAACTAGTGGAAATTCTGTCGCAGCCAAAGCAGCGCTAGAAATGTGGCTAGAAAAAAATGGAAATTCTACTGATTCTACTTCCCAAACCTCATTTGCTGAGTTAAAAGAGCTAGCAAGTCATGTAAATAATGGAAATAATGATTCTGCTCCAACCGTAGGGAAAGCCAAATTAATTGATGGCCGGACCGGAGAATCCTTCGATAATGATATCACTGTGGGATACATTTATATGATGAAGCTTGATCACCTAGTTGATGACAAAGTTCATGCTCGTTCTATAGGGCCTTACTCTCTAATAACACAACAACCACTAGGGGGTAAAGCACAAGTCGGTGGACAAAGATTTGGCGAAATGGAAGTTTGGGCACTTGAGGCATATTCAGCAGCTCACAACCTTCAAGAAATGTTAACGGTAAAATCAGACGATGTAATAGGTAGAGTTAAAACTTATGAATCAATCATAAAAGGGGAAGATGTAATCCAGCCCGGAATACCCGAATCATTCCACGTCTTGATTAAAGAACTCCAAAGTTTAGGATTATCAGTAGATCTGGAATACGATTCTTCAGAAGATGATTTCGGTGAACTTGAAGACTTTAACTTGCAATCTGATTTAGAAATAGCCCGTGCTGGTCTAGAAGGCTTGGGGATTGAAGGATTATCAGAAGGCAATGAAGTCGATACTTCATCTGAAATAGATGAGGATCAAATTTTGCAAGATTTGGCTCAAAGCTTCACTAACGGTGAAGTTGATGAATCTAAATTAAGTGAGAACTTCCCAACACCCGAAATGTCAAATGATGAGGAATCAGAAGAATCGGTTGAGTAAAAAACCACCGAAATATTAGAATTTTAGTTTACGGAGAAAATTATGTCCGCAATGAGCAGTGATTTCAATGCAATCCGAATATCTTTAGCTTCACCTGAGCAAATTCGCCTTTATTCGTATGGGGAAGTTACTAAACCAGAGACAATTAACTACCGCACTCTACGTCCCGAAAAAGATGGGTTGTTTTGCGAAAAAATCTTTGGCCCTACCAAAGATTGGGAATGTTTTTGTGGAAAATTCAAAAAAATCCGACATCGAGGTGTGAAATGCGATCGATGCGGAGTTGAAGTTGCTCGTGCTAAAGTTCGACGTGAAAGAATGGGACACATAGATTTAGCTGCTCCCGTAGCCCACATTTGGTTTTCAAAGGGATTGCCTAGTCGAATTGGACTAATGCTGGATTTAACACCTAGAAACTTGGAGCGTGTCTTATACTTTGCGCAATATGTTGTTACAAAAGTCGATGAACAAGCAAGAGATTTGATTGTCGAACAACTTCAAAATGATCTGTCCAACAGACTAGAGACTATAAACACAACTGAGAAAGAGCAAAATCAACCCGTAATTGAACAAATTGAAAAGCTAGAACATGATCGTGATAAGGCAATTGAAGACTCCCAAGGCAAAATGTCTGAAGATGCACAATCCGAACTTCAAAATTCCATCGACCGTGCTCGTCAAACCCTTGTAGATCTTCAAGCCGAATTCAGCAAATCACGTGACGCCCTAAACGAAGAATTCGGTGAAACCATCGATGATTTAACAGAATTAAGGGTCACTCAACTGTTACCTGAAGCAAAATTTCGGGAGCTACATATTAATTACAGTGAAATTTTTTCTGCAGGAATGGGAGCTGAAGCAATTCTAGAAATTCTCCAGGAAATTGACTTAGAAGCGCAACACAATCTAATTCAAACAGAAATGCATAATTCATCTGGCCAGCGACGCAAAAAGGCCATTAAAAGACTTAGACTTGTTGAAGCCATGCGTAAAAGCGGTAACAAACCCGAGTGGATGATCCTAACAATGTTGCCCGTTCTTCCTCCTGAATTGAGGCCCATGGTTCAATTAGATGGTGGACGATTTGCTACAAGTGATCTAAATGACCTATATAGACGTGTAATCAACAGAAACAATCGACTTAGGAGATTAATAGAACTTAGCGCTCCAGAAATCATTTTGCGAAACGAAAAACGAATGCTTCAAGAAGCAGTTGATGCTTTAATCGACAATGGCAGAAGAGGACGCGCAGTCGCTGGCGGACACAACCATAAACTCAAGTCATTGTCTGATTTATTACGAGGCAAACAAGGTAGGTTCAGACAGAATCTACTCGGAAAAAGAGTTGATTATTCTGGAAGATCTGTAATAGTTTCTGGCCCTGATCTTCGCTTAAATGAATGTGGACTACCAAGAAAAATGGCTCTTGAGTTGTTCAAGCCATTTGTAATGAACCGTTTGGTCATGCGTGGTTATGCACACAATATTAAAAGCGCGAAAAGGCTTGCTGAAACCGCTACAACAGCCGTATGGGATATATTGGAAGAAGTAGTGAAGGAAAGACCTGTATTATTGAATCGAGCCCCCACATTGCACCGACTTGGAATACAAGCTTTTGAACCTGTTTTAATTGAAGGTAGTGCAATTCAACTTCATCCTTTGGTATGTACTGCATTCAATGCTGACTTTGATGGAGATCAAATGGCAGTTCATGTTCCATTATCAAAAGTTGCCGTTCTAGAAGCAAGAAACTTAATGATGAGCACATATAATATGCTTGCTCCATCTAGCGGTGAACCAATAGTCTCGCCTACTCTTGATATTGTTCTCGGTTGTTACTACTTAACAACGGCTGTTAACAATTCTCAAGATAAGACAAGAGAATATGCTAATTTTTCAGATGCTCAACTAGCATATGACCTTGGCGAACTTGAAATCGGCACAATGGTAAAAGTTCGATCTCAAAACGGTGCTGCTTCTAGCTCATCAGATTGGATAGAAACAACGGTTGGTAGAATAATATTTAATGAAATTCTACCTCCAGAAATTCCATTCGTTAACAAACTTGTCGATGACAAAGAACTGAAATCAATTACAGCTCAAATTTTTGCTCAATTACCTAACAATAATGCCGCAGATATCCTTGATGCAATTAAAGATTTGGGGTTCCATTATTCTTCTCGAGCAGGAATTACAGTGGCAATAAATGATATTAAAGTTTCTGATAAGAAGAGTGCAATTATTAACCTAGCTGAAGAGCAAGTCGACAATCTTGAAACTTTATATATGGATGGATTAATCACTGAAGAAGAACGAAAACAAAATGTCATAGGAGAATGGAGCCAGGCAAACGACAAATTAACAGAAGTCATAGCTGAAGACTTACCGAACTATGGCGGATTCTACATGATGACAGCTTCAGGAGCTAAAGGAAACATTTCACAATTAAGACAGATGGCCGGCTGGAGGGGACTAATGTCTAATCCTCGTGGCGAAATCATGGAATTGCCTGTTAGAGCCAGCTATCGCGAAGGTCTCAGTGTTTTAGAATATTTCATTTCTACACATGGAGCCAGAAAAGGATTAACTGACACTGCACTAAGAACTGCTGACAGTGGATACCTAACAAGAAGATTAATCGATGTCTCACAGGAAGTGATTATTGTTGAAGACGACTGCGGTACTCTTGGAAGTGTCACCGTTTTCAAAGAAAGTGCAGATGAGAATATACCCTCTTTTGATAAGCGACTACGTACTAGAGCAATTTCCGAAGCAATTCTAGATCCTAAAACCGGAGAAATATTACTAGACAGAAATCATATGCTTGATGACGAATCAGTATCAATAATTACAAATCTCGAACTTGAATCCGTTCAAGTTCGATCACCTCTAACATGTGAAACCGAAAATGGTATTTGCAAGCTATGCTATGGCCTGTCAATGTCAACTTTAGAACCAGTAATGCTCGGTGAGGCTGTAGGAATCATTGCAGCGCAAAGTATTGGAGAACCCGGAACACAATTAACTATGCGTACATTCCACGTTGGAGGCGCTGCATTTTCTGGTGCTGATATAACTACTGGTTTACCAAGAGTGGAGGAAATATTTGAGGCACGAATTCCAAAAGGTGCTGCTGCTTTGGCAGAAACTGAAGGAACAATACAATTAGAAGAATCAACTGATGGCGAAAGAATTGTCTCAGTAAAAACTCAAGAAGACTTTTTCAGCGAACATGAATTGCCCGAGGGGCACAGATGGGTAGTAAAGGATGATTCTGAAATCCAACTCGGCGATACTTTGTCTAAAATCTCCAAGAAAGTTTCGCCCAAAGCGTCAGAACGAAAATTAGTGAAAATCGACACTCAAATTGAAGAATTCCAATCAAAGATAGAAGATCTGCAAAGTAATCTCTCTACGGATACACCTTTAGCTTTAGACCCCGAATCCGTTGCTATTGAAATTATTGAAATTTTGACAGATTCTGCTTCTGGAACTCCATCACAAAAAGGTGCCGCTACTAGAAAAATCACTAAACTCATCGTCGACTATGGAGTTAATCAAGCAGATGCGAAAAATTATGTGTCAGAAATCAAAAAACTAGCTACAAAGAATTCAGAAGATCTTACAACTCTAACCCAACCCATTGTGGACCAATTAAACCAGACCCAAACTACAGAAACTAAACAACATCCGTCAGATCAGAAAATTGAACTGCAAATTTCGAATCTACAACAAAAGATATCCGATCTTTCTGAAGAAGCCGAGAAATTAAGGGAAGTTATTGAAAATATCAACAGCTCTGAATCTGCAATCGTTTATGCAGACTTGTCCGGAACGGTAACCATCGCGGACAATCTTCTAACCATCACTTCCACTGAAGACGATCAGCGTGATTACCAAATACCTCTAGCAGCAAGATTAGAAGTAAATCAAGGACAAACTGTAAATGCTGGTGACGCGCTTACAGCCGGGCCAAAAGATCCGCATATGATTCTTAAATTACGTGGAACCGAAGCTGTCTATAGCTATTTAATTGGTGAGGTGCAAAAAGTATATGGTGCTCAAGGTGTGACCATTCACGATAAGCATATTGAGGTCATCCTTGGACGAATGATGAGAAAAGTTCGTGTTGACCAATCTGGGGACACCAGTCTTCTACCTGATGAATTAGTTGAAATTAAAGATTTCGAGGAAATGAATGGAGCGATTCTGGCCGAGGGTGGAGAACCAGCAACTGCTACTCCAGTTCTTCTTGGTGTAACCAGAGCTTCACTTCAGACAGAAAGCTTCTTATCGGCAGCAAGTTTCCAAGAGACTACAAGAGTTCTTACCGAATCAGCAATCAATGGAAGCTCCGACAACCTTCGTGGTCTTAAAGAAAATGTAATAATTGGACGTTTAATACCTGCACAACTGGGAGCATCTGAAGAAGGACGTCAACGGTTAGGATTGAATGATTTGGAAGCTGAAATAGAGGAAGATGCTGCATTGAAAGCCAATGAGCTTTTAGACATTGCATCTGCAGACATGAGAGAAGTAATGAATAGTAGTTTTGGGCATCAGTCATTCGATGTTCAAAATGAAAACACTATCCCTGGGTATTCCGTAGTGGAAGAAGAATCAGAGAAGGATTCTAATAATCAAACTGACGACAATTGATTGTTGACCTCCTATAAAACCGTTGTTATATTATAGTTCTAGTAATAATTAGTACCAGGGCGGTTAGCTCAGGGGCAAGAGCGCCGCGTTGACATCGCGGAGGTCATTGGTTCAAATCCATTACCGCCCACCACTATATTATTTAAGAAAACAGGGAGATAAAATGTCTGCGATGAAAAAAGAACCCAATGAAAAATCCATGGCTAGAATGAAAAATTTTGTAGAAAAATACTGTGCCAAATCTGGCACCAGTACACACCCAGACGACTCAGTGAGAGACGCAGTAATCTTAGGATTAGCTCAAAATATAGATGAAATAGGTCGTCCACTATGTCCATGCAGATTTTATCCAGATAAAGAAGAGGAAAAATCGCATCGGACCTGGATGTGTGCTTGTGATGACATGCAAGTTTACAAGTATTGTCATTGCTTATTGTTCGTCAATGATGAGGGTCTTCCGATAACAGAATACTTGCCAGATGACCATGAAGGGAAGGCAATGTATGGAATAGTAAAAGACCCTACTCCTGATAAGGGTCGTCCACTTCGAGATAAATCCGAAGAACGAGAAGAAGAAAGAAGGAATAGACCTTCTTAGTGTGCACAATAGTTTCATAAACTCAAAACAAACAGAAATGATATGGAGGGGAAAATGGCAAATTCAATCGCGGTAACTGATGATACTTTTGAAGGGGAAGTTTTAAAATCTGAGCTTCCAGTTTTAGTAGATTTTTGGGCAGAATGGTGTGGTCCTTGTAAGGCAATTGCTCCTGTAGTCGAAGAAATCGCTGAAGAGTATTCTGGACGATTAAAAGTAATGAAGCTTGATGTAGATTCTGATCAATCCCGAGCAGTAGAGTTTGGAATTCGGGGGATTCCTGCATTATTGATTTTCAATGAAGGTCAAGTTGCTAGAACAATCGTCGGCGCTGTTCCCAAATCTACAATCGTTAAAAATGTAGAGGAAGTAATATCAGGCACTCCAAATTAGTCTACAAAATTAATAGCTCTTTTAAATTTCAGGTTAAACATTGTCAAAAGTATTAGTATATTCCACAATCGATTGCGGTTACTCCACAAAATTAATGGAGGAATTAGATAGTTCAGGTATTGATTACGAAAAAATAAACCTGTCGTTATATCCAAAAAGATGGGATGAAGTTACAATACATACCGATGGTCAAAAAATTTCTCCAGTAATGATCAGTGGTGATGATGTAACAATTGGATATAACGGTTTAGGCTGCGTATATTAAGTTTTCAAACTTGCCAATCCAACGACAATAAATTATCCTTATTTTTCAGCGCGGCCCTGTGGTGTAGTTGGTTCAACACACTGCCCTGTCAAGGCAGAGATCGCCGGTTCGAGTCCGGTCAGGGTCGCCACCCCACTACTGATTCATTAAGAATCATATTACCTAATGAACTGCTTCACCAGCTTCTAATGCAAGAGTAATCTTCTGAATTAATTCTCGAGCAGATTCAGCAGTCATTTCTACAGCAACTCTAGCATCAATCCCGAGAGATTCATTCACGAAATCAATATTTAAAGTATGATCTTCATGAGTAAAATAAGGATGATCATAATATACTCTGGCCTCAGTAATAGGAAACCAGCCTTTCACACCTTTTCCACTACCTTTCAATTGAACTTTTTCAGTAATCCAAGTACACATTTTCAACTCCCAAAAAACAAAAATTTTACATTAACGAATTCTGCAACCAATTAAATATTTTCCCCCATGCATCTAAGGCTTGCTCAGGACAGTAACTAGGCCTATAAGAATTAACAAATGCATGACCCGCACCATCATATCGATAAAATTGGTACTTTTTTTTATGTTTTTGTAAAGCAGACTCAATTTCATTTACCTCTTGAATTGAAGGAGAAGAATCTTCATTCCCAAAAATTCCCAAAAGAGAACAATTCATCTGCGGTGTCATTTCAATTGGAGAAATCGGTTGGCGCTCAGAAATATCAGCTGGTTCCATGACTACTTTACCACCCCAACAATCAATTGCCGTATCTAATTCTGGAACATTACAAGCTGCAATATATGCCTGTCTACCACCAGAACAAAATCCTATACACCCAATTTTACCATTGTGATAAGAAAGAGATTTCAAGTAATGGATTGCTCCTCGAAAATCTCCCAAAAACTGTGCGTCTGGAGTACCTCCTGCAGCTCTAACAGCTGCTACGGCATCATCAATGTCGCCTAACCCCATCCTATGATGCAAATTCGGAGCTATACAAATATACCCATGATAAGCAAATTTACGGGCAATTTCCTTTTGCCCTTCATCCCATCCTGGCATATGATGAATCAATACCACTCCGGGGAACGGTCCCTTACCTAATGGCCTAGCAATATATGTATCAATTAGATCACACTCATTGCCCCAAATACGTACTGTCTCTGCTATCATACCCTCGTACATGATCCTCTCCTTAAATTGGATTAACTAACACACTCTAATGACATAATAACATCGAATAAGGAGCCCCGCTCAATGTGGTCAATCACTGAATCTGATATTGAATCAATTGCTATTGGTGGCGGAATTTTAGGTACTGGTGGTGGAGGAAACCCATATGTGGGTCAGCTAAGAGCAAGGCAGGCAATAAGAAAACACGGACCCGTGAAAGTTCTATCTGTAAATGATTTGAATGATACCGATCAAATTGTATGTGTAGGCGGAATAGGTGCTCCTACAGTAGGAATAGAAAAAATGAGGGACACGCAATCTCTTAGTGCTTTGAGAACAATCGAAGAACATTTGGATTTCAAGGCTACAGCTTTAATTTCAAATGAAATTGGCGGAAGTAATTCCCTAGAACCGTTAATCCCTGCAGCGATTTCTGGATTACCTGTTGTAGATGCAGATGGAATGGGGAGAGCATTCCCTGAGATTCAAATGAAAACCTTCTTTGTATATGGAGTACCTTTCACGCCTCTGAGTCTCGCAGATGAAAAAGGTAACACTGCAGTTTTTACCAGTGCCGTTGATGCGAAATGGGTTGAACGAATGGCAAGGGCTGTAACCATTCAAATGGGATGTGTTGCCTGTTATGCAACCGCACCAATGACATCAACTCAAATAAAATCAACTGCAATCCCTAATTCATTATCATTGGCAAAATCACTTGGAGAAAGTGTAAAAAAAGCTAGGACTCAAAAAACAGATCTTACCCAATCTATATTGGAAACCTTCCCGGGAAAAGAACTTTTTCAGGGAAAAATTATCGACGTCGAAAGAAAAACTTCATCTGGATTTGCTTTAGGTAGAGTCTCAATCGCAGGCACAAATAATTTCCAGAACCAAGAAATGCATATTGAATTCCAAAATGAAAACTTGATTGCGGAAATAAATGGACAAATAATTTGTATGGTTCCAGATCTAATATGTTTAATCGATTCAGAAAGAGGTGATCCGATTACCACTGAGTTACTCAGATACGGATTCAGAGTCACAGTCCTTGGTTTCCCTGCTCCAAATTTATGGAAAACAGACAAAGGTCTTAAAGTTGTGGGGCCTCAAGCATTTGGATATAATTTTAAATACCAACCACTTGAGCTTTAATTTCACCGAAGTAATCATCATTACTTATTAATTTTACCCCAGGAATCTCTTAATGTGCATGTACGGTTAAAGACTAACTTTTCAGAATTAGAATCTTTAGAATCAACGCAAAAATACCCTTGTCGTTCAAATTGAAAATTTGTGCCAGATCGAGCAGACATTAAAGATGATTCCAACAATGCTTCAGGTCGAACCTGTAAAGAATACTGATTTAAATCCATTTTAAGTTCTTCGAAAGTATTCCCAATTCCTGGATTTGTAACTGCAAAAAGCCGATCATATAATCTGACCTCAGCTTTAAAAGCATCTATCTCGGAAACCCAATGAAGAGTAGCTCTTACCTTGCGTCCATCAGGGGCACTACCTCCTAACGTTTCGGGATCATATGTACAATGCAATTCAATAATTTCCCCGTTGGAATCTTTGATTACATCAACACAACGAATAAAATATGCATATCTCAATCGCACTTCCCTGCCTGGCGCCAATCGGAAAAACTTTCGTGGAGGATCTTCCATAAAATCCTCTCTTTCAATGAAAATCGTTTTAGAAAATGGAATTTTTCTTGAGCCCATGGATTGATCCTCAGGATTGTTTACTGCTTCAATATGTTCAGATTCTTGATCAGGATAATTAGTAATTACTACTTTAAGAGGATTTAATACAGCCATGAATCTTGGAGCATTTAAATTAAGATTTTGCCGGATACTATGTTCTAACATCTCAATCTCATTAACAGAATCTTTTTTAGTAATACCTATCCGATCACAAAAATTTAAGATTGCCTCAGGAGGCACACCCAATCTTCTCAAACCTGCAAGAGTAGGCATTCTAGGATCATCCCATCCAGAAACACTACCATTTTGTACCAATAGATTTAACTTCCGTTTACTCAAAACAGTATGAGAAAGTTTCATTCCTGCGAATTCCATTTGCTTAGATTTGTTTATAGCTAATTTTTCCTGAAACCAATCATATAATGGCTTATGGTCCTCAAATTCTAAAGTGCAAATTGAATGTGAAATCCCTTCAATGGAATCCGATTGGCCATGAGCGAAATCATAGGTTGGATAAACTGACCAATTGGAGCCAGTACGATGATGCTTGATAGACAAGATACGATACATCACTGGATCTCTTAAATTCATATTAGCAGATGACATGTCAATTTTCGCACGAAGAACATGGCTACCCTCACTAAACTCTCCATTCTTCATTGATTCAAATAAATCTAAATTTTCATTTACAGACCTCTCTCTGTATGGGCTATCCTTACCTGGTTCTTGAAGTGTTCCTCGAAAAATTTGAATATCCTCTTGTGACAGACTATCTACATATGCATTCCCAGATTTAATTAAATTAATCGCATAGGAATATAAAATTTCAAAGTAATCAGACGCAAATCTAGGATCCTGATCCCAACGAAACCCTAACCACTTAATATCTTCTTTAATAGACTCAATATATTCCTGATCTTCTTTAATTGGATTAGTATCGTCAAATCTCAAATTGCATTTTCCTCCATATTCTTCAGCAATATTGAAATTTAAATTAATCGCCATCGCATGCCCAATATGTAGATACCCGTTTGGCTCAGGTGGGAATCTAGTTTGAACTTGCTTAATATCCCCAGTGCTTAAATCGCCGGCGACTGCAGATCGAATAAAATCTTCAGATCTTTTGAATGATGATTCAGTCATATATCTTCCCCAATTCTTGAGCCAAAGTCATAATTAAACCACTACTGCAATAAATTCTATGCACCTTTAGCATTCATCGCAATTGAATATAACGAAGTACTTGCAGTAATAAAAAGGGTCTCACGATTTTTCCCGCCAAAAGCACAGTTTGCAGTCCTTTCAGGGACCAAAATCTTTCCCAGCATTACTCCACTAGGAGTGAAAACCTGGATACCATCTGATGCACTTGTAAAAACATTTCCATCAGTGTCAACTCTGAAACCGTCTGGAACACCTGGCGAAATTTCAGCAAAAACCCGACCTTTGTTTATCGATTCTCCATCCTCAGAAACATTGAAAACACGAATATTCTTTGGATTCCCGCTATCCGCAATGTATAAAAGTTTTTCATCAGGTGAAAAAGCAATTCCATTTGGTTTATCAAAGTCATCAGAAATGAGTGTTAATTTATCAACTATCGGGTCATAACGAAAGACAAAGTTTCCTTCTAATTCACTATCACTCTTGTGTCCCTCTTTGTCTGACAATATCCCGTATGGAGGATCAGTAAACCAAATTGATCCATCTGATTTCACTACTAAATCATTTGGGGAATTTAATTTCTTTCCATTAAAATTGTCAACAATCGTAACAACTTCACCATTTTTGTTGGTTCTAGAAATTCGACGATTCCCATGTTCACAAGTTAATAATTGTCCTTGTAAATCCAAAAAGTTGCCATTTGAATATCCGCTAGGAGATCGAAAAATTTCGACTCCAGCCTTAGGTGTCCAACTAAGCATCCGATCATTAGGAATATCACTCCATACCACCATATTCCTATTTTTAATAAACACAGGCCCTTCAGACCATTCCGCACCCGAATATAGAATCATTAATTGCGAATTATCATTGATCATTAATTTAAAATTTGATTCAAATATTTCGAATTTCGGTTCACTCTTTTGCACAAATTTTCCCATTTCCATGCTCATTCCCCTTGAGAAATTAAAATCGTCGTGAAACTAATATTTCAAGGTTAGCATATAATTTAATTATTGTTCCAAAAATCGTTCGAGGGAGAAACTATGGATACCACACAAAAAGGATTCGAAATAAAATCCCAATCTGACCTTACTACAATTAAATTAGGCGGATCTCACCAGCATTGTATTCTATACATAGTTCACGGATCAGATGGTAATTGGGTTGTAAATCAAAATGAAATACTCGGGCACAGTCTTGCAGGTCTTATGAAAGACATTGTAGGGCTAGATGATCCCAGAATCCAAAAAGCCCTAGACAAATGGGGAATCCGATACAGATCGTTACCTATAGAATCCTAAAATTCAATTCCCCAAAAACCTTCGCCCTGTAAAAACCATATCATTAGAAAATTCATAGACTATAGGTATTCCTGTCGGTATCTCTAATCGAACAATTTCCTGCTCAGAAATATCTTCCAAATGTTTCATCAATCCTCTAATAGTATTCCCATGAGCAGAAATAATAATTCTATGCCCCTGCTGAACTTTGAATTTAATTTCTTCATTCCAATACGGGATAACTCTGTCCATAGTATCTTGCAAAGATTCACTAATTGGAGATCTAAATGATTGCTTGATACTTCTGTATTTCAAATCATGGAAAGGGTGCCTAATATCATCAAAATCCATCTTTGGTGGCTGCGTAATTAAACTTCGTCTCCACTCTAAAACCTGTTCAGAACCATATTTTTCTTCTGTCTCAGCTTTATCCAGGCCTGTTAGTGATCCATAATGTCTCTCATTCAATTGCCAAGACAAATGAACAGGCAACCACATTAAATCCATTTCATCAAGAACCACCCACAATGTTCTAATAGCTCTTTTTAAAACAGACGTATAAGCTAAATCAAATGTAAATTCATTATCTAATAATGCCCTCGCAGCAACCTTAGCCTCAACCTTCCCCTTTGAACTCAAATCTACGTCCTGCCATCCAGTAAACCTGTTTTCAGCATTCCAAAGACTTTGACCATGTCTAATCAGAACTAATGTATACAAGGTAACACCTCAAATAAGAAGAGATTATCATTCGGGTTAAATCATGAAAAGATTTTCAAATGTTTTTCTAGGATATCACGATTTCACTTGACCATGGATCAAATAGAACTGATAATATGCTCAATTGATTCTAAGGAGTTTTAGTTATGGACATAGGTTTTATTGGATTAGGAATAATGGGGAAACCCATGGTGCGAAACCTAATAAAAGACGGACATTCTCTTACAGTTTTTGACGTCGTCGCAACCAGTGTAGAAGAAATGGTTGGTGATGGAGCCAAAGCAGCTTCATCTTCAAAAGAAATTGCAGAAAATAATTCGCTTGTTATCACCATGGTTCCAGATTCTGCCGATTCTGAAGCAGCTATTATGGGCCCAGGAGGAGTACTGGAAGGTGCCTCTAGTGGATCAGCTGTAATTGATATGAGCTCCATAGCACCAGGCTCATCACAAAAGATTGCTAAAGCATGTGAAGCTGCTGGAGTTTCTTTCCTTGACGCGCCAGTCAGTGGTGGAGAACCTGGAGCAATTTCTGGCAACTTGGCAATAATGGTTGGTGGGAAAAAAGAAACTTTCGACAAATATTTTGGTGTTCTAGAATCCATGGGAGGAAGTATTGTTTTATGCGGTGATTATGGTGCAGGAAACACTACGAAACTCGCAAACCAAATTATCGTTGCAATAAATATTGAAGCCGTTGCAGAGGCGCTTACGCTAGCAAAAAAAGCTGGCTTAAATCCACAAACTGTTTTGGAAGCAATACAAGGAGGCTTGGCAGGAAGTACTGTTTTGAATGCCAAAGGACCTATGATGATATCAGGTGATTTCACCCCAGGTTTCAGGATTCGCCTACATCAAAAAGATTTGAGAAATGCTCTACTTACTGGAGATGAATTAGGAGTCCCTCTTCCAGTTACCGGACTTTTACAAGGAATGATTGGCACTTTAATGAATAATGGAAATGCCGACTCTGATCATTCTGCATTAGCAACTATTATTGAAAACATGGCTCAATCAAAAATTTCGGACGGATAAAAACCCGTATTCAGAATTTTACTTAGACAATTACTTGTTGTCTCAAACTAAATATTTGGAGAAAAGATGCCAGATTTCATAAGCATCGGGGAATGCATGATCGAATTCTTCGCAGAGGAACCAATAGGAGAAGCTGAATCATTCACGCGTTCTCTTGCTGGAGACTCTTTGAATATTTTAGTTGCAGCTCAAAGAATGGGGACAAGTACTGGATATATTACTCGTTTAGGTAATGATCCTTTCACTGACTATCTCTTAAAAGTATGGACTTCTGAAGGAATAAACACAGAAAACGTTACTATTGGCGAAGGATTCAATGCGGTACATTTTGTAGTTGAACTACCTGGTGGTGATAGGGATTTCGTTTATTACAGAAAAGGGAGCGAACCCAGCAAAATTAAACCATCCGATTTAAAACCTTCATATATACAAAAAGCCAAGCTCTTTCATTTTAGCGGAATATCTCAGGCAATCTCAATTTCTTCGCATCAAACTGTAAAACATGCAATTGAAATAGCTTCCGATGCAAAATTGCAAATCTCATATGATCCGAATTACAGAGCTCAATTATGGTCTGCTGAAGATGCAAAAAAAGCCATGATGGATGTGATTGAAAAAGTTGATTTTTTCTTGCCAAGTAATCCAACTGACTGTCAAATTCTATTCGGCACCGATGACCCTTATGAAGTTGTAAAAGCCTCAAGCAATTTGGGAGTTCCAAATACCATAGTTACATGTGGTGAAGATGGAGCAATAATTTCAGTCAATGGGGAAACTTTTCATCAGCCAGCATACAAACCTGAATTGGCAATAAGTACTACTGGCGCAGGAGATGCATTCAGCGGAGCATTTTTAAGTGCTTATCTCAAAGGAATGTCCTCAAAAGATTCCGCAAAAATCGCTTCAATTGCAAGTGGACTAAAAGTAAGAGGCAGAGGCGCATTAACCACTATGCCCTCCAAGGAAGATGTAATGAATATTTTCCAAGAAACTGATTTTGATGCCTAAAATTTCAGATCCACGTACACTTTTAGAAGTAACAAACCTACACGTGGAATTCAACACGGAAAATGGAAAGGTTCGTGCGGTAGATGGAATCAATTTCACACTAAATGAAGGGGAAATATTAGGCATTGTTGGAGAAAGTGGTTGTGGTAAAAGCACCACAGCACATTCAATTCTGAATCTTATTGCTCCTGAAGACGGGAAAATTACTAATGGAGAAATAATCTTCAATTCTCAAAATTTGTTACAACTTTCTCAAAAAGAAATTCGCAAAATTCGAGGGAATGGTATTTCAATGATTTTCCAAGAACCCAACACTTCTTTAAACCCAGTAATATCTATAGGCCAACAAATTTCCGAAACAATCGAACTACATTTAAATCTTGCTAAAAGTCAAGCTAGAAATCACGCAATTAAAATGCTTGAACAAGTAGGAATACCAGATGCCAAATCATCGATGAATTTATATCCTCATCAATTGAGTGGTGGTATGCAGCAACGAGTAATGATTGCAATTGCAATGTCATGCTCTCCTCAATTACTAATTGCTGACGAACCAACTACAGCTCTTGATGTAACTATCCAGGCTCAAATTTTGGACTTAATGCAAGATTTAGTCACAAACTTTCATACTTCTTTAATCTTGATCACACATGATTTAGGTGTCATTGCTCGTTACACACACAAAGTTGCAGTAATGTATGCCGGCAAAATCATCGAAATAGGATCAACAGAAGATGTATTCCTAAAGTCAATACATCCTTATACATTAGGATTGATCAATTCAATTCCTCGTCTCGACACAACTCAAAAAGAACTCCTTACTCCAATTGATGGATATCCTCCTGACTTGATTGAAATCTCCAAAGGTTGTAGATTCTCTAATAGATGCAAGTTCGCATATGAAAAATGTTACACTGATGAACCGTTAATGAAAAAAAAGGTTGATTCTGACGGATTCCACCAAGCCTCCTGCTGGAGGTCAGAAGAACTAGAAATATTATCATCCGTTTCAAAAAAATAACTTATGCAGACTAAAACTTCTAAGAACATAGTTGAGTTAAAGAACCTTAAAATGCACTTCCCAATCAAATCGGGAGGCATTTTTAGGAAATCAGTTTCTTCCGTAAAAGCGATTGATGGTATTGACTTAAATCTTGCATATGGAGAAACACTAGGGCTTGTAGGAGAAAGTGGTAGCGGGAAGACAACAACAGGCAAATGCATTTTAAGACTTTATGAACCTACTTATGGAGACATATTGTTTGAAGGCTCAAATGTCGGCACCATGAAACAGAACGATTTGCGCTCAATGCGGCAAAAAGTTCAGTTTATTTTTCAAGATCCATACAGCTCTTTAAATCCCCGAATGACTTGTGAAGACATCATTGGAGAACCTCTAAAAGTCCATAACCTAACTTCATCAAAATCAGAATACCGCAGCAGAGTATCAGATCTTTTAATGATGGTAGGTCTTAACCCTTTCATGGCAGACAGATACCCACACGAATTAAGTGGTGGGCAACGACAACGAATCGGAATCGCCAGAGCACTGGCAGTTGAACCAAAATTAATAATATGTGATGAACCTGTTTCCGCTTTAGATGTCTCTATTCAAGCACAAATTATCAATCTGCTAAAATCATTACAATCTAAACTAAATTTAACTTTCTTATTCATAGCTCACGACCTTGCGGTGGTAAAAAACATATGTGATAGAATCGCGGTTATGTATTTGGGCCATATAGTTGAGATAGCTACCAATGAAGAATTATATTCAAACCCGTTACATCCTTACACAAAAGCACTGCTTTCAGCGGTGCCCATTCCTGATCCTATTGCAGAAGCAAAGAGAGAGAGAATCCCCCTGATTGGTGAAATTCCAAGTCCGGTAAATCCACCCAGAGGATGCACTTTTCACACAAGATGTCCAATCGCCATCAAGAAATGCCGCGAGCTTCCCCCAGAATTATTAGAAGTATCGAAAAATCACTGGGTCTCCTGTATTCGGGTCTAACTTGCCCAAAATATACATAATATATATGTTATAATTACCGCTCTTTCCATATCAAATCTCTAAGAATTGAGAATATTGGAGACTCCAATCCTCAACAAAAACACAAATAAAGATCACCCACAATTAGAGGTTATTCAAAAAATATTCCATAAGATGAACTTGGACATAGAAAACTCTATGTCTGAGCATGCTACGAAATCTATTTCCATGCGCGGGCGTGAAAATCATGAAACAATCTCTCCTATAAGGACAGAATTCCAACGAGACCGGGACAGAATTACGCACTCTTTAGCGTTTAGACGACTCAAACACAAAACTCAGGTTTTCTTAGCTCCTATAGGCGATCATTATACAACGCGTCTTACTCATACTCTAGAGGTGTCACAAATTTCTAGGACCGTTGCAAGAGCATTAAGATTAAATGAAGACTTAGTAGAAGCAATCGCGCTAGGGCATGATCTGGGACATACTCCTTTTGGACACACTGGAGAATCCGAATTAAACAACCTAAATCCAAAAGGTTTCCATCATCGTTTGCAAAGTGTCCGTATAATTGAACTTATAGAAAAAAATGGTAGGGGCTTAAATCTTACATGGGAAGTTAGAAATGGAATCAAACACCATTCAAAACCTAGAGGAGAATTTCTATCGAACGACATCCCTAGTAACCTATCCTTGGAAGCTCAAATTGTCAGACTTTGTGATTCAGTTGCTTATTTGAACCACGACTTGTTAGATGCTTTTCGTGCAGGAGTTTTAAAAACATCTGAAATCCCTCCTGACATTTTTCTTACACTTGGATCATCACATTCTGAAAGAATAAATACTATGGTAATAGACATAGTTAAATCATCGGATCTAAACACTTCAAATCAATCTGTTAGACCAAAAATTCAAATGAGCGATGAAATATCGCATTCCTTTTACAAACTTCGAGAATTTATGTTTGAACAAGTGTACCTTCCACAAGATACTAGTGATGCTGGAAACGCAGCAAAGTCAATAATTAAACTTTTATATCATTTCTTTCAAAACAATCCAAATCAAATCCCTGAAAACTATTTGTCCATAAGCAAAAATCCGATCAATGCTATATCTGACTACATTTCGGGGATGACCGACCATTATGCAATTCGAACTGCAGAAAAAATCGAACCAGGTATTAGCAAACCACTAATATTGCAGGCTGTTTAATGACAAAAGATTTAATAAAATCTAGGATCTCCAAAAGGCGAATCGAAAATTTCATTCGTAGGATTGAAGAACATTTAGAAGCTCTCCAAAGAGATTCTCACAGCCCAGAGTACAAACCTTGGAAAAATGAGGTAGATACAATTTGGAAACAAATTTTCGAAGAAATTTCACTAATGCCGGAACCTTCACAAATGATTATACTTGAATTAATCAGAGAACCATGGACAAACTATATAAGCCATTACAGTATTTCAGAGAATCAAACATGACCGAAAATCACATTACTCCGAACATCGATCAGGCAAGACAAACCGCGCTTTTAGCCCACAAGATCCTAGTCAAATTCCAAGAGATGGGACTTCCAGAAAAATATTGGGATGAATTAGCAAAACTATCTACAGATCTCAGTGATATGATTTCTGCAAAAGAGAGCATTTTATTAAATTTAACTACTCTCCTAGACTCAAATACAAGCTGGGATACTATCGGAGAAATGCTAGTAGACATTCATTCACACGTTGATCATATTATCTGGCATTCAGAAAATATCCAAACACCAATCAAAGATCTAACAAATTTCGCATTTGAACAAAATGAAGAACCTCGTAATTAAACAGGGAAACCAATAATGACAACTTTAGATGAAATTAAATCTAGAACAGATATTGTTGAGTTGGTGAATAGTTACGTCAATTTAAAAAAATCAGGAAATAATTTTAAAGCAAACTGCCCTTTCCACGAAGAAAAAACCCCTTCTTTTATCGTAACTCCGAGTAGACAATCATGGAGATGCTTTGGTGCTTGTGCAACAGGTGGGGATATATTTTCATTTATTATGCACCAACACCGAGTCGAATTTAAAGACGCATTAACAATTCTCGCAGACCGATCTGGGGTATCCATTGAACGTCAGGATTCAAAAAATTATGACCGTGACGAATCATTAATTGCAATCAATAAAGAAGCTGCTAATTATTTTCAAACTTGTCTTGTTTCAAACCAAGGAACTGTAGCCAGGCAATATTTAAAAAATCGAGGTGTAAACGAAATTACATCAGAAACTTTCCAAATTGGATTCAGTCCCAAAGAAAGAGACGGTCTAAAATCTCATCTTCTTAAAATCGGATTCGATGAAGAGATGATGGCATTAGCTGGAATTATCCGAAAGTGGGAAGACGGTAATAGTTCTGATTTTTTCCGACAGAGACTAATTTTCCCTATCCACAATCAGAAATCACAAATAATAGGGTTTGGTGGCCGATCCCTTACCAACAACTCTCCAAAATACATCAATACCCCTGCAACACCAATATTTGACAAAAGATCAAATCTATATGCGTTAAATATATCTCAAGAAACAATTCGCTCTCAGAATTCTGTGACAATTGTAGAGGGTTACATGGATGCTGTAACCGCCCATCAATTCGGATTTAGAAATGTTGTTGCATCTATGGGAACCGCTCTAACAGAGCAACAAGTTTTCAAAATCCGCTCGATGACTAACGATATAATTTTGGCCTTAGACCCTGACACTGCAGGACAAGAAGCGACCTTAAGAAGTCTCGAGTCATCATGGAAAATTATCGGAGACCAACGAGCCTCATCTTCAACTTTTTTCCAACAAAGGAGCACTCTAAAATTAAAAATCGCTGTTTTAGAAAATGGCATGGATCCCGACGAGTTAATTAGAAAAGATCCTATTGAATGGGAAACGTCCGTTGAACAAGCAAAACCATATATCTCATTTATAATCGATGCACTAGAATCCAGGTTCAATCTGGATTCTAGTGATGGGAAAACACAAGCTTTAGAAATAATGCGTCCAATAATACAAAAGGCTCCCTTTTTGGAGCAGGATGGATATATTAATAAATTGTCCACTCTATTGGAGCTTAATCCACAAGCAATCCGTGCTGGCATTTCCCAATCCAAAACCCCGAAAAATACATACCGAAGAACTATAAACTCTATTAATTCTTCTCAATCACAAGAAATCAGTAAAAAACTTATCGGATCTAACGAGAGATCGCTTGATGAACACGTAATACTACTTATCTTAAATCTTCCAGATTTGAAATCAATCGCACACAATTTGTCTCCAGAATGGTTAAAAAACAGCGAAGATAGGGAGCTTTTGGAAAGATTAATTCAATCTGATTCAATTCAATCTCTTGAAACTGGACTAGAACCATCACTAAAAATCAGACTAGATGACCTAAGCAAAAAGGCGCTTGAGCCTATCGATATCAATTCAGCCAAAAAGGCATTTCAGCAATGTATACTAAGAATGGAAATAAGATACATCAAGGAAATGCAAGAAATCATCATTAATGCCATCCAACCCGAAGATGAAACTTTCAAAAATCTTGAAAATCAAGTTGCCGAACTAAATAATCGAATAAAAGAACTAGAGACCTCCTTTAATGATGTTCGCAAAGAGAAGTATAATTGATTATAATTTAATAAAAAGTACGTGAGGATAAAATGGCACGATCTATGAATGTAGGCGATTACGATCTCGGAATTTCTACAGAAAATGATATTGATGACGTTTCAGGAGAATCTGAATTCCCTCAAGAGGGAATTCAAATCAATGAAACGACCGACGATGATTCATTAGAAACAATTGAAAATGATCCGGCTCTTTCTGGAAGACCAGAAAACATGGTTGACTCCGTCGGCGAAATTACCAGAGATATTGAGGCCGAATCACCAGAAATGATAGACGATCCCGTTCGAATGTATCTCAGAGAAATTGGACGAGTAACACTTCTGAAAGCATCTGATGAAAGAATGTTAGCCCGTCAAATAGAATCATCGAAATATCTTTCGTCTGTAAATTCTGACGTTCGTGAAAAATTAGGATTTGAACCGTCTGCATGGCAATGTTATCAGGAATTATTAACACGAATGTTATCACAGCAAGATTTACTAGACGCAATTTGCAGATGGTCGAATATACAAGATGAACTTTCATTACAAGATGTAATAAGTAACAGTTTGCTTCGCGAAAACTTAGATGGTGATCTCACAGAAGAAATCCTAAACTTTGTTTCCGATGTACTTAACAAGGAACCCGAAGAAGTTAAAGAGGAAATAAGAAAATTCTCTATGGACTCAGGTCTGTTTCCACAAGCATTTATAGACACATTAGATGACGAAAAATCGTTGGATTCTGCAAGAGCAGATTTATTAAAGCCTGATTTTCTTGAACAAATGCAGAACTGTGAACCCGTATTCAAACATTGGATGAAGAGAATTGACATCCAAGGTGAAAACGCACAACAACATTTAACAGAGGCTAATTTAAGACTAGTTGTGAGCGTAGCAAAAAAATACACTGGCCGTGGCATGACCATGTTAGATTTAATACAAGAAGGAAATATTGGACTAATAAGAGCCGTAGAAAAATTTGATTATCGTAAAGGTTACAAATTCAGCACTTACGCTACATGGTGGATACGTCAAGCAATAACACGAGCTATAGCTGATCAAGCAAGAACTATACGTATACCAGTTCATATGGTAGAAACTATTAATAAATTCATACGAATAAGTCGTAGATTAGTCCAAGAATATGGGCGAGAACCTACTTCGGAAGAAATTGCTGAAGGTATGGATATTCCAACAGAAAAAGTAAGAGAAATCCAAAAAATTTCTCAAGAACCTGTATCGTTGGAAACACCAATTGGTGAAGAAGAAGATAGCCACTTGGGAGACTTTATCCCTGACACTTCTGGTATTGCTCCATCTGATGCCGCATCATACCAACTGCTTAAGGAACAAATGTATGACATTTTAGACACTCTCAATGAACGCGAGTCTAGAGTACTTCGGCTTCGTTTTGGACTAGATGACGGTAGAGGACGGACACTAGAAGAAGTAGGTAGAGACTTTGGAGTTACTAGGGAAAGAATTAGACAAATTGAAGCCAAAGCCCTTCGAAAATTAAGACACCCAAGTAGGTCTAGAAAATTACGTGATTTCTTAGATTAATTCCCAACTCTTTTAGTCACAAATTAATAGTGGATTATTTTAGTGCAAGTACAAGATTCTCTAGATAAAAAAATTGCTCCTTCACAGAAATCAAAAGTTGCAGTTGTTTTCACTACTCCTAGTACCTTTGTTGAAGATATTAACCGATTAATGAATCTGGCAAATGTCGACAAATTCCTATTGCCCTCCATTCCTACTTTGCTAAAGGTAAATATTTCTTGGCAACATTATTTCCCTGCATGCTCAACAACTCCATGGCAATTAGAAGGTGTATCTAAATCACTTCTAAACAAGGGGCATTCAATTAAAACTGCGCACAATGGGACAGTAGTAGTCAATCCCAGAGAAGGCGCTAAAAATAATAAGCACTCTGCCGTAGAAAAAAAACTGGGCATCGAGAGTCTATTTCTTGAGGAAGAAGAATGGATCAGATACATACCAAAAAGCAAAATGGATGTATTAGACAAAGTTTATCCAAATGGAATTTTTATACCAAAAATAATGATTGGCAAAAATATTTGTCATCTGCCTACTCTTAAAACACATGTGTTTACAACAATCACTGGTGCAATGAAAAATGCATTCGGAGGATTACTAGGATTCGAACGACACAAAACTCATTCAGTAATACATCAAACGTTAGTAGATCTACTAAAAATTCAAAAGGAAATTCATCCCGGGATTTTTGCTATCACAGACGGCACTTTTGCAGGGGATGGCCCTGGGCCACGTGCATTGAATTGGAAGCAAAAGAACATACTTATCGCAAGCTCGGACCAAGTTGCAATTGATGCTGTGTCTGCAACATTAATGGGGTTCGATCCAATGAATATTCCATTCATTAGAATTGCTCATGAAGCGGGACTAGGATGCGGAGAAGTTAAGGAATTGGATATCGAAGGAGAAGATATTTCAGAAATCAACTGGAAATTTTCAAAATCCTCAAACACTTTCGCCAGCTGGGGACAAAAATTGGTTTACTGGGGACCTTTGAAACCCCTAGAAAAAATAATCCTCAATACTCCATTAGTGTTTTTAGGAATATTAGCTTCAAATCTTTTCCATAATTTCTACTGGCTAAGGTTCAAAGGTCGTAAAAGAATTCATTCTGCACTTAAAACAGAATGGGGTACTTTATTCAAAAAGTATTAGGTTCAAAAAAATTATTTTCTAATTTGACCAGATCCCATTACAATCCATTTATAAGAAGTTAGCTCTGACAAACCCATAGGCCCCCTAGCATGTAATTTGTCCGTACTTATTGCAATTTCAGCACCTAGTCCAAGCTGGGCTCCATCATTAAAACGTGTGGAAGTATTGACCATTACGGCACTACTATCCACTTCATTCAAAAATCTTTGAGTAGCAGAATAATCCTCTGATATTATAGCTTCAGAATGACCAGATCCGTGAATTAAAATGTGATCTAATGCTTCATCCAAAGAATCCACTATTCTGACACCTGCAACTAATGATAAATGCTCAGTATCCCAATCTTGATCCTCTGCCAACTTAGCATCTACTAGATTCAGAGGTTCAAGCAAACTTAACGATCTCCTATCACAAAGCATTTTAACTTTTTTAGGTTTCCAAAGTTGCGCCAAGCTAGACAAAAAGTCACTTGCAACATCAGAGTGGACAATAATAGTATCCAGAGCATTACAAACAGTAGGTCTATGAGTCTTAGCATTGTCTACCACATTCTCAGCCATTTCCAAATTTGCTGAACGATCTACATATGTATGACATACTCCTATACCTCCTGTAATAACCGGCATAGTTGCCTCATTAGAAACTCTTCTAATAAGAGCTCCTCCTCCTCTTGGTATCAAAAGATCAATATAATCTTTCATTAAAAGTAATTGGGTTACAATTTCTCTATCCGTCGATTCAATAAATTGCAATGCATCAATTGGAATCTCTAACTCCGAAACTGCATCTCTCAAAACCTGGAAAATCTTTGAATTAGTATTTATTGCCTCACTACCTCCACGCAAAATCACCGAATTCCCAGACTTAATACATAGTACTGAGATATCAATTATTACATTTGGCCTGCTCTCGAAGATTGCACCAATCACACCTAAAGGCACTCGTTTTCGCGCAACTTGTAACCCATTAGATAAAATTTTCGTATCTTCCATTCGACCAATTGGATCATTCAAATTCACAACATTCCTAACATCAATAGAAATTTGATCAATTCTTTCCGAATTTAAAATTAATCGATCAACCATTGAATCAGAAAGAGAGTTCGATTTTGCTACATCAATATCAATAAAATTTGCATCAATAATCTCATCTTTTCGATCGCACAAAGCATCTGCAATTTTCAACAATGCCAAATTACGCAAATGACCCGATGTTTTGGATAATTCTATACTGGCCTGACGAGCCCTAAAACCAATTTCTCGCAAAGCATCGTTATCAAATACCATTTTCAACCCCTGCCAAAATCACCATATTATCTCGATGAACGATTTCATCACCAAAATTAACATCCAATATCATCTCAAATTGATCAGACTTCATGCCTGCAATTTTGGCTAAATCTGAAGAACTGTAATTTGAAATACCACAAGCAATTTGGTGTGAATTAGAGTCGCAAATTAATATCACTTCACCTCTTTCAAATTCTCCAATAACTTTAGATATCCCCGGAGATAGTAAACTACTTTGCCTATAAACAATTGCTTTCTCTGCCCCTTCATCAATATGGATTTGAGATTCTTTCGATATGTTTGTCAACATCCACCTCTTGCGATTTTCCATTTTGGTTGTCAATGCATGAAATAAAGTCCCAATCTGTTCGCCATTCACCAATCTTATAATTACATCTTTCGTTAATCCACTGGAAATGACCATATTAACTCCCGCAGCAACCGCCAATTTTGCCGCCTCGATCTTGGTAGTCATTCCACCTCTACCAAGATTACTTATGGAAGGACCTCCTGCCGCAAAAATCGTCTGATCAATATGTGTCACTTCTTGAATTAATTCTGCATCAGGATCAATATTTGGATCAGATGTAAACAAACCATCTACTTCTCCAAGAAGGATTAACAAATCAGCTTCCACCATAGTAGCCACCATTGATGACAAAGTATCATTATCGCCGAACACTCCCTCGGACAATTCATCAACTGCAACAACATCGTTCTCATTGATTATAGGAACTACATCCCAGTCCATAAGTGCCAAAAGTGTATTACGTACATTCAAATAACTTAATCTTCGAGAAAAATCATTCCTTGACAATAATGCTTGAGCCACAGAAACACCATGTTCCCCAAAAAGTTGCTCATATGAATGCATAATCCTACCCTGACCAACTGCGGCCAAAGCTTGGCGCATAGGCAAATTAGGCTCATCATCTGAAACACCAATCACTCTTCTACCTGCAGCAACTGCACCAGAACTAACTAACAAAACATCAATTCCAGCCTTGTTCAACGTAGCAATTTGCTCAACCAATATAGAGAGAATTCCTAAATTCAGATTCTCTCCTCCGCCAGTAAGTAAACCACTTCCAGCTTTTACTACCACTCTTTTCACATTGGTATTCAAGATATCTTTTGATAAATTATTCTGATCAGTAATTTCATTAGTCATTGTGCAACCAATTCGAAATATATAGCCTGTCACACAATTATACAGTATAGATGTTTAGAAATTGATGAATCCCCGTGTATCACAAACCTATTGCATAACATGCACGTCTAGGATCAGCACCAGTACTTAAAGAACCCGAATTTGGATCTTTCAAAGAAACAGTCGCTCCCATCCCACAACTTACCGCACGATCAATTTTATGACCCTTTAATTCTAATTCTTTTGAAATATCTTCAGAAATTCCTGTTTCGAGCGATAATCTGCCCGGAAAATAAACATGTGGATAAAAGGAATCCACGACGCTATCTGTAGCAAATCTTGGAACCTCAACTGCCAATTGGGGATCCATTCCAAAAATCAAAGTGTTCAATATTAATTCTGTACAAGCTTGGGCCTGATGATCTCCTCCTGGGCACCCAATTGTCATCACTGGTTTCCCGTCTTTTGCAACGATATAATTGACTAATGTTGTCCTAGGTCTTTTTGAAGGAATAATTTGATTAGGATGACCCTCTATTAGATTAAACATTTCTATTCGCGTGCTTAATGCACAGCCTAATTCAGGAAAAAACACAGATTTCGAGAAAGAACCGCCACTCGGTGTTGCGCATGCAAAATTTCCTGATTCATCAATTACAGAAATATGTGTAGTCCCATCAGGGTGAGTATTATTTTCATCTTCAGAAACACTCGATTTCTGGGATTCAGGAAAATGATCAGGTTTGTCATATTTAGAAAACGCCCATGGATCTCCTGGGGTAGGTTGTACAGGAATAGCTACTTCTGGATTGAATTCCTTTCTTCTGACATCAGCATATTCTTTTGATAGCAAACCATCTATTGGAATATCTGAAAATTCTGGATCTCCATAAAATGCCTCTCTATCAGACAAAGAAATTTTTAAACATTCCGAAACAGTATGAATGTATTCTGCCGAATTGTGTCCCATTGACTTCAAGTCAAATCCCTCTAGCATGTTTAATGCCTGTAAAAGTACAGGAGACTGACTCCAAGTATCATGAGTGAAAATTTCATACCCGTGGAAGTTAATGCTTACTGGATCAGCAATCTTGGCGCGATAATTTCCCAAATCATCTTTACTCAAAATCCCACCTACACTTTTGGAACTTCTATCAAACATATCTGCAATTTCACCTTGATAAAAACACTTTCGAGCAGCTTGAATTCCTACAATTCTTGCCTCATCCAAGGGCATATTCCTTCCCATCAAAGAATCTTCCTCAGCAAAAGTCATTTTCAACAACAACTCTCCAAGATTAGATTGTTTAAGCAAATCACCAGGATTCGGAATAGTCTTATCATTATAAAAGACTTCAAACCCTCCTGGAGGGAAAAGCTCGAATTGTTGGACAGTAGACGCCGAATCTAATCTATCCAACATATATTCATAATGAGGAATACCTTCTGAGGCATATTTAATTGCAGGTTCTAACACTTCGGAAATTTTTTTAGTCCCAAATCGTTCAAGCATTGTTAACAAAGAATCCACAACACCAGGCAATGTAAATGCAAGAGGAGCATCTTTACCAACTCCAGTAGGAATCACATCTAACCCTTTGGATTTATAAAAATCGATAGTAGCCAATTCTGGAGCAGTTCCTTGCCCACTAACAGACAAAAATGAATCCTCCTCAGTAGAATATAGCATCAGGACTGCCTCAGCAGCCAATGAATATGATGCGATTGGTTCTACAACAGCAGCAGCAAAAACGGATGCCGCCAAAGCATCAAAAGCATTCCCTCCATTTATCAATAGTTTGGCACCAGCCATAGATGTCAAATAATGACCACTCGAAACTACTCCTTGGTTTGAACGAATAACTGGTCGACCTGTTTTTGGTAATGAGGATTCAGTTCTCTCTTGTAAAGCCGCTTGCTCAGCTGACAACATTATTAACTCCTTGAAGTGATTTTATATTTCTTTCTGCCAGTACTTTTGTAACTGGTCAGTCGGTTTCCAACCCAAAACATTTTTCGCATACGAATTACTAAATTTATTATGAGGAATATCAGCAAAAATGTTGAAGGTTTCAAATTTCGAAGGTAATTTACTCAATTCAATGTCAAGAGAACATTTTAATGAATTTGCAGCATCTTCCCATGTTACTGAAAATGGAGTGAAATCCTTACCTTTAGGCCATTCATCTCCATCATATCCTCGAAAATTATAAAAAAGCAACGTAATGACATTAATATCAAAATTCTGTGAAAAAATTCTGCAAATTTCGTTACCCAATCCTTTTGTATGGGCATACAAATACGTTCCAGGCTGAGGAGGAATAAATGAATGAATCGCAAAATCATAATCCTCATAAGATGGACCAGCAACTGTAAAATGTGGTCCCGTATTAATTACCCTTTTGATACCATTTTCAACAGCGGCACTCATTACGTTGTAACATCCCTGGGAATTGACGTCGAATGCCAAACGTCTCTCTTCCCTTACAACAGATAAATTAATTATTGCATCCATTCCTGAGGAAATATTTACTACGCTTTCCAAATCTGAAATATTAATTTGGTGATAGTCATGTTTAGAGTCCATACTTGCATGCACATCACTAAGAATTAAATCATGTTCTTTTTCTAAAACTTTTACTACATGTGGGCCCAACATACCATTAGCACCCAGCAATAAGATTTTCATTTTTCACCTATACATTCACAATCTCATCTGAAGACCATCAATCGGTTTATAATTCATCAACAATTCAGCACGGTCTGTCAAAAAACGCTTATTGGGGACATTGGACTGAATATGAAGGGGCAGCCAAGTTAAGGTACGATCTTCAAACTCATGCTGCATAGAAACAGAAAAAGCCTTCTCAATCACCTGAAACGCATCATCAACATACAAACTAGAACTGGACATAGACTTTGTTGAATCAACGGAATCAATCAGATCTCCTAATCTCAACAAAATCACTTCAATTTTTCCTTCTCTTGCGAATTCTCTACAAACCAATTCACCCATATATGGACCCAAAATTTGAGGGTTCACAGAAGGCACTGGTCGCCAATTTTCAGTAACTGTAAAAGACTCGTCATATTGATCCATTACATGTAAGGTGCTCAGATATATTACTCTTTTAACACCGCCTTTAACTGCTAAGTCTAATAACTGATATGTATCATGCATATTATAATTTAATCTATCACTAACGTTTACAAACTCGGGCAACAAACCTGAATGCACCAATACTTCAACATCGGTAATTTGTTTAGCTACATCATCAAATGTTTTACCATCTACGTTAGAAAAATTTTGCTGTGTATTAATTGGACTGAAAATATCTACTGAGTCAATCAAATGACGATTTCCAATAAATTTCACAAAGCTATCTACAAATTTCTGTTGATTGGATGTAAATAAAACCCTCAAAAGTCACCTTCTAAAAATTCCTTGTCGCACAAATATTATCAATTCCTGAAAGTTATTTCCAACCTGATACACTATGACTCAAATATCAAAAGAAACGAGGTATCCATGAAATTAAACCAAACTAATCAAATCTTAGAAAGGCTAAAATTGCTGCCCACAGCCACCATATACTCAGCAGTCAAACATTTTGGGTTTGATCCATGTTGGATGAAAGGTGTTCATACTTATACACCTGGCCAAAAATTAGTTGGACAAGCGCAAACATTAAGATTTGTGCCACCTCGGGCTGATATTTTGAAAGAGACAAAGTTGAAAGAAAATTCTCCAGAGTATCAAGCAATGGGATCTACTGGTCCTGGGAAGCTAATAGTAATGGATGCTATGGGGAAAGACTGGGCTAGCATTGGAGGCGATGTCAAACTATTGCATCTTAAAATTAAAGGTGCTGAAGGATTAGTAACCGATGGCGCAGTTCGAGATTTAGATGCTGTAAAGAGCTACGGATTCCCCATATTTGCGAGTGGAAGAACTGGTGCTGTAGGAGAACCAGACATTCATCCCTTTGAGGCAGGTGGCACAATACAGTGTGGAGGAGTTGTAGTACGTCCAGGAGACTTTATTATAGGTGATGATGACGGAGTAGTCGTGGTTTATTCAGAAATTGTTAAAGAAACTATTGAGTGGGCAGAAAAGCACGAGTCCTATGAAGAATTCGCCAAATCACTCATTGAATCAGAAAAAGTTGCTCCAGGAAAATATTACCCAATCAACGAAAAACTTCTTGACTCACTTAGAAACCAAAACAACACTCAGTGAATAAAATATAATCCCTTATTTATTTTTCCCAGAGAAATTCATATATCCAAGCTTAGATGGATCCCACGGATGAGCTCTAGCAACCTCCTCATCAATATCTGTTCCCCATCCTGGAATAGATGGGATTTCCATAAATCCATTTTCTATTTTCGGCTGATTCTTTGTTAATTGATCCTTCCATGGAACGTCATCGATATCTATCTCCATAATTCGTACATTCGGTAAAACTGCACACAAACTGGCACTTATAAAACTTGAAAGATGACTATAATAATTATGAGGTGCAACATTATGTTGATAAACCTCAGCAAGATCTCCAACTTTCTTAGACTGGCTAAAACCATTCCATGGAACATCTATCATAAACATGTCAGCAGAATGCATTTGGAAATATGGCAAATATTCACGCATATAAAATAAATTCTCACCCGTACAAATTCTAGTTGATGTGCTTTCTTTTATTTGTTTGATACTTTCAGGTTGATACATATCGATTTCCAACCATAATAAATCAAATTTTTCCAAAACCTTCGCGATACGCAAACAAGCTTCAGTCTTAAAATTAAAATTTAAGTCTAAATTTATATCGACTTCATCTCCCACAGCATCACGAAATGTTCCTATTAGTGTTTCAACGTGATTGAGCAAACTTTTAGTTATATATTGATCAGTAGTCCCTTGACCACCTCCAAAACCACCCATCCAAACACTTGCGGGATCTCCAGGAATAATAATATTAGTCTTAAGTGCCGTAAATCCTTTGCTAACAACTTCTTTACCCAAATTCGCAATATCATCCATCGAATTAATAGGAGGTGTATTCAATAAATCATTATGTCTAGCTCTTGAAGTTCCACAATGTGACCAATAAACTCTTACTTTTTCACGTGTGGGGCCTCCAAACAACTCGACTACTGATATACCCAAAGACTTAGCTTTAATATCTAGTAAGGCTAATTCCACACCCGCAATTGCTTTACTGGCAATTCCACTTGGGGACTGTCTGCTAAGCCTCAGCATATCCCAAAATCTCATCTCAAATGCACACGGATCCTGTCCCATTAGTATTGGTTTCATGTCTTCGATAGTCCCAGTAACACCTAAAGGCTGCCGACCATCAGAACATTCTCCCCATCCAGTAATGCCCTCATCTGTTTCAACTTTCACAAATATCCATGGCCTCCAACCTGCATCAACAATAAAGGTTTCAATATTACTAATTCTCATAATAGTCTCCTTTTAATGATGATAATATCACAACAATCTTGCACTATTGAAAACCCCTTTCTATAATCGTATTCAAACATATTTTAATACTGAGGTTATAGAATTGATTCAAGAAGAAATAGCATTTATGGGGGTTAAGGAACTTCAGCAGCATATTCGAAATAAAAACTTATCCCCTGTAGAAATTACTAAGGTATTCCTTGAAAGAATTCAAACTTTGAATCCCATTTTAAATGCATTTTTGACTATTACCGCTGAATACGCATTAAACCAAGCTAAAATATGTGAAAATTCAATAATGAAAAATGATTCTGTAGGACCTCTACATGGAATTCCCATTTCAATAAAAGATCTTGAAGAAACAAAATCTATTAGAACAACTTTCGGGTCCAAAGCATTCGATAATTATATTCCCGATTACGACTCAATTGTTGTTGAAAGAGTTAAAAAAGCGGGCGGTATAATTCTTGGTAAAACTAATACCCCTGAATTTGGTTTCAAAGGGACGACAGAAAATCTTTTAGGGGACGCTTGCAAAAACCCTTGGAATACGTCTCGCACTAGCGGAGGATCAAGTGGAGGAGCAGCAGTTTCCGTTGCTTCAGGAATGTCAACACTGGCAACTGGCAGCGATGGTGGTGGATCAATCCGAATCCCATCAAGTTTCTGTGGTACTTATGGCATAAAACCTACTCTGGGTAGAGTGCCAAAAATTTCCACGGGATCATTAGAACAACCTCCGGCTCACAATATACTTACTCAATCTGGCCCTATAACACGAAGTGTTGAAGATGCAGCAATCCTTTTAAACGTACTATCAGGTTCTGATACAAGGGATTTAGCATCCCCAATATTACCTAAAGAAAACTTCCTAGAAGCATGTGAGGGAAATGTTAAAAATCTTAGAATAGGGTGGACACCAGATTTCGGTTATACCCCAGTTGATGACGAGGTTCTAAAAATCACAAAAGAATCAGCATTGTCGTTGGAGTCGCTAGGTTGCTCAGTGGAAGAGTCGGATTTGAAACTTGTTAATCCCACAGAACATTTTTTACGCATTTTCGCATGTCTGATCGCAGGAAGTAGAAATGCTTCAAAAAATTTAGACTTAAATCAATTAACCGACTATGCTCAAGAAGGGTTCAAGGCAGCATCCAGATTTTCTGGAGCTGATTATGGAATTGCGCTAGGATACACAAACCTCATGAAATTGCAGTTTGAAGAGCAATTTCAAAAATTTGATCTACTAATTTCACCTACAATGTCAGTCACAGCATTTGAAATTGGTCAAAACCCAACCACGATAAATCATATGGATGTTGACCCAATTTGGGGATATACTCCATTTACATTTCCGATAAACATGATTGGATACCCAGCTGCAAGCATCCCATGTGGTTTTTCAAGTGATGGACTTCCCATTGGATTGCATATTATAGGACGAAACGCAGATGAAAGAACTATCATTAAACTATCAGCAGCAATAGAAAAATTAAAACCCTGGCCAGCAGCCCAAACAATCAACTAGACCTAATACTACACTGATTAAATCAAGATAACCTGGAATTCAACAGCGTAGTCAACACCCACTTTCTCGCCAGAGGCATTAGCACTCATACTCAAAAACATTTCAGGATCAAACTCTTGACTCAAATTTTCTATATACGCCTTATGCAATTTAAGAGATTGAATTCCAAGTTCGATAGAATCACCAACATCCACCCAATGAGTAGGATTGGGAGAAGCTGCTACCATTACCATTTTCACTCCGGTCCATGGAAGAAAACCTTCATCAAATAATTCTTGGAAAATCCACCTATTCCCTGCATCTCTAGCAGCGTCAAAAGCAGCCAGTGCAACATAACGATGATCAGCCATGTTCAATTGCCCTTGGGCGAACTGAAGCTCATGATTAATAGTAATAATTACATCTGGTTTTTTAGAACGAATAATTTTGGTTAAATCTCGTCTGAGTGGTAAACCATATTCTACAACACCGTCCTTATAATCCAAAAACTGAACATCAGTTACACCAACAACTTGTGCACTTGCGATTTCTTCATTTCTTCGAAGTGGACCTACATCCTTAGGATCCATAGAATCAATTCCTGCTTCACCTTCAGTGACCAAAAGATATTGGATATCTTTCCCTTGAGAAGTCCAACGAGCTATTGCACTAGCAGCACCATATTCCAAGTCATCAGGGTGCGCAACAATTGCCAAAGCCTTATGCCAATCCTCGGATATCGGTAGTAATTCTTGCTTAGCAGCCACGACAGATCATCATAAATATGATATTCAAAACTCTCCACCGGCTATAGCAGGCAAAAAATGCACTTCACTGTTAGGACTTACGCGCTCTAAGATTCCAATCTCCGAAACTTCTCCGTCAACTGCCACTGAAATATTGGGTTTAATCCTACCTCTATTATCCAACAATCTTGATTTAAATCCTGTATGGATTTCTTCTAGATTATCAATAATCTTTCTTACAGTGTTGCCTTCAACAGTCACCCTATCAGCGCCTTCACTGAGGTTCTGCATTAGTGATGGTATAAAAACAGTCGCCATGATAAAGTTAATTCACTAATCCTGAGCCCATTTTGCTTCCATTATGGCAGTAGGATTCATTGGCAACCTTTCCATTCGAATTCCTGTAGCATCATGAACCGCGTTAGCAATCGCAGGTGTAGGAGGAACAATATTCGCCTCGCCAACACCGCGCACTCCATATGGATGCTGTTCCGATGGGACTTCAACAATTACTGTATCAATCATAGGAAGATCTAAACTAGTTGGCATTCGATAATCTAACAAAGTTGAATTATTCATCTTGCCATCATCACTCATATAATACTCTTCGTTCAAGGCCCAACCGATTCCTTGGACACTACCACCTTGCATCTGACCCTCAACATAACTTGGATGAATAGCCTTGCCTGCATCTTGAACTGAAGTAAATCTCGTGACTTCTGTCTTTCCTGTATCAGGATCAATTTTAAGATCGACTATCACACCTGCAAAAGAACCTCCGCCTGCTCCAGCTTTACCAGCATGCAAACTTCCTCTTCCTATAATCGGGCCACCAGTATCATTAAGTTCATCCGCTATTTCAGCAAAAGTCATAGTCTCTTCAGAATTCAAATTGGTTAAAACACCAGAATCATAACTGACTTTGTCAGTAGTGATTCCCCAAATTTTCGCGGCCCTTTCAATCAATTGTTCCTTCACGTCCTGAGCTGCTTCATAAGCTGCCCAACCAGTCGCATAAGTAGTCCTACTTCCTCCAGTGATAAAAGTATACCCAATCGAGTCAGTATCTACGACCGACGGATTAACTGATTCAGCAGGAATTCCCAAAACTTCCGCTGCTTGCATTGATATCGAAGTACGGGAACCTCCAATATCTGTAGAACCCTCAGTCAATGCAATTGTGCCATCATCATTTACAGAAATATTTACAGCAGATTCAAAACCTATGTTGAACCAATATCCTATTGCAACCCCTCGGCCTGAATTTTCTCCGTCCAATGGCGCGGTATAGTGAGGATGATTTTTCATTGCCTCTAAAACTTCCTTACAGCCAATTCTTGGGTGGACAGTACCATCTGCACGACTAGTACCTTTTGTAGCAGCATTTTTTATTCTCAAATCTAAAGCATCTATTCCTAGCTTGTTCGCAATTTCATCTACTACTTGCTCTGCACCAAATGCAGCATTTGGTGCTCCTGGAGCACGATATGCCGCAGATTTAGGTTTGTTCACCACCACGTCATAACCATCAATCAATTGATTAGCAACATCATATGCTGTAAAAACACAATCAGCGCCAGCAGCTATTGCAGATCCTGGAAATGCACCCGCTTCATAAGCCAAATATGCTTGACCAGCTGTAAACGTCCCGTCTTTCTTAGCTCCCATTTTGATTTTCACGTATGAACCAGGAGTGGGACCAGAACCCTCAAATACATCAGCTCTGCTCATAGCAATTTTCACAGGTCTAGCACTTTTTTGAGATAATAAACCAGCAACAGGCTCTAGATATACATTAATTTTACCTCCAAAGCCTCCCCCAATTTCAGTAGGAGTAACTCGAACTTTCGAAGTAGGAATTCCTAAAATTTCTGCAGTACTGTCCCTTGCCGCAAACGATCCTTGAGTACAAGTCCAGATATGTAATCTACCGTCACTGCTCCAAAATGCGGAGGCAGCATGCGGCTCAATATATCCTTGATGAACAGTGGCAGTATTAAACTCTCTCTCGACTATAATATCTGCATCTGCAAATCCTTTTTCAACATCACCTTTAACGTGTTGAATATGTTCAGCAACATTTGTGGGCCCTGGAAGCGTAGCACCAAGTTCCTCAGTTTCTAAATCTTCAAGTAAAATTGGCGCATCTTTCTCCATACCTTGAGGTGCAGTCATTACTGGGGCCAAAACTTCATATTTTACATCTATTAAGCTAACCGCTTCTTCAGCAACATGAGAACTACTTGCCGCGACACCCGCAATAGCATGACCCTTATATAGCGCCTTACTACCAGCCATAACATTATCCCTAAGTCTTCCCACGTCAGTAAATCCACCCTCTCCATCAGACACCATTGTACCGCCTTCTATTTCAGGAAAATCAGCCGATGTAACAACTGCATGCACGCCCGGCAAAGCTTCTGCGGCAGAAGTGTCTATAGAGACAATACGCGCATGAGCGTGAGGACTCCTCAGAATTTTCCCAAACAGTAGACCTGCAGTATCAAAATCCGCCCCATACACAGCTCTACCAGTCACCTTGTCAGCACCATCATGTCTTACTGGACGAGTACCAACAACATCATAATCCTTACTGGACAAAACAACATTTCTTTCATAGTTAACGGTGGCCATTTTACGCCTCCTGTAATCGCTTTGCTGCATCCATTACTGCTCTGACAATCTTGTCATAGCCAGTACATCTGCACAGATTATTTGCTAGCCAAAATCTAATCTCTTCCTCAGTAGGATCTGGATTCTTTTCTAACAAAGCTTTAGATGCAATGATGAAACCTGGTGTACAGATACCACATTGTAATGCCGCATTTTCTAAAAATGCCTGCTGTACTGGATGAAGTCCCTCTGGAGATGCTATTCCCTCAATAGTAGTAACATCCTTGCCTTCAACTTCAACGCCTAGGACAAGACAACTAGTAACAATTCGTCCATCCAAAACTACAGTACAAGCACCACAGTTTCCATCATTACAACCTTCTTTTGACCCAGTAAGTCCTATTACATCACGTAAACACTCAAGCAGGCTTTGCCTAGGTTCGCATAGAAAGTCGACTTCTTCTCCATTAATAGTAGTTTGAACATAAGTTTTTCGGGGCATTAGTTATTCTCCTTTGCGCGCTCAATTGATTTGGCCAGTGAACGCCTAGTTAACACATCACAAAGATGTTTACGGTATTCAATGGTTCCACGCATATCAGTAATCGGTTTTGCTGCTTCTTTGGCCATTTGTCCAGCTTCAGCAATTGTTGATTCATTAGCCGGCTTACCTGCAATTGCATCGCCAATTGACTCTACGTAAATTGGAGTTGGAGCTACAGAAGCAAGAGTAACTCTTGCAGACTTAATGTTGTCTCCATCCAAAACCACAGATGTTCCTACACCTACTACAGCTATATCCATTTCATTACGAGGAATGAACCTCATATAGTGCGCGCCAGAACCTTTTCCAGGAGACGGAAAACTTATAGAAATTAAAATCTCATCACCTGACAAGACAGTCCTTCTCGGACCAATACAGAATTCTTCCAGAGGAACCTGTCGAACCCCATTTGGGCCAGTAATGTTTGCAACTCCACCATAAGCAATCATAGCTGGAATTGAATCTCCACTCGGAGCAGCATTACACAGATTACCGCCCAATGATGCCCTTCCTTGAATTTGAGTTCCTCCAATAATGGATGAAGAATCCACCAATCCTGGAAAATGTTCCTTCACACCAGAATCGTTGTATATCTTGTAACACGGAACAGCGGCTCCTACTGTTAAACCATTTCCATTTAATGACAACTCATTAAGTTCCGGAATGGCCTTAACATCCACTACTAAACCTGGCGCCAATGCACCGGCTCTCATCTGTACAATTAAATCTGTACCACCAGCGAGAAGTTTCGCTTCGCCATTCGCAGATGACAGTAACTTGACTGCATCATCAACAGACGACGGGTTTTCAAAATCGATCCACTTCAATTTACCCTCCTTTATATTGAGACAAAAACGCACTCACACAAAAACACCCAGCGCATAAAGTGCGTGGAGGAATGATACCAAAATTGCGCCCCATGAACAACATTAATTTTAATAATGTGTTAAGTTTTCAAAAGCGGTCAAAATCCTTCGTTGTTTTGGCAGCATTTTCAAAGGTAATACAATTCTCATGAACCGAATGAACAACACAAATCAATTTTATAATTCCATAGGTGTCAAAAAAGTAATAAATGGGGCTAGTTGGTTAACAAAACTAGGTGGAAGTATAATGCCAAGTCCTGTCATCAAAACCATGGAAGAAGCTTCTAAATGGTTTGTAGATATGGACGATCTTAATCAAAAAGCAGGGGAATTCATTGCAAAGATTACCGGAGCAGAAGCAGGACTAGTTACAGCAGGAGCTGCTTCTGGAATGGTTCTTCAGGCAGCAGCTTGTATAGCAGGCAGTGACCCATACAAGATTAATCAATTACCAAATACTAACGGAATGAAAAACGAAATTATCATTGATAAGGGACACCTCGTAGCCTATCACCATAGCTTTAGAGCCGCAGGAGCAAAAATGGTTGAAATTGGCGGAGTAGGCAATACAGAAGAATGGGAACTCGAACATAGTATCAATTGCCAAACTGCAGCTGTAGCTTATATTTTCAGCCCAGTACATCACGGGGCAATTCCACTAGAAAAAGTAATAAAAATTGCTCATTCTAAAGAAATCCCAGTAATTGTAGATGCTTCGGCTATGCTTCCTCCCCAAGAAAATCTGCAAAAATTTATCAATATGGGTGCAGACATGGTAACTTTCAGCGGAGGAAAAGGTATTCGAGGACCCCAATCAACTGGAATACTTTGCGGGAAAAAACATTTAATTGAAGCTGCTTATTTGAACGGGCCACCTCATGCTAATGCAGTTTGTAGGTCTGCAAAAGTATGTAAAGAAGAAATTGCAGGATTAATTACAGCCCTTCAATTGTTTATAGACACTGATTTTGACCAAATAATTAGTGAATGGACAGAAAAATGTACTTTCATAGTCGAATCTGTTTGCAAACTCCCTGGAGTTCAAGCAAAAGTTGAAAAGACGAATCCACAAATCCTTAGTGCAGAAACCACTCACCCCCGAGCAATAATTGATTTTGACGAAACATGGAATGGATTAAAAGGTGAGGAATTAATTAATATTCTATCTACTGGAGATCCTTCAATCCAAGTTAGACCAAGCGAAAAAAATGGAATTACAATCCATCCAGTAAACCTCCAAACGGGGGAAGAAAAAATTATTGTTGAAAAACTCATAGAATTATTAAAATAAGTTCGTAACCCAAATTTATGGAGAAGAAAATGACAATGGACAAATTTAAATCAGGACAATCTGCAAATGTGGATTTTGTAATTACCTCAGAAATGAGTACTAATAGAACTGGTAAACCCGGAGCTGAAGTACTTTCAACTCCATCTTTGTTAGGACTAATGGAGGGTGCGTGTATAAAGCTGACAGAACCATTGCTTCCTGAAAACTACAGCACCGTAGGATATGCGGTTGACGGCTTAAGGCACTTGGCGCCAACTAAAGTTGGAGAAACTGTGACTATTAATATTGAAGTCACAGAAGTTGATTCTCAAAAAATGCGCTTGGGATTTAAGATCGAAGCTACAGAAAATGGTAAAACCATAGGAGTTGCTTCCCACAAACGTGCGCTAATATCAACACTTTGAAATAATTCAAACGGAGATTTGACTGTGCCTGAATATATTATGGACACTATTGTCGGAAATGGATCAAGGGGATACTCAGGAGATGGACAAAAAGCAACTGTTGCCACACTAAATGAACCATTCCATATAGATTTCGACTATACAGAAAAACATCTTTATATTGCAGACTGTTTTAATTATTCTATTCGAAAAGTTGACCTTGAAAGCAACATTATTTCGACTGTTTGCGGAAATGGATCTCAAGGTTATTCTGGAGATGGAGATCAAGCAATTAATGCCACGATAGAAGAACCCTATGCTATTCAGGTAGCAAAAAATGGAGACGTATATTTTGCCCAAAGATTCTCTCCAGCAATACGAAAAATTGATTCAAATTCAGGAATTATTTCCACGATAGCTGGAGATGGTATTAAAGGTAATCGAGGCGATGGTGGATTAGCAATTAATGCGCGTTTTCTTGAGCCAAATGACTGTGTATTTGACAACAGTGGAGGGCTATTAATTGCTGATATTCAGGATCAGCGAATTCGAAGAATCGATTTATCAACTGGAACAATCAATACAATTGCGGGAAACGGTAAACTAGAACATTCAGGAGATGGTGGCCCTGCAAAAAATTCATCAATACATGGAGCACGGGCAATAGCGGTTGATAACGATGGCAGTGTTTTTATTTGTGAAAGAGAAGGGAATTCTATCAGGAAAATTGATACAAATGGAATAATTACTACAGTTGCAGGCACAGGTGATAGTGGATATTCTGGAGACGGGGAATTGGGAATAAATGCAACTTTCCGTGGGCCCAAAGCAATTAGATGTAATAAGAACGGGGATTTATTAATAGTTGATACTGAAAACCATGCAATAAGGATTCTATCGTCCAAAACAAATATTGTTGAAACAATTGCAGGAGGCTCAAAGGGCGAAGGTGGAGATGGTCGAACTGCAACCTCTGCCGAGCTAGACAGACCTCATGGAGCAATTAGTGACTCCCGTGGAAATGTGATCATTGCAGATAGCAATAACCACCGGGTTCGAATAGCAAAACTGTTGAATTAATCTATTTAGATCAATTCAACAGTTATTTCTTCAACCTTGCCAGAAGAATCAACATTAAATGCCAAAATCTTTGGATTGACCTTGTCATGTAAAACTACTAACACAAATGGAAAATCGATCCATCCATTTTCCAAAGCTAAACGACGATCGGTTTCAGAAAAACGATCAGCGCCTCGAGTATGTGAATGATAGCAAGCAATTACATCTAAAGACCTTCTTTCCGATTCTTGCCATGCATTAACATATTCTTGAGGATCCATTTGATATCGAGTAGGACTATTTACAATGTTAGTAATCTCTCGAATCTCTGTAATTTCGGGGTAATCATTCCCTGCCTGTCCAAGCAATAATCCACAACACTCATTCGGGGATTCTTCTAGAGCATGAGAGATTAGGCGGTCACCTACTTGTTTAGAAATTTTTAACATGTTAGCTCCTGTAAAAAGTTAAACTGATTCCTAAGCTTATCAAAACCCAATTAAGTTACAATGAGAATAAAGTTTGTAAATAAACAAACTTGCACTACAGAACTATATTAAACCCTGAAAGGCATTTATTTAATGAAATCAATTCCATCATACAACTCAAAGGAATTATTCCCAGAACCAACCCCAAATGATGTAGAAAAGTACTCGAAATTAATCGAGCATGACTCATCAAATACATTTGCATATTTCTTGAGGGCAAATGCCTTTGCGAGACAAAAAAAATATCCTGAATCTATTGCAGATTTAGAAAAGGTGTTAGAAATCGACCCTCAAAACCCCATGGCTATAAACAACCTTGGAACTGCTTATATGTGTCAAGGAGAAATATCACAAGCATTCGATTATTTTCAATCAGCCATACAAATAGATCCTAATTACTACGATGCTTTTCACAATAGAGCATTGGCGCTTATGGATTTAAATAAAATTGATCAAGCAATAGAAGACCTATCAAAAGCAATTAATTTAAAACCCGATTTCTGGAGTGCATATAGACACAGAGGGATTGCTTACCATTTAATTGGAGATGAAAAAGCTAGTTATAAAGATTACATAACTGCTAAAAATATGGAAAAACCTGCTAGGTCAAAATTCGATGACTAAAAACTACAAGTTTTGATTAGAATCAATCCTCATATTCAAATATCTTTGTAATTTCTCTTCTAAGCTTGGGTTTTTCAAGAAAACTCCCCTTCGAGCTGTTGTAAGTGTGCTACTTCCGGTTTGTCTAACCCCTCTTTGAATCATACAATAATGAACAGCATGAACTATCACAAAAACTCCCATCGGGTTTAAATGCTTATCAATAGCTTGAGCAATTTGTTGAGTCATTCTTTCTTGCATCTGCAATCGTCTTGCAAAAACCTCAACCACTCTACTTAACTTACTTAGTCCTGTAACAACTCCACCATTGTAGTTAGGAATATATGCGACGTGTACAATTCCTCTGATTGGAGCAATATGATGCTCACACATTGAGACAAATTCAATATTATCGAGAATAATCATGTCATCTGACTCTGCAGGAAAATCATCTTCATCCAATTGAAAAATCACTTTAAGATGCTCTTCAGGATCTTGCTGCAATCCAGCAGTATACTCCATAAGAGCCTCAGCCCATCTTCTTGGAGTTCCTGCCAATCCCTCTCTGCTAGGATCTTCTCCCAATAACTCCAATATCTGCTTCAGATATTTTGTAAGTTTTAATTTTAAATTAGGATCTCTGGGATCTTTATCTGCAAACACTTTTAGTTCCTATACATTGTTAAATCTTCAACATTAGCCTTATTAAATGCATCCTGTCTTTCCTTGCATTTATTACATTGACCACAATGGCTAAGATCTTGTGGCTCCATACATGTTAACGTTAAATCAAGTGGCAAGCTACAAAACTTTTTTATCAGTTCATGCTTTTTAGTACCTCTATAGGGTGCAGAAACCTCGACTGAGAACGCTAATCCTTTACTAAGAATTTTCCCAAACTCATCAAAGAATTCATCAGTAGCATCGGGAAAAGGATTATCATCTAATGAACCTATAGATACCTCGCTTACATCATGAGTACTACACCAAACAGCAGCAAGCCCAATGAGAATGATATTACGTCCTGGCAAAAATACTTCACTGTCAGGTTCATCTCTGCCTGGAGCTTTTTGATCTGTCAAACTCCAATGATTAAGATAAAAAGGAGTGATTGGCATTTTTATAATTGTAAGGGTTTGAATATTAGGATTATCAATTTTTTTAATGAATCTTTTTAGAGTCTTCAATTCTGAATTTTCCCACTTTAATCCTTCTTGCAAATAAATAGGATAAACAATTGAATCTTGTGCACGATCCGCCATCAAAACACAGCTGTCTAAGCCACCACTAACTAAAACTGCTACTTTTCCCATATTTCACATGAAGATTCCCATCTAATCTAATTTTCACTAAATGCGGCACAACTGGTAGAAGTTTCCCAAACTCTTACTTCAGAAACATTTAATTTTTGATTTCTTGCTTGATAAAAAATATGTCGAGCAATATTTTCCGCTGTTGGATTTTCTTCCATTAAATACATGGGCTGATCAAATTTCCTAAACACCTCAACCATTGGATCTTTTTTACATAAAATCATTTTATGATCCATACTATCTTCAACCCACCGACGTATCAGATCACGGATTTCATTAAAATCTATAACCATCCCCCTCTTATCCAAATCAGAACTTTCAACATCAATTTCGACCACTCCATTGTGACCATGTAAATAACGACATTTGCCATCATAATTTAACAGCCTGTGACCATAAGCAAATTCAAAAGATTTTGTTACTCTGAAAATCATACCACTCATCTAATCAATTCCAGGACCCGCAAGATGTCTGCCAGAATCCACTCTAATAGTTTCTCCTGTAATTGTCTCAGACTTAAGAAGTGAAATAATCAATTCAGCCATTTCTTCGGCTGAAGATTCACGTCTTAGAGGAGATTTTTCAATGACTCCAGTTGTCCAAGTTTGTTTATCTATTTCTGGAGGCCTCGCAGTTGGCCCAGGGGCAATAGAATTAACTAAAATTCCGTGTGATGCCAATTCTACAGCGAAGCATCTAGTCATAAAATCAATCGCAGCTTTTGAGGTGAGGTATGGCAAATACCCGGCATACGGAGTGTTTCCAGCAGCCCAATCAGTAAAAAACATTATATGGCCTTTTGTAGGAGCGAGATTATTTTTCATCATCTCTGCAACGTTAATGGCGAACAAAAAACTTCCTTTAGCATCCGCCATATTTTCGTCCCATGTAGAACTATCTAAACTTTCAAGGGGGGTATGATTATATTGAGAAGCTAAATTTATAGCAAAATTTAATTCCCCAAACTTCGCTTCAACCTCTTTAATCATGTTCTTTACACTATCTTCACTAGTAATATCTACTTGAAGAATAAATGAATCTGGGGAAGTTTTTATTACTTCATCCAAAAGATTTTGGGCATCAACTTTTGAATGCCGATATGTAATCGCAATTCGCATTCCTTCATCGGCAAATCTTTTTGCTAACACTTGGCCAACTCGTTTAGCTCCAACTATGACTACGGATTTATCATCAAGCGAGATCAACCAAATACTCCAAATTCATAACCGTTTTTTCTATTAATAATTGTAGCACAAATTCAAAACTTCACTTCCAACAAATACCCCACATTATGCTAGGATGTCGTAATGAGTCATCAAAAACAATGGTTTAACGATTTCTTTGGGTCAGACTATTTAAAAATATATTCTGGCAACTTTGACTCCAAACGTACTATCGAGGAAGTCAATTTCATAATTGAAACCCTAAGCTTAAAGCCTAAATCGAAAATTCTGGACTTGTGCTGTGGTCAAGGAAGGCACTCAATCGAACTATCCATTAAGGGCATGAATGTTGTTTCCCAAGATTTAATTCAAGCATACTTAGATATAGCTGAAGTGGAAGCTAAAGCAAAAAAAGTCAATATTTCTACCATCTGCTCAGACATGTCTACAATACCTTTCGAATCAGAATTTGACGCAATAATAAACATGTTCACAGCGTTCGGTTACCTAAACTCCAAAAATGACGATTCCCAAGTCCTAAAGGAGATGTATAAGTCACTTAAACCTGGAGGAAAACTACTCATTGATACTTTAAACCGTGAATGGGTAATTATAAACAATATTGAGCGAGAGTGGCGCCAAGACAAAGATGGAACACTAATTATTGAGGAGAGAAATTTTGACCTTGAAACAAGTCGAAACCACGTTAGTTTTAAATTAGTATCTCCAGAAGGAAAAATCAAAGAAATAGAAGGGCATAAAATCAGACTTTACACCCTTACTGAGCTAATACAAATGCTTGAAAATGCGAATTTTGTTTTTAAGAAAGCATTTGGGTATTATAATTCTTCAAATTATGACAAGCATTCTCGTAGAATGATAATTCTCGCAGAAAAACCACTCGTTAAAAACTAATATTAAACTGATTCTAAATGTGCAATGTGATACGATTTACCGAGATATCATTAGCTTAGCCTATACCGTAAGGGAAATTTTATGACTCTTATACAATTATATGACACCACGTTAAGAGATGGGGCACAATACGAAGGAATTTCTTTGTCGGTTGATGACAAAATTGCCATTACTCAAAGATTAGATCATCTTGGCGTAAATTTTATAGAAGGCGGTTGGCCAGGCTCAAATCCTAAAGATAAAGAATACTTTGAAATTGCCAAGACTCTAAAACTTAAAAACGCAGTCATCACAGCATTTGGAAGTACTAGACGTACAGGAGTCAAAGCTAGCGATGATTTGAACATAAAAGCTCTAGTTTCGGCAGAAACTTCGGTGATCACCCTCGTAGGTAAAAGTTCAGAACTTCAAGTTTTAGAAGTACTAGAAGTCTCTTTAGAAGAAAACTTGGCAATGATTTATGAGTCAATTTCATATTTAAAGAGCCTCGGAAAGAGGGTATTCTTTGACGCAGAGCATTTTTTTGATGGATATAAATCGAACCATGAGTACAGCATGAAATGCTTGAAATCTGCTGAATCCGCTGGGGCTGAGGTATTAGTCCTTTGTGACACTAACGGCGGTACATTGCCAACCGAAATTACAAATATCATTCAATCTGTTTCTTCAGAAACAAATGTAAAATTAGGCATACATACTCACAATGATACTGATTCAGCTGTAGCTGGCTCACTCGCGGCCATTGAAGCTGGGGTATTTCAAGTTCAAGGCACAATCAATGGTTATGGAGAAAGATGTGGAAACGCAAATCTAATATCAATAATTGCAAACTTGAAATTGAAAATGGGTATTGATTGCATTACAGACGAACAAATGGAATTATTAACTGACGTTAGCCTTCAGATTGCTGAAATAGCAAATATGCGATCCATTCCATCCCAACCATATGTTGGATCAAGCGCATTTGCTCATAAAGGTGGAATTCACGCGGCGGCAGTGCAAAAAATTGAAGATAGCTATCAACATATCAAACCCAATATGGTAGGAAATGGAAAAAGGATTCTAGTATCTGAACTTTCTGGAAGAAGTAATGTCCTATATAAAGTAGGGGAACTAGGGATTGAAATTAAATTATCTAAGGATCAGGCTCGAAATTTAGTTAATGAGGTGAAAGAAAAAGAGAATACTGGTTTGCAATACGAAGGCGCAGAAGCTTCATTTGAAGTCCTAGTAAGAAAATCACAAAGTGATTATACGCGTCCATTTGAAGTGCAGGAATTTATGACTGTGGTTCAAAAACATACAAAAACTAACAGTGATAACACTTCGATTGCAGGCGATTTATCATCTCAGGTGATGTTGAAGGTAAAAGTTGGAAACCAAATAATGCACACCGCATCTGATGGAAATGGGCCTGTAAATGCAATAGATAATGCTCTTCGAAAAGCATTGCTTGAATTTTACCCCGAATTAGAACCATTACGACTTACCGACTACAAGGTCAGAGTGGTAGATGGTGCTGACGGAACCGGTGCCATAGTCCGAGTAATTATAGAGTCCACTGACGGTTCCACTATTTGGAGCACTGTGGGGGCATCTTCAAATATTATTACTGCAAGTTTAATGGCATTGACTGATAGCATGGAATACTGGCTAGCAAGAAATAGCTAGAAAATTTTGTTAAACAAGAATATGAACCAAAAAATGCTCCAAGACCTGAATCATGAACAGGCTGATGCTGTCACTTCAATCAATGGTCCCGTTTTATTAATTGCAGGCCCTGGAAGTGGGAAAACTCGTGTAATAACTCACCGTATAGCCCACTTAGTTAAATCTCAAAAAGTTAACCCCTATCGCATTACAGCAATGACCTTTACTAACAAAGCTGCTCGAGAATTAAAAGACCGCCTTGCCACAATACTGGATAATACAATGCCAGAGATTGCTGCAGGAACTTTCCATTCTTTTTGTGCAAAATTCTTAAGAATAGAAGGACAAAGAATTAAGCTCAGCTCTGAGTTTGTAATCTACGATGACGGAGATCAGATTGAACAGACAAAAGTGGCAATGGAAGAACTGCAAATAGACCAAAAACAATTTCCGCCCAGATCTATCCTTTCAAGTATTTCTAATGCCAAAAGTCAATTAATCCCAAGTTCAGAATATAAATCAAACGCTAATGATTATTTCCAAGAGGTTGTTGGAAGGGTATACGAAGAATACGAAAGATTCATGAGTTTGAATTCTGCTTTAGATTTTGATGACCTGCTAATCAAGACACATTTCATTCTAAGTGAGGATAAAGAAATCTCTGAAAAATATTCTGAAAGATTTTTGCATGTAATGGTCGATGAGTTCCAAGACACGAATGTTGCTCAGTATGAAATCGCCAAATTATTGGTTGCCAAGCATCGGAATTTTTGCGCAGTAGGAGACCCTGACCAATCAATTTACTCATGGCGCAATGCAGACATACGGAACATACTTAGTTTTCAAACTGATTTCCCAGATGCAAAAGTAATTCCTCTAGTACAAAATTATCGGTCCTCCTCAACAATTTTAGAGGCTGCTCAACACCTTATATCTGCAAATGATCAACGTGTAGAAAAAGACCTCTGGACATCAAATAAACCAGGTGAGCTTATAACAATAGAGGAAGCATTTACTGATATTGAAGAAGCTGAATCAGTCCTGAATCACATTAAATCACTAACTACTACTCAACGTTATTCTAATTCAGACATCGCAATAATGTATCGAGTCAATTCTCAATCAAGACTATTAGAGGAATCATGCAGGCGTCATGGAGTGCCTTACCAATTAATTGGAGGACAAAAATTCTACCAAAGACAGGAAATAAAAGACCTCGTAAGCTATCTTAGAACAATTGCTAACCCCTATGACGATATTTCATTGATGAGGATTATCAATACTCCTCCAAGGGGGATTGGGAAAAAAACATTCGATGATATATCACTGGTTGCAAGAGATGAACAATTACCACTATTTTTCGCGATAGGAAAAATGTTAGAACTTCAAAAATCAAATGGAATCGAATTAAATCCTCGTTCTATCAAGGCACTATCCAATTTCTACGATACAATCAGTAAACTTTCCGAGATATTAAATTCTGATACTCACCAATCTCTAGGAGATTTGATTAATAGTATCCTAGACCTGACAAATTACAGACAAATCCTTCAATCAAGTAAGGATATTCGTGATAAGGAACGTCTCGAAAATCTTGACGAATTCTTAAATAGTGCATCTGATTATCAAGGAAATTCATTGCGGGAGTCTTTATCCGAATTTTTAGAAACAATAAGTCTTATCAGTGACATTGATAAAATGGAAGATGAATCATCTGCAATTACTCTCATCACACTGCACCAATCAAAAGGTCTAGAATTTCCTGTTGTCTTCATCATTGGTATGGAAGAGGGACTTCTACCTCATATTCGTTCTATGGAAGATCCTGACCAAATAGAAGAAGAAAGACGTCTAGCATATGTAGGATTCACTCGTGCAAAAGAAAAGCTTTTTCTAATGCGCGCATTTAGACGGGGCTACAAAGGTTTAGGGCTTCCAACTCTGCCTTCACGATTCTTGAATGACCTGCCCACAAAACTAATTCATACTCCAAAAAATCTTCCTAAATATTTTAACAAACAGAAAACCAACAATTTAACTAAAAATAAAGCTATATCTTCTGAAGTGAAAGCTTCTGGATCAGGGTTTATGACTGGAGACAAAGTGAATCATCCGGAATTTGGAGCTGGAATTGTAATGAATTGCAAACAAATCAGATCCGATTTTGAAATCACTGTTGCTTTCAAAGAAGGAGCGGGCATCAAACGATTAATAGCAAGCGCCGCAAACCTAAAAAAGATCTAATTTAAATTTATATATAGGTGAAAACATGAGCGAAAAATCTTACATTACAAAGGAAATGAATGATCATATTGGTCTCGAAACAACCCTAGGATCTGTTGAAATAGAAAAAGGCGCCATAATTAAGTTTGCTCAAGCGATTGGCGACGAAAACCCTCTTTTTCAAGAGGAATCAATCGCTAAAGAATCTTACACCAATGGGATTATAGCTCCTCCAACATTCCTTAGATCAGTTGATGCGGCATGCGCTCTAACAAATACTGAATCCAAAGTCGATATTATTCCAGAATATTTCAATGCAAGAGTCGATGGAGGAAGTGAATGGGAGTACTTTGGCAATATAAGACCTGGGGATACAATAACTGTTAGTAAGATGATTCAAAATTTATTTGAACGCTCGGGTAGGATGGGAGAAATGTTATTTGTAGTATCACTAATAAAATATGTTAATCAACTGGATGAACTAATAGCCACTCAAACTACTACTGGTATCTGCTATCGAGCATAATATAAGGAGAAAATATGAAAAATCCACTGTTCTATGATGACCTAGAAGTAGGAATGCAATTGCCTGTTTTACGCAAAGACCCAACTACACAACAGCTTGTAAAATATGCAGGAGCCTCTGGAGATTATTATCAAATTCACTATGACATTAATTTCGCAAAAGCGAATGGGCTACCAGGGGTAATACTTCACGGCGCCCTCAAGAACGCTTTCTTAGGAGAACTTATTACCAACTGCATTGGAGACAAAGGAATGCTCAAAAAACTGAGTTGCCAATATAGAGGCATGGACGAACCCGGAACTCCTATTTTCTGTAAAGGTGAAGTGACAAAAAAACATCAACTAAACAATGAAAATTTAATCGAATGTGACATATGGATGGAAAATGCTGATGGCGAAAAAACTACACCAGGAACTGCAATCTTTTCTCTTCCAAAGCGTTCGGACTAGAGGGAATATGAATCGATCATTTTTTGTACATTCGAAGGCTTATCACTATTGCTAAGACTTGATAAGTGCTCATCAAATGAAGACCTAGACTCATCCTGAAAGATTAGACCAACTGGAATTCCTCCTTCGCTGACCAAATCTTTTGCAGACTGATAATTGTTAGGATCATGAGATTCGGGAATATCCCAAGCAGTACCTTTAATACCCTTCTTCACACTACCTTTTAATTCTTCATACGTATTGTTATAGGTAGTGCATGGAGATTGAACATGCACAATAGAAAACCCCTTGTGGTCAACTCCCTGTCTAATCATAGATGCTAATGGTCTAACATTTGAAGAGACCTGAGAACCTATAAAAGATACTCCGAATGTCAGATAAGATTCTAGGGGGTTTGTCGATATTTCTGCTTTACCGCGCGGTGTAGAACTCGTTACGGTACCAATTTTTGTTGTAGGAGAACTCTGACCTTTAGTTAAACCATAAACTCCATTATCCATAATTACAGCTGTAATATCCAGATTGCGTGCAGCCTGCGGAGCTACATGTTCTGCACCAATACTCAGAAAATCACCATCCCCTGCAACCACAATAACGTTAAGATCAGGCCTACTCATCTTGATTCCCATTGCAATCGGTAGAGTCCTTCCATGAATGCCATGAATACCAAAGGGCTGTTCTCCTTCAATCAAATGCACCATATTGCCAGAACATCCTATCCCTGCAACAACAACTGTATTATGCATAGGCTTCTCAGTATCAATTGCATATTGTTTCAAACAAGCCTCTAAAGCTCTGCGAACACCAAAATCGCCACATCCTGGACACCATTTAAAATCATATTCTGGATTTTTTTCACTCATGCGTTAATTGTCTCATTTCTATATGTTGCAATTTCATTCTTGACAGATTCTACCAAATCTCTAACTTTAAAAGGCAACCCAGTAAATTGAGTTATCGCCTTAGCATTAATCCCATGAGTTCTTAATATCATAGAAAATTGACCTTGATAATTAAGTTCGGGAACCAAAATTAAATCTGCCTTTTTCAATTGGTCAATCAATTCAGGATTCAAAGGATTCACGTACATAGTATATAACCAACCGACTCCTTCGACAGTATCAACAATTTCTTGAAATGCCTCATAAGCAGGTCCTTTACTACCTCCCCACGGCATTATTACAACTGATGCATCAGGATTAATAGACTCAAACTTTTCATTCTCCAAAAGCTTTAATTTGTTGAACCGTCGAGTAGTCATTTGAATATGTCTCTCAGGTAGGTGAGTAGTATCACCAATACCATCATGTTCACTACCATTTGCAACATATGCCCCCGCCCCTCCTGGAATAGGCATGGGGGAAACATCCAGGCTGTCGTAACGTTGGTACCCATTATCACCCTGATAAACTAACCGGTTTTCAATGTTTAAATCTTCAACATTTGGTTTTGGTATATTTTGTTGCCTTTCTGACAAGGCCATTTCGCTAAGGATAATAACAGGACCCTGATAACGCTCAGCCCAATTAAGTCCATTGACTCCAGCATGAAAACATTCTTCCACAGATCCGGGTGCAATCACAGGCAATTGAACATCCCCATGCCCCGGGAAAATAGCAGTCATCAAATCTGATTGCTCTGTTTTAGTAGGTAAACCTGTAGATGGGCCACCCCTTTGAACGTCTACAATCACACATGGAATCTCAGACATCCAAGCCAAGCCAATACCTTCATGCATTAAATCAAAACCCGGACCCGCGGTAGCAGTCATTGATTTTTTACCTGAATATCCTGCTCCCACAATAGAAGTAATTGATTCAATTTCCGAGGTGGCTTGGTAAACATATTTCCCCGGACCCTTTAGATTCATAGTCATCCATACAAGAATAGATGTAGCAGGAGATATTGGATAACCAACATAAGTATCTAAACCAGACGCAACTGCTCCTAAGCCTAAAGCCACATTGCCGTTAACAATAATTTGCTCAGAATCAGGAGGAGAGGGATCCTCAAGTTTTTCTAAACTGAATCCACTTTTCTCAGCCTCATTTCTCCCCAACCCAAGTGCCTCAATATTGGATTGAATTATTTGATCGTCATTAGGCCTACCACGAGTAAATCGTTTCGTGACAAACTCTTCCAGAATTGATTGAGGCATATTCACTAAAAATGCCAAAGCCCCAATTACTACCATATTAGCGGCACGACTGTTACCAGTGGATTTGGCCAATTCATCAAAAGGGATACCAAAACTCTTTGAATCACCTTCTAAATCAAATTCTCCAGTATTGTAAATTATCACACCATCTTCAGACACTTCTGATTTATGATTCTGATAGGCCTCTTCGTTAAAAGCAACCAGTACATGTAACTCATCTCCGTAACTCAAAACAGGTTTGGTAGAGACTCTTGTTTGAGTCCAAGTGGGGCCTCCCATAATCTGAGAAGGAAATGTCGCAAAGGTCTGTACATGATATCCCACTTGACCGCAAGCTTGAGCGAGTCCTTCAGCAGATGTAACTACGCCTTGTCCCCCCTCTCCAGCGAATCTGCCCACGCAATCACTTTTGCTCAACAACTGCCTCCAGAATAAATGAAACCATTATAATTTCGAATGAAAAATCTTAGGTTACTTCTTTTTAATCGATTTCAGTAATAATATCAAAGCCAATTTTCACGTGTCAATTTTCTGAAAATTATTTAGAGTAATTAAAAAGAATAATCATTCATCCAAAATATAATTAAAGGCAGATGGACACAAAGCCAAAAACATTAAATCAAAAGCAACTATCATGCCTATCCATTTAACAAAATCCTCTGATGCTGTCCCACTTAAAAACATTTCGGTCAAAGTTACCGCAGCAATGATTATTGGAATTACAGCGGGAAGAAAAATTAGCGGCAACATCAACTCCCTTAAACGTGTGTTAATAGCCATAACTGATGCTAACGTTCCCAAGCAAGCCAAGCCAAGTGATGTAAGGACAAAAACAGGTATTAATAATAAATCAAACAAATCAACATTGAATAAAATTACAAAAATCGGGAAAAGAAATAACTCCACAACTAATAAAAAAACAAAACACCCCAACATCTTCCCGAAAAAAATGGCATCCCGGCTAATCGGTGCACTCAAAAGTCCAAAAATTCCCCCATTTTCATATTCTATTATGAACGCACGATTCATTCCCAATACACAGGCAAACGAAATTGAAATCCAAAAAACTCCCGATGCTACAGATGTAATTATTGAAGACTTTGGATCTATAGCAATACCAAATACTACTATTGTCAATAATGCGAAAACCATTACCGAAATTAAGAAATCTTTGTTACGAATTTCTAAAAGAACATCTTTCCACACGAGTGCGAAAATTACAGCAAAATATTTACTCATTCAACGCACCTGATTAAGGAAATCTGAATAGATTTCTTTGAATCTTTCTAAAGACATCGAATCCGTAGAATTAATTCCTACTAAACGACCTTTTGAAAGGAACATTATTTTGTCAGAAATAGTATATGCAAAATCTAAGTTATGAGTCGCAATTAAAGAAGTACCAAATTCTTCATCACGAATACCATAGATTATTTTTTTTAGTCTAATCACACCCTCAGAGTCAAGCCCTGTTTCAGGTTCATCCATTAATAAAATTTCTGGGTTATGCAAAATTGATCTAGCTATGGAAAATCTTTTCTTTTGGCCATGAGACATCTTAGAAATTTGGATATTTTTGATACCCTCAATTCCCATCATATCAACTACTTCATTTATTCTATCCTTGAATGTGGAAATATTATAAATCCGGGCATAAAATTGCAGATTTTCAAATGCCGTCATTCCGTTATACATCATGCTATCGTGCATCAAAAACCCAATTTTACTCCGAACACTTTGCCCCAATTTCTCGAGCTGGATCCCATTATATTTCACATCACCCGAATCTTTTTTTATTACGCCTGCCAATAATTTAAGTAACGTAGTCTTGCCTGCGCCATTATCACCTAATATTGAAACAATTTCGCCAGGATTAAGTTCAAAATTGACACAATCCAACGCCAAATTTTTTGAATAACTCTTCGACAAACTATCAATCTCTAGCAATGTATTAATTCTTGAAATACCAACCAAAATTTCCTCACAAAATTTTCTCGTGCCCTTTTAACCCATTCATACTACAATATAGCTTATTGTAAAAACATTTAAACAAACTTACCAAATGAAAAAATTTACCAGGAGATGAATATGACACTTTTTGCGAGATACAGCTTCCATGGCGAAATTAATTACGGAATCTTGGAGGGTAGTGAAATTCAAACCATTTCTTCTGCCCCTTACAATGAATACAAACTTACTGGAGAAAAGAAAAAATTAAATGAAGTAAAACTTTTGACACCTACAAAGCCAAGTAAAGTAGTAGCTATTGGACTAAATTACAAAAGTCATCTAGGTTCAAAAACCCCTCCTTCTGTTCCAGAACCTTTCCTGAAAATCCCTACATCTATTATTGCGACTGAGGACAATATTGTTATACCAAAAGTTGCGCTCGATGAAAATGTAACAGTTCAACCAGAAGCTGAAATGGCTGTAGTTATTGGAAAAACATGTAAAAAAGCTTCTCAAGCCAATGCTACTGATTACATATTAGGATATACATGTGGAAACGATGTAAGTGCCCGTGACTGGCAAAGTAATGACCTCCAATGGTGGAGAGCAAAATCATCTGATACTTTCACACCACTAGGACCCGTAATCAATACCGAATTAGAACACAACAATATGCGTTTAATCGGCCGTGTGAATGGAAAAGTTACTCAAGATCAAGTAACTTCTGACCTTTTGCATGATGTCCCCAAAATTATTGAGTTTGTTAGTTCGGTAATGACCCTACTACCCGGAGATGTAATAATGACTGGAACACCTGGAACTCCTCCAAACATACATCCTGGAGATGAAACCGAAGTCGAAATCGAAGGAATCGGGATCTTGAGAAATTCTGTAATAGCAGGAGAATAATTTCAAGAAAGCTTGATGAAAAACCAAACTGAATCTCAAAATATAGAATTCAGTCTTATTTGCATTAAAGCTTGTCCAGTTCCAAACAACCAATAATAAATTAAATATATACCAGCAAAAACCATTAATAAATTTCCCATCACTTCGAAATACGGGAAAACTCTTTTAATGAGTATTGTTGCAATCCCTTTGGCAGAAATTACTCCAATTGTGGCAAACAATATAGTAGTCCCCATACCTAATGCATAAACAAATGTTGCCACAAATACTTCCGCAAAGCCCAAAAAATCAGCAGGCCCTTTACCTATGGTTACTCCAATTGCTGCCACAAAGACTGGCAAAGCACAACTAAGAGATGCTGCAGCATAGCCTACTCCAAATAAAAAAAGCCTGAATATTCCTTTACCCCCTGAAAAATTAACTCTACTAGCGACCAAAATTCCAAACTTTTTCTTAGATACAAGAAGAAAAAGTCCTAGAATGAATATCAATAATCCAACTCCAAGACCTAGAAACGGCATCAAATCTATTAAAAACCATGAAGTGAATCCTAATAAAATCCCAATAGCAGAAAACACCAAAATAAATCCTAGAGTTGTAATGAAAGCAATTTTCAAACCATATAAAACCAACCTGTAAGGATTAAAAATTGGTTTAGAAACCTCTAATTGATACCCAACAAATGCTGGGAACATAGCAGCGCCACATGGATTAAAAGCGGCAACAACACCAGCGAAAAACGCAAAAAATATGACTGCAGGATCAGACACTTGAAATTCCTTTATAAATCAAACACTGAAGGAAAATTCAGAGATTGAGAATATTGCTTCGCCCAAAATCTACAATTCCGACACTAATAAATATTTTATCCAATCTCAATCATTCTTTGTACAGAACGAGCAGCTCGGTTAGCAATATCATTAGGAACATGAACCTCATATTGAGAATTTTTTAGACACTCAAGTGTATCCTCTAAAGTAATTTGATTCATATGAGGGCACCTCACACTACACATTCTAAGCATTTCTTTATCAGGATTTTCTGAGGCGATATTGTCTCCCATAGAACATTCGGTCAACAATAAATATTTTGAAGCCTTCGATTCAGAGGTGTATCTGATCATTGCATTAGTGCTACCTGAAAAATCAGATGCTTCTACAACTTCAGGACTACACTCAGGATGAGACAAAATCAAAACATCAGAAAACTGCTTTCTAACACTATTAATATCCTCTACGGAAAATTTTTCATGAACCTCACATCTACCTGCCCATCCAATCATCTGAAATTCAGAAAAATCTTCAGGCTGAAATTCCTTAGAATGAACATCAGGAAATGCAATCGTATATCCAAGTTGTGCTGCGACATTCTTAGATAAATACTCATCCGGAATAAAAATTACCTGATCAACCCCCAGTGATTGCACTACTGCAGATGCATTACTAGATGTGCAACAAATATCACACTCAGCCTTCACATCAGCATATGTATTTACATAGGTGACTACAGGGACACCCGGAAAACTTTTCTTAAGCTTTTTAACATCTTCCGCTGTAATGCTTGAAGCAAGAGAACAACCTGCCTTTTGAGAAGGAATTAAAACTTTTTTATCAGGACTTAAAATTTTAGCAGTCTCAGCCATAAACTGAACTCCACAAAAAACTATCACGTCCTTATCTGTTTCAGCCGCTCTCCTACTTAGCTCAAGAGAATCACCTACAAAATCAGGAATAGAATGAAACAATGCTGGCTCCATGTAATTATGACCAAGGATCACTGCATTCATCTCTTCTTTAAGAAGATTTATTTCATATGCCAATTCAGATTTTAATTTCAATTCAAAATCTGGGACGATCCCCGAAAGTTTTGATTCTAAATGCTTGAAAATTTCCAAGGAACTCTTTTTTGTAGTAGTCATGAATTTCGCCCCTCAAATTGAGAATTCAATAAAAAACTAATATCCATCGCTTTCACCGAATGAGTTAATGCACCAACAGAAATGAAATCCACTCCTGTATATGCCACATCTTTCACATTAGCAAGTGTAACATTACCTGAAGCTTCCAAGGGAACCTTACCATTAACTATTCTAACAGATTTAGTCATATCTTCTAAATTCATATTGTCTAATAATATTCTATCAACTTCTAAATCGATGGTCTCTTTTAATTCTAAAATGTTTTTTACTTCAACTTCAACCACAAGGTGTTTATATTTTCCATTTCTCACTCTAGATACTGCCTCAGAAATACTTCCTGATGCTTCAATATGATTCTCCTTGATTAAAACCATATCGTACAATCCCTCTCTATGATTAACCCCTCCTCCTAAAGAAACTGCCAATTTATCTAAAAGTCGAATCCCGGGGGCTGTTTTTCTGGTATCTAGTATTTTGGCTTTTGTACCTTGTACTGCATCAACAAATTTACTGGTCGTTGTTGAAATACCCGACATCCTCTGTAAAAAATTTAATGCCACTCTCTCACCACTTAGTAAAGCCCTACCGGACCCTCTTACAGTGGCTATAATTTCTCCAATTTTTATTTTTTCTCCATCATTTTTTTTAATTGAAAATCGTACATTTTTATCTAGAGTATTAAACACAAGTGACGCGACTTCTAAACCTGAAACTACTCCATCCTGCCGACTAAGAAACTCCCCAAAAAAAATATCATTTGGTTTGACGGTTGAAAGAGTCGTTACATCTCCATCAGCAACATCTTCATTTAGAGCAGTCTCAATAATCTTGTTAATTTTAGGCACCAAATTCATAGTTGGACAAAGTTATCATTAACTCCAAAATAGTTCAATCTTAAAAAACAATCTATTTTTTTACTTTTGGGGAATCTAGTTCAATTGACATCTGACCAACTTTTTGTTAATTTCCAATCACTATAATTAACTATCTCGTGCGGCAAATAGACTTGGGGGAAGCCTAAAATGACACAGACATTTCAACCGGATTCTAGCAGAGTACTAGAAATTAGGGCTGATGAAATTGATGACTTTGAAGAACAAGTAACAAAATTCCAAGCAGGTGAATGGGACCCCACTCAATTTATGGCATTCAGACTTCGCCAAGGTATCTATGGTCAAAGGCAACCTGATGTTCACATGGTAAGGGTTAAAGCTCCTTTTGGAGGATTAACAGCAGACCAGTTAGATGCACTAGGGGAAGTAGCTGAAAGATTCGCTCCACTTGGCAAAGGCCATGTTACAACTCGAGAAAACATTCAATTCCATCATGTTTTGCTTTCTGACGGGGCTCCCTTAATGCGAATTTTAGGGGAAGTTGGTTTAAGCACTCGTGAAGCTTGCGGAAACACAGTAAGAAACGTTACCGGCTGTCCAAGTGCTGGAGTCTGTTCTGATGAACCTTTCGATGTCACTCCATATGCAGCCGCTTATTCTCGTTATTTTGTCCGACACCCGTTTAGTCAAGCAATGCCACGCAAAATCAAATCTGCCTTCTCTGGGTGTATGGCTGATTGTGCTATAACCGCAATCCACGATGTTGGATTTTTACCTGTAATTAAAAATGGTGAGCATGGATTTAAAATGGTAATGGGTGGTGGAACTTCTATTATGGCTAGAATTGCTCCCACTCTGTACGAATTTGTCTCTGTAAAGGATTATTTAAAAGTCACAGAAGCAGCTCTAAGAGTATTCCATAAATCTAATGAACTTCGAAAAAACCGCTCTAAAGCGAGAGTTAAATTCTTAATTGACAGAATTGGAATGGACGAATTCAGAAACCTTGTCGAAGAGGAACTCTCTAAACCATGGGCTCAGAGATCTTTCGACCCAGAAGACTTACTATTTGTGGAAGATGAAGAATCAACTGCAGTTTCTAATGACACTGATTGGTTACCCGAAGAGAAAGATAATACAGATTTTACAATCTGGAAATCTAGCAATGTTTCTAAACAAAAACAACCGGGCTACAACATGGTCACAGTCAAATTACCATTAGGGGATATCCAAGCGAATCAATTTCATCAACTTGCGACTATTGCCCGCAAATTCTCTGGTGGACATGCTAGAGCCACTCACCAACAAAACTTGGTCTTCAGGTGGGTACACGATAATGCATTATTCTCTATTTGGAAAGAATTATCCAATATTGAACTAGGTGATTCAGGCTCTGAAACAATCAAAGATATCGTTTCCTGTCCTGGAACTGACAGTTGTAAAATGGGTATTACATCTTCAATGGGCCTAGGAAGAGCATTATCAGAAGCCGTAGAAAATATTTCCGATAATGATGAATTAACATCAAAGATGCATGTGAAGATGAGCGGTTGTCCTAATGGATGCGGACAACATCATATTGCAGATATTGGATTTCATGGTGCTGCACTGAAAGGTCCAGGAGGGCAAATCCCAGCATATGACCTTTTTATTGGAGGAACATATGGAGATGGAGAAACCAAAATTGGTCAACGTGTAAGGGCCAGAATTCCTACAAAAATGTTGCCACAGGCTACTCAGAAAATTTTATCTTATTATCAAAACTCTCGTTTAGCAGATGAAGAATTTAAAGATTTTGTTGAAAGAGTTGGAACTGATCCATTCGCAGAGCTAATGGAAGAATATAAAGACCTCCCTGACTTAGATAGAGATTCTATAGAATTCTACATGGATTGGGATAAAACGATCAAATATCAAGTTGAGCGTGGCGAAGGTGAATGTATGGTCTAGGTCTCACTGCGAGACGTTGGGGCAAAATCATTTCGAATTCTTGTTTAGCGTAAATTGATGCTATTTCTTCAAAATTTTACTTCCTGGTAATGAAAATTGTTGCGTATCCCAAGATGAAAATTAGTAATGCTCCAAGAGCTACAAACTGTGCAACAGAAGGAATTAAAAACTTAAATACAATCGAAGATACCAGCGTAATTAAAGACACCAAAAGGATCAATCCAGAAGAAAAAGGCCAAAAGCTAATTCTAAGATTTTCTTTCATTTTTAAAAAATAATATTGAAAAACTGAGAACTGATCATCATACGAAATATCTACCAAATCCGGATCTTCAGATTCGTCGGCCAGTCTCAGGATTTCTTCAATCTCTCTTTTGTATTGTTGTTCAGGCATCTTGTTTAACCAAAAATGAAAATTATCCTATAAATTTAATATTTCTATATAAACAAATCAACAAGAACTTTCCGAATTTGATAAGAATAGTATAGAATTAGGTTATATCGTTAACATTCTCCAATAAGAATTCGATAACTTTCACCCCAGAACACTTTAACTATAGATTTTTGTGGTGCTAGTATTAAATTACGATCAATAGGAGTTCCGTTGAAAATAACACGAGAAAAAGAAATCGACTTGCAAGCTATATTACTTGTTGAACTTGAAGAAGAAGACCTAGGTCAATATTTAGAAAGAGGATATAAAAAGGCGGTTCAACGTGTGAACATCCCTGGTTTTCGAAAAGGAAAAGTGCCTAGATCAATGTTAGAACAATACATCGGCAAGGAAGGTCTATTAAATGAGGTATTAGACACAATGGTACCTGAAGTAGCTTCTGAAGCGGTCGATTCCCAAGATTTGAATCCTTCTTCCTATCCTCAAATTGAAATAATTTCAATGGATCCTTTTAATTTTAAAGCTACTGTACCTCTTCAACCAGAAGTAAAACTCAATGATTACACTTCCCTCAGGATTCCATTAAACATCCCAGAAACTACCGACCAGGACATTGAAGCAGAAATTAAGCAATTACAAGAACGTTCTTCTACATGGAAACCTGCTGAACGAGAGGCACAATTTGACGACCTTTTAACCATAACTGCAGTCGGAAATGTTGAGGGTGAAACCAAAATGAATGAAAGTGATGTGGTTTTCTTAATGGATCCTCAAAGTAACCGTCCAATGCCAGGATTTGTAGAAGCTTTGGTAGGATCCAAAGTAGATGAAAATAAAGCTTTTAACATTGAAATTCCCGAAGACTTCCCTGACCAATCAATCGCTGGAAAAGAAATGGAATTTAATGTTTCGATTTCTGAAATCAAGGAAAAAGATCTTCCTGAATTAGATGATGAATTTGCTAAAACTGTTGGGGACGGACACGAATCAATTGATGCCCTTAGGGAAAGTGTTAAAAACGACTTAATCCTTTCAACTGAAACTCAAACAAAAAGAGAATATCAAAACTCTGTGATTGAATCCTTGATTGAATTAGCAGAATTTAGATTTCCTCCACTGCTAATAGAACATGAAATTACACGTATCAACGAAGAGAGAGATAGAATATTTCAACAGATGAATATACGTGTAGATGATTACCTAAAATCTATTAACAAAACCGCTGAAGAAATGGAAAATGACGTCAAAGAAGAAGCCTCTACAAGAATTAAGCAATCTTATCTAATGAAAAATATTTCCGAATCCGAAAATATTGAACCTTCAGAAGATTTAATCGAAGAACGAATCAAAGAATATATCCAAGAAAATCAATCTGAGCAAAATCCTATACAAGAAACTGAAGATCTACGAGAATCTATCCAAAGATCACTTGTCTCTGAACAAACGATTGAAAAATTAGTCTCTATTGCAAGTTCAAATGAAATTACCAATCCGTCTAAAAATGAAGACGGAGAAGTCAATGATGACAAAAAGGAGAAAATTGACAATGACGATTGAGCCACAAAGTATTATCCCAATGGTGGTAGAAACCGGTGCTAGAGGAGAGCGAGCATATGATATATACTCTTTACTTCTCAAAGAAAGAATTGTATTCCTGGGAACTCCAATCAATGATCAGGTTTCCAATGCTATAGTTGCACAATTACTTTTCTTAGCGCGGGAAGACCCCGAAAGAGACATTCAACTTTATATCAATAGCCCTGGAGGAGTAGTTACCTCTGGTCTTGCAATATACGACACCATGCAACAAATCCAACCAGATGTCTCCACAATTTGTGTAGGCCTTGCCGCAAGTATGGGAACTGTCTTGCTTTGCGGTGGAGCTAGTGGAAAAAGATATTCACTCCCAAATTCCACAGTACATATGCACCAACCGTTGGGAGGAGCTCAGGGACAAGCATCAGATATTGAAATTGCAGCAAGAGAAATTTTGCGAGTTCAAGACCGATTGAGACAAATTATTTCTTCCCATACCAAACAACCATATGATCGCGTTGCAAGAGACTCTGATCGTGATTATTATCTCAATGCTGAAGAAGCATTGGACTATGGCTTAATAGACGATATTTTAAAATCAAACGACTCAAATTCCTAAATAATTTAAGGTGATTGAATGACTAATAATGCACGCACGGATTATCAATGCTCTTTTTGCGGGAAACCTCAAGCAAAGGTAAGACGTCTAATTGCTGGGCCAGACCGTGTGTTCATTTGTGATGAATGTGTTTCTTTATGCGGACAAATTATTTCTGAAGATCCAACCACAACTCATCAAGATAAATCAAAATCTATTCCCTCAAATAAATTAAAACCTAAAGCAATTTTCGACCAACTTGAGCAATATGTAGTCGGCCAAAAATATGCAAAGAAAGTCATAAGTGTTGCGGTATACAACCATTACAAACGTATCCACTCTCAACATAATGAATCTGATACCGAATTACCAAAAGCTAATGTACTTATGATAGGACCTCCTGGCTCAGGAAAGACTTATTTAGCTCAAACTCTTGCGAAAATCCTTGATGTGCCATATGCAATTGCAGACGCCACAGCCCTAACTGAAGCTGGTTACGTAGGAGAAGATGTTGAAAACATTCTGTTAAGACTTATTAGCGCAGCAGATTTCGACATTGATCGAGCTGAACATGGAATAATATATATTGACGAAATAGACAAAATCGCTAGAAAAGGTTCTAACCCTTCAATTACCAGGGACGTTTCAGGCGAAGGAGTGCAACAAGGTCTTCTGAAAATCATTGAAGGCTGTGTTGCTAACGTTCCTCCACAAGGCGGTAGAAAACATCCTCACCAAGAATTTATGCAAATCAAAACTCACAACATTTTATTTATGTGCGGAGGAGCATTTGAGGGAATGTCAGAAATCATAGAAAAACGTGTTTTCAAAGACACTCGAAAACTTGGTTTTAAATCTTCATCCGAATTTTCTAGCCCTACCAATTTCCCTGAGAAAGATTTATTTAAGCATATTGCTGTCGAAGACTTGTTGGAGTACGGATTTATACCAGAATTCGTTGGGAGACTTCCAGTCCATGTTGGTTTAGAACAATTAGACCAAGATGCCTTAATACAAGTTTTAACAGAGCCCAAAAATGCACTGGTAAAACAATACGAATATCTCTTCAAAATGGACAACGTTGACCTAGAATTTGAAAAAGAAGCCCTAAAATTAACAGCACAATTAGCTATTAATCAAAATTCTGGTGCACGAGGATTAAGAACTATTTTGGAAAAAACACTCTTGGATATAATGTATGAATTACCTAATCTGAATCGTGTTTCAAAATGTATTGTCGGCCCCAAAGCTATTACAGGTGAAAGCTCCGTCGACCTTATATCCAAATCTGGATCAAAACTCCAATTCCCTCAGAGATCTAGTACCCCGTCAAAAAAAGAATTGAAATCAGCTTAATCCATTAGAATTTAACATCTGGCGAACTTCTGCATCCAAGCATAAACCATTTTTAGAAACAGGATTACCGAGTCGATCAATTAAGTTCCCATCGTAAACATTAATTTCTCTCGTCGCCATTGCCATCAAAGTTTTAAGAAGAAGAGGTCTTTCATACATTATTCCGTCTTCTCGAATTTTGCGAAAAAGTTTCGATTCTTCAAAATTTTTCTTCTCTTGATTGTTCAAAACTAACTGTAAATCTTTCCAAAGCGGATCATATGACTTTCCTTTAATTGGATAGCTACACCAAGAGAGAATTGGACCTTCATCCAAGGTATCTGTAACTGAATGTACCATGACGCCAGATTCATCAGCATTGCTATTAATCAATTCATTAATTACCTGAATCCAAGTTCCCGATGGACCATTTGGCAAAGCAGGATGAAGGTTAATCATTGGCATCTCCCTAATCATCTCTTTCCCCGTTATAAGCAAATATCCTGCCAATACTGAAATTTGCGGATTAAAAATACTTAATTTTTCAACAACTTCACTATGATAATCCTCACGAAACTTTGACCAATACCCTCCTCCTCTTTCAATTCTATACTTAGAACTGGAAAACGTAACTAATGGAATTTGTTTCCCTTCAACAAATTTAAATAGATTATCACTACCTTCGCCTTCTCCAAATTCCCTGTTACTAAAAACAAATTCAATCGAAGCTTCGAGGTCACCATTTTCTATCGAAGAAATTACAGTTTTTAGAAATCCTAAAGAACCTTCACCTCTTCCTGTTGTAATCCATCCTAACCTCAACATACTTCACCTCGATTTCAATTCTCAATATGAGAGTAGTGTTTCAATACTTCCATCAAAATCTGTCTGTCTCGCAATTCTAATGCGATATCCATTGCAAAGTGTAACTCATTTTCAGCTTCAGAAAGTCTTCCTTGATCGATCATTGTTTCTGCGCGGGAAATATACAAATATGGATTTGGAGCAAATTTATTACCCGCAAATAATGTTAAACAAAATAAAGCAGCCCATATTCCAACTATGACATAAGTCTTAATGAACCATAAATTTTTAGTTCCTAAAAATTGGAAAACTGTAGGCAAAGCCCTTTTTGACTGAGAAGCAAAAGCAAAACCTAAAATCATCCCAGAAACTAACCCGCCAATATGGGCCCAATTATCCACTCCATCTATTGTTGCACCGAACCACAAATTTATAATGCTTAAAATAATAACTCCATATAATGTATTTAAACCATCCCTTCCAAAAAGCCTCCTATTAATTACAAAAAAACTAATCATGGCACCCATCATTCCAAAAATAGCACCACTAGCTCCAATAGAAATTCCTACATCATTAAAAAGATAGCTCGTCGAACTAGCAGATATTCCAGTCAAAACATATAACCCAAAAAATTTAACCCTTCCAAATAACCTTTCATTGATTCGTCCAAAAATTACTAAACCAATCAAGTTAAATAGAAGATGAATAAATCCCGCATGCAAAAACATTGCAGTAAGCAATCTCCAATATTCACCAGATACGATTAGTGGAGAATACATTGCTCCAAAATCAAGCAACAATTCACGCTTTTGAGAAGCGTTTAAAATAATTAATAAAACTCCTAAGAGAAAATTAATTGCAAAAAATCCCCAAGTAAAGGGCGTTTGATATAAAACATTGCCTTTACCTTGAAATGAAATAAGATTTGGAAATTGTGTCTGCAAGACTATAAGGCCTTTAGGTAAATCTTTAATTTAAATGGGCGGGCGAATCCAACCACCAAAATTCTGCTCTAGAAAGGTAGCTACGGCTAAAGCAACATCCTCGCGCCATGGTTTGCTTATTACTTGGACCCCAATAGGTAACCCTTCTGAAGAAACTCCAACTGGAACAGCAACCAAAGGCCATCCAGCGATATTGTACGGCTGATTGTAGCTAAACAAACCAGTTACGTATGGTTGTTCTAAAGAAAGTTCATGTTCCATAGCTGGGAAAGGTGCTATGGGTGAAATTATCACATCATATGGACCAAAAAACTTAGTCATCTCACTTCTATATCTATCAATTTTCTCTAGTAAATTAGTGAATTCAGAAACACTAATTGGATTCGCTTGATCAAATCTTCTTTGAAGCCATTGATCCATTTGACTAGTGCCAGATTTTTCCAGGATTCTAGCAGTCCCAGCCCTTCCATCTGCCCCAGCCAAATCATTGGCAATGGTTGGGAATTCCTGAATTACATGAGGACAGTCTTCATCTACTGATTTAACGACATCTTCCAAAGCTTGAATAACTTTTTTAACAGCCATTTTGATTTCATTTGTAGGTGTGAAAACTCCATTATCAATATAATAAACTACCTTCAAACTGCTGATATCAACATTTTTTGAATCCCTTATTGGCATGGGAACAATATACGGATCTATTCCATCAGGACCTGAGATTAATTTATATATCATTTCTAAATCTACAACATGCCTAGCCATAGGACCGTTTTGTGTAAAAGCTTCGCTTGCACCCACATCAAAAGAAATTAAATGCCCTGTCCTTGGGACTCTTCCAGAAGTTGGCTTCAATCCAAAAATTCCACAATAATGTGATGGGAATCGAATGCTACCACCAGTATCGCTTCCAATATCAAATGCGGCACCACCAGATGAAACGATAGCACCTGCTCCTCCGCTGCTTCCACCAGGAGTTCGTGTGACATCAAAAGGATTATTGGTACGACCAAAAATCAAATTATTAGTTTCAGGAGATAAAGTTAATTCAGGAGTATTAGTTTTCCCAAGCAAAACAGCCCCAGCATTTTTTAATCTTTTTACTAAACTTGCATCTTCTTGAGGTATAAAATTAGACCTTCCCCTAGTCCCCCCTGTTGTACAAACACCTTTCGTATCCAATGAGTCTTTTAATGTCATTGGCACTCCATACAATGGTGCAAAGTCCCGGAATTCCTTAGATAACTGATCATCATAAAGTTTTGCTTGATTTTTTGCTGTATCAAATGTTTTACAAACTACAGCGTTTAAAGCCAAATTAACATCCTCGATTCTGGAAATGTGTGATTCCACAACCTCAACACATGAAATCTCTTTTTTACGAATTAATCTAGTAATCTCACAAGCAGATGCAAATATGACTTCATTCATAATAACTCCAGCCTAAATCTGATCACATAACATTAAATCTTGATATGTTTCACGTCTTCGAATTAATCGAATTTTCCCATTATCAACCATTACTATAGGAGGCCTAGGATTAAGGTTGTAATTACTTGCCATTGAGGGTGCATATGCCCCGGAGGATGGCAAAGCAACAATATCCCCAGAAATTAATTCAGGCAACAAAATATCTTTAATAAGAACATCTCCAGATTCGCAAAATTTGCCAGCAAGGGTCACAACCTCTTGTGGAGGCTCAGACATTCGATTGGCAAGGACGGCTTCATATTTGGCATCATAAAGTGCAGGACGAATATTATCTCCCATTCCTCCATCTAATGAAACATATTTTCTTACCGTAGGAATATTTTTAATTGCGCCTACAGTGTATAAAGCCACACCCGCCCTACCTGTAATCGATCTTCCTGGCTCCACAACAATTTTTGGCAAATTAAAACCATTCCTTCTACACCCATCAATGACAGATTTCACAATCACATCGGCATATTCTGCAATCGACGGGGGTAATTGTTCCTTAACATAACCTATCGCAAAACCACCTCCTGGACTAAATTCTCTTAAATCTAAACCATCTTTTTGAAATTGCTGCAAAAAATCCAGGACGACTCCTATTCCCTGAGAATAAGGTTCTAATTCAAAAATTGGTGAACCTAAATGGAAATGTATGCCTTTAAGATCTAAATCCTTAGATTTCAGTGCTGTTTGAATAGCATGCGAAGCATCACCTGTCTCAATTGAAAACCCAAACTTGCTATCTGTAATCCCAGTCGTAGTTAAATGGTGAGTATGTGGATCTACCCCGGGAGAAACCCTTAGCAATATGTCTTGCTTAATCCCCCTATTATTAGAAATTTCTTCGAGGATTTGTAACTCACTAAAACTATCAACGACGAAATGCCCAATTCCATAATCTAGCGCAAATTCAATTTCATCAGGTGTTTTATTATTACCATGAAAGTAAATTTTTTCTGGAGGAAAATCAACAGCTCTAGCAACGGCTATTTCTCCAGCTGAAACAACATCTAGCCCCATATGCTCATCATTTATTAAAGAGGCAATTGCTGGATTAATGAATGCTTTGGAAGCATAAGCAACCAAAGTATTTTTGTATCGACTCGAGAATTCTTCTACAAACTCTCTACACATTGTTCTGATGGTTCCTTCGTCATACACATATAAAGGTGTCCCAAACTCTTTGGTAAGTTGCAAAACATCTAATCCGCCTAACGTTAGACAATCATCTGAATTGATGCCAACGTCCATAGGAAATAATTCTTTATTGTTAAAATTCATTTTTTTACCTCAAATAGGATATATAAATTTGTAAGAATACTATTATATTAGTAATTCAACTTTCAAAATCATGCGATTAATCCATATGTACCATCATTTTTAACCTGTACCCTTCCTTCAGACACCAACTTATTTAAATGAGAAAGTATTTGGTCTCGAGCTGTTTGATGGAGTCTGGAATCCAATTTTGGATACAATTTTATAAATAATCCATCAATATCAATAATCCCCTCATCTAAAGCTTTCACAATGGTTGATTCTCTATATATGCGATGTTTGATATAGGCATCAATTCTTTTTGAAGCATCTGTAATCAATTCCCCATGCCCTGGCGCCAAATTTTTGGGATTTTTGGATTTAATTTTCCTTAAAGAATCAATGTAATCGGACATGTCTCCATGATATGGACTAATTACAGTCGTGCTACCACCCAATATTGTATCCCCTGTGAAAATTAAACTTTCTTGATCCAAAAAAACACATAAACTTCCAAACGTATGTCCTGGCGTTAATAATATCTCTAAAGTAACTCCACCCAAATGCAATTTGGTTCCATCAGTAACTTGATTTATAAAAACATCCCCTATTTCTTCAACTATTGATGCATGTTCCTCAGGTGCGCACAATATTTTCGCTCCAGAAATATCTCGGATTGATCGAATTCCTCCAATATGGTCTCTATGGCGATGTGTCAAAATTACGTCGGATAATGGCAAGCTACCTGCTGAGTTCCAAGCTTCAACAAAAGCATCAATTTCATCAACATTACCATATGCTGTATCTATCAATGCACATCGATCAAATCCAGCCACCAACCACATATTGGGAGGAGAAACACCAGGAAAATCAGGTTCGCCAACTGTAATCTGGGTTACAATATTAGAAATTTTCTTAATACTTTTTTTCATAATTCTCCTAAGGTAATTCTTTCAATACAATTACAAATCATATACCTTCGCCAATGCAATCCCTTGTTCTCCAGCAATAACATAAAACAAATAAATTTGTCCCTCTTCTTTAAAAATTGCAGGATCCCTCAATTGCATCACCCTTTCATTTATTGGACCACGACTAGAAGCTTTTAGTTCTCGATACCCACCTTCATAAGTCCTTTCTGGTCTCAATACAACTTGAGACTCTGAAGCGTGCCAATCCATCCAATCTGGCGAAACATCCACCTTGCTAAGCAAAATATTTTCGGGTTCATCACCAGCAAATGTATGGAATATATTCAATGTATCCCCATCCTTAAATAGAGCAACATGGCGTTGGTCAGGACCGAATAATGTTGGTCCTTCAACAAACCCAGAAACAGGATTTACTGAACGATAAAAAATCCCTGGCATACCTACTGCGTAATAAAAATCGTCCCAAAACAATACACGAAAATATGGTGCACCCAATATTTCAGGCCTCGCTGAAAAATTAATCCCATCTGGTGAAGTAGCAACTCGTGTACGTTGTTCTCGAGGTTGATCAATTGGAGAATGGTAATACATCCGAATAATTTTATTATCATCATCAATATGAACATCTGGCGATGCGATATGACGAATTGCGTAAGCATCCTCCATTTTCAAAACCCCAGGTTCATACATGAACCATGGGCCTTCTATTGAATTCGCATATGCTAATCTTATATACGTACCTCTATGATGACCAAAATACATATAATATTTTCCAAGAGGGTTTTTAACCCATTCCGGCACCTTGATCACTGAAGGTCCATTAATGTTTCCTGGAAGTTGATCTATGGTTTCAGGATGAGTAGACACCGATAGAATTGGATTTCCTAAAAATCTCTCTATTTTCATTCATTCCTCCTGTAATTTGCTAACTAATCATACACTCATATGAACCATCGGTTAAAGATCTGAAAAATTCTTAGTAATATTCAGATTGACAATCATGCGAAACCGATGTTAGACTCCTTCATACACAAACGCGATAGACTGACTACTAAATATTTCAATGAAATTACCAAATGGTAATTTGGGAATAGGAGAAAGCGACGATGGCAAACTCAAAAGTTTATTATATGGATGCTCATTCTGAAACAGTAGAGACAAGTATAGTTGCTAAAATGTTAACTGTATTTGATGCTGCAGGCTTGGACGAAATGATCGCTCCGAACGACATTGTGGCGATCAAAATTCATTGCGGCGAATGGAACAATTCCGCCTATTTAAGGCCGGTATACGCTCGTGCTCTAGCAGATAAAATAAAAGAACTTGGTGGAAGGCCATTCGTTTGCGACACTACGACTAGCACCTACGGTGTTTATGGGTCACGGTCATCCGAACTAGACATAATCCTTACAGCTGAACGTAACGGATTCAACTCAGCTACTCTTGGTTGCCCATTTATATGTGCAGATGGATTCATAGGTACAAGTGATTTTAGAGTTGATCTTCCAGAAGGATACTTACTAAAAGAGGCATATGTTGCGCAAGCTATAGCAGCATCGGATGCGGTCATAGCACTCACTCATTTTAAAGGACATGGAATGGGTGTAATAGGTGGAGCCCTCAAAAACATGGGAATCGGAGCTCAATCTAAAAGAGGAAAACTCAATGTTCACATGGGAGGACATCCAAATTATGGTCTCGGCGCAGCAGCTGATTTTCATCCTGAAGCCTACAAAGGCAAAGACAATACTCCAGATTGGGAAACCATAGAAGGTTGTTGCCCATTCAAACTCTGGAACGTGAATGAAAATGATGAAATCGAATGGGAAAGAGAAAAATGTGCAACTTGCCTAGGATGTTTTGGGCCAATGGGTGCACGTGGAATTATTGATATTCCTCCCGTAAATTTTGATGCAGTAGACGTTGCTATAGCTGATGCAGCCCTTGCAGTAGAAAAAACTGTTGGGAGAGATAAAGTAGGATACATTAACATGGCTTTGGATGTATCTCCGAAATGCGATTGTACTCCTTTTGCTGATGCACCAATTGTTCCTCACATCGGTGTCTTTGCCAGTAAGGACGCTGTTGCAATTGACATGGCCTGTGTAGATGCTGTTAGAGCCAGTCATGGTTCACCTGGGTCTGCAGTTGAAATGATGGAAGCTGATGCCCCGGGAGACAGAAAATTTGAAGCTGCCGCTGCCACCTTCCATGGACAAAGTGAAGTCGCTAGCATAAACACTGGTCATACAAATGGACTTGGAAGCAGAGAATATGAATTAATTACTCCAAAACCTCAAGCTGCTGAACTTCATCGTTTCCCATACGATAGAAGACCTAGCAGAGCCAGATTTGGAGATCGCTTCGATAAATTCAAACCATTCCCTTATGATAGACATGATGGCAAAGGATTTAACCGCCTAGATGAGGTTGACCTAGAAGCAATGAAACGTCACTATGAGAGTGGAACTAGTAGTACTAATGGACATTCACAAAAAGTTGATTCACAAGATTTACAACCAATAGAAGACTTAGACTAAAATTATTAAGGAGCCCAAATGCCACCATCTGGTCAAGAATTGCTCGATTCGTGTATATCGAATTGCCAGGAGATTTCAACAGGATTAGAGCAACAAAATGCTGATTGGCAAAAATCAATTATTGAGATCATAGGCAAATTTGAAGAAATTAGCAGTACTTTCTTTTTCAAAACAATGCCAAGTGTTCCTACCACCAGGAAAGTCGTTAGGGATACAGAATCTTTGTTAGAACTGAAAAATTCTAAGAATTGGACCGAATTTGCTACTTCCCTTGAAAATCTAATCGCTAGCTCTCAAGATCTGATTGAAAAAGCAGGAATGAAAGGTGTCACTCTCACCTAATGAATAATCCTGTTTTAATCACAGGTGGAGCAGGTAGTGTCGGGAAACGATTAGTTGACCGATTTCTAAAGGCAGGACAATCAGTCCGTATCTTTGACTTACCAATTATGGATTTCACAGATTTGGAAAACTTAGATGGCGTTGAAATATTGCAAGGAGACATCACAAATCCGTCGGATGTTAACGCTGCTGTAACCAATATCTCTGGCGCAGTTCATTTAGCCGCAATTTTGCCACCTAATAGCGAGAAAAACAGGGACATCACTTTTGCAGTAAACGTTGGTGGAACAAAAAATTTAATCGATGCAATTCATCAAAACCAACCAAATGCGAAACTCGTTTTCACCTCATCAATAAGCACATATGGTGACACTTCTTCTGAATCACCTCCAATTTTAGTTGATCATCCACAAAACGCGATAGATGTCTATGCTGAAAGCAAAATGGTTTCAGAATCTGACCTGAAGTCATCAAGCATTCCTTGGGTAATATTAAGAATCGCAAGTATTGCGGTTCCTGCCTTTATGGAACCACCAGAGCCATGGCCTTTCACGTCAGCTCAACGAGTAGAAATGATTCACCGAGATGATGTTGTCGATGCTTTATTTGCTTCGGTCTTAGAAGAACAATCTAGCAACAAAATTTTTAATATTGCAGGCGGAAAATCATGGCAAAAGCATGGTTCTGATTATGTAAATGACTTCTTTGATTTTATGGGAGCTCCAGTTGAATCCGCCATTTTCAGAGATACTCCAGGATGGAATGATTGGTATAACACTAAAGAATCCCAAGAAATTTTAGGTTATCAAAATCGTAGTTATGCCCATTTTGCTAATGAGATGCGGGAAATTGTTAGAAAAATGATGGAAGAATAACACCGGAAAATTAAGTTACTAATACAATTTCACCATCTAGACAAGAATCTCACTCTAAGATACCCTTTCACGAAGGAATCGGACATGGTCATAAATACAAAAGAAAATACTAGTCCAACTAGTAAGATGAATACCCTGACTTCAATACTTACAGACATGGGGTCAGTAATCGTTGCGTATTCAGGTGGAGTTGATAGTGCATTCCTTGCCGCAACAGCAAATAACATCCTTGGTAAGAATGCGTTATCCGTGACTGCAAAGTCACCAAGCTTAGCTCCAAGTGAACTTTCAGAGGCTGTAGAGTTAGCTAAAAGATTAGGTCTAAATCACAAAATAATTGAAACTCAAGAAGTAAATAGAAAAGATTATGCAGCCAATAATCCCAACCGTTGTTATTTTTGCAAAGATGAACTTTACACACATTTAAGCAAATACGCAGAATCAGAAGGATTCAATGCTATTATCAACGGAACAAATTCTGATGATCTTGGAGACTTCCGCCCAGGACTAAAAGCTGCTGATCAATATGGAGTCCGCAGTCCGCTTGTCGAAGCCAATCTAACAAAATCGGAAATCCGTCAACTTTCAAAAGGATTGGATTTGCCAACATGGGATAAACCAGCTCAAGCATGTTTGTCGTCTAGAATACCTTACGGGACAATGGTTACCGTTAAGGCACTTGAGCAAATTGCAGCTGCCGAATCAATTCTTAGAGAAATTGGTATCAGGCAAGGCAGAGTAAGACATCACGAAACAATTGCACGAATAGAAGTTGACCCCTCAGATTTTGACAAAATTACTAATGACGAGTCACGTGATTTAATAACCAAAAGATTCATGGAGATAGGATACTCTTATATAACCCTGGACTTGAAGGGATTCCGCTCTGGAAGTTTAAACGAAGTTTTGAACAGTAAAACATCCAAGACTTCTAAGGGAAATTGAGTTGCCTCGCCCTAAAGAGCCATTATTACCAAAGAATGAAATAGAAATTCTTTTGAAGGAATTGCCCGGTTGGGAACAGATTGAGAACAGTATTAGAAAAGAATTTCATCTGAAAACTTTTTTAGACGTCATGTCACTAACAAATCATGTTGCAGTAGCATCAGAAATTGCCGATCATCATCCTGACATTTCAATAAATTATAGAACCCTATGTTTTGTGATCAGCACACACCACTCTGGAGGATTAACAAAAAAAGATTTCGACCTTGCATGTGAAATAGAAAGTTCTTCAAAAAAATTTCTGTAATTTTTACTCAACAATACTTTTTTCATGCAAACTGTCTATTTCAGCATCACCTAATCCTAATCCTCTCAAAATCTCCTTAGTATGCTGGCCTAATGTAGGCGCAGGAGTTCTAACTGACCCTGGAGTTGCCGAAAGTTTAACTGGCACTCCTATTGCCTTTATCTGACCAGAAATTGGATGATCCATTGCAACCACCATTTCTCGAGCATTAACTTGGGGGTCCTTATATACTTGATGAATATTAAATATAGGACCACATGGCACCCCTGATTTTTCCAATACTTCAATCCAAAAATTGGTGGTTTCAGAAACAAAGATTGCTTCTAGAATTGGGATTAATTCTTCAATATTCGTTACACGATTAGCATTTGATGAAAATTCTTCAACTTGAAGCAAATCCTCTCTATCAAGCGCAACACATAACAATTCCCAAGTCCGTTGATTAGCCGCACCAACATTTATATATCCGTCACTAGTCTTAAAAGCCTGATATGGTGCAAGCATAGGATGAGCAGAACCTAAAGGCCTAGAAATAGAACCTTCAGCGAAATAGTCAGCAGATTGATAAATTGTATAAGCTAATGCAGAATCCAACAAAGCTGAATCTATATGTTGCCCTTCTCCAGTTTTCAATCTATTTACATAAGCAGACACTATTGCAAAAGCAGAAAACAAACCCGTATTCAAATCTGCTATAGGCACTCCCACTTTAGCAGGAGGTAAATCAGGGAATCCAGTAAAACTCATAATTCCACTCATCCCCTGAGCAACAATGTCAAATCCAGCCTTTTGAGAGGACGGGCCAGAATTGCCAAATCCGGAAATAGAACAATAAATTAGTGAGGGATTAAATGTTTTTACCTCTTCATAACCCAATCCAAGTTTTTCCATAATGCCGGGTCGAAAATTTTGTACCACAACATCAGATTCAGTAATCAATTTTCTTGCCAGATCTAAACCTCGATCATCTTTTAAATTTAAAACTATACTTTTTTTATTGCGATTTAAAGTTAAAAACGCCGCACTCTCACCATTAATAAATGGAGGTCCATATCCTCTTGTATCATCTCCAATCCCCGGTTTTTCAACTTTTATTACCTCGGCCCCCATATCTGCAAGCTGAGACGTGCAAAATGGCCCAGCTAAAATCTGACTGAAATCAATAACTTTGATACCTTCTAAGGCGCCAACATTTTTTGGATTACTCAATATTTTCTCCTTGAAATTAAGGACTATTCACCAATGAATCTGATTTTTTCACGGTTTATAAAAGCCTTCCTGGCATTAAAAAAATCGACCGAGTCAAAATTCGTGAATGGTAAATTTTTTTCATCTTCAGATAAATTAATTAGATTCGGATTTTTCAAAACTGTATCTCTGATAAGTTTAGTTCTTTTATGAGTAAGAGGCGACAATTTAGCCATTTCCTCAGCAAGTTCAAAAGTTGCTTTGTAAAGATCTTCTTCTTTGACTACCTGAGAAATTAGTCCCATTTTGTAAGCTAAATCTGAGTCTATTATCCGACCAGATAATAGAAGATACGAAGCATTTCCTGGTCCAACCAAGCTAACTAATCTACGCATTTCGGAATAACCAATCAATATCCCTAATCTAGCAATTGGAATCCCGAATTGACTTCCTTCAGAAGCAATTCTTAAATCTGTTGCCATGGAAAGCTCACAACCACCCCCTACACAAAATCCATGAATCATTGAAATCACAGGTTGAGGTAGAGATTCTAATGAATCCAGTGCACCGTCAAAAGATTCAGCATATTTTTTTGCAGATGCCGAATCAAAACGGTTTTTTTCAAAATCCTTAATGTCTGCACCTGTAGAAAATGACTTGTCACCAGATCCTGACACTACAACAACACGAATAAAATCATCCTTTTTTAATTCCTCTGATATCTTCGTTATTTCTTTCCAACCATCAAAGGAAATTGCGTTAAGATCATCAGGGCGATTAAAAGTGATTGTGGCAATTCTGTTTTTTTGCTTTTCAAATACAATTTCATTATTTTCCATCAGATCATCCATTCTGAGGATTAGGTAGCCAACCCCATTCATGAGGCCCCCAATCAGGGCTAAACATTTTCCCAGATTTAAATGTCATTACTGGACTAAACGCCTTATCAACTTTCAACTTATTTCCTAATGGATCACTCACTTCCCAATCTCCAGATACTAATTCCAAAACAGAAATATCGGCGATCCTTCCAGCAGACAATGTCCCTAATGAATCCTGCATTCCCAAAGCTCTTGCAGGAGAAATAGTTGTCATCCGAACGACTTCGTCAACAGAAAACCCAAAGGCCAAAAACCTTGTCATCATCTCAGTCATACTATAAACAGTTGTTAATCGCCCAGGCAAAGTAATATCAGTACTTATCGAATCCGGAATCAATCCAGCATCTAATGCACGCCGTGCAACATCAAAACTAAAATTCAAACGCCCATGAGCAGTGTCCAAAAATACGCCCCTTTCCTGAGCTTCAAAAATCTCTGGGATAATCTTTTCATCTTGTACTATTCTCCCCGGATTAGTAGTAAACAAGTGTGTAACAATATCTCCGGAATCTAGAAGAGGTAATAAGTTTCTGGTAAGAGGCTCTCCATCAATATAGTCTGTATCACCAATATGAACCATTAAAGGAACATCCCCTTCATTTGCAGCTTCCTTTGCCAATTTAATTAAATCCAAACCTAAAATCCTAGCACCTGGACTTACAGCACGAACTTTTACTCCCTGGATTATAAGTTTATTAGATTTTATTAAATCAATAGTTTCTTCCAATTCTATATCTAGCCTTGATGATATTTCAGGTCTCACACTCAAACCTGCGCGAGCAATATGAAGAAAAGAAAAAATCTGAGTATTTGAATTTGGAATAACATGCGAAGGAAATCCTCCAAATGTGGATGAACCGGCACTACCAGCGTCAACAACAGTCGTAACTCCTGACAAAACTCCAGCTAAATCAGGATTCACTCCATTACTGCTCACTCCATCATAAACATGCGTATGCAAATCAATAATCCCTGGAGTTACTATTTTCCCAGACAAATTAATTATTCTATCGCCAAAACCTGATTCAATATTGGCCCCTACTTCATCAATTAGCCCCCCTCTGATCCGAAGGTCCAAAAGAGCATGGATCCCATTTATGGGATCCACAATAGTACCATTACGTAAAATAATATCATTCATATAAAACTCCCAATTAGAAAGCGGTATATCCACCATCCACGGGAATTGATACACCAGTAACATAATCAGACGCTGAACTTGCCAAAAATACACCCGTGCCGGAAAGATCTTCAGGCTCACCCCACCTATCTTGAGGAATTCGACTTAATATTGATTCGTATCTAGGCTGATTAGTTAATTTAATAGGAGCGGTTAATTCAGTATGAATCCAGCCAGGCAAAATACAGTTCACCTGAATATTATCTTTTGCCCAAGCATTCGATAAACTTTTAGTCAACTGAACTACCCCACCCTTACTTGCAGAATATACTGCACCTATATCTAGTCCAAATATAGACGTCATCGATCCAATATTAATTATTTTCCCTCCCCCAACATTCACCATATGCTGATAAGCATGCTTAGAACACAAAAATGTTCCCTTCAGGTTAATATCCATTACCTGATCCCATTCTGATTCTTCATAGTCCTGAGGATCTTTACGAATTGTTGTTCCAGCATTATTTACTAGAATATCTAAACGTCCATATTTATTAACAGTTCCATTAATCAAATTTGCAACGGAATCTTCATCATTAACATCAACTATCTCAGATGATGCTTGAAATCCACTATCTTGCAAGCCTTTGACCGCATCCTTCATCTTTTCAACATTTCTAGCCGCTAAAACGACCGTAGCTCCAGCTGAAGCTATACCCGTAGCAATACCTAAACCTATCCCGCCATTACCCCCAGTAATAATGGCAACCTTACCTGCAAGATTAAACATAACGACCTCCCAAGACAATTTTTTACAAGTCTACAATTAGACCAATTCTTTTCCAAGTTAAATATAGAAATCCTACTCTCGATATCTCTTAACTACACCTTCAAATGGAATTAATATTCCATTTTTCAATTCCAATACTTCATCAGCTAATTCTATCAACGTGGAATCATGAGTCACAGCAACAACACTAATCCCTCGATCCAAAACCATTTCCTTAAAAAGCTTGAAAATAGCATGTGCATTCAAAGAATCTAATTCTCCAGTAGGTTCATCTGCAAGTACCAGAATAGGATCCTTGGCTAATGCTCTAGCAATTGCTACACGTTGTTGTTCCCCTCCAGAAAGTTCATATGGCCTATGTTGTGAACGCAAAGTGAGGCCAACAAGATCTAGTGCTTCTAGTGTACGTTTTTTTCGTTCACCAACTTTGACACCTGAAATCCTTAATGGAAGTTCAACATTTTCATAAGCTGAAAGAAGAGGAAGCAATCCAAAGCTTTGAAAAACAAATCCAACCTTGTGACGACGGACATTCAACAATTCACGTTGGTTCATTAACGACAAATCTGAGCCTTCAAAAAGAACTTTCCCGCTAGAAGGTAAATCCAAACCACCCATAATATTCAACAAAGTAGTTTTACCAGATCCTGAACGCCCTACAATTGCAACAAATTTCCCTTTGGGTAGAGACCAATTCACTAATTGCAATGGAGAAACCGTTTCACCTCCCATTTCATAACTTCGGGAAACACTTTCTAGAGAAATTATGGTCGAATCTGACATCAAAAATCCAACCTCGTGATTTCTTGTAATTTTTCTGGGCTTATCACTATCTCACCGTTTTCAATCCTTACTGTGGCGTGCGCTCCAAGATCTAACTCTTGCATCATCACTTGCGGAATTTGAATTCTTCCACTCGCATCAATCAAAGTGAATTGATCTAAAGAATTTTCTTCTCCAGAAAGATCACTCTCCAAATTTGTTCTTTTACGAATCTCCATAGACATTTTTCCGTCTCTAATCATTACAACTCTATGAACCTTATATGCTATATCTGGATCGTGAGTAACGATTAAGATAGAGGTGCCCATTTTGTGATTTATTTCAGTAAAAAGGTCCATAACCTCAGAGGCAGTAGAATCATCCAATTCTCCAGTTGGTTCATCAGCAAGCAAAAGGGGAGGGGAGTTTGCTAGGGCAACTGCAATTGCTACGCGTTGCTGCTCACCACCAGAAAGCTGACTAGGACTATGTTTTCTTCTTGATTCAATGCCAACAAGTTTCATTAACTCGAGAACTCGAGCGTCACGCTCAGTACCTGAAATCCCATTTAACATCATCGGTAAAGCTATATTTTCCTCTGCTGATAAATAATTAAATAGATTCCGACCGGTTTGTTGCCAAATAAAACCAATTTTTCTCCTGCGATAGTTAATGAGTTCTTTTGCAGAAATTTGCAGCAAGTTATCATTACCCACAAATACTCTTCCAGCAGAAGGGGAGTCATAACCCGCAAGAATATTTAATAAAGTACTTTTACCACTACCAGAAGCACCAACTAATGCAACAATCTCTCCTGGATTCATCTCAAAATCCAACCCTCGAAGTGCCACAACTTCCAATTCGGCGATTTTATAAATTTTAAATAAATCTTGACAATGTATGTAAGGTTTTAAATCTTTTGAATCCATAAACTAAATTTATCTTTCACCTAATCTAAGGGTCCGTTGAATGGATAGCTTGTTAGCAAACCATACCATAACCATCATTACCAAAGTGAAAAAAATCCCCATAAACAAATATGCGGCTATCAAATTACCCCAATCCACCTCAATTACAAATGGAGGTAATACAGAATGGCCAAAATCATTATGTGCCAAAAAAGGCATAATTATTGCTGCTAAACGACCTCCCATCCATGAGCCTAAAATCAAAGCTGTAACTATAACTAAAATTTGCTCCATCCAAAGCAAAGACATTAATTGCCTTGATGACAATCCAATAGTTCTCATTAATGCAAATTGCAATTCACGATTCTGGAAAGACACATATGAATGCACCAAAAAACCAACTACACTCACTAACATTACAGACCCAAATGCCACGAAAAGCAACCCAGTCCACCCAGCAGAAACGAGGGGATCTACTGTACTGGATAATAACGATTTTGACCGGTCCTTAACTTGCTGGTTAGGAAAAGGTTCAAATAGAAGATGATCGGTCAGATTTTTCCTTTCCTCCCCTTGCAAATCTGATGAAATCCAAATTTCATTGATATTGAGTTCCCCTTTAGTAGTAGCCAAATTACTATACCTGCGCACTGAGTCCAAGTCAGCAATCAAATATTGATTTGCGATTGTATTAGCAGTAGGAAAATATGAAATCTTATCAATAATTTTAATGTCTAAAGGCCTGCCTAATAAGGATACCCTTACTTTAGAACCTACACGATGACCCGTAGTAGTTAAAAATTTTTCGTTAGCTAAGACTGGTACATAATCTATATTCGATCCAAAATAAATCCCCCTACTACTCCTTGATTGCCCTGCAGTCCAGGAAAATTCAGCTGCAGTAGTATTTTCTATTCCTCCAAGATCCTTAATTTGCAATTGATCGGTTTGAGATCCCTGAGACATCTTCAAAACATTCAAAGATTTGTCCTCATCAAATTCATACAAAACTTTTTGTTCAACCCGTCCGAAATCTGTTCTATAACTAATATCGTCAATCATTAAACTTCCTGGAGTTAATGCCCCCATAACACTTGGATTATGAATTGTTAAAGATACTAATCTCATTGGATGCTCGGGTTGTAATGGCAAATACCGCACTTGTCTCCTCCAAAAACTCCTCCCCTGTACAATGCCTTTTTCAAGCCTTACTTCCCTTTCAATCCATTCGCCATTTATTTTGGGACATTGAACATTTTCAACTTCTTTTGGTGCGAGATTGGAAAACAACATTGAGGATCGTTCGTAACATAATGTTCCAAAAGTATAGTTAAAATACCTATCATTAGAGTCCTTGACTCTAGCTGATAGCACTAAATCATCTCTTGATAAATGAGGCATAACCCGTACTATTAATGAAGTCGCATCATCTGGAATCAAAATCCCTTCTGGGAGATCCTTTGAACCCAATTCTTTGAGTAGGTCATCTAACGGGGAATCAGCAAAGTCATTACGTGCCCAAGCAACTTTTAGAAATTCTTCAGAGTCCACAGCAAGCATTTCATAAGTTTCCCCTGAAAGCTTGCTAACATCATATCCAAAACCTCTTATGATCGGCGTAGCTTTGCTAACGCCATCAAGATTCTCGTATGATTGAACTACATCCTTACTATCGCCTTTGTCATTAAGAGTTATACCAGAAATTTTAATGTCAGCTCCGGTTGAATAAAGGACTCTTTCCTTAAAACTCCTTTCTAACGTACTACCAAAACTGGTTGCAAAAACACCCAATCCTGCAGTTAATACCAATAATAATGCGAGTCTTGCATAATGTGTGGGATTTCGAGACATATTCCATAATCCAAGCATCGGGCCAACCGGCATAACAGATGAAAGTAATCGACTAAAAAGCCTCATCGCTAATGGGAAAAGCCTCAAAATTATTAGGGCTGCACCTATCATCATTAATGCGGGAGTTACAAGAATAAGCTGGGAGATTACCATTTCACCAAATAACTGTCTTCCAATCACAGAACCTTGTTCGGTAAGTTGTCTGAAAAGTAAAAGCCCCACTATTATCAACATTACATCAATATAATAACGCTGGAACAAAGACTGACCTATTGGCCTGGAAGTATTAGAACGATTATTTTGAACCCCCATTCTTGAAGCATGGATTGCAGGAATCAATAATGCCAAAAAACTTAGAACACCTCCAACACCTCCCATTAAAAATGCTGAGATTGATAACTGAACTGGTAGTAAATCCCCACCGGTCAATCCTTCAAATACAGGAGTAATCCCAAGAAAACTAATTACAAAAAGTGCTAGTATCGGACCTAATAGGGATGCAATTACACATACAAAAAATCCTTCTGCCAAAAATACTCCCAAAATCTGGAGTGAATTAGCACCTCTAACCCTCATTAAAATGATTTCTTCTTTTTGCTGCTCAACAAGTATCGTTGCCAACATAATTACATAGTACAAGACCACACAGACTATCAAAATCATTAAAATCATCATGGGGAATTGTGAAAAAAACTGTCGGGTTTCAAATTTATACATTGCCTCATCTAAAGAAGTTTTCTCTCTATAAGAAAATGCTGCCGCAGTTAATGAAGATCTCAAATTAACCAAATTATTTTGGGCCAAAAGAATCTTTTTTGTACTAATTGCGTTGGGATCAGATTCCATTAACCATACATATGTCGCATTCATTTTTGGAAATGCTGGACCCAAATTTGTCATAAATGATTCTTCTGAAACATACAAAGGAATAGTATCCATACTTTTGGTCTTTGCCTTCATAGCCGTATCTTCTAAGTACCAAAGATTGTCAGCCTCATCCTCTTTTCCAAATATTCCAGTTATAGTTACAGATACAAAAGGTGTTACATCATCCCAATATGGAATCACTGAAAATTTGTCACCAACGACCAAGTTATAATCTATCGCAGATTCCGAAGAAATTAATACTTCTAGTTCCAAAACCTCCCCAGATTTTACTTTCCCTGCATTGGATGGCCACTTTCCGTCAGACAAAAATACATAATCACTAAGCTCAGGAAAATAAGAAAAATAGCTACGTGCGTTATCATCTCCTGAATTAATCTCATCACCAGGTGGAGTAATTGAGAACGTAGGAGTCTTGCCAGCATGTTTCATTTGACTCACGAACCATTGCATATCTCTTTCATAATGCAATTCCATTACATCAATTAGTCTTTGAGATTCATCATATGATACTGGGCCACGGTCAGCTTGAAGCAAAATATTTAATTCATTTTTCCCATACCCCTCAAATGTATGTTGTAGGGAAATTTCTTTTAAAGCATCGAAATACAAAACGGTACCTGCCATAATCATTGAAGATAACAACACTCCAACAACGACAGTAAAATACAACTTCCAATGCGATAGACTACGAGAAAGTATCAATTGAATTGCAAGAAAACTTTTTTGAATAATATTCCCCAAGATTACTCCTCAGTACGAGAAATCGAATTGAAATCTAATCGACCAAATTCATAATTAGAAATGATCAAACACACAATCATAAGCGTCATTAAAGAGATATAAATTGGAATCATAACCCACCAATTAACTATTAAAACAAATGGTGGCAGAAACTTCCCTCCATATTCAGTGACTGCAACACTAGAAACTAATATTCCACTCATTTGTAACGCTGCCCAAGTGCCCAGAAACAGTCCGAGGATTCCAATTGTTAAATGCTCAAAATGCAAAATTATTAACATCTGAATTTTTGACAATCCAAAAGTTTGCATAAACGCAAAATCTCTTCTTGATCTTACTCTTAAAACCAGAAGATAGGTTAAATATCCTAAACCTCCGATCAAAAAAATCACAACAAAACTTGCAATGACAGCCATTTTCCATCCTAATGCTATCAATGGGTCAGAATTCAAATCTTCAAATTCCACACTCCTTGAATTCACAGAGCCTATTTGACTTAGGGCTATCTGGAATGCATCACCATTGATATTTGGTGTGTCTACAAAAATTTCTGTTGGGCGAATCTGTTGACCATCAGTAACAATATTTATATAACTCATCACAGAATCCAAATCTGCGATGACAAAACCACCATCTTCAGGATCAAGAGTTGGAAAATATTCTATTGACCCTACAATCACTGATTTAACAGGGCTATTAAAAATCTTAATAAAAATTTCGTCTCCTACACGAGTATCATTTTCACTTAAAAATGAATTACTAACTATTACAGGAAGCACAGATCCAAAGTTAAGCTTAAAAATACCTCTAGATCCTCTATCGGTTAATCTGCCAAACTCAAATCGAGCAAATTTACCTGATGTGCTCTGATCATTAATCTCGATTTGGATTGAATCTGACCCAGATGGTGAAATCGCCAACGGACTCCAATCCAAAGGCCCTTCAAATTTTTCTAAAATCACCTTGTTTGAATTCACTTCAGAAAAGGCAAAAATATCATCAATTGATAAGGTGCCTGGTGTCGCAACTGGCCCATGTCCATGCTCAAAAAGTAATATTGAAGCTAAATGCATTGGATGTTTCAAGTTTTCTGGAATCGACGCCTCTGCTGTTACCCATTCACTATTCCCTAAATCTCCAAGAGTTGAAAACCCTACTACGCCTCGATTATCAATAAAATATAATCTCAACTTAATAGATTTAAAATTTCCCGAAGATTTGAAATTCATCCCAACTTGGGTTGTTTCTTCGGGTATTAAAATCGGTTGAGAAATCATTTGGGGACGAAGCTTTGACAACAAATCTCCAATTTCTTCATCCGAAAAATCATTCCTAAACCAGAGGGTTTCAGAAGGAGCAAAGGAATCTATTCCTAAAAATTCAAATGAATTCCCTAAATTCGACGTTATTGCCTTTCCTGAGGATCTATATGCAAACATGCTATTGGCATCATTATTAATAGCTTTTAATTCGTCATCTAAAGTAATTCTATCCGCAATTAACATTCGAGGAATTGATGAAATCAGATAATCAGAACCAACCTGATATGCAACTCTATCGGAACCACTTTTGTCTAAAGTGCTTCCAATAGTAGCACTCAAAGCACCAATGCATGTAACCAAACTCAACAATAAAATAGGCCAAACATACTGCAACGGATTCCTAGAAAATTTCCATAGCGTCAACGTATACCCAATAGGGGCAATTTGTATCAGTTTCTCAAGCAATAAATAAATAATTCTCAGAGGACCAAGCAAAATAATTATTATCAATGAAAAGAATAATGGATCAATTGTCTTTGGAGCATAAATCCAAAACAATACCAATGATAAAATTAATTCGATCCCTATCGAAATTCCAAAGATATTTCTGGAAATAATTTTATTCGAAAACCAGTACAAAAAACCTATTAACAGCAAGAAAAAGAGGGCTGGAATTACTCTATTAATGTCACTATCTAGCCACCCTTTTACCAAAAACATAATAGCCGAAAAGCCGATTGAGGAAAAAGCCAAAAAACTGACAATCCGCATAGATTCTCCGCTCAAAAACTTAACTAGTGCAGGGAATATTCGTAAAAACATTAATACTACTACTACTAAATACAAGATTGGAGCAAGTAATGCAGTTTCATTAATTTGATTTGCAGTATGTATCCCTCCACTAACAATACTGCCTCGTTGATTTAATTCCCAAAACACAATTGCTGCTAAAATCAACAATGCAAAATCAATGAAATATTTTTGAAAAAATGGCTCTATTGGAGGACGAGACAGCCTAAGATTGCTGACAATAGAAGTATTTCTATTCATTAAGAAGACCGGCGCCAAATACAGCGTCAGGCACACTGCTCCAATAATACCTGATGCTATAAATGAACTAGAAACCAATTCTACAGGTAAAAATTGCCCATTTGTTAAAGAGCTAATATTTGGTAATTTACCACTTGAATAAACTACGACTAGAGAGGCAAATGGTGCCAAGATCACTGATATGAGTGCAATAAATACCCCTTCAAGTAAATATATTTTTAAAAGCTGTAACCTGCTCACTCCACGAGAACTCAATCGAAAAAAGTCCTCTTCACGCGCAGAAGCTAAAAAGGAAACCAGCATTCCTAAATAAAACAAAACCGTCATAACCATCATTGAAATCAATAAAACCATTGGGATACTTGTGAAAAACCTTTTAATAGATAATGAACTAAGAATTGGCTTTAGTCCGGTCAAAAAATCAGAACTGGGAAATGCTTCCGAAATCTCTACTTGGAAATCTTTCAATAATTTGTCTAGAGACTCAGGGTCAACATTTCTAAGAGAACTCTTTTCTAAATATATAAAAGAAGTTGATTTTCCTAAAGACCCCGGGAAAATTGATTCAAAAGCATCAGCAAATGCATTTTTAGTGACGAAAATCGATACTGGTTGTGATAATTCTATATAATCAGGATCAATCTCTGGAGGAGCTTCAAATACACGTGGCTCAAATAATCCATCTGCAGAAAAATGCCAAAATCTATCTTTTTTATCATTCGGCTCAACAATTCCAACAATTAAAACACCCATCCTGTCCAAATTCATAGAAGGTGAAAAGGTTGCCATCGATCCTACATCAAGGCCAAAGAATTCTGACTGAAACGGAGATAAAACCCCTTCAATGAATTTTTGACCCTCGTCGTCTATTAGAACCTGCTCAGAAGGAAATCTCCCTTCTAATACTCGTGCCATAGATTCGAATCCGTCCATTGATTGAACCCATCCAATCGGCCCCTCATCTTTTGTTCCCAATGCTCCCAATGGATTCTTAGGAGTTCCTACTAAAAGAGTAGGGCTTTTCAAAATACGAGTGTGCCCAGAATGAAATTGAGGTAAATAAGATTCAATAAACTTATCTAAAACAAGTCGGCTTGATGGTATATCTACTGAATTCAACGGAATATTCGGTACTGCTAATGCTATATCAATAAAATCATCCGACGCTTGTTCAATAGATGTATTAAGACTAATTAACTTCAGAGAGTGATTATATGTAGGAGCAATTGCAACGACAGTACTTGCAATGAAAAATCCAACAAATATGCTCGAATACAAATATCTATGAGACAAAATCCGATTCTTGATCAACTTCAATGTTGTAAAACCAGACGAAAGATTCATGTTCATTAATTCTTAATCACAGAAAATTAGACTCTATAACCCAATATTTTGCGCAACTTTTTCAAAGTGATAATCTGAATCCCCATATACAATCTCATTAGCCTTAACACGCCTGGAAAAAAGTTGAAGACTATGTTCCTTAGTAAATCCTATAGCTCCATGACACTGATGAGCGGTAGCACAAATTCTCTGAGAAGCCTCGCTTACCCAAGCTTTTGCCATTGCAACTTCAATTGATGATTCCATATCGTTAGCCAATCTCCATGCTGCTTGATATGTCAAATGCCTTGAACCCTCAAGGTCAATTGACATATTTGCACAATGATGTTGTATTGCCTGAAATGTACCAATTGGTCTGCCAAATTGAGTGCGGTGAGTAACATAATCTAAAGTCATTTCAAGCACTTTGTCACAACTACCCAACATTTCAGCGGATTTACCAACAGCCGCCATACCCAAGATTTTTTCTAAAATAGGCCAAGCACCATTTACAACACCCAATACATTCTTTTCTTCAACTATCACATCGGAAAAAGTCACTTCTGATTGTCTATCGGAAGCAATTGTCTTAAGATGCGCCTCCGAAATCCCTTTAGCAGATTTTGGAACAACAAACATAGTCAAATCTTCCTCAGATTTTCCTGTCCTAGCAACAACTATCAATAAATCAGAAATGTTAGCATAAGGGACAAATAATTTGGTGCCATTCAGTGTAAATTCTCCAGAATTATATTCAGCACTAAGTTTTATATCAGCTGGGTTTAAAGAAGCGGACATCTCAGTAAAAGCTAATGTTGATATTATCTGGCCACTAATGATTTTTGGAATCAATTCTTTTTTTTGCACTCCATCGCCAGCCTCCAAAATAGTTAATCCACTTAATAAAACTGTGGGGAAATAAGGACTGGGCAATAAAGCCCTACCCATTTCTTCCAATAAAATAGTTAACTCAAGAAATCCCATCCCAATTCCCCCAAATTCTTCTGGGAAAACTAAACCTATCCATCCTTGTTGAGCAATTTTGTTCCATAATTCCGCAGTATATCCATCCTTTTCAAGTTCCATAGAACGAACATAAGCTTCTGAACACTCTGCATTCAAAAAATCACGGGCAGAACTACGAAGCATTTGCTGAGTTTCATCAAAACCAAAATCCATTTCAAATATCCTTAATTACTATCATCCACGTGGCAATCCTAGTCCACGAGTAGCTATAATATTCCGTTGAATCTCAGAAGTGCCTGCTGCAATAGTTACAGATACATTCTGCATAAAACTTTGTTCAATCTCACCTCTTAATGGAGCATACTTGGAATCAGGTTCTAGCTGACCATACATACCTAATATTTGCATTCCAACTTTTGCGATTCTCTGTTGAAGTTCGGTTCCAAAAACCTTCCCAATACTTGATTCTTTATTGGGAACAATACCCTGACTTTGCATGTACCCTATTTGATATGAATTTAATCTGCTCATTTCGATTTCAGTTCTTAATTTTGCTAATCTATACCTAATTATAGGGTCTTCAGATAAAAGACAACCATTCCTATAGGTCTCATTCGAAAATTGAATGAGTTCTTCAATTACTCTCCTAGCGCTCGCTGAGTATTCAATACCTGATCTCTCAAAATCTAAAAGAGTTGCACCTACATACCAACCTCTATTCACTTCCCCAACAAGATTCTTTTTAGGAACTCGCACATCTTCAAAATTGATCATATTGAAATGATGATTGCCAACCATATTAATTATTGGCTGCACCTCAACACCAGGCGCTTTCATGTCCAACAAGAAAAAACTTATTCCACGGTGCTTCGGGGCATCAGGATCCGTACGAGCCATCATAAACATCTGATCTGCCCTGTGGGCCATCGACGTCCATACTTTTGTCCCATTAATCACATAATCATCCCCGTCTTCAACAGCCTTTGTTTGTAATGAAGCCAAATCCGAACCCGAGCCAGGTTCGGAGTATCCTTGACACCATTGAATTTCCCCCCGAGCAATCTTAGGCAAATGTTCTCGTTTTTGTTCTTCAGTGCCATGAATCATAAGGGTAGGAGCAAGCATACGTACTCCAAAGGCATCTCTGCCAGGCACACGATTATATTCTACTTCTTCAGCGAAAATTACCTGTTTAATGATCGAAGCTTCTTGACCTCCATATTCCTTCGGCCAAGCCATGGAAAGCCACCCTTCCTGAGCCATTTTCTGGCGCATTTTAAGTGTAAATTTCCAATCAGATTCCGCATCTCCTAGCGAACCTGTCCACTCATTTGGCAACTCCTTTTGAAAAAAATTATGTAATTCTGACCGAAAAACTTCATCCTCTGTAGAGAAATTGTAATCCATACCTTTTTTCCTTCTTATAAAACATTGGAATTTTATAGGATTTTTTGCTAAAGAACGTCATTCGCATTCTAGATAGACAATAAAACCGTGTCAATGTGAATACATATATGAATCAATATCTAAGATGCTTTAAATGATTCATCTCTTGGAATATAATTTGAACCCAACTAGTAGTTAACAATTGGAGTAAGTCGTGACAAGCCAATCACTTTTTAAAGAAGCTTGGGGAAAGTTCCCTACAGGAGTTTCAGTAATTACGACCGTTCAAAATGGCAAAATTCACGGAATGTCAGCAAACGGCATCGCTTCAGTTTCTCTTGATCCGCCATTAGTTCTAGTTTGTATAGGGCACCAACGCAATTCTTATAAAATTGTTCAACAAACAAAAAGATTTTGTATCAATATCCTAAGAGATTCCCAACAGAATCTAGCAGAATATTATTCCCAACCTAATGACCAGAAAAAAACCGATATTTCACCGACCTTTAGTTTTAGCTCAAATGGTGCAGCCATGTTGGAAAATTGTATTGCTTCAATGGATTGCAATTTAATAACCGAACATATATCTGGAGATCACTCAATTTTCGTTGGTAGCGTGGACGAAATTAAAATCGATAATGGTAATCCACTTATCTATCATAATGGAAAATACATTACCCTTCCAAAAAACCCTGCTTAAAGATAACTCGCTCACACAATATTAGTCGTACCGATATATTCTTGTTCCACCAGAATCATACACAAGATCCAACCACTCCAGATCCGAGCTATTAAATTTCGCTAACCCTTCATTGCTATAATAAATCCTCTCGAGTTCTCCAACAATTATAAAAGTTACATCATAACGATCTAACAACTCACGAACCGCTGTAATATCTTCAGAATTATAGATCATCCGAACATCATTAGCTCTGGTTTCAATTGTTGATTTATAATCCCATCGTTGCTGAGTTTGATGCCACTCCCAACCTATTATAGTAGGCAATCCACTATAAATAGACATCCGACTCCCCCACAAATATTGGGGTGTTACTGCTTCCAAAATTACAGGAGAACCAACTACATTTCTCCTCATCCATCTTACTGCCCCAATATCTGGAGCTAAATATATAGGTCTATCAGAATCCCAAAACAACGCTCGGTCTGCAAAATCTAAGCCATTAAGAGACAACTCAGATCCAATACTAGATTCAAATCTGTCATTAATCCGATTATAAGTACCTAAAACAGGATATATAGACACCGCAAAAGCACACACTGAAATACTAATCACTAAGAAATTAGACCAAAATCGAGATATCCTTTTGCTAATGATTTTCATTGCCAAAATCCACAAGGCGCATCCTGAAAAAATCCCCAACAAAATCCAAATTTGCAAATAAAACTTGAAGATGCTATTCATGCGTTCAATATCCCCATTAACTCTGAATATTTCCAACCCTGCTATCAAACTAGTTGCTGTAAAAATTAGTAATCCTAAGAAACATAGAGCCCCAGATTTCGAATTGAGTGACTTCAAGTAATTTATTGAAACATATGCCACAAAAGCACTTAGCAGAGCCATTAAAATTAGTGTCAATCCAAATTGGAAATAAAGTGTTATCAATAAAACTATTATGATAAAAGAGAAGATCGCCAAAAAATTATTTGAACGAAAATCTTGGATTGCTGTCTTCCAATTTTCCCAAATAACTAATTTATTTTTGCATACCCTTAAATCCTTAGAGAACATCGAACCATAGAACAAAATTACTAATAAAAGTGGGAATCCAAATATTGCTGCAATTCTCCAAAAATCGGTAGTATGCGTTGTTGCAGTAATTCCATAGAAAAATGTTTCGTAATTTTGATGGTAGGGCAAGAAAAATAGAATGGACAAAAGAATGACCATTACTATTTTCCAACTCGAATGAACAAGTAGCATTAAATTGAAACCTTTTCTTTTGATGTATTCGGAAATCAAAACAGCGGCGCTGAAAATTAAAATTTGCGTTGGATAATCCCAGGCATTTATCGTATTCACTGCCCCCAAAACCAACGCTGCTAGAACAAGCTTTGAAAACTCAATTATTTTGCCATTTAAAATTCCAGGAACGTGAGAAAAGTAGTTTTGCTGAATAATTGACACAGAAATAGCAAGACATAAAACTACAAAAGGCATAACCATCAGATGAGCATGCAAATCAGCAAACAAAAACGTAAAATATGGGAACTCCGTAATCCCCTCCACTGAAGTATTCATCATCCTGCTACTCTTCCAATAATCAAATTCAATTGATCCTGAATAATTAGTGAAAGTATTGCCTACAAGTTGAAAAATGCCATCAAAATTCCCGAAGACACATACACAAAATGCCCCTAAAACACCAGCAATTAATGAGAATATTCTAGAATAATTTGCAAATTTTATTTCAGTGTTTCGAATCCATTCGCATAAATTAAATACTACGGAAACTATACCGCCAAATGTCAATGAGAAGAATAATGGGATAGACAAATTATATGCAATCTCAGGTAATATACCCAATGCTTTAGTAATCATTGCGCTAAGAAAATGACCATAATAATAATAATTTAAATATCCCCCAGAAAACCATGGATCATAAGGTGGCATACTAGAAGATTTGATTACAGCATTAAAATAAGCAAAATCCATCGGTTTCTCTCCGCCCCTAAACGGATGCCATAAATCAGGATTGAGCATTCTGATCAGTATAAATCCAAAAAAAGTAAGTATAAACAAACATTCAAATGATAAAAATAGTTTCCAATTCCTCAAAAGGATTTGCGTAAAATAACCCCAAAATTTCACAACCAATACCAGTGAAAATATAAGCAAAGCAATAAGAACATAAAAAATCGTTTCTCTTGAAAATTCAGTCACCTGCAAGCTACAAAGTATCCAAACGAAAAAGCCTAGAAGCAATAGTCCTAAAGGCTTTGAAAGCAACCAACCCTTGTCACTTGATGAAGGGAAAATTAAAAATGTTATTGGTAATCCAACAATCGTCAAGAGCACTAAAAATGCGAGCCATAAAATTATTGGATTTCGATTTGCAAACGACGTAGAATCAAAGATTTCGGAAAATGTACCTCCGTTTCTTTGGGCTTCTAATAACTCCCCATCAATCATCAAATTGACTTCCATCGAATTAGATTTTGGGTATTCAATCGAATCAGAGAAAATCCTCTTTTGAATATCAGTGGCGGAAAACCTTCCCACATTCCTAAAAATCATTACCCTAGGATTGGTATAAACTGTAAAACTTTCATCTGCATAACCCAAAGAAATATCTAACTGTGAATTCTCTTCCTGCTCTAATTGCCTAGGTGGTGCAATAGTAGATCTAGACCATGTATCATCAAGAAATTCAAATGGACCAAAACGAGGTCTTTGTGATGTGAAATATGCCAACTCATAACCTAATTCTCCATTAAACAAATCTTGATAATATGCCCTACTAATTGGATATCTATCTGGAAGCCTAGCAATAGCCCCATATAATCTATTGCTATATATCACTAAAAAGTCAGCTTTTTCTAAGGAGTCTGAAATTAATTTTACCTTTGCAGGGGTATCTGGATCATACATGGGTAATTCGATCTGAAGCGGTTTTCGAAGTAAAGGCAAGCCTTCATCCCAATGTTCTCGTAAGACTATCGATGAAATATCAGAATTCTGCTGCAACCATTCTGATGCATCCATCGCAGAGTGTGTTTCAGAGCGCATATTCATATATCCTGCGGAATAAATAATGGTTCCTCCTAAAAAAACCGTCAAACAAATTGAAATAATTAAAGTTGAAGTAGAGTTGCCAAAATGCTTACAAATCTTCTCGCTAAATGACTTGAAGAAAAGTGCCCCAAAAATAAACAGAAATGGGACTATGGGTAGTAGATACCTTAGGAATTTTACTTCAAAATTCCCCCAAATTAACAAATATGGAATCACCCAACACAGGCATAAAACGGTTAAACGCGACTCATAAGATCGAAAAAGCAAAGTTGCTAACAAGCTAGTTAATGAAATCACACTCGAGAACAAAATCACTATTAATGAATTTCCAAATATTATCAAAATAAGAGCTGGTAGAATCAAACCTATTACCAAATATAATGCCGAAATTTTTAAATTCAGGCCTCGAAATAAAACATATCCCAAACCTAACCATGCAAAAATTGCTAAAGGAATCCCTAGTCCCCAACTACTCAATTGCTTAAATTGATAAAGATAAGATGGTGTATCAAAATATTGACGCGTATATGGGTAATCAAGAAAGCCTCTGACCATTAAAGACTGTTCTCTTAAATCTGCAAAAAATTGTGAATGATCTAGAAATGCATATGGTTGAGTAATTAAAAAAGCTAAAATAGTAGCAATCATTCCAAAGAAAATCCCGATCATAGCTTGGAAGGTTCGAGATGGTAAACAAAGTAACTGTCCAGAAAAATTTTGCGGGTGCAATAAATAAAAGAAATGGGCAAGCAAGAACACAGGTATTAGAGGTAGCAAACTAATCTTTGTAGCTAAACCAGCACCAAGAAAGATTCCCGCAAAAACAGAATCTCTCCATTTGCAATTTATCATCAATCTATGCAAGAAAAAGACTGTGCCTACTGTAAAAAACGTAGCGAATGTATCAACTGTTAAAAACGAGCTAAGCTGGAGATGGATCACAGCAATTGATAAGAAAACAGGAACAAGAATTGTCCACTTTGATTTCATTAATTTCCTTGCCAAAAAGAATGAGAAACTCAAAGTTCCTATATCCGCCAAAGAAGATAAAATCCTTCCCAAAATTCTTAGATCATGAATTTCCACACTTGTAAAGAAGGAGAGAAAATTTGTTGTGACTTTAATCAAATATAACGGAGCACTACCATATGCAAACCATGCAGGATTCCAGCTACTTTGCTCCGCATCAAATAGGATATTCAATTGATCAAAAGATGGAAAGGATAAATCCTGAAGTTTAAATAAAATTGCCCGTTCATCCGGATGTGGTGTCCAAAAAAACCCATCATCCCAATTTAAACCTGTTGATCTAATTAAAATAGCTAGAATTAAAATGAATGGAAACGCTATATATACATCCCATTGATTTATTATTTTGGTTTTGATTGACATAAATCTTTCCTACTGAATAAATCTACTATCAACTCTCTGGCCCTAATCTAAGTATTCCCATATGCAAATATGCTATAATTTTTCCTCTTGGAGAGATGGCCGAGTGGACGAAGGCGCCGGTCTCGAAAACCGGTATGGGTTCATTCCCATCGTGGGTTCGAATCCCACTCTCTCCGCCACAATATTAGCAATTTTAGTTGAAACAGACTTCCATTAGAATAACAAACAATGATAAAGTTCTATCCCAGCAGTGTAAACAAAAATTAATCAAAGATTTCATTTGTTTAATTTCCTACTATTTATTGGAGAGGTGCTAGAGTGGACGAATAGGCGCGCCTGGAAAGCGCGTGTCCTCGCAAGAGGACCATGGGTTCGAATCCCATCCTCTCCGCCATTTGAATTAAATTGTTATATAACCTTCTAATCGAAATAAAAAAGATCGAACAAAAAACCAAAAAACGGATGACAAATCACAATAGCATGTAATATAGTTTGCATCTATGTGCAAAATTCAAAAACAAAGTAAATCAAAACAATGAGCAAGAATCTTGTAATAGTTGAATCTCCAGCTAAAGCTAGGACAATAGGTCGTTTCCTGGGAAAGAGCTATGTCGTCAAAGCCTCAATGGGGCACGTTCGTGACTTGCCTAAAAGTGGGCTTGGAATCGAAACTTCTGACGGATCTTTCGAACCAAGTTATCGAGTAATGCCCGACAAACGAAAAATAATTACTGAACTTAAAAATGCCGTAAAAACTGCAGATGTTGTTTATTTAGCTACCGACCCTGACCGCGAAGGAGAAGCAATATCATGGCATTTAATGGAAGCAACAGGGATACCAAAAGAAAAAGCTCGTAGGGTTATTTTTCACGAAGTTACAGAAGCCGCAGTACAACATGCTTTTGATAATCCTAGGTCCCTAAATGTAAGTCTCGTCAATCAACAACAAGCACGACGTATGATGGATAGATTGATTGGTTACCCGCTAAGCGATGTCGTAAGAAGAAAAATTCGTAATAAGTTATCTGCTGGACGAGTCCAATCTGTTGCGCTGAAATTAATTACAGATCGTGAAAACGAGCGAAATAATTTTAATTCAGAAGAATATTGGATTATTGAAACATTATTCTCACAGGCTAATGAGCATTTAGATCAAACTGCCTTTCCTGCAATGCTACATAGTATAGACGGATCAACGGTCAGAAAAAACGCAAACTCTAAATGGAAAATTGCTGTAGATAACGAATCCATGGCTCAACAAATTTCAAAAAATTTAAGCAACTCCGAATTTTTAGTTTCTTCTTCTAAAACTCGTCAAATTAAAGAACGACCTTCTGCTCCATTTATTACTAGTACTCTTCAAAGAACCGCTTCGACCAAACTAGGATTCAATGCCCAAAATACCATGAGGGTCGCTCAGCAATTATATGAAGGAATAGAAGTTGATGGGTCAGAAAGAGTCGGGCTCATAACTTATATGCGTACTGATTCAACAAATGTTTCACAGGCTGCTCTTACCGAAACTTCGAATTTTATTATTGAAAACTTTGGCCAAGATTATAAGCAAAAAAGTCCCAGAATATATTCTAAAAGAGTGCAGGGTGCTCAAGAAGCTCACGAAGCAATACGTCCAACATCAATATTCAGAACTCCCAAAAGTCTCCAATCTTCCCTAGATAAAAATCAAATGCGACTGTATGAATTAATTTGGAATCGCATGGTATCAAGTCAAATGCCTGACACTGAATATGATGTAACCACTCTAGATATAACTGCAAATGGATCTGACAACAAAAATTACCTTTTCCGCGCTTCTGGAAGAATAGAAAAATTTCCCGGTTTCAAGATTTTAACCACTTCTGATGAATCTTCATCAGAAGAATCAGATTCAAAATTACCTGTTATTTCAGAAAAAGAACTTTTGAATTGTCAAAAAATCACTCCCAATCAAAAATTTACACAGCCTCCTCCTAGATTCAACGAGGCCAGTCTTATTAGAACCTTAGAAGAGTCTGGCATCGGCCGGCCTAGTACTTATGCTTCAATAATTAACACAATTATTTCTCGTCAATATGTTGAAAGAAAACAACGTGCATTGCACCCAACCAACATTGGAATAGCTGTAAGTGACTTTCTCAACGAAAATTTTCCAAATGTAATTGATGTTGGATTCACAGCACAAATTGAAGAACAATTAGATAATATTGACGAAGGTGAGCAATCATGGGCCCCAATGCTTACAGAATTTTACGAAGACTTTGAACCGCTCGTAAGCAATGTTTTGGAAAAAGCAGATAGAGTCCCAAGAGAAAAATTGGACGAGATGACCGATCACATATGTTCAGAATGTAATAGCCCTATGGTCATTCGCCTCGGGAGAAATGGTAAGTTTATTGCTTGCACAGCATTCCCTGAGTGTCGCCAAACAATGGCGATAGATGAAAACGGGGAAATTCTACCTCCACGACCAGTAGTGGAACCAGAGGAAACAGAAGAAATTTGTGACAAATGTAATTCCCCGATGGTAATTAAAAGACGTAGAAGCGACAATGGGAAATTCATGGCATGTAGCGCATATCCAAAATGCCGGAATGCAAAATCAATGCCGCTGGGAGTCAAATGCCCTGAATGTGAAGAAGGAGATATTGTAGAACGCCGATCCAGGCGTCGAGGCTCTAGACCATTCTTTGGATGTAATAGATATCCAGATTGTGAATATCTCACTAATGACCCCCCAATTACACAAGATGAAAAAATCTCTACTGCATCAAGCAATACTTAAATCTTGGGTTTTTAATTACCACTAACCTATGGCAGTAAAAGCTTAGACTCTGTAATCTTTTATTATGAAAACCGAAATCTGGTATAAAAAAATTGGTGCTTTTAAAACATACCTAAAAGGTGAAAGAGCGCTATCAAGTCTGACAATACGAAACTATATTAATGACTTAGCACCTCTTCATCAGTTTATGTCTGACAATCAAATTTTAAAATTTAATGAGCTTTCCAAGAACAACCTTAGAGAATACCTCTCATGGTTACTAACAAAAGGATATGTTAGACCGAGTGTCGCTAGAAAATTAAGTGTACTGAGAATTTTTTTAAAATGGGCCAAAACAGTTGGTGAAATCAAATCAAATCCGCTTCCAAAGTACGGTTCTATGAAAACCGAATCAAGGCTTCCAAAATTTCTATCTTATAAAGAAACAAACAAACTTTTGAATGCTCCAAAAAATTCTAATGTGTTTGGAATCCGTGATAAGGCGATACTAGAAATTCTATATTCGGGAGGATTGAGGGTAAGTGAACTCACTAACCTTAATATTTCAAACATTCGACTAAACTCTGGAGAAATTAAAGTGATTGGTAAGGGACGGAAGGAGCGAATGGTATTAATAGGATCCACATCACAAATTGCCCTAAAACATTATCTGGATTACTCTCGTCCAATACTTAACAAATCACAAGACACGAATGCTCTTTTCCTTAACAAGTATGGAGGCAGATTAACGCAAAGAAGCGTGCAACAGAAAGTGCGTAATTACTCAATTTCTTCATCAATAACAGGTGATATCCATCCTCACACTCTTAGACATTCCTTTGCAACTCATTTGTTAGAGGGGGGGGCAGATCTGCGAGTAGTCCAAGAATTGCTGGGGCATTCAAATCCATCTACTACTCAAATTTATACTCATATAACATCGGACCAAGCTAGAAAAGTATACTTAAACTCTCATCCTAGAGCAAAATCAAAAAATTGAATTAATATCACAATGCTTTCAAGAAAAATCCACTTTGTATAATATAGAATCAAGAAAGTGATTATTCTATGAAAATTCTTATAATTAATGGACCCAACCTTAATTTTTTGGGACGGCGTGATTCTAAACTTTACGGAACACTAACTTTGGAAGAAATCAACAATTCGATTTCTTCCATGGCAAGTGAATTGGGGTTGTTTGTGAATTTTTTCCAATCAAATCACGAAGGCGCATTAATTGATTTTATTCAACAAAATGCCGACGAATTTGACGGAATGATTATTAATGCCGGTGCACTCACGCATTATGGACTCTCCCTCGCTGACGCAATTGCTGATTCCAAAACCCCCGCTATTGAAATTCATTTATCAAACGTTCATTCACGTGAAGAGTTCAGGCGCAAATCCGTGATTGCTCATTTATGCATTGGACAAATAGCTGGATTTGGTGCTAATGGCTACCTAATGGCTCTAAATTTACTCTCAAATCTAAAAACAGGAAAATGAAATGATTAAAAACCGAATCGAAGCAGCTCAAAAACTTATCGCGAAACAATCACTTGACGCAATATTAATCTCCTCCCCTGAAAATCGTCATTATTTATCTGGTTTTACAGGGTCAGCAGGTTATTTAATAATTTCAAAGACTGAAAGTGTTCTAGCGACTGATTTCCGTTATATTGAGCAAGCAACCGCACAATCTCCAGACTACAAAATTCATAGAATCTCAGGTGGTTCAGACTGGCTGGCAGAAATTGCCCAATCAATGAATTTGAGTTCGATTGGTTTCGAAAGTCAAAATTTAAGCTATGCAAATCACTCTGCTTTTGATACATCCCTGCAGACATCGCCAATCGAATCTATTGATTTTGTACCGACTACAGGACTTTTAGAACAAATGAGAATAGCAAAAGATACCGAAGAATATTTACTCCTTAGTAAAGCTATCGAAATTTCTGATCAAGCTCTCGATTCTGTAAAAGAATTAATAACTCCTGGTATGACTGAACGTCAAGTAGCATGGGAATTGGAAAAGAAAATGCGCGACCTTGGGGCCGATGGACCTTCCTTTCCTACTATAGTTGGGGCAGGCCGTAACGGCGCGCTGCCTCATCATCGACCCGATGATACGATAATTCAAGACGGTGACCCGGTAGTTATTGATATGGGATCCATCTATAAAGGATACTGCAGCGACCTTACCAGAACCATATTCATTGGAGAACCCGATGATTTCTTTAAAAAAATCTACTCTATAGTCCTAGATGCTCAAACTACTGCCGAAAAATCAATTATTAAAGGCATCACTGCAGGAGATGCCGACAAGATAGCCAGAGACGTAATTTCTAATTCAGGATACGGAGACAACTTTGGCCATAGCTTAGGACACGGAGTAGGACTGGAAGTACACGAATCACCAGTTCTTGGACCTAGATCTACAGATATATTAGAAGATGGAATGTTCTTTACTGTTGAACCAGGAATATACATTTCAGGTTGGGGAGGAGTAAGAATTGAGGATATTGTCACATTAGAAAACGGATCTACTAAAATACTAAGTCAAGCACATAAACTAGATTTTTCATCCTAAAACCCTTGCAAAATTACTGGAGACATATATGACGCTAAATTATGGCGAATTACGTAAAGGAACGGCTATAGAACTTGATGGTGAAGCATACATCATTGTCGACTACCAACATAATAAGATGCAACAAAGAGCTCCGACTATGCGCATTAGAATGCGTGCGTTAAGTAGCGGAAAACTAATAGAAAAATCATTCAGTGGATTTGATGTGACTTTTACGCCTGCTGATGTCACTCGTCGGAAAGCTCAATTTATTTATGAAGAAGATGGCTTACATTATTTTATGGACAATGAAACTTTCGAACAATTTCCACTTGATGAAACTCAACTTGGTGACAATAAATCATTTATTGTTGAAGATTTAGACATTACACTTTTAATGTTCAATGATCTGCCAACCACAGTCGAACTTCCCACCTCAGTCGATTTAAAAGTTAAACACTCTGATCCTGGTTTAAAAGGGGATACTGCTCAAGGTGGAACCAAACCAGCCACACTTGAAACTGGGCTGTTAATTCAAGTGCCATTGTTTGTAAATCCTGGAGATGTGGTAAAAGTCGACACACGTACCAGCGAATACTTAAATAGAGTTTAAAATGCCCACAGTTTACTCAGTATCTCAACTGGTAGGTTACATCAAAAATGTCCTAGAGAGCGACGGAATTCTTCAGGATATTTGGGTAGAAGGAGAAGTTACAAATCATTTCCAAGCTGCATCAAAACATCACTATTTCAGTATTAGCGACGGTAATTCACTGATTCAATGTGTGCTCTTCAGGTTTGGAAAAGGTTCAGAAAATATCAAAAAAGGTGAAACAATAATAGTGCAGGGGCGCACTTCAATATACACAACACGTGGCGATCTTCAAATCATAGCCGAGATTGTTCAAGCTGGAGGTTTTGGTAGTCTTCAACAGGAGCTAGAACAAATCAAAGCACGTTTAGATGCAGAAGGTCTATTTTCTGATTCTCGAAAAAGAAATCTCCCATTATTCCCTCAATCCGTAGCTGTGATCACATCTCCTGAAGGAGCAGTTTGGCACGATATACAAACAGTTACTCGCAGAAGATATCCAAATGTCGAGCTAGTGTTAATACCATCAAAAGTTCAAGGAGAAGAATCTTTATCTGAATTAGTTCATGCTTTTGAGATTGTAAATCAAAATGATTTCCTTGATGTAGTTATTTTAGCTCGCGGAGGGGGATCAAGCGAAGATCTGCAGTCATTCAATACAGAACGGCTGGCTCGCGCAATTTTCACTTGTTCTACCCCTGTAGTTAGTGCAATTGGTCATGAAACAGATATCACAATATCAGACTTGGTGGCGGATGTTCGAGCCGCCACTCCTTCAGCCGCTGCCGAAATAGTCATGCCAGACCAAGATCTTCTGAAAGAACAGATTATTCGTTCAAAAGATCATATTTCAAAAGCAATTTCCTCCTTCCTTGAAATGATAGAAGGTAACATTCAAGGCGCAAATCATTTATTGAATTCTTCTGTGCCCGATTTCGATTCATACAAACTTGATATAGACTCATTGTCTGAAAAAACAATTACCTCCTTTAAACAATTTCTTCATTTACAAAATCTATCAATCTCCAATTCGCGGAATCAATTAAGTTCTCTAAGTCCAACAAATACATTAAAAAGGGGTTATTCAGTTGTTCATGACAGCAAGAACCAAATCGTGACCAATCCAAAAAATCTAGTAGATAACGAGCAACTTCAAATCACTGTTAAATCCGGATCGTTTGAAGCAATTGTTCAAAAACCCTCTTCAGATAAGTAAATACTTTTTTGTTATAATTCCGAACGGAGGAATAGATGTCTGACAATTCAAATCCCACCCCAGAACAATTAGAAAATTTAACGTTCGAAGAAGTCTTAGCATTACTTAATGAAACAGTTTCTAATTTAGACCAAGGAGATCTATCATTAGATCATGCAACAAAATTGTACGAGCAAGGTATGATACTTTCAGAAATATGCTTGAAACGTTTAAATGATGCACAACTTAAAATTTCTGATATCCAAGAAAAACACTCCAAAGCCACAGAAAATACTTTAGACAATTCCTAAAATTGATATTAACTAAAACAATGAAATCTATACTAAAATTGATTGGTCTATTTTTTAAGCATTATGAAAACAGCGGCCTAAAAATAGCGCTGATTTGGGCATTTTCGAGAGGGTTTACGAAAATCACCGGGATACCAATAATAGCTCAATGCAAAGTTACTGATCAAGTTTATGTCGGACCACAATTTAGTGAAAAAGGCCTTGCTAAATTGAATCGAATTGGAATTACTAATATTCTAAATTTAAGGAAAGAATTTGATGACTCGATATTCAATTTGTCTGGAAATAATTATTGTTACCTTCCAGTAATTGACGATACTGCTCCTACTGAAAATGAATTAACAGAAGGCGTAAAGTTTATTCAAAATTCAATACTCAATAACGAAAAAGTGTACGTTCATTGCGCAGCTGGTGTTGGAAGGTCTGTAACAATAGTTGCTGCTTGGCTAATCAAAGAAAAAAATCTTTCTGTAGAAACATCATTAGACAAGATTAGAATTAATAGACCTTTTATTTTGCCTGTATCAGAGCAATTAACTCTTTTAAAAAAATGGGAAATCAAATTTCATAAAAACCATCAATAAATTTATTACTGAAATACTTTAGGAGGAAAAATGCGATACTTCAAACTTTTTCACGATTCTTTCGGCGAATTTTTAGGAGTGCAAGTTAAACCAAATCTATTAATTAGCTTAAGCCACATAGACCCTGACATCACTTCCGTAGATCAATTGCTATCTGCATCAAATTTATCCAATACAACAATTGATGAAATTGCAACAAATATCTTAGATAAATCAAAAAACCACCTGGAAGTAGAAATATCTGACATAGGTTTCACTATTGATACTGACGCAAACTTTCAAATTTTACGTCCTTTTGACCCCCCCGAAGTTTGGGCTGCGGGAGTTACCTATAAAAGTAGTGAGATGGAACGAAGAAGAGAAAGTGAGACTCCTGACTTATACTCTGAAGTCTACGGGGCTGAACGACCTGAACTTTTTCTGAAATCTACAGCTGAACGTTGCATGGGACCACTAGATGACATTGGTATTCGAACTGACTCAACTTGGGATGTTCCAGAAGCCGAATTGGGATTTGTTATCTTCAATGGAGAAGTCTGCGGATTCACTTGCGGGAACGATGTGAGTTCTAGATCGATTGAAGGTGAAAATGCATTATATTTACCGCAAGCAAAGGTATATGATCAATCTTGCTCTATCGGACCTTGTTTTGTCTCTTCTCAATCAATAACTGATCCTCAAAATTTGCAGGTTAGTTGTCGTGTAATTAGAGATGGGAATGAGGTTTTTTCTGGGCAAACCAACACAAATCAAATGGCCCGAGGAATAAATGATCTTGCTAACTGGCTTCAAAAATCCAATACTGTGCCTAATATGACTGTCGTAATAACAGGAACTGGAGTTGTTCCTCCACCAGAGTTTTCTTTATTAGAGAACGACACTGTACAGGTAGAAATTGAAGATATTGGAATTTTAGAAAACGTAGTAGTGGATGTATAAACCCTAGATTTAAACACTCATATCTAGGCCAAAAAGATACTACATTTTCCTAAATCATATAAGGTGACAAAGATCATAGATTCTGCTATAATTCGCGCGTTTTCGTAGTTATATTAATGTTATAAATTATTCTAAGTTGAGTGAGAGGTGCACATATGTCAGCGTCACAGGAACGAAATTTGGCAATCATTTCCCATGCTGCATCCTTAATAGGGGTGCTTCTTTCAGTGTTCTTTATCTATGGGCAACAACATCTGGCGGTTTTAGTGGTAGGGTTAGTGTTAATGTTTGTGCCACACATTATTCTTTTGCAAGTTTTTGGATCTAAGTCGGATTTTGTCGACTCTCATTTTAAGAATACAATTAACTTTGCTATAACATATATAATTTGTGTAGCACTTAGTCTTTTGGCTCTTCAGTTGGTATTAGGCATTTTCTTCTTACCACTGACATTTGTATATGGACTTGCAGTCACAATTATGGGAATCGTTAAGGCTTCAAAGGGTGATTTCTACAGATACACTATGACCAAATCACTGCTTAAGCCTCGAGTAACTGCGTAGCAAAATAATTTTAGAATTTAATTATGCTGTCCAACGAAGGAATTTTCTCGATTGGCATTGAGAGCTTACTTGATAAAAATGACCTATCTGTTGTAATTGTAAGAACTCCTGAAGATTTAGATCTATCTTTAGCATCTGACGATGTTCCATTGGTTGCTTTGCTAGACCAATTGTCCGCAAACGATCTCGACATATCTGAATGTATTAATAAATGTTCTTCTCTTAAAATCCCAATGATTCTGTTGGTCTCAAATAAATTTATAAATTTGATCACCCAATATGACCAAATAGAAGATTTTATAGTATCTCCTTTTTCTGAAGAAGAGTTAATAGCTAGAATTAAATTAGTGATTTTGAAAAATGTTGATCCCCAAAATGAGAATATCATTCGAATTGGCACCTTATCTATAAATCCCATAAACTACGAAGTTAGGCTAAATAACAGAGTCGTAACACTACGTTATAAAGAATATGAATTGCTACGACTTCTCGCATCCAATCCAGAAAAGGTATTTTCAAGAGAAAATCTTTTGAATCAAATTTGGGGGTATGAGTATTTCGGAGGTACAAGAACAGTTGATGTTCACATCAGAAGAATACGCTCTAAAATTGAAGATGCAAAAGACTTGAAAATTGAAACTGTGTGGAATGTCGGCTACAGGTTAACTAAGTCTAATACAATTTGATTTTTATGTTGATGCTCTAGTCCCTCCATCAACAAATAAAGGCGTTCCAGTTATGAAAGATGCTTCGTCACTTGCCAAGAAAAGCGCAGCATAAGCAACTTCTCTAGGATCCCCGATTCTATTCATAAAACTAGAAGCTGCGGCGCTCTCAAAGAATTCATTTTCCTCTGCACCTATGAACTCTCTATGTTGATCAGTTGCTTGAGTTAAAATTGCTCCAGGGCAAACACAGTTGACTCTAATATTGTGTTTTGCAAGATCAAGTGCCAAACATCTAGTTAATTGTAATAATGCACCTTTAGAAGTGTTGTATGGAACAAATTCACTTTGTGCGACAAAACTGCTAATACTGGCAATATTCACAATCGCCCCACCCTTAATATTCTTCATGCTTGGAAGAACATGCTTAACAGCATAGGCTGCGCCTCTAACATTTGTTCCAAATACACGATCCCAATCATCGTCCGTAACATCCTCTATTTTCCCAAAAACAAACTGTGCAGCATCATTAACCAAAATATCGATCTTTCCAAATTTAGAAATCGCTCGATTCATCAATTTTTCAACTTCCTTTTCCTTGGACACATCAGTTGGGATAAAAATTGCATCTCCCCCTGATTGAGATATTCTTTTTACAGTTTCTTCTCCTCCTTTTTTATTAATATCTGCTACCACAACTTTCGCGCCTTCCTCAGAAAACAACTCGCTAATCGCTCTTCCAATTCCCGCTGAGCCGCCAGTAATTACTGCAACTTTTTGTTCAAGTCTCATAATTTCACTCCATTTAGTAACTTGTCAGATATATAACATAAATTTAACAAATACTGCCACTTTTGTTCATTTTGACCTAAATTATGATCATCCGTATAATTAATTTACCTGACTTGGAGAATTCTCAATCTTTCTTATGAACAAATCTAAATCCATAACTCCATTACTGACCAACAATCAATTGTTAAAGATGTACCGATCCATGGTAATTCTAAGAACGTTAGATCAAAGGCTTTGGGCAATGAATCGCCAAGGAAAAGCGGCAATTATGGCATCAAGCCAAGGTCACGAAGCTGCACAAATCGCCAGTGTCGAAGCATTGCAAAAAGGCAAAGACAAATTCTACACTTACTATCGCGATTTAGGAGTAATGCTGTCATTAGGGATGACACCCACAGAAATAATGCTAGGATTTCTTGCTAAGGCAGGCGAACCTCTAAGCGGCGCTCGCCAGTTCCCCACGCATGGAGCATATCCCAAATTAGGATTAATAAATTTATCCAACGTAGTCGGAACACAAATCACTCAAGCTGTAGGGGCGTCTTTAGCAGCTGAGATGAGGGGTGAAGACTCTGTAACAATTACTTATTTTGGTGATGGAGCTACTAGCCAAGGCGAATGCCACGAAGCAATGAACTTTGCAGGAATTCATCAGCTGCCTATAATTTTTTTCTGTGAAAACAACAAATATGCTACTTCCATTCCATTAAAAAAACAAATGGCTGCAAAAAATGTTGCTGAAAGAGCAGCCGGCTATGGGATTTTAGGGAAATCGATCGACGGTTGTGATATTTCATCAGTCTTTTCTACCGTTCAAGAAGCTGCTCATAGAGCTAGAAGCGGACTTGGGCCCACTTTAATTGACGCACAAGTAGAAAGGTTTTTACCTCATACAAGTGATGATGATGACACAAGGTACAGAACACGTGAAGAACTAGAACTATCTTATAAAAGGGATCCCATTGTGTTACTTCGGAACCAACTTGAAGCTAATACAACTTTAACTCCTAAAATCCAAGCTGATATCGAAAAAGAAGCAAAGTTGATAATAAATGAAGCCACACAAAATGCAGAAGCCGCACCTTACGTGGAAACTTCTGAGTTTAATAATCACGTCTATTCAACGAATTAGACAGGAGGCTTCTCATTACTGAAAAGAATCTGATAGATGCAATAAAGGAAGCAATTTCCGAAGAAATGGCAAGAGATGATTCTGTGTTCATTCTTGGAGAAGATGTCGGAGTGCGTGGAGGCGTCTTCCTAGCAACAGATGGACTTTTAGAAAAGTACGGAGATGAAAGAGTAATAGATACACCCTTAGCTGAATCTTCAATTGCTGGAATCGCTGTTGGCGCAGCATTAAATGGTATGAGGCCAATTGCAGAAATACAATTTGCAGATTTTATATGGCCGGCAATTAACCAAATAGTAGGAGAAGCTTCAAAAGCCCATTATGGTAGTAATGGAAAATTAAATGTACCTCTCGTAGTTAGAGCCCCTTCGGGTGGAGGAATAAGGGGCGCCCTTTACCATTCCCAATCCGTCGAACAATTATTTACACACACACCTGGATTAAAAGTAATTATGCCGTCCACTCCATATGATGCAAAAGGATTATTAAAAAGTGCCATCCGAGACAATGATCCTGTCATATTTTTGGAACATAAAAAAACTTATAGATTAGTAGTTGGAGATGTGCCGGAAAAAGATTATACAATCCCTATTGGATCTGCTGACATTAAATTCCAGGGTAACGATATTACTATAGTAAGCTATGGATTAATGGTTCATTATTGTTTAGAAGCTGCACAAACTTTATCTTCCGAAGGAATTTCATGTGAAGTAATAGATCTTCGAACATTAAAACCCCTAGATACTAATACAATTATAGAATCAGTAAAACGAACATCAAAAGTTCTCGTAGTTCATGAAGATAACAAAATTGGTGGTATAGGTGGTGAAATAGTTTCAGACATTGTCGAAAATGGCTTTGAATTTTTAGATGCCCCTCCTAGAAGATTAGCAGGAGCAGACGTTCCCGCAATGCCATATAGTCCAACATTGGAAAATCTTTTTATGATAAACACCGAAAATATTATCGACTCGGTTCGCAGTTTGGTAGCATTCTAAAATTAATTTACAAGGACTGAATTATGCAAATCACTCTTCCTCAAGTTGGAGAATCAGTGGTCGAGGGATATATCAATAAATGGTTGGTCACTACTGGTCAAGCAGTATCAAAATACGACCCATTGGTAGAAATTATCACAGACAAAGTTAGTATGGATTTCCCTGCACCTGTATCAGGAACAATCTCTCAAATCTTAGTTCGAGAAGGCGAAACAGTATCCACAGGGACACCAATAATAGAAATAGAAACATCCGAATCTAATGCTCTAGATGAATCAACAGATATTGTAAAAACCCAGCCTATTGATAGAATAGGTAAATTGCTTAAGAATGTGGAACCAGTTGGACCAACAGGTTCAGGCAATCTAAAAAATACGCGAGAAAAACCTACAACTTTCTACTCCCCTGCAGTTTTGAGAGTAGCAAAAATTAATAATATAGATCTAAACAAAATTATTGGATCTGGAGCAAATGGAAGAATAACCTTAAAAGATTTGAATCATTATACCTCTGGCACAAAAAATGAAATCTCAACTTTGAATCAAAAAATTCCTTCAGAAATTGAAATCATAAAAACCAGTTCTATTCGTCAAACAATTTCAAACAGAATGGAAAAAAGTGCTAGGGAAATCCCTCACGCTTGGACCATGGTAGAAGTCGATGTTACAGAGTTGAGAAATCTTAGAATATCCTCAATGGATTCTTTTTTCCAACTAGAAGGTATCAAGCTCAGCTATCTTCCATTTATAATTCATTCAGTTTGCAAATCTATCAAAGAAAATCCACTCCTTAATTCAACCTGGAATCAAGGGGAAATTTGGATTAACAAGAAAATAAACATTGGTATAGCTGTTTCAACAGAACGCGGATTATTTGTCCCGGTAATTGAAAATACAAACCAATTAACTATTCCTCAAATCGCAAAAAATGCCGACACATTAATTACTCAGGCAAGAGATGGAACTTTAAATATTAAAGATGTCCAAAATGGCACATTCACAATTAATAACACAGGTGCATTAGGGTCAGTATTGTCAGGTCCACTAATCAATTATCCACAAGCCGCTATTCTCACTACCGAAAAAATTGTACAACGTCCAGTTGTAATAAATGATTCAATCACAGCCAGATACATAATGAACATATGTCTAAGTTTTGATCACAGAATAATGGATGGATTAGAAGCAAGTAATTTCTTAGCTAGCGTAAAAAATTATTTGGAAAATATTTCAAAAGACCAAATCTAAATTGATTTCTCACACCCACAAAGAATCCACAGAAAATATTCCATGCTTGGTAAAAACCTTGGGAATCACAGACTACAGAACTGCTTTTAGCATTCAAAACACTCTTTTTGAGCGTGTCCTCAAAGCAGAAATACATGCAGCATTGATAATTGTTGAACATCCCCATGTATATACATTAGGTAGGCGCAGTAAAGAAGAGGACATCCTACTACCCAAAAAACAATTACAGAGAATGGGAGTAGAAGTAATTAAAACTAATCGAGGAGGGGCTACCACTTACCATGGGCCAGGACAGATTGTGGCATATCCAATTATTAATTTAAGAAGTTCTGGAATTAGCCCAGTAGAATATGTGAGATTAATAGAGGATACACTGATTACAACGTTAAAAGAATTTAATATTTTGGGCACACGCAAAAATGGAATGCCTGGTGTTTGGATAAATGACTTAAAGATTGCCGCTATAGGTGTAAGAATTAGTAAAGGGATCACAACTCATGGATTTTCCTTAAATGTTTCTTCTAATCTGAATTATTTTGATCATATAATTAATTGTAGTTCCGAAGAAATGTCAATGACTTCAATTAAAAATGAGTCTCCTTTGATAGATGCCAATATTAAGATTACTAAAGATATCATAGTGAAAAATTTTTGCAGAAAGTTTAATTTCGACCTTCGCTTTGATCAGAATCCAAAATTATTCTAATTGCCGTAGAATCTCTCAGTTCGTACCATTTCTCTAGGGATATTAGATTCAATTACCATTTCAGATATGCTAGAAACAAAATTTGAGGAACCACAGATGTAGGTATTCGGAATATTTTGAAAAAAGTCCAAGCACCCACTAATCATTTCTAAGTCAATCCTCTTAGAATCCCCTTCCCATAAGACCGGCTTTATTCTGGTAAACGTCAAATTAATTTTTGAGTTTGCATCCAACAGTTTCAGTAATTTTAATTCATCAGAAAAAATAATATCTTGCTCAGATCTAATCGAATAAAGCAACGCAATTTGTGATTGAGGCGAAGATTCGAATTTGTCTCGGAAAATTGACATTAAAGGAACTATCCCAGTACCACCTCCTATAAGAAACAAAGGGCCACTTACAGATTTTGACCATGTGAATGGACCTCCCAATGGGCCGCGGACCTCAAGTTGATCTCCGACTTTTAAAACTTTAAAAAAATACCCTGAAATCTCTCCGTCAGGAATTAGCTCTATTGTAAATTCAATCATTCCAATTTTGGATGGAGCAGAACCTACAGAATAACTCCTCTGGGCATGGTATCCATCAGGGGCAGTTAATCGGACGTCGTAATGCTGACCGGCAATATGTTGAACCCAGTTAGGTAACCTTAGTACAACTGTTTTAACCCGATATGTCTCAAAGCGGATTTCTTCAACTGTTGCATACTGCCAAGAAGTTACTACCAAAGACTAATCCCCCCAATATCTTTGTTCTTTCCAAGGATCTCCAAGCATATGATATCCATATTCTTCCCAAAAGCCTGGTTGGTCATCGGTCATAAATTTAATACCCCGAATCCATTTGGCTGACTTCCAAAAATAAAGACCGGGAACTATTAATCTAACTGGGCCACCATGATCAGTAGAAATTGGGTTACCTTCATATTCGAAAGCTATAAGACTTTTTCCATCAAGCAATTCCTCTAAAGGGATATTAGTCGTGTACCCTCCATCACAAAACACCATCACATAGTTTCCAGAAAAAGTAATGTTACTTGCTTGCAACAACGTATCTAACCTAACTCCTGTCCAATTAGTGTCAAATTTTGACCATTTGGTAACACAATGAATATCAGCTGTTAAATTTTCATTAGGTAATTGTTTAAAATCTTCCCAGTTCCATTTAGAACTGAGTCCATCTCCGTTTTCAATAGTAAAATCCCAATCCTTAAGAGAAATTATAGGAGATGGACCTGCAGACAAAACCGGGAATCCCTCAGTAATATGTTGGCCTGGTGGAAGTCTTTCCTGTGTCTGTTTATTAGGTCTTTGGCGACCAAAAAATCCTCTAGTATTCATTTTATTTCCTTGGATCCAAAATTTTCTCTAAATCAATTAAATATTGCTGACGACCATTCAACCCATGCGGCGAATCTACAATAACCTTTTTACCATCTGGGCTGGACCTTGGATGCGTGTCACACCGCCACTCTCCTGTATATTGATTCGGAGAATACAAATCTACCACGGGAATCCTTTTATTCGATAATGTATCAAATAGATAGACATGTTGAAGCCTGTCATTATCAGGATATGTATCATTAAGCACCCATCTCTTATCTACCAAATACGTGCAATTACCGTCTTCAATCATTGCATTCTCCCCAATATGTTCCCGCCTATCAGATTGATCGTTAAATAAATAAAAACCATCCTTAGCCCAT
>JAKUTX010000030.1:0-1746 GCA_022447855.1 SAR202 cluster bacterium
TAGTTTAAAGCATATAAGCGTTGGAACTCCAAGAGGGATAGTATCTGACGGGAATTATATTATAATTGGTGATGAAAATGGTAAAACTGAGTGCAGTAATGGCGCAAGTAGCCATATATGGGCTAAATGGCCAACACAAAACAACCAACCACCTGACGCCTGTTTAGGATCTTGGGTTGGAGGGACAATAGTTGACGGTAAATTAATTGCAATATCTGGACATGGAGAAGCCCTTCAATGGTGGGAAAAATTACCAAGAACTAGTGAAGAAGGTAAAAACACTGTTTCGGTTTTACCTGGTATGGGTCATAGATGGAGAGGTGGTGATGGAAATGATGTAACCTATGTTGATGGTAAACTTTTTGTGGTTGAATATAATGCTGGAAGAGTTTCTGTTTATGACGAATTGCCATCTGGTCCTAGTATAAAACCAAATTGGTCATTGGGTGCAAGTAGCCCGGAAGTTAATCCTTATTATGAAAATTGGATTATACAAAATGGAATTCCTGCATCAAATGGGGAAAAATTATTTATTGCTTCTGATTTTGATAGTTCATTATCAGTATGGAATAAAATACCCGGTGAATCTGGCGTAGTCCCAGATTTATTTTATAGAAGATTTACTCATGCTCCATGGGATATTTCTGTTTATGGAAATATTGTGTTTTTGGCAGGGCAGAAAGGAATTTATGGATGGGAAAATTTTGACGGAACAGGAGCACTTCCCGAAATTGCAATTTCGGACAAAATTGGCTCTGCAGAACTGAAAGATCTTAGAGGAGTTGCTTATAATGGAGAATATTTTGCTCTTTCGAGCGAATCTGGAAAAGTTTGGATCTGGAAAGGCATTCCCACTAAAGATGATGATCCAATTCAAGTTTTAGATATTCCTGAAGGCCCAGGACGTTTAGATGCCAATAAGGAATGGTTGGTAATTTCAGGGTATCCAGCAGACAGATTTAGTGTTAAGGCTATAAAATTTTCCGAATTGTCTTCAAAGAAAATGCAAAATATTTCAAGATATGATTCTTTTCCTCAAAGTGCAGTATTTACAGACATTGGATTTTTTATTAGTCAGCAAGGGAAAAATCAAGTTTTAGGATGGAACTCTATTGAGGATGCTATTTCCGGAAAATCACCTCAAACCATTTTAGGGACAGGCAAAGGGACTAAAGCTTCAAATGCTATAAAAATGGCTAATACTATTGGATGGGATGGATCTCATTTATGGATTGGAGAATTTAAGTTTTCTACTCGTATGCTTGGATTTAAACCTGTGAAATAGTAATTCATATTTTCAAAATTTGTTATTAGTTTACTTTTTTGTTTTTGCGCCTTTCTCTTTTAGAAAATTTATTATAGTTGATCTATTAATTTCACTACCCATAAATGGAGAAGATAGTGCGCCATCAAGTGGTGTGTATCCATTTTTATCAGATGTATTTACATTGGCCCCTTTTTTTACTAAAAGTTGAACCATTTCATATTTTCCAAAATAAACAGCCCATGCTAGCGGAGTAGCCTCATCTGCATTTCTTGCTTTGATTTCAATATTGGCTCCCTCTTCTAGCAATAATCCTACTATCTTTGTAAATATTTTTAATTGTTCAGAGTTTGTAGGGCTAATTGCAGCGATGTGTAATGACGATGCTCCTTTCCAATCTTTCCCAGTTACAAATTTTGAATTAATATCTGTACCATAATCAATATGTTGATTTATCATTTCAAAATCAGCTTTTGCTACTG
>JAKUTX010000004.1:0-102646 GCA_022447855.1 SAR202 cluster bacterium
GGGTGAAATGGTGAGGTAAGAGCTCACCGCTTAAATGGAGACATTTAAGGCACGGTAAACCCCATCTGGTGCAAGGCCTAATTGGAGTTATAGGAATCCGGTTCCAGTAAAATGGAGTTCACATTGAATCTAAACTCCGGGTTGGCCGCTCGACCCAAAGGGTAACTTTTGGGCTAGATAGATGGTCGCCGCTTCGAGAAATCGAAGTACAGAACTCGGCTTATAGGTGCCCTCACTACGGCCCTACAAATTTTCATGGAGTCCATATGACATTAGAGTTAAAAGTAGCAATAGCCGGAATAGGACAAAGAGGTCTACAACACTTAGAGAATCTCCTCGAGCTAGAAAACAAAGGAATCGTCAAAATCCAAGCACTAATTGATCCATTCCATGGAAACTTATTAGAAGCTAACATTCAACAAAAAATACCTAAATACTCTCAAAAAGATTATCGTTTGTTTACTGACTTCCAAGAATTCTTAGACAATGAAAAAGTCGATGCAATTTGGTTCTCAATACCTCCCAACCAACATCAAAAAGAAATTATTGAAACAGCAAATAGAGGAATTGCTATATTCGCGGAAAAACCACAATCACTATTCTTAGATGAAGTTAATGAAATGTCGGATGCGATAGAAAAAAACAATGTTAAGACGATAGTTGGTTTTCAATTGAGATATGATCCTTGGTATCAAACTGTTAAATCATACCTAAATGATAAATGGGTTCCATCTATTTCCATGTTTCATGCTGGCGGAATTGAATCGCACGGCACGAAGTATACTCATACTGAAAAACTAGGAGGGCCCGAAAATAGAATTTGGACCGCAAATAGACTGTGGTCAGGCACTTCAATGGTTGAAGCCGGAATTCATCAAACTGATTTAATGCGATTTTGGACAAATGATGACATTAAATGGGTCCAAGCTGCTTACACTGAGAGACCTTTACACCTTCATTCAAATGAAGGTGACAACCCAATTGCTTATCATGTAATTTATGGTTTCAAGAAGGGGGGTATAGCAAATTTGATTTTCCTTAGACCCGCAAACGTAATGTACCAAGAACGATTCGATTATATTCTTACAACCCACTCAATTTTGAAATTTGAAGATGATTTAGTAGCATACGAAAACTATAACCCTACTACCAAAAAAAATAATAGAACGATTCTAGCTACTGGCCCGCATACAGAACCAATGGGTAGACGAAATACTTTTGAGATATCGAAAGCATTTGCTGAATCTATAACTACTAACAATTCAAAGTTACGCCTAACATCTTTCCAAAACAGCATCAACTCATTATCAGCAGTATTAGCTGCAAATGTTTCACACACTCTCAACGGAGAAAGAATATTGCTAGAGGATTTTTGTAATCATCCGAAATTTTCAAAATATCGAAAAAAGCCTACACCAAATAACTAATTTACGTATCTGCAATATGAAACAGCGAAAAGTAGTGTAGTAAAGCCTGCAGCATGATAAAATTACATATTGTGTAGGAGCGTAGCTTAGCTGGAAGAGCAGTGGTCTCCAAAACCACAGGTCGCGGGTTCGAATCCTGCCGCTCCTGCCACTTTAAAAATCTTGAACAGTTATTCTGATACTTTAACCAGTAATTTCCCGAAATTTTCTCCGTGAAACATACCTATGAATGCTTTGGGCGCATTCTCAAGGGAATCAACCACATCTTCTCGATATTTTATCTTACCCTCTTCAATCCACTTTGCTATTCTTGTTCTAGCTTCTTCGTGTTTATTTGCAAATTGAAAAACTAAGAATCCTTGCATTACTGCCTGTTTCCTTATTAGAATCCACATGTTCCGCTTAGACAACTGCGGTTCCTTAAGATTATATTGAGATATTTGTCCACAAACAGAGATACGAGCCCCGATATTTATCTGGTCTAAAACGGAATCAGTAATCTCACCACCAACATTGTCAAAATATACATCGATCCCATCTGGACAGAAGATTTTTAACTCTTCAGAAATATTTGATTTTTTGTAATTAATAGCACTGTCAAATCCTAAGTCATCAATTATGTAAGATCTTTTGTCCTCACTCCCCACTATTCCAACAACTCTACATCCCATAATTTTTGCAATTTGACCAACAATTTGACCTACAGCACCAGAGGCTGCAGATACAACTACTGTTTCACCTGGAACAGGTTTTCCTACATCCAACAAGCCAAAATATGCAGTCATTGATGGCATTCCTAGGACCCCTAATGCAGACTTTACAGGAGCAATTGATGGATCAATTACCCGAAGAAATCTAGGATCTGAAACAGCATATGATTGCCAGCCCAAGCTACCTTCGACATAATCCCCTGGATTTAATGCTGGGGTTCTAGAATTAACAACTACCCCTACTGCTCCGCCAACGATAACATCTCCAATAGCTACTGGAGTAGCATATGATTCTTCATCTCGCATTCGTCCTCTCATATAAGGATCTAAAGAGAGCCATAAGATTTTTATTAACACCTCTCCTTCTAATGGTTTAGGAATCTCAGATTCAATTATTTCGAAATCGGATTCTTTTGGATAACCATCAGGTCTAGAAGCAAGCAATATCTGTATATTCTTTTCCATTTCCATGTATTAGTCCTCTATTTTTTTACTGCGAAATAATTCCCAAGTCGCATCATTGAAAGGGTAATATTTACCTGGTGAACAATTCTCAATTTCAAGTTGTTTTTTCACCACTTCTTCAACTTCTTCCCTTTCTCGAGCAATCTGAATTACTTCATGAACCATAGATTGTGGCACTACTACTACTCCATCATCATCTCCAACTACAATATCACCAGGTCTAACGAGCACACCACCACATTGAATTGCATCATTTACTTGCCAAGGCCAAAACTCTCCCGGTCCTTGTTTTGCAGTAGTACTGGCAGAATAAACAGGGAAACCATATTCCTTCAAAGAAATACTATCTCTGACTCCTCCATCAGTCACCAATCCTCCAGCATTTAGTTGATGCATCCTCAAAAATTTTATGTCTCCACCTATAGAACTATACTTCCATCTCAGTGCATCAACTACTAAGATTTCATATGGCCCACACAATTCAATAGCAACATATTCTGCTGAATCAGATCCTTTTGGTTTATCTTCGACGATATCAGGTCGATGTGGTACAAAACGAAGAGTTACTGCCCTTCCTGCCATTTTTTGACCTAACTGCAGAGGCACAGCTCCTTCAATAAATCCTTGAGGCCAATCTTTCACCCAAAGGGCATCGATTAATGTTTGTGTTGGAATATCTCTTAAAATATCTATAGTTTCATCAGTAATAAAATTTTTATTGTTCATCTTCACACCTTCACTATGTTTGGTAGAATTATATTTGGGATACCAATTCTAATCAATCTAAAAATCAGAAACCACAATTAAATGATTTTGTAGACAACCAACATTTACCTTAGATATAATCCATAAGCTTACTAAAATTATTTGGGGTATAATATCTGCCGAGGTGGTGGAATTGGTAGACACGCAGCGTTGAGGGCGCTGTGGCTGCAAAGCTGTAGGAGTTCGAGTCTCCTCCTCGGCACCAATAATGAGGCGACGTAGCCAAGTGGTTTAAGGCAGAGGTCTGCAAAACCTTTATTCGGCGGTTCGAATCCGCCCGTCGCCTCCATCAAATTTCAGAGTACTTTCGAATAATTTATCTCCGGTTTTTATATGATCTGATTCTTTGATATATATTTTCATGATTTTCCCTTGATTTGATGACCGCAATGTCTGCTGTATTTTCATCGTCTCTATCACACAAAGCTCTGTACCAGATCTTACCTCGTCTCCTTCTGAAACTAAAATAGATACAATTACACCAGGCAAAGGTGAAAAAAATTCTTGTTTTTCAGTAACAGAATATGAAGAAGTATTCTTGTCATTTTTATTTAATTCAATATTGTCTAGAGAAACCTCAAATTTTTCTCCGTCTATATAAGCAATTACAGGATCAGTCTCTATCGAATCAATATTTACTCTAAACCATTTACTGTTAATTTTTACTCTGATTGAATATGGCATGATATAACTTAATTAATTAATGAAACAAATATACCTGCCACTACCGCTGAACCTATCACTCCTGCGACATTAGGTGCCATAGCATGAGGCAATAAATAGTTATCCGAATCTTCCGATTGTCCTAATTGATGTGAAATTCTCGCAGCCATAGGTACTGCAGAAACACCTGCCGATCCTATCAAAGGGTTAATCTTGTTAGATTTGTCTCTAATGAACAAGTTCATTATTTTAGCAAACAATACACCAAAAGCTGTCCCCAAAATCAATGCCATCAAACCTAAGCTTAATATAAGAGTTGTTTCAAACTGAAAAATCTTGTCTGCAGCTAATTGAGCTCCTATCGTTATCATCAACAGAGTGGTAACTAAATTTAACAATTCGTTAGATACTGTAGAGGTAAGTCTTGGAACTACTCCACTTTCCTTGAAAATATTCCCTATCATAAACATTGCAATCAATGGTGCAGACTGTGGAACTATTAATATAATAATAAGCATTGCTGACATAGGGAAAACAATTTTCTTAGTCTTCGAAATTTCAACAGGGGGTTTCATACGAATCAATCGTTCATTTTTTGTCGTTAGCAATTTCATAATTGGAGGTTGAATTATCGCTACCAAGGCCATATATGAATATGCAACTACTGCTGTAATCCCAAGTAGTTCTGGCGAAATCCTCCCAGAAAGAAAAATCGTGGTTGGTCCATCTGCTCCACCAATGATTGAAATCACTGCTGATTGTGCAATAGAAAAGCCCTCAAACCCGGGAATAAGACTACTCATAATTGCAGCCCAAAAAGCAACAAAAATCCCAATTTGCGCTGCCGCTCCAAGTAACAATGTCTTAGGATTAGATATAAGAGGGCCAAAATCTGTCATAGCTCCAAGCCCTAAAAATATCAATGGAGGAAGAATATTCCAGTGTGCTAATCCATAATGGAAAATCACACCAATAATTCCTGAATCTTGTGCTAAATCAGAATTAGGGTTGAATAATGTAATTCCAGTTAAAGGAAGATTTCCCACAATGATACCTAAACCAATTGGAAGTAATTCATATGGTTCAATATCTTTTTTAATTGCTAGCGAAACAAACAAAATACCGACACCAATCATGACAAGTTCCTGCCAACCAATATGATTAAGTCCCATATTTTCAAATATGCTAATTAATTCGGGCATCTACGATCCGATTTTTGTTTTGTTAGAGTATTTTATCGCAGCTACGGCTATAGCAGCAGCCTTTGCAGCATCACTGTTTTGAGTATTATTAGATCCAAAAAAGGACTTCGAGTCTAAATAATTTGCAAATTTTATCGTAACTAACAAAGAGGTAATTACAAGAAAAGCTATTGAAATGGCTGTTACAGATATTCGTGCAGCCTCTTCTATTATTTGTGAATCCATTTATGCACATCAACTTTGATTAAATATAAGTTCTATGCATAATATAAACTAATTTAAATGTATATTCATAGTATTAACAAAATCTTAACTTTACGCTGTTTCATCATACTGCGATAATTAAAACATACTCTCTCATAGGAATCTGATATGAACAAAACGATTGATTTAAATGCAGACATGGGGGAAAGTTTTGGCAGTTACAAAATGGGTAATGATGAAAAGTTGTTGCCTTTGATTTCATCAGCCAATATAGCATGTGGTTTTCACGCTGGTGATCCTAACTGGATGAAACACACTGTAGAAACAGCTTCAAAGAGCAATGTAGAAATTGGAGCCCACGCATCATATTTCGATTTAAGAGGATTTGGAAGAAGAAGTATTCCATCTTCCATCCAGGAAATCAAGAATGATATTCTCTACCAAATGGGTGCATTACAAGCTTTCTCTTCATCTAAATCTCTTCAACATTTAAAGCCACATGGAGCTTTATACAATGACGCGGTAGCAAACGAGAATATTGCTTCGGCAATATGTGATGTAATCGAAGAGTTTAACCCAGAAATGTACCTATTAGCTTTATCTGGATCAAAATGGGTCGAAATAGCAATTAATAGAAATATTAAAGTTGCTAAAGAAGCTTTTGCCGACAGAACTTTATTAAAAGACGGATCACTGGCTCCAAGATATGAAAAAGGAGCAGTCTTACATGATGTAGATACTGTAATAGAAAATGGTATAAGAATTGCAAAAGAAGGGAAAGCAATTTTAAAAGAAGGTGGCACATTTGATATACAAGCAGATAGCATTTGTATCCATGGAGATACACCTAATGCAGTTAAAATGGCTGAAATTCTTAGGAAGCAACTTACTTATGAGGGAATAAAAATCCAACCTCTTTCAAAAACAATGAACGCTTAAGAGAAAATAATGTACAAATCTCCAATATTTTTAAATGCTGGTGACAAAGCTATGGTCGTAGAACTTGGTGACTCCATTAACCCAGAGGTCAATAGACTCGTTCACTCTCTGAACAATAAGATTTCATCTTTTAACATAAATGGAATTATTGATTCTGTCCCATCATACAAATCAATTTTAATTATGTTTGACCCATTACAAATTTCTTCTAGCGAAATCCAATCTAAAATCGTAAATGAACTCGAAAGTATCCAACACCAAGAAGTAAATACACAATTGATTGTACATGTACCTACTCTTTATGGTGGTGATTTTGGACCTGACCTATCATTTGTAAGTAAACACACAAATATTGATGAATCGGATGTAATAGACTTACATTCTTCTAAAAAATACTTGGTCTACATGATGGGATTTAGTCCTGGCTTCCCCTATCTAGGTGGACTTCGATCGAAATTAGAAACACCTAGACTGGACACTCCGAGACCCAAAATCAGTGGAGGGTCAGTTGGAATAGCTGATAAACAAACTGGTATTTACCCAAACGATAGCCCTGGAGGTTGGAGAATTATTGGTAGAACACCAATCAAATTATTCGATCAAAACAAAACACCTCCCACGCTTTTGATCCCAGGGAATTATCTAAAGTTTGATCCACTACCAGATTTGGATTCTTATCTTGAACTCCAATCTAATTACCAAAATGGATCATTTGAACCAAATGTGGAAAAAATCAATGAAAAATAATCTAATAGAAATTATAGATCCAGGAGTTTTATCTACCATCCAAGATTTGGGGAGGTTTGGCTATCAAAAATACGGTGTACCTGTCTCTGGTGCGATGGATCAATTTGCATACAGGATTGGAAACATACTAGTAAATAATGATCAGAATTCTCCATCAATAGAAACTACAGTTTTTGGACTCAAGGTAAAATTTCTAAAGGACACAGTTTTCTCAATTACAGGAGCAAATTTGTCCCCAACTATTAATCAAAAATCTGTACCAATGTGGCAATCAATTGTTGCGAATCAAAACGATACCCTTGAACTCCATTCTCCATTGGATGGATGTAGATCGTATATTTCATTTGAAGGGGGGATATCTGTTCCAGAAACGCTAGGTAGTAAATCTACATACGCTAATTCAAATTTCGCTGGGCTTAATGGACGTTCACTCATTACCGGGGATATACTTACAAACCATAAAACTTTTGAACCTAGTAAATATGTTCAAAGAAGACTTCCCCCCAAAATACTGCCACCTACATACGATCATGACCATCAAATCCGAGTAATCCTAGGTCCACAACAAAGATCTTTTACTGCACAAGGCATAGAAACTTTTCAAAATTCAGAATATATTGTTTCTGATCAATCAAATCGAATCGGATACAGGCTTGAAGGAAAAAAGATTGAGCACTTTGGTAGCTCTGATATTTTGTCTGATGGAACAATGATGGGTTCAATACAGATCCCAGGCAATGGTAATCCAATAATATTAATGTCAGATCGAGGAGTAACAGGTGGATATCCCAAAATTGCGACTATTATATCATCTGATATTAGTAAAATCGCTCAGGCATTACCAGGAGATAAAATTAAGTTTTTAGTTATTTCTAATCGTGAAGCAGAATCAATCCTAATCGAAACCGAGAACCTAATTCAAAAAATATATGAGAATTCATCAAAGTCATTAAATGAAAGATTAAACATCCTCATCAATGATATTTCTTTTGAGGTAATCGATGAAGAAAATGAACTGATAACGACTAAAGAATCATTTGACCCAATTGATATAGAAATGATAGCCGCAAGAGTAAAAACCACCGATGATGAACATGATTTTAACATTGAAATTAGGAGACAATCAGAATGAACGAACGAATTTGCATATTTGGTGCTGGAGCTGTAGGAAGCTACATAGGCGGTCATCTTACAAAAGCAGGTCACGATGTTACTATCATCGACATGTGGGGTTCACATGTCACTGCAATGAACCAAAATGAACTAATCATACACGACTTAAACTTTTCAAATTCTGTAAAAGTTAATGCAATCCATTTTACAAATGCCCTTAATCTCATTGAAAAATTTGACATCATTCTGATATGTGTAAAATCATTCGACACCGAATGGGCATCTCATTACGTTAAAAATATTGTGAAACCCGATGGAATAATCATTTCAGCCCAAAATTGTATGAATGACAAGATGCTTGCATCAATAGTCGGACATAATCATGCAATTGGCATGGTCATGTCCACTATATCTGTTGCACTTTGGGAGCCTGCAGTTGTGAAAAGAGGTGGAGAAACTGGAAAAGAACGGGGATATATTATTTTCCGTATAGGTGAACTTCATGGAAGAATCACAGAGAGAGTTCATCGGCTAGTAGAAATCATGAATGACGTAGACACAGCTATTCCTACATCTAATATCTGGGGGGAACGTTGGTCAAAACTAGCATCTAATGCAAGTTCTAATCCTGTACAGGGAATGACTGGTCTTGCATCTGAGCTAGGAACAAATCCTGACGCACGGAGAATACAAATCCTGATTGCTAAAGAGGTAATACAAGTAGGCTTAAAATTAGGTTTTGACATAGAACCATTTAAGGGACTTCCCGCAGAAAAATGGGCTAATGCAGACGACGGATCTGTTTTTGAGGAATTAGATGAATTATTTATTACAGAACTAAAACCTAAGGGTTCTGACCACTTTTCATCAATGGCACAAGACACGTATAAAAAACGCCACTCTGAAATTCAGCATATGAATGGATTTATCTCAAATGAAGGCAAAAGAATAGGAGTCCAAACCCCTGCCAATGACGCTGTAACATCTATAATTTCCGAAATTGATTCACACAAATCCTCACCCTCGCAGACGAATATTCAACGTGCACTTCAAATGATATACAAATAGATCAGCATGCTAAACGAGATATTTATAAATTTAATAGACTTTTTGTCCTCTATATCAAATTGGTTACTAACATTTTCTGATACTAGTTGGGCTTTTATAGTTCTACCAATCACTGTAATGCTTGAATCTATTTTCAGTCCAATCCCTCCAGATCCATTAATTATAGTTATGTCAATTACAAACCCAGAACTTTCATTCTTATTCTCTTTAATAGCTACATTATTTTCAGTTATTGGTGGAATAATTGGATATTGGATTGGAAACAAATTCGGTCGAAATTGGACTATGAAATTCGTTTCACAGGAAAAATTCTCCAAAGCCGAAATTTTCTTTTCAAAATACGGTGTATGGGCAATAGCTATAGCAGCTATTTCACCTTTACCTTACAAAGTGTTCACTATTTCTGCAGGGATAATGAACTATAACTTTAAGAATTTCATATTGGTATCATTAATAGCTAGAGGAGTAAGATTTTTCTTTTTGGGAGGCTTGTTATTCATATTTGGCGAGAAGATTTCAACTTTTCTGGACAATCAATCAGAAATCTTTTTACTTGCCGGGCTTTCACTATTAATTTTCTGCCTTTTAATACCATGGATCTATTTTGTAAATCCTTTTTCACGTCAAAGGAAATCTTAAAAGTAATTTGATAAGTTAACAAATTATTCTCGTTCCTTTTCCAAAATCAGTACTCTTTATTTATGATAATATGCCCTGTACCTTGAGTTATCCAAAGGAGATTGAAGTGAAAAATTCTGTGTTAATACCTAAAACCACTTACAAAATAGTTGGTACCAACCCTGAAAGACATGATGCAACTGATAAGGTCACAGGAAAAGCACAATATGGAGCCGATATTTCTTTGCCGGGAATGTTATATGGAAAGATCATTCGTAGCCCATATGCTCACGCTAAAATTCGCTCAATTGACATTTCTGAAGCACAGAATTCCCCTGATGTAAAATCAGTAGTCACTGCATCGGACTTTCCTCAACAATCACCCGTTGCACAAATTCCAGAAATGGGCAAATCCATTACACAGAATGTAATGGCGGTCGATAGGGTTTTTTATAAAGGACATGCTGTTGCAGCAGTTTCGGCAACAAGCTTGCAAGCAGCCGAAGAAGCCACAAATTTGATTAAAATTGATTATGAAATCCTGGATCCTGTAATAACAGTAGAAGATGCAATAAAGGAAGATGCACCTAAATTACATCCACATTGGAAAGATGACCCAAGTGATCCTTTAGTTTCAGGAAATATAGCTTCTCATCTACAATTTAAGTTCGGAGACCCCAAATCGGGATTCCAAAACTCAGATCTTGTAATTGAGCGTGAATTTAGAACCAAATCTGTCCACCAAGGATATATAGAACCACATAATGCAACTGCCTGGTGGACTCCTGAAGGTAGACTTACTATTTGGTGTAGTAGCCAAGGCCAATTTGGAGTTCGTGACAACACTGCAAATGTACTTGGAATACCCAATTCCTCTGTGCAAGTTATTCCAATGGAAATTGGAGGAGGATTCGGAGGTAAAAATCCTATATATCTTGAACCAATCGCAGCTATGTTGGCAAAAAAAAGTGGTTATCCCGTAAAAATGACTATGAGTAGATCTGAAATTATTGAAGCAACGGGACCAACCTCAGGAAGCTATTGCAAAGTTAAGATAGGAACTACTAAAGAAGGTAAGATAACTGCTGCGAAAGCATCTTTATATTTTGAAGCAGGAGCATTCCCTGGAGCTCCTATAGCAGGAGCTTCCGCAGCCATATTTTCTCCATACAATATAGAAAATATCCAAATTGATGGGTATGACGTAGTAAACAATAAACCAAAAACTGCAGCCTATCGTGCACCCGGCGCACCCATTGCAATGTTTTCAGTTGAAACTTTAATGGAGGAAATAGCCAGAGAACTAAATCTAAATTCCATGGAATTTAGATTGTTAAATGTTGCAGTCGAAGGAGATAGAAGGGCTGATGGTTTGATAAATGGTGTAATAGGTGCAAAAGAAGTAATGGAAGCAGTAATCCACCACTCTCATTACAATTCCCCACTCACCAAATCCAATCAAGGCAGAGGCGTAAGTATGGGCTTTTGTAGAAATAACACTGGGATGGCTAGTGCAATAGCAAACGTTATTTCAGATGGCAGAGTCAGTTTGGTTGAAGGTTCCGTAGATATCGGAGGTAGCAGAACTGCCGCAGCTCAAATGTTTGCAGAAGTTCTTGGGATACCCGTTGAAGATGTGATCCCTAAAGTAGGCGATACTGACAGTATTGGATTCACTAGCAACACTGGTGGAAGTAGTGTTGCATATAAAACAGGCTGGGCAGTTTTCGAAGCAGCAAAAGACGTCAAACGTCAACTAGTAGAACGTGCCGCAAAATTATGGGATTCTAATATCAAGGATATAGAATATAAAGATGGAATACTTGAACACAAATCAGATTCAGAATTGAAATTGACTTTCTCACAAATTTCCAAATTATTACCTGAAACTGGGGGGCCCGTAGTAGGTAGAGCTAATTTAAATCCCGCAGGATCTGGTGGATCTTATGCCGCCAACATAATAGATGTGGAGGTAGACCCTGAAACAGGAAAAGTAGACATACTTAAAATTACGGCATTTCAAGATGCTGGAACGGCAATATATCCAGTTCATGTAGAAGGTCAAATTCAAGGCGGAACTGCACAAGGAATAGGATGGGCACTAAACGAAGAATATTTTATGGGTTCTGACGGTAATGTAGTCAATACAAGTCTTCTTGACTATAGAATGCCAACTTCTCTTGACTTACCAATGATAAATACAGAAATAATAGAAGTACCAAATCCAAACCATCCGTATGGAGTAAGAGGAGTTGGTGAAGCAAATATTGTCCCTCCTTTAGCTGCATTAAGTAATGCAATCCTGGATGCTACAGGCGTACAAATCAGAAATTTGCCCATGAATCCACAGAATGTAATATCCTCATTAAAATCCAACTAGTTTTTAAATATTTTTCATGGTGATTATTGGATAATCTTCCACTAACTGGACTACAAATTGTTGAATTACCTTCTGGGCTTGCTGGAGCTTACTGCGGCAGGTTATTTTCTCAATATGGTGCCCAAGTCACCAAAATAAATCCCCTCAATTTTCAATCAAATGATTTAAGCAAAAATTTCGAATATTTAAATACTGGTAAGAAAATTGTTCATTACAATTTTAATTCAAGCAAACAAAGAAGATGTATTAATTCTATAATTCAAAATTGTGATGTACTAATTCACTCATCAAATTTTACATCAGCTCAAAATTTTGACTTTAACGGAATAAATAATCCCAAATTAATTTCCATTTCAATCAGTGATATGGGATCGAATGGACCACTTAAAAACTTAGAAACAACAGATTTAATTTTGCAAGCTACTTCTGGAATTATGTCTCTTTCAAGTTCTCAAAATGGTATACCGATTAAAATCCCTGGGAATACATCGTATTTTCACGCCGGAGCTTATGCTTATTCAGCAGCTTTATTCTCATTAATTGCTATGAAGGAATCTCGAATAGGTTCAACGGTTGAAATTTCCGTTCTAGAGTCAATTCTACCGATCATTGCACCTTCACTTCTTCATTCCACATATTCTGGTTTACCTGATAAGAATTTAATCCCTACCAAGAAACAGCTAGTCCAATGTAAAGATGGAAAAGTTTTCATAAACAGTCGAGATCAAGCAAGTCTGGAAATAATTGAAGCTATTTTCAATATACAACTCCAAAAGATTCCTGAGAATTCTGATGAAACTCTTACTAATCAGAATAGCATTTTAGAAGAATGCTTTCGAGACATGACAATGAATGAAATTTTTCAACAGTTATCACCTCTAGGAATATTAGTTGGAATGAAATTAACAATCTCAGACTTAGTCAAAAATGAACATCTGAGATCTCGTCAATTTTTCGGCAATATTGATTACTTATCAAATGATCAAGTACCAATTCCTGGGGTGCCTTTCAAAATTATGAAATCAAGTGAAAAACCTGAAATCTCCCACCGAATTAATCAAAAATCTTCTAATCACATTAATTTAAATTCCTGTGATTCTTCACATAATCAAAACCATTTAAATAGAAAAAAGGCTGACACATCAAATCAGGAGATAAAACCACTTCCACTCGCAAATCTCAGGGTAGTAGCATTAACTCATACTTGGTCTGGTGCATTAACATCTCAACTACTTGGTTCTTTAGGTGCAGAGGTAATTCAAATAGAATCTCCCACTCGTCCAGATTTATGGAGAGGCCCAATTGAAGACATAAATACCAATGACTATGCGTACAATTTCAATGATCAAACACCGTATAATCACTATTATAATTTTAACGCCGTTAACCAAAACAAACTTGGAATGACTCTAGACTTGGAGGCAAAAGAAGGTCGAGAAAAATTTTTAGACTTAGTCAGAATTTCCGATATTGTTGTTGAAAATTTCTCACTAAGAGTCTTGAAAAACTTAAATCTCGAATTCCAAACCCTTTTAAATGTTAACCCTTCTCTCATAATGCTTAGAATGCCTGGCTATGGAACATTTGGTGAGTATTCTATGTTCCCTGCTAATGGATCATGTATTGAATTAATGACCGGAATTCCATCCATATTGAACTATTCTCCAGAGCTATCCCCCATAATGCATACTGACGTAATTGCTGGAAATCTTGGCCTAGCAGCTGTATTAACAGGATTGTTTACAAAGTTACATTCTGGAAAGGGGCAGTTAATCGATTTATCGCAACAAGAAACAGCATTGTCATTTTTTGGAGATATGTTAAGTATTGGTGAACCTCAAAATCAATTGATAGAAAATGGCAGTCCTGAAATGTCACCTCACGGAGCATTCAAGTGCGCTGGAAACAACTCGTGGATAGCAATAGCAATCAGGAATGAGGAAGATTGGAAAACATTTTGTCATGTCACAAAAAACATAGCCTGGCTGAAACGTAAAGAATTTTCTAACCTAATCAACCGTCTTCAAAACAAGATTTTATTACATGAAGTCATCAACAATTGGTCTAAAAAACTAGAAGTAGAAGAAATAGAAACCTTATTGCAATCAGTATCAATTCCTGCCATAAAAATTGCATCTATTAGTGATCTCAAAGAAAATCTTCACTTAAAATATCGCAGTGTATTCGAGGAAATTTCTCGTAATCAAGAAGAAAAAGATTATTTCATAAATACTCCCTTCATCGTTAACAATCATAGAATTATAAATTCTCAAAAATCTCCTGAATTTGGAGAACATAACTATCACATTCTTTCTTCAATTCTAGGGCTTAGTGAGCATGAAATTGAAATTCTGCATACTAACCAAATCACTGGAAATCATATAAAGTAAAATCGTTTCGTATATACTATCTATCAATCCATAAACAAATTAGGAGAAACCATGCACGATTCCGATATTGTAATCATTAACGGTGCCAGAACACCCATAGGTAGATTCGGGGGATCACTTAAAGACTTAACAGTAATTGATTTAGCCGTTACAGCTATGACTGCAGCTATGGAAAACAGCAAAATTAATCCAGATCAAATTGATGAAGTAATTATGGGACACTCGAGACAAGCCGGATGTGGGCCAAATGCTCCTAGAATAGCATCTGTGAAAGCAGGTATCCCTGATACTGTTCCTGCATATGGAATCCAAATGGCATGCATAGCGGGGATGAAATCAATTATGCTAGCGGCAGACAGTATAAGACTCGGAAGATCAGATATTGTTTTAGCTGGCGGTATGGAACATCATAGCAGCGTACCATATCTTGCAGTGAATCAAAGGTGGGGATCAAAAGTCGGTGATGTGAATTTAATTGATGCAATGTTCAGTGATGGATACAAATGTGGAATTGAGGGAAAGTTAATGGGTGATCTAACTGATGATCTTGCCCTGAAATATGAAATCGATAGAACAGACCAAGAACTGTTTTCTCTAGATAGCCAAATGAAATATCAACAAGCAAAACAAAGTGGATTCTACAAAAATGTTATAGCTCCAATCGAAATTAAAAAATCTAGAGGAAATACAATAATTATCGATGAAGATGAATGCCCACGAGACGATACCTCTCTTGAAGGATTAGCAAAACTCAGGCCATCATTTAACAAGACTGGAACTATTACGGCTGGCACTTCTCCTCCAATATCAGATGCTGCATGCTGCGTAATTGTAACTTCTTACAAAAAGGCCAAAGAATTAAACTTAAGTCCTCTAGGCACAATCAAGTCATATGAAATGTCAGCAGTAGAAGCCAAGTCCTTTGGTCTAGGACCAATTGAAGCATTCAAAAATGCTGTTACTTCTGCAGATCTAGCACTTGAGGATATTAAATTAATTGAAATTAATGAAGCATTTGCAGCTCAGGTAATAGCTCTAACTAAAGAACTAGACATTAATACTGACAGACTCAATGTCAATGGTGGATCAGTTGCTATGGGACATCCTACAGGAATGTCTGGTGCGAGACTGCCGCTGGAATTACTATATGCTTTAAATGACCATGAAAAACAATTTGGTATAGCAGGGATTTGTGGCAATGGTGGTCATGGAGCAGCAATGGTTCTAGAAAGATTTTCATCCAATTAATGATTCTTATACAATTCAAGTGAGGAAATATGAAAGTTAAAAAAATTGAAACATTAGTTGTTAAAAATGAGCCTATACATCGTTTTGAAAATGACCCTCCAAAATATGTTGGTGGAAGATACTTACTATTTGTTTTGGTTGAAACAAGTGATGGAATTATTGGGTTGGGAGAACGACCCACAGGCGGTGTAATACCAAACTCTGAAGACTTGAAATCACATGTCGAAATAATTCATGAAATCTCTAGAAAATACCTCATTGGCCAAAACCCTTTCAATATAGAAAGTTTTTGGCTCAAGGCATTTGCTGAAAGACACGATTTAAGACATCCTAGCCTCTATTCCACTCCTGCGATCAGTGCACTTGAAATCGCATGTTGGGACATAATAGGAAAATCTACTAATCAGCCAATTTATAATTTATTAGGTGGTCAATATCATGAAACACTCAAATCATATGCATATATGCCCTCACCTAGTGTAGGTTTTTCTGAAAATCCTGAACTAGCTGGAGAAATAGCACTTCAATTAGTAGAAAGTGGTAATTCTGCATGCAAAATTGATCCTTTTCCTCCCGGCTTCCCATCACCCCGAAATGTTTCATTATCCGAAATCAATGCAGCTAGAAGAATTTTCGAAAGTATTCGAAATGCTGTTGGAGATAAACTTGAGGTCGGAATTGGAACGCACGGTCAAATGACAACTTATAGTGCAATTAGAGTTGCCAAAGCCTTAGAAGAATATAGTCCTTTATGGTTTGAAGAACCAGTACATCCAGAAAATGTCAGTGAAATGGCTAGAATCGCTTCGCACACCAGTATTCCAATAGCTACAGGTGAGAGACTTGCTACAAAGTTTGAGTTTTCAGAAGTTCTAAAACAACAAGCTGCTCAAATAATCCAATTAGATGTGGGGCAATGCGGAGGAATATTAGAATCTAAAAAAATTGCTGGAATTGCCGAAACACATTATGCTTTAATTGCACCTCACATGTATTGTGGACCTATTGCAGCATCTGCAGCAATTCAATTAGATACATGTACACCAAATTTTTTGATCCAAGAAGCAAATCAATCACCATTACATGAACGAATATTTACGGAACCTTTAGGCTTTAAAGCTGGTCACATTGTACCTTCATCTAAACCCGGATTAGGAATTGAACTCAACATGGAAGAACTTGAAACTCGTGTAATTGATCATCAAATTTCGAATTAATTCCTAGATCTAATATACTGCAAAGGCCAAATACTATCTTGTTGGTCTAAAATAACTTGTGCTTGCATTGGCCAATATGGATTTCGTAATAGTTCTCTACCTAAAAATATCACATCTGATTCACCATTCTTTAGAATCTGTTCAGACTGAACTGGTTCAGTAATCAAACCAACTGATCCAGTCATTATAGAAGCTGATTTACGAATGACATTCGCAAATGGAACTTGATAGCCTGGATATGAATCAATTATTTGGTCATTAGAGTTCCCACCAGAAGAACAATCAATCATATCTACTCCAAAGGCCTTCAAAATCTTTGCGAATTCTATTGAATCTTCAATCTCCCAACCTCCATCAACATACTCACTGGAAGAAATCCTTACAATCAATGGCATTGATTCTGGAATTTTCTTTCTAATAGTTTCGACTATTTCAAGGGCGAATTTACAGCGTCTCTGAAAACTCCCTCCATATTCATCATTACGAAGATTTGACGTAGGTGATAAAAATTGATTTATAAGATATCCATGAGCAAAATGTAATTCCACAACTTTAAATCCAGCATTGACTGAAAGCAATGCTGATTCTCCAAAAGCGGAAATGATGGCATCAATATCTTCTAAAGACATCTCATTAGGAACTAAGGAGTCCGTATCAAATGCAATTGGACTTGGAGCAAAAGTTTCCCAACCATCTTCTTCAGGAAGTAAGATTTCACGGTTTTTCCATGGTCTATCATGTGAAGCCTTTCGACCAGCATGAGCTAACTGAATTGCAGGTGTAGCTCCTTGGGAAGTAATAAAATTCGTAATCCGTTCAAATTTTTCTGCTTGTTTAGTAGACCAAATACCCAAATCATAAGGGGAAATCCTACCTTCAGGAGAAACAGAAGATGCCTCAGCCATCACCAATCCTGCACCTCCAACTGCCCTTGTTCCCAAATGTACGAAATGCCAATCTGAAGGAACTCCATCCATATTTTCTACTGAGTACTGACACATAGGAGATACAAAAATTCTATTACGTATTATTTCTCCACGAATTGTAATTGGAGTAAATAAATTGCTCATTATCACTCTCCTACGAAATTATTCTACTGGAATAGCAATCGAAATTCTCTCCGAATCCCCAATAACTCTGGTTGTATGACCTTGTCCCGAAACATCTTCAGCAAGCATAATATCGCCGACACCTAAATGGAATTTTGTTCCATCTCCTAAACCAATCTCGACTTTCCCTGCCAATGTGACTATGAATTGTCGACGTGGTGCTACATGCCAATCCATAAAATTACCTGCTTCATGCTTCCTAAACACAATTGAACTGGCGTCCATTGATTCAGGAGGTGAATAACCCACTTCCATATGTGATCTCCCATCATCACCAGAATATAATCTATAAAACATTTTTCCTCCTATTTTATCGTCTCCAAACACCAAAGGTACCCCTATCAATTTTTTGAGCATAATTAGGACTACTTATTTCAACTTGATATACATCCACTTCTTCATCATTAGGTAGTGGAGTTCTTTCAGATTCATAGCCTAACAAACCCGAAAAAATTATTCTTCCCCCGTCTGCAGACCAAGGGGAATGTGACATAGAATATTGATCAAAAAACATATATGAAATTAATTGCATCTGACTCGGCTTGAAGTCCGGTAAATATATGATATTTCCATTAAAATCACATACACCAAACCTAAGAGATCCATATCCATTCTCTGACAATGTGACATAACAAATTTGGTCTCCTTTGGGTGACCAAAACATACATAATAATGGATCAGATATAAGAACTTCTTTTGAAAATCCATTAGTATCAATTATAGATGTATTATTATAATATCCCCTATCGTTATCTAGATTTTCTGCCAAAGCAAAATACCTCCCAGAAGGGTCCCAGATAAAAGTAGCAGATCCATCAACATCCATGACATTTGAAAATTGTCCCTCATAATCTACCAATCCTATTCTCTGTTTATCATTTTCGTAATCAATACCTAACAGACAATAATCATTGACAGGGGACCACATGGGGCACATACAAAGTGAAGAATCTCCATCAAGTTTCACTACATCACCATTACTAACATTAGCTAAATAATATGAATCCGATACATGTGCCATCAAATAATTAGAATCCGCAGACCAAGAAAAATATATTGGCGCTCCATCAATTATTTTAAGCAAATTAGATGAATTATGTACTTTTACAAACAGGGACATACCACCTTCGATTGTTTGAGATATAAATGCAATTTTAGAAGAATCAGGTGACCCCAAAACATAATGTGGAGTATCTGTGGAAATCATACCTGTATCCGATTCATTAATATAAACCAACCGTGGAATCTGATCGTTTTTCAAATTCAACAAATATAAAGCATTGACGTCTTTTGTATTCTTCCCTGGAAAAGTACGTGTACCTGAAAAAATGATGTCTTCTTTGTTTTGTAGAAAAGTCGGCCATGATAGTAGCATATCTGGTTGCCTAATAGATTTGACCATATCTAACTTTGAGTCGACTAGGTTGATTGTACCCTCATGTGTCACATAAGCAATCGTATTATTCATATATTCAAAACCTCAAATTAAATATACCAAACTTTCGAATCTTTCATAAGATAAGAAACAACTTTTGCTAAAAGTATAAAAGGGATATACTTCGAAAAATTGATATGGAGGATAACATGCAAACAGGTATCCCAAATGAAAAGGAAGTATTGGAATATTTTAATAGTTTAAGTAATTGGAACAGGTGGGGATCTGAAGACCAATTAGGAACTTTGAATTATTTGTCGCAAGATAAAACTCTACAAGCAATAAGAGGTGTAAAAAACGGTAAAACTGTATCTTGTGCTAGAACAATTTCATGGGATCCATCTCCCGATTCACAAATTCCTCCGGTTCATTACATGGTTGAAAGCGGTGAAGGATGGGCAGATGGAAACAAAGTTTCCAATCGAACATCACAAGCATCCACAGATTATTTCGGACTAATATTTCATGGTCATACTATTACGCACATGGATAGCCTCGCACATTTTTTTTGGCAAGGAAAAGCATACAACAACCAACCCTCCCATCTGGTTTCAACAAGCATGGGTGCAACAATAGAATCAATTGAACTAGCTAAGGAAGGAATTATAACTAGAGGAGTCCTTGTAGACATTCCATTACTAAAAGATATTGAATGGATGGAAAGAGGAACTGGCGTAATGCCTGAAGATATTATAAAAGCTGAAGAAAAATTTGGGTTCAAAATAGAAAAGGGAGACGTTTTATTAGTAAGAACAGGACAACTACATCGAAGAAATATCGAAGGTGCAGTAAACCCCAGAATTGAAGGATCAACTGCTTGCCAAGCCGCATGTTTACCATTGTTACATGAAAGAGAAATATCTATCTTGGGATCAGACACAGGAAATGATGTAATGCCACAACAATACGAAAAACTAAGCAATCCCATACATCAAGTAGGAATCGTAGGAATGGGTCTATGGATTTTAGACAACGCCAACTTAGAAGAAATAGCAAAGGAATGCCGAACAAGAAATGAATGGACCTTTTTAATAAATATTTTGCCATTAAGATTACACAACACTACAGGATCGCCAGTAAATCCAATAGCTGTCTTTTAAGTTGACTTCATTTCTATTATGTTCTAAAATGTTCTATAAATAATGACGGGGTTTCAAAATGCTTAAACACAAACAACAATTCTCCCTACCCGATTTTTTTGAAAACATCACCAAGAATAATTCACAAGTTGATTGTTGTGAGATACAAATTGGTCACACTGTTCGATACATCGGGAAAAACTGGAACGGACCTCAGCAAGGCTCTATAGGTAAAATTTGCGCGAAACGAGTCTCTACTGCTAAAGTCGAACTATCAAACGGGGTTAAATGGACAATTCCTTATTCTATGCTTGAGGCTTACAATGAAAATGATGCTAAAAAATTTTCTTTGGCATAAACATTGTTTAGATCAAACAAATTGGATTTATCAATTACCAGAGCTCTGACTTCTAAGAAAATCTTCTAATTCTGCAACTACTGACTCATGATTGGGGATTTCATCTAAATCTACATTAGCAGAATCATAATTCTCTTCCAGCTGAGTTACATATGTTGAGATTTCAGGATCATCTTCAATTGCTTTATCCATTTGGAGGTCAAAACGCTCGGCTGAGATTTTAAGTTCTGACAAATCCACTTGCAATCCAGAAATCTCTTTTAAATTCTTTAGTAAAGTATATGCAGCTCTCGGATTCGTATTTGAATTCACATAATGAGAACAATGAACCCATAAACTAGTATAGATTATGTTTGCAGACTTACATTCATCCGCAAAAAGTGAATGAATACTAGTAGGACCCTGATATTTAGATTTTCTTACACCGGACCATTCAATTTTCTTCGCAACTTGAGTGGATGATGAAGAACCGCTAACTCTTAGAGGCCTAGTATGGGGTACAGCATCAAGTAATGATCCAACTGAAATAATTCTATCAACCCTTTGTTCATTAGCAATATTCATTATTAATGAAATAAAATTCTTCCATCTAATATTTGGTTCAGTACCATTTAACAGAATGATATTTCGATCTTTGTGTTGCAACGAATGACAATAAAATTCATTTTCTGGCCAAAGTAACACTCGAGTATTATCTTTCTGGATCCTAATTTCAGGACGTTCTTCTGAAAAAACAAAAAATTCTTCTGAATCAATTTCGGAAAATTTTAATGCCGGAAGCCCTTGAATTAAGAAATTTATTGCGTCAGTAGCTGCCTGCGAAGCATCAGGCCAGCCTGCGAATGCAACTATAAGTGTAGAAGGCCGAATTTGGGGTTCTACGTATTTAATTATATTATTCATTGAATCTCATAAATTGTTTGTTGTATTTATTATACGGTGAAATATATATACAAATCAATTTTCTGCTAGCAAATTATAAGCCAATGCAGTCATAATTTTCGCCCCAGAAACTAAACTTTTAATCCCTACTGATTCGTCAGTTCCATGCATATTGTTCTTTGATTGATCATCCTCAGGGTGTGCACCAGTAAACCCATAAGTCACAACCCCCATAGGACGAGTAAATCTAGAGTCAGTAAAACCTGTACTCAAAGATGGAATCCATTGAATTTCTGGGCTTTCCAGAACTAATGAAGTAGCCTGCGAAATTTGAGTTGTAAGCTCACTGTTAAAGATAGAAGAATTTGGAATTGCCATATAATCAATTTCATACGATACACCATCAATTCCAGATAAAATACTATCTAATTGGGTCCGAACATAATTTTCATCCTGATTGGGTAAGGTTCTTACATCACAAGTAAGATTAATTGTTTCAGGAACACTATTGGATTTAATTCCACCATTTACCATTGTTGGAGTTAGAGTCATTCTTGAACTAGCTCTTAATATTGATGCCAAGGAAGGATTTGAAGATTCTACTCCTTGGATAATTTCATCAATGTTTTCAATAGTTGGTTTATCCTCAATTGCAAAATTAGACAAATGATCAAAAATTGGACCTGACACATCTCTATTTGCAGAGTAATTTTCTATAGCTGCCAATACTCTATTAAATGTGAAAAGTGCATTATCTCCTTGCCAAGGTACTGATGCATGTGAACTTGAACCGCGAACAGTAATTTCAATTTGCAATCTACCTTTTTCTCCGACTCCCAAAAGATAAGCTAAATTCCCTGCTGCATTAACAGGGACTCCTCCACCTTCATTTACAGCAAATGGAGCATATATTAAATCAGGATGGTTTTCAGCAAGCCATTTAAATCCATATGTTCCGCCATGTTCTTCATCTGAACCAGAAGCCAATATTAGAGAATCTCGCAGTTGAACACTATTTTGTTTTATTATGCGCATTGCCATCATTTGCGATGCAAGTAGCACCTTACAATCAGATGATCCACGTCCATAAATCCTGCCTCTATATACGGAAGCACTAAAAGGAGGGAATTTCCATTTTGATTCATTCTCGACTGGTACAACGTCAGTATGCGACATAAACAGCAATCCTCCATTTCCAGAACTGCCTGGAATTCTAGAAATCAAATTCCCTCTTTCAGGAACCATCCCAAGAATTTGAGAGTCAATAGAAAAATTATCTAGCCATTCTTTCGCGAATTCACATACATCTGTTTCATTTCCTGTGGGCATAAAACCAGTATTGACTGAAGGTATCTGGACAAGAGATCTATGTAGTTCAACCAGTTCTTCCTGATTATTGTCTATATCAGATAAAAGCTTTTCTAGCGCCATTATTGACCCTTTCTAATAATTAAAATTAAAGATAGTGGCCAATAGACATGAAATTGATTTAGCATCTTGAATCTCCCCTCGCGTAATCAATCCCTTCACATCATCAATTCGAATTTGTTCAATTTCAAGGAATTCATCATCGTCAGGAGACAATGGATCCTCCTGCAATTCCGTAGCAATATAACCATGAATGAATTCAGTACAAAATCCGGGGGCAGTCCAAAATCCGGTTAAATCTTTCAAAATCTTTGCCGAAAAACCCGTTTCTTCACGTAATTCTCTAATAGCCGCAACTTTAGGATCTTCTCCAATTTCGAGAGTGCCAGCTGGTATTTCCAATAAAAATTTTTGGGCAGCATATCTATATTGACGAACTAAAAGGATTTTTTCATCATTCGTAATTGGAACTATTGCAACAGCTCCTGGATGATCTACAACTTCTCGAATCGTTTGATTTCCATTTGATACAGTTACTTCGTCACGACGTAATGAAATAATTTTACCTTTGTATATTTCTTTGCTATTTCGTGGAATTTCTGGCTTTAATTTCATGATTCCTCGATTCTATAACTACATTGTTTGGAGACCGAGTCTATTACCCACTGAGGAATAAAAATCACCATCTGGATTCGACCTTAAAAATTTAGCTATATACTGACTACGCGAAACTCTTACCAAATCATAAGAATCTAAAGTTCTTGTAGATAATCCATCTGCACTCACGAGTACATTTTCCACATCACTCAATGAAATATCAACCACAGAATGTGGAGGTAAAACCAATCCAGTTTTCAATCCAGTATGCGCAGCAACAGGTTGCAAAAGAATTACTTCGCTAGCAGGGTAAACAATAGGTCCTCCTGCTGAAAGTCCATATCCAGTACTGCCTGTGGGAGTAGAAACAATCAAAGCATCTGCTCGATAATTTGGTAAAGATACACCATCTACTTTTGCGTTAATATCTAACAAGTTTGTAACCTTAGATCTGCCAACCACTACTTCATTAAGCACATGAAAATCAGGGACAACTTTTTGAGAATTTTCACTAACTATGGATGCTTTAAGCATCATCCTTTCTTGAACTATAAAATCCCCATTTACATAATTAGGTAAGCGAGCTTTTGCATCAGACACATCTAATTCTGACATAAATCCAATACGTCCCATATTGATACCTACGATTCCAATTTCATATGGGACTAAAGAATTCACGGAACGCAAAATTGTGCCATCTCCACCTGCAATTACAGCAAGTTGAGTTTTTGACAATTGATCTTCATGAGAATGAATTTCATCAGCCTCACATTTCCAAGAATTTTGATCAAATATTGGCAACTCCATTAATTCATCAACGAATTTTTCAGAATTCGAATATAACGGATTATGGATGAATAGAGTTTGATTTTCGTGATTCATGATTCACCTACAAAAACTAGTTACCATCATATCTTAAACTAATAATAAGGCGTCTGCTGCAATTTCTGCAATTTCTAGAATCGGACCAGGGAAAACTCCCAAAACAAATATAATTCCCATGGAAATTAATGCAGAAATCAAGACAGGCTTCATCGAAAAAATATCAATCTTTTCGTCATCCTCAGGTTCTGACAAGAAAATATATTTTAAAATTCTGAGATAATAATATGCTGAAACCACACTATTTAAAACTCCAACTATTGCTAACCACTCTAATCCAGAAGAAATTGCTGAACCAAATAAATAAAACTTCGCAACAAAACCGACAGATGGTGGTAAACCTATCAAAGAAAGCACGGCTAACGCCATCACAATAGACAATGTAAGAGATCGGTTTTTTAGTCCAGAAAATTCTTGGATTAGTCCATTCGAAGCTAATTTAGAAACCGATACAATTACTGAAAATGCAGCTATATTGGTCGCCGCATACGCAATTAAATAAAATGTAGCTGCAGAAACACCAAGTCCTATATCATCAACCAATCTACTAGAAACTGCTGTGACACCTATCAAAATATATCCCGCGTGAGCAACAGAACTATATGCCATCAATCGGATAATTTTTGTTTGCCTAATAGCAACAATATTACCAATGGTCATAGACAAAACAGCCAACCCCCCCCAGATTAGACTCCAGTCGGTACTCATCTGAGGAAATTCTTGATTAGCAAATGCAATATTAAAGACCCTTAAAATAACCGCAAATCCAGCCGCCTTACTTGCAACCGATAAAAATGCAGTTACTGGTAAAGGAGACCCTTCATAAACATCCGGAGCCCACATCTGAAAAGGGACAGTAGCAATTTTAAATCCAAATCCAGCAACTATCATTGCAATAGCAAGCAATAATGCATACGAGCCGAAAGGTACAGCATTTTGTTGCCCGATCTCCAAAATCCGTGAGTTAATGATTTCTAAATTGACTGAACCGGTATATCCATAAAGTAAAACCAATCCATAGAGTAATATCGCAGAACTAATAGCGCTGAGAATAAGGAACTTCATCCCTGCCTCAACTGACCTGATTTCACGCATGAAAGTTGCTAATGCAGCAATAGGAATCGCAGTCAACTCTAAGGCAATGTAAATCGTGATTAAGTCATTGGCAGAGGCTAGTAACATCATTCCAACGGCAGAAATCAAAATTAAGGAAAAGTATTCCATTCGAAAAATAGAATAATTGGTGGAGTACTGATGAGAAAGCAAAACTATAGGAAATAAAATCAAAATTATTAAAGCCTTGAAAGTTAAAGCAAAGTGATCCAATGAAAGAGAATCAAAAAATATTCTGCTTGGCAATTCATTATCATGCACATCAATCCAGAGTAACGCAATGAAAACCAAAGGCAAAATCAATCCTATCAATACTATCCAGGTAATTTGCTTTTTTAGATTTGTAATCAAATCCAAAGCTATTAACACTAAAGCTAACGCAACAAGACTTAATTCAGGAGAAATATAATATAGTGATTGAAGATCCAAGAAATTTACCTTTATCTATTCTATAAACCGTGTAAAGATTCGACAATTGGTGAAATAGCCGTTACCAAAACATCATTAATCAAAAATGGGAATACCCCAACTCCAATAATTGTAATTACAAGTAAAGCTATAGGAATTAATTCTAATTTATTTACATCGGTAAGACTAACAAACTGCTCTTTAATTGGTCCAAACATTGTGCGCTGAATCATCCATAAAATATATCCCGCAGATAAAACAACTCCAAAGGCTGCTATACCTGTATGCCAAGGGAAATTAGAAAATGCACCTAAGAACACTGCAAGTTCTGCAACAAAACCACTAGTACCGGGCAATCCAAGCGAAGCAAAACCAGCAATGACTAGAGTAATAGCAGCTATCGGCATTCGATTAGCTAAACCTCCTAAGTCAGGAATATATCTTGTATGGGTTTTCTCATAAATCATACCCACGATCAAAAACAACAAACCCGTAATCGTTCCATGCGTAAACATCTGCAAAGCAGCGCCTGTAAGACCGATGGTTGATGCGAAACCACCAATCGAAGAAATACCAACTAATACAAAACCCATATGGCTGATGCTACTAAAGGCAACCAACCTTTTAAGATCTGTTTGATTAAATGTAATAATTGCACCATAAATAATATTTATTACACCTAAAGAAGCTACCGCCCATCCCAAAGATACTGCAACATCAGGAAACATTGATACGCAAACTCTCAATATTCCATAACCACCCATTTTCAAGAGTACTCCAGCAAGCATTACACTAGCAGCAGTAGGTGCATCAGTATGTGCGTCTGGTAACCAAGTATGGAATGGCCAAACAGGAAGTTTAACCGCAAATCCTAAAAACAATAACGAACATATTGCAGTTGCTGGAAGAAGAAGTTTTGTATGTTGAATCTTTTCTGGTAGTTGTGTCATATCTAAAGAATTTGTAGATGCCATTAGGAGTAAAATTCCAATAACCATGGCAGCGGATCCAGCTAAAGTAAAAATCAAGAATTTCATTGCAGAATATTCTTTTCTACCCGTTCCCCAAATTGCTATCAAGAAAAACATAGGGACTAATTCAATTTCCCAAAACAAGAAAAACAAGAAAAAGTCCAATGATGTAAATACTCCCATAACGCCTGTTTGCAAAATCAAAAGCCATGCAAAATGCTCTTTGACACGATGAGTAATATTCCAGGATGCAAAAATGGCAACAAACCCTAAAATCCCAGTGAGCAAAACCATGGGTGCACTAAGACCATCAACACCTAGAAAATATTCAACCGGAAATGAATCTATGGGGATCCAAGGAAGCCTGTCTACCATCTGTAATCCAGCATCACGATTCACATAGTAACGAACAAATATAAAAACTGTGATTAACAATTCGACAGTTACTACTGATAAAGCAATACGCTTTACAAATGTACGCGAAATAACAGGAATAGCAAGTAAAAGTGCCCCGAAAGTGGGGAGAAATACTGCCAAAGTTAATAAACCTAAAAAGTTTGAATTATCCAATTTCTATCCATTTTTAAAAAGTAATAATAAAGCTATAACTAAAATCATCCCCGCAGAAATACCTACACCATAAACCTGAGTCTGGCCTGTCTGCAATTGACGAACGCCTTCACCTATATTAATTGCGGTTTTCCCAATCAAATCATAAATACGATCCACAAAATATTTATCTAACCAATCTAGATAATTGACTAGTTTCAAGTAAAATAATTTGAAAACTACGATATTTTCATAAAATTCGTCAAAATAATATTTGTGTTGGAATATTGAATGTAAATATCTAAAAAATGAATTGTGAATTATTGTACTTAGAAAGGTCTTTCTAGAATTAGTTTCTCTAAAGAGTGAAAATGCAAAAAATATACCCATCGCCGACAAAAATGTTGAAATAACCGCAATCCAAACATTGAAATGGTGAGTCTCTATATGAACAGGACCGTGTTCTAAGAATTCGGTAAACCAATGAATCGGAATAATAACTAAATCTGTCAGTGGATTTGCTAGAAATCCAGCAACTATAGCCATAACAGCCAAAATTGTCATAGGCACTAGCATTGTTTTGGGAGATTCTGAAATATGTACTTCTGAGGAGTCATCAATCTCAGGATCAGATTTGCTTCCACCTCGAAATTCACCAAAAAAAGTCATGAATATGGCTCTAAACATGTAGACCGAAGTCATCACTACCCCTAACAATGCTACATATAAGACGATTTGAGCCAATTGATCTCCGTGATTTGCATAAGCTAAAATTTCGTCTTTACTCCAAAACCCTGCTAAAGGAAATAAACCCGCAAGACTCAAACTACCTATTAGAAATGTCCAATATGTTATTGGCATTTCTTTCCTTAAACCACCCATAAATCTCATATCAAAAGTACCAGTTGCATGGTTTACGCTTCCCGAACCCATAAACAGCAAAGCTTTGAAAAATGCGTGCGTGAACAAATGAAATATAGCAGGAGCGTACGCTCCAATGCCTAACGCCAACATCATATATCCCAATTGGCTAATTGTTGAATATGCTAATACTCGTTTTATATCATTCATCACTAAGCCCATCGTTGCAGAAAACAAAAGAGTAACTGCTCCCAATATGGCAACAATATTCATCACAATGTCCGTCAATTCAAAGAGGGGATAAAAACGTGCAACCAAAAAAATTCCCGCCGCTACCATAGTAGCGGCATGTATTAGTGCACTAACTGGAGTTGGACCTTCCATTGCATCAGGCAACCATACATGCAGTAAAAACTGTCCTGATTTACCAGCAGCACCAGCCAAAATACCTAAAGCAACCCATGTTGCAACACTAGAAGATATCAATCCTTGATGAATTCCTGTATATAAATCAGGAATTGAAAAAACATTCAATCCGTTTTGTACAAATATCCCACTATGTAAAAACAAATAAAGTAGCCCTAAAAGAAATCCAAAATCGCCAACTCTAGTGACAATAAATGCCTTCTTAGCTGCAGCTGCGGCAGACGGTTTTTCAAACCAAAAACCAATTAAAAGGTAAGAACTAACCCCTACTAATTCCCAAAAAACAAAAACCTGAACAAGATTTCTAGACAAAACTAAACCCAACATAGAAGCCGTAAAAAATGACATGTAGGCAAAATATCGTGCATATCCAGGATCCCTGTGTCCATGATGATCTTTCATATAACCAACAGAATAAATTTGGACTAATAAACTTACAGAAGAAACAACTACTAACATCACGATACTTAGAGGATCCAAAATTAAATTGAAATTCACTTCTAAATTTGAAACCTGGATCCAAGTAAATCCATTGAAATCATGTTCTATAAACCCATTACGCAATGAGTCGTATACAAGTAAAAGTGACAAGAAAAATGCTACTGCTACTGAAGTTATTGTTATAGGAGCAGCTAAAAAATCGTATTTGTTGAAAAATGGGCGCAAAACAAAAACTATCGTTCCAAAACTTATTAGTGGAACTAAAAAAATTAGCCATATAGCTATTTCTGACATCATAGGGTCAAAGTTTCCTTATAATTTCATCTGCAACATGTTCTCTACCTTTAGGAACAAGAACTCTATACTCAATTCTTTCCCCCCAATGAGTAATATCCGTCACTGGGAGAATTTTGGTTGGAAGACCATCACCCTCCAACACATTCTTCCACATTTCTGCAATCATTAAATTAGGAACATTTTTATAGTCAATCCACAAAACAATCCCTCCTTAATTTTTCATTTCGGAAAGTTCTGTAACATCTACAGAGCTTCTAGATCTATATATAGCAATAACTATTGCTAATCCTATTGCAATTTCAGCAGCAGCTACTGCAATCACAATAATTGAAAACACATGACCTACAAATAAATTTTGAACAGCTTCTTTTGCTGCCTCTAAATTTGTATCGTGTGGCAAGCTAGTAACCGCTGCAGGAACTATATACCTTGAAAATGCAACAGCTGCTAAATTAACGGCATTCAACATTAGTTCTATACTCATCAAAACAACAATTGCATTACGATTCACTAAAGAACCATACAGGCCAATAGCAAAAACAATCGAACTTACTATCAAAAAATTTTCTAGCGCCATACTAATTCAACTCTCGTTCTTCACGATCTCTTCTAAGAACCACGAAAGCACCTAGAACTGCCGCTAGCAACAAAATCCCAGCCACCTCAAATGCGATTACAAATTTATGAATTAATAATTGAGCAATCCATGGAATAGTATCGGAAAACAATATATTAATTGCATCAGCAACTGGATCAGAAATGTTCTCAGGATTACTAAGCAGTTGCCAATGAGTATTCATGACTACAAAAATTGAAGTAATCGCAAACAAAACAGAAATTATAATAGCTGGAATCCGAAATTTATTGTATGAACTAGAATTTTCAACATCCTGAGTCATCAAAATTGCAAATATCAATAATACTGAAATTGCTCCGATATAAATCAATATTTGAACTGCCGCCAAGAACTCGGCACGTAACAAAATAAACATTCCCGCCATACATACAAATGTAATAATTAAGCATAAAGCGGCACGGAAAATATTTTTTATATGTACAACAGCCAACGCAGAAAAAATCATAGATAGTGCTAAAACCCAAAACACAATTTGTACGAATAACCCTGATTCAATTGACCCAAATAGCATTATCGATCCGCCCACCTATCTTCAAGATCTTCCATTGAGGGTTGTTCATGTCTTCCAACATTTTTCCATTCAACTGCATCAGACTCAAATGGATTATGAGTCTTAGTTTCAAGTTGTGGTCTAAACCAATTGCTAGGATGTTTCTCTGAGTCAACAAGTTTTTGTTTATTAATTACCAGTTCTTCTCTAGAATATTTGCCTTCCTCAAAACCACTGCCCATATGTAAAGCATCATAAGGGCAAGCCTCAACGCAAAGACCACAAAACATGCATCTTCCAATATCAATATCGAATTTTTCCAAGAAATATTTTTGCCCTTCGGGGATAAATTTCCCACTAGGTTTAGTTACAATTTCAATAATGCCCAATGGACAATATTTCGCACAAGATGCACATCCGGTACATCTTTCTTCATACCAATTAAATTCTTCTCCACGAAATCTAGGATGCTGCTTCTGCCTGTCAGTAATAGATATCAATCCAAATACAGATTTCATTGAATTTACAGGATGTGAAAATAAGTATTTAACTACATTTGAATTATCGATTCTAGCCAAATCTAGGGGACTTGCTTTTCGGTCTGGATACTGATGCACGGTAAACATACGGGAAGGAATCAATAGATTCTTCAATGTAATCCATAAACCTTTAATTAATCCAAAGCCGTACATTATTCTCTCTCCGCGTACATATTAGCTAGGGGAGACGGTTGTGGTTCAGGCCTCTTTAACTTCGATTGACCTAAAAGATTAGCCATCAAGACAACTGAAACTATAGTCACTATCCAATTAATTGCACCCATCAATAGTAATGAATCTAAAGAAATCAAACCTTGATTATCTTGAAACACTTCTATTTCTACAACTAATAATACTATATTTAAAAATGACAGCGCTAACAGTGCTTTCCAAGAAAACCCCATGATTTGATCAAATCTAACTCTTGGCCAAGTTGCACGAATCCATAGCAAAATAAAAACAACTGTAAATACTTTTATCAAAAACCAAAATTCCCCAGGAAGCCATGACCAACCACGAAAGCCTCCTAAGAAAAGAGTTGTTACAACTATACCGGTGATCAAAGGAGCCATAAATTCTGCTAATTGAAAAATCCCAAATTTCATACCGCTATATTCAGTATGGTATCCGGCACCAAGTTCGGATTCAGCCTCTATTTGATCAAATGGCGCTCTACTCATCTCTGCTATAGAAGCAATCAAGAAAATCAGAAATCCAAGAGGTTGAATCAACAAAAAGGGTATCCTCTGTGCTTCAACTATCCCAGACAAGGACATTGTTCCGCTCATGAGAATAACACCAACTATTGCCAATCCCATAGGGATTTCATAGCTTATGAGCATTGCAACACCACGCATGGCACCTAACATGGAATATTTGTTGCCATCTGCCCAGCCTGCCATAATTATTGCAACCACATTTACTGAAGTAATAGCCACAATATACAAAACTCCAACATTTAATGTCCCCAAAAATGAATTATGCCCTAAAGGAATTACCGCAATAACAGATAATGTAGCTGCTAAAAAGATTATAGGTGCCAAATTATGAACAATTTTATCGGCAATATCTGTAGTCGTGTCCTCTTTAGTGATAATTTTAATCAGATCGGCTATTGGTTGAAATATACCAAAAGGTCCCCATCTATTTGGACCTAAACGAGCTTGGAATCTTGCAAGCACTCGTCTTTCAAACAGAATATACAAAGCTGTCGCCATTACTACAACATTGATAGCTGCAAACGCCAAAGAAAATGCGGCCAGTAAAAACACCATCCAGTCCATGCTTTCAGGTAAAAACGAATCAAAAATTGAATATATATTGCAAAAATGAATCAATCCACCAGAAAATTCATTGCACATTATCGATCAACCTCTCCTAGGACTATATCAATCGAGCCAAAAATTGTTATCAAGTCGCCCATCTTCCAACCAACCAACATTTCTTTAAGTAAAGTTAAATTAATAAACGAAGGAGCTCGAACCTTGCATCTATATGGAGCAATCCCTCCATCACTAACAATATAAAACCCTAACTCTCCTTTCGGACCTTCTACAGCAGCATATGCATCACCGGAAGGAGGTCGAACAAAATATGGTGTTTCAGTCCTTACTGGTCCCTTTGGAATATCATGAAGACATTGTTCAATAATTCTAATACTTTCTCTCATTTCCTGAACTCTTACAAAATACCTATCGAAAGTATCTCCCTTAGAGCCAATAGGAACATTAAATTCAAGCCTGTCATAGATTTCATAAGGATCTGCCTTTCGCAAATCCCATTCAACCCCTGTAGCCCTCAACATTGGTCCAGACAGTGATGCATTAATAGCATCTGCTGGTGAAATAATCCCTACGTCATTAGTTCTAGCTAACACAACTTCATTACCAGTAATAAGAGTTTCAAGTTCATCTAAATAATTAGGAAAATTACCTATAAAGTCATTTAATGATGGCCAAAAATCTTCTGGAGCATCTTGAAAAACCCCTCCAGGTCTCATGAAACTAAGTGTAATCCTAGCCCCACATAGCATTTCAAATAAATCTAAAATCCTCTCTCTTTCACGAAAACAATACATAAGAGGTGTAGCAAATGCCCCTAAATCATTAAGAAGAAAACCGGTCGCCATTAAATGACTGGATATTCTAGAAAGTTCTGCACTAATCACCCGAATATATTGAGCTCTTTCAGGCACCTCAATCCCTGCTAATTTTTCAACAGTCAAAACGTAAGCTTGATTATTAGTCATAGACGAGGTGTAATCCATACGATCTGTCAATGTTACAACCTGTACAAAAGTCCTTGATTCTGCAAGTTTTTCAGAACCCCTATGTAAATATCCCAGAACAGGCTCAGCGTCTACAACAATCTCACCATCAAAAGTTACCCTCAATCGAAAAACACCATGAGTACTGGGATGCTGAGGTCCAAGGTTAATCGTTATAGGTTCGGTACGTAATGTCATATTTTTTGCTCTTCCTGCCCTAAGAAATCCTTTCTCAAGGGATGTCCATCAAAACCTTCCCAAAGTAAAATCCTTTTCATATTTGGATGTTCATCAAACTTGATACCAAACAAATCCCAAATTTCTCTCTCCTGCAAATCAGCACCTTTCCACACGCCTATAACACTTTGAATTGAAGGATCTTCTCTGTCAAAAATATTCGTTTTCAATATCAAACTACGATTAAATTTCATAGATAACAAATGATATACGATCTGAAAATACTCTATGTAGTCTACTGCAGTAATAGAAGTCAAGAATCCAAATTGTAGATCCATATGCTCTTTCAAAAAAGTCGTAATGCCCAATATAGATTCAGTATGAACCAATAATTCATTTTCATTATGTCTAAGAATTGATCCAGGGATTTCCTTTTCTAACAACTCAACTACGTAGTTAGTATCAACAACACTAGTCATACTATTTACTTTTCCTGTTAAGTATTGAATTCTTCCTAATCTTTTCATGTAGCTGCATTACTCCGTAGACTAAAGCATCAGGTCTCGGAGGACATCCTGGAACGTATACATCTACTGGGATTATATGATTAACACCGGGGACAACACTGTAAGAACCGTAATAGGGACCACCACTTGTCGCACAAACACCCATGGAAATCACCCATTTAGGTTCAGCCATTTGTTCATAAACTCTCTGAATTGCTGGAGCCATTTTCCAAGTGACAGTACCAGCGATAATTATTAAATCAGCCTGACGTGGGGTCGGACGAAATACTTCCATTCCAAAACGAGCTAAGTCAAATCTAGACATAGCAGAAGCCATCATTTCAAAAGCACAGCATGCCAATCCAAATGACAAAGGCCAAACAGAAGATTTCCTACCCCAATTCAACAATGCATCCACAGAAGTTACTGCTAAATTTTTCTTCAAGTCTTCAGGAACTTCAATCGGTGGCTCTGATATTGGAGAAGTATGCGTTTCTTTAATTTCATTAATTGCATGCCCCTCAGTACGATCCAATTCCCAAGTAGCCTCGCAAAGTGGTATTAAACTTTGATTCAAATCAGTCATTTTTTCCCCAATCAAAAGAGCCTTTACGCCAAGCATAACCCCAGCCTAAAACTAAAATGCCAATGAATAGTAGCATAGAAAATAAAAATGATAATCCAAGTTGTATGGACCAAAAACCATAACTTGCTGCCCAAGGGAACAAAAAGACAACTTCTATATCAAAAATCACAAAATCGATAGCTAGTGCATAGTAGCGAAAATTAAATTGATTCCATTTTCCTGTGATAGCTTCAAATCCACATTCATATATACTTGACTTAATTTTACTTGGAATTTGAGGCCTAATTCCAACTTTGGATAAAGCAAAAGAAGCTACTATCATTCCAGTCGGGATTGCAACAGCAACAGTTAAAAAAGCAAGAATAATCGCATACTGCCTATAATAGTCATCCATGTATTCCATATTGAGTAAATCCTCGATTAAAAAATACGACCAGTTTTCTCACCGCCAGTCATTATAGCAAAAGACTAGCAAATTTTCTTCACCAAAAACCCTAATTCTTAATAAAATTTAAGCAGTGTTTTAGTAAATTTTCTCTTGAGGAATATTTTTATCTACTCTGGGATATAATAATGCAACAAATATTCACTTAGAAGCACAATCTGTTGTTCTAGATCATTATGCCTACAAACGAAGAAAGCGACCTATCGATTACAAAATTAGAAACGCCTAGAATTTTGTCGAAATATTTTCGTCATATCCACCAATTCGGCAAAATCCAAATTGACCAATCACATCCACCAGTTTACGAAATGCTGAGGTATTCAATGGGGTGGATTGACGGAAACGGGAATCCATCTTTATCCCAAGGAAAAGCCCTTAGGCCTACATTATGTCTTTATACTTGCGAATCACTCGGAACTCCCTATGAAAAAGCATTGCCCGCTGCAGTTGCACTTGAATTGATTCACAACTTTTCATTAATTCATGATGATATACAAGACAAAGATCTAATACGACATCATAAGCCGACTTTATGGGCACGACTAGGAACATCCAAGGCTCTATTAGCCGGAAACATTATGAGAGTTATAGCCGATAAAACCGCAACCGGTTTAATATCAAATAATTTGCCTCCAAGTGTAATTTTTGAAGTATTAGAATTGTTAACTCAATCATCTCTAGAAATGATTGAAGGACAATTCTTAGATATTCAATTCGAATCACAATCAGAAATTTCAATTAACGATTATCTCAAAATGATTTCTTTAAAAACGGGTGCACTAATTCGAACTTCAATCAAAGTTGGTGCACTGGTTGGTACTCAAGACAGGAAAGTAATATCGAATTTCAATGATTTTGCAATTAATTTAGGCGTTGCATTGCAAATACGCGATGAGTATTTAGGAATTTGGGGTAAGGCTCCACAAACAGGTAAAGCCGTGGGAGCAGACATTTTAAGAAAAAAGAACACCTTGCCAATTATACATCTTAAAAGTAAGTCATCCGGGGTAAATTCAAAACAGGTTCAAAAAGTTTTCTCAAAGGATAAGATAAATAGCCATGATGTATCAGATATTCTAGAAATTATGGGTGAAATACATACCAAAGATTATACTTCTCAACGCACTAACCACTATTGTAATCTAGCATTCGAGTATTTAAAAAAGCTAGACTTAGACAATGAATATGAGAAAGACTTTTTAGAACTATTAGAATTCTTTCGCTCCAGAGAATTCTGAGCAAAACAAGTATTTAATACGCACCACAACCTAAGCAATTCTAACATATATATTAATTAAAATTGCTTAGTAAATGAATTTGTGATAGTGTCGATTTTAGTTAAAATCATCAAATTATCTCCGAGGAGATCTATGTCAACCCCATCACTAACTCACACTGGTATCAAGACTTCTACACAAATCCTAAAAGTAAATCCTAGCGAAGCTCCTGAATTCATAGACATTACCGAAGAAGTATCTGATTGTATTACCCAATCAGATGTCAATTTTGGGTTTGTCCTCGTATTTTCCAGACATACAACTGCTGGAATCACAATTCAAGAGAATGAGCCACTTTTATTACAAGACATGAAGCAATTATTAGAAAATTTTGCTCCTAAAGACCTAGATTATCGACATAATGACTTTTCAGTAAGAACGGTGAATATGCACGATGATGAGTGTCCAAATGGCCATTCGCATTGTCAACAATTAATGATAGGTTCCAGTGAAACTATACCTGTCGTTGATGCAAAACTTTCTCTTGGACAATGGCAAAGAATATTTGTGGTTGAGCTAGATGGTGATAGAAGGGTAAGTAATCGTGAAATCACAATACAGATCCTTGGTGTCTAGAACTAATTAGCTCAACAGAAAATTGAAAAATGTTGCCTAACTTAGAATCTGCCTACACCCATTGTGAACAAATTACTAGAAATTCTGCAAAGAATTTCTTTTATGCATTTCAAGTACTTCCAAAAGAAAAACGTCGTGCCATATATGTGATTTATTCATTTTGCAGAACATGTGACGACATTGCGGACGGTGACCTACCTGTAGAATCAAAATTGGAACAACTAGAGCAAATATCAGAAATCTTTAAAAAAGCATCTATGCAAAAACCCGGAATCCATAATGAAGTTTTTCTCGCAGTTGAAGACGTCATTTCTAAATATGAAATTCCCAAGAAATATTTCATTGAATTCGTTGATGGCATGATAATGGATCAAAAAATTAACAGATTCGATAACTTTTCAGAACTAGAACTTTACTGCTATAGAGTTGCAAGTGTAGTTGGGCTGATGTGTTTAGAAATATTCGGTTATTATGGTAATAAAAATGAAGTTTTCGAATACGCCAAGAAACTTGGAATCGCAATGCAGCTTACCAACATCATTCGCGATATTAAAGATGATATTAAAAGAAACAGGATTTATATACCTCGGTCAGAAATGTCAGAATTTGGTTATGAAGAAAAACAACTACGAGAATTAACATACAGTGAAAATTTTTATGCACTAATTGCATTCCAAATTCAACGTATCAGATCTTTTTTTGATGCTTCATCAGAATTAAATCAACATATTAACGAAGATTCCCAATCTTGTATTAACATTTTAAGAACGCTATACCTAAAAATCCTAGATAAAATCGAGGAATCTGAGTACAACTTATATGGACCAGAAATTTCTCTTAGTAAAAAAGAGAAAATCACAACTATGCTCAGCCTATGGGCTAGTCACATAGCAATGAATTTTACCAATAAATTTAAATCAACTATCAGCAAATAGACAATTTTGATTGGGAGATAATATGTCCAAAATAAAAGTAATAATTGACACTGATCCAGGAAACGACGATCTCTTAGCGATAGTCATGGCCTTAAATAGCTCAAAACTAGATCTCCTAGGGTTAACCGTTGTCGGAGGAAATGCAACAATAGAAGATACTACTAACAATGCTTTAAGCATTTTAACTTACATGAAAAGAACAGACATACCAGTATATATTGGGGACCCCAGTGCTTTGAACGAGAAATTCACAACACAGGAAGAAGTTGATGAGTTTAATTCACATCGATCCAGAATACATGGAGTGAGAGGTCTTCATGTAGACTTGCCAAAACCTTCAATTTCTGCTGAAAAAGATCACGCAGTAGATTTCATTATCCAACAAGCTCAAGCGAATAAAAACGAATTAATATTAGTACCTATCGGTCCACTAACAAACATCGCACTTGCAATAAAAAAAGAACCCAATTTAAAAAACTGGATAAAATCAATTCACGTAATGGGCGGTGCAGTAACTGTTCCTGGAAATGTTACCCCCCATGCTGAGTTCAATATTTACTGTGACCCTGTAGCCGCAAATGAAGTATTTTCCTCAGGGATAGATATCAAATTGTGTGGATTAGATATAACTCAGCAAACTTCAATAGGAAAACAAGAAACCAACTGGTTGAAGGGTAATTCAATTGGTGAGATCCTAATAAAGGATTTAATGAAAAACCTATATATCAATGATCCCAGTAGAAATTCCTTCAGTTTACATGATCCAATCACCGTTCTATCACTAATTCATCCAGAAATTATAGACTGGAAAAAATCTGCTATTGAAGTAATCGCTGATCAGTTTGAATTTGGTAGAACTATTGATACTGACGACCCAGATGGTTCAGTAAGTATTGCAATAAATATTCAACAAGAAGTAGCAAAAGATAAAATAGCACAAATGATTGGTGCTATTTAATCATTACTTCAACCATAAATCATTAGCTACTCCAACTGATATGTAGTAGAATTAGTTTACCTAACAGGTCAACTTATATAAGGTAAAATTTATGACGAACCAGAAGATAATTTCTCGGGAAACAGGTGTTGAAGAATCCGACTACAAGTGGGGTTTTGATATAGATATCGATACCGATAAAATCCCAAAGGGTATAAACCCCGATATAATTCGATTGATTTCTCAGAAGAAAAACGAACCTACCTGGATGACCGACTGGAGACTTAAGGCTTTCAACCATTGGACGAAGCAAGAAGACCAACATCCAAAATGGGCAAATGTTGAATTCCCAGAAATAGATTTTCAAGACATGGTTTATTATGCTGCCCCAAAATCTAAAAACGACGGACCCAAAAGTCTTGATGATGTTGACCCAGAAATCTTAGAAGCTTTTGACAAACTAGGAATCCCTTTAGAGGAACAAAAAAAACTGTCTGGAGTTGCTGTTGATGCCGTTTTAGATAGTGCATCGGTAGCCACAACCTACAAGAAACTTCTTGAAGATGCTGGTGTAATTTTCTGTCCAATTAGTGAAGCAATAATAAATCATCCCGAAATCGTACAAAAGTACCTCGGTTCAGTTGTTCCTTATTCGGATAATTTCTATGCTTCCTTAAATTCAGCAGTTTTCAGTGATGGATCATTTGTTTATGTCCCTCCCGGAGTGAGATGCCCTGTAGAACTTATGACTTACTTTCGTATCAACGAAGTAGACACTGGTCAGTTTGAGCGGACTTTGATTATCGCTGACAAGGGAAGTTATGTAAGCTATTTAGAGGGATGTACTGCTCCTATAAGGAAAACAAATCAGCTACACGCTGCAGTTGTTGAACTTGTTGCTTTAGAAGACGCTGAAATTAAATATTCAACACTACAAAACTGGTACCCTGGTGACAAAAACGGGAATGGTGGAGTATATAACTTTGTTACAAAACGTGGTCTATGTAGCGGCCCTAACTCAAAAATTTCATGGACTCAAGTTGAAACTGGTTCTGCCATCACATGGAAGTACCCTAGCGTTATTCTAAAAGGTAAGGATTCTGTTGGAGAATTTTTTTCCGTTGCACTTGTGAATAACTATCAACAAGCTGACACAGGAACAAAAATGATCCACATTGGAGAAAATACCCGTAGCACAATCGTTGCAAAAGGAATATCAGCAGGTAAAGCTCAGAACACTTATAGGGGAATGGTAAAAATAATGCCCACAGCTTCGAATTCCAGAAACTTCACACAATGTGATTCACTCTTAATTGGAGATGAATGTGGCGCCCACACAGTACCATATATTGAAGTCAGAAATCCTTCAGCTAGCATGGCACATGAAGCAACAACTAGTAAAGTTAATGACGATCAATTGTTTTACGCTCAACAACGTGGAATTTCTCTAGACGATGCTAACTACATGATTATTAACGGTTTTTGCAGAGGGATTTTCAAGGAACTGCCTTTTGAATTTGCTGCAGAAGCATCTCAACTTTTAAGAGTGAACTTGGAGGGCACAGTAGGCTAACATGTCTGATACAAAAAAACCACTTATCGAGATTTCTAATCTTCATGTATCTGTTGAAGAAACCGAAATACTTAAAGGCTTAAATTTAACTATTAACTCTGGAGAGGTTCATGCAATTATGGGACCTAATGGTTCAGGGAAAAGCACTTTAGCGAATGTTATTGCTGGACGTCCTGAATATGAAATTACCAATGGAAGTATTTCGTTTTGTAATCAAAACTTGTTGGAAATGGATCCAGAAACCAGAGCTAGAGAAGGACTATTTTTAGCATTTCAATATCCAGTAGAACTTCCAGGAGTCCGATCATGGCAATTTTTGAAATCTGCAGTTGATGCAAAACGTCAATTTTCTGGTGAATCGGAAATGAAAATACGAGAATTTGATTCTTTGTTAAGTCAGAAAATCAAAATTATGGAAGTTGATGAAGACCTAGTAAAAAGATCTGTCAATGAAGGATTTTCCGGGGGAGAAAAAAAACGTAACGAAATTCTACAAATGCTATTACTTGACCCAAAACTAGCATTACTAGACGAAACCGATTCTGGCCTTGATATTGATGCTCTTAAAATAGTATCTAACGGAGTAAACACATTTAGGTCATCTGACAAAGGTGTATTAATGGTTACACACTACCAAAGAATTCTTGATTATGTCACACCGGATTTTGTACACGTACTAATTGATGGTCAAATTGCTCTATCTGGGGACAACACTTTAGCTTTGGAACTCGAAAAACACGGGTATGATTGGGTAAAATAACCCGATATTCTTGGTGAGTATTATTATGGCAAATCTTTCAACACTTCAAAATTATTCTAAACAAATAAAAAACCTACATTCTGAAAATGATCTAAATCCAATTTGGTTATCAAATGTACGCAATCAAGCAACAGAAAATTTATTAAAACTTGGATTCCCTACAGAAAGACGTGGAAACGAAGAATGGAAATACACCAATATAAATCCACTAATTAATCAGGAATTTAACTTTGCCAGTCCACAATCTAATTTCGATCAAGAAAAAATTATCACCTCGACTTCATGGCTACCTAATGCAACTAATCTGGTCATAGTCAATGGTAATTTCATTCCTGAAATATCTGACAAAATCACCAACGACGGTGCTATTTCCATACAAACAATCCAGTCAGCAATCAAATCTAAAAACCCTGCAGTTATTGATCACCTTTCAAAGCATGCCGGGACTGGTTTAGGATTGTCTACTACCGATTCAAAGCCTTCTGAATCTCACACTTATAGTCCTTTCACTGCTCTGAATACAGCCTGCATACAACAAGGTCTTATGGTCGAAGTGAAGCCTAATCATAGCGAAGAAATACCAATAAACTTGATATTTGTTTCTACTAATGAATCAGAACCATTCTTAACACAACCAAGGTTATTATTAATTGTTGGAGAAAACAGTCATTCAACAATAATTGAATCGTTTTGTTCTCTAGCTGACAATAATTATTTTACAAACTATGTTTCAGAAATAATACTGAATCGAAAATCCAGATTAAACCATTACAAGCTCATAAATGAAAGTTTAAATGCATTTCATGTTGCTTCTCAAGTAACAAACCTTAAAAGCGACAGTCAATTGAATTCAACCACCTTAGAAAGAACTGTTTCCCTTGGTAGAAATGAGGTGTTAGTCCAATTAGATGGAGAAAATAGTTCATGTAATTTAAATGGTTTGTATACCACATCCGGATCCCAGCACATGGACAACTTCATAAATATTGACCATTTGAAGCCTCATACTACAAGCCGATTATCTTATAAAGGAATCCTTTCTGGGAATTCTAGGGCAGTATTTGGTGGTACTGTTTATGTCCAACCTGGAGCAATAAAAACCGATTCATTACAATCTGATAAAAATTTACTCCTTTCGCCTGATGCCGAAGTTGATAGTAAACCAGCATTATTTATCTATGCCGATGACGTGAAATGTGGACACGGAGCAACTGCAGGAAATATTGATAAAGATACTCTTTTCTATCTTCGTAGCAGGGGAATTGATTTGGAAACTGCAAGCAAATTATTAATATATGGGTTTGCTCGTGAAATCATCGATTCCATTGAATTTAAACCTCTACATGAATTAGTGGAAAAATTATTCCTAAACTCTATCCCAGACTACAAATTTGAATTTTAAGGGTAAATAATGTTCGATTTTCAAGATTTGTATCAAGAAGTGGTCATGGACCACAATCGTAGTCCCCGAAATTTTGGAGAGATGCATGACGCAACTCATTCATCCGAGGGGTTTAATCCTTTCTGTGGTGACCAGTTAACTTTGTACCTAAAGATTGAGTCCAATTTAATTTCAGATGTCTCTTTTACAGGAACAGGATGTGCAATATCAAAAGCATCCGCATCAATGATGACCGACACTATTAAAGGACAGACCATTACTATTGCAAATTCAATTTTCGAAGAATTTCGTAAAATGCTTACTCAAACTAATAATAATCTTGAGTTAAATCTTGAATTATTGGGAGATCTAGAAATTTTATCAGGAATATCCCAATTTCCTGCAAGGATTAAATGCGGAATTTTGGCTTGGCATACTTTGCAATCGGCAATTCAAGGTCAAGATTCAACTGTTACTACTGAATGAAATTAATTCATTAGGAGAAATCTTATGATTCAAATTCCAATTCGTGTAGACTACGGAGTTCGAGCACTAGTAGATATTGCAACAAATGATCGCCAAGGGCCCGTAAAAACATCTGATATCGCTAGTAGGACTAGCATCCCAGAATCTTATCTCGTGAGAATATTAAATACATTTAATAAATTGGAAATACTAGAATCCCGTAGGGGTAGAGGCGGGGGACATTTACTCAAAAAACCTGCAGAAAATCTTAGATTATCGCTGGTTTTAGAATCATTAGATTCTCTTTTCAGTCCCGTGTATTGCATAGATGATCCTGAAAAATGTACTTTGTCTCCTTCATGTGCACAAAGGGACATTTGGATTGACGTACAAAAATCTGTTCATTCAGTATTATCTAATACTACCATCGCCGATTTAGTATCAAAAACATCCACAAAAAAAATAATAAATATTAATTAACGTTTGGAGAAACATGTTAAATCATAAAAAAATTACCTCAGACTTTCCTATCCTTAAAAGGACACTTTACGATAATAAGAGACTAATTTATCTCGATAATGCTTCCACATCACAAAAACCAAAACAAGTAATTAATTCATTAGTTGATTACTATGAAAACACAAATTCGAATGTTCACAGAGGCGTCCACGCACTTAGTGTAGAAGCAACAGATGAATATGAACAAGCTAGACATAAAGTTGCTAATTTTATTGGTGCCCCACAATCAGAATCAATTATCTGGACCAGAAACACAACAGAAGGAATTAACTTAGTTGCGCAAACATGGGGTCAGGCAAACATTTCAGAAGGTGACGAAATTGTAGTTACGGCCATGGAACATCATAGCAATTTAGTACCATGGCAAAAAGTGGCTTCTGACAAAAAAGCAACTTTGAAAATAATTCCGTTAAATGAAGATCAAACTTTAGATTTAACTTCACTAGAAGAATTAATTAATCCTAGAACAAAATTAGTTTCAATAGTCCACATGTCCAATTCAATAGGCACAATTAATCCAATCGAAAAAATTTCTGCCCAAGCAAAGAAAGTTGGCGCACATTTAATGATTGACGGAGCTCAAAGTGTTCCACACATGCCTGTTAATGTGGAAGCTTTGGATTGTGATTTCTTAGCCTTTTCTGGTCACAAAATGCTGGGACCAACAGGAATCGGAGTATTATATGTTAAGAAAGAAGTATTAGAAACAATGGATCCATTTCTCAGAGGAGGTGAAATGGTATTAGAAGTCAATTATCAAAGCGCTACTTGGAATGATTTACCTATGAAATTCGAAGCTGGCACCCCTAACATTGCTGATGCGATTGCTCTTGGAGTCGCAATTGACTATTTAACCGATATAGGTATGGATAATGTTCACACACATGAATTAGAATTAACAAAATATGCTCTAAACCAATTTAACAATCTAGATCAAGAACTTGAATTGTTAGGCCCAAGTGACCCCCGATTACGTGGCGGAATATTTTCCTTTCACCACCCCACTGTTCACCCTCACGACCTTGGCACATTATTAGATCGTCGTGGAATAGCTGTTCGCACTGGACACCATTGCACTATGCCGCTGATTAGAGAATTAGAGCTTTCTGCTACTGCAAGGGCTAGTTTTTATATTTACAATAATGAACAAGACATCGATGAACTTTTTGAAGGATTGAAAGAATCCTTAGGTTATTTTTTAAATGCCCCCTAAGAATATCGACAATTTATATGACGAAATAATACTAGATCACTGTCGAAAACCCCGTAACGGAATCATTCTAAACAAAGTAGATATAGAGTCAACAGCAGTTAATCCTTTTTGTGGTGATGAAGTACAATTTCAATTCGAATTAATGAATTCAGATCATATTTCAAATATATTCCTTAACGCAATTGGCTGTTCGATAAATAAAGCATCTGCGTCAATTTTATCTGAAGCAATAAAAGGGAAATCTTTAAACGAAGTCGCTCAAATTTCTAAGAAATTTCGTATGGTCATGACTTCTGATGACCATTCCAATAATCATCAATTGGACGGAGATCTAAAAGTACTTCTTTCAGTAAAAGAATTCCCTATCCGTATAAAATGTGCACTCCTGTCTTGTAATGCAATAGATTCAGCACTTAAAAATAATTTTTCAACAGAAAATTAGTCAATCCAAGTTTTGGCCCAATAAAAATACTCGTACCCATTGGATACAGGCTCAAAACCTCTAACATGATTCTTCCATGACCAAATATTAATACGTGTAAATGGAATAAATCTATGAGCTTCCTCCATACTTAATCTTTGAATCTCTTGAATTTGTTGTCTCCTTGAATCTGGGTCCATTAATCCTATCTGGGATTCAATAAGTTCATCAATTTTCGAATTTGTAATATTAGTCCCATTCCATATACCCTCGCTGTGTAAAACCCTCGTAAGAAACACATTTGGAAAGCTAGTCGGACCAGGAGGACCTATAAGCATTTCATACGCCCCTCCAATCCAAGCATCTTCAGCAAATTCTCGTCGATTTAAAATCTTAACTTGTACTAAAAATCCTGCGTCTAACAATTGAGATTCAATGATTTTCGAATATTCTATATAGGAGTCTCCAAAATCACCCACAGAGATGGTAAATTCAATTGGGTCAGAACTTTGATAATCATTCAAAATTTGCTTTACTCCTTGTGGAGAATTAGTAAAAGATTTCAAAATTTCGTTTTGTAACATCCATTTATCTGAAATTAGTGGTATACCAACACTGGCAAAACTATCAACTGCGGTAATCTGTTTATTTACATTACTAGGATCAAGGGCATAAAAAACTGCTCGTCGAATTTCAATATCTTGAAATATTTCAGAATTTGTATTTAACGCAATCTCTATACCTGAACCCATTTCATGTGATAACAGATAATCAGAATAAGGATCAAGAACTAAAAAATCTTCTATTTCACTTGCTTCCAACTTAATAACATCTAGTTCATCGGTGGCTACATAAGTTGCTATCCTTGCATCCGAATCTGGAATAACATTAATAATCAAAGAATCTAAAAACGGAAAATCTGGCTCAAAATAATCTTTATTTCTGGAAAATTTGTGCACAGAATCAACATTTGAAGATTCATAAATCCATGGCCCAGAACCGATAGTAGGACCATCCAAAATACCATCTATATTTTCAAATAATTTTGATGAGACAATTTTGGAACGTCCATCAGCAAGGTGCAACAAGAAATCCGAATCTGGAAATTGTGTAGATAAACGAATTTTCGATTGATCTATTACTTCAATCTCCGATAACGACCACAATGTTGGAGAGTTGTTTTGGTTTAATTCGGATATTCTTTTTAAACTGAAATCTACATCAGAAGTCGTTACATGTTGATCAACTAATGGAAAAATGTTTTGCCATTTTGCATCATTCCTCAAAGTGAACACAAAAGTAGAAAAATCTTCCATCTCACATGATTCACACAAATCACATTCTGGAGACATATTACTGGCATCATCAGAGTTGAATCTCATCAATCTACTGTATACAATCCCAGGACCCCACAATGCTAAAGCAGGCGAAAATTCCATGTGTACATCTTGATGTTCGATATTCGAATTGGTAGCCAAATTTAGTTTCCCACCGTAATTGATTTGTAGAACATTACCTATATCTTCAACTACTTTTTCAGTTTTTTTGACAATGGGTTTTGGTAGCGCAGTGGGAGAAACAAGTTTTACAGACGAATCATCAATTTCAAATTTTGAATTCTCCTTATTAAATTTTTCAACTCCTGAAACTGGCGTCACATTAGATTCATCAGCATGGGATGATTTATTGTTATAATCTTTGGGAATAGATTGTTCTGGAGTTAAATCAACAATTTTTTTTAGGTCTTGGTCTAACACAATGTCAGAAAACTGTTCCTCAGAGTCCTGAACATCATTACATGATAAAAATAATGCAACCAAACCGATTAACAAAAGAACATAGATAGTTTTATGAATACTGTTGTTATTAAAATAATACATAATCAAAATGAGTTAATATTTCATATAGTAGAAAACATTATTGATCGTAGCACATTTGCATTTCGTTTTTGGAGTAAAACTTGTTAATAGACTGTCATGCTCATCTCGCTGATTATGAACCAACTGAAATCCCAAACATTTTGAACAGAGCTAAATCAGCTGGTGTAGGCGCAATTATATCTGCCGGCACAAATATTCAATCATCATCAAGATGTATTGATTTAGCACTTAATTACCCATCAATTTTTGCCGGAATTGGTATTCATCCATCTGATGTAGAGAATGCGCTAACGGATTCAGAGATAAACAAATTATACGACTTTGCAAAGTCTAATGAAAAAGTTGTAGTCATGAGTGAAATTGGTTTGGACTTCCAAAGCCACTCTCCTGACCGAAAAATACAATATGATGCTTTTAGACAACAAATCAGAATCGCTAGAGAACTTGATTTACCAATCGTTTTCCATAGTAGGAATGCACACTCTGAAACTTTCAGATTACTAAAAGAGGAACGTGGGTATGAAGTAGGCGGAGTAATGCATTATTTCCAAGGTGATCTATCAATTGCCAAATCTGCTATTGATCTAGGATTCCATATCTCGATTGCAAAACCAATACTGAGACTCGAAGAATTACAAAAAACCGTTAAGAATTTACCTCTTAATTCTCTGGTAATTGAAACAGATTGTTACCCCCAACCTTTCAAATCTAAAAGAACTTTATGGACTGAACCTAGACATTTAAAAGAAATAGTTGAAAAGCTCTCAGAACTAAAAAATGAAAATGCCCAAACCCTGGAAATAATACTTCAAAATAACATTTTTAATGTTCTAAGACCTAAAATTTGTAATGTAGTAAAAAAATTTGTCTTATGAAATTAAAATGAATCAAGGATACAGAAAAAGTAATAAAATTGCCCCGGCAATGAACCACCCTGGAAGTGTTGAATTTAATGCTCTAATATTCCCACATTCGTGCAAGGTTCTTGTTCCAACAGTCGCTACTGCTAATACACATAGCCACACAAACATACAAATCATTTGCTCCCATTGAATAGAAAATGGTAAAAGCAACAATAAAACTAAAATCCCAGGAATATAAGCATATCCAGTAGCACGTAATGTCAGTCGATATGTGACTTTTCTAGATAATTCTTTTTCCTTGACAAAATATAGCCTTATTCCCACAAAGTGAGTAATAATTGACCACAGGACCCAACCAAGGAATGTACTTACAAAACAAAGAGCCGCATAATATGAGTGAGAAGTACCCTCTGAATTTAAAATTTGCTTTATATTCTCTGATGGATCAAAAATTACTGTGGCTACAATTGCCAATCCAGAAACCAGTACTATTGAGATAGATTTAATTAACCAAATTGGGTTGTCATTAATTTTATTATAAAGCGTCGGCTTTAACATTAAGCACTGACATAATTCGAAAATGTATAACATCAAGATTCCTTTGAGGAATTTCTTCGAGATGAATCCTTAATAATTATCCTTTTCATCTCACTTTCAATCAACCTAAAATCTCTCGACGGTAACAAATGAACCAGTTCTATAAATGCTAATGGCCAATCTTCTGGGTACCAAAATTTTAAATAATCCAACCTAGGAGCAATCGCACTTGCATCAATAAATTCATCGTCTTTAAGAATCATCCTAGGTTGCAACTTAATACGATTAGGCCTTAATTCGCCTTCTGATTCAGACCCATATAAAGGGGACTCATCATGAAATATTTCACTTTTTATAGTCGCTGTTGCAGCCCAAGATTTGATACCTGACAAATAGAATAAAATCCTATCATTCTCTCTAATTGATTGAGTCATTTGATCAAACCTATCTTGAAATCCAAAAACTTCAAAGTCTGAATCTTTAAGAATACGGAAATTCTCGAGGGTTTCTACAACCATCCAATATTTCAGATTACGATTATTTGATTTGTTATTTTTTGTATTCATTCTTTGGCAAATGATATCACAAGAGCAATAAAACTTTGCCATTTTTGAGAGTTCTTAATGTAATGAATATTGAAAAATCGAGGTACTAATGATAGATTTGCGGCGTAATTACATCAAAATTTTGAAAGATCATTTTTCACAAATCAATATTTGTCAATTAGGCAAAAGTTTATGACCAAAATAATTATATCAATATTAAGTGCTTCTATCTTTGCATCAGGGGGATGGCAATTAGGATCATATATCAGTGATGTTTGGTCCGCCGAAAATAAATTGCCTATAGTGATAGGGTTATCTCTTTTAGGAATCATAATTGGCGGATTATCTGGTCCAATACTAATCATTAGAATTGCAAACAGAATCACTGTTTATACTCAAGAATTTGACACATCAAAACTGTTATCTATTTCGCTTGGAATATTAGTAGGCCTCTTTTTAGGGCTAGGTATTTCATTTCCTTTTATTCAAATCTCTGGATGGATAGGAGTAGGACTCCCTCTGTTCATCAGCCTGTTTTCAGCATACGTAGGTGGTTTCATTATGATGTCACCTAATAGAGATATCTTCCAACAATGGTTTAAAAACACCTCATCGAATCAACTATCCAATGAATATTTAATAGATACAAGCGCAATAATAGATGGAAGATTTAGTGAATTATTAAAGAACAAATATATTTCTGGATCAATCATAGTTCCAAACTTCATTTTAAAAGAACTTCAAAGCATTGCTGATTCTTCAAATATTCAAAAACGAGATCGTGGAAGAAAAGGATTAGAACTCCTGGATCAACTTCAGACAAATAATTCAGATGAAATTAAAATATTTCAGGGCAATGAAACCAATCTCTCTGGAGATGTGGACAATAAATTAGTAGAACTTGCACTGAACCTGATGTGTACTTTAATTACAACAGACTATAATCTCACACGCGTTGCCGAGCTTAGAGGAATAAACGTAATAAACATCCATAGCATGGCTTTCGCACTGAAACCAATCCTGTCAAATGGTGATAAAATCTCATTAGCCATTACCCAAACAGGAACAGAATCAAATCAAGGAGTAGGTTATCTAAACGACGGTACTATGGTGGTTGTAGAGTCAGGAAAACAATTTCTCAATAAAAGTATTGAAGTAACAATCACCAGAATATTACAATCCCCTACTGGATGTATGATGTTCGCAACATTATATGAAAAACCATAACTCTCATGTTAATACCTAACCAACCCAATAGTACACCTTTAAGAACCTGTGCAATACTCCTAGCTGCAGGTTCAGGTAATCGGATGGGTACAGAAGATAAAATTCTATCAACTTTAGGAGAAATTCCTGTATTGTTTCATAGTTTAGAAGCGTTAAATTCTTCATCTGATATATTTTCAATTATAGTAGTCGTCCCAAAAGATAAAATCCTTTCCTACACAAAAAGAATCAATGATGGAAATTTCAAGAAAATTCAAAAAATATGTGAGGGAGGGAATTCCAGACAAGCTTCAGTTCGAGCAGGATTACGGTTTGTACAATCTGTAGGGTGGGTACTAATACATGACGCTGCAAGGCCATTCATTACTCATCAAATGATTTCTGATGCAACTCAGGCTGTTAAGGAAACGGGAGCGGCTACTGCAGCAATACCAATGACAGACACTCTAAAACTTTCAGAAGATGGTGGACTTAGTGTAAAACTCACAATTCAGCGCGAAAAAATTTGGGCAGCTCAAACTCCGCAAATTTTTTCAGTTGATATTATTAAAGAAGCTCACGAAAAACCTCCCATATCTGATTTTAGTGATGACTCATCATTGATTGAAGCCTTGGGAACAAAAGTTAAAATATTTTCAGGATCCACAAGCAACATCAAAATCACATTTCCTAATGATCTTAAGGTTGCATCCTACATATTAGATTCTATAAACGACTCAAATACCAGGACATTATCATGACACAACGATCGGGAATTGGTTTTGATGTTCATCTTCTGGCACCTAATACAAAACTTATATTAGGAGGTGTTCAAATCCCTCATCACTCTGGATTGATAGGACATTCTGATGGTGATGTACTGATTCATTCAATCATAGATTCTTTGTTAGGAGCATCAGGATTAGGAGATATTGGACAACATTTCCCAAAGAACCACCCTGATTTGAAAAACATCAAAAGTACTTTAATGTTAAATAAAACATACAAATTATTAAATAACGCACAATGGCGAGTAATTAATGTGGATGCTACAATAATCGCCGAGGAGCCGATAATTAGTCCTTATGCAGAATCAATGTCAGAAATAATTGCACAAGAAATATCAATTGATTCGAAGTCCGTGAATATAAAATCTACAACTTCAGACTCATTAGGCTTTACTGGTCGTAAAGAAGGAATAGCCGTAATGTCTATAGCCACAATTCAAGAATTAAGATGAAATTATTTAATACCCTTTCTATGACAAAAGAATCATTCTCTCCATCGAATAATGATGTGAAAATGTATGTTTGTGGAATCACACCATATGCTTCTGCACATATTGGGCATGCAATGGTCTCAATAGTTTTTGATGTTCTTAGAAGATATTTGGAATACAAAAAATTCACTGTAACTCATATTCAAAACTTCACTGACGTTGATGACAAAATGATCCAAGCAGCGTCAAAATCGGGAGATACAGTCATTGAGATCGCTGAAAAAAACATTGCTTCCTATATGAAAGAAATGGATCAATTAAATATTTTAAGAGCCACAACATACCCCAGGGCCACATTAGAAATACCTTCAATAATTAGCTTGATTCAAGGTTTGATAAATAAGAACTATGCATACAATGTGGATGGGAATGTTTTTTTCAGAGTCAAAAAATCAACTGAATATGGAAAACTCAGCCATCGCAGAATTGAAGATTTGCTGGCAGGTGCGAGAATAGAGATTGATGAAAGAAAAGAATACCCTGGAGATTTTGCACTATGGAAAAAAACCATAGTGGATACTGATCCCTCATGGGACAGCCCTTGGGGTAATGGAAGACCAGGTTGGCACATTGAGTGTAGCGCAATGGCAACAACTTATTTGGGAGAAATGATTGATATTCACGGTGGTGGTCAAGATTTAATTTTCCCCCATCATGAAAATGAAATAGCCCAATCTGAATCATTTTCTAATAAAAAACCTTACTCAAAATTTTGGCTTCACAATGGAATGCTTCGACTCGGACAAGAAAAAATGAGTAAGTCTGTAGGCAACATTATATCTATTTCCGAAGCACTAAAAAAATTTTCTCCTGATGCAATAAGATTATTTTTCCTAACATCTCACTACAGGGATCCAATCACATACTCTGAAGACAATATACTTTCACAAGAACGCGCATTAGAAAGATTGATCAACGCTTCACTACTAGAACCCCGAGGATCCACAGAGGTTAGGTTCAATACAGATTCTTATATACAGCAATTCAATACATCAATGGATGATGATCTAAACACTCCCAGAGCCCTCTCAGTCTTATTTAATATAGCAAGAGAAATTAACCGTAATCAATCGATATCTAACACATTAGAACCTCTACAATCAACATTAAAAATATTGGCATCAGTTTTAGGATTGTCTCTCACAAAACGCGAAAATATCCAAGCAGACAACTCAAATGAAGGTTTTATTGAATTGTTAATTGAAATTAGATCTGACATGCGAAAATCAAAACAATTTGATGCAGCAGACAAAATCCGAGATGGCCTAGAAAAATTAAATGTATTAATTGAAGATCACAACGATGGTACAGACTGGAAATTCTCTAACTAGGTAATCTAGTGAGCAACCCTCTCAAAAACTTGAACTCTATGTCGATTTCCGTCAGTTACATATAGCCTGCCGTCAGAATCCAATTTCACAGACACTGGACCCCAAAAGAGTTTTTCAACATAAGCGGATTCTCTATGAGGATCCCCTGTGTCAGAAAAATCTATTCCCGCCACGGGTTCTAAATTTGCATTTTTTCTGGTATCTCTTTCGTCAACATTACTTTCCATAAAACTCTGAGCCCATTTAGACAATGTAGCTTCACCTCTTAGCAATTGAAGGAAATCACCATGGTTGTCAAAAATTTGCACTCTTTCATTACCCCAATCAGCTACATAGAAATAACCAAATTCGTCTACCGTCACACCAGATGGTCTTAGTAACTGCCCTTCTCCCCTTCCCGAAGATCCAACAGTAGATATATATTCACCTTCTGAAGAAAATCGTTGTATCCTATCATTTGCCCAGTCTGCTACATATATTTCACCGATGTGAGAGATTCCTATTCCCCAAGGAAGATTAAATTGTCCTGGATTTGAACCATATGATCCAAAAGATTCAATCAAATCCCCTTCACTGGAATACTTTTGAATCCTATGGTTGTGAGTATCTGAAATATAAATATTATTTTGCTTATCCACTGCTATACCTGAAGGTCCATCAAATTGCCCTATCCCAGAGCCATATTTTCCCCAAGCAGAAACAAAATTCCCATCACTATCAAATTTTTTTACCTGATGAACGAAATCATCAGTAATGTAAATTGAACCAAAGTTATCTTCAGTTAAACAAGTCGGAGAAAAAAGATTTTCATCGGAAATCTCTGAAAATCCAAATGTCCCGTAAAATTCGCTATTTAGGTCCAATACAGTGACTCTGATTCCCCCTTGACCAGAAGTCAATGCGGGAGCCCTAGATCGATTTGCGACATATATTTTCCCGTTTTTGGCAGGTACTAAGTCAGTAGGATACTCAAAACCCCTGCCCCTCATGGCCAATATGCCCAAAGTTAAACTGTATTTCATAAGAGGAGTTGTAATTTCTCAAATCCACCATTTCTAAATCTTTAATAAACCAAACCAATCAAGTTCTTTGAAATTCATCGCAAACTGATGCAAGACGAATTAATTGTGGGAACTTTTCTTTCTGACCTAAACATTCACCAGCAAATTCAACCAAAATTTCTTCTGTATCAGTAGAAACCTCAAGACCACCTAATTCATTCAAACATTTTTCTACTAAATCACTAGCAGAATAATCAACGGATGCTTCAAACAATTTATCTACCATTTTACTAACACCTGGTTTCTCGATATCTCCAAATTGTTCCGACAAGAAATTCAATCTCTCTACCAGAGTACCACTATCAATCCACTCAAGTCCTTGATGCCAACCTTCAACAGTAAAAGGATTGTTCAAGAATTGACCCATCCAGCCCATTTGAACGTTCCGCATAACCATCTCGTATCTTGGTCGATCAAATTCTTCTGTCATCCTAAGCGTTCCAGCAACTAATTCTGTCGGACTTTTTATTTTCTGATAACGAATTTTCTCATCTTTGAAAAAATCTGAATTAAATAGCACCCTTAGCATATGTTTTATATCATAGGAACCTTCAAAATACGCATCTACCAAAATCTGAATAGCCTCTGGATCTTTCGGAGGAACATACGGCCATGATGGTACTGGAGGCTCATCAGAAACAAAAAAATTATACAAATGCCGAGCGATAAATCTTGCTGTAGACTCCTGCTCACAAATTATATTGATAATTTCTTCCCCATTAAATTCCCCGGAATGACCTAAAAACTCTTTGACGCCACCATCATGATCATCTTCTCTATAATCAAAGAAATAATTTATCCGTCCATAAGGCCAGTCTGAATCTTTTTTAGATCGGGCCATCATGTATTCTGTATTACCAATTGTCCATCCTGTGAAGGCTCTGGCACATTCTTTTATATCATCCTCTGTATAATTCCCAACACCCATCGAGAACAACTCTAAAAGCTCACGACCCCAATTCTCATTAATTGCTCCTTTATGATTATCTTGATTATCCAACCAAACAATCATAGCTGGGTCCTTTGCAAGCTCTAGCAGAAGACGATCAAGTTTTCCCATAGAATGCGTTCTAAACATCTGGATTTGTTCATGCAATACTCGACCATTAATAACTTTATCATCACCTGTAGCAAAAAGCTGATGCCAAAACAAAGTCATCTTTTCTGTTAAAGGAGAATTGGTGGTAATCATTCTATACAACCAAATTCTTGCGGATCCCGGATAATTAATCATCCCAGAGGCTTCATGATCAAACCTTCTGACCATAAACTCGCCAACCCAAGAATCATCTTCTGAATCTATTAAAAAATCTACAGCGGCTTGATAACCCATAGATACATATCGATCGGCCTCATCCCTAGTAGAACCAAATGATGCTCGTCTAAGTAAATGTTCAATCAACTTCACATCAGAGCTATTCATCACGACTCCTTAATAGGAACAAATGTAAACCAAAATCATTGATGAGATACTATATTACGGTAGTAACAAAATCAAATTCTGTTAGTTGCACTCACAATTGAAATCGCTACAAATATAACCGCCAAGACTATCGTAAAGCGAAATAAAATTTGCTCCATTCCACGCCTCGTCCTAAATCCACCATCTCCACCACCAAACAAACCACCCCCACCTGCACCTCTCACCTGGAGTAAAATCAATACTACTAATAAAATAGAAATGAAACTTTGAATTATTACAATTAAATTATCCATCTACCTCTACACTTCCATAACTAGAGTTTATATCAACTATCGAATTGCCTCAAGATGGGAAATGACTATTTCTCTAGCAATTTTTGGATTAGCTGTACCTTTAGTTTCCCTCATTATCTGACCAATAAAAAATCCCACTACTGCTTCTTTACCCTGAAAATAATCACTTACAGATTTTGGGTTTTCATCAATTATTCTTGACACTGCATCTTCTAAGATTGTATTGTCCGATATTTGAACCAACCCTTGCTCTTTAACTATTTCGGCAGGGTCACGACCAGTTTCATAAACCATTTTAAAGACGTCAGTAGCCATATTATTGCTTAACGATCCATCATTAATAAGTGTAATCAACTCAACAAGATGAGAAGGCTGAACAAGTATTTCACTAATGACCTTCCCTTCACTATTCATAAGGCTAAACAAATTAGTAATAATCCAATTTGACACCTGTTTGACAAGGCTTTTATCAACCTTAGAATTATTGTCTAAAAGATCTACTGAAGCGTCAAAAAAATCAGATGTAGCCTTTTCCGAAGTAATCAAAAGGGCGGTATCCATTTCCAAATCATACAAATCTATATAACGATTAACTCTTTGAGATGGTAATTCTGGTATTAGTGCTCCCAAGTCTGAAATCTGATTTTTGGTAAGCGCAACCGGCAACAAATCAGGTTCCGGAAAATATCTATAGTCATGAGCAAATTCTTTACTCCTTTGGGAAAATGTGGTTTGTTTTTCTTCATTCCAACCACGAGTTTCCTGTTCAATTTTTTCACCAGCATCCAACAATTTTGCTTGCCTGAGTTGCTCATACACTAGAGCATTAAAAACAGAACGAAAGCTATTCATATTCTTAATTTCAACCTTTGTACCAAGATTAATCTCTCCAATTGGACGTAGACTAATATTGGCATCACATCTGAAATTGCCTTCTTCCATATTGGCTGAACTAGTTTCAACATACTTTACAATTTGGTGAACTCTCTGCAAATAGCTCCTAGCTTCAAATGGACTATTCATTTCAGGTTCTGAAACAATTTCCATTAAAGGAACCCCTGCACGGTTCATATCCATTAACGTATACCCATTTCCCTGAGAATCACGTCTATGCATTAATTTTGCGGTATCCTCTTCCAAATGAATTCTATTAATATTTATAAGTTTTTCTTGTCCTTCATCAGTCTCAACAGACAATTTGCCATTTAATGCCAATGGCAAATCGAACTGAGATATTTGATACGCTTTCAAAAGATCAGGATAATGGTAGTTTTTACGATCAAACTTGGAATATTCCGAAATGTTACAATTTAATGCCAAGCCAGTTTTAACTACGTGTTCAACTGCTAGACGATTTATTTTTGGCATCACACCTGGCATACCCATACATATGGGACATACGAATGTATTGGGTCTAGAATCTTGATAATCAGCAGCACAGCTACAAAACATCTTGCTTTTTGTAAGCAACTGAGCATGAATCTCAAGCCCTATAACTGTTTCATAATCCATTTTAAGCCTAAATAAAAATCGTGAATTGATTATATATTCAGTTCATCCATCAAACAAGAGTTTGAAATAACTAAAACATGTTCGCATTAAATTTCAACGGAACAAATTTACAATTAGCGATAGTTTGCACAGCCATCCCACTAGGTGATTTGTGAATTAAAATTAGTTCTTGACCGGATGGACCTCCAACAGGAACAACCATTCTTCCAAATTTACTCAATTGATTAATGAGTTTCTTTGGTATTGATGGGCATGCAGCAGATACTACAATTGCATCATAAGGAGCATTCAACTCAGAACCCCATTCACCGACTTCAACATTTAATACTGACGTAGTGGAAAAACCCAATTCTATCAAACGCTCCTGAGCAATATTATACAAACCTGTAACACATTCAGTTGTGGTGACTTTGTCAGTTAAATTACTTAATATCGCTGCTTGGTATCCACTACCAGTTCCAATTTCCAAAACGTTTTCAAATTTAGAAATATTCAAACTATCAAGCATAATAGCAATAATAGAAGGTTGAGAAATTGACTGGTTAAATTCAATGGAGAGTGCCACATCATCATAAGACTTCGAAAAATCTTCTGGCATTACAAATTTTTCTCTAGGAACACTATGCATCGCATTAATTAATCTATTGTTATTAATGTCAATCTGTAATTTTTCAAACAATGTGTTTTTAGACTCGAAAAGGTTCATATAACAATTAATCACTTAAATGCAGATCTAATCTATGTCACAACTTAACAAGAACAGTATATAATACTTATTGTAGGTTGTTTATCTAAGGCATGGTGTGAAATTGCCACAATATTATCCAGTTTTCCTAGACTTAAAAGGACGCAAAACCTTAATAATAGGTGGAGGTGAATTTTGCCTGGAAAAAGTGGAAATTCTTCTTGAATACAATGCAGAAATTGAAATTGTTAGCACGCAAATTCCTGAAAAAGTTAAATCATTGTGGCAAAAGAAAATTGTGAAATGGTCTAATCGTGAATTTATCCCTGAAGACCTTAATGACACATTCCTTGCAATAGTTGCAGATACTTCAAATGAGTCATTAAACCAAAAAGTATATGATGAATCCAAAAAGCGTAATGTTTTGCTAAATGTTGTAGATGTAACCCATCAATGTTCATTTATTACTCCTGCAATAATAAATAAAGGAGACGTTACGGCGGCTTTCTCTACAAGTGGTGCAAGCCCTGCATTAGCAAGAAAATTTCGAGAAATACTTACAGGAAATCCTGTAGAGTCTTCTCATCCAGTAATGAATTACGCAGTTTTAGCTCCATTGTTGGCTGATGTCAGGAACGAAATACGCTCCAAAGGAATAAAGCTTTACAATGACCACTGGCAAGCTTCTATTACTGATGAATTAGTAAATTATATTAATGATGGCAAGTATGAGATAGCTAGGAAAGTATTATTAAATGATTTGTTAGAAGGAATCGATTGCGAATGTTCCAATAACATTTGTAAAAAATATGAGTCTAAAATTGAAATTGCGGTGGCATTAAAGAAAAATTCTCCTAAATGGAAGTAATCAATGGACTACCCATCAAAAGTATATTTAGGGACTAGATCTAGTCCCTTATCGTTGAAACAAACTGATGAAGTACTAAATCTTCTCAAAGCAAAGTATCCTTATATTGATTTCATAATAGTCAAGTCGGAAACTCGAGGAGATCAAAACAAAAATGCACCTCTAGACTCAATGAATAGAGGCATGTTCTCCTCTGATATTTCTGAAGCAGTTTTAACCAAAAAGATTGATTGTGCATTGCATTCTGCCAAAGATTTGCCTGTAGTTGCGGGAAGTGAATTGATAATCGCAGGAGTGCCAAAACGTTCCGACCCAAGGGATGTTTTAATTACAAAATCGAAGCTCCCATTAGACCAACTTCCTTCAGGCACTCGATTAGGAACAAGTAGCCTCCGACGAAAAATACAAATACAACACATAAGACCCGATATAGAAATCGTTCCTATTAGAGGAAATGTGGGAACACGAATTGATAAAGCCCTGAATTCTCCTGACTACGATGGAGTAATTCTTGCAGCATCTGGGCTAATAAGACTAGGTATCCAAGACAAGATTGATCATTTTTTGTCACCTAGCTTATGCACTCCCGATATTGGACAAGGTTCACTAGTAATTGAGACACAAAAGGACAATCGAATGCTTTCAGAAATCCTCTCTCAAATTACTCATCAAGATAGTTTAATTGCTTTAACTGCTGAGCGAAGTTTTGTGACTGAAATTGGTTCAAATTGCTCAACCCCTCACGCTGCTTTTGCTGAAGTCGTTAAAGATAGGGTTCAAATGCAGGTGATGGTAGCTTCAGAAAATTCTGTGGAATTATTTCGATCAAAAATTTCATGTAATATTAACACGCCCGAACAAGCCGGGAAAATTGCACTTGACTCACTACTAAATCAAGGTGCAAATATTCAAAAGTACAAGAGATAACAATGCCTATACATGGGAAAGTATACCTAATTGGAGCAGGCCCAGGAGACCCTGGATTGATTACTGTTAAGGGTCTAAGAATATTGCAAAAAGCAGATGTCGTAATTTTTGACTCATTAGCGAACAACGCATTATTAGAAGAGTGTAATAAAAATGTTGAACTAATAAGCGTAACATCGTTGGGTAAAGTTCCTAGAAGACAAGAAAATATCAACAATTTGTTAATTTCTAAAGCCGAATCGAGAAGAGTAGTTGTTAGATTAAAAGGAGGAGATCCTTTTGTTTTCGGAAGAGGTGGAGAAGAAGCTGAGGCTTTAGCATTAAAAAACATTGACTTCGAAATCATACCAGGCATTTCATCTTCAATTGCAGTACCGGCATATGCAGGAATTCCTATTACACACCGAAAACATGCATCACAATTTATTGTGATTACTGGAAACGAAGATCCCGAAAAAAATGCTTCTCAAATTGATTGGAAATTAGCAGCTAATGGAAAAGCTACAATTGTGGTATTAATGGGAAGGAAAAATCTTCGTTCAATCACTAATACACTGATCAAGGAAGGAATGGACCCAAATACACCAGCAGCAATAATATCTGATGGAACTTTACCTACTCAAAAATCAATTATAGGAAATTTAGAAACCATTTCTGACAAAGCAGATAGTTTTAAAATTAAATCTCCCGCCATAGCTATTTTTGGAAAGGTTGTCAATCTTGAAAGTACAATTTCATGGTTTTCTCCTTCTAATATCAAAGGGAAAAAAATCCTAATTACAAGAGCTGAGCATCAATCAAAAAAATTGATCGATGGTTTGGAGAAGCTTAACGCATCTCCAATTGCCATTCCTACAATACAAATTCAATCACTATCAAATTATTCGAAATTAATTGAAGCACTAAACAAAATCAATCAATATTCATGGATAGTTTTTACTAGTGTAAATTCAGTTGAAATCGTTTTCTCTCAAATCAAATCTTTAGGAATGAATCCTGAACATCTACTATCTGATATCAAAATTGCAGTAATAGGTAGTGCAACCGCTCAAGCTATAATAGATGCTAAATTAACTCCTTCAATACAACCTCAACCATACATTGCGGAAGAATTAGCTGAGTCAATTTCTGAACAATCTAAAAGTAATGCAAAAATATTAATTCCCATTTCTGCAAATGCAAGAAACACGCTTAACGACAGTTTAACTTCTAAAGGATTCAATGTAGAAACAATTGCAATATATAAGACAATAACACCCAAAAAGTCTACTTCAGAAATTAATATGAATTTAAAAAAAGGAATTGATATAATCACCTTCACTAGTGGATCCACAGTTAAAGGATTATTCGAGATCCTAGATGGTGATATTACATTTATAAATTCTTCTGTTGTAGCCTGTATTGGTCCAATAACTGCAAAAACATGTGTTGAATATGGTATTACACCAGATATAATAGCCAGTAAACATAACATTGAAGGCTTAATACAAGCTATCAATGATTACTTTTCAGAACTCTGAGGCATATTGCATGTTCCCAAATAAAAGATTACGTAGACTTAGAGGCTCAAGTTCATTAAGGGACCTTGTAAGAGAAACCCAATTATCTCCTGATGATTTCATTTTCCCTATATTTATTACTCATGGTAAAAATATCAAACGCGAAATTTCTCCAATGCCTGGGATTTTCCAATTTTCAGTGGATTTACTAGAAGAAGAAATCACCGAACTCTTAGAAATTGGAATAAAAGGTGTTTTGCTTTTTGGAATCCCGTCAGTCAAAGATGAATTAGGAACCGACGCTTATTCAGATAACGGAATCATCCAACAAGCTATCAAAAAAATTAGATCTGTTTCGCAACAATTGATAATTATTTCTGATATATGTTTGTGTGAATATACTAACCATGGACACTGTGGAGTGTTAGAAAACTTCACAGTAGATAATGATAAAACTCTGAGTCTACTTTCAGAAATGGCTTTATCACACGCAGCAGTGGGTTCAGACATAATCGCACCCTCAGCAATGATGGACGGGCAAGTAAAATCGATCAGGTCAGCTTTGGATAACGCTAATATGCATTCAACTCCTATAATGAGTTATTCAGCGAAGTATGCATCATCATTTTATGGACCCTTCAGAGTCGCCGCAGAATCGGAACCTAAATTTGGAGACAGAAAAAGCTATCAAATGGATCCAGGGAATATAAGAGAGGCGATGTTGGAAATTTCTCAAGACATTGAAGAAGGAGCCGACATAGTAATGATCAAACCCGCCCTAGCCTTTCTGGATGTAATTGCAAAGGTTAGGAATACATTTGATTTACCTATTGCAGCCTTCAATACCAGCGGTGAATATTCAATGCTAAAAGCCGCATCTCAAAACAATTGGATTAATGGGCCAAACGTAATGAAGGAACTACTTACTTCGATCAAACGGTCAGGATCAGATTTGATAATTTCCTACCACTCAAAAGAAATAATCAAATTACTCAATGAAAAATATTCTTAAAAAATCGTGAAATCCTCTTTGACCAAATTTTTAGAATTACTTTGCTAAGAATCTCATCAGATGTTATAGGTCCGAAATCCCTACTATCTGTACTTTGAATTAAATTATCACCAATGACAAAGTATTCGTTTTGATTCAATTTCCATGAACCTTCATAATGATTCGCTATCCCTATGGAAGTACCAGATGAAATTAATTTGTCATTAATGAATAAGTCTCTACTTTTTATTCGCACAATGTCATTTGGAATCCCTATTACTCTCTTAATAACTTTCCTTAATTGACCGTTAATTCTACGTACAATAACCACGGCTCCAGAAGGTGGTTGAATGTCCTGAGAATTTAAAACTAAAATTAACTCGCCTTCTTTGTATGAAGGAAACATACTGTGCCCTTCTACTCTATATATTTCTAAATTACCAATCCGCATTAAATATTAAACCAACTATTAAAGAAACTTCACATTAATCAAAATATCCAGCGTTCGCATATCGAATCTATCATACCAATTTATTGCTTATCTAATCATTAGATCGACCTTGCGCATTAGGTAATGTTTTAGTATCTTCAATTCTAGAAATACTTTTTAGGGGAATGATATGAATCTTTTTTCAAAACTTTTACACTCAATCAAGATCGAAACAGTCAGTGCACATTGTGACGTTCCATGTGGGATTTATGATCCGATTTCGGCCAAAATCGCTGCACAAACTGTTCTAAAAATGGCAGTCAGGCTAGAAGCTGTTGATCTTCCACCTACTGATATTGCAGTACCAAATTCAGTCGCTCGATATGTTGCTGTTAAAGAAGAGCATGCACAGCTAGTTAAAAGCGAACTAAATACGCTATGGGCTGACTATTTCAAACCTGAACATCTTGATCAATATCCTAATCTTCATGAATTAGTATGGAATGCTAACAAGCTTGCTGGTGCTAACAAACAAACCGTTAGTTCTGAATCAGCAAAACAATTAGTAGATTCAGTTGACGAAATTGCGAAAATCTTTTGGGCTACTAAAGGGGTTGACTATAGCGACCCCAATGCTGATATAAGATTTGGAGCATAAAATCATTTAAATGGGCTTGTATTTTTTTACAAGCCCATTTTTTACTACTTGATCCAAAACAATCGGTTACTTAATCACTTCTTATAATCAGTCCGAGGTGGACTGAAAATATCTAGTGCGAGCGCTCTTTGATCTGTGGCAATCAAACTATGTTCGACATTCGAAGGAATTATATACATTTCTCCTTCTTGTATCATTCTTGTTTCCTCACCAATGGTAAACAAAAATTCACCTTCCAATACTATTCCCGCCTGCTCATTTTCATGAGAATGAGCTTCCATTTTCGCTCCAGGTGAAATGGTTACTATACTCATCATCACATTTTCTCCCCAAGTAGTTTTCAATGAAACTCCAGGAGAAATCTCAAATGATTCTATCTTTTGTGAATCTATAAAATAACTCATTTAATATCTCTCAATTCTAGGAAAAATAACTTCCTCTTGCACGTTGATCATGAATCGATAAGCAACTGAAAATAAAATCGTTAATTGGGGTATCAACATTAATTTCTTTTGCGGTATTAGAAATTGCGCCAGTAATCACATCAATTTCTAAAGGTTTTCCATTTTGCAGATCCGCATACATTGATGAGACTAAATTCTTCCTATTTGCCGTCAGCTCTTCCAATGTTTCCTCAACAATAGATGGATTGATATTCACTCCAAGATTACGTGCAACCAAAGCAGCTTCTTCTAATACTTTAGATACCAAATGTGAAGTATTTAAATTAGCCATAACCTCATCAAATGTCCCCCTTGTAACACACGTAAGTCCGCTCAAAGCTGAAATAAAAATTAATTTGTGCCACGCATCTCGCTGAATATCATTCGATATAGAAGCATTGATTTTTGAGTGGGTCAATATCTTCTCAATTGATATCATTCTTGAAGAATTCACTTCATTCTCACCGCCAAAAATTATTTTTGGATAATCTCCGTGAAAAGTCACAACTCCCGGAGACAACTGTTCAGCTTCAACATAAATTACACCTTGTAAGACTTTTCTATCTCCAAATTTTTCAATAAGTTTTTGTTGACTGCCAATTCCATTTTGTAAAGTAATAATGGTTGTATTTGCAGAAACAGCGCTAGTCATTATCTCCATTGCTTGATCAGTTTGATAGGCTTTAACACAAAATAACACCAGATCTACTGTACCGAGTTCTTCAGAGTTATCAGTAGCAAATAAATCTAATCTATCCATATCCTCCTCTCCGTGTTTTAGCAGCAGGCCATTTTTACGTATTGATTCCAAGTTTTCACCACGCGCAACCAAAGTAACGTTTTGTCCTGATTGAGCTAATAAGCCTCCCAAACATCCCCCTACTGCCCCAGCACCCATAATTAAAATATCCATGAGAAGTACTACCTTTTACTTAATCTCGATGACAATATTGCTATAAATTTCTTCCCCAGCATTCGTTACACGGTGAAGTGCCCCTTTTTTTCCCATAACCACCTGCCCCACAGAAAGTGGCGAAGTTGAAACTTCCCCGCTTTCATGTTCTGCCTTCAAGGAACCTGAACGAGTAACAACAAAACAATAATTAGTATTGTGTCTATGCCAATCACTCGATTCACCAGGAGATAGCTCAAGATTCCAAACTCTAATCAAATCATTTTCAAACATAAATTCTGTTCCGACATCCCCCAATTTAGAATCATCCATTATATCCTCCTATACGTTCAAAATTTTAGATTTTGTGACTATAAACATATGTTAATGCTTCCAAAGGTTTTGTCAAAATTATTGAATTAGAATTTTCATTAGAAATATGAGAAGACATTTAATCAACCCTAAGACTAAAAATTCAAATCCTATACTGATATTGGGAATTATTTGTATTTGTACACAGAAAATTTGATACTATTTCTCCTTAACAGTCGAACTGTTAGAATACAATTGCCTAGTCAATAAAATTTGGAGTAATTATGATAAGCAGAGATAGATTAATCAAAACTTTCACTGAAATTGTTCAAATCGATAGTCCATCTGGTGAAGAAGAGGCTATGGCACAATACGTTATATCGAAACTTGAAAAATTTGGATTAAGTGTTTCCAGAGACGATTATGGGAATGTCATAGCCAATGATGGTGGGGAAGATCCAATATTGTTGTCTGCTCATTTAGACACTGTCGAACCTGGAAGAGGAATAAAACCAATTATTAACGGTGACAGAATTGTCTCCGATGGCTCCACAATATTGGGAGGAGATTGTAAAGCAGGTGTTGCAGCAATATTGGAAGCATTAGAATCAATAACAGAAGATAACATGTCACACCGTAGCATAGAGGTAGCATTTACAAGAGAAGAAGAACTAGGATTGATTGGCGCGCATAACCTGAATTTCACAATGTTAAAGAGCGATACTGCAATTGTATTTGACGGAGAAGGACCATCAAGCCAAATCACATCGGCATCTCCAACAAATTTTAGTTTTGATATTGAAATTATTGGACGAAGTGCACATGCAGGAGTAGAGCCTGAAAAAGGGATATCTGCAATCAAAATTTCTGCAGATTTAATATCTAAATTACCTCAAGGCAGACTAGATGAAGAAACAACCTTCAATGTAGGAAAAATCGAAGGAGGAAGTACTAGAAATACAGTTGCTGAAAAAGTTTCTATTCAGGGAGAATTTAGAAGTAGGAGCACAGAAACTGTAGACAATCTAAAACTTCAAATCAACGAAACCATAAAAGAAATCCTAGAAATATATCCTGATGCAGTCATCAACAATGAATTACAAATTAAATTTCAGACATACACCCTTACTGATGAAGACAAATCTACAAACCTAGTCAAATCTGCGCTTATATCAATGGGACTTGAGCCAGAAATGCAGCCCTCAGGAGGCGGAACCGACGGCAATGTATTCAGATTAAATGGAATCAGTGCTGTAGTAGTTGGAATGGCAGATCACAACATGCATACCAAAAGGGAATATGTAGTCATTCCTGACCTAATTGATTCTGCAAATCTGTGTGAAACATTGTTAACTAGTTGATAAGGATTTCTCGTTAATGGATGTACGGTTATCATATGGAAAAACAGGATTAATTATCAAATGTCCTCCCAAACAAACGACGGTAATTGAGCCTACATTTGTAAATTCTTTACCAGACCCTAAGGGAGCGATTCAAAATGCAATCCGAAACCCAATTGATTCAAAACCATTAAAATCATTAGTCAAACTTGGACAAAAAGTAGGTATTTCAGTCTGTGACATTACCAGACCAATCCCTTCAAAATTGATTCTTCCTATACTCCTCAAAGAACTAAAACATATCCCCAAAGAAGACATTACCATATTCATTGCGACTGGAACCCACAGGGCTAATACAAAGGATGAATTAGTCAACATGTTAGGCTCAGAAATCGTAGATAATTTTAAATTATCAAACCATAATGCATTCGACAATGAGAATTTAGTCAACACAGGATTTACCGAAAATGGTATCCCAATAGAATTAAACAAAACGTGGATAGATCAAGATGTAAAAATTACCCTGGGATTTGTCGAGCCTCACTTTTTTGCAGGATTTAGCGGGGGGCCTAAAATGGTGGCCCCTGGATTAGCAGGATTTAAAACAATTATGGCCCTACATGACTATCAGATGATTGCCAATGAAAATGCACGTTGGGGAGTCACTATTGGCAACCCAATACATGACTCAATACGTGAGATCGCTACAAAAAACCCAGTTACATTTGCAATTGACGTCACTTTAAATAGAAACAACGAAATAACTTGCTGCTACGCAGGGAATTTATTCAAAGTACATAATGCTGCAATAGATGTAATTAAGCGAGTTTCAATGAAACCCCTTCAAGAGGCTTTCGATGTTGTCGTTACTACCAACAGTGGATATCCTCTAGACTTAAATATGTATCAATCTATCAAAGGTATTTCTGCAGCATATCAAATAGTAAAAAAAGGAGGGATTATCATATGCGCATCAGAATGTTCTGATGGAATACCAAAACATGGAGAATACAAAAACATTCTTTCTTCAGCATCAAACCCAAAAGAACTACTTAAACAAATATCAAATCCAAAACACAAAAAACATGATCAATGGCAAGCACAAATTCAAGCGCAAATTCAAAGCAATTCAAGAATTAAATTTAAATCAGATTTTCTGTCTAATGAACAAATAGAAACAGCATTTATGGAACCGATATCAGATATTTCAGAAACAATCCAAGAAATTCTTAAGAATCTTCCTAATACAGCAAAACTATGTGTACTACCTGAAGGACCTCAGACTATCCCCTATTTAAGCAACAAAGAATAATTATTCTACAGAAACTACTGCTCCAGCTTCTTCAAGTTTAGACTTTGTTTCATCGGCATCGTCTTTGCTAACACCCTCTTTAACATTTGCTGGGGCACTTTCAACTAATTCCTTAGCTTCGCGAAGACCTAGACTCGTAACTTCTCTTACAGCCTTGATTACATTGATTTTATTAGAACCAACTTCTTTCAACACTATATTGAATTCACTCTGTTCATCGTCTTGAGCAGATGCTTCCGAGCCTGCAGCAGCTCCTGGAGCGACTGCAACAGCAACAGGCGCAGCACTCACACCAAATTCATCTTCCAGTGCTTTTACTAAATCAGCCATATCTAGGACTGACATCTCTTTAATCGCTTCAATAATTTCTTCTTTAGAAAGGGCCATCGTTTACTCCTTATTTTATTAACTAGTATTGATTAATTTTGAGTATTTAATTGTTGCATTCTATTGTTTAGAACTGTTGCTAATCCGACAATAGGATTATTTAGAACCTGAACCAATCGTGAAACAGGTGATTGAATCTGACGTGCAAAATTTGCTATTAGCTGATCCTTTGAGGGCAATGTGGCTAATTTCTCTAACTCGTCAATTGTCAATAATGTATCATCCATAATACCCCCTCTTATCTTTAAGGGTAATCTAGACGTAGAAATAAACTCAGTAACAGTTTTAGCTATAGAAACAGGATCCCCGCTTCCATAAGCTATACCAGTAGGACCTTCAACGATTTCCTGAATTTTGGGCTTACCAGATTTTTCCGCAGCCAATCTAGCAAGGGTATTCTTTATTATTGTATATTGTACTGAATTTTGACGAAATGCTTTGCGCATCTGGTTCATATCATTAGCAGACATTGAGGTGTAATCAGTAGATACAAGCATCTCATACTGAGACATCCATTCAGCCATTTTCTCAACATCATTAATTTTTTTATTTGTAGGCATTTTAACTCCAAAAAAAAACCCGAATCACAGACTCGGGATTAAAGCTTTATATTAGAAAGCATTACCTCGGCAGGCGTTTACACTTTAACCTAAATAGGGCCCACTGTCTGCGGTTAACTATATTATTCTACTTCAAGTTCAGTCAATTCTGCAACATTTATCCTAACACTAGGTCCCATTGTACTTTTAATAAAACTAGATCTTATATACTGTCCTTTAAGACCCGCAGGTCTTGCCTGAACTATTGCATCCATTACAGAGGATAAATTGTCTAAAAGTTGTTCCTCATCAAAACTAGCCTTACCAATTGGAACATGAATCAACGATGACCTATCGAGTCTATACTCAACACGACCTTTTTTTGCCTCAGTAATTGCTCGAGGAATGTCATCTGAAGGCACTACAGTACCAGTCCTAGGATTAGGCATTAAGCCCTTTCTACCTAGCACTCTTCCTAACCTGCCAACCTTACCCATCATTTCAGGTGTAGCAATTGAAACATCAAATTCAGTCCAACCACCTTCGATCTGTTTTATGACTTCATCATCTCCTACAAAATCAGCGCCCGCGTTTTCAGCAACATTAATAGTATCTCCCTCAGCAAACACTAAAACACGAATTTCTTTGCCTGTACCATGAGGAAGTGTAGCAACACCCCTAACCATTTGATCTGCATGTCTAGGATCCGCTCCGGTTCTCAGGTGAAGTTCAATAGTTTCATCAAATTTCGCTGTAGCAGAATTTTTAGTAATTGAAATTGCGTCTGTTGGTGAATAAGATTTTGTCTCTTCAATTGTTGCTAGAGCCGAATTATATCTTTTTCCATGTTTTACCATAAGTGGACTACTCCTCTATATCTATACCCATACTACGTGCTGTTCCAGCAATAATCTTCATTGCCCCCTCAATATCCGAGGCATTCAGATCTGCCATTTTAATCTCTGCAATTTCTTTTACTTTATCTTTTGGTATTGTTCCTACTTTTTGAAGATTGGGTTGTCCACTTCCTGTCTCAATACCTGCAGCCTTTCTAAGCAGCTCCGAAGCGGGTGGAGGCTTAACTATAAATGTAAATGAATTGTCATGATATACAGTAATCTCAACAGGAGCTATTGTTCCCATTTGTGACGATGTGCGTTCATTATATTCTTTTACAAAACCCATTATATTAATTCCATGTTGACCCAAAATTGGTCCGACAGGAGGGGCAGGAGTTGCTTTCCCTGCTTCTATCTGGAGTTTGATCGTAGATACTACTTTCTTAGCCACTTTTCGTATTAAATCCTTTCCACTTGAACAAAGTCTAATTCAACAGGTGTTTCACGCCCAAAAAACGAGACAAGTACTTTAACTTTTGATCGATCTGCATAGACTTCTTCAATAATGCCCATAAAATCAAGAAATGGACCATCGTTAATTCGCACCGTCTGACCGACAGAATATGCAATGGATATTTTGGGTTGTTCATCGGCGTTATTATAATCCAGAATTTTTTCTACTTCAGTAGGAGTAAGCGGCACAGGCCTAGATCGCATAGCCGTTTCATCCTCAGCAGAAACAAAACCGGTAACACCTGGTGTATTTCTGACGACATGCCAACATTCATCATCCATCATCATTTTAACCAAAACGTAACCTGGAAACACTGTTCTAGCAATCCGCTTACGTTGGCCATCTTTTATCTCAACTTCATCTTGAGTGGGAACCAAAACCTCAAGGATTCTATCAGAAATATCCATTGTGGAAATCCGGATCTCAAGATTTCGTTTTACACGTTCCTCTTGACCTGAATAGGTATGCACTATATACCACTGATCATCTGGATTATTAGTCAAATCAACCATAATTGCTATCCAAGTATTACCGAAAAAAGTCTTCCAAAACCAATATCAATCACACCCAGAAATGCCCCAATGGCAGCGGCTACAGCTATAACCATTATAGACAAACGCATTGTTTCTTCGCGACTCGGCCATGTGACTCGCCTAAGCTCCCCAATTATATCGGTAAAAAACCGAAAACTAGGCCTGCTCGAAGAACGCTGATTAGATCTTGAATTCTGTCGTGCCATAAAACTTATCTAACTTCTCTGTAGAGTCTATGAGCTCGACATTTCGGACAATACTTCTTGAACTCTAACCTATTAGGGTCGTTCCTACGGCTTTTTTCTGTACTATAATTTCTCTCACGGCATTCAGTACAGCTCATATCTATTACAGTTCTATTTTTCCCTTTACCGGACATTCGAATTCCTACTCATTAATTTTGGTAATTACACCAGAACCAACTGTCCTGCCACCTTCACGAACAGCGAATCTTAATTGGTCAGTTAAGGCCACAGGCATAATCAATTTTATATTCATTTCCACATTGTCTCCAGGCATAGCCATTTCAACACCTTCCGGCAAATGAATTTCTCCGGTAACATCTGTAGTTCTAATATAAAATTGAGGTTTATACCCATTGAAGAAAGGAGTATGTCTCCCTCCCTCAGCGCGGCTCAGAATATAAACTTGTGCCAAAAAGTCGGTATGCGGGGTAATACTATCTGGAGCGGCCAAAACCTGACCTCTCTCTACATCCTCACGCTCAATACCTCTTAGCAAAACGCCAACAGCATCTCCAGCCTCACCAGAATCTAATGTCTTATGAAACATTTCTACTCCAGTAACAACAGTCTGATGAGTATCACGAATTCCTACAATATCTATCGTATCTCCCATCTCAACCTTGCCACCTTCTATTCTACCAGTAACAACAGTACCTCTACCTTTAATCCCAAACACATCTTCCACAGGCATAATGAATGGTAAATCAGTAGGCCTATCAGGTACTGGAACATAACTATCAACTGCTTCCATCAATTCCCAAATACCTTTGCCCCACTCAGATTCAGGAGTAAGGTCATCAGATTCAAGTGCAGCAAGGGCACTAACAGGAATTATCGGTACATCATCACCCGGAAAACCGTATTCTGATAGCATTTCTCGCAGTTCTAGTTCTACAAGCTCTAGCAACTCAGGATCAGCCACATCAACTTTATTCAATGCAACAACTATTGCGGGAACTTCAACTTGACGAGCCAGCAATATGTGTTCACGTGTTTGTGGCATAGGACCATCTGCAGCACTCACAACTAATATTGCCCCATCCATCTGAGCAGCACCCGTAATCATATTCTTAATATAATCAGCGTGACCAGGACAATCTACGTGAGCATAATGCCTTGATTCAGTTTCATATTCCACGTGCTGAATCGCAATAGTCACACCTCTTTCACGTTCTTCAGGAGCATTGTCAATAGTCTCAAACGCCCTAAAATCAGCCATCCCAGCTGAAGCAAGAGTTTTAGTAATCGCAGCCGTTAAAGTAGTTTTCCCGTGGTCAACGTGACCAATAGTACCTACATTCACGTGCGGTTTAGTTCTTTCAAATTTTTGTTTAGCCATTTCTACCTCCATTAACTGGAGCCCACAAGCAGACTCGAACTGCTGACCTCGTTCTTACCAAGAACGTGCTCTGCCGGCTGAGCTATGTGGGCCCGAGAATAAATTTATTAATTTAGATAATCATTAGTCTTACTTGGTGGAGGGGACTGGATTCGAACCAGTGTAGCCCTCAGAGCGCCAGATTTACAGTCTGGTGGATTTAACCACTCTCCCACCCCTCCATAATACAAAATACATCTCACAGAAGTTTAGCATATTAGATAAGTAGCACCAAATAAAATATATAGATAATTTTATACCTAGCCCCAAGCCCCAGAGGGGACTCGAACCCGCTAACCTGGCGATTACAAATCGCCTGCGCTGCCAGTTGCGCCACTGGGGCATATTTATCTCGTTCACAATAGATTGTTAAAGCGCAAAACGAGGCTAGACCCCGAAATTCGGTGACTAGCCGCATCAACTTTATTATTTTATCCATCTATTGCGCCTAGGTCAAGCACCAAAAAGTGTAAAAAATCAATATATTGAATGGTAAATTTACTTCTCGGAAAATTGCCTTTGCACAATCAAAAAGACCTCTTGCAATGACAATCCATTAATTTCAGCTATTTCTTTACAATCCTCATATTCTGGTGAAGCATTAATAATTTCATTCCCGATTTTTTTGACCTTAACTCTTACACTACCAAATTCAGTTTTAACTTCAACTATCTCCCTATCAGCTTCTATCCTAGAAATTTCTCTAATCCGAATACCCAAAGTTGTAGTTTCACGAAATATTAATTCCGTAGCTTTGGATTCTAATTCATTGGTAACAAGAACAGATAACATAGTCCCGGGTCTATTTTTTTTCATTTGTATTGGCGTAAACCATACATCTCGAACTCCAAGTTTAAACAATTCCTCTTGAACATACCCAAACAACTCAGGGCTCATATCATCAATATTCGTTTCAAGAATTATTAATTCCTTAACAGTTTGAATTTCAAATTGAGTTCCTATCCAAAGCGACAGCGCGTTAGGATAAGAGTCAGGATTTCTAGATCCCAAACCAACGCCGGTATTTACTAAATTAATATTCGGATGACCAAATTCTGACAATGTACACAATATTGCTGCTCCAGAAGGAGTAACCATTTCGCCAGTCGGATGAGAATTATTAGGAACAGCATGAATTGGGGCATTGAACTCAACAAATATTGTTTCAGTAGCAGGCGCAGGCACGGACACAATACCATGAGCGATCTTAATCACTCCATTACCAGCTGGAAAACCTGAACAAAAAACCCTATCAACCCCTAATTCCTCTAATGCCAAAACAGATCCTACAACATCTACTAATGTATCAACCTGTCCAAGTTCATGTAAGTGGACTTCGTCCGAAGGAATACCATGAACTTTTGATTCAGCCGTTTTTAAGGTTTCAAAAATCTCTAAAGATTTCTTTTTAGTCTGATTTGACAGATCCGAATCTAGAATCAAAGAAACAAAATCTTGAAAATTTCTACGAATCTCCCCTTTAGTCGATTGCCTAACAACCAAATGAGTCCCAGTCATACCATTTCTTACTGAGTCTGAATATTCAATAGTAAATTCATCTGGAACAATTTTAGACAGAGGATCAACTATCTTATCAATAGATACACCTAAATCAACTAACGCGCCTAAAATCATATCCCCACTTGCGCCACCAATACAACGAAAAAAAGCAATGTTCTGTTGCATTTTAACCCCAATCTTAAATTGAATTAGTTAGACAATCGATTAAAACAACATGAATTAAAAACCAGGATTAAATGGCAGGTGTTTGCAATTTAGGAGAGAGAGTATTCACAACTATTTCATCATCTTCCAAATCAATAATAACCGTAGTAGCAGGTTTAATATGACCACTCAATAATGCATCAGACAATTTATCTTCAATATTATCTTGAATTACTCTTCTTAAAGGACGAGCACCAAAATGCCTATCGTATCCCTTTTCTGCCAGCCAAGTTTTGGCTGAATCAGAAACTTCCATATCCACACCTTGTTCAATTAAATTCGAATGGACTTCTTTCAACATAAGATCAACAATTTGTGTCATGTGCTCGACATGAAGTGACTGGAATACAATTGATCCATCTAGTCGATTTAAAAATTCTGGCCTGAAAAAACGCTTAACTTCATCCATAACATTTGTTTTCATTCTTTCATATCTATGCTGTTCTTCTTCTATTTCATCGGTAGACTTTGCGAATCCCAAAGTTCTATCCTGTCGAATTAAATCTGATCCAATATTACTAGTCATAACAATCAAAGTATTTCGGAAATCTACTTTCCTACCCTTAGAATCGGTAAGATGTCCATCATCAAAAATCTGAAGCAAAATATTGGAAACATCCCTGTGGGCTTTTTCAATTTCATCTAACAGAATTACCGAATATGGCTTGCGTCGAACAGCTTCAGTAAGTTGACCACCTTCATCGTGACCAATATAACCTGGAGGTGATCCCACTAATCTAGCAACAGAGTGCTGTTCCATAAATTCCGACATATCTATTCTAACCATAGAATCTTCGCTACCAAAAAGAAATTCTGCCAGTTTTTGAACCAAATAAGTCTTACCGACACCAGTAGGGCCTAAAAACAAGAAGACACCAGTGGGTCTCTTACGACTTTTTAATCCAGATCTTGACCTTCTTACAGCCTTTGAAATAACACTAATCGCTTCTTGTTGACCAACCACTTCAGAGGAAATAGATTCTTCCATTTTCACAAGTCGATCCATTTCATTTGAAGCAAGATTAGTCACTGGAATTCCTGTCCACATGGTCACAACTTCATCTATATCCTGCTCAATCACTATTGGTTTTTCATCATGATCATTTTTCCAATCAGCTTGGAGTTCATCGATTTTTTCCTGCAAGTCGACTTCTCTTTCCCTAAGCGAGGAAGCATGCTCATATTCTTGATCTTCTATAGCTTTCTCTTTCTCTGTTTTGGTACGATTGAGCAAATTTATCAAATCTTTAATATTTACTGGTGGAGTAGAAGAATTTATCCGTACTCTTGAAGCTGCCTCATCAATAACATCAATAGCCTTATCAGGCAAGAATCTATCTGAAATAAATCTTGATGCAAGGCTAGCAGCTCTCTCAAGAGCATCGTCAGAAATTTCTAAGTTATGGTGCTCTTCATACAAATAGCGAATGCCTTTAAGTATTTCTACCGTCTCGCCTACAGAAGGTTCTTCCACACGTACTGGCTGGAATCTTCTTTCGAGTGCAGGGTCCCTCTCAATATATTTCCTGTAATCATCCAAGGTCGTAGCGCCAATAGTTTGCATTTCGCCACGAGCCAAGGAAGGTTTCAACATATTAGCAGCATCGACTGCACCCTCAGCTGAACCAGCACCTACGACAGTATGTACTTCATCAATAAATAATATACAATTCCCAACTTTTCGGACTTCTTCAATTACTTTTTTAAGTCGTTCTTCAAATTCGCCTCTATATTTTGTTCCGGCGACCAAAGAACCCATATCTAAAGTGACTAAACGTTTGTCTTTGACCGTGTCAGGAACGTCACCTGACGCAATCCGATTAGCCAAAGCTTCAACAATCGCAGTTTTTCCAACTCCTGGTTCTCCAACAAGAACTGGGTTATTCTTCGTACGGCGACTAAGAATTTGAACAACTCTTTGAATTTCCGTATCACGACCAACAGTTTTCCCCAACTTGCCTTGAGCTGCCTTTTTGGTCAAGTCTACACCCAACTGTTCTAACGTAGGCGTAGAAGACTTAGTCTTCCTTGAAGGCCTAGAAGTCTTACTTGGAGGCTCATTATTAGCCTGTAGAACATTACTGGTCTCAGCTCTAATTCTATCTATGTCAACCCCTAAGCTCTCCAGTATCCCGGCCGCCACACCTTCTCCATCTCTCATTAAACCAATCAAAAGATGCTCAGTCCCTATGTATGTATGATTAAGACGCCTTGCCTCGTCAACTGCTAATTCAATAAGTTTTTTAGCTCTTGGAGTCAATCCAATATCTTGTTGAGGATTTGATTCCTCTTTACCAATCAAATATTCGACAGCCGACCTAACTCTAGAAAGATCTAATCCTAAATTACCGAGGACTTGAGCAGCAACACCGTCAGTCTCTCTTACAAGTCCAAGCAAGATATGCTCACTACCTATATAGTTGTGATTAAACCTCTGAGCTTCTTCCTGGGAAAGTGATAACACCCTTCGGGCTCGCTCAGAAAATTTTTCGAATCTGCTTGCCATTCAATTACCTCTCTAAGCTGGTTGGCAACCAAGCATATATTTATAGTAATTCCATTTTATTTATAGTCAATAGATAGAAACTAGAATTCCTCTTCGACATAATCTTCGGCAGCTTGTTTTAAACTCATTCCAAGCCTGCGCCTATCTGATTCTATTCTTAACACCTTTACTTGGACAATATCTCCATCAGAAACAACATCGCTAGGGTGACGAATCATTCGAGTCGACAATTCTGAAATATGAATTAAACCTTCTACAGAACATTCTGGATTTTCCAATCTTGCAAAAGCTCCAAAATCAGTAACATTTGTTATGACTGCAGGCACAACATCGCCTATGTGAACATGTTCAGAAATTGCCATCCAAGGTTCCGGCTGCAATTGTCTAATACTCAGACCAATTTTTTGCCCATCTTTGTCAATTTTGATTACTTTAATATCAATTTCTTGACCTACTTCTACTACATCACCTGGGGAACTAATTGGACCCCAAGACATTTCAGAAATATGTACTAATCCATCAGCACCACCCAAATCAACAAACGCACCAAAATTACTTATCCCAGAAATTTTGCCTTTCCTGACTTCGCCTATCTCTAACTCTTCAATTAATTTTGACTTCAAATCTTCTCGTTCACTTTGAACGGTATTTCTTTCAGAAAAGATAGCTCGATTCCGCGGCCTATTTACCTCAAGAACTTTCAATCGAATCGTCTGTCCAATAAATTCATCTCTAGGATCGGATTGTTCATCATTAGCTTCTGAATCCGAATTATCATCAGACGTTTCAGAAGATGTTTCTCCAGAAGGAGTAGTCGCATTAAATTGAAAAAAATCTCTTGGAACAGAAACTAGATGTGATATTGGAACAAATCCACGAATACCAAATTTTTCAATTATCGCACCACCCCGATTGAACCCAATTATTGTCCCATCGAGTATCTCTCCATCTTTTTCGGCATTAGAAAATGCAACCCAGCCACTCTCATTAACAGCCTTGTCGATGGACAATATTGCTGGTCGGTCAGCACCTTCGGGACGAACGACAAGCATGGTAACGGAAGTTTCTCCCACAACAATGTCTGCTAAATCAACCGTACGCATTTCTCCTGGAGGTACAGTTCCCTCAGCTTTGTGTCCTACATTTACTAATATGCCGTCTGAGTCTGCCCTCAAAACAACTCCTTCAATCACTTCACCTCGACGTAGAGGTTTAGGTTGCTCCATCGAGTCAAGGAGTGTTCCCATGTCTTCTATAGCTCCAGCACCTTCTTCATGCTCTGTCATATGTTTATTTAGTCCGCCTTTTTAAGTTGTATAGATTATATTGACGACTAGCCCGATTGTAAAGCCCATAAACAAGTAAACAATTTCAGAGGAAATTTCCAACGTAGTCATCAAATATTAAAAAACCTATATAAGAAAAAGCCCCTTGGCAATGACCCATTTTCCCACGCCCTTGCGAGCGCAGTATCGTAGGTGCTGAGACGTTTCACTACCGTGTTCGGGATGGTTACGGGTGGTTCCGCCACGCTAGAATCACCAAAGGACTCAATGAATAAATTGTATGACTGAAAACTGTAGATGTCAATAATTTGGAAAATTGATATGTAAACAAATAATTTTCAATTGACCTCCCAAGTACGCCATGTTACAGTCCAATAAAGTGGAATATCATATAGAACTCATCATATAGAGGTGAAAAATGGCAACTACACCATTAATAGAAGTTACTTCCATCGCAGCCCAAAAAATCGAAGAAGTTTTAAACGAGCAATCCGATGGGCATACAATGCTCAGAGTAATTGCTACACCGGGACCTGAAGGAGGGCTTCAATATGCGCTTGGATCAGAAGACCAGGTTAATGATGACGATGTAGTTATAGATACTGACACTGTCAAAATACTTATTGATAGCCAAAGCGCTCCTCTCATTGAAGGATCACAAATTGACTATGTAGATAGTCTAATGCGAAGTGGATTCGTAATTAGTAATCCAAACGTTGCAGGAGGCTGTGGCGGTGGCGGTTGTGGATGCGGTGGCGGTGGCGGAGCAGGTGGGTGTGGTGGAGGCGGCGGATATGCAGGCGGATGCGGCAGCGGCGCTTGTGGTTGTGGCGGCCACTAATTTCCTATCCATAATTATCAGTTGTTTTAAACCCGATTAAAACTAGAAATATATTGATGTGATATTCAATTTACTTGACCAGTTGGCGGTTAATCCCAGTTCTGCTTTAATTGCGTTTACAACTTTTATAATAGCAATTGTAATTAGCTTGGTAATTCATGAATTCTCACATGCTATCATTGCAAACAAATTGGGAGATTCTACCCCTAAATACCATGGTAGAATATCTTTAAACCCAAAATCTCATCTTGATCTTTTTGGATCTGTAATGTTCTTAATTGCGGGTTTCGGATGGGCAAAACCCGTAATTGTTGACAGAAGAAACCTTATAATCGGCGAATATTTAGGAATGTGCTTCGTTTCAATAGCAGGGCCATTGTCGAACATATTCTTAGCTCTTATTATAGCAATATCTGTTAAATTGAACTTCTTAGACCCTTCTAACTTTTCAGTAGCTCCATTTGAAATTAATTCAAATAATTTTATCGGACTATTCTTTGGAACTTTATATTTTTGGAATCTACTTTTAGCCTCATTAAACCTACTCCCTCTGCCGCCATTGGATGGATTCAAAGTCATCCAGGGTCTAACCCCAAAAGACGTAGCGCTTCAACTAGATCGCATCAGTAACTACACTTGGATATTTTTAGCAATAGTAATAATCGCTGATGTAATTTTACAGATTGGAATTCTGTCTACCGTTTTAATTCCGATAGTAATTCTATTAGATAATTTTATGGGATCTATAATTTTCTGAAAATGCAAAAATAGACATTGTTTGTGCTAGAATTTCTTAAGTCTCTGAAAATTATGATTGGAGTGAGTTTTGGAAAAAATCGCATTAATTGGTTTGACGCCAAAAAGCGTTTCCCTTGCAATGGCATTAGAAAACGCCAAACTTAAAAACACAAAAATCATTGGTATGGATATCCGTAGGAATATAACTAACCAAGTAAAAAAACTGAAATTGATTTCTAACATTACTGCTAGTTATTCAAATGCTGTGACAGATGCCAATCTGGTAATTATCGATGTTCCTATAAGTTCTATGAAAGACACTCTTCAAGGAATATCAAACGGATTATCAGAAATTTCAGTAGTTGTAGATTTATGTTCATCAAAATCTCTTGCAATTAATTTGGCCCATGAAATCCTACCGAACAAAAACAATTTCATAGGAGGGCATCCACTAATCAAAAACTTGCCGGAATCTATCGAAGAAGCAAATTCCGCACTTTTCCAAGGATCTATTTTCTGCCTCACGCCAGATCCTAAAGCAGATCCATCTGCAGTTAAACTAGTTACTGGATTAGCAGAATTGATTGGCTCAAACACTATGTTTATTGACGCTACAGAGCACGACAGTTTTATGTCAGCCGTTGAGTATTTACCGATTCTTATATCTGCTTCTTTTGTATCAGCAACTACTAAAAGTAGCTCTTGGCGAGACATGTATAAATTAACAACATCAAACTATACTAACCTTTCCAAATTGTCAGATACTGACCCCAGAGAAAGCGAAGCGATATTATTATCTAATTCTGAGGAAATGGTTATGTGGATTGATTCAATTATTGCCGAGTTATTTAAATACCGCGAAAATATTTCGGCTAAATCGGATGAATTATTTGAGTCTTTGGTTTATTCATGGGAAGAACATGCAAAATGGGAAGCAAATGCAGTCGATACCAAACCTGATGACCCAACTCTACCAGGCCAAGGCAGTTATATAGCTTCTTCATTTTTTGGAGAATACCTCACCAACAGATATAAATCTTCAAAACAAAATGACAAGGAAAATGATTCTGAAGAATGGAAATATAAAGGTAGAGGACTTAGGAGTTAGTACAAAATGCAACGGATAATTGAAAATGCTAATAGTTTATCCGGATCAATATCGCCACCCGGAGACAAATCAATATCCATTCGTTCCGCAATTTTAAACACAATTGCTACTGGATCTGCGCAGGTTTCTAACTTCTGTGTTGGGGATGATAGAAATTCTATTCTAAATTGCTTACAGGGCCTTGGAGCGAAAATCACCAGTTTGTCTCCTAGGGGTACAAAAGAAAAAGATGAAATTTTTCAAATAGAAGGTTCTGGCTATGAAGGACTTTCAGAACCTTTAGATGTTCTAAATGCAGGAAACAGTGGAACTACCATTAGATTAATTTCAGGATTACTTGCAGCACAACCATTTTTCAGTGTTATCACTGGAGACGACTCGTTAAGAAAAAGACCTATGAAACGCATTACGAAGCCTTTGATTTTAATGGGATCTAAAATTTCCGGCAGAGAAAATGGTTCGTTAGCACCTTTATCAATTAACGGAGGAAATCTAGCAGGAATCGAATATGAAATGCCTGTAGCAAGCGCTCAATTAAAATCAGCCATATTATTAGCAGGAATGCATGCAAAATCTAAGACTACAATTTTCCAACCTGCTAAATCCAGGGATCACACTGAAAGAATGATGAAGGCCATGGGCGCTGACATTAGTTATTGCGATGAGTCATTAGAAATATCAATATCTAATTCCCAACTGAATTCCATGGATGTCGTTGTTCCGTGTGATATTAGTGGTGCATCTTTTTGGATGATTGCAGGATGTTGTCATCCAAATGCAGACATAAAAATTACCAATGTAGGAATTAATCCTTCAAGGACAGGAGTATTAGAAGTACTACAAGAAATGGGTGCTAATATTAGTAAAGAAAATGTTTCGTCACAGAGCGGTGAGCCCACTGCAGACATCATTGTAAAAACTAGCAAGCTAAAGTCAGTAGAAATTGGAGGAGAGATAATTCCACGAGTCATAGATGAATTACCAATATTGGCTCTCGCTGCCTGTTTTGCAGAAGGTAAAACAATCATTAGAGATGCAAAAGAACTTAGGGTAAAAGAATCCGATAGAATTTCAGCAACTGTATCAGGCCTAAAAACTCTAGGGGCAAGCATCACTGAAACTGAAGACGGGATGATCATCTACGGCAATGACAAACTAACAGGAGGTGTAGTTGAAAGCCACCATGATCATCGGATTGCTATGACGATGGGTATTGCAGGACTAATAGCCTCAGGAACCACAACAATCACAAATGCAGAAGCAGCTGAAATTTCATACCCTTCATTCTGGAATGAACTAGGCCAACTTTCCATGGAAAACCGTTCTCACTAATGATGTATTTAAATCACTTGAAAAATGCTTCAAAAATCTATTTGATTTCAGGACCATCAGGAGTGGGGAAAGACACGCTAATTAATAAATTGAAGTCAAAATCACCTAACTATTTTTACCCCATTACCGCAACATCAAGACCTAAAAGACATAACGAAACCGATGGAAAACATTACATTTTCTTATCGGAAAAAAAATTCCAACAATTGATTAACACCAATGAAATGCTCGAATGGGCCAAAGTATACGGACATTATTACGGGGTTCCACTATCTCAGATAAATGAGGCGATTTCTCTTGATAAAGTAATTGTGATTAAAATTGATGTTCAAGGTGTTAATACCCTGAAAGAAATTTTCCCCTTATCAACATCAATTTTCATCGCTCCAGCACTAAAGTCAGACTTGATAGAAAGACTAAAAATACGGAATTCGGAAAATGACGAGAGCATTGAATCTAGAGTAAATGCAGCTGAGAATGAACTTGCCTTATCTAAAAACTTTGACCATATTGTGATAAATGCGAACAATCTAATTGATACTACAGTCAAAAAAATTCAAAAAATTATTCAACCTTAGTACGATCTGAATTTGGAGATCATAAAATGACAACCTTTCAACAATCTATTTTGCCAGATTACATTAATCCTATACGTTATATTTTAAAATTTTCACCTAACCTAGAGAACTTCACATTTTCAGGAAATGAAACAATTGAATTAAACATTTCAAAGTCTTTTAACGAAATCACCCTGCATTCTTCAGAAATCGACATAATCGATGTAGACCTGTCAGGAAAAAATCCATCAATTGCATCAGATATTGAATCTGAAACAGTCACTTTTCAATTTGATACCGAAATCCCTGCTGGGAATTATTCTCTAAATATTAATTTTTGTGGAACATTAAATGATCGATTAAGAGGTTTTTATAGAAGTAGATATCTAGATACAAGTGGCACAGAAAAATTCATGGCTACTACGCAATTTGAGGCCACTGATGCTCGTAAGGCATTCCCATGCTGGGATGAGCCTGAATCAAAATCAATCTTTTCAGTTTCAATAACCCTCCCAGAGGAATTAACTGCAATTTCTAATATGCCTGAAGATCAAATACTAGATTTAGGTAATGGATTAAAAAATGTTACTTTTGCCGACACCCCAATAATGTCTACGTATCTACTGGGCTTCACAATAGCCGAGATGGAATGTGTCCAAAGGAAGACTAAGCACGGAACTCTAATGAGGGTATGGACTACTAAAGGAAAAGAAAATCAAGGAAATTGGGCTTTAGAATCCAGTATTCAATTATTAGATTTTTTCAATGACTATTTTGGAATTCCATATCCCCTACCAAAATTAGATCATTTAGCAATACCTGATTTTGCTGCAGGAGCAATGGAAAATTGGGGTATCATCACGTACAGAGAAGTTGTACTACTAATGGACGAAGACAACACTGCGGCCACAACAAAACAATTCATAGTTGAAGTAATAGCCCATGAAATGGCACACCAATGGTTCGGAAATTTGGTGACCATGAAATGGTGGAATGATTTATGGCTCAATGAAAGTTTTGCCTCATGGATGGGTGACAAAGCCACCGATTGGCTTCATCCAGAATGGGACATGTGGACCCAATTCCTCACTCATGATACAAACAGGGGATTGTCTTTGGACGGACTTGCGAATTCCCACCCTATAGAACAAGATGTTAAAAACCCTGCGGAAATAGGACAGCTTTTTGATGCTATTAGCTATAGCAAAGGCGCTTCAATACTCCGTATGTTGGAGCAATTCCTAGGTGAAGAAACTTTTAAATCAGGATTGAGAAATTATTTGAAAGAACATGCTTATGCTAATGCAACAACACATGACCTTTGGAAGTCACTTGAAGAAGCATCTGGATTGCCTGTAAATCAAATTATGGAATCGTGGACAACACAAACTGGATTTCCAGTCTTAAAAGTCAAAACAGAAAAACAACACGATTCACTATCAATTAATTTTGAACAAAATCAATTCAGATATGACAATATACTCAATGAATCAACACAGAATGATTCACTTTGGCAAATCCCAATCAGTGTTTCCTCTTCTGCAACCGATTCAACAATCCGTGAACTTATGACAACCAGAGCTTTCACATTAAATTTAAAACACCAAAACACATCTTGGATCAAAATCAATCCCAGTCACTCAGCATTTTATCGAGTTCAATATGAATCTTCAGACCTAGAAAAACTGTCTGAGCCTATTTCTTCATTAACTTTAAAACCATCTGATCGATTAGGAATACAAAGTGATGCTTTTGCCTTGTCAAAAGCTGGAATCATAAATGCTACAAATTATTTAAAAATCTTAAGTTATTATCCAAAAGAAAATGATGCTTCAGTATGGAGTGATATTGCTTCAAATATAGAATATTTTTCAAATCTGCTTGAAAATTCATCTTTATATCCTAAGTTCAAAACATTTATAAATAATATAGTCTCTCCTTCAGCTACTCTAATCGGTTGGGACCCTAAGCCAGATGAAACTCATCTCGATTCATTACTTAGATCCATATTATTAAATCTTCTAGGGAAATTTGCAGACCCTTCAACTTTAAAAGAGTCTCAAAGACGATTTGAAAATTACTTTGAGAATCCAACTAATTTAAATCCAGACATAAGATTGATGGTGTTTTCTAACGTGGCAAGAACTGGGGTTGAAAAATATTATGATCAAATGTGGGATGCACACAATTCTGCTGAATTACATGAAGAGAAAGTTCGATTATTAATGGGAATGACAAGATACTCAAACCCAGAGATAATTAATGATTTACTTAAGAAAACATTATCTAATCAAATTAGATCGCAAGACACAATCAGCGTAATATCTGGAATTATGTCTAACAATCTGGGTAGAGAACTGGGATGGGATTTTATTAAATCAAACTGGGAAGAAATTGATAGAAGATATGGAGATGGTGGCTTCGGAATTATGAGGCTTATTGGGAATTTGTCAGGTTTTCGAACATTGGAAAAAAGCCAGGAAATTCAAGAGTTTTTTGCCGAAAACCCAGCTCCTGGAGCTGAACGTACAATACGACAATCTTTAGAAAGCATTGCAATAAATAACGCTTGGTTAAACAAAAACAAATCTGAGCTCGAATCCTGGTTTGATTAAACGTCCAATATCATTTCGGTCGAGTATTTCTTACGTAATTGTTGATCGGATTTATGTTATAAGTTGAATGAGCTGCAGATAAATTATAAATCGCTGCACGTGCAGTATCTAAAGATGTAAAACAAGGAATACGCTTTTCAGTAGCAGCTCGTCGAATTTCAAACCCATCCTGCAACGCATCTCGATCACCTTCAATAGTATTAATCACGGCATTAACGTGACCTTGTTCTATTAATTGAACAGTATTAGGAAATACTTGCTCTGAGGCCTTTGCAACTACTTCAACTGGAATATCCATGGATCGAATAAAATCTGCAGTACCCTGTGTAGCATAAATCTTATAATTGTGATTATAGAGTGCCTTAATAGCATCTACAGAATCTTTTTTGTGACTATCACTAATACTCAATAAAACAGACCCCTCATCAGGTATGGTCAAAGATGCCGCAACCAAAGCCTTAGTGAAGGCTGATTCAAAATCAAAATCAATTCCCATTACTTCACCTGTTGATTTCATTTCGGGTCCCAAATACGTATCAACCCCGTACAATTTTGACATAGAGAAAACAGGAGCCTTCACACCTACCAAATCTTGCTTTTCCCATAATCCTCCACGGTAGCCCAAATCTTGAAGTTTGTATCCAAGCATTACTTTGGCAGCTAAATTGACCATTGGAACTGACGTAACTTTAGAGATAAACGGAATCGTACGACTAGAGCGAGGATTCACCTCAATCACATAGACATCCCCTCCTTTTCTCTCGCTATTCTTAGATGCATCTCCAGGATTCCTATAACCCTCTCCACCAACTATTACATATTGAATATTCATCAAACCTTTAACACCTAATTCCAGTCCGATCTTCGTAGTATATTCAACGATTGTATCCACTTCACTTTTTGCAAGAGAAAGACCAGGATATATTGCCATTGAATCACCAGAATGAACACCCGCTCTTTCTACATGTTCCATTACTCCCGGAACTAGTACATCTGTACCGTCACAAACGGCATCAACTTCAACCTCACGTCCTTCCAGATATTTATCGATTAATATCTTTCGTCCCCCTCCTAAACCTATCGCATTTTTCATATATTTTTTTAATTCTTTAGGATTCTGAACAATTTCCATAGCTCTTCCACCTAAAACATAACTGGGACGTAGTAGAACGGGATAACCTATATCTTCAGCAACTGCAGCAGCTTCACCAACAGAATCTACTGCTTTACCAGGAGGATTAGGTATATTAAGTGATTTCAAGAATTCTTCGAACAAGTGTCTATCCGAAGCAACATCAATTGCTTCGGCACTGGAACCTAAAATAGGCAAATCTAAATCATTTAGAGACTGTGACAGATTTATTGCTGTTTGACCTCCGAACTGTACTATTGAAGGAGGTACATTCTTTTCGCCATCATTACCTGTAAAAGTCTCATTATCAATAATGTCTTGAATGCTTTCATCATCCAATGGTTCAAAATACAATCTATCACTGGTATCAAAATCAGTACTAACTGTTTCTGGATTTGAATTAACCATAATACTTTTTATACCTGCCTCCTGAAGAGCCCAAGCAGCGTGTACTGAACAGTAATCAAACTCGATCCCTTGGCCAATTCTAATAGGACCACTACCAATAACTATTGCTTTTTTGTCAATGAGAGGAAGTGCCTCATTTTCCTGTTCATATGTACTATAATAATAAGGGGTCTCTGCCTCAAATTCCGAGGCGCAAGTATCGACCATTTTATATACAGGTTTTATTCCAAAACCAAGGCGAATTTCCCTAACTTCTTTAGGGGACTTGTCTATTAACATTCCAATCCGACTATCGGATATACCAAGTTTTTTTGCCTCAATTAATAGCTCTCTCGAAATTCCTTTATTCTTAATGTGATCCTCAAAATCTGTAATATTCTTAAATGAATAAATAAACCAAGGATCTACAAAAGTATGTTCACAAATTTTCTCAAAATCCATACCTTTTCTTAGTGCCGACATTAAAACCCATAATCTCTCATCAGTAGGATGAAAAGGGATTTTCAAATTGCTGGATTCATCATATGAAAACCATTCAGGATTTTCCCAATGTATTGAACGGTTCTCAATCTCTAAAGAGCGTACAGCTTTCTGAAATGCAGCTTCAAAAGACCTGGCTATTGTCATAACTTCACCAGTTGCTTTCATTTCTGTTCCTAATGTACGTTCTCCTCCAGGGAATTTATCAAAAGGCCATCGGGGAATTTTTACGACACAATAATCTAGAGAAGGCTCAAATGCAGCCAATGTTTTTTGAGTAACCATATTAGGTATTTCATCCAGAGTTTTACCAACAGCAATTTTTGCCGCGACTCTTGCAATTGGATATCCTGTGGCTTTACTAGCTAATGCCGAACTCCTACTAACTCTAGGATTGACTTCAATCACATAATAATCACTTTCCAATCTTTCCTGATTTGGCAGATATTTTGCAATCGATTTATTTGGCCGTAGAGCAAATTGAACATTACATCCACCTTCAATCCCAAGTTCCCTAATAATTTTTAAACTTGCGGATCTAAGCATTTGATATTCTTTGTCGGAAAGAGTTTGAGATGGTGCAACAACGATGCTATCACCTGTATGAACACCCATTGGATCAATATTTTCCATATTGCAAATTGTGATGCAGTTATCTGCACTATCCCGCATTACTTCATATTCTAGTTCTTTCCATCCTATCAACGAAGAATCTAGTAGTACTTGTGAAATGGGACTAGCAGCTAATCCGCTAGTAACAATTGATACCATTTCATCATAAGAGTATGCAATACCACCACCAGTACCCCCTAATGTATAAGCTGGTCTAATCACTAATGGAAAACCCAATTCTTCTGATTTTTCCTTAGCTTCATCTAGGGAATTCACTATTGCACTAGCAGGAACAGGTTCTCCAATATCAATCAACAATTCCCTGAAGAGATTCCTGTCCTCAGCACTCTTTATTGAATCTAGTGGAGTACCTAATAATTTAACGTTATATTTTTCTAGCACTCCTGCATCTGCCAATTCAACAGCAAGATTTAATCCGGTTTGACCACCAAGAGTAGGTAACAATCCATCAGGAAGCTCTTTTTGAATAATTTTTGTTAGAGAATCAAGGGTTAGTGGTTCAATATAAACCACGTCAGCAATACCTTCATCAGTCATAATAGTAGCAGGGTTAGAATTAACCAGTATTGTAGTTACCCCTTCATCACGGAGCGACTTACAAGCCTGAGTTCCAGCATAATCAAACTCAGCAGCTTGTCCAATGATTATTGGACCAGAACCTATGACCAAAACCTTTTTAGGCCCGTACGTCAATTACGACTCACATTTTGCAGAAAAATTAACTGGCTCATACTATTAGAATGCCGCAAATCGCGTAAAAGGTCAACAGGGCTATAGCTGATTTTCGAAAATTGCATAAAATCATGATAAAGTCTAAAAATCCTGTTCATATTTTTTAACTATTTTTTGAAGGAAGAATTATGGAATTACCAAAAAATTCTACTATAAAGTTCATATCTAATCTTGAGATACCTATGAGAGATGGAACCAAAACTTTTTGTGATATATATCTTCCAAATTCTGCAAACCCCACACCCGTTTTATTACAAAGAACCCCCTATAATAAAAGTTCACCTCAATCAAGGTCTGGTTCCAGTATAGATCCAATAGTTTCTGCCCAAAATGGTTTTGCAACTGTGATTCAAGATGTTAGAGGTAGATTTACTTCTCATGGGGATTTCTATCCTCTAATCAATGAAATTGATGATGGATATGATTCTATCGAATGGATTTCAAATCAAGTCTGGTCAGATGGGAAAGTAGGCATGTATGGGGGGTCATACGTAGGTGCTACTCAGTGGCTTGCTGCGATTTCTGGACATCCCTCATTGTCAGCAATCGCTCCTAGTGTAACCGCATCCAATTATCATGATGGGTGGACTTGGCAAGGGGGAGCATTTTCATTAGGTTTTAATTTATCTTGGGCAATTGGAGCATTAACACTGGATAACTTTGAGAACATCAAAAGAAATTCCAAAAATACCTTTAATGATCAAACGATAGAAAACTTAATCCATGCAAAAGACAATCTATCTGAGTTGTTTGAATATCTTCCTATGAAAAATCTTCCAGACCTGAAAGATGGATTAGCGGAATATTATTATGATTGGTTAGCCCATCCAGAGTACGATGAATTCTGGAAAAATATTTCTATTGAAGAAAATTATCACAAAATCTCCATCCCTTCATTAAATATTGGAGGATGGTACGACATTTTCCTAAATGGAACTTTATCCAATTACATTGGAATGAAAAAAAATGCTCCTCTGTCATCTCCCAAATTAATTATGGGGCCCTGGGTACATGCTTCAAACCCTACCGAAATTGCTGGAAATTTCAACTTTGGCACTAAGGCATCAGCTGGGTACATTAATTTGCAAGAAACAATCCTAGACTTCTTCAATCATTGGTTGAAACCTACGCTAAATCAATCAGAAAACTTGAAACCTGTAAAAATTTTTGTAATGGGAGAAAACAAATGGAGAAACGAAGATAATTGGCCTCTAGAAAGAGCAATCCAAACAAAATTCTATTTACATAGTTTAGGCAATTCAAACTCTGTAACAGGGAATGGGAAATTAAGCATTACTCTTCCAACGGACGAAAAAGAGGACACATTTGTTTATAATCCAGGAAATCCTGTACCAACTATAGGTGGAGGGTTATGCTGTAATCCTAGTTTCATGGCTCCCGGAGCATTTGACCACTCTGCAATTGAAACAAGAGAAGATGTATTAATATATTCAACAGATCCATTAGAAAAACCATTAGAAGTTACTGGCCCCATCAAATTGCATGTATTTGTATCATCCTCTACGAAAGACACCGATTTCACTGCGAAACTTTTAGATGTTGAGCCTTGTGGATATGCAAGAAATCTAACTGATGGAATCATCCGTGGAAGATTCCGAAACACTAATCAAGGTGCATCGCTTTTGAATCCAGGACAAATCTACCAGCTAGAAATAAATATAGGCGCCACAAGCAACTTGTTCCTAAAAGGACACCAGATCAGATTAGAAATTTCTAGTAGTAATTTCCCAAGGTTCGATAGAAACAGTAACACTGGAGGAGAAATCGGAGAGGAAAAAACATTTGTCAAAGCAACTCAAAAAATCTTTCATGACAGGAATTCTCCTTCTCATATAGTGTTACCAGTTATTAAACAACATCCAAAGTAGGATTCCTCAAAGGAGCTACAATCTGAGATTCATCCAATTCAATGAAATCTTTCTGATAAACCTGTAGTCTATAAGACTCATAATCGGGTATAAACAACCTGAATTGATCATCAACACGAACAGATCTAGGTCTTCTAAGATATCTTTCATTTTCAATCCTACCGGATTCACGCATTCGGTTAGGTGAAGCATTCGTCATCATATAGGTCCTTGCAACCTTCGAAAGAGTCGCATCACCTGTGAAACTCCACAAATAATGCCCTTCAGAATTAAACATTACAACCCTATTATTTCCCCAATCAGAGACATATATATCTCCATGAATATCTACTGCAACGCCTGAAGGCCTATCAAATTGTCCATCTCCAGTTCCGAATTCACCAAAAACACTTTTTAAATTACCATCCTCACAAAAAATTTGTATACGGTTATTACCCCAATCAACAACGTAAATATCGCCGTTTTCATCCACATCAATACCCCATGGCAAATTAAATTGGCCTGGATCTGAACCAAACGACCCAAAAGAAGAAATGTATTCACCAGACTCTGAAAACCTTTGAATTCTATGATTCTTAGAATCGACAACCAATAGATTTCCATTATTATCAAATGAAATTCCGGAAGGTCCATTTAATTCACCTTCAGAATTACCAATTTCTCCAAATTTACTTACAAACTCACCATTTTTATTAAATTTAGTAATGCGATGGGTAGATTCATCAGACACAAGTAAATCACCGTTTTTGTTAGTAATTAAATTTACTGGCCATTCAAATTGCCCATCATCAGTCCCATATCCTCCTATTGTTTTTAAATCATCTGATAATTCTTCAGCATCATCCAAAGACCAAATTCGTATTCCTGTAAATCCTTCGGCTCTCATTAAAATATATATCTCTCCATTCAAACCAAAAGCAACATCTGTAGGAAAATTGGTTACTCTCCTCATCCCAAGAGTCACCAAATACGGATATCCTGCTCTTAACAATCCATGCGGTCTAGACATTTTAACCTCCGCTTAAACAACAAAAGGAGACAACTGTTCAAAGTCTCCTTTAACAATAGATCTAGAGTCAATACCCATCCATTTCTCCAAAACTGTGGAATATACGCTTCTAAAATCAATTGTATGTTTTAGATCTTCTCCATGTTCCCAATCTCTTGGATTAAGAGATGGGTAATCGGAATACAATCCACCTTTAACATTTTTACCAAACAAAAAGGCCCCTCCCCCAGAACCATGATCAGTTCCACTTCCATTATCTTTCATTCTTCTACCGAATTCAGTAAATACTAGAATAAGTACGTCTTCTGACAAATTATGCTCTTCTAAATCATCCATAAAATCTGAAATAGCATTAGATAATTCTCTAATTAATTTTGGATGGGTTGGGAGCTCATTTGCGTGAGTATCATATCCTCCTTGGCTTGTATAAAAAATCTTGGTTCCCAAATCAGATGTATGTATCCTTGCAATATCTTTAAGATTATTTGAAATCTGATTTTCTGCATATTCCACATTAGACTGATAATTGGCAGCAACCTCATTCAACATATCAGCACCCTTTAAAACATCTAATCCTGTTTTACCAATATACTCAGAGACTTTTCCTGAGCCTATCGCTTGGCCATATATGTCTTTAAAAGCCTGAATAGATTTTTCTTTAAGTTTTTGTTTCTCAATGGAATTCATTACGCCGTATGTTTCTAAATCACTAATTGATGTCACAGGCACACCGGCTACTGCCATAGCCCTTGGCAACCCCTGCCCAATATTTACTCCAGTAAGCACATTCTCCGATGACGGATCTAATTCTCGGAGAGCTAAACCTAACCAACCATCGTTTCCGACTTTATCAGGTTCACAAGTATGCCAAATATCCATGCCTCGGAAATGCGACCTGTTCGAATTTGGATAGCCAATGCCTTGAATAATCGCCATATTACCTGCATCAAAAATATCCTTGAAAGATGACGCATTTTTGTTGATTGCCAATGTATCATTTATTGGAATGACATCACTCTGGTCCATAACAATTTTTTTTCTTGCGTCGAAATAATGTTCATTAGTATACGGAACAATTGTGTTCATAAAATCATTTCCGCCAGTTAATTGGATTACAACCAATGTTTTGTCTGAACTATTCATAATTCCACCTCCAATCATTCTATTCGAATTGATAATCAACTGTTGAGGTCACCATTTGTACCAAATGATGTACTCCTGCATCATCCCCTATTCCTTTCAAATTTTCAGCATATCGTATTAAAGAATCATAAGTTTCATCCCTTACAACGATCGCACCTAATACATCTAAGCATCGATCAACTATAAGTTTGGGTTCATCATCCAGAGTACCCAATCTATCTATAATATCGGCCACTCCTGGCTTCTCTGGGTCTGAGAATTGCTTCTCTACAAAACCAATCCTCTCACTTAAAGTACCCGAATCGATCCATTCAAAACCGGTATGCCAACCTTCCACAGTTGGAGGATTCATTAATCGTTGGCCCATAATAGCCATCGGACCTTCATAAGGAGATCCATTAAGAGTAGTTACTGCAAATTGGTGGATACCATGAGTAGGTTCAGAATACTCTCCAGTCTGTCTAATAACACCAACTATTAGTTCAGTAGGGCTTTTAACTTTGGAAAATCCAATTGAATTTTTGAAAAAATCAGAGTTGAACAATTCTTTCAAAATGAATCGCATATTTCCATTAGATTCTTCAAAAACCTGTGTCAAAAACCTTATCGCATTTTCATCTTTTGGAGGAACCGTCTCCCATGACGGAACTTGAACTTCATCTTCAACAAAAAAGTTATACAAATGTCTAGATACAAACCTTGCCGTCGCCTTCTGGTTCACTATGATATCTATGATATCTTCTCCATCAAATTTTCCCTTTTGTCCCAAAAACTCTTTATCCCCAAAATCATGATCTTCAGACGCAAATTTAAATACTGCTTCATGATGCCCATATGGATACAAGGAGAGTGGTTGGTCAAAAGTCCATCCAGTAAAAGCTCGAGATGCATTTTTAATGTCAGACTCAGAATAATTACCAACTCCCATGGAAAACAATTCTAAAAGTTCCCTGCCAAAATTTTCATTAATTTCGTTTTTATGATTTTCATTATTATCCAACCAAAATATCATCGCAGGATCTTTTGAAAGTTGTAACAAAACAGTTTTAAAGTTAGTCAATCCAACATCACGAAACATTTGTATCTCACGATAAATTGAAGGACCATGTTCACTTTTACCCCAAGCCACAGGAAAAACCTGATGAAGAAATAATGACATCTTCTCTTCAAGAGGTCTTAAAGTATTTACCATTCGAAACAACCATTTGCCAACATGAACAGCAACAGGTTCTCCCCCATAATATCTTTCAACAAATGACGTATCTATTTGATCAAATCTCTCAGGGTTTACTAGGTCATCCACAATTTCTTCGTAAGTTTTTGAATGAGTCAGTTGATCCAATTCTTGAGAAGTAGCACCAAAACCAGCTCTCCTCATTAAGTGTGCAACTAATTGTCTATCAGATTTCATCACTCTCTCCAGAATTCACAATCTTAATATTAGTCGTCTTCAAGCGTACTAGTATCGCCTTCAGGAAGACCCAGTTCTCTGGCCTTTAAAAGACGTCTCATTATTTTCCCACTCCTGGTTTTAGGCAAAGAAGGTATCACTTCTAATTCTCTTGGAGCAACTCCTGCTGAAAGTTTTTCTCTGGCAAATCGAATAATTTCATTCCTAAGTTTTGGCGTATCATCAACTCCATCAGCAAGTGAAATAAATGCCTTCACTATCTCCATTGCAATTGGGTCTGGCTTTCCAATTACTCCAGCTTCAGCAACTGCAGGATGTTCTATTAAAGCGCTCTCTACTTCAAAAGGACCAACCAAATGACCTGCCGTATTAATCACGTCGTCGGCTCTACCCACAAACCAAAAATATCCATCTTCATCAACTTGAGCTCTATCACCAGTCGTATACCAACCTTTTCTAAACCTCGAATTATACATTTCTGCATTATTCCAGTAAGCATGAAACATGGATGGCCATCCTGCTTTAACCACAAGATTTCCGACTTCACCATTTTCTATCAGATTATAATCATCATCTACAACACCCAATTGAATTCCTGGTAAAGGTTTTCCCATAGAACCAGGCTTAATATCTGTTGAAGCGTAATTTGCACACATTATTGCACCCGTTTCAGTCTGCCACCAATTATCATGAAACGGCAACTTGAACACATTATTTCCCCAAACTACCGCTTCAGGATTTAAAGGCTCACCCACACTTGCCAAAAATCTAAGAGAAGACAAATCAAATTGATTTGGCAATTCATCTCCCGCTTTCATTAACATCCTAATAGCAGTCGGTGCTGTATACCAAACCGTTACTCTATATTTTTGGATTAACTCATACCACTTGCTCGCGCGAAATCCTCCTTCATATATTAATTGCGTAACTCCATTGGTCCAAGGTGCCATCATTCCATAAGATGTTCCTGTAACCCAACCGGGATCAGCAGTACACCAATAAATATCATCTGCTTGCAAATCTAAAGCCCACTTACCAGTAGCATATTGCTGAACAACAGCTTGATGCCTGTGTACAGCCCCTTTAGGCTTGCCTGTAGTGCCAGAAGTATAATGCATTATTGCATAATCATATTGACTAGTCAGATCGATATCAAAGTTAGCAGAAGAATGAGACATCTCCTCTTCATAGGACATATCAGCTATATCTATTGAATCCGGTTCACGATTGTTTTTATTTACCACAACGATATGTTGGAGATCAAAAAGTTCAGGGATTATTCCAGATATACGGTCTCGTAAAGATGGTTGTGTAATCAATACTTTAGCAGAACTATCTTGCATACGATCTCTGACTGGTTCAGGCCCAAATGCTGAGAATAGTGGGCCTGCAATTGCTCCAACTTTCAGAATCCCAAAAAACGCAAAATATAACTCAGGAATTCTATCCATGAATATAAACACCCTATCTCCCCTACCGACACCAAGGCTTTTTAGGACATTAGCAAACTTATTAGACTCATTTTTCATCTGGCCAAATGTATATCGTTCTTCCTCCCCATCTTTGCCTACCCAAATCATAGCCAACTTATCACGCAACCTACCATTTGCATGTCTATCAATAGCCTCATATGAATTATTCAAGCACCCCCCAGGGAGCCAATCTAATTCTGAATACATTTCGTCCCAATTGAAATCTTTGTCAGCATTTTCGTAATCTAAATTTGGGGGAACAGAAACCTGAGACAAATCACCTTTTCGAATAATTGGGAAAGAATCTGACATTGTCATAATAATCTCCAAAAACTGAATTTCCTACCGTTTAAAAGATAACCTAACACAACAGATGAAATATATAAAACATATTTCATGTAGGTAAAATTTGTTGCAAACGAATTGCTCGGATAATGTATAATGTGGCGGCAAATAATTTTGGAGAATCAAATTGAATTACGAGACAATAATTTTCGAGAAAATTGGTCCCATAGGATTAATAACACTAAATAGGCCTGATCGACTAAACGCTCTCAGCAGAAAATTGTACAGCGAACTCAATGAAGCCGTTGTTTCATTGGAATCTGATGAAAGTATTTCAGTGATTGTGTTAACAGGAGCTGGGGAAAAAGCATTTTCTGCAGGTGGAGATATTCATGAAATGGCTGAATTTGCCAAAAATGGCACTCAACCAGAGCCTGAGGCTGAAAAAGAGGAATACGCCTGGCGGATTGGGGCTTGCAAAAAACCAACTATAGGCGCACTTAATGGACTTGCATATGGTGGTGCCGCAGTCCTTTCATCCAGTTTGGATATAAGAATTGGTTGCGAGAGAACCAAATTCAGATTTCTTGCAGTATCTTACGGAAGAGTTAATTCTACATGGAGTTTACCAATGCAAGTAGGATGGCCCGTGGCGAAAGAATTATTGTTTACTGGAAGGGTTGTTGAATCTGAAGAAGCGTACAAAATTGGTTTATTAAATCATCTTGTTCCATCAGACAAATTAATGGAAACTGCATTAGGAATCGCTAACCAAATCGCAGAAAATGATGACAGAATGGTACAAGGCGTCAAAGATTTGATGCTAAATAATGTCGGAGAACATTGGAAGCAGATGTTCCAAAATGAGCTAAGTGCACAAAAAAATCAATTAGCTCCAACTCCAGTATTGGAAGGATTCAAAGAGTTTTTAGATAGGAAGGGGAAAAACTAAAAAATTATGAATGAATCACTGAATACTCCTCTTGAAGGAATACGAGTACTAGACTTAGGTCGTTATCAAGCAGGACCAAGATGTGCACTAATGTTTGCACGAATGGGAGCTGAAGTAATAAAAATCGAATCTATTTCTGGAGATGAAAGTCGTCAGAATGGTCCTACCGTAAGAGGCCAAAGCGCCTATTGGGTTCAATACAACAGCGGGAAAAAAAGTTTATCGATAAATCTCCGAACGGATGATGGAAAAAAAGTCCTAAGTGATTTGGTAAAAGTTTCTGACATCTTTCTACAAAATTTCCGCCCTGGCACCATAGAAATTATGGGTTTTGGCTATGATGAGTTAAAGAAGATCAATCCTAAAATAGTAATGCTAAACATTTCAGCGTATGGACAATATGGTCCTTACAGTAAAAGGGTCGGATTTGACCCCATTGGACAAGCCCTCGGAGGAATGATGTCTTTAAATGGTTTCCCTGATGGTCCGCCAGTAAAAACAACCTTCCCCCTAATTGACAGAATAACATCCTTACATGCAACTATAGGTGCTTTAGCTGCTCTACGCGAAAGAGAATTTTCAGGAGAAGGACAATCTATTGATGTCTCATTAGCAGACACAGGTTTCACAACAAATGAAATTCCAATTTCTGCATTTCTCGGAGATGGAATTGAAACAGCCAAAGAGGGTAACGGAAAAGGTACTGCAGGAACGTATCAAGCTGTTGATGGTTGGGTAATACTTGCTGCCACCAATGACCCAATTTGGGAAAGAGTTTGTGACGTTATAAATAAACCTGAATGGAAAACAGATGACAGATTTACTCATCGTTCACTTAGAGCATCAAACTACCTAGAAATTGAAGAAGCTCTAAAAAAGTGGTTTTCTAATAAAACAATGGCTGAAGCAGTTGATATTCTCTCTGAAAATAGTATCCCTTGTTCCCCTGTAAACAATGTTGAGCAAGCCTCTAATGATCCACATCTTCGAGAACGCGAAATGATGGTTGAAGTCCCTGATCCAATTGCCGGAACAATGTGGGTAACTGGAAAATCTATCAAATTTAGCAGAACTCCAATGGTAGTAGGAGCCACACCTAAAGTCGGTGAACACACTAATGAAATTCTGTCCGAAGTATTAGGTTATTCTAACGATGAGATCCAAAAATTGGTAGAAAAAGAAATCATTCGCTTAGCATAAACAATTACAAACCTTAGGAAATATTTTGGAAACTCAAAAGAATATTCATGGCAAAACAGCATTAATTACTGGTTCTGGACGAAACTTAGGAAAGTCAATTGCCCTTGAACTAGCATCAAAAGGCATAAATATCATCGTTAATTCCCAGAAGAATAAAGACCAGGCAAATTTAGTCTCAGAAGAAATCCGCTCTTATGGAGTCGATTCAATATCAATCATTGGAGATGTTGGAAATCCTAAGGACGTAGAAATGATCATAGATCAGTCATTATCCCATTTTGGAAAAGTAGATATTTTAGTAAATAATGCAGGACTTAGAGAACTTTCAGAAGTCTCTGAAATTACTAACTCCCAATGGAGAAATGTAATGGCAGTAAATCTAGATGCTCCATTTTATTTTTCTAGAGCGTTCGTACCCGGAATGAAATTAGCTAATTGGGGAAGAATTATCAATATATCAGGGCTAAATGCTCATAGGGGTCAGCATGGGTGGGCGCATGTCTCTGCATCCAAAACTGGTGCAATAGGTCTCATGCATGCTTTATCAGTAGAATTATCATCTCACAATATTTTAGTAAACAGTATAGTACCAGGGGCTTTCGACACATCTATTGAAAATACAATAACCGATACTGACTATCATCCCAATCCAGACCGTACTAAAAATATCCCCCTAAAAAGGCTGGGAAACCCCAATGAATTAGCTAAACTATGTTCTTTTCTAATCTCTAATGATGCATCATACATTACAGGACAAACCTTTCATATAAACGGCGGAGAATATCGTAGCTAAAGCAGAAAAGTTTTTGATATTAAATTGGTATAATCTAAATCAAGGAGATCATAAATATTGAAAATATTAGTGAAATTATTCGCTGCATACCGTGATAAGGCAGGAATCTCAGAATTCAGTCTTGAAATACCAAAAGACTCAAACACAGTTGGTGATTTAGCAATTGAAATTTGTTCCAAATTCCCTGAGATTACAATTCCTCCGTCAAACATTGTAATAGCGGTAAATTCAGAATATCAAAATCATTCAACTGTTCTTTGCGACGGAGACGAAGTCGCATTAATCCCACCAGTAAGTGGAGGATAATGTCAATTTTAATTACAAATAATCCGCTCAACACTCAACAATTCTCGGATCAAGTAAGTTCTGAAGAGAATGGTGCTGTAGTAGTATTCTTAGGGGTCACTAGAAATCAAACTGGAGACCGCGAAGTACTTTATTTAGAATATGAAGCCTACAGGCCTATGGCCGATAATAAAATGAACGAACTGATTGCCCAAACAAAAAAGCAATTCCCTGTTTCTAAAATTTCTGTAGGACATCGTCTTGGAAGATTAGAAATCGGAGAAATTAGTTTGGTCGTCGCAGTATCTGCACCCCACAGGCAATCTGCTTTCGATGCAGCGCAATTCATAGTAGACGAAATAAAACAAATTGTTCCAATATGGAAACGCGAATTTTTTGTAGGTGGTGATATTTGGGTAGGATACCCAGAGGACTTTGCACAATCAACAGAATAATTTGATAGAATCATAAGTATTATAAAGGAGGGATCGCATAGAGGCCTAGTGCGGCCGCCTGCTAAGCGGTTAGGGGGCTTAATACCCTCTCATGGGTTCGAATCCCATTCCCTCCGCCACAAATTTAAGAATAAATAGGAAACAGATGCAAAAATTCTATGTTTGGACAATTGGATGTCAAATGAATGTAGCTGATTCTCAAAAGCTTGAAAGTGCTTTTGATCAAATTGGCTTAACAAAAGCTTCCTCAGCAGACGAAGCTGATGTAGTAGTTTTGAACAGTTGTGTGGTTAGACAAAGCGCTGAAGACAAAGTTATAGGAATGATGACAAGTCTGAAGCCTCAAAAACTTCAAAACCCTGAAAAAATTTTCGCTTTGATGGGATGTATGGTAGGCCCAAAAACTGATACGTTAGAAAAATCTTATCCCTACATCGACGTCTTCCTCAGACCCCAAGAGTATGACCCACTTCTAAAATTAATAGGAGAACGCAAATCTATAGATGTTGAAGGCTGTATTGGAACATTAACCGTCAGCCCTGATGTGACTGCTTTTGTTCCCATCATCCATGGATGCGATAAGTTCTGCACTTTCTGCATAATCCCATACCGACGTGGAAGAGAGGTAAGCAGAAAACTAGATGAAATCATTTTAGAATCAGAGCTACTGGTAAATAGAGGGGTTAAGGAAATAACATTATTGGGACAAAATGTGGACTCCTACGGTCATGATCTAAAACAAGATATCGACTTATCGGACTTACTGTATGCCATGAATGATATTAAAGGTTTATCCAGAGTTAGATTTTTGACATCTCATCCTAACGACATGAGTGAAAATATTATTGATGCGGTAGCAAATCTAGAAAAAGTTTGTGAAAATATTAATCTACCGATGCAAGCAGGATCTAATGAAGTACTTTCCAACATGCACCGAGGATATACAAACGAAGAGTACAGAGCATTAACATACAAAATAAGAAACATGGTTCCTAACATCACACTAACTACTGATGTGATTGTCGGATTCTGTGGCGAAACAGACAATCAATTTCGCGAGACCATAAATCTAGTTTCAGATACGAAATTTGATAAGATTCACTCAGCAGCCTACTCATTCCGAGAGAACACAATAGCATCTCGAACTATGATTGATGACGTACCTAAATCAGAAAAGATGGCTCGGTTAAACGAATTAGATTCACTCCAAGAAACAATACTGCGTGACTTAAATTCCGAACTTGTTGGAGAAACATTCGAAGTGTTAGTCGAGGGTAAAAAACGTGGAAGATGGTTTGGACGAAACCGCAACGATAAATTAATTTATTTTGATAATGATGATGAATGTAAAGGCAAAATGGTTCAGGTAAACGTCACTAAATCTACTCCTTGGTCATTATCTGGAGATTTAGTCAGATCTCATGAGGAATCAATTATTATATAAATTAAAATTCCTTGACATAAAAGAATATGCGAATGCCCATTCTTAAAAATATTTTCTCTTGGACAATTATCCCAACAATCACCTTATTGATGGTTCTAAGCCTTTGGGTTTTATCCAATTTAGAATTAAATAATGTAAAAAATGCTACCCTTCCTCCAGAAAAAATCCTTGACAAAATTGCCTATATTGGACATGGAAAACAACTTTATACAATTAATCCAGACGGTAGTAAATTAACCAAAATTTCGAATGAAGATGGATCGAGTTTTTCTTGGCCAACATGGTCACCATCCAACAAATCCCTACTCTATACAAAATACATCGACAAAATGGAATCCACCCATCAATTTTCTTCACTAAATATGTTTCATACAATTTCCAAAGAACACAAAACAATATTAGAACAGGAAAATAATGAAACAATACCAATTGCTGATAACGTAATTCACTATCCTCTATGGTCACCAGATGGAAAATCAATCGCTTTCGTTGTAAATACAGATGGAGAAATCACTCTTTCCATTTTTAACAACTCCTTAGATCAATCAACTAAGCTAATCCAAGGCGGCCCCATATGGATTTCATGGTCCAGCGATTCAGAATATTTAATTGCTCATGCCGATGGTAGACATTTTCTAATTAATAACTCACCTAATACTCCAATATTAGATCTAGGTTTGTTTTCTAAATCCTATACTGTTGCTCCATGGAAACCGAATGAACACTCTATATTATTAAGCATCCAAACACCCGATAATCAATTTAAGTCCTTCGAAGTGGATTTACATGAATCCTCGGAACTTCAAAAAGATGAAGATTTTATTACTCGTGGATTTCCTTCATATTTATGGAGTCCTAACGGAAAAGCTTTAGCTATAGGAACTAAAGGCCGAGGAATATTATGGAAAGGGAAAAGTTTATCTGTACACAACGAGTTGAAAATCCGTCGCGAATTAAACTCAAACATTTTCGAATATATTTCGATTTCAGATAAAATTGTTTCGTTCTTTTGGAGTCCTGATGCCAGAAAAATTGCAGTTATAACAATGTCTGAAAAACCTGGGATTTTCACGCTTGCAACCATAAATATAGAAAATGAAGTTATCACTCATCTAATAGATTTTTCCCCAACTAATGATCAACTAACAATGTTTCAATTTTTTGATCAATATGCCCACTCTCATTCAATATGGTCTCCTGATAGTAAATCTCTAGTTTTAGCAGGAAATGTAAAATCTGAAATGAGGATAATCAATGAAACGAGTTCATCAACTAACTATATTATAGTCGTAGACGCACAAACTCCAGAAGTCTACAGGCTAATTGGTACAGGAGAATTCGCGACGTGGTCCTTCAAATAAATTGATCAATACCTATTGTGACGACACCACCATCACTTGGGAATACCAGAGTTTTTGCTCTATCTGCCCCTATAACAACTATGTCGATATTATCTCCACTATCAAACAATGGTGTACTAATCTCTAATCTCTCTTCTTCTGTTTTATCTCTTAACCAGTACCAGTCTTCAGTGACTCTAGCATCATCAATCGGCATGAATTGAATGAATTTACCTAAACTTCCATATGCATGCTTATGCATGAAATCACTTGCATCCTGCTTAGACCATCCCTCTGCTCCTACTGGACCTGCTACATCAGGTGGCATAAACACTAACCTGGGCCCTGCTTTACGTTTGGCCATATACCTATTACCAAACGTTATCCCATATGCTAGTGTCTTCAGTAATCCATCAGCTGTGGTATTACCCTGATCCTGAACATCTAGTTCACCATCTGTAATAAAAATAGATACAGTACTTTCATCCGCTGAAAATCCTCTGTCTTCTGCAAATGAT
>JAKUTX010000005.1:0-75315 GCA_022447855.1 SAR202 cluster bacterium
CATTGACTCTTTTGGTGATGAGTATGTATCTGGCTTTGCACTTATGTTCCCTGCCTTGTTGTTATGGATACTTTTGACAACAACATGTGTACTTGGCTGTGTGAGATTGTCTAGAACCGGACTTCCACAACCACTTAAATGGTTTCTTATAATACTTTCGTCGAGTCCGGCTTGGATAATTCCAGCGATATTTATCATGGTCTGACAATTTAATTTTTATAAAAGGACATGTATAATCCGCAACAACTTTATTATCACTAGCTACTGGATAAGTTATTAGGCAAATAAAGGAACACGTATGAGCGATAGTTCGAACGAACCAGAGATTAGATGCGATATTAGGGTGAGTGGTTGTACCTGAGGTTGTACAAGCCCTATATTGAGGTAATCTGTAGGCGCCTCAATCCCTGTAATACCACAAAGTTATTCGATATCGTTAACTATTATCCACATAGGCTCCAACCCCACATTAATTTCAGATACTTTATTCAGATCGCCGGTTTCTTGGTCAATCTTAAAACAGAATAAATTACCTGTATTCAGTCCTGCGGCAAAAAGATGCTGATCAAAATTATCTAACATTATTGCTCTTGGTACAGGATCAGTATTTGTATGTCCAATACTTCTTAATGTTCCATCGTTTGGATTTATTGAATAGCTTGCTACGCTATTATGTCCTCTATTTGGCGCAAAAAGAAATTTCCCATTCTGGGTAATTTGAATTTGAGCGCAAGAATTTTCGCCATTGAAATTTTCGGGCAAATTTGAGATTTTTTGAAATGGTTTGAGAGTTCCTGTTTGGGTGCTCATGTGATAAGCCGATATACTGGAATCTTGTTCATTGCTAAAATAAATTATGGGCATTTTTGGATGAAAGACGTAGTGCCTAGGTCCCAATTCTTCATTAGGAGAAAATTGGGGAGGAACATTAGGTGATAATTTTCCATTATGCTCATTAAATATGAATTGCCAAATTTGATTTGGGCCATTTCCGCCAGATATATGAGGGACAAAAACGTATTTATTTGAAGGGTCTGCTTGCATTGAATGAGCACCTTTAGCCGTAGATATCCATTCGATTGGATTTTGTTCTACAGAGCCATCGGCATTCAATTTATGTACAGCACATGCTTTACCTTCGTAATATGATGAGAATAGGAAGTTTCCTTTTCTGTCAGACCATAAGCAATTTGGATCTGATGGTAGCTTTGCGTTTTCTCCGATGTGGATTAGGGAACCATCTGATTGATCAATCTTGTAGCATGCAATGTCTGGAATACCCCTTCTTCCTACATATAGAAATCTTTTCGATACACTTAGTGCAAGAGGAGCAGGTTTCCCAGGTATCTTAAGCTCAGAAATTTTAGATATCTCCCCAGTGGATTTATCCAAAGATAAGATGTTAATTTTGTTTTCAGCCGATGATGTAACATATATATACGTTTTCATGTTTCCTCTTTCTTGTGTTTAGATGATGCTCATAAATTTTAAGGTTTTGATTTCTTTTTCTGCAAGGAACTTCATATGTTCTGTAAGTACTCTTTCAAGGTCATCACGGGTTTCATTTGTTAGTGAAAGGTCGCAAGATTTTTTTGCTCCTTCACGTATTAAATATCGTAGAACTTTCAATGTATTAAATGGCAATTTATTTAATTGGTCTGGAGAGTGTATTCTACAACTTGGGCATAAAACTCCGCCACCGCCATGGCTAAAAAGATGATCGTGTGGGTTTAAGGGTTTTCGACAATGGATGCATGAAAAAAAATCAATCATAAATCCAGATATTTCCAACAATTTCAATTCAAAGTTTCGAATCCACATTTTGTTAGAATTTCCTGAATCCAATACCTTTAGGGTGTTAAAAAATAAGCTATACAGATTTTCGGAAGGAGCTCCTTCTACAGTAAAAATATCTGTTAGTTCGGCAATGTATAGTGCTCTTGACGTAGATGCCAAATCTTCTTTGATTGTACGGAAAGTTTCAAGTGCATAAGCTTCAGATAGTATGTCTAAATTTCTACCTCGAGCCACTGAAACAGATACTAAATTCAGTAGGTCTATAGTTCCAGATAATTTACTTTTTGGTTTTCTTACACCTTTGGCAACAGCTCTAATTTTGAGACCTTTAGAAGTAATTATTGTAATTATTTTATCTGATTCTCCCAGAGGTATTTGCTTGACTATAATTCCTTCAGATTTATAGATTCTAGATCTGGGCATTTAAATTTCCTCGACAAAAAAATTAATCAGAATTCCTGTCTTCCTTCTAATGCTCTGCTTAATGTGATTTCGTCTGCATATTCTAAATCTCCTCCAACTGGTAATCCCCTTGCTGGACGAGTAATTCTAGATACATTTTCAGAAGCTAGGTTATGTATATACATTGCAGTAGCTTCTCCTTCAAGGTTTGGATTCATAGCCAAGATTAACTCTTCAACAGATTTTTCGGAGATTCTTTTTAGTAATGAAGGAATTTTGAGATCTTCGGGCCCAATTCCATTGAGAGGTGAAATTACTCCGTGTATTACATGATAAAGTCCACTGAATGACCTGGTGCGTTCCAACGCTATTACGTCCAGAGGCTCTTCGACGACACATATTCTAGAATGATCCCTTGAAGGGTTGGTGCAAAGTTCACAAATTTCTTGTTCAGTAATGTTGTGACAAATTGAACAAAACCTAATCTTTGCTTTGATATCCTTAATTGCATCTGACAAAGCGAATGCATTGTTTTCTGGCATCCTGATCAGAAAATATGTTAATCTTTGGGCTGTTTTTGGTCCAATTCCTGGTAATTTACTTAATTCATTTATTAGTTGGGTTACCACTGGAGACCAGTTAGTTTCATGGTTATAAGTCAATTTAGTGTCCCATTAATTCCATTCTATGAAAGTCCGGGGATATTCATACCACCAGTAACGGCATTCATTTTCTCTGAAGCCATTTGCTGGGCCTTCGATAGACCTTCGTTAATTGCTGCTTGGACAAGATCTTCTAGCATTTCAACGTCTTCAGGATCGACTACATCTTTGGATATTTTCAAAGATTCTAATGTCATTTTACCTGTGACTCTTACTGTTACTACTCCACCCCCGGAAGTAGCTTCAACAGACGAAGATTCTACTTCTTGTTGAACTTGTAGCATTTGCTTTTGTAGTTCTTGTGCTTGTTTAAGCATTTTACGATTCATCATATGTTTCCTCCATTTTTTCCTTTTTGGATACTACTCTAGCTCCCATGGTTTCTAGTTGGCGAACCAGAGGACTTGTTTGTCTACCAATTACAGAGTTTTTTTCACCAGTTTCATTAATCACAGCCAATTCTATAGAAAGATTTTGCTTCCATAGTGATTCAATTGCCTCACTAAAAGTTTTAGAAATTCTAGAGTCGGAGAGTTCTTCTTGCATTCTTTCCATGTTTGATCGATGGGCGAACTTAAAGGTTATTTTGTCATTATTGATTTCATAACCTTTACAGGAATGTAATAGTCCTCCAAGCTTAAACTTTTTCCCTTCATGTCTGAGTGTTTTTGCCAGATCTTTAATTGGCGCAGTATCATTTGTGGGGTTCTGGTTTTCGTTGTTGACAGTGACGGGGGTGGGTTGATCAACTTCCGAGTTGGTTTTAGAATTTTCTAAAATTTCTGGATCAGGTTTTAGAGATTTGGAAGTGGTTACGTTTTTGGGTTTTGAAGTAGTTGTAGGAGACTTTTGCTGGTTTATGGGGTTTGAAATTACCGATTTAGGCGTAGAGATTAATGGAGTTTCAGAATTAATTTTAATTGGTGATTCTGCCACTGCTGATTCTACCATTGCTAATTCCAATCCCAGCGGTGTTCCTCCATCGGATCCAACATCTGCGGTTGAAAAGATTTTTAACGAATGTATGATTTGATCCATTGATGTTTTGTCAGCTAATGAACTTAATTGAGCTTCAATTTCTTCTTTGTAACCTAATGAAGATTTCGAAGTGACTTTAAGATGCATTGTAGCCCTTAAGAAGTCCAATAAACTATTTTTTAACATTCGCATGTCTTCGCCAGAGGTTGCTATATTGTGAATAGCATTTAAGCCTTCACTGACTGATCCACTTAGTATGTATGAAGTCAATTCTAAAGTTGATTTGTCTTCTGAAATCCCAATAAAGTTTCGTACAGATTCTTCAGAGACATTATTTTCAAATGCAACAGATAACTGTTCTAGAAGATTTTCTGCATCACGCATTCCACCATTAGAATGTCGCGCAATAAGTCTTAAAGCCTCAGTAGAAGCATCAATTTTCTCGAACTCACAAATAGATGATAATTTTTCAACGATTTGGTCAATTGTGATTCTACGGAAATCAAATCGTTGGCATCTTGAGATGATTGTTGCAGGTACCTTATGAATTTCTGTTGTTGCTAAAATAAATATTGCATGTGATGGAGGCTCTTCGAGTGTTTTTAATAATGCGTTGAATGCAGGTTCAGTTAACATGTGAACTTCATCAATAATGTATATTTTAAATTTCCCGATTGCTGGAGAAAAATGGATCTTTTCACTTATTTCTCTGATGCCGTCTATACTACGGTTACTTGCAGCATCAATTTCAATTAAATCCATTGCAGTACCTTCATTGATTGACTGGCAAAGGTCACACTGGTTGTCTGGTTCTCCATTATTCGGCGATGTACAATTTAGTGCTTTTGCAAGGATTCTTGCAGTACTTGTTTTGCCGGTTCCTCTAGGGCCACAAAATAAGTATGCATGAGCAATATGATTAATGGACATTGCACGATGCAAAATTGTAGTTACATGGGTTTGTCCCATGATTTCTGATAGACTGGATGGACGCCATTTCCTATAAAATACGTCAGTCATTCCCGGATCCATTCTTTAATGCCTGGTCAATTTTAAGGTTCATTTCATGTTCTTCGTTGGGGTCACGGTGGTCATAGCCAAGTAAGTGTAGCACACCATGTGATAAGAGATGATTTAATTCTTTCTTTGTTGAAATATTTGATGTTTTTGCTTGTCTTTGCGCCTGGGGGAAAGAGATGAAAATCTCACCCAGATCTAGTGCAGTTGTTATATCAGGAGGTAGAATGAATTCCTCGTCTTCATCCCAAAATGAGGTTGGAGAATCTGACCCGTAATAAACACCTTGAGTTTTGAATCCAAATGCAAGCACGTCTGTTGTATTGTCGATTCCTCGAAACTGATTGTTGAGCCTTTGGATTTCTTCGTCATCAGTAATTACTATAATTACTTGAGCATCTGTTGAGGTTTCGCCTTCAACCAAAGTGTCAATTACAACTTTGACTAATTCGCTTTCAGAAATTAAGGCTACAAAATCTGGATCGACATGGATTGTAATATTTGGAGATAAGCTTTGATCCATTTTTTAATCCAAGAAATCCTTAGAATTCAATCAATCCATTGGCTTTTACGAGGTAGCAGATTTATTTTTCTTGCATTGGTTGAGGAGACTGCAGGAATTCGAACAAATCACTTTCAGCAGGAATTACTAAAGTTGAATTTTCTTTAAGTGAACTCGAATATGCTTCCAAGGATCTTTGGAATTTATAAAAATCAGGGCTTTGGCCAACGGCCTCTGCAAATATAGATATAGATTCTGCTTCACCTGCACCACGAACTATGTTAGCATCACGCTCTGCCTCAGCACGAATAATAGCAGTCTGTCTGTCTACAGAAGATCGTATTTCTGCATCCTGCTGCGCACCTTCAGCTCTTTCTCTATCAGCGATCCTTTTACGTTCTGCACGCATTCTTTCATAAATACTTTCAGAAATCTCTGGAGGAAAGTCAGCTCGCTTCATTCTTACATCTATTATTACAATCCCAAATTCAGACAATTGCGGGGCAACTGCGTCACGAACGTTGTTCATGATTTTTGATCTACTAGTTCGTATGATTTCTGCTTGAGTATCCTTAGCTATTTCCTCTCGGAGTTCGGAAGAGATAATTGCAATCACACGAGATTGTGCTTGAGCTTCGCTGTTAAGAGTACGGTAGAACCTAAATGGATCCGTAATTTTACCTCTAGCGTAAATATCAATTACCAGTCGCTTTTTATCTTTTGTTAGAAGCGTATCATCCGGAGGAGCATCGAATAATAACAATCTTTTATCAAAGTATCTTGTTTGGTCCACGAACGGGGCTTTAATGTTTAATCCCGGAGTCTTAACAGATCTTAAAGGTTCTCCAAAACGGGTAACGATTGCCATATTTGTTTCGTCCACCACGAAAAAAGCTTGAGGAACAAATATTGCTGCTAGGACTATGATCGCTATAATAATCGAGGCTAAGGCTTTCATTATTACTCACCTCCCTGCGGATTTGTAATTGTTTGAGTCGATCCATCCAATGGCAAGAACTGAAGCATATTTCCACCAACAGTCTCACTAATGATGTATTTGGTAACCCCCGGAAGGATTTTTTCCATTGACTCAAGATATAATCTTTGTCGTGTAATATCAGGAGCTTTTTCATATTCTTCTAAAACTTTCAAGAATTTTTCTGCCTGACCTGTAGCATCAGCAATTCTTTCTTGTCTGAATGCTTCACTAGCTTCTAAAACTCTAGCAGCATCTCCCCTAGCTCTGGGGAGCTGGTCTTCTTGATAAGCTTGAGCAAGGTTTACGATTTGGGATTTTTCTTCTCGTGCTCTCACTACGTCGTCAAAAGCATCGCGAACTTGCATTGGAGCAGAAACCGATTGTAGCTTTACTTCTCTTATGTTTACTCCAGAGCCATATTGATCAAGCAGCTGTTGCATTAGTAGCTTTGTTTCAGCTTGTACTGCAGATTTTTCAGTGGTCAGTACATCATCGATGTTTCTAGATCCGACAACTTGTCGAATAGCAGTTTCAGCAACATCCTTCATAGTGGAACCTTCTGGGTCAACTACTTCAAATAGATAATCTTTTAAGTTTTTAATGTCATACTGTACTACCATCTGGGTTTCAACGATATTTTCGTCACCAGTAATCATCATTGATTCAGCTAATACGGAAGTGCTTTCTCCGTTGATTTCACGAAAGCCTAATTCAAGTGTTCTAACTTGATTGACCTGAACTATGTCACGATTTCCAATTGGTGAAGGGAACCACCATCTTAGACCAGGAGATTCAATTGTCTGAAAGTCACCTAATAATCTAGTAGCGGCTTGTTCTCCAGGCTGAACCGTGTAAACACCTGATCCAAGCCACAAAAGAGCTACAAGAATAATGCCGCCTATTAAAAGGAATGGTAGAAATCCACCACCTTTACCAGAAAAGCGTCCACCAAATGAACGAAATTTTTCGGTTAGTTGATCAAAGTTTACTTCTGGGTCATCTTGTCTGTACATGATGATTTTCCTTATTAAGAATGGCTAAATTTTATCATATAGATACAAATTATGTCCAAGTATTAATTAATGCTTGATTTGTGTAAAAGTTTAGAATATTCATTCATGTTATTTATTTCCAAGACCGCATCTAAAAACTTTTCTAAACTTGAATAGGAGTTTCTAAGTTGTCTGACTTGAGATCCTATTGGGCTGATTGAAGCTGCACTTTCTCCATAGGTTCCATGAAATGCGAACCAAGCTTGATTAAGTTTGCGAATGTTATATCCATTTTCATTGAACAGTTTCTTTCGGATATCCATATATTCTTCAGCATCAGCGATTTTGTTTTTTGCAAGAAGAGATTCTGTTTCAAGGCGAGTGATTTTCATCTCATAGTTAAAATCAAATTTATTTGGTGTTTGGATTTTGGGTGTTTGTGCCAGTTCAAAATTAGATTCAATTGAATCTTTTGCAAGGTTTGCAATTTCCTCTCCAAATAGAGTTGCGATGGTTTCATTAAGAGTTTTCAGTGAATTAGAATTATGCATGTTTTGTCCTAGGGGATGAAAAAATGCATAGTGGTGAAACCATTCGTGTGCTGTAATAGTTAAAATCTTGTTTAGAGAAACACCATGAGGAATTGCCGATGGATAAGTTGCAATCCCTCCGATTTTAGATACCAGTGCTGATAGATTTTCTTCGCGCATTATGCTTTTTTCCAACATATCTGATTCTTCATCAGATATGTTCGGGTTTATTAGCACATCATTCAATCGAAAAATTTTATTTCTTGGGGAAGTGATTAAGACATTTGGAGTATCACCAAGATTGATGTCAACAGGGGGAAAGGTTATCTTCCCCCAAGTAGCCAGATTTTTTTCTGCAAGAACCTTATTTATACGGCTTTCGATGATTTCTTCAACTTCGTTGGTAATTAAATCTCTTTCATGGATAGTTGATTTTAAATTAAAATTCGAAGAATCAAGTTTGTTGGTCGATAGGCTAGTGTTTTTGTTGTTGATCTGGCGATTTAATTGGATATATTTCAGGACGAGTTGATTTTCGGAATCTTTGTTTTTGGATCCAGGAGATATCGACTTGAGTATTTTATTAGCCCATTTTTTAGGGAAATGGTTTACTTCCCAAATGACAAGATTAAATCTATTCCCTTTTGCGTTAGATGCTTTGTCTAAAAAAGATTGTTCCATTCCATTTTTTGTATCTTGAGGTATTACATGCATTAATGAAACAGCAAAAAAGATTATTAGAGAAAATACGATTTTTTTGTTACTAATCAATAGGCCTACTCGTTAAAAAATTGTAATTTAAAAACCAGGTGAATTATTTTGGTTTTTGGTGAATAATTATCTTATCAATTTTTTAGGTTTCTATCAGTTGAAGTATAGTGATTTAATTTCGGAGCTAAAATCGTGATAGTTGTTCAAATGGATTTTGACAATACTATTTCTGTTGGTAATGTTAGTATCGAACTAAGGAATGAATTTGCCCCAGCAATATGGCGTGAAATGGAGAAAGAATATACCTTAGGGAAATTTTCTGTAGAAGAAAGTAATGTTCGTCAGTATGCTCTTATTCCCTTCGGACAAAGCCAAATCCAGTCTTTTGTTTTAGCAAATTGTTATTTAAAAGACGGGTTTTCAGAATTTGTAGAAACTTGTTATAGCTTGGGGGCAATTCCTGTGATAGTGAGTAGTGGCCTGGATTTTTATATTGTTCCTTTGATTGAGAGAGAAGGATTGAAGAACCTACAGATAATTTCTGCTAAAGGCTCGTTCCATAAATCAGGAATTGAAGTAAATTACTTTGGTCCGAATGGAAAACAAATTAGTAAAGGATTTAAAGAAGCTTATTTAAGAGATTTCAAAGCTGCTGGACACACAGTGATATATTTTGGTGATAATGAATCCGATTTTGTAGCGGCATCGGAAGCAGATTTTGTTTTTGCATGCGATAGTCTAGTGGAATATTGCAAATTAAATTCAATTCCTCATAAAGAATTCAGGGATTATTTTGATGCTCAAGAGATTCTGGTTGAAAAATTTGACAGTTTTAATTGAAGGGGATTTTATGGAAATTTCTGAAAGTTAAGAATTTTTCATCCTAAAGATTCTTAGGAATCTATCTTGATAATGTTCGAATAATCCCCACCGATCTAGTTCTTGTTTTAATTCTTCGGCGTTGCCGCCTGATTCAACTTTTCTGAAAAGTTTCTCAATTTGATCTTTTGCTGCTTTGGGCGCTCCTCCCAACTCGGGTATTGGGTCTAGAACGCCAGACAATTGCATTTCATTAATGTTATGCCGAGCTGAAGATGAAGTAAATTCGTAAATAAATTTCAAAAGAACTATATCCCAGCAAGCATCAACTCCTACCATTACAACAGCTAAATTTTCTTTTCGATTATCTAAATCGTCACGGATTTTGTGTGCAATTTCAATAGTGGAGCCGCTTACGATATCGGTTTTGAAAGCTTCGTTACGGTATTTGTAAAGTATTCCGGGACTATTCCCTCCATATTGTCTGGATAATTGTCCTAAGAATTCGTATGCCTCGTCACTGAATCCTTCTAAATTCATTCCATAGGTAGGAGTAATAATTGCTGGTTTCTCTGCAATTACTCTTCCGGTTCTCACCACACCTTCTGGAGAATTGGTGTTTGAAGGTATCGCATCACTATAAAGTGGTTCTGTCACAACATAGTAGGAAATATTTGTGACTCCAAAAGTGGTTAAGCTTTGTTTTGGAAATCTAACTATCCATGATTGTTCAATTGCTTGTTTCCATTCATTTGGATTCATAATAAAGGTTTCTCGGAAGATCGATTTTTTAATTTGAGTCTCTTTCTTGCCAAAGGAATTAATCCAACAATTAGCAGGATTGGTAATTCCATGGAATTTAACCCATTAGAAGATTTTGATGGGTTGCATCCTGGTGATGTTAGTTGTTGAGGTTCTTCTTGGATCTTTTCATTAACAACTTCAGTAGAGTTATCTAATTGGGTTGATTGACCCGATGTTGACAAGTTTGCAACAGTATAAGGAGCGATTGTTGATATTGGGATAGGAGTTGGAAGCAATTTCTCTTTGTCGAGCAGATGATATTCTGGTGCTCCAACAGAATTTCTCCATAAATTTTCTGCTTCAAGCAGGGAAATATCATAAACAATTTTAAATGATGTTTCAGCATTTTTACCGCTTTTAATTGTTGCCATTAATTCGGTTATCGATTTTTCACCAAAGGTTTCAATTATGAAAGATATAAAACTTTTTGACTGACCATAGAAAATCATTATGTCATCAGCAGTTCCAGGCATTCCTTGCATTGTAGTTATTGGAAGAAGTCTGTTAGTTTCTATTGCAAAATCTAATGCGGCATCGTAAGAAAATCCTGAATTTAGATTCCCGTATTCTGCGAGTCCTTCATGTAACCATGACGGGACGGAACGGGCACGTTTTTCGGCAGCTCTATGAATTAATATGTGGGTTACTTCGTGGGAGGCGGTTCCGAGAGCTAATGAACCACCAGCCTGCATGAGTATGGTTCCCATTGTAGTGTATGCTTGACCTTCTGTGATTAGCTCAGTTCTAATCGATTTACTTCCGGGTGGTAATGCTCCTAACATTTCTCTGTTGTTATTGTATATGGTGATTCTTATAGGCACTGAAAGATCGGATCCAAGAATTGGTCCCATACGTTCAACAGTTTTGAACGTAACGTCTAATACGGCTTTTGCACGTCTTTTTATCGGCCCATGATATCCTACTGTGACGGATCCATTTGATACATAGTCCCAAGAGTAATTTGGGTCTTCATAAACAAATTCTTTTTTTGGAGTAGTAAGTTTTTGATTTGTATCGTCTAAAATTTCAAAAGAGTAAGTGATAATCGTTCCTGGTGGGATATGCCTTGAAGCGGTGTTGGTACGCCAAAAGAAATTTGCGTGAGTTGTACCGCTATTTTCGAGTTCCATGTAGTCGTAAACCATAGTGGCTTGTTGACCAATCCTAAATCTTACAATTACTTCTTCAATTCTGTTGGCGGAATCAATTTCTAATTTGTATCTTATGCCTTGAGGGAATTCGGTTTTTACTGACTCTTCTATGATTTTAATCTTATTTTCAGCGTTCAAAATTTGTGGCTGAATTATACTGGCGAGAATATAAGTAAATATCGGAAAAAATAAAATAAAAAGTAAATGAAGCCGATAGGAAATTTTGATGTTCGTCATCAGAGATAATCTTTTTGGAATAATTTCTTGAATGTATATTCAGAATAACTTTGCTAAATATTTCATTTAACTAAATGAAAATTGACATAAACCATATTCGCATTATAGACTCTGGCAGTTGTCGTAGCAATCTAACTTGGTTGTTAAATTTTTAAGAATCCTATGGAGAAATTTATGATTGCAGGTGTTAGAAGGAACGTTTTAATAGACGAAGTAATTCCTGAAAGATGGACTCTAAGAGTACATCCGATTCTTTTAGATGTAATTGTAATGTCGGCATTTGCATTTTTTGTTGCAGTTTTTGCACAGATAACTTTTTATGTGCCTTGGACCCCAGTTCCGGTTACAGGCCAAACCTTCGCAGTTTTGGTCACAGGCGGAGCTTTGGGCTTTTCGAGAGGCGTTGGGGCATTAATAATTTATATGATTATGGGACTATTAAGTTTGCCTGTGTTTGCTCCTGTTTCTGCTGATTTGGCTCTCAATGTAGATTCAGGATGGGCCGTTCATTTGATTTTTCCTTGGCATGGCTCTGCTGCAGAATTTTGGGAAATAACTACGAAAGCTAGCTTTGGATATATAGTTGGATTTGTATTTGCTGGTGCATTGGTTGGACATTTCGCTCACCATGCATGGGATCGAAAACCAATGGGTATTTTAGTGATGTTCTTGGCAAACATTTTAATTTATGTTCCTGGATTAATTTGGTTGTGGATTGTGTTAGGTCCGATGAAGGACGAGACTCTTAAACTGTCTCAGGTATTGCAATGGGGATTGTATCCATTCATAGTTGGCGATTTGATGAAGCTTTATTTGGCATTTTTGACGCTGCCTATTGCTTGGACATTGGTTGAAAAAATTAAAAGAAATAATTCTATAGATCAAGACAAATAAATTTTAGTTTCTGCGTGAGGAAAAATTACTTCTAAATTTGCTTGTCTTTCTCGTTGTAGAGTTTCTGAGTAGCTAATGTATTCTGGAGATTCTAACGGTAGATTGTGTGGACAAGATTGATTCCTCTCTTCCTGAGGACACATATGCATTTCGGGATTGTTAGTCCATAGTCCAACTAATTTCATTGGATAGAAAAGTGTTTCAGCCACATTTCTTAAATCTGCTGGAATCTCGCTTGCCCTTGTTTCGGATTGAGTTTCTAATGCAATGATTATTTGATCCATTTTACCCTTCCTGTGATTTAAAATGGTCCCATCCGTTGTAGGTGGGGACGACAGATTTTCCTGTAGAATCTACTAATGTCACATTGTTTTTTTCCGAAGTAATTTTCCCAATAATATTGATTTGAGTATTTAAAGTTTTTTGAGCGAGAGAAATTATTTTTTCATTACCTGAAAAAAGTAATTCGTAGTCTTCTCCACCGCTAACTGCAAATTCTATCCAGTCATTTGGAAATAAAATTTTCAAATCAGGACTAATTGGTATTTGATTTAGAAATATGTTGGCTCCAACATTACTAGATGAGCACATTTTTTTTAAATCAGTCATTAACCCATCACTTATATCCATTGCAGCTTTCACTCCTAATTTAGCTAATTTAGCTCCTTCAGATACTCTAGAGGATGGGTGAAGATGTGATTCAATCAAATTTTTTACCATACTTGAATTAAAGTCCATTAGATTTGGATTTTTCAAAATATGTAATCCCGCAGCAGAGGATCCCAAAGTTCCAGTAACGCATAAGAGATCACCAGGTAGTAATTTATTTCTATAAAGGATTTGTCTCTCGGTATGATCTATAGGCAGTGAACCATTCATTGTTACGGAGATGAAAAAAGTTTCTGATGCAACAATGTCTCCACCAATTATTGTGCCGCCAAGTTCGTGACAGGCTTTGGACATTCCTTGATATAGTTGCAAGATTCCATCGACTGGCAAATCAGGTCTCAATCCTAAAGTAATGGTAGCAAATGTTGGCTTACACCCCATGGATGCAATATCGCTTTGAGAAGATATGATGGATTTCCATCCTAGATCTTGGAAGGTTGTCCACTCTAAGTTGAAGTGGACATTTTCTACTAGAGCATCAGTAGTAATAACATTTGATGTGTGCGAACTTTTAAAAACTGCAGCATCGTCATCAATTGATAAAATTAAATCATGTCCTAGTTTTTTTATGGATTCGATAGAAGTTTCATTTTGAGGAGAAACAATTTTTTGTATTCTGTTGATTAGTTCAAATTCACTTATTTCTGAAACCAACATTATGTAATCCTCTAAAGATCTTATAAATAGTTTTAACGTTGAACTTATGTTATTATACCGCTCAACTCAATTAAGAGTTTTTTGAGGCGTTTTGCACATGGCTATTAAAAAGAATTCTAATTCAAAGTCGTTGGTTGTGGTTCAGTTAGCTGGTGGAAATGATGCTCTCAATACTATTATCCCCTATACGGATTCAAGATATTTTGATAATAGGCGTAATGTAGCCTTGTCCCAAGAAAGTGTGATCAAGCTTAATGATGAGCTTGGCATGCGGCCTGGAATGGATACGTTTAAGAAATTTTGGGATTCTGGGCAATTAGCAATTATTAATGGGATTGGCTATCCAAACCCAAACAGGTCACATTTTCGCTCAATGGATATTTGGTATACAGCTGATAATGAAAATTTAGGGCAAGAGGGATGGTTAGGAAAGACGATTCGTGACCTTGACCCTTATGCGGAGAATGTTCTTACAGGAGTGAATTTTGGTCGATCTCTCCCCAGAGCAATGTATGCCAAAGATGTTCCGGTTTCTTCTGTTGGAAATTTAGATACGTATGGATTATTTCCTGACATGGAGTCAGAGCTGGATCGAGAGAATACGGTGAATGCATTTTCTAGGATGTATGGTGGTAGAGGGAAAGATCTGATCAAAGATTTTATTTCACAAACTGGAGTGAACGCACTAAAAGGTGCAGATGTTATTCGAAGTGTTTCTGGCAAATATTCGAGTCCTATTGAGTATTCCTCAAGTGCAATTGCTCAGCAATTACAATCTATTTCAAAGGTTATATGTGCTGATATTGGTACTCGAATTTACTATACTACCTATGGTGGTTTTGACACTCATTCTGGGTTAGTTGACACACATAGCAAGCTTTGGAATGGTCTCTCCTCAGCTATAGGGGATTTTATGGATGATCTTCAATTTCATGATAAGCATGAAGATATAATGGTTCTTATTTGGTCCGAGTTTGGTAGACGAGTAGCAGATAATGGTGCTGGTTCAGACCATGGTGCTGGAGGAGTAGGCTTTCTTTTGGGATCTGCTGTAGACGGTGGGTTTTATGGGGAATATCCATCATTGGAGCCCAAATATTTAGATGAAGGGGATTTGAAGTTTAATAATGATTTTCGAGGAACGTACTCTTCGATTTTGGAACAATGGTTTGAATTGGATCCAGTTTCGATTGTAGGTGGAAATTACGAGCAATTTTCTATAGTTAAATAAATTCAACTTTCAGTATTACTTGTTACCATTTTATGACACTTTCATAGTCTATAGAAAGTGTAGATTTTATAGAACGAATCTCCACTAAGAATAATGCGGCGATAGGTGAGTATCCGGCTTCTGTGAGTAGATCTACAGCTCCTTGAGAAGTCCCTCCAGTGGCTAAAACGTCATCGAATATTAGTATGCTCCCACTTCCAGTTTGAGCTTCTAGTTGGGCCTTTCCGTATTCTAATTCATGATCAATTTTTTTAGTTTCACCTGGTAATCTACCAAGTTTGTTTCGAAGTTGGACAATTCCTTTATTCAGTCTATCTGCCAAGATTGAACCTATTAAAAACCCTCTTGCTTCAATTAAACCAAAGTAGTCAAATGATTCTAAATATGGGTGGATTGTCTTGATACAATCTTCTACTAAATGATCACGAGAAGAATTGTCTAAGTATATTCCGTTCAAGTCTAGATAGTTGATTCCTTTGATTGGAAAGTTTTTATAAGTACGGATCTTCTTGATGTAACAAGTCAAAGTTTTAAATCCATTATTTGTAAAAATTCTTTACATAACCATTACAAAGAATAGTTATAGGTATCAGTCCTTCTTGTAGAACAACAAATTTTTCTATGTATTGATTTAGTTTTTCTGTAGGTATGTATTCTAGATCTTCTAATAATTGAGTAAATTTTTCTTTTGGCAATTCTAATTCTGCTCTTCGTATATTTGCTTGAATTTCAACAGAAAGAGAAGTTAGGTTATTCTGTTGAGGGTTCTTTTGTATGTTAGTCATTCATACTCCGTATTAGTTAAGTATTTGGAATCTCAGTTTTCTTCTAGAACAAGGGTAATTCTAGTGTTTGACTAAAGAACTTTATTTTGGATTTCATCGGATGTCAACTATAAAGTCAATTTGTATTCAGGGATATTGTTTTTGAATAATTTTCTGGTTGGACTATTCGACTTAGAGCATTGATCAATGTATGCTTTGTCATCGACATATAATTTAATTTGTTAGATTTTACTTAATATTGGGAGATAGGAAAATGACGAAATTTATTTTTATGCCCCCTCAAGATGGTTTGAAACCTCAGTTTTCTTTACAGCTGGCTGATTCGTTTCCAGAATTGGAAGTTGTATCTCCTAAAACAGATGAAGAGGCTCTTGAAGCTATAAAAGATGCTGATGCGGCAATGGGATGGATTCCTCCAGAAGCTTTGAAGGTTGCCGAGAAACTAAAGTGGTTACATAATCCTGATGCAGGTCCATTTTATGGATACTACTATGATGAATTAATAAAACATTCTCTAACTATTACAAATCCAAGAGGGATTTATTGGGATCATATTTCCCACCATGTATTGATGTTTTTATTTGCTTTGTCTAGAGGATTACCCTGGTTTGAAACTGCTAAGAGAGAAAAATTATGGAAAAAAGATGCTAGGAAAACGCCGTATATTTTTCTGGGAGAAGCAACTGTGTTAATCAATGGAGTAGGAGGTATAGGTCATGAAACTGCAAGATTGTGTTTGGAACTAGGAATGAATGTGATTGGAATTGATCCTAGACCTGAATACAAATTAGAGGGTGTAGAAATTTATTCCCCAAATGAAATTGCTACACATTTGCCTAAAGCAGATTTTGTTGTTTCTACAGTCCCGCATACTCCAGAAACTGAATTGATGTTCAACACCAATACATTTAAATTAATGAAAAATTCAGCTTATTTCATTAATGTGGGACGTGGTAAGGTATGTTCAATAGATGATCTTGCAGATGCAATTGAACATGGTGAAATTGCAGGTTGTGGGTTAGACGTATTTGAGATCGAGCCTTTACCTAGTGATCACAGATTGTGGGTTTTGGATAATGTGTTGATAACTCCTCATATTGCTGTAGCGGATGCTGAGAACTTACCCAATCGAAGATATCAAGTGCTTGTTGATAACGTAAGAAATTTCCTTAATGGAAATGAATTAAATAATATTGTTGATAAAGAAAAATGGTTTTAAGAGAAGATTGTGTAAATATTTTAAATTTTTGAGATATTTATACGTTTAGCTTCCAAGAATTGATAGTTGATTGTTTTTCAACTGAAATCCCTGGCTTTTCAGGATTTATTTGTTTAATTAAGCTTTCGATAGAATTTAGTTTTGAAATCATGTCTGTATAGTTTTTGTGAGTGCTTTTGCTGTTAGTAAATGGCTGCGGAGAATATTCTCTTTTTTGGTCATAGAACCATTTAAAGTGAGGCATTATTTCGAAGAAAAATTTTCTATACTGTGGATCGATTTGATTTATCCAAGGTTTTGCATTGAATTTATTTGCCAAATCATTAAATCCGGAGGTTTCTAGCTCTTCGCCTCTCATTTCCCAGGTTTTAAATTGTAGTTGAAGCTCTTCATAAAGGGTATTGTAATAGTTTTTAGTTGTCGAATATCCATTTAATATTTCCGCACACCAAAAGATCTCTGCTTTCAAACATTTTTGTTCAATGTCGTTCCATATATCTGTAGCATAGGAGATTCTTAAATACCATTTAACTATGCCTATAGAAGGAGCACAGGAGAACTTTTTTACATACCACATTGCACAATCCAGGGCATTTCTTGATTGATCCCATGGGATTATATGTGAGAATTTATTTATGGATGTAGGCCACTCAAATTTTTCTCGTTCTTCAATATTAGGTATTAGATTTTCCGTTTTGATTTTTCTAATATATTCACGGGTGGTTCTAAATGTTGGGTAATTATTATATATATTTTGGGTAATTTTATCGTTATTTGTGTAATCATGATTTTCTGAAGATATTTCAGCTGCTTTTGTTAGTGACCAGTTTTTTATTTCATTGAAAATTTCAGGCGCTTTTTCCTTTTTGTTATTTATTAATAGATCAGCTATCTTTTCTATGAATATTATATTTATTGGTTGTCTAGGCATGTTTTATCCTTTTATGTAATTCATCATATTATAACAGTGAATTATTAAATTAAAACCGTTTTTATTAATTTAAACTGTTTTAATATCAATTTTTATATCATCATAAATTTGAATAATTTTTTTAATTAGATATAATTTTCATGGTTTAGGAGTTCAAAATGAAAATTACTGATATATCCGTCCATAGAGTTTCAATTTCTCAGAATTCTAATACTCGATTGCTACTTCAAGTACATACTGATGAAGGTGTGACTGGCATTTCGGAGGCTGGCAGAAATTTGCTTGTTACGCGTGCTTACCTTGAGGAGTTGATTAAACCACTCTTGCGTGGAGAGGATCCGTGTCGTCCCAAAAGGATTTGGGAGTTGTTATCTTTGGGTGATTCCGACAAGGCTACGCGTTTTCCTTCTGCAATAGTTGGAGCTATAGATGTTGCTTTGTGGGATATTACAGCCAAATCTGCTGGGCTTCCGTTGTATTCTTTTTTGGGTGGAGCTTCACGTATTGAAATCCCATTATACTGGAGTATAGGTAGCGGATGGAGAAAGTCACCTGAACAAATGTTAGATGATGTTCAGCAAGGTTTTGATAAAGGCTATAGAGCATTTAAAGTACGTATGGATTGGCGTGACTATCGACAAGATTCTAATCCGATTCAAGATTTTGCTATTTTTCAAAAATGTAGAGAATGGCTTCCCGATGATTGCCCGCTTAGTTTTGACGCAAATTGTGGGTATTCTGTTCCAACTGCAATTGAGCAGGGCCGTCGTCTAGAGGAATTAGGTGTAGCTCATTTTGAGGAGCCTTTACCTCAATATGACTATCCGGGCTTAAAACAAGTTGTTGATGCCTTAGATTGCGCTGTTTCTACGGGAGAGAATGATATTTCTTCATGGAGATTTCGAGATTTAATTACTTTGGGGAATCCAGATATTCTTCAGCCTGATATTTTAAATGTAGGTGGGTTGTCAGAGATGATGAGAGTCTATGAACTCGCAGTTGTTCATAACAAAATTGTGATGCCTCATAGCCCAAGTGTGGGAGCTAATTCAATGGCCAGTTTGCATTTGTATTCCACAATAAAAAATGCTGTAAGGCCGCATGAATTTTCTGAAGAATTTACTGGACCTGCTGAAGAAGTATCACAATTATTCATTGATCCAGTTTTACCACATAATGGCAAAATCACTTTGCCAGATCGTCCAGGTTTAGGTTTAGAGATTGATCCAGTAGAATTAAAGAAGCGTATTTTAGAATAAATAGGAGTGAATTTGGAACCTATAATTAAGAACTTTGCTAATTTTCAAAACCCTATCCTCTCGAAAGAAGACGGTGCTAGGAAATATGTGATGCTTTATGTTCAGCACGAACCCGGAGAGAATTCGCCTTTACACATACATCCTTGGGAGCATCAAGCTTTTATCACTGAAGGATCTGGGAAGCTTTTTTGTGATGGTGTTGAGTATCCAATTTCTAAAGGAGATTGTATTCGTGTTCCTGAGAATACCGAACATCAATTTCGTAATACTGGGGAAGTTAAATTGAGTAGGGTAACAGTAAATCCCATTAGTTCGGTCGAATAAGAATTAAGATGGTACGTCGATTTTGACTATCACAGCAGCATTTACTATAAGACTGTAATCCCCTGAACCTTTTCTACCTTCGATTTCTAATCCCCCGTCGACGATATTTATTTTGCCGTTTCCGTGTGGCAGTTCATCTAATAAAACTTTTTGATCTATTTCTTTTGGTCTAGTAGTTGCTACAGTAACTTCTACTATCATGTTTTTAGAAGTATTTGGTCCAAACAATCCTAAGAACATCAAACTACTTTGGTGGATTGCATTCCATACGGCTCTTCTAGCAGCTTCTGTGACATTTTGACCATGTAAATCAATTCCTGTTCCAAATTCAATTATTGCTGGTTGTAGAGACATTTTTTCTCCTTCAAATCTTTTAATTCTTAAAGTATCGAGCTAGGAACTCCCATGCTCCGTCTTTGTAATAGCGATGAGCTCCATCGCCAATGTACAATTGACAGTGCTCTGATGCATTAGCGAATTTATATATTGATTTAAGTTTGGAAAAAGCAAATTTTACACATGTAATAGGAAATATTGGGTCAGTTCTACCCGCAATAACTTTGAATGGCCTTGGAGTGATTAGGCCTGCGATGTCATACATTTCTCCAAGCCTTAAGATTCCAGGGACATAATTGCAATCACAATGTCTCATAGCCCCAATACTTCCTTTGAAAGTGCAAAAATAACAACTGGGAATTGCAATCGCAATTCTAGTATCAATTGCAGCTGTGAATAAAGTAATTGTCCCACCGCCTGAATTTCCAGTCATAGCAATTTTGGATTGATCAATTGGTAGATTCTCTATCGCCCAAGAGATTATACATTGCATGTCCCAGACTCTTTCACCAATTGGAGTACGGCCTACCAAAAGACCGTGCATTAATTGTTCTCTACAAGAATAAGTTTTGTCCTCTTTTATATCTGCAGCGGTTCTTGTTTCACCGAATGCTCTTGTTGTAGGAGCAATTGCTATGTAACCTTCTTTTACTGCCTGAACTGCAATATCACGATCACCTCCATACATTTTCTGGTAATCTTCTTCATTTTTTGCAATACCTACATACATATCAGGCGGGTTATGTCCGTGAGGAGTAATTACTAAAGGTAATGATTTTTGATTTGATATTGGTTTAAGTAAGTAAAACGGCAGAGGCACGGTTGGTTCAACCAAAATAGTCCATTCTTCGCGTATGTAATTATCTATTTCTATGGAATTATGGCAGATAGCTGAGGGAACATGTTTTTCTAGATCACTTCCCAATAGGTCAAGACCAAGGTGAGATCTTAATTTTGATCTAAATTGATTTTGCCAATATGAAAGGTTTTGAATTTTATCGGTGTTAAATTCAAATTCTGATTCGAAGATCTCAAATGTTTTGTTGAAATGGACTGTAGAATTGTAAGTCATGATCATCTCTCTTGATATACGAAGTGTAAATTAAATGATTATATAATATTGGAGAAATTAAATTACTTGGGTTATAGTCATTTCAGTTAAATTACCTAGGAGATATTGTCATGGATAGACGTCCGAACATCCTTTTTGCATTTGCTGATGATTGGGGAAGATATGCGAGTATATACCGTTCATTTCAGGCAGAAAATTCTCTTAATAATCTAATTGACACACCTAATTTTGACAGAATTGCGACTGAAGGAGCATTGTTTTTGAATGCTTATGTGCCAGCACCAAGTTGTACTCCTTGCAGGAGTTCTATTTTGTCTGGAAGCTACTTTTGGGAGACTGGACTTGGAGCAATTTTAAGAGGAGCAGTCTGGGATGAAGAAATTCCAACATATCCATTAATTTTAGAAGAAAACGGATATCACATTGGTTACACATATAAGGTTTGGTCTCCAGGAAAAGCAATTAATGCTCCATATGGAGGAGAAAGAACGAGATATGAAGCATTCGGCAGTGATTTTAATCAGTTTTCGCATGTGGTGACTGAGATTTCTAAGAATATGGGCATTGATGAAGCTAAAAAGATTCTATTTGACGAAACCGTTGAAAATTTTAAGAGTTTTTTGTCAGACCGACCCAATGGAAATCCATTTTGTTATTGGTGGGGTCCCACGAATACTCACCGTACCTGGGAGAGAGGTTCAGGTAAGCATCTTTGGGGAATAGATCCTGATAGCTTGACAGGTAGATTGCCGGAATTCCTACCTGATGTACATGAAATTAGAGAGGACGTAGCCGATTATTTAGGAGAATGCCTTGCTTTTGACGCTGGGCTTGGAAAGATTATAGAAACTTTAGAAGAATCTGGTGAATTAGATAACACTTTAATTGTGATTAGTGGTGATCATGGTATTCCTGGTATTCCTAGGGCAAAATGTAATCTTTATGATATTGGTACTGAGGTAGCACTTGCCGTCAGATGGCCTGAAAAAATTCGTCCTGGAAGAGTAGTAGATGATTTTGTAAATCTTATGGACTTAGCTCCGACGTTTTTGGAAGTTGCCGATGTGCAACCTCCTACGTCGATGAGTGCTAAAAGTTTAATGAATGTACTAATTAGTAATCAAAGTGTTGGTCAGATAGATTCCGATCGAGATTGGGTTGTTACTGGTCGTGAAAGACATGTAGAAAATGCTAGATCTGGAGGGTTGCCATATCCTATGAGGGCAATAAGGACTAAAGATTTCTTATATATACGTAATTTCAAACCAGATCGTTGGCCTATGGGAGACCCTAAAGGATTAGATGATTTAACGGTAGATGCCCCTAAGTGGGAAGAAATTTCAACTGATACTCGTTGTGCTTATGGAGATTTGGATGCTAGTCCTACTAAGGCCTGGATGATTCATAATCGAGCTGATCGCCATGTAACCGATTCTTTCGAACTTGCTTTTGGGAAAAGATCTTTGGAAGAACTTTATGATGTCCAGAACGACCCTGATCTTATGATTAATTTGGCAGAAGATTCTGCATTCAATGATATTAGGGTAGAGCTTGCTTCAAAATTGGATGAAATTTTAATTAAAAATAATGATCCACGTCTCTGTGAAACCAATTGTAGATTTGAAAACGCTCCTTTTGCGGGTCCATTAAGTGACCATTATATTTCGCTTCGCGATTCCACTAATTATTTTGGAGCTTAAGCAGATCATAAGTTGGTGATATGTTGGTGGGCCACCCTGGAATCGAACCAGGGACCTCAGTCTTATCAGGACTGCGCTCTAACCGACTGAGCTAGTGGCCCAAGAAACGAAATTTTCACGAAAGTTCACTTTCTGCAGGGTTATATTCTACTACAATTTCAACTGGAGTGTTTCGAGCTACAACTAGTTCCATTACTTCTGAATTGCTTTCATTTATTGGTTGATGGACTGAGTTGGCTGGAACATAAATGCAATCACCTGGACCAATATCCATAGAAATTTCCAGATTTGGACCTGTTAAGAATTTACCACTGCCACTCGAGACGTAGATAGCGGTTTCACAATTTTTGTGATAGTGAGGACTTGCAGATGAATTCGGTTGAATTGTAGAGATTGCTAGATGTATACCTGATGCACCAGTAAGAGATTCTGATACGCCAGCAATTCTAGACATTGCACCTGAAGAGATTTCCACTTCACGTTCATTTTGTCTTATAACTTTGCATAACGGTGTTAGATCAGTTTTCATAAACTAACATTACAATTGCTCTACTTTATGGTCAAGTAAGGAATTAATTTATTCTTTCAAGAGTTGAGAGCTAAGTCTCTTCCTGTTAGAATCGCTCGTCTAGGAAGGTTGTTTTCAAATTACTTTTCGGGGGTAATTGAAACCGATTGCGGGAGTAACTCAGTGGTAGAGTATCTGCTTCCCAAGCAGAATGTCGCGGGTTCGAACCCCGTCTCCCGCTCCATTAATCTTAGGGAAATAACCGCGGAGAGGATTATGAATATTCTATTAACAGGTGGTTCTGGGATGGTTGGATCGTTTATTACTCCTTATCTTTTAAAAGATAACAATGTAAAAGTTTTTGATTTGACTCCTCCTGAGAACCAGGAAGTGGATTTTATTCAAGGATCTATGCTGAATCCAAATGACATTAAAGAAGCTTTGAAGGATGTGGAAATTTTCGTTAACGTGACTATGAAGAGTCCACAGGGTGGTAGTGAGACAACACAGTCGATAAAAGAGATTACTGAGAATTATGAATTGAATACAAGGGGATTACATCTATTCTTATTTCATGCTCAAGAGATGGGAGTTTTAAAAGGAGTTCACACGAGTACTATGAGCGTTCATTATAGAGAAAGGGATTTTTTTAATGCAGAAGAAGAAATTCCTTTGGATACTCCTTCGGTTTATGGGCTAACAAAAGGCTTTGGTGAGTTGATCTGTTCATATTTTGCAAGATGGTTTGATATGAACATTTTGGCATTGAGGATTACTGGGCCAAGAACTGCACAAAAGTGGGATGAGGAAACTACGAAGATGGGTAACGGATTGATGGATCGAAGATTATGGATAACACATGAGGAAGATTTAGCCAATGCTTACTTAGCTGGAATGGATTATGTTTCTACGGGGCATGGAAGATTTGAATCAATATTTATCGCAGGCGATCCTAATGAAAATGAACACAATTTAACAAAGGCAAAACATTTACTAAACTGGACCCCGAGGTCAATAGGGATTTAAATGAAAATAGAAAAAATTGAAACACATTTGGTTCGGGATTTATTTCTTGTTGAAATAATTACAGATAATGGCATTAGGGGTTTGGGTCAATCAGCTTGCTGGGGATTCCCTGAAGCAGTAAGTGCTATTGTGAAAAAAATGATTCCACTTTTGGTTGGTCAAGATCCTACTAATACCGAACACATTAGCCAATTACTTTATCGATCGGCTCCTTTCAAAGGTTCTGTGTTGTCAGGAGCTTTGTCGGCGATTGATATAGCACTTTGGGATATTAAGGCAAAGAAGTTTCAAATTCCAGTATGGGAATTATTGGGCGGGAAGGTTCGTGACAAAGTGAGACTTCATTTATTGCTAGGTGGTTGGGATAATCAATTGCCAAAAGAAGAGGGGATTTTTGGGGCTGCTAAAAAAGCTGTCGCACAAGGATTTACAGCTTTAAAAATCGATCCACTTCCAGACAATTATTTTGATCTTTCATTGGAAAAACTTGTTAAACAAACTAGGGAATATGTTGGTGCTTTGAGGGAAGGCGCAGGTGATGAAGTTGATATTATTTTAGAAATCCATCGTAAATTAACACCGATGGTTGCCATTCACTTGGCTGAAAATCTAAAGGAATTCAATCCTATGTTTTATGAAGATCCAATTCAAATTGACAGTATTATTTCACAGGGTGAAATAGCCCAGAAAGTTTCTATACCTGTAGCAAATGGAGAAAGGATGCATTCTATTTGGGAATTCCGAGAACTTTTAACTCACGGAGGTCCTCAATATGTTAGGCCCGATGTAGGATTGGCTGGCGGATTAACCCATACAAAGAAAATTGCAGCAATCGCTGAATCTTTTCATTCTGCTGTTGTTACTCATAATTTCCTAGGTCCCATTTTAACTGCAGCATCTGTACATCTTGATGTTACTATTCCCAATTTCATTACTCAGGAATATACATTGGCTGATGAATCTGAGAAACATGATTTTGTTAATTCTACTCTTAAGCGAGAAGGTGGGTATATCCTTCTTCCAGACGAGATTGGTTTAGGTGTAGAAATTGACCAAGAAAAAATTTCTAAAACCCCTTATTCTCCCCGTGAATTGCAAGATGCAGTTCCTTTTCGGAATGATGGGTCTGTCGCTTTTTCTGTTTAAATATTTTTAGGAGAATATATTGAAAATTATATCTGTTGAATCTGCAACTTGCGTTGTTCCATTGGATTCAGGTGTTGCTTTTGCGACTAGGTCCGTTCAGGAGCGACATTATACGTTGGTTAGAATCCGTTCAGATTCTGGAATTGAGGGGATAGGATTTTCATATACTGGTCATAAGGCAGGTGGTGTGACAACGATGGCAATAAGAGAATTGTTGTCGGATGTTGTTATTGGACGTGATCCTCATCAGATAGAATCAATTTGGGATGAAATGTACAAGGAATCTATTTTGCACGGACGCAGAGGGTCGGTTTTGAGAGGAATCAGTGCAATTGATATAGCTTTATGGGATTTAATTTCAAAAGATGCAGGGCTTCCACTATATAAGATGTTAGGAGCATTTCATGAAGAAATTGTTCCAGCATATGCTAGTGGTGGATATTATCAACCAAATAAGACTCCAGAAGATTTAGCGAATGAGATGCGAAGTTATTTAGATTTGGGACTTAGGGCTGTTAAAATTAAAGTAGGTAGAGTTTCCACCTCTGAGGATGTTACTAGGATAGGATTTGCACGAGAGGCAGTAGGGAACTCAGTCCCTTTATTTTTGGATGCAAATAATGCTTGGAGTGATGCAAGTTCAGCAATTCAGGCCTGTAGGGAATTTGAGGTTCATTCACCTGATTGGATTGAAGAACCATTAATGCCGGATGATATTTTAGGTCATGCAAAAATTGCTCAGGCAATAAATATACCTGTTGCTACGGGAGAAATTCATCAAACAAGATGGGATTTTGAACAGATTTTAGATAATAATGCTGCAGATATTTTACAATCAGATGCAGGTGTTTGCGGAGGCATAACTGAATGGAGGAAGATTGCATCAATGGCAGCAGGACGTGATGTAATTGTTGCTCCTCACTGGTTAGCTGATATACATGTTCACTTAGTTGCCAGTACTCCTAATGCATCTTGGGTTGAGTTCTTTACGGATCATTCAGTTCTAAATATTGGTAGATTGTTTTCGACATCGCTAGAGATCAAAGATGGAGGCTTAAAAATTCCTCAGAGTCCTGGGATAGGTGTGGATTTTGATGATGAAGCAGTGCAAAAATTTTCTTTAGATGGTTGGCTATAATACGAGGAGTGTAAATGCGTGCAGCAGTTATTACGAAACCAGGCGGACCTGAAGTTTTCGAAATTCAAGAAATTGACGACCCAAAATGTGGTAACGAAGATGTTTTGGTACAGGTTAAAGCATCCGCTTTAAATAGAGCTGATACTTTACAACGAAAAGGCAGATATCCTTCTCCCGTAGGTATTCGATCTGATGTTCCCGGTTTGGAAATGTCGGGGATAGTTTTAGATGTTGGGTCATTAGTTCAGGGATTTAATCCAGGTGATAGGGTGTTTGGATTGTTGGGAGGGGGTGGATATGCTGAAAAAGTAGTGACAAACCAACATATGATTGCACATATTCCGGGTAATTTAAACTTTGAAGAAGCGGCTTCGATTCCTGAAGTTTTTATTACCGCTTTTGATGCAATAGTTAATCAATGTCAGCTTGAGATGGGTGAATCTGTATTAATTCATGCAGTCGGGAGTGGTGTTGGCACAGCGGCAGTTCAGATTGCAAAGTCTCTTGGTGTACGAACATTTGGGACGAGTGGGTCTGATGAAAAGTTAAGCTATGCGAAAGATTTAGGATTGGATGTTCCAATAAATTATCATAAGGATGATTTTTCCGAAGTCATTAGTAAAGATACAAATGATCAAGGTGTTGATGTAGTTTTGGATGTGATTGGAGCTCCATACTGGTACAAAAATATTCAATCATTATCATCTCAGGGGCGATTAGTTTTGGTAGGTACAATGGGAGGTTCAACTCTAGAAATAGATTTTGGCCAATTAATGCAAAAGAGACTCAAGATATTTGGAACAGTTCTTCGAGCAAGGTCTATGCCTGAAAAAATGGCATTGAATCAGCAGTTTATTAAAAATTTGTTGCCTTTGATTTCAAGCGGGAAGATTCGACCAATAGTTGACAAAATTTTCCCATTAGAAAAAGTTTCTGATGCTCATATATATATGGAAAGCAATAAGAATTTTGGGAAGATTGTTTTGTCTATATCCTAAAATTTCCAAACGTGTTTTACATTTTGGAGTGTAAAAGAAACTTCTTCGGATATTTCGATTAATGGATTGAAGACTTGGTCGTGAATTGGTTTAGCAACCCATGAAAGTCTTTCCTCCTCAGAGTTCCAGTATGATATTACTTCGAAAACATTCTCAGGTATTTTACCTCCAGCTTTTATAAGACTAGAGTCTTCGAATTTTTTAAGTAGTACTGCTTTCAAAAACCCTTTTTGTTTGGCCATTGCGGCTATCCACTTTTCAGAAATGCCGTTTTCTAGAGATTTTTCATGGCCACTTTTTGGGTTGAAATATACATGTAGTGCAATCATTTGATTAGTTCCATATTGTATTTCCTGGAATTAAGGTGCGAATCTTGTAAAGTGATGTTGAGGCAGTAATGTACATGGTCTGCATGTCCTCATCTCCCCAAGTAAAATTTGAGACTGATTCGGGTATTTTAATTACACCAATCGATTTTCCGGAAGGATCGAAATAGTGGATTCCTCCAGGTCCAGTAGTACATATATTTCCTAAAGAATCTATTTTCATTCCATCTGGAACGCCTTTTCCTTCACCAAATACTGTAGTCCAAACCTTTCCCTCAGATAATGATCCATCATCTGAAACAATGAACGAACGAATATGTTCCCTTGCAGAGTCATTAACAAATAATTTTTTCTCGTCGAGAGAAAAACATAATCCATTTGGTTGGATGAAATCATCTGATAAAAGAGTAATTTTTTTGCTTTCAGGTTCAATGTTATAGAGACCACAAAAGTCTAGTTCCTGTTCTCTCGGTACTCCGTAGTATTCCATTCTTCCAAATGAGGGATCCGTAAAATATATAAGGCCGTTTTTACTAATAATTAAATCGTTGGGGCTATTTAATTCTTTCATGCCATAGTGAGAGGCTAAAATAGTGATTGAACCATTTAATTCAGTTCTCACCACTCTGCTAGTGGCATGTTCACAAGTAATAAGACGCCCTTTAGAATCAAAAAAATTTCCATTTGCCATGTTACTTGGTTGTCTAAATGTTTCGACCCCATTTTTGACTGTCCACTTACGCATGATATTTCCAGGCATATCGCTGAAAATTAAAGCATTTTCAATAGGATTCCAAACTGGTCCTTCGGTGAATTCAAATCCAGTTGCCAGTTGTTGGATTGAGACGTTTGGATCGACTATTTTTTTGAATGTATCGTCACGAATTTCAATGTTCAATTTAATCGCCTTTAATATTTAAAATATTGTTATTGAATAGTTTTTGTGGGTTCTGGCGAGGGTTCCTTTTTTGGAGATGCTAGCCGAAGAATTAAGTATCCTCCAATTCCAGCAATAATTGATCCGATAACTACTCCAATTTTGGCTTGGACAATTGATTGTTCGTCAGTCAAAGCTAAACTGATTATAAATAGAGACATAGTAAAACCGATCCCACCAAGCCACGATACTCCATATATATGGATCCATCGTATACTAGGTGGAAGTGATGCTAAACCAAGACGTACTGCAATCCAAACACAACCGAAAATCCCTATTTGTTTTCCTAGGACCAAGCCAAGGATTATTCCTATGCTGACGTTATTAAAAATATTTTCAGATAGATTATGTCCTAAATAAACTCCTGCATTAGATATTGCAAAGAGTGGAATTATTATAAATGAAACTATTGGTAGCAAATTATGCTCAAGTTGAATTAGTGGGGAAGTAATATTGCTGGCAGCGGTTTTTAGTTGTTTTAGATGTTCGTTTTGTTCGTCAGAAAGAATGTCAGATTCAGAAGTTTTGTCGTTTAAAGATTCTTTTTTAAATGAATTTAAAATGTTTTGTACATTGGTCGCGAATGCTGCTTTGTTTACTCTCATATTTAATGGAATAGTCATGGCAATTAAAACGCCTGCGATGCTGGTATGGATTCCTGAGGTTAAAACTGATAGCCAGACTAATGCTGCCATCGTACCAAAGAACCAAGCTGATTTAACATGAAGTTTAATTGAAGCAGTAATCATAGAGGCCAACAATAAGCCAGAAACTATAATTTGCGTTAAGTTAATGGTGTCAGTGTAGAAAATCGCTATTACTATTACTGCACCAATATCGTCTACTATAGCAAAAACAGAAAGGAATAATTTCAAACTGATTGGTGCTCTTGTTCGGAGTAATGCAAGTACTGCCATACTAAATGCAATGTCAGTAGCCATTGGGATTCCCCATCCATTGGCTGCGTTAGTATCTTTATTGAGAATATAGAAAAGTATTGCCGGTACAATCATTCCACCTAATGCTGCATATACTGGCAAAGAGGCATTACGCCAGTTTTTTAATTCACCTTCTAAAATATTTCGTTTTATCTCAAGGCCTATTAAGAAAAAGAAGATTGCCATTAGAAAATCATTTATCCAAAAATGAATGGTTCCATTCAATGAAAAACCAGCAATGCCAATTTCAAAATGGTTTTCCCAAAATTGTTCATATGAAATATGGGCGATATTACTCCAAATGAAAGCGACAATTGCACAAATTACGAGTAATATCCCACTAATAGTTGCATCTTTAATCCAAACATTGAACATGCTTTTGATTGGACCAGTGATGTCTTCAAATAATTTGTCAATAATTGTAAAAAAACTTTTCATTTAGATCCCGAAATTCATTTGTTGTAAAAGTGATGTTATAGGCATTTAACCCTATTTTATCACATGTTTCGAATTTATTTGTAATGTGATATATTCTAATCCATAGTTCTATGAGTTACCCAGTATTTCGGTAGGGGGAAAGATGGCATTATTAGAGCAAAGAACAAGTATTGCACAAGTTGCGCATTTACTTAGGAGGGCGGCATTTGGAGAACCAGCTTCCAAATTGGAGAGCAGGTTGTCAGAGTCATATGAATCAATTGTTGAAGATCTGATAAATGTTGGCAATTATCCTAGGCTTGAGGAAGATCTTTTAGAAAGACATAATTTACAACACGCTGATGAAGAAGTTCGTTATTGGACTAGAGCTAGATGGATATATCGGATGATTAATTCACCTAGGCCTCTTGAAGAAAAAGTTGCATTGATGTGGCATGGGGTTTTTGCTACTGGAGATTCAAAAGTCACAAATAATCCAATGATGAGGACCCATTATGAGATGCTTCGGGATAAAGGACTTGGGAATTTTCAGGATCTACTTGTCGCATTGGCAAAAGATCCTGCAATGATCTTTTGGTTGGATAACCAAATGAATCATGCCGACGCTCCGAATGAAAATTTTGGTAGAGAATTGCTTGAGTTATTTAGCATGGGCATTGGCAATTATAGTGAAGAAGATGTTAAAGAGTGCGCTAGAGCATTCACAGGATGGACGAAATCGCAAACAATTCCTAGATATCCTAATGGGTTTTATGATAGTCAGTTTATATTTAGATCAGAAGATCATGATTCTGGAATGAAAACTTTTTTGGGTGAAACTGGCCCATTTGATGGTGAAGATATTATAGATATCATTGTGAAGCAACCAGCTACAGCAAAATTTGTTGCGTCTGAAATCTATTCTTTTTTTGTTTCTGATGATCCCGTTGAAGAACATGTTGAATTAATTGCTGAGGTTTTTGTAAATTCGAACTATATGATCTCGGAAGTTTTGCGCTACGTTTTCAATACCGATTTTTTTAAAAATGCAATATTTAAGAAAGTTAAGAGTCCTCCTGAAATTGTAGTCGGAACGGCAATACTTTCTGGAAGACATCAGACACCATACGAATTTGGACTTTCTAGGATGGCAGATGCTACAAAGAATATGGGTCAAGACTTGTTAAATCCTCCTACTGTAGAAGGATGGCATACTGGTAGAGAATGGATTGATTCGTCATACTTAATAGAACGAGTGAATTTTTCAGCTCAGATGATATCCGATATTTCTGCTCCAGGAACAGAAGCAATAATTAATAGGATCGCTTCTAAAAAATCTAAGTTTCTTGCTAGGGAATTATTAGATGAGTGCTTGTATGAAATGGGATCAATTCATCTTAAGCCTCGATCTATTGAAGTGTTATTTGATGAATTAGACATACCAGATTTTATAGATACTGAATCCAAAGAATTCTTAGAAATTGTATCGGGGATGCTTAGGTTAATTGTATCTTCCAGAGAGTATCAATTTGCGTAATGTTTTTGATTTTGAATTTGTAAATTCTGAGGAGAAAAGATGGTTGAACAATTAAATGAAACATTAGACTCTGGAAAACCACCCGTATTTGTTGTAATTCAACTTTCTGGTGGGAATGATTTTATGAGTACAGTAATTCCGTTTAGGGATTCCCATTATTTTGAGTTTCGTAAGACTGTTGGTATTTCTGAAGAAGATGCACTGCATATTGATCAAGGATTTGCCTTTCATCCTGCTATGGGAGCTATTAAACGACTTTGGGATGAAGGTAAGGTAGCGCTTTTCCCAGGATCGGGATATCCTTCTCCCAACAGATCACATTTTAGATCGATGGACATTTGGCATACCGCTAATCCAGAAACTTTAAGTTCCGATGGTTGGTTAGGGAAAACGATAAGAGAACTTGATCCACAAAAAGAAAATGTTGTTACAGGGGTAAGCTTTGGTTCAGGACTCCCAAGGGCAATGTATTTGTCAGGGACTCCTGCAATATCTGTGACTGAATTAGAGGGATATGGGTTGTTGACTGATCTTGCAGGAAAGAAACAACGCCAGGCAGTAAAAGCTTTTACCAGGATGTATGCCCCAGAAGAATTTGAAGAAGCTAGCGTAGTATGGGACCATTTAGGACAAACAGGTATTGATGCTCTTAATGGAGCAGATATGCTTAGCACTGCTCCTCCTATTTATAAATCTAGTATTGAATATGCTGAGGATTCACTTTCTCAAAGTCTTAAAGGTATAGCTCAAGTTCATCTTTCTGGCATAGGTACAAGAGTGTTTTATGCTCAATTAGGTGGTTTTGATGTTCATGGAGCTCAGATTCAAACGCAACAAAAATTACTGTCTTCTGTATCTAGAGCAGTAGGTGATTTTATTGATGATCTTAGAGAACATGAGGCTTCAAATGAGGTTGTGGTAATGATTTTTTCAGAATTTGGTCGCCGAATTCGAGATAATGGAAATGGTACAGATCATGGTTCTGGGGGAGGCACTTTTTTGATTGGCGATAGAGTAAAGGGTGGTTTCTATGATAATTATCCTTCTTTAGCTCCAAAAGACCAACTTGATGGAGATATGCATTTTACTCATGATTTTAGGTCAGTATATGCAACAGTTTTAGAACAATGGATTGGAATCAATTCTAATCCAATATTAGATAGCAAGTTTGATCAATTTGAGGGTGTATTTTCTCGTTAGATTTTTAAATTCAGTCTTTATAATTAGGAACTCAATATGAGCACATTCACAGATAACCAAATTTCCCATGATCCTAGATATCCGACTTTACTTAGAAGGGGACATAGATATGAATTTTGCTTGGGGCAAAGAGTTCCTGTAGGCGGGTTTTATGGACCTTTGGATGTTTCTATTGGGGATGACGGATGGTTTTATGTATTAAATAGGTGGGAACAATTTCAAAATGTTCCTCGGAATAGATACGTTCCAGTTACTATTGATGATGAATATGGAGAATTTATTTTCCCTACTATTGACGGGAAACCAGAAATTCAAGGGAAAGAAAAGTTTCCTTCCCCAGTAATGTGTACTATTGATAATGAAGGGGTTTTGTACTCTACTGATGAGCATGCAAATGTAGTTTTGATGCTTAGTACGTCTGGCGAAACTATCGGATGGTGGGGTGAGTTTGGATCTCAGGAAGGTCAATTAAATGGCCCATCTGGCATTACATTGGATTCAGATCAGAATCTATGGATAGTTAATTGTAATAATCACAAAATCCAAAAGTTTACTCGCGAAGGTCAATTTGTCGATAGTTGGGGGGATTTTGGGACTGAGCTACATCAATTAAATCATCCATGGGGAATTACTATTGATCCAATAGATAATTCTCTTCTGATTGCTGATTGGAGGAATGACTTAGTAAAAAGGTTTTCAACTGAAGGGGATCTTCTCCAGGTAATTGGTAGTCCAGGGAATGGGATAGGAGAGTTAGATAGACCAAGTTCTGTTGCGGTTGATCAACATGGGGACATCTATGTTGTTGATAGAGGAAACAACAGAGTGTTAATTTTTAATCATAGAGGAATGTTTTTGGAGTCGTTGATTGGTGATGGTACTGTAACTGACAAGGGTGTTCAAAAATTATTGGCAAATCCGGATGCCCTTAGACTAAGAGATAATGTGGTTAATTTTGACCGTGAAAAAAGGTTTGCTGCTCCAACCTCAGTTAAAGTGGATTTACAAGGGAGAGTATTTGTTGTTGATACTGGTAGGTGGAGGATTCAGGTTTATCAAAAATTATGGAGGGTTCTAGAAAATCATGAGATCGACTCCCCAGAAATGCATTTGGACCCGGAGATTTATTAAAAGGAATAGTGTGAGAGAATATGATTTTAGGATCTGAAAAATTACTAGAAATGGTCAAGGAATTTCATTTAGTTGAAGGGCTGTCAGAAAGGGAGATAAAAAACCCCGAAGGCGCTGGGTTTGATCTTCGTTTAGGAGAAGTGTTCAAGATTGAAGGAGAAGGATTCCTAGGGGTTTCTGAGAGAGAAACCCCCTCAGCTATACCAATAGCTGGAGGTGAAAAATGTAAGGACATCACTGAGGTCCAAATTCACCCGGGTGAATTTTATTTATTTAAGACTATCGAAACAGTGAATATTCCTGAGGATATTACTGTAAATATTAAACCAAGGACTACCACATTTAGATCTGGGATTTATATTCGTTCAGGGAATGTTGCTCCAGGATATTCTGGAGAGTTAACATTTGCAGTAAAAAATGAAGGACCAAGTATTGTTCGTATAGAAATAGGAGCGAGGATTGTGCATGCTCAATTTTATAGAGTTGAAGGTTCGTCGAACACCTATCGGGGTCAGTGGCAAGGAGGACGAGTGTCTACGGAATCTAGAGAAATCCAAGTTTAAATTTCTATTTTCTCAATAGAGGAACATACTATCAGATGAAAATTTTCCCTTTTAGAGTTTTTGGCCAATTAATTCTAATATTTGTAACTGTGATATTCGTTGGATGTGCGAGTAATAATCAAAGTTTGGTTAAACCCACACCTAAACCAAATCCATTGTCTATAGAAGATGATTATTCTATTAAGCTTCATGTATATCCAACTCCCATTTCAGTTGGTGATATTCTTTCTGATTCGACAAAAGCTTCGAATAATGAATTAAATGTTTCTGTAAAACCAGTATCCTCTAATTCTTCCAAAAATGTTGAGAACCAATTGGAACCACCAAAAACTGTTAGAATTCCGACTAATGGGGAACATATTAAATTGCCCTCAATTCACATTTCTGGGAAGAGACAAACAAAAGATTTAGTTACACTTGAGACCACCCCTTTTACAGAAATCCCTTTCACGGAAGATAGCTTTAGCCGTCCGATGCTTTTCACAGATTTGGTAAGAAAGGATCATCAATGGAAATTTACTTCCAGTGCTGTTAATGCTCTTGGAGATGATTTTGGCTCTTTGGTTGGTGCAATGGATGCGACATGGTCACCTGACGGGAAAAAATTGGCTTATGTTTCTGAAGATCAATTTGCACTTGCCATTGCTAGTGATCAAGGAGAGATTTTTTTAGGGATTAATAGTTTTGTTCATTATCCTATTTTTGAATGGTTATCTTGGTCGCCAAATAGTCAATTTCTCGCGGTTATGGTTTTTAATTGGTGTGCGGTCGGATCGAATATCGCTGAACTAGTTATTATTGATGTTGATAACAAGACGCTTAAAAGATATGACTATTATGAATTTTGGCAATCTGAAGGCACGGAAGATGGCCCTACAAAATTTTCTAAGCCTACTCAGTTTCGTTGGTCACCAGACGGAAAAAAACTATTAATTTCTTGGGATTATGTCATGGTCTTAGATGTGTTTAATAACAAATATGAATATATTTTGAAAGAAGGGATTATCCCAGATTGGTCTGCTGATAGCGAAGGAATTTATTATCTTAAATATCAAGAGCCCAATAATAGGACCTCAAATGATTCAGTTACTGGGATGTATTTTTTGTCGATAGAAGACGATTCCTATCCAAAGTTAATTGCAAGCGAAAACGATTTAAAAACATTGTTGGGCGTTTCTCAGAATCAAAAGATTTCTGGGATTATTGATCAATCTAATGATGGATCACAGTTGGCTTTGAGTATTTCTAGCGGATCTAACGCGAGTGAATATATGAGCAAAGTTTTTGTATTTGATATTTTGTCTGAAAGATTAATGCATTTGGAACAACCGCAGGGTGTTTATGAGATTAGCAAAAGAATTGAATCAATTCAATGGTCTGTTGATGGAGGAAGTATTTCAGCAATTATTTCTTCCGACAAAATTTCCTTGGAGCTATTAAATTTGTCAAATGGAGCATGGACTTTGTTGAAAAAATTGGAGATCCCTCCAGCATTTTTGCCATCATTAAATAAACGAATAAGATGGGGATCTTAGATTCAGGTTTTATTTAACTAAATCTTTCTTACTTACCTTTTACAATAGACTACTGCATGTAATATAGTTGGATATATAAAGCTCATTTGAGTTTACTAAGGTTCATAGTGAGGAATTCTTATGCCAGAAAATTTTGACCCTCAGGAAAGTACCCTGATTGGGCGTTATTTCACCAATTTAGATAAAGATATATTTTGTTTAGTTAATTTGCCTGAAGTTGTTAAAGGTACATTGTTTTCAAGATATAGTCGTACAGAGAAAACTCTTCGAAGGGTTCTTTTGGATGAGTTTATTAATGCTCCGGAAATGGAATTTGACGAAATTGTAGGATCTCCAAATCAAAATCAATCGGATCCTTTATTGGCAATAGAAAAGGCTGAACGCTTTTATGATCGAGTATTGGTAGGTTATGGTGATGATTCTGTGGCAGAATTAGCCGGGGTACATATTGCTTGTGAGAACATTTCGAGTTTGGCAGCCGATTATCTAACTAATCCCAGAATAGGTATTTCCCCACTCGAAAAATCTGCTAGATATGTAATGTTTGATGAGAAGGTTGATGGAGATTATTTGTACTATAAAGACCCATCAATTATGGCTTCAAAGTATTCCCAGAATTTTATTGATTCAATGCGTAATTTATTTGAATCTTATAGATCTTGGATCTATGAGGCTATGGATTATGTTCGCGAAGTATCGCCACAAGATTCTGATACTTCTGATCGTGCTTATGCAAGTGCTGTTCGAGCAAAAGGCTGTGATATAGTTAAAAATATTTTACCTGCATCGAGGTTGACTAATGTTGGTTTGTTTGGCAATGGTCGAGCGTATGAATATTTGATTAGCTCTTTGTATTCTACTGAACTTTCTGAGACACAGGAGATTGGTAATGCAATGCACAATGAGATGCGGAAAGTTATTCCTAGTTTTGTAAAAAGGTCTCAAAGGAATGAATATTTGGTACATCGTAGGAGTCCTGTGCAAAATGCCAAATTAGCATCACCACAAGGATTATCCAAAGAGAATTCAGTAACATTGGTGGATTTTGATGATGATGCAGAAAAAATTGTTGCATCTGCGATTTTATATCCACATGCCCAAACAAATATGGGAGAAATAAAGACTTTAATTGATTCTGAATCGTCAGAATATATAGAAAATGTAATTAAAGAATATGTAAATAATCGATCATCTCGCAGAGATAGGCCCGGTAGACCTTTTGAGAACGTTTTTTACACATTTGAATTTTTAAGTAGTTACGGTGTATATAGAGATTTTCATAGGCACAGACAACTAACTCAAGAAGCTCAAATTTTAACCCCTGATCTTGGTTATGATATTCCTATAGAAGTAGAGGATATGGGCTTAGAAGATGAATGGAATAGTCGAATGGATGAGGCTGCAGAAGTGGCTAAGAAAATTGCTGATAGTGGATTGCTATTAGAGTCGCAATATGCGCTCCCCAGGCAATTTAAAGTTCGATGGTATATGAAAATGAATTTGAGAGAAATTTTCCATATGGTTGAGTTGAGGTCTGGTCCACAAGGGCATCCAGACTATCGCAAAATTGCTCAATCAATTTATCATGAAGTACAAAAAGTACATCCAGTTTTAGCATCAGGGATTTCGTTTGTTGATTTAAATGAATATGCTCTTCCAAGACTTGACGCTGAAAAAAGATTGGATGTTAAAAGAGCCAGATTAAAATAAACAGTATATTTTCAATTTCTCGGTACAGTTTATTGGAATTTTAGGGATTTTCTTGTGAAAATTCGGCCCATAACTTACTAGGTGCTGGAGTTTTTTGGTCCATGTACTTTGGGTTAATAGTATCTCCATATGGGCGACTACTCGAATCGGTTAGTTTGTGAAATGTGAATGTGCATATTTTCATCATTGGATATAGAGCAACGGCCATTCTGCCCAAATTAGCTAATTCTAGTGTGGGTTTGCCTCGCCATCCTGGATGGAACAATCCTGCGGTGCCGTGGACAATTATGCCCAATCTTCCTAAACTGCTGCGTCCATCTAGTCTTGCTAAAAGGTCAGGAGGGATTTCCAAGGATTCGAAAGTGTTGGCCAACACCAATTCTCCCGGTTGAATTACGAAAGGTTCATTATCTTTGATATTAATAGTTCTAAATAAATCTTCAGGCACCTCTTCTCGTGTGTCTATATATCCCCTACGACCATAATCAAAGACGCGTAATTCATGGCCCAGTCGGAAATCTAGCGAGGCTGGCCCTAGCTGTGAATTCAAATCAGGAAGTGGATCGACTTTAATATGTTGGGATTTTAAGCTCTCCCTCAAATCGTTATCTGATAGGATCATATTTCACCTTTAATTGTTTTATTAGATACGTAAATTATAAATAGTTTTTGAGAAATTTTCTTTCGAGGAATTCTGGGTTTATTTTAGTGATTGTATTTCATTTTTTAGTAGATTTGCTGAATTTATTTCATTTTTATGCCTGATAGGGTGCAAAAACTCTAAAGCTTTTTGTAAATCTTGAGTTGCTAGATCCGTTTGTTTTTTCTTCAGGTATAGCCTTGCGCGGTCAACATACACTGGACCAAATTCTGGATCGATTTTTATTGCGCTTTCAAAATCATTTAGTGCATATTCGTAAACATCTTTGTTTAGATAAGCTTTGCCGCGCCCATGGAATCCGTGTGGCATGTTTGGAAGCATAGCTATTACTGGACCGAAAGCCACAATTGATTCATCCCATAATTCCATTTCTAATAGCCTGAAAGCTCGCGAATAATAAAACAAAGCGGCAGGAGCTGTCGTGGGAGTCGAGATTGGATTAAGCACCTTGTTTTCATTTGGTTTTGTTGTAGGTATTGGACTAGGAACATTTTTTGTTTCTATAGGTTCGATGGGGTTTGGAAATTCAGTAGAGTTACTTTTCACAGAATCACATGCTGATAAAGCCAAGATAAAAAATGTAGCTACCAAGAAATATTTGATGTAAGGACTATGAATCGTTTTCAACAGATTTTCCATTATAAGTTAGTTCATACATTTAAACATATGACAGTAGACAAAAATAGGGACATGTTTTTTTGGAGTGAGTAAAGAAGTGAAATTACTAAAAATATGTATTATCCTTCAAAGATAATCGTTTAGGAGGATCAATTGATACGAAGTCTCAATAAGAAAACGCCTCAAATTCATCCAAATGCATTTGTAAGTGAAGCTGCTTATATTGTGGGTGACGTTCAAATAGATGAAGGCGCAAGCATATGGCCTGGAACTGTAATTCGTGCTGATTCAGGATATATAAAAATCGGTAAAAATACATGTATACAAGATAATTCTGTCCTACATGGTGATGATGATGTTGTAATTGGTGAAAATGTGGTTATTGGGCATAGAGTTTTGTGCCATGCAAAAAATGTTGGTGACCGTTCTCTAATTGGTAATGGAGCAACAGTAAATGATGGTGTGATTATTGGAGAGGATAGTCTTTTAGCATCTGGGACTGTTGTTTTAGAAAATCAACAATTTGAAGCTAGGAGTATGGTTGTAGGAGTTCCAGGTAAGAGGATAGGTAAGGTTCAGAATAGACATATTGAGTTAATTAAAAATATTGCTGAAATGTACAAGGATCGCGGGGAATTGTATAAATCTGAGGGGAATTTAGAATAAGAATGTATTGTGAATTCACATTGAAGTAGGAGATCGCATACCCATTAATTCTAGACAGCGTGATAGGACCATCATTGAAGCACTGACAAGTTTTAGACGTGCCATTGTTAAATCGTTATCGTTCTCTAAAATAACCCTGCATCTATCATAAAATCCGTGAAATGATGTTGCTAACTCAATAGAATAATATGGTAAATGATGAGGCTCTAATGAATCAGATGCTATCTCGATTATTTCTGGCAACTTAAGCATTGATTTTATTAACTTTAATTCGGATTCAGTATTTAAAAAAGAAACTTCCGCATCCGCAAACTTAATATTTTGTTCTTTAGCTTTTTCGATAATATTGTAAGCTCTAGCAAATGCGTATTGTATATAATAAACAGGATTTTCATTCGATTGTTGCTTGGCTAATTCTAGGTCGAATTCCATTTGACTTCTTGATGAATGAGATAAGAAAAAATAGCGACATGCATCGGGTCCAACATCATTTATAAGTTCGCTTAAAAGGGAAATATTCCCAGACCTTTTTGAAAGGCGTACTGATTCACTGCCTACTTTGAAAGTAACGATTTGAGTAATCAAGATTGTCAATTTTTCGGGGTCAATATCCAATGCTCCCATTGCTGCCTTCATTCTCGAAATATGTCCCTGGTGGTCAGCTCCCCAAACATCTATTACTTGATCAAATTTCCTATTGGCAAATTTATCGTGATGATATGCAATGTCAGACGCAAAATAAGTTGGGGAACCATTTTTACGTACTAGAACATTGTCTTTTTCTTCACCCAATTTGGTGGAGGAAAACCATAATGCCCCATCCTTGGAATTTGTATGTTTTTGGCTTTCTAAAATTTCCAGAGTCTTTTTGTATTGACCAGAAGTAAAAAGAGTCCGTTCGCTAAACCATTCGTCGTAGTGAATATTCAGTTTGCTTAAATCCTCTTTGATTTCGGCGAGCATTTTAGTAAGACCGAAATCGATTGAAAGTTTTAAGGATTCTTTCTCGTCAAGAGTTAGTATAGTGTCACCAAATTTTTCCCGAAACTTGTTTGCAATTTCTCCAACGTATTCTCCCTTGTATCCTCCATCAGGTACTTCTTTAGGTTTTCCACTAATTGTGAAATAGTTTGCTAAAATACTTTCCCCAAACATTTTTATTTGACTGCCATAATCGTTTATATAATATTCTCTATGCACCCGATATCCCGCAGCTTCTAGTATGTTAGCCAATGTACTGCCGAACACTACACCTCTACCATGTCCAACGTGGAGTGGTCCTGTTGGATTATTACTTCCAAATTCCAATTGAATAGTTTTCCCTGAACCATTTGAGAGATTTCCGAAATTGTGTCCCGATTTGATGATTTCATTGACCTGATCTGTATACCACTCATCTGAGATGTGGAAATTAATAAATCCAGGTGCTGCAGGTACTATTTCTTTGATTGTGTTGCCAGGGGGATGAATTTCTTCAATTAGTGCTTTAGCAATTGCCATGGGGGACATTTTTAATGGTTTTGCAAGTCGTAGGGGCAATGTGGAGCAGATATCTCCATGTTCGGGGTTTTTAGTGCGTTCAATTGTGATTTCAATATCTATAGAGTGAATGCCATGAGGAGGTAAAGCCCCTTTTTTTTGTGCATCAGAAAAAGAGGATTTTAATAGTGAAACAATGTCTTTTTTGAGATTACTTTCTAGCATTTAAAAACTCTCTGGAGTAATTAGGAATGGACTATAATTAATGGGGAATTGTTATTTTCTTTATTTGAAACTTTACCAATAACAATTGGATCTGGACAGTCTCTTTTCTTCATTTCTTCTAAGAGAAGCGGCAAATTTTTTTCTGAAATTGATATTAAAAGTCCACCGGATGTTTGAGCGTCACTAAGTAACAATTTTTCGTCTTCTTTTACGTGTTTGTCCCAATCAACAGTAGATGAAATTGAATCTAAATTACGAAATGTGCCACCGGGAAGAATTTTCTTTTTAATTAAATCCCATACACCCTGTATTACAGGTATTTTATTGACTTCAATGGTTGCTGTTTTGTTGCTTGCTTCCATCATTGATTTTAAATGTCCTAGTAACCCGAATCCTGTAATGTCAGTGCAAGCATTTGCTCCAGCAGAGACCATAGATAAGGATGCATTTTGATTTAGGGCTTTCATATGTGATGTCGCCAAGTTAAGCGTTTCCAGATCATCTAACGCTGATTGTTTTGCTGCTGTTGTAATGATACCAGTCCCTAAAGGTTTGGTTAAAACTAATAGGTCTCCATCCTTTGCATTTGCATTAGATATTTGCTCTCCTGGTTTAACAATGCCCAAAATTGCTAATCCATATTTTGGTTCTGCGTCATCGACCGTATGTCCCCCAGAAATTATGGCTCCAGCTTCTTGGATTTTGTTGGCTCCCCCTTTTAGGATGCTAGTTAAGATTTCTTTTGGTAAATCAATAGGAAATCCAACAATGTTAAGGGCCAAAATTGGTTTTCCTCCCATTGCATATATGTCACTTAAAGCGTTAGATGCAGCAATTTCGCCGAAAGTGTATGGATCATCAACTATTGGGGGAAAAAAATCTACTGTAAATATTAATGCAGTATCGTCAGAAATTTTGTACACAGCTGCATCATCTTTTGTGTCAGATCCAATTAGAAGGTCTGGATGAGACATGATGGGTAGCTGACTCAGTACCTGAGCCAGGTCTTCAGGACTAAATTTTGAGGCTCAGCCTGCGCAACTTGCAAGTTCAGTCAAACGAACTGAATCAGAATTCATCTGAATCTCCTAGTGTTTGGTAGTTCAAGTATATTTCAAATAAATGCTATTTGAAACTGATTTGGTTCAGAATATTTTTAAAAACAATCTCTGTTTGATATTAAATCCATTCTAAATGTGTGGACGCAATTTCCTTGCAAAAAACAGTCTCATATGAAATTTTGGCAAGTGTCCAATTTATTTTTATTATATGAAAAAATGCTATTGTTAAGTAGAAAATGTAGAATGCATTCAGCATAGGAGAAAATATGGAAATTCGTGAGAACATTATCAAACGGAAATTATCATCAGGTGAAATTGCTACTGTCGTCAGTGGATTTAACTCTCCCGACATTATAGACTTTTTAGGACAGTTTGGATTTGATGGGGTTTGGATTGAAGCTGAACATGGTCCCATAGATTTTTCTGACATACCTAATCTTACTCGAGCTAGTGACTTATGGGGAATGTCCAGTATAGTTAGAGTCCGTGAGAACAACTACAGTCTAATTTATCGAACACTTGATTTGGGGGCGCAAGGTATCGTTGTTCCCCATGTAGATACTGCAAAAGATGCAAGGGATCTTGTAAGAGCCACAAAATTTTCTCCGATTGGTGCTAGAGGTATGTTTAGTGGTAGGCAATCTTGGGGAGTAGAAAATTACTTAGAAAATGCGAACTCGCAAGTTCTTTCAGTAGCATTAATTGAGGATATAGTTGCTATTAATAATTTGGACGAAATTTTGTTAGTAGATGATATTGATGTGTTTTTTGTAGCACCAAGTGATTTAGCGCAATCAATGGGTCATTTTGGGGATAATAATCATGAGGAAGTTAGGGCTACAATTGCTAATGCGATTGCAAAGATTAATGATCGAGGAAGATGTGCTGGTGCACTTGTGGCTGATTCGAATTTGGAAGAATACATTGATTGGGGCGCAAGGCTAATAATGGTTTCTTGGAACTCGTGGTTGTCAGAGGGGGCTAAGAAATTTGTTGAACGTATTCCTAAATAAAAAGCTTGATAATTAGAATCACTTAATAGTGTCAAATTAAGGTTAATGTATATGAGTAATTTGACAAAAATACTCCAAAAGAATTTTGATGTCAGTTATTATCAACACTTAATAGTGGCGGGCGAACTTGCCGATTGTATGAATTCTAAAGTGTATTTGGTTGGCGGTGCAGTCAGAGACGTATTGCTAGGAAAATCAGTTAATGATATTGATTTGGTGGTTGTTGGAGATTCAGAGGATTTTGCTAATCAATTGGCTAGTAGGCTGGGTGGAGAAATTACAGCTAGGTCTCAATTTTTAACAGCAAAGATTTCGTTTTCAGATTTTAGCATTGATGTGGCTTCTGCTAGGAGAGACTATTATTCCTATCCAGGATCTTTACCGCAAGTAAATCTGGTTAAGACAATAGATCAAGACTTGGTAAGAAGAGATATTTCGATAAATGCTATGGCGATTAGTATTAATCGAAATACTTGGGGAGATTTAATCGATCCAATGAATGGTGAAGAAGATTTACATCAACGGAAAGTACGAATTTTGTATAAGCGTAGTTTTCGAGATGATCCTACTAGAATGCTTCGAGTCGTTCTGTATTCCCAGCGTTTAGGATTTCCTGTAGATGAATCTTCTAAAGATCTTATTTCAAAAAACTTAAAGTATTTAAAGCGTATGGCAGGGTGGAGGATTTTTATAACATTTAAACATATTTTGAGAGAACCTAACCCTCATAAGATCTTGTATGAAGCGCATGCAACAGGCATTCTACAAGCAATGCATTCTTCATTAGCATTGAAGGATTCAGATATTGAAAAGTTGAAACTTATTACAAAATTTGATGGTGAAAATTCTCATTTTGTAATGCTTTCTATTTTGGTTGAGTCATTGACAGAATCAGAAGCTAAAAAGTTGATACGGCGTTTAAAAATGACTGGAAGGTGGGTAAGAGTAATTAATGATACCCAGTCAGTAAAGAAAGTTTTGAAAGTTTTGGCAAAAGGGGAGATTCGAAATAGCAAGATATTTCATTTGTTGTCACATTTAGATGTTGCAACTCTTGAAGCAATGTGTTTGATTTCGAATTCAAACACATTGCGGTCTAACTTAAGGTTATTTCTAGATAATTTGAGATTTGTTACTCCACGATTAAAAGGTGATGATTTGATTCAATTGGGATTTACTGAAGGTCCCATTATTGGCAAAGTTCTTGAAAGATTAGCAAATCTTGTGATTGACGGATTGGTAAAAACTAAAGAAGATGAGATGAATGTTGCTAGAGAGATTTTAAAAGATATCTGATGCAAATTTGTTAGATGTGAATTTTTGAATTAGTTTTAGGTGCAAATTGAAATTTTCCAAAGATGATTCCAATCTCAAATTTGTTCCATTATCGTTCCCATTAAAAAATAAGATTTTTATTTGTGGTGCGGGGGGTAAGTCTTCATTAGCTAGATCTATTCAGGAAAAACATGGAAATGTACACATTGAATTGGATGCTTGCAAATTTCTCCCAAATTGGAAAGAAAGAACTGTTGAAGAATTTCGAGATTTTACTGTAGAAAAGATAAAAGAATCCCAAGATCGGTGGGTCATTGAGGGGAATTATACCGAGAAATTAGGAAATTTTATTCTAAAAGATTCCAAATTGATTATATGGTTGGATCTTTCTTGGGAAGTAGTTTTTTGGAGGATTTTTCTTAGATCCATAAGACGTTGTTTTACAAAACAATCGGTTTGTGGAGGGAATCGTGAGACTTGGAGGCAATTCTTTAGTAGAGATTCGATATGTTGGTACTATATTGTTAGACGTTTTAGAATTCTCCAAGGGCATAGGGAATTTCTGCAATTAGTTCCCCCTGAGATTCCAATCTTGAGGATTTCTAATGCCAGGCAATTACGTTCTTTTTATAAGATCCATGAGTTAATTTTGATTAGAGAGAATTAACTATCCAACTGATATTCCATCACCATTTCCAGGCTCGGTCATGGAAAATGCATCTAAAATTTTATCTAGTTCATCTGAGGGTATATCTGTTCTAATTAAGGAAATATCTTTAATTGTTTTACCCGTTTCTTGTGCTTCTTTTGCAATTGAGGCCGCTTGATCATATCCAATGTAGGGAACAAGAGTTGTAACAATTGCGAGGCCTCTTTCGACCATGTCGGGTCCAGCATTAGTGGCTTTTAAGCCAGATATGCACTGCGAGGATAGATTTAACGAAGAAGTGGATAGCAATTCAATTGATTGGAGAAGATTGAATGCACAAATTGGCATCATAACATTAATTTCGAAATTTCCTGATTGGCCACCAATTGATATAGTTGTATCATTCCCAATTACTTGAGCAGCTGCCATACAAACAGATTCAGGAATTACAGGGTTAACTTTGCCTGGCATTATTGAACTACCTGGTTGCACTTCTGGTAGAGATATCTCTCCAATTCCTGCTCTAGGTCCAGAGCCTAACCATCGGATATCATTAGCAATTTTCATTAGGCTTACTGCAATTGTTTTTAAGACACCACTTGTTTCAACTATTGAGTCTAAACTGCTTTGAGCCTGAAAATGGTTTGAAGTTTCTGAGATATTTATATTTAGCTTTTCAGAAAGCATTTTGCAAACTTTCTCAGCGAATTCTGGGTGAGTATTTACTCCAGTACCTACTGCGGTTCCACCAAGAGCGACTTCTGACAATTCGGATTTTGCATGCTCAAGTCGTTCTATGCCTTTTTGTATTTGTCCAGCATACCCTGAAAATTCTTGTCCTAATCTAATTGGGGTTGCATCTTGTAGGTGGGTACGCCCAGTTTTAATTACATCAATGAATTCATTAGATTTTTCAGTTAGAGAGTTTTTCAAATTGATTAATGCTGGAATTAAAGTATGAGTGATCTCTACGTTTGCAGCTACGTGAATTGATGTTGGGATAACATCATTTGATGATTGCCCCATGTTTACGTGATCATTAGGATGCACAGGGGTTCTTGATCCTAAATCGCCGCCTAAAATTTCAATTGCCCTGTTGGAGATTACTTCATTTGCATTCATATTTGTCGACGTTCCAGAACCTGTTTGGAAAATATCAACTAGAAATTGATCATGCAGTGACCCGTCAGTGATTTCTGTTGCTGCTTGGATTATTGATTTGGATAATTCATCTTCTAATAAGTTAAGTTCATTATTCACTTGCGCTGCGCAAAGTTTTATATTAGCAATTGCTTTAATAAAGGCAGATTGAAAACGTAAATCGCTTATTGGGAAATTTAAAATTGCACGCATAGTATTTGCTCCATAATATGCGTTTAAGGGAACTTCAAACTCTCCCATGGAATCTTTTTCAGTTCTAAAGTTGCTTGAATCGGTCATTGAAGATTTCTCCATTGTAAAAATTTCGTAGAATTTTGGTTTATTTAAATACAGAACCTACAAGGTATTGGATTACTTGTTCCGCAACAACATTCCCTTCAGCTTCCATTGTATGACCAACGTTTGGGATTTCGGAAAATTTTACTGGCTGTTTGATTTTGTCTAATTCGCGTTGGATTTCAACCGATGGTGAGATTGTGTCATTTTGTCCGGCGATGAACAATTTTGGTCGTTTGTCTTTTTGGATTCGAGAATTTTTTAAAGATGATATGGGGGGGGCTATCAGAATGAAGCAACGAGCATGTTTGAATTGTTTTATATTGTCTAAAATCACTCCAGCTCCGAATGAATATCCTACTAATACGATGTTGTTTTTATCAAATCCAGAACCCTTCCATGATCTAGTAAGATTTATAGCAGCTTTAATATCCTCATTCGAATCTTTTCCGTTTTCAAAATCACCTTCACTACCTCCAATGCCTCTAAAATTAAATCGCAAAGAAGCAATTCCAGACTCACTTCCAAGCTTGCTAATAGAAGTGATCAATCCATTGTGCATACTGCCACCAAGAGAAGGATGAGGATGGCAAAGAATCATTCCAGGGCTGGACCCTAGTGATTCTGTAGGCGAAGTAATTAGTCCTATGAGGGAATGTTTTTTAGAGTAAAAATCTATTGAAAGTTGGTGCATTCTATTCTCGCATTTTTCATTTCATTGAATAAAAGTATACAACAATGAAGTTGTTTAAATGAAATGTTCGTGATGGTTCCAATAACTGATACAATAAGCGCTGATTATGATTTCGAGGGATGCAATGAAAATAATTGATTTAAGAAGTGATACGGTTACGCATCCTACTCCTGACATGAGAAAGGCTATGGCTGATGCAGAAGTTGGAGACGACGTATTCCGTGATGATCCAACTACTATTAGATTGGAGCAAAAGGCTGCTGAATTATTGGGTATGGAAGCTGCATTATTCGTTTCTAGTGGGACGCAAGGAAACCTTGTTGCATTATTATCGCATGTTCAGCGGGGGGGCGAAGTCCTTCTTGGAGACAAATCACATATATATTTAAATGAAGGCGGTGGTGCATCCGCTTTGGGAGGTATTGGTTATAATGTAGTCAATAACGACTCTCGTGGGATGATTTTCCCTGAACAAATTCTTGATGCGATAAAGTCAGTTGATGTACATCATTCAAGATCATCGTTAGTTGCTTTGGAAAACACTCATAATGTTTGTGGTGGATTACCTTTGAGCGCTGCGGATATTGATTCAGTTGGTGAGGTGGCTCATAAAAATAATATGCCTTTACATATTGATGGTGCAAGGATATTTAATGCGGCAACTGCACTTGAAACGTCTGTATCAGATTTGGTTTCTGCAGCTGATAGTGTCACATTTTGTTTGTCTAAAGGTTTAAGTTGTCCAATTGGATCAATACTTTGTGGCTCGAGAGATTTTATTGAAGAAGCGAGGCATTGGAGGAAAATGCTCGGTTCTGGGATGAGACAAGTAGGAATTATTGCCGCTGCAGGTATAGTTGCCTTGGATACAATGATCGAAAGATTGTCAGAAGATCACGAAAATGCACGCAAATTGGCGCTAGGTCTTGCTAATATTCCTGGGATTTCTATTCAACCTGATTTAGTACAGACGAATTTAGTGTTCTTTGAAATTAAAGGTGTTGATCCTGTTCGATTGAAAGATAGGATCAATGAGAATGGGGTATTAGGGGGTAATATAATCCCGCGATGGAGATTTGCTACTCACTATGGGATTAATGGCGAAGATATTGAAAAGACACTTGAAGTGATGCGCATAGCGATGAAAGTGGAGCAAGAAGCACTTTAGCCTTTTTCCCGATTGATATTTTGGTCTTTCGAATCATCTTGATTCCAAAGACTTTGCAATCTTTTTGTTATTTCTTTTTCGTATCCGTAGGATGTGGGTTTGTAAAATTGAGTTCCTTGAAGGTTTTTTGGAAGGTTTTGCATTGGATGGAAGGCATCATCATAGTTGTGAGAATACTTGTAATCTTTTCCATATCCTATATCTTTCATTAACCCTGTCACAGCGTTTCTTAAATGCATTGGTACAGGTTCGCCAGATGTATTGTGGGCAGAATCTAATGCATTGTTAATAGCTGAATATGCGCTGTTACTTTTTGGTGCGGCTGCTAAATAGATTGTTGCTTCAGCTAATGGGATTCTGCACTCAGGCATTCCTATGAAATGTACTGCTTGCTGAGCTGCCATGGCAATGGATAAAGCTTGTGGATCTGCGAGACCAATGTCTTCTGCTGCTAAAATGACAATTCTCCTTGCGATAAACATTAAATCTTCCCCTGCATCAAGCATCCTTGCAAGCCAATAAATTGCTGCATCAGGGTCAGATCCTCGCACAGATTTAATGAACGCTGAGATCGTGTTGTAGTGATGTTCTCCAGATTTATCGTATGCTGCGGATTTGTGCTGTATAACTTGGTTAATGGTTTCATCATCTATGACACATTCCCCATTCTGGTTAGGCTCAGTTACTGAAACTGCAATTTCTAAAACATTTAGAGCTGTTCTAGCATCACCATTTGTGATTTCTATGATCTTCTCCATCGCTTCATTTGTTAGACTTGCGTTATGCGAGCCTAATCCCTTTTTTGGATCTTTTACTGCATGATTAATTATTTTCGCAATTGATTGATTAGTTAATGGATTAAGAATGTATATTTGAGTTCTAGATAACAAAGGTGGAACTATCTCAAAAGACGGATTTTCAGTAGTCGCTCCCACCAGAATGAAAGTCCCATTTTCAACAAATGGAAGTGCGACATCTTGCTGCGATTTGTTGAGTCTATGGATTTCATCGACAAACAAAATTGTGCGTTTTTGGTACATACCTAACCTGTTTTTTGATTCAGAAGCGATGTTTCTGATTTCAGCAACACCACTGGTTACTGCGCTAATTCTTTCAAAATGACTCTTTGTGGTTTCAGCTATGATTTGTGCTAGTGTGGTTTTCCCAGACCCAGGGGGGCCCCATAGAATGAAACTTGGGATTGAATCAGCTTCTATACTTCTTCTTAGAATGGCGTTGTTTGATGTTAGATGTTCCTGTCCAAAATATTCCTCAAAAGATCTTGGCCTCATTCTGTCAGCTAATGGTGAGGAATTATGTCTTTCTTTCTCACTGGAATGTTCAAATAGATTCATTGTTTTTTTGTGAAGCTTTTAAAGCGTATGAAATGGATTGTAAAAGAATTTCATCTTGATTGACGAAAACTGTACGTGGATCAAAAAGTATGTGTTCATTTTCAATTTTACCGATTACGGGAGTGGGAGCATTTCGTAGATGTTGTGATAGTGAATTTGCTCCTCCATTAATCGATTTGCAATTGATTCGAAGAGACTTTGACTGGATTGTTTCTCCTGGTAAACTTCCTCCTCCTATTGTAGAAAATGAATCTGTTACTGTGGCAATTTCTCCTATTTCTTTTGCCAGGTAATATGCTCTCTTTTCAATTTTTTCTAATGGCATTGAAATCATCTTCCAGATAGGAATTTTTTCTTCAACCTCTCCGTTAACATAGTGTAATAAAGTTGAATGAAGTGCTGCTAGGGTAATTTTGTCAACTCTTAGAGCCCTTGTGAGGGGATGTTTTTTAATCTTAGAAATGAAATTGTTGGTTCCTGATATAATTCCACATTGCGGTCCACCAAGTAATTTGTCACCAGAAAAGCAGGTGATTGGAATACCTGATTCAACAGAATCTTGGGGGGTGGGCTCTTTAGAGAGTCCGTATTTTGATGTGTCTAGAATACATCCGCTGCCCAAATCTTGAATTACAGGCAAATCATATTTCTCACCCAAAGTAGAAATCTCTTCTGGCGTAGGATTGGAAGTGAACCCTATAACTTTAAAATTGCTTAAATGGACAGTAAGAATTGCACCAGTATTCTCATTTATTGCCTCTTCATAATCCGAAATGTATGTCCGATTTGTAGTTCCTACTTCAACTAATTTCGCCCCGCTTTGGTTAAGTACATCGGGGATCCTAAATCCTCCACCAATTTCTACTGATTCACTTCTAGAGATAATAACTTCTTTTCCGAAAGCAATGCTAGCTAGTGATAGCATTAAGGCACTGGCGTTGTTATTAACAACTAGAGATTGATCAGCACCAACAAGTAAATTGAATATTTCCGATATTTTGTTATATCTATCACCTCTGGCACCAGTTTCGAGATCGATTTCTAAAGCATTATAATTTTGTAAAACACTTTTCACTGAAACCTGTGCTTCTTCACTCAAAGGAGACCTTCCAAGATTTGTATGGATTATTACTCCTGTACCATTGATTACTTCTGGAGGCCATGTATCCTTTCTAATACGATTTAACTCACTTAGTAATCTTTTCTGAATTTTTTCATATGTTAGAGGTTCTTTACCTGAGGAGATTATCTTTCTGGCTGAATTGATAGTTTTTCTTGCGACCTCTAGAGTCACTTCTTTTGGTAATGTTTTTGTTTTTACTAATACTTGTGGGTCTGAAAGCAACCGTTCCACAGAAGGTAATTCCCTGTATGGGTTTGATAGGTCTTTGCTCAAATTAACCTCCTAATTGTTGGATTATTTTACAATACCAAATGCTTAGAGTCTCCCATTGATTTTCTTTAATCAATTGTTGACCATATAGCAAGCCTAATATAGAATACATTCAATAGCCGGAGACGGGGTATTATGCGAGTGATAGGAATTACCGGCGGTATCGGGGCCGGAAAAAGCACAGTTTCTGAAATATTGGCTTCTCTAGGTCTTGATGTAATCAATGTTGATGAATTAGGACATCAAGTCTATTTGCCTTCTACGAGTGGTTGGGATGAAGTTGTGAAAGAATTTGGTAAAGAAGTTCTAACAGAAGATGGAGAAATAAACAGATCGAAATTAAGGGCAAAAGTGTTTGATGACTCTAGGGCACTTGGTAGACTTAATCAAATTACTCATCCTAAGATTCGACAACTCTTGAGTCAATCTATTTTGGATAGAAAAAATGCTGGGAGCCGCATTATTGGATTTGAGGCAGCATTGTTGATTGAAGCGGATTGGAAAGAATTAGCAGATCAGATATGGGTTGTTACAGCGCCAAAATCAGTAATTATTGATCGCGTTGCACGTCGTTCTCCTGCACTTGATAATCAGACTATTCAGTCGATGATTGAATCCCAGATGTCTCAATCAGAACGAGAAAAATTTGCAGATATAATTATAGAAAACTCTGGTACAGTAAATGAATTAAAAAAAATAGTTCAAATGAATTATAATCATACGTTAGAAAATCTTTTTAGGGAGAAGTAAGAGAATGACGTCATCGACGCAAACACTTTATAGAAACTTTATTATTGAAGAATACAGTATCGACGAGGAACCATATTATGTTCCGGTAAGCGATGAAATAGAGATATGTGAAGCTGCATATAAACAAAAGATCCCTCTACTTTTTAAAGGTCCTACTGGATGTGGTAAGACTCGATTCGTAGAGTATATGTCTTGGAGACTATCTCAACCATTAACTAAAATAAAATCTAAATCGAAAAGTAGCGATGAAGATAGCTCATCGTCAATGCCTCTTGTTAGCATTGCATGTCATGAAGATTTAACAGCTAGTGATTTGGTAGGTAGGTATCTTTTAGAAGGAGATAGCACTGTATGGCTGGATGGTCCTTTAACTAGAGCTGTAAAGGCTGGAGGCATATGTTATTTAGATGAAATAGTGGAAGCAAGAAAAGATACTACTGTCCTTATTCATCCTCTAACAGATCATAGAAGAATCCTTCCAATTGAGAAACGGGGAGAATTGATTGAAGCTGCTGAAGGTTTTCTTTTGATTCTTTCCTATAACCCTGGTTATCAGAGTGCTTTGAAGGATCTTAAACATAGTACTAGGCAGAGATTTGTGGCAATTGATTTTGACTATCATGCTCCTGAAATTGAAGCCTCAATTATCGCTCATGAATCTGGTTGTGATGAAAATTCTGCTGATAAATTGGCGAAACTTGGTGAGAAAGTTAGAAATTTGAAAGAACATGGGTTAGGTGAGGGTGCTAGTACTCGATTGTTAATTTATGCTGGTAAATTGATAGCTCAAGGTATTCCGCCTCGTAGAGCTTGTCAGGTGGCGGTCAATTGGGCAGTAACTGATGATGTTTCAGTTCAAGAGAGTATTGGCGAAATTATTTTATCAATATTTGAATAAACCACGATATTACTATTTTTAGCCTAAGAGATATAATTCTATGTCAAAATTTGAAATTGAATTTGAGAAATATCCTGAACAACTAAATATTTCTTATAATGAAGCCCTGTCAAAAATGCCAGATACATTGAATGAAGTTCAACTGAGAACTTGGACAGAGTCTGGTTTGATAATTGCAGGGCAAAGCGCTAGATCTTGGGAGGCAGCGGAAAGTTTTTTTAAGGCTAGTCCTAAAGTTGTTAGGTCAATCCCATTCAATTATTTCGTAAAATGGAAAGAATGTGGAAGTGATTTGTGTGATAACTCTTCAGCAATCGCAAACGTTTATTTTAATGTGAGTCCTTTAGTAGTTCCTAAGCTTAGGACAAGATACATAGAGAGTTGGGCGGCGCTTGGTAACACCCTCTACAAAGGTACATGGAAATCAGGTTCTTTATCATGTGAGCTATTTGAAAAGTCTCAATCTTTACTGGATGTTTTAACTTTTCCTGAATTGGAACATTTTGTTGCGTTTTTAGAACTTCTTTCTAGGCGGTCGTATGATCTTTCTACAGAGTGTTTGCAGATTGCAAGTGAAATTTTTCCAATGCTTGATGACCAAAAAATCGAATTTATTGATTTGGCTTCTGGTTTGGTTGAATCGTCATGGAGAGAAGTCAAAAGTTTTTTTGAAATTACAACGCGTGCTTTGTCACGCATAGATTCTCCCAACCGTATGAGATTTTTGAAATTATCAGAAGGGTTAGTCCAAGATGGGCGTTCGAATATGCCTGGGGTAATGCTTGAGATGTCTAATGCCTTATCCAATATTGATCGAGAATTTCATGGAGATGTTTTGGAACTGTGTGAAGAATTGATTGTGGTACATCCTGAATCTGTACCTGATTTAGTTTCTAATCTTCCACACGTGCTTGAGCGTGCTAATAATATCCAGATGCGTAGATGGTTTGAGACCGGTATTGAGATAATGAGAGACAATATCGATGGCGGGTCAGCATATTTTAAATTAGAGTCAAACCGAGCAGAGCAGGCATTAGCTACCGTCTCTTCAGGCGTTGAGTTTTCTAGAGTTAAAGATGTGATGCAGATGTATTGTAGAGGTCTTGCCGGCTCAGAGATTCAATTAGCGCCCACAGATGAACTGGTTGAAAAAAATATTGGATGGGTTTCACTAGAATCTCCTGCTACTGAGGGTTCAACCGTTTATTTACCTTCCATGGTTGATATGTATGCGACAAAAGATAAGAATTTTGCTTGGTTGAAAGTTGTATCTACTCATCAAGTTTCTCATTTAGAATTTAATAGTTTAGGGTTTGAGTTTGAACGCGAAGCTGAATTTTTTGAAAACATGAGATCACAAGTTGAATCAAGGAAAACGACTAGCGACGAATCATTAGATACTACTGTGGAAGATATTTCTGATGATTCAGATAAGAGTCAATGGATTACAGATATGCAAAGATTCTTCAATCTGTTTGAAGATCGAAAACTTGCATTGGATGTATTTACAGTTGTAGAAGATAGTAGGCTGGATGCTAGAGTTAAGAGCGAGTATTCTGGCTTGTCCAAGGATTATGTTGCTGTTCAATTGGATTCATTAGCTTCTAGGCCAGAAATTAAAGATAAGCCGGCTCAAGAGGCTTTAGTAGAATTTTTGGTACGCCTTAGTTTGCATCAATTTAAAGATTTACCAGTTCCGAGTAAATATATTGATCAGGCTAAAGAGATTTCTGAAATTTCTAGAAGGCTTTTGAATGTTGAATCTTCGGTTGAGGATACGGCAGAAGCCACATTAAGGATTTATGCGGTAATTAGTAGTATTCCAAATGAAGAAGTTGAGGAAGATGATTGGGAAAATATGGATACAGATGAAGAGGATTCTCTGGAAAATTATGAGGACTCCGACCAGATGACTCAGTTGATGTTAGATATTGCTCAAGGAATGCAAATTGGTGCTGAAGGTGAATCTGAAGGTCAAGATTATGAGCCTGTAGAAGATTTTGGTTATAGAGGTGATTTCAAACCAGAGTTAGCTCAATTGATGATGCAAATGAGAGATCAAGGCGAAGGAGGTCAATCAGGAGGAGATCAATTTTCTCAAGATGATTTAGAAGATTTGTTAAATCAGAGTGCTGAGATAGATTCCTCGGAAGGGGATATTGAGAATTCAACTGGTCAATTTGCTAATAACTTGATTAAAGAAGCTTCCGTTAATCAACAACCATCACAAGAATTTGGGCAAGGGCCTGTAGTTCATGTAGATGAAGATGGAGGTGAATTGGAATCGTCAGAGCCTGAATCTTTCGTATATGACGAATGGGACTTTCGAGCCGATGATTACAAACCTAGATGGTGTATTGTTAGGCAACAGACAATGCCTGAAGGAGAGGCTGAATTTTATGAGCAAACCGTGCAGGGATATGGATCATTAGTTACTAGGATTCGTCAACAATTTGAAATGCTTGTTCCTGAATTATTCCGAAAAGTTAGAAGGTTAGAATTCGGTGAAGAAATTGACATTGATGATCTTATTGAATTTATGATAGATATTAAAACTGGTGCTAGTCCCAACGATAAATTTTATTGGCGTCGTAATAAGGTTCAGAGGGATGTGGCATCTGCGTTTTTGCTTGATACATCTGCTTCTACTGCGGAAGCAATTAATGATTCTCGTAAAACGAATGATGATTGGGATGCTCCTGAAGATCCAGTTGAATATATGGTTTGGTTGCGTACTAGAAGGACTCAATCAGCAAGACGCACTTATAAGCGAATAATTGATATTGAAAAAGAAGCGGTTGTTTTAATAATTAATGCTCTTGAGGCTATTGGAGACTTCTATGGTATTTATGGATTCTCAGGATATGGTAGGGAAAATGTTGAGTTTTATACAGTTAAAGATTTAAATGAAACTTTTAATGACCGTGTAAAAAGAAGAATTGATAGAATTGCTCCTTTGCATGCTACTCGAATGGGTCCTGCAATTAGACATGCTGCATATAAATTAAATCAACAGGAAGCTAGAACAAAGTTACTTTTTTTGATAAGTGATGGTAGGCCTCAAGATAGAGGGTATAGTAGGGAAGGTGTGGAAAAGGAGTATGCGGTGCATGATACTAAAATGGCTCTAAATGAGGCAAAACTACAAGGTATTGATGCATTTTGTTTAACTGTAGACAAGAACGGCCATGATTATTTAAAGACAATGTGTCAAGATATAGGTTATGAAGTACTAGAAGATATTAATGATTTGCCGAGCCGACTACTTTATCTTTATAAAAGACTAACTATGTAAGTTACTTTTTGATAATCGGGTCATTCATCAAATCTAATATTGATTCGGTCCAATCAGGGTCTAAAACCATAATATGCTGAACAGCAAGTTGAGGATTTGTATCGTAACGGGCGTAATATCCACTCCCGTCACTCAATTTTGAACCAATTGTGAATTTGAGTCCACCAGGGAATTGTTTTCCTGTTTGAGTTGTCTCTGAGAAGACGATCCAGACCGAAGGAGAATCGAATACAACTCCCCATTCATCATAATTTTTTCTGGCTTCACGGGCTTTTGCTATCCCAATGACAGGAGTTATTCCAAGATTTTGATAAAAGGGTTCCCATTTGTCTTGGTCTATATCTAGAGGCTCGGGACCTATTTGACTGTCTCTTATTGACCAGGCAAATGGATTAACTAAAGGATCATATAAAGGTGAAGGAAAGTAGATTACATCTGGACTTGTTGCATATACGTCAAATGATGTGTCTTTATATAAATGTATACCGTTGATTTCGTTTGGTTGTTTAGATATGGCCCATTTTGGTACAGGAGGTTCTACGATTAATTTTGCAACTACGTTTCCCCAAAGAGCTGGCAATAGAACCAATTGTGGAAATCCAGTAACTTGGGCATAATAGTGTTGCCCATCAGTTGTTGCATCTCCGAGAACGAATTGTAAATTCCTACCACCTTTTAGTCCCAAATCAACAATCAATGTGGGATTGTTTAATCCGTACTCATCCAAGTTCTCTACAGTATCTAATTCAGTTACTAATTCTCTTGTTGCTCGTGGCCCAGCCAATAGGAACGGTATTCCACCCCACCTAGCTTCTGAAACCATTATTCCTGCGGGTTCTTCAAACCACCAAACTTCATCTTCAGTTTTGAAGAAGGTGATTTTCGCTTTTTCCTGTTCAATTGATACGCGTTCTAAATCTTCCCATGCAACTTGGTAAAACCATGGAGCTTCTTCAATAATTTCCGGGGTAGATTTCCATGGATTAATGATAGCTACTGTCGTAACTACCAAGGCTATGAAAACTAATAAAGCGGTGATTCGAAGGCTCATCTATAATTTGTCCTACTATCTCCTACGCCACCAAACTAAAAATGCAAGAACCATCATGGTTGCTGGAGGGAGTAACCATCCTGACCATTTTATGAAATCTCTTTCAAGCTTGTTTACTATCAATTCACGCATTGGGAATAGTCTAGGTCTTATAGATATTAGTTCGTAATCATCGGTAAGCCAATTAACTGAGTTTAAAAATAAATTTGCGTTGTCAGAAAAATTACTCCATTCATTTGTAATAAAATCTGAATCTCCAAAGACTGCAAATTTTGCGGTTGGGTGAGTTGTTTGGCCATCAACGGTTCCGCTAGCTTCTACAACTACAGCTATTGGGAAAGCTCCTTGCAAATCCGATCCTCTGTCAAATTCAGTATTAGTAGGATTCGTTTCTAGCCAACTAGCGGGAGTGGTAAATGCTAATGGGACAAAACGAATGATTTCTGCAGGGAAAAGGTCTTTAGCAAGTGTAGGGCTTAGTGCAGTAACACCTGTGAAGAAAGTTGTATCTAGTGGAGCCGCAATTTGTATGTCAGCCTCATCTAAGTTGTATTGTCCATTAGCTTTTTGTACAACTGGAGTAATCGAAGATCCTCGGTTACTTACAGGGTCAGCGACAGTAATATTTGTACTATCTATGCCCCAAATATTTAGGAATTCTATATAGGATCTTGGGGATCCTGGATCTAGAAGCATTACCAAGCTTCCACCATTCTGCATATAGTTCGTTAGCGCATCGAATTCGGTTTGATCCATATCGGTTTTTGGCCCAGCTATCATTACAAGGGCTGCGTCATCAGGGATTTGACCTGCTTGCTGTAAACTTAATGATAAGACTGCATAATTGTCAGAAAGCATTCCGATCACTATATTGCTTAAGTCATTTGGGCTGGTCGTTTCATTTTCATCTGAGGGTAAGTTAACAGAAGATTCTCCGTGTCCAGTTAAACTATAAACTACTTTTTGCTCTTTTCCTGTGGCAATCAGAATTGCGGTATGAAAAGATTGCTCTGAATAACGGTTGATTGGTTGAAGTATTTTCTCGTCACCATCTCGTAGGTTTTCAAATACAATTACGGGGAAATTTCTGACGCCATAGGCTTCTGCGGTACTCTTGTTTAGTTGAGGGTCGATAAATTCGTAATCAAATTTAGAACTATATCTATCGAATTCGTTTAGCAGACCTTCTGCTTTTTGATAATCTATATCAGTTGTAGGATTGTTAGGTACGAAAAAGGCGTTAGCTTTGATAGGTTCATCCAAATTATCAAGTAGAGCTAGAGTTTGGGGAGCTAATGTAAATACCCTTGTTGCTGTTACATCTATTCTAGTAGGATTTCTATATAGCATCAAATAGACAATTACTATAATGGCTAAAAAGGCCAGTGTCATTATAATAGTTGTACTGCCATATCTACCATATCTACTGAAGATTCCTCTGGCGATAGTTTTTGGGGCTAGAAGTACCGATAATATTAATAGAGCTATTCCAATTAAGCTAACTGTTTCTCCAGAATCTTTAAGACTATCAGCCAGAAGATATGTAATCCCGCCTATTATCAAAATCAGAAAACCTATGCTTGCAGATGCAGCACTCCAGAATTTTAATGATTTGCAGGCTTCCAAAATTGTTGATGAAATAGTTTCTTGATTACCAGAGTTTTGTGTACTCATGTTTAACGCCACCTTCTAGATTCGAGTGAGCGCACCGCAAAGAATAGAAAAATTGCTGTCATTGCTATGTAATATGCTATATGAGTAGTATCTAGTACTCCTCTTGTGAAGTCACTGAAATGGATGTTCATAGATAGGTTGTTGAATAACTCAATTCCTCCTGGTAATCGATCTCCAAGTAAATTAATGAAACTCAAAAGTAAAACGATTACAAATCCAACTACGCCTGCAACGAGTTGATTGCTAGATAGAGATGAAGCGAAGATTCCAATAGCTAATGCTGTCATCCCATATAGAATCAATCCAAGATATGCTGAGAAAACTGGACCAGTATCTGGGTTTCCAAACCAGTAAAGTAAAACAACATAGTATAGAGTTAGTGCATAGGTGCTCATTAGTGCTGTGAAAGCTGCTAAGAATTTTCCAACAACAACTTCCCAATCACGGACAGGGGCTGTTAGCAGAAGTTCCATTGTGCCTAATTTTTGTTCTTCAGATAATAATCTCATTGTTAACAACGGAGCTAACAGTATAGAGAAATTGGTAGCACGGACTACAAACCCAGTTACACTAGCTTGCGCGAAGGCACCTGTAGCATCAAGGACAAAGAATATCCCAGTTAATATTAAAAACATCGCTCCTACAACGTAGGCTGTGGGAGTTTGAAAATAAGCCTTGATTTCCTTCCAGGCAATAGCAATTGTATTATTCAATTGATTCCTCTTCTGAGTCTAAAGCAGTTGTAACTTCTACGAAGATTTCTTCCAGAGACATGGTGATTGACTCCATATGCACCAGCTCCCATTTTCCCTCTACGATTGCGGAAGAAATTCTAGACCTAACGTCATCACCTCTTTTGGTGTCGATTTGATAACTTCTGATTCCATCACCTAAGTCGGCTAGGAATGTAACATTTTCAACTCCTCTTATTGCAGAGAGGGCAGTTGATACAGTTTCTTCTGGACCCTTGATGTGAACCTCGATTCTTCCCACATTACGTAATCGTCGTTGAAGGTTTTCAGGAGTGTCTTCAGCTTTGATTGATCCATGATCAATTATGATTACTCTACCGCACATTCTCTCAACTTCATCAAGTAAATGACTACTTACCAATACCGTTCTGTCACCACCTAGGCTTTCAATTAAATCCCTGGTCTCAATTACTTGTCTAGGATCAATACCTATGGTGGGTTCGTCAAGTATTAGGACTTTTGGCTCATGTAATATTGCTTGAGCTATCCCAACTCTTTGACGAAATCCTTTTGACAGTTTGCTTATATGAGAATTTCTATAGTCTACCAGTCTGCAAAGATCAACCACTTCGTCTATACGAGAACGAATTTTGGATCTAGACATTCCACGTATTTTACCCATGAAAGTCAAATAGTCTTTTACGGTCATTTCAGCGTATAAAGGTACTGTTTCAGGTAAATACCCTATGTTACTTCGGGCCGCCAATGAATCTGTTACAACATCATGTCCTGCGACAGAAACTTTTCCTGCTGATGGAGGCAAGAATCCAGTAATAATTTTCATGGTAGTCGATTTCCCAGCACCATTTGGACCAAGGAAACCTACAATTTCACCTTCATTAACTGTAAAGGAAATGTCTGTTATTGCTGGGTAGTCACCAAAATATTTAGTTACGTTGTTTAGCTCAATCATTCTTTAATTTTCATCTTTAGATACGAATATAATTTTATATCAATTGGTATTACCAATCAATCGACTGACGGATTGTATATCACCACTGTTCAAGAATTCAATATAATTGGTATATTAAATTTGATATAACTGTCATAGCTTATGCTAAAATATCGCGATTAGATAACATGTCATAACAAATTACAAGGTGAAATTTGGATTCAACAACGGCAATATATTTAGATCATGCGGCCACCACTCCAGTTAGGAAAGAAGTGCTAGATGAGATGATGCCTTATTTTTCTACTTTTTTTGGCAATCCATCAGGGATTTATTCTCTTTCACAGTTATCAAGAGCTGCTTTGGATGATTCAAGAGAAATTGTTGCAAATGTTTTGGGTTGTTCTGCTAAAGAAGTTGTATTTACGAGTGGTGGAACAGAGTCAGATAATATGGCAATTAAAGGGGTAGCGTTAGGATTAAAACAATTTGGGAATCACATCATAACAAGTAATATTGAGCATCATGCAGTTTTACACACTTGCAAGCAGTTAGAAAATATGGGATTTGATATTACATATCTTCCAGTTGATGAATATGGGCTATTACATTTGGATCAAGTCCGTGAGGCAATGAATGAAAGAACAATTTTGGTCAGTGTAATGCTGGCGAATAACGAAATTGGTTCTATTATGCCTATAAAGGAAATTTCAGAAGTTGTTAAAAGTAGGTCTTCAGAATTGGGAATAAGGACATTTCTTCATACGGATGCTGTGCAAGGTGCAGGTTACTTGGATATAAATACTGATGAACTTGGAGTGGATTTAATGAGTTTGTCAGGTCATAAGATTTATGGCCCAAAAGGTGTCGGGGTTTTATTTATGAAGCAGAATACTCCGTTTGAAAATTTGATTAATGGAGGAGGTCAGGAGAAAGATAGAAGATCTGGAACCGAAAATGTTCCCGGAATAATAGGGATGTCTAAAGCATTAGAATTGGTTCAGGATGAAAGAGAGCAACTTAGTGCAAATGCTGTGAAATTGCGGGATCGTGTTATATCTGGAATATTTGATTCTTTAAGTGACGTATACTTAAATGGTCATCCTACATTGAGACTTCCTAACAATGCTAATTTTTCGTTTAAGAATATTGAAGGTGAACCTATTTTGCTGGGACTGGATTTTGATAATATTTGTGTGTCAAGTGGTAGTGCATGCTCTACTTCATCTTTACAACCTTCACATGTGCTTACTGCAATTGGAAGATCACATGATCTCGCGAGAAGTAGTTTGCGAATAAGTTTTGGAAAAGATAATTCAATCGAGGACGTAGATAAGTTATTATCTAGTTTAATAAAATTGATTAATAGACTTCGATCGAATTCAAATTTCATTAAATAATAGCGGAGAGTATAAATGATTGGTATAAATCCTGGGTGGTTGTCCGTTCGGAAAGATTTATTTTTGTTGTTGGCAAGTTCAATCCTGATATTTTCTATGTTTGGATGTTCTTATATTCCTCTATTAAATAATACGGAAGACGCTCCACCTGAAGAAGGCTATTGGCCTGGTAAAGTTTTGGAGATGTATACAGGTTTGATGGAGGTAACTCCAAGCATTGCATTTCGTGATGAAAATGGTGAAACCAGGGTTTTAACTCCTTCATCTTCAAAGAATGCATTGGTTGCTATTAATATGACATTTGTTAATAGAAATACTGTTGTTGTGCCAATGTTAGTAAATGAAAATTCAGTTGAAATTGGCAATCCATACGATGAGCGGTTCAGACCAATTGATCCTTTTGAGAATGCAATGTATGCAGATGTCCCAGAAGAAGATTTGAGTCATATTAAGCCATTTTTATGGGGTTCTATGGATTTAGTAAGAGATTTTCAAATAGAAGGATATTTGATTTTTGAAATTCCGCAAGGTATGCCAATAACAACTCTATGGTGGGAAGAGGTTGATAGTATCGTTGCTTTGCTTTACTTGAAACCCGATCCCGTGGAGTAAGTAGTTATATAGAATTTTGAAAATAATATTTGGGAGCGGATAGGCTCGGGTGGGTCTCGCGGACTTCAAATCCGTTGTCTCCTGACCTTCGTTAGGAGAGGTGGGTTCGACTCCCTCCCGTTCCCGCCACCGATTACAGCGGATGGCAGTATTTCACAGGGAGTCATACATACTACTTACTTCTCGGCATAGATGTCGAGATTAGCCACCATTGCTCAATTATATTACCTCTTAATTGGTCCTCTTCTAAATGTAACAGCTTTGTTTGAAAAATTGGTATATTCATCAAAATCTTGTTTCTTAAAAACCTCAAGAGTTAAAATGTCATCTAATTGATTTTTTGAATTGGATTTCACTTGGTATTTAACGTATAAAAATTCATTATCATTGAAATAATTACTCTTTTTTCCAATTCCAACAGAATCATCTCCCGATACGATGAAAAACTTGTTTTGCCCTACTGGACTATCATTATACAAAGGCTTTCCAATTAATTTATTCATTTTGCTTTCTATCAATATTCCAGAAATATCAGGGTTTTGATCTAAAATTTCCCAAAATGTTTCTTTACTCAAATCAGCTGTTTTTGTTAGATGAATGATTGACCACTCAGACCCAAAATTCTGATCGAATGCATCTGTAATATCATCTTTAAACCATGTCCCCCATATCTTTCCGATTTCATTAATATTTGGTCGACTATCTTCTAAATTAGTAAAAGGATGTGTTCCCTCATCAACCATTTTTTGATAAACAGGTTGGTATTGAGACAAGATGGAATTTTTTAGTTCTTCAGTAAAATAATCTAGTGGATTAGCTCTCACGTTCCACCAATGGGTTTTGTTTTCAGTCAGATCAGCGTCAAAACTTCGATCTTCAACACCAAAATCAATTACATGATATTCTTCAGGGCGGTTGTTCGAATTATTTCCATCTATGAAATCCCAATCCGTTTTGATGTAACCTATGTGAGTGCCAGCCTCCAGGACAATTTCTTCAGTTTCAGATTTTTCAACTAGAGATTTGATTTTGTCCAACAACGCTAGATGCATGAAAAATACTGTGACATCTTCTGATACTCTCATCCATATTTGAGCGTCAAATAACACTTCTTCTTCATTAATGGTGGATTTGCGATCACTATAGATTCGTATACTTCGTTTGTCTAATATTGATTTCACTGGCAAAAAAACCTTTATGGGTTCCTTGGAGCATGTAGCGAGATACCATTTTTTTGGACCTTCAGTATGATTTACAACAAAATGGTTGAAATATGGTTGTATGGAAGGATAAGTTCTACATACTGAATCCTCAGAAAATAATTTTTCAAAATCTACAGGAGTGTGGGTAAATCCAACAAATTCTTCAAATTCATCCTTTTGTTTTGATGTGGAATCATTCTCGTCGTCATCATGATCATTCTCGTCGTCATCATGATCATTCTCGTCGTCATCATGATCATTCTCGTCGTCATCATGATCATTCTCATCGTTATTGTTACTATCTTTTGCATTATTTTTAGGTTCTTCAGTGATTTTAATTTCTTCAACTTCAACTGGATTTGCAGGGTTTAAAGAATTGTTGTTTCCGCAAGCAATGAACAAAACCAACATAAATGTAATTAATAGTATCTTTATTTTTGCTAGGGTCATAATTGCAGATTGTACATCGCTTTTTGTAAAAATTAAATTGTCACGCGTATCAAATACTAATATCTATATTACTTACTTGTCGACAGAGATGTCGGAATTAGTCCCAAAATTTTCCTCTTTTGCTCTATGTTGGCTGTATTCTTGGACTGTTAATATTGCTCGTCGTCGAAATATGGCATTGATGACTATACCTATTCCGCCTGCAGTGATCATGACAGGGACTCCAACAATGCTTCCAATTCCGCCCATAATGAATCCTCCAAGTGCTGTAAAAGATATGGCCAAGCTGTGCAGGCTAACTGCTCTGCCTCTCAAATTTGGAGGTGCCACTAATTGGAGAAGTACGCCTAGGGTGACATCGTAGGCATATAAGAATGCCATAACTGCGCCTGCTAGGAATATTGATAAAGGTAGTGATCGGGAGAGCGCAAATGCAATGAGGGCAATACCTCCACAAAATGCGTTTAGGAACACTACGCGTGGTTTGTGAAGAGAATCACCTTTCGTAGCCATAAACAACGTCGATACAAACATACCAGTCCCTATACCCGCTTGTAGAAATCCCATTCCCAATGCATCCACTTCTAGTACATTTTTAGCCATTACTGGTACCATGATGAGGAACGCAAACCCCAATGTCTCCATTACAATGCTGAAAGTGAAGAGTATTCTGAGGGATGGATTTGTGGAAGTATATTTGAGCCCTTGTATTGTTTGCCGTAGAAGGTGACCTGATGAAGAATCGATGCTTCCTTTAATGTTCATGAGTGAGAGGAATGGAAGCGAAATAGCTAAGCTAATTGCAATTAGTGCGTAGGCTGCCCATAGTCCTGACCATTCAATCAATGCCCCTGCAAGCATCGCACCACCAATCATCATTGGTGTGTTGGATATACGCCAGAGTGAGACTCCGTTCACTAGACGCTCTGGACCGACAATGTCATAGATGAACCGGTTTACAATAGTAAACCGTGTGGCACGTAGGCCGCCGACGATAAACGCTACTGCTAAAGCCATCCATAGTTCCATTACTCCAATGTAGATTGTCACTGACATCAATATGGCAATCGATGTGCTGATTATTCCCTCTGTCATCAGTAGATTTCTACGTTGAAAACGATCAGCGAGAGTACCAGCTAGGGATGAGAATAGAAACTGTCCGGCGCCTAATAATAGGGCATAGATACCGATCCAAAATTCAGAATCGTTAGATAGCTCCAGTACTAACCAGCCGTGTACAGCCATACGTACGGTCATGTCCACTGCTGCAAAGGTGCTGCTTGCATAGAATAGCTTGAATCCTGGCAATTTCAATGAAGCTAATAGGTTTTTTGAAGTAGAATCGTTCAGAAGAAAACCTCCAGTAGAGCTTCACATTATTGAAATTGTATTGAAATGGTAGCAGAAACATTGTTTCTCTTATTTCATTCTACAAAATATAGATGTTGACTTGAGGGGTAAGCCTTTATATTTTAATTAACAATAATTTCTTTTTAAAACCTTGAAACCCTGAACATTTCTATATCTAGATCTATTTCAGATTCAGTTACTAATGAAGCAATAATTTCACCGATGACGCTACAAAATTTGAATCCATGCCCTGAAAAACCAGCAGCTATAATTATTTGAGGGAATTCTGGAATTCTATCTACTATAAAATCCTCATCAGGTGTATTAGTAAACATGCATACTTTCCCATGGATCATTTGATTGTTAGCATCAGGGAAATATTCTGAGACACAATTTCGTAGTACTTGTTCGTCTTTTTCCGTGATTAATGAATGATCTAACTCATCAGGATCCACATTCTCAAATAAATGGTGGTATAAACCAATTTTAAACCCAGGGTATTGGAATTCTGGGAATCCGTAGAAACGTCCTTCTGGAACCAGCATTGTCCAAACAGGAAATTGTTCGGGTAGAAACATAGATGACTTTTTTGTGTCAAACCAACCCATTACCTGTCGTTCAGGTATTAGTTTGTTTTGAAAGGAGGGTAAGATTTTGCCTGTCCATGCTCCGGTTGTGAAAATCAAATTATCAGCTTCATATTCACCTAGATTTGTTCGTATTCTCACACCCCCTTCAGTGGTAGGATTCCAGTCTAGCAATTTTTCATGATAGTGTAATTCTGCTCCGAAGCTTGAGGCTAGTTTCACGAAAGATTCAATGGATTTTTCAGGGTTTAAGAAACCCCCATCAGGTTGAAACACCGACAAAATATCCTGAGGGAGTTTGAATGCAGGAAAACGTTTCGAAATTTCTTTTCCATTTAGGATTTCATGCCTTAAATCATGAAATTCGCAAGATTCTTTGGATCCAATAAAGATCTTACTATCCTTGAAGCCTATGTGAATAGATCCAGTGACATGAAGAATTTTTTCACCAGACAGATCTTCCAGGTTTTGCCATAATTTGTAAGCTCGTTGGACGAGAGGGACATATGATGGATGTTCTGAATATGCTAGCCTTATGATTCTCGAAGCTCCATGAGAAGATCCTAAGTCATGAGCTAGTCCAAATTGTTCTATGCCCAAAACCTTTTTCCCAGATTTGCTTAATTCAAATAAAGCTGCACTTCCCATACCCCCAATACCGACAACTATTGCATCAAACTTGTTCATATTTTGCCAACTTAAGAATTTCGCATGGTGTGAATATAGATAAGAAAATACTTTTGCAGACTTTGGTTTAATTTTCACTCAATGATTGTCATATTTTACATTCTGAATTAATTTAATTCTATCTGAAATAGTTAGGCGAACGAAATTTTTACATATAGTGAACGTATTAAAAAATTGAGTTAATATGTTGCATAAAATAGATTCTGGAGAATACCAAATGGTTAAACCGATTCAAGCCGTTTTGTTAGGTGCAGGTGGGCGAGGGTTATTTACTTTTGGAGATTTTGCCACCCAAAATCCAGACCAATTAAAGTTTGTAGCTGTAGCGGAGCCGGATGATTATAGAAGAGAAAAGTTTGCTGAAATTCACGGTATCTCGTCCCAAAATTGTTTTACTTCTTGGGAAGAATTAATGAAGGTAGATCAGGTTTCGTCGGTATTATTTAATACTACTATGGATAATTCTCATTTTGCATCATCTATGGCTGCTTTAGAAAAGGGATATGATGTTGTATTGGAAAAACCTATGGCCCCAACTCCGCAAGAATGTAGTCAATTAGTCGCGAAATCTACACAATTAGGGAAAAAACTAATAATTTTCCATGAAATGAGATATACGAAGTTCTTCAAGACGGTTTTTGATATTGTTCAATCTGGTAAATTGGGGGAACTTGTGAATGTGGAACATCGTGAAAATGTTGTCTTTTGGCATTATGTGCATAGTTTTGTAAGAGGTAATTGGAGAAATACTAAAGATTCAGCTCCATTTATTTTAGCAAAATGCTGTCATGATCTTGATTTGTTGTATTGGATTATAGGCCATAAAGTAAAGCGATTATCTTCTTTTGGAAGTTTGAAGTATTTTAAGCCATCTAGTGCACCTAGGGAAGATTTACCTGAAAGATGTACTGATGGTTGTCCAATTGAAGAGACTTGTATATTTTTTGCACCCAGATTATATTCTGGTCCTGCGAAAAAGTGGCGTAGAATTCTTGAATTCGGTGAAGATACTGCAAAGAAATCTTTAGATGAAATTCTAAAGGTAAGTGATTATGGTAGATGCGCTTATAAATGTGATAATAATGTTGTTGATAACCAAGTAGTGAATTTGCAATTTGAAAATGGGATTTTAGCAAATTTTGTTACTACCGCATTTGCAAATGAACCGAGTAGGTATGTGAGATTAGATGGTACTAAAGGAACATTAATAGGAGAACTATCTGGCACTAATTCACAATTGATTGTTAGTGATCATCTCAGTGGGAATGAGGAGTCGATAGATTTGGAAACAAAGTATGACGAAGGACAACATGGTGGTGGTGATTCCGAAATGTTGTTTGATATTGTTAACAATTTAAAGGTGGATCAGTCAATTGTTCATTCTGTGGAAGATGCATTGGAAAGTCATCTTATGGCATTGGCAGCTGAAGAGTCGCGGCTGAACGATGGAGCAATTATAGATATGGAGGGGTTTAAATCCCGTTATATTTAGCAATCGATTTTGAAAATCAAGTTCGTACAAGTTGACAAAAACATGAATAAATTTACCATATGCACAATAAAACTTTTTTATACAGCCTTAATAAGATGACTTCGTGTTCAAATTCCGAGGGATTAGATGAAATATTTAAAGACTATTGGATTTAATTCTAATCAACCGATTGGAAGGGGATTCAATTATCCATATGATATAGATTTTTGCAGCGATGGTCGCATTTTTATGATAAATCGGATGGGTGGTAGAAATGCAGCTGGAGTTCGTATTCAGATATTTACCTTTGATGATGAATGGATTGAAGAATTTGGAGAAGAAGATTTTCGGATTCCCGTTTGTTTATCGTTTGATGAAGATGACAACATATACATCACTGATGAAGCTCTGAATGAAGTGAAAGTTTTTGACCTTAATGGCAAATTTCTAAATAAATGGGGTAATGAAGAACCAGAATATGATCGTCTTAAAGGACCGGCAGGAATTATTCATCACCCGGATGGGTTTGTGTATTTGGTTGAACAATTTGCAAACCGTATTAGTAAATTTACTAAAGATGGTCAACGTGTTAAGTCATGGGGTTCTGAAGGTTCTGGTGAAGGGGAATTTAATTTGCCATGGGGATTGACTGTGGATTCTATGGGTAATTTTTATGTGTCTGATTGGAGAAATGATCGGATACAGAAATTTGATCCAGATGGTGGATTCTTAGATTCTTTTGGAGAGTCTGGGAATGGTGAAGGCCAATTTCATAGACCTAGTTCGGTTGCTGTAGATAGCAGAGGGTTTATGCATGTTGCTGACTGGGGAAATGAAAGAGTTCAGGTCCTTGATCCAAGTGGTGGGTTTTATCAAATGTTAGAAGGTGAAGCGACATTGTCAGTCTGGGCGGAAGAATGGTTGAATGTTAATTTAGATGAATTTGATCGGAGACGTGAGTCATCATTGTTGATTCAGGATTTGCCCGATCATCTTCAAACTGCTTATCATAGGGCTTCTCAAAGTGAACCTATTTTTTGGGGACCAGTATCTGTAAAAATTGACTCAAGAGATAGGCTTTTTGTGACGGAGCATAGTAGACACAGAATTCAAGTATTTGAACAATCAAATTAATGGTTGATCAGGAGGATAAAATGGAATTTTCTGATAGGCAATTAGCTGCTCATTTGGCTAGGAGAGCGGGGTTTGGAGCAACTCCTGATGAACTTGATAGATATGTTGAGATTGGATATGAAGATTTAGTTGAGCAATTCCTCGATACATCCGATGCAAACTATACTCCAGACGATTTGATTTTCAGGAGACATGTAGATATACATACAATGCAAGGTCATAATGCAGCTTATTGGGGTTATAGAATGGTATCAACTGATAAGCCATTTCATGAGAAAATAGCTTTGTTCTGGCACCAAATTTTTGCCACAGGTGAGAATAAGCTTAATAACTTGGGATCTCTTAATAATCAAGTTGATATGTTTAGAAGACATGGATTAGGTCGCTACGATGATCTGTTGATTGAGTTGTCCAAAGATCCAGCGATGATATTTTGGTTAGATAATCATGATAATCATAATGGTTCAATCAATGAAAATTATGGCAGGGAAATTCTCGAATTATTTTCTATGGGAGTTGGAAATTACACAGAAGAGGATATTAAAGAATGTTCCCGAGCATTTACAGGTTGGACTGTCAAAAATGGTGAATATCTTTCGTTGATGGCTTTTAAGGATTCAATTTGGCCTTATGGTCGAATCCTATGGCATCATGAGTATAGAGAAGAAGATCATGATGATGGAGAGAAACAATTCCTTGGTGAATCAGGACGCTTCAATGGGGAAGATGTAGTTGAGATTATCTGTCGTCAAGACGCTACTGCTAATTTTATAGCAAGACACATTTATAATTTCTTTGTTGCAGACGAAGTTCCTGTTCCCCAGTGGGGAGAAACACCACCGAGAGATCCTGAAGCTGTTGCATTCCTTGCTGATGCATATAAATTATATGATCATGATATTAAGTCTGTGATGAGAGTACTGTTCAATTCTGATTTCTTTAAAGGTGCTGTTTTCCAGAGAGTTAAAAGTCCTGTTGAATTGATAATTGGTACTCTTAGGACTACGGGTGAATATTTAGTTCCTGTTTCAGGGGATGTTGGAATGTTCGATGCTTTGGAAGAAGGTAAATTTATGGGTCAAACATTATTAGATCCTCCATCAGTTGAAGGGTGGCATACAGGCAAAGAATGGATTAACAGTGGTGCACTGGTTGAGAGAGTAAACTTTGCTTCTTCTAGAGTCGGTGATGTTACAAAACCAGGAGTGAAGTCTTTAATTAATAGAATTCTCAATATTTTAGGCGAGGATTTTTCTTACATAGAGCTAATTGATGCAAGTATTGAAGTATTAGGAACAGCACAAATTGATAGATCAACTAGAGATACACTGATTAAAGAAATGGAAGCAGAAGGTAGTTTTAATTTAGATGATCAAACTGAAACTGAAAACCGTATTACGAATTTGTTGACTTTTCTAGTTTCTACACCTGAGTTTCAACTTGCTTAGTTTCAACTTGGCAAATTTTCAATTCAGTATCCAAATCAATAATTTGATTAATTATTAATTTAAGAGGTGATTGAGTGAAATTGTCTTATGTACCTTTTCTAGTTGTAATGATTTTTATATTTGTTTCATGTAGTTCATCTGGAATTTCGGAAGAGGAAAGAACTTTGGAAGCATTAGCAAAATATAGTTCTTCCGAGCAGAGTTCGTCCAAGATGGATTCATCAGGTAAATTGTCTTCAAGTTCAGTTGTCCCCTCAAGTAACACTATTAAACCTAGAGAGTCTGAGGTTTCTAAAGTGGCTTCTACTCCAACTTCTGTTTCGGTAGCTGGGATTGAAAATTCCCGGGATGAAGATCATATGATGAATGCCAGAAATTTGCTTCAACAAGGCCTTGCTGAAGAAGCTATTGAAGAACTAGAAAATGCAATTTTGAAAGATCCGGATAATTTAGAGGCATATGCCGGAAAAGTTGAAATCAGGCTGGGAATAGGAGATCTTGATTTAGCATTAGTTGAATTAAATTTAGCTATTGAAAAATTTCAGGAATTGGCTGGTAATTCAGACAAAATTTCTCAACACCTAAAATATTTGTACGTAGTTAAAGCTCAATCACATGAGCAATTAAATCAATTAGAGGAATCTGAATCTAGTTATGATGATCTTGTTAGGATTGCTCCTGAGGATTCCATTGGATATTCAGGAAGAGCTTGGATCAAGTTCAAATTAGGTGAATTGGAAGATTCTACAGAAGATTTTGAAAAATCGTTAACTATTGACTCTTCCAATGTAATGAATTTATACTTCGCTACTTTTCCATACCTTTATTTGGGAGATTATGAACGTGTTATTGAATTAACAAATAAAATAATTGACTTGGATCCATTACATGGGAATGCTTACAGCAGAAAAGGATTGGCTAATTCCGGTTTGGGTGAATACAATCTCGCGTTGCAAAATTTAAATAAGGCAATTGAAATTCATAGTGATAGATCAAATTATTATATGGAACGATCTTTTGTATATGAAGCACTTGAAAATAGTGAATTAGCAGACAAAGATCGTAACACCGCATGCAAACTTCATGAACAATTTGGAGGTCTTGATAATCCAATGCTATGCCTTAGTGCTCCAACACCTTAGTAGTTTAATCGTACAATATTTTTATCAAATCTTTCTTATAGGATAAATTTTGATAGTAAAAGCAAATGATCCACGAATTTCATGGCAAGGGATCATTTCATTGGAAGTGACTGATAGTTTTGTAAAGCCGTGGCGTATACCCTTTAACGATCGTGAGTTGTTCCCTCCTAAAGAAATGTTAGAGCGTGCTTCTGCTCCAGCGGGAGTAAGGCTTAGTTTCCATACTGACTCGACTTTCATTTTGGGAAAGATTGAGAATCCCAAAAGTGAAGATTCCGCATTTTTAGATGTTTTTTGTAATGGGGTTTTTTTTGAATCAATACTGATTTCGAATGCCAACGAATTTCAAGTTCGGAATCTTTCGGACGGTGAAAATTTCATTGAGATTTGGTTGCCCCAGTTTACAGAATTCCGTTTAAAATCACTTTCTTTTGATAAAAATTCCTCCCTTCGACCTTTTGTAGATGATAGGCCTAAATGGATAACATATGGCAGTTCTATTACCCATTTCAAAACTGCAGAAAAACCAAGTCTGACTTGGCCATCTATCGTTTCCAGAGAACATGGCATGAATCTAACATGTCTTGGTTATGCGGGTAATTGTCATTTAGAGCCAAATCTAGCAATGATGATTCGAGATACTCCTGCTGATTTTATATCAATTAAACTTGGAATAAATGTTCACAATCACGCGAGTATGAGTGTTAGGACGTTTATGCCAGGTGTAATTGGATTTATAAAAATTATTCGTGAAAAGCATCCATATATTCCAATTGTTGTAATTTCGCCTATTTTCTCCTCACTAAGAGAACACACCCATAATATTGTAGGTTTGAATTTAGAAATTATGCGTAACGAAATTCAAAGTTCTGTGAAAAAGTTTAAAACTCAAGGTGATTTAAATTTACATTATGTTGATGGATTGGATATTTTCGGACCAGAATATGCACATCTTTTGCCGGATGATTTGCATCCGAATGTTGAAGGATACAACATTCTAGCGCACAACTTTTTGAAAAGAGTAGTACGACCATTTTTCAAAGATTAGGAAGTGCACAGTTTTCATTTGTAGATGTTTTGACAAAACCACGCAAACTATTACCATGTAGATGGTTTGCTATGTGAATTATCTACATAACACATTAGGTAAGTATATTGGATTTAAAAAATGACAATTTGAATAATTCGTTGCTGGACGTTGCTGCTTTGTATCAATTTGTAGAGATTTCAAATATTGATTTTAAACGACGGCAACTAATTGAACTTTGTAGAGATAACAATATTAAAGGAACAATAATTATAGCTGAAGAAGGTATTAATGGGACAATTGCTGGGAAGTCTGAATCTTTGTTATTGATTATTAATCATATTCGTGACTGGTCTGAAATCGATGATTTAGAAGTAAAATATTCTTCTACGACCACTCAGACTTTTCATAGATTAAAGGTTAAATCTAAGCAAGAAATAGTTACTATGGGTAAAAAAAATATTGATCCCAAGAAGTTGAAAGGTGATTACATTGATGCAATCGATTGGAATGATTTTATTCAAAGAGATGATGTTATTTTGATTGATGCCCGGAATATTTATGAGACTCAGGTCGGGAAATTTTTTAATGCTATTGACCCTGAAATAGATCATTTCAAAGAATTTCCTGAGTGGGTTGAGAATTTTATCCAGGATATTCCAGAAGACAAAAAAATTGCAATGTATTGCACTGGCGGTATTCGCTGTGAAAAGGCGAGTTCATATCTGAAAAAATTGGGACATCAAGAGGTTTATCAACTTAAAGGGGGGATACTGAAATATCTTGAGGTTGTATCAAAGGATGTCAGTCTTTGGGAAGGGGAGTGTTTTGTGTTTGATGGACGAGTCTCGTTGAAACATGGTTTAGAGGAAGGTACTTACTCTCTTTGTTTTGGTTGCCAATTTCCCGTATCTGAGAGGCAAAGACAATCTCCTTTCTTTGAAGATGGCGTTACTTGTGATCATTGTTATCATGAGCTTACAGAAAAGCAAAAAGAAGGATCTAGAGAGAGGCGTCGGCAGATTTCTCTTTCTAAAGAGAGAGGTGAGGTTCATATTGGGAAGGTTTTTGGAAACGCACCTGATATAAGTTACTAGGATTAATATCATTCGGAGTTGAATTTTTTCCTAAATACTAGCATCATGTATGCAACTAATTTTATGAGGATAATAATATGATCAAAGGTTTCAATCATTCAGGTTTTGTAGTTCGAGACCTAGAAAAAATGGTTTCATTTTATCGAGACGATTTAGGCTTAGAAATTGAAAAAGAAATTGATAGTAAAGCTCCCGAATCTGGAAATCATACAGGCATACCTGGTTCACACAGAACTTTAGTGTTTGTAGGCAAAGGTGGAGGACACGCATTGGAGCTTGTTTATTATATTTATCCAGAGAGTGAAAATGGGCATTTAGATAGAGCTCAACTGGGAGCTTCCCATGTATGTTTTGATGTTGAGGATATTCAGGGGCTGTATAAAGATTTGACTTCCAAAGGAATTAAGTTTGTTACACCTCCAATAATGTCAGTCACACCAGATGGAATTGAGAAAGGGATTTGTTATTGCCAAGATCCTGAAGGGAATTGGTTAGAATTTATTCAATAATAGGAGAGATAGATGCACTTACTTGAAGTATATAATCCTGTTGCGCCACAGCGCGGGATGATGAATGTATTTGAGCCGAACTCTCGCCCATCCACACTGGATGGTAAGACAGTTGGTTTGTTATGGAGTGGGACTCATGGCGGTGATTTGGCATTAAATCGTGCTGGAGAGGTTATTCAGCAGCGATATAGTGATGTTAAGGTGAATTTCTACACTGGAGGAAACTATCCAGCTCCGACGCATATTGTAGAACAGGCGGCAAGGGATTGTGATGTAGTCATAGGTGCGACGGCCGACTGAGGTACTTGTGCGTCGTGGATGTGCTACGACATGATAGAAATTGAGAAGATGGGCAAACCTGCTGGCCCGATAGTTTCGGGTAGATTTGAGGATGACGCTATAGCTAGTTCTCGTACTTTTGGTAT
>JAKUTX010000006.1:0-73972 GCA_022447855.1 SAR202 cluster bacterium
AAATGGTGCAAATCGATTTTTAGCGCTATTTCGAGGTCTTCAGGGTGGAAGTGTGGTTGGTCAGGATCGGCAAACTTTTGTGCCTCTTTACTGTCTAAAATTAATTTCCTAATAGGTTCAGAATCGGGTTTTAATCCTAGAAGCATATTTCGAATGTACATTGCACAAATTTCATCTTCGTCGGTTCTTTCTTTTGCTGACCAACCCATAGCAACAAGACAAATTAAATTCTCATCATACTTTTTAATGACTCTTGCGGTAGCAGAAGCGTTTACTAATGAAGCAACATAGATTTTAGAAGCGTTCTGAGCAGCTATTACTCCAACAGTTCCAGCACGAGTTGATTGAATAATAGTTTGACCTCTAACATCAGCTTTAGAGATCTCATGTGGTGAATTGCCGAAATCAAATCCACTTGGTTTTATTCCATCTACTTCACCAACACATATCTGACCGATTCCCTGCTTTTTTAATTTGATGGCTTCGGAAATATCTGCTACAAAAATCAGCTTTTTCGCTCCCTTAGAAAATAAAATGGGAGCAGTAGTGAAAGCACGAAAAACATCTATAATTACAGCAGTTCCTACAGCATTTTTCGCACCTGTGAGTAAACTTTCAAATTTAATAATCATTTAAATCCTCGCGGTTCAAATTAATTTATTTGGAAGCGTGAATAAAACATCTTCATGAGCGCCTTGGACAGTTTCTACTTCTTCTGGAGCTAAGAATTCTATTACATTTTTGACTAATATTTCAGGAGTAGATGCACCTGATGTTACACCAATTATTTCAACATCATTGAACCAATTGGAATCTATTTCTGCAGGAGTATTGATTAGATAAGCGGGTATTCCAAAAGATTGAGCAACTTCTCTAAGTCGATTACAGTTGGAACTATTGGGTGCTCCGATGACTAATACTAATTCTACTTGTTTGGCAATAGTTTTGATGGCTTCTTGTCGGTTAGTAGTTGCATAACATAGGTCATTTCTTACAATTACATCTGAAAACTTTTCTTGGATTTTGCTTATACTATTTTGTGTGTCGTCTACAGAAAGTGTTGTCTGGGTTAGGACCGTAATTGGAGAAGATTTTTCCCACTGAGGGAAATCTAATTTTTGTCTATCATCTACTAGATGCATGTTTTCTTGTCCCATTGTCCCCTTTACTTCTTGATGGCCTTCATGGCCAATAAGGATTAGTTTTCTCTTTTGAGCGGAATATTTTTTTGCTTCATTATGAACTTTTGTTACAAGAGGGCAAGTTGCATCGATGATGTTTAACCCTTTTTGTTTAGCATTATTGTAATCCTCTGGCGGTGAACCGTGTGCAGAAAAAACCACATTGCAGTGATCTGGTATGTCAGATACATTTTCAACTGTTATGGCACCTTTTGATTCTAAATCTTGTACGACAAAAGGATTGTGGACTATTTGGTGCTTTACATAAATTGGAGGTCCCAGCTTTTTCAATGCTAGCTCTACAATGTCAATTGCCCTAACCACTCCTGCACAAAACCCTCTTGGGTTGCTAAGAAGTACTTTCAAATTAACTCTCCTCATGTAAATGATTCATAGATCGATTTTAGCATAATGGATTCTATTGAATACATTTTTTAGTGAAAATATGTCATATTTTGTGATGTACAATGGTGTATAATGCACCTGAAGATAACGCCAGTTATTCTCTTATAATATATATTTTGGAGCCAATATGAAATTTGCTAAACGAATGAGTAGATTAGGTACTGAGACTGCGTTTGAAGTGTTAGCAAAAGCTCGTGCTTTGGAAGCTAAGGGCAAAGACGTAATCCACTTAGAAATAGGCGAGCCAGATTTTGATACTCCTGAACATGTTGTTCAGTCAGGCATTGAAGCGTTAAAGTCTGGAGCAACTCACTATGGGCCTTCCCCTGGATTTCCAGACTTGCGGGATAATATTGCACAGGAAATATCATCTACAAGGGATATACCTGTTTCTGCAGAAAATGTAGTGGTAACTCCTGGAGGAAAACCAATAATGTTTTTTGTCATTTTGGCTTTAATTGATAATGGTGACGAAGTCTTGTATCCGAATCCCGGATTTCCAATATATGAATCGATGATTGAATTTGTAGGTGGAACTGCGGTTCCTATGCAACTTCATGAAAGGCTGGACTATAATATTGACATAGACGAGGTTGCTGCTCAAATTACCGATAAAACAAAAATGATTATATTAAATTCTCCTAATAATCCTTGCGGCAGTGTTATTTCTGAAGATTCTATGGAGCAACTTGCATTTTTAGTAAAGAAACATGATTTAATTGTGCTTTCTGATGAAATATATAGTCGGTTTTTATATGAAGGTAGACACCACAGTATCACTGCTTATCCAGGAATGCTTGAAAGGACAATTATCCTAGATGGGTTTTCCAAAACTTATGCAATGACAGGTTGGAGAATTGGTTATGGAGTGATGCCTGTTGATTTAGTAGAGCCCATTTCTAAATTGGTAACCAATAGTGTTTCATGCACAGCTAGCTTTACCCAGTTAGCAGCTATTGATGCGTTAAATGGGCCTCAAGATGATGCATTTGCGATGGTCGAAGAATTTAAAGCAAGAAGAGATATAATTGTAAATGGTTTAAACAATATTCCCGGTATTAGATGTCCAAACCCACAAGGTGCATTTTATGTTTTCCCGAATATTGAAGGGACAGGCTTAAGCAGTAGAAAATTCGCTGATGATTTGTTAGAAAAAGCTGGTGTTGCATGTTTGTCTGGAGAGTCTTTTGGGAAATTTGGTAATGGCTATGTGAGATTTTCATTCGCAAACTCTGCAACCAATATTGAATTAGCTTTAGATCGAATAAAAACCTATTTGGAGAAAGATGCGTAATTTCAGAGTTGCTTTAGCTCAAATTAATGTTACAGTAGGCGATCTTGATGCCAATACGAACAAGATTCTTGAAAACATTGCTAATGCTAGAGATAGCGGGAGTGATTTGGTAGTCTTTCCCGAACTTGCTGTTACTGGATATCCACCTGAAGATTTGATTTTAAAGAACCATTTTTTACACGATAATTTGAGATGTGTAGAAAAAATTATTCAAGAATCAAAAGATATTGCTGTCGTATGTGGATTTGTCGATTATGATATAGATACTTTCAATGCTGCAATTTTCGCCTCTAATGGTAAATTGATTGATACTTATAGAAAAATTTATCTACCGAATTATGGAGTTTTTGACGAAGAGAGGTATTTTCGAGCAGGCCAACAAATTTCAATATATGAAATTAATGGTTCAAAAATCGCAATTAATATATGTGAAGATATTTGGCAACCTACTGGCCCATTGATTACTCAAAGACAGGCTGGAGCGGAGCTGATTGTTAATATTAATGGTTCGCCTTTTCATCGGAATAAAAGATCTGTAATAGATAAAATGTTAAGTACGAGAGCAGCTGACAATGGAGTTTTCATTTCTTATGTAAATATGGTTGGAGGACAAGACGAATTAGTTTTTGATGGTTCGTCAGCAATTTATAATTTTGAAGGATCAAAAATTAATGAAGCTAAGAGATTTGAAGAAGATTTATTAGTTACTGATATTGATTTAGAATCTGTTGAAAATTCTCGGTTACATGATTTGAGGACTCGAAAAAGAGCTGCTGTTGAATTTCCAGTTAATTCAGATTTGGACTTGATACAAGTTCCAAAATTTCCAAAGAAAGTGGTTCCTCCGAATGTATCGATGAGAAAGAGTCAGCCTTATGATGAACTTAGTGAAATATATAACGCCTTGAAATTAGGAACACGCGATTATGTTCGAAAATGTGGGTTTGAAAAAGCACTAATCGCACTTTCGGGTGGGATTGATTCTAGTTTGGTAGCAGCTATTGCTGTAGATGCTTTAGGTAAGGATAATGTAATGGGGGTTGCAATGCCTTCTAGATATTCATCAAAGGGCAGTGTTGATGATGCCACTAAATTATCTAAAAATTTGCAAATAGAATTATTAAATATACCAATTGAAACTATGTTTTCAGAGTTTCTCAAATCTCTTTCATTACATTTTGATCCTTCGAAGGACGTATCTATGGCAGAAGAAAATTTACAATCACGGATACGTGGTACTTTGATGATGGCTTTATCTAACCAATTTGGTTGGATAGTGTTGACTACAGGAAATAAAAGTGAAATGGGCACAGGATATGCGACTATTTATGGGGATATGGCAGGGGGGTTTGCAGTAATCAAAGATGTGCCAAAATTATTAGTATATGATTTATGTAATCATATTAATAAAAAAGCAGGTACGGAATTGATTCCATCTGAAATTATTCAAAAACCTCCGAGTGCCGAACTTAGACCTAATCAAAGAGATGATGATAGTTTGCCTATATACTCAATTTTAGATCCGATTTTAGAAGCCTACATAGAACATGATCAGAGTTCAAATGCTATAGAAGAATTAGGATTTTTACGTTCGGATATTAATAAAATAGTTTCGTTGGTAGATAATAGTGAATACAAGAGAAGGCAGTCGCCGCCTGGTATAAAAATTACAAGTCGTAGTTTTGGTAGAGACAGACGAATGCCTATTGCAAATCGATATAAGAACATTTTTAATTAAGAAAGAACAATGAACAAACTTAAAACAACATCTTTAAATGACGTACATAAACACTTGGGCGCTAGAATGGTACCATTTGCTGGATGGGAAATGCCTGTTCAGTATGAAGGTATCATTGCTGAATCTAATGCAGTAAGGAAGAAGTCTGGTATTTTTGATGTCTCACATATGGGACGCGTCTTGTTTTCCGGTTCTGATGCCTCTAATCTTTTAGATTCAGTTTTGAGTGTACAAGTTACAGACATGAAGATTGGACAGGCAAGATATACAGTCATTTGTAACTCAGATGGTTTCATAATTGATGATTGTATAGTTTACAGATTGATGATGGAATTATTTTTACTTATTCCTAATGCTTCTAATCGAGCTAACGTTTTAGATTGGATTTCTCGTTTTGTCACAAAAGATATGGATCTTGGTATATCAGATGTAACTTCTGATACAGCAATGATTGCAATACAAGGTCCATTAGCAGAATCGATTATTTCTAGAGCAATTACGGAAGAGGGAATATTTCATCTTCAGCATCCAAAAGAAGACAACGATATTGAGATCAAAAAGCTTTTGAAGTTACGTCCATTCCACGTGGGGTCATTGTTCTTTGGTGAAGTGGGAATTGATGAATCTAACTTTTTTGGAAATCCTGATGATAATTCTTCTCAAAACCCGACTGGATTAATTGCAAGAACAGGATATACAGGAGAAGATGGTTTTGAAATAATGATCCATCGTAGCCAATCAGAGAAAATTTGGACAACATTACAAAAATTAGGGGCAATTCCTGCAGGTTTAGGATCTAGAGATCTCCTCAGACTTGAAGCAGGCATGGTTCTATATGGCAATGATATTGATTTAACAACTAATCCTTACGAAGTTGGACTTGGTAAATTCGTAAAACCTGACAGAACAGGTTATGTTGCGCGTGATTCATTACTTAATTTCCAAAAATTCCCCACTGGCAGAACGCTAGTTGGATTTCGTATGGAAATAAGAAATATTCCTAGGCATGGATATTCAATTCTCGCAAACAACACACAGATTGGTGAAGTAACCAGTGGAGTCTTTTCTCCTGATTTAGGTATATCGATAGGTATGGGGTTTGTTCAAAAACAATTTAGTGAGATAGGTACTGTGGTACAAATTGATATTCGTGGCAAATTATATGATGCTCAAATCGTAAAAATGCCATTTTATATAAGGAGTTAGGCAATATGGAAAACTACAAATATTCAAAAGAGCACGAATGGGTAAAGGTAGAGTCTGATGAAGTTGCTTTAATAGGTATTTCAGAACATGCTGCAGAAACATTAGGCGATATAGTTTTTGTAGAATTGCCGGAAATTGATGATTCTATTCAGCAATTTGAAAAAATGGGTGAAATTGAATCAGTTAAAGCAGTATCAGACTTATTTTCACCAATTACTGGAAAGGTATTAGAGGTAAATGCTGAACTAATAGACCAACCAGAAAAAATTAATGAATCAGCAGAAACTTCTGGATGGATGATCAAAGTTGTACTTACCAATTCCTCAGAGCTAGAAAATTTAATGTCTGAATCGGAATATTTGCAATTTGTGGAAAATGAGGAATAGAAATTAATGAATCAGTCGGATTTTATTTCACCATATATACCTAATACTGAATCGGATCGACAGGCTATGTTATCTCAAATTGGAGTTTCTGATCTTGATGAGTTATTTAGCGACATACCAGAACAATTTCGCAATCCCGAATTAGCTTTGCCTGAACCAAAATCAGAATTCGAATTGATGTCTTATATTCAGCAATTGGTTTCAATGAATAAAGTGCCTGGAGATTATTCATGTTTTTTAGGAGCAGGGTCTTATAGACACTATATTCCAGCAGTTGTAAGAAGTCTTACAAGTAGAGGAGAATATGTAACATCGTATACTCCATATCAACCAGAAGTTTCACAAGGTACTTTACAAACAGAATTTGAATTTCAAACATTGTGTGCGCTTCTTACTGGTATGGAAGTTGCTAATGCGGGGATGTACGATGGTTCGACCTCATTCGCTGAAGGTGCATTAATGGCAGCTCGAATTACTAAACGTAACCACATTGTAATTTTGGATTCAGTTTCTCCCGCATACATTGAAGTATTAGAAACATACACCAAAGCATTAGATGGCATTGAGATACAGGTTCTTTCCTTAGACGATTTGTCAAAAATAGATAAAGATACCGCTTGTATACTCGCTCAACAACCAAACTTTTACGGATATCTTGAGGATATGCAAAAAATTGCTGATATTGCTCATGATAATGGTTCATTATTTGTTGTTTATGCGGATCCATTTTCCATGACTTTTTTTGAGCCTCCTGGATCTTTAGGAGCTGATGTTGTGGTAGCAGAAGCACAATCAATGGGGGTAGCCCCAATTTTTGGCGGCCCATACGTTGGAATTTTTGCATGTAAGCAGGAACATATCAGGCAAATGCCTGGTCGAATTGTAGGAAAAACTCTTGACCAAGATGGTAGAGAAGCATACGTTCTTACTTTACAAACAAGAGAACAACATATTCGCCGTGAACGTGCTACTTCCAACATTTGTACTTCAGTCGCTTTAATAGCTTTAATGACAACGATTTTTATGGCATCTAATGGAAAAAAAGGAATGAAGCATATCGGTGAGTTGATTTATCACAAAGCACATTATCTAAGTAATTTGATTTCTGATTTGCCCGGATTTTCATTTCCTATCAGAGGAACTTTTTATCAAGAATTTGTTGTTCAAACTCCAATTAATCCGAGAATAATTAATGAAAAATTATTAGATTACAAAATTATTGGAGGCTTAGACATAAGTAAATATGTTGATAACGGAATGTTAATTTGTGCTTCTGAACTAAATTCCATAGAGGAAATACATTCTTTTGTAGATGCATTGGCAGAAATTACTTCAAAACCAATTAGTGAGAATTAATCATGTTTGAAATCAATCGAAAATTATTAATGGATCGTAGTGTGCCTGATAGAATTGGTACAACCCTTCTGCGCTGTGACGTTCCAATACAGCCTTTACCAAAACATGAGGTTTTACGTAAAAATTTCGATTTTCCTGAAGTCTCCGAAGGTGAGATCGTAAGATATTTTTCCCAACTAAGCCAAATGAATTTTTCAATTGACCATAATTTTTATCCTTTGGGTAGTTGTACAATGAAATACAACCCTAAATTAAATGATGAAATTTCGTCTAATCCCGGATTTGCAAATTTACATCCATTACAACCAGAATCTACTGTTCAAGGTGCATTGAAATTATTGTTTGAGTTACAGCAGTATTTGACTGAAATTACTGGAATGAAGGGTGTTTCATTAGCTCCAATGGCTGGTGCAGATGGCGAGCTTGCGGGAATGTTAATGGCGAGAGCATATCTTTTAGATAATGGAGGAGAAAACAGAAAAACCGTTTTGATACCTGATAGTGCCCATGGGACTAATCCAGCATCAGCTGTGATGGCTGGATTCAATGTAGTTACATTGCCATCTGATTCTAATGGTAATACGGATTTAAATGCTCTTAATGAATTAGCTAATGATGAACTTGCTGGATTGATGATCACCTTGCCAAGTACTCTGGGTTTATTTGATAGTAATATTTTAGATGTTATTAAAATTGTTAGGGATTCTGGAGGTATAGTTTATGGAGATGGAGCTAATTTAAACGCTTTGTTAGGCAAGGTGAAATTAGGTGAAATAGGATTTGATGTAATGCATTCTAATCTTCATAAAACTTTTACCCAACCTCATGGAGGTGGCGGTCCTGGGGCTGGTCCCGTAATTGTTGGTCCTAGATTAGTGCCATATTTGCCTGCTCCAATAGTGGTTAGAGACAAAGAAAATGGTTCAACGATTTATTCTTTTCATACACCATCAGATTCTATTGGGAAATTAGGTGCATTCCATGGGAATTTTGGTGCCTTAGTTCGTGCTTACGCTTATATTTCTACTTTAGGGAATTCACTGGATCAAGTAACAACAGATGCTGTTATTAATGCGAATTATATTAAATCGCAATTAAGTGAAGTATTCGATCTTCCTTATGACAGAACATGTATGCATGAGGTAGTATTATCTGCTAAATCTTTAAAGCGAGATTATGGAATATCTGCTCTTGATATTTGTAAACGTTTGATTGATTATGGCATACATCCCCCGACAATGTATTTTCCTCTAATTGTTGAAGAGGCTTTAATGATAGAGCCTACGGAAACAGAATCTAAAGAAACATTGGATAATTTTATTGATGTAATGAAGAAAATTGCGTCAGAGGCTAAGGAATTTCCTGATTTGTTGCATAATGCACCTCATGATACCCCTAATAGCAGACTAGATGAAGCAAGAGCCGCTAGGCAACCATTTTTGCGGTGGAAAAAAACTGTATGATTTTAGTATTCGTTATTATCTGATGTTATAATCAAGAAAAATTTTGGAGGATTCAATGATTGAAACAGGAAAACTGGCTCCAGACTTTACCTTAATTGATCACAATGGAGATGAAGTTACTTTAAGTTCCTATAAGAACAAGAAAAATGTAGTCTTATCATTCCATATTTTGTCCTTTACTGGAGGCTGAAGTCATCAAGTATCTCTTTTTCGTATGAATAATTCACGATTTGAAGAGATTGATACCCAGGTACTGGGTATTGGAACAGATTCTAAACCGGCTCAAACTGCTTTTGCTACAGGATTAGGAGGAATTCCCTACCCTATTTTGTCTGATTTTCATCCTCAAGGGGAAGTAACTGAATCTTTTGGGGTATTGAATTCTGAACGAGGCACACCATTAAGAGCAGTAATTATTATTGATAAAAATGGGGTTGTTAGATTTGCTAAGACCTATGAATCAATGCCAGAGCTAGATATCGACTACTTGATTGCAGAATTGAATGCCATCAACAATACATAATATTTTTTGTTGGTAGCACTGTGACTAATCCAACTGGCTCATACAAATTTAATGAAGGTGAGAATGTTCTTTTATTTGATCGAAAAGGAAGAAGATATCTTCAGAAATTAAAACCAGGGCATTCGTTTCACACACACATAGGCAAAATTAACCATAATGACATGATAGGTCAAATTGAGGGTTCGGGTATATTTTCTGATAAAGGAAATCTTCTTCGAATATTTAAACCAACACTTTCAGATTTCACATTGGAAATGCCAAGAATTGCAACTGTATCATACCCTAAAGACATGGGATCAATTTTACTTGCTGCTGACATCTTTCCAGGTGCTCGAATTTTAGAATCGGGAACTGGTTCAGGTGCTTTGACTATTCTTCTGTCTAGATCTGTTGGTAAAGAAGGAAAAATAATATCATATGATATTCGTCAAGACATGATAGATGCTGCTAAAAAGAATTTTATAGAGTTTCATCACAATTCAGATAATGTTGAATTTCGCTGTGGAGATATCAGTACAGCTTCTAATTTACAAGATATAGATAGAGTAATTCTAGATTTGCCTGAGCCTTGGGAGGCAGTTAATACAATTACTGACTGTCTAATACCTGGTGGTATTGTATTATCTTTTTTACCAACAGTTTTGCAAGTTCGAGATTTGTGTGATGTCTTAGCAACAAGTGAAAAATTTGCTTTGATTGAAACTTTCGAGGTTATAATGAGGACGTGGCATGTCTCCAAAAGAAGCGTTCGACCTGATCATAGAATGGTTGCACACACCGGATTTATAACTACTGCTAGGCGAATTCCAAGTTAAGTCAGCTTAAATTATTGATAAAAACTTTCATAGGTATTAGGTTGCCAGTTTGAATGAGGATACTTGGCACTTAACAAATCAATATTTGATTTGTTCATTAAAGGAACGTCAATTAAGTCCGAAGTAAATTTCTTTTTTTTGTTTTCTAAATCTTTATTGATAGTAGATGTATCTTTTTCTTGAATCAATACTTTGAATTCTCCGAAACCTTTTGTACTAGTCAATTCGAGCATTGAGAATTGATTTTGCATGAGTTCTTGTCGGGGAATATTTAAATTACGTAGTCTTTCAAGTAAATTATTGAAGCCTAAAGATTCAAGAAATGTCTTTTGGTTAATCATTTGAATAGTGTTAAAGCCATGATTAAGGGTTATTTCGTTTAAATAGGTAAAATTTACATTAGAAGTAATATCTGTCTCTCCAATTTTTGATAGGGTCGAAAATCCATTACAATGATTTCGATATGTTTGGAGAGTGCCTGAGGATATTTTATTTTGTGATAGTTCATTTTTTTCATATCCATAGTCAATGGTTAACACGAATCCTTTCGACAAAATATTTGAAATCATTTTCACCCATTTTTTAAGTTCTAAATTCACTTCTCCTTGTGAACCAATATTAAGGCCATTACCGAAAAGCTTTATATAAGAGATCATGTTAGTTTCTGTGATTTCAGATAAGGTTTCAACTAACCTATCGTTCTTATCCACGGTTACACATATTTCTTTAGGTCCATCATTAGTGATTTCGAATCTATGTACAGGGAAAGAATCCAGTAGTTCGTTGGACAAGACACAACCGGTAATTTGCTGGGGGAATTTCTGGTTTAGTTCTAAGTTTTGATCTAGCAGTTTGTCGAATTTGATGTATTCAATTGAAGTATAAAAATCATTTGGAAGTTGCCTAGATGTATGTTCTATCACATCTGCTAATTCTCCCCGACCAGAACCTATTTCTAAAATTATAAAGTTTTTTGGGGATCCTAGTATTTCCCAGAAATGAAATATTTGTAAAGTGATTAGTGCACCAAAAGAAGGATGAGTTACTGGACTAGTATAAAAATCTTCAGTATATGGTTTGCGATATGCTTGAGTATAGAATCCACCATCAGGGTGGTATAGTGCTAAATCCATAAAACGTGCAAATGAAATGCATCCGTATTCAGATATTTCACTTCTTATTTGCAATTCAGGTGGAGAAATTTTCATATAATCGTGTGAATGAATACAAAACTCTATTCTTTGAAAAAATCGTTAGAAGGAAACAGATTTAATTTCCCTCTTGTTCACTTTCTTTTCCTTTTAGATTACGACGAGTATCTCTATCCCAACCAGAACTTTGTACAGAATTTCTGAATTCGGTTCCAATACCACATTTCTTACATTTACCCTGGCTTGTAGGACCATTAGGTGTATCTATAATCCAATGATGTTGACATTCATCGACTTGTTTTTCTATTTCTTCCATTCACTTACTCACAGAAAATATTTAATTGCGGTCTTCGATTTTTACAAAAGGTATATTCAGCTCACCAGTATATTGCAACCTAGGGCGAATTAATTGACTTTGTGAATGCTGTTCAATTATATGAGCACTCCAACCAGGCATTCTACCAACAGCAAATAGCGGCACGTAAAGATCTTCAGGAATCCCTAACAAGTTGTATATAACCCCAGCCCAAAAATCAACATTTGGATGTAGGCCATGTCTTGACCTACTTTTCATGGGTTTAGATTCAGTAATTGCTTGCAAAATGCTAAACCATTTGGGATTTCCTCGTCGGTTGCAAAGTGCTTCTGCTTCTGCGCGGATATGAATTGATCTTGGATCAATTGCTCGGTATATTGCATGACCAAAGCCCATAATTCTTCCACCATTGTTGATGACATTTTCTACGTATTTTTCCGCATTTTCAGGTTCCCCAACTTCGTTTGCCATGGTCATCACGGCTTCAGCAGCACCTCCATGTAAAGGACCTTTTAATGTGGCAAGTGCAGAAGTGATACATGCATAGAAATCTGCGTTAGTGCTAGCTGTAAGTCTTGCAGAAAATGTTGATGCGTTTAGACCATGTTCACAATGAAGAACTAAATCCTTATCAATTAGATCTGAATCTTCCTTATCAGGTATTTCGTCTGTAAGCATATATAAAAAATTTGCTGCGTGAGATAGTTCGGCATTTGGAAGAACCGGCTTTTTATTTTCACGTATTCTTGAATGTGTGGCTACAATAGTTGGAACAGCAGCAATTAAACGTATACTCTTTTTCAGAACAGAGTCTTTTGAATTGTCAAGTAAATTGCTATCCGATTCACTCATGGCCGAAATAGTGGTTCTAAGAACATCCATTGGATGAGAATTAGAAATAGATTCAATTACGCTAATAATATTCTCGGGAAGAAATCTGTTAGTTTTTAAATTATCTTCGAATCTTGTAAGTTCAGAATTAGTTGGTAATTTGCCATTCAGCATTAAATACGCAACTTCTTCAAAAGATGCATTTTCAGCTATGTCATGAATGTTGTAGCCGTAGTAGTACAGTTCTCCTGCGCGGCCATCTATGAAACTTAGGAGTGTTCCGTCTAGGTAAACATCTCTCAGTCCTTTTTTTATTTCTACTGAGTCGCTTGTCATTTTTTCACTCTAGTTAAATTGGAGAATCTTCTATTTGCAAAACTCTATTAAGACGATTATGCCCATAATGGTCATCGTTAAGAGTATCCCAATCCTATCATTTGGGATTGAGTAGTGTCAATATTGAAGGAACTTTTTGGTGTGAAAAGTGCTAATTAAATTAGTCTGAAAGAATATTCACTTGGTTGTTCGAGATTTCTATAAACCCACCATTTATTGGGAAATTAGTAATTTTCTGATTAGTATAATATTTTACATTGCCGGATTTTAATATTGTCGCCAATTCAGCATGACCTGGGAGTATACCCAATTCTCCTTCAGATCCAGGTACAACGACATTTTCAACTTCTCCAGAAAATTCTAATTTTTGAGGCGAAACGATTGTTAATATAATCTTATTCACTTACTCTCCAGACCGCATTCGTTTTGCATTTTCTACTGCTTCATCTATATCGCCTACCATATAGAATGCTTGTTCAGGCAAATCGTCATGTTCACCATCTAATATTTCTTTGAAACCTCTAACGGTATCTTTAATAGGGACATATCTTCCTTCTTGTCCAGTGAATACTTCCGCTACAAACATTGGTTGCGTCAAAAATCTTTGGATTTTACGAGCTCTATCGACGATTACCCTATCTTCATCTGAAAGTTCATCCATACCTAAAATAGCAATAATATCCTGGAGGTCACGATACCTTTGTAAAACTTGTTGTACACCTCTAGCAACATCGTAATGTTCTTGGCCAACAATTCCTGGTTCAAGTATTCGAGAGTTTGAAGCTAAAGGATCAACTGCTGGATATAAACCTTGAGAAGCTAGAGATCTTTCAAGAGAAATGACTGCATCAAGGTGTCCAAATGTTGTAACAATTCCTGGGTCAGTATAATCGTCCGCTGGAACATAAATCGCCTGGAAAGAAGTAATTGAACCTTTCTCAGAACTAGTGATTCTTTCCTCCAACTCACCCATTTCTGTGGCTAATGTTGGCTGGTATCCGACTGCTGAAGGCATTCTTCCTAAAAGGGCTGATACTTCCATTCCTGCAAGGATATACCGATAAATATTGTCCATGAAAATTAAGACGTCTTGGCCTTTTTCTTCTTTAAAGTATTCGGCCATTGTTAGTCCAGTTAGACCTACTCGAGCACGTACTCCGGGCGGTTCATTCATTTGTCCAAAAACTAAAACGGTACTTTTCAGCACCCCACTCTCTTCCATCTCACGCCACAAGTCATTACCTTCACGTGATCTTTCCCCCACACCCGCAAATACTGAAACACCCTTATGCACGTTTGCAATGTTATTTATCAATTCTTGAATAATTACTGTTTTGCCAACTCCTGCACCACCATATGCACCAATTTTCCCACCTCTTGTAAAAGGTGTGATTAGGTCCATTACTTTTACTCCAGTCTCTAGAATTTCAATACTTGTAGATTGATCTTCAAATGATGGAGATTCTCGATGAATTGGCCATTTATCTTTGGAATCAATTTCTTCCAAATTGTCTAGAGTCTCCCCAAGGGTGTTAAACAATCTTCCCAAAGTTGGTTCTCCAACAGGAACAGAAACTGGCGATCCTGTATCAGACACCTCTTCTCCCCGCTTTAATCCCTCTGTAGGCCCAAGAGCCAAGCATCTCACCCAATTATTTCCAACATGTTGCTCTACTTCAAGGATTAGTTTGTCATCTCCAATGGTAGTTTCTAATGAATTATAAATTTCTGGCATTTCGCCAGAAGGAAATTCAACGTCAACTACCGTTCCGATTACCTGTGTGATTCTACCATTTGCCATGAATTCTCTCCGTTATAAAATTGTTACTGTACTGCAGCAACTCCGCTGACTATATCTAATAATTCTGTTGTAATTGCTTCTTGCCTTGCCTTGTTCATAACCAAAGTTAAATCTTCAACCATTTCATTCGCACTGTCAGTAGCATTTCTCATTGCAACCATTCTGGCTGATTGTTCACTAGCAATTGATTCTAAAATGCAGTGGAAAATTAAGGATTTTAAATATTTAGGTATTAATTCAGAAATGACTGAATTAATATTAGGCTCAAATATATATCCAAATGAATTAGTTTTCCCTTCAGATGTTTCTGGTACTGGCAAAAGTTGATTTATTGTTGGATTTTGAGTCGTAGTGTTTACGAAACTAGAATAACTTATGAAAGCCGCATCTGTTTTTTCATTTATAAAATCATTTACAATTATTTCAGCAATATAAGAGAAATCGGAAATTTCTGGACGATCACTAATATCAGTTATCGATTCAGATATTTTTGCAGGGGTTTTCGATAAAAAATCTATTCCTTTTCTCCCTATTCCTATTACCGAAATTTCAGAAGACTTATTTTCTTCAATAAATTGAAAAGCATTCCTATTCACATTCCCATTAAGCCCACCCGTTAAACCTCTATCTGGAGTGATATGAATCAGGGTAATCTTATTCATATCTCTTGAAACGGTTAATGGATGTGCTTCTGCATCGTGGACGGAAGAGTGAGAGATGATTTTCGAGACAGTATTCGATATTAAATCTGAATATGGCCTAGCATTCTCTGCAGATTCTTGTGAACGACGCATTTTTGAGGCAGCTATCAAAGACATAGCACGCGTAATCTTAGATGTATTCTCTACGCTTCTTATCCTTCGTCTAATTTGTCTGACACTTGGCATTAATTATTTCCTTAAAATGAAACGTTAGTTTTGAATTCATTTATGGATTCTTTGAGCTTTGCTTCTACAGAATCACTTATTTCGCCGGAAGATGAAATTTCTGACAAAATATCATTGTGATTTGATCTCATAAATGCAAGAAATTCTTTTTCGAAAGTTAATACTTTCTCAACTTCTACATCATCAAGAAATCCATTAGATAATGCATACAAAGATACTACTTGTTCTTCAACTGAAAGGGGAGCATTAATACCTTGTTTCAAGATTTCTGTTGATCTTTGCCCTCTTTCCAGTTGCTGTAGAGTAGCAGCATCTAAATCAGAAGTTCCAAATTGCGCAAATGTGACCAATTCAGAATATTGAGCTAGATCCAATCGCAAGCTTCCTGCAACACTTCTCATGGCCTTTGTCTGAGCAGCAGAGCCTACTCTCGATACAGATAATCCAGCATTAATAGCAGGTCTAATTCCAGAGTTGAATGCTTCAGGCTCTAAGTATATTTGTCCATCAGTAATAGAAATTACGTTTGTAGGGATATAAGCAGAAACATCTCCTGCTTGTGTTTCTATAATAGGCAGCGCTGTTAAAGATCCTCCTCCATTGGCATCATCTAACTTAGCAGCTCTCTCTAACAATCGACTGTGTAAATAAAACACGTCTCCAGGATACGCTTCTCTCCCTGGAGGACGTCTGAGTAAAAGAGACATTTGTCTGTATGCCCATGCATGCTTAGAAAGATCATCGTATATGATTAATGCATCTTTCCCTTGTTGCATAAAATATTCACCCATAGCACATCCAGCATAAGGAGCTAGATACTGCATTGGTGCAGGATCGGCCGCGTTAGCAGCAACAACTATTGTATGATCCAGTGCATCGAATTGTTCTAGTAATGCGACAGTTTGCGCTACCTTTCCAACTTTCTGTCCTATGGCAACATAGATACAAACTAAATCTCCACCTTTTTGGTTTATTATGGTGTCAGTTGCTATTGCTGTCTTTCCGATTGATCTGTCTCCAATTATTAATTCTCGTTGGCCTCTACCAATTGGAATCATTGAGTCGATCGCTTTAATACCAGTTTGTACGGGTGTATTAACAGAATTTCTCATAGAAACATCAGGTGCGACTACTTCAACCGGCTTACTTTCGTCAGATTTAATCGGACCTTTACCATCAATTGGATTCCCTAGTGCATCTACCACTCGTCCTACTAAGTTTTCTCCAACAGGAACTTCAGCAATTCTAGATGTACTTCTTACTTCACTGCCTTCCTTAATTGATTGAGTGTTTCCAAGAATAACAACTCCTACACTGTCTTCTTCTAAATTTAGTGCAATACCTGACGTTCCATCTTCGAATTCGACAAGTTCATTGAATGCAACTCCTGAAAGACCATGTACTTGCGCAATTCCATCTCCTATTTCAACCACTGTTCCAACATCAACCACATTAACTTGACCGTCAAAATCTTCAATTTGTTGCTTAATAACTGAAGCTATATCTTTTCCGCGCACTGCCATTTGATTCTCCGTGATATTCTAAATAATTGTAAATATTCTTAGGTTTTCAAATCTTTTCTCATAGCTGAAAGTTTTGATTTTGTACTCCCATCGATGATTTTATCTCCAACTGTAGCTATAAACCCGCCTAAGATTTTCGGGTCTACAGTATTTATTAGTTGAACATCTTTATTAACCATTAGTTTAATCATCGCCATGATTTTCTTCTCGTCATCTTTGGTTAATTTGACAGCAGAAATTATTTCTGCTTTTTCAACTCCTTTATCAGCATCTACCATTTTTTGAAAAAGGTCAGTTATTTCAGGCACCATTTCAAAGTTTGAGTTTGACCCTAATAACAGAATTAAATTTTTCCCTAACACGCTAATAGAATCCGAAAAGATTTTGTCTACAAAATCTTTTTTTTGGTTGCTCGCAACTGTGGGAGAATTAACCAAAGAAACAAACTCAGGATTCAGAGATGTCTCTGACAAAAGCGTTAAATCCTGCATCCAAGATTCTAGAGAATCTTTCTCTTTAGCAATTTCAAAAATCGCCTGAGCATATCTTCTTGTGGAGATATTTCGTGGCATCAATTTTCTCCCAAATCTGGTGTTGTTATATTTTTATTGGTAGAAAGATTCAGTAGGATCATGCTTGACTATTCTCTTGAAGGACATCATCTATTAGTTTTTTATGAGATTTTTCATCAAGAGACTGATTGATAATTTTTTCTGCAGCAGTAATTGCAATGCCAGCAAACTCTGCACGGATTTCTTCTACTACCGCATCTTTTTCACGCTGAATAGTTGTTTCAGCTCTATTTCGTGCCTCTTGAATTTCGGCCTTCACTTGTTCCATCTCTTCTTCTCGATAACGATCTGCCATCTCACGAGCCTGAGCAATTAATTCTTGTCCTTCAGCTCTTGCAGCATCAAGCTGAGATTTTGCTTCAGCTTGTGATTCAGCAGATTCTTTTTGAACACGTTCTGCTGTTTCCAGGCTATCTTTAATTTTGTCCGATCGTTCGTCCAACATTTTCACAATAGGTCCGTATAAAACTTTTTTAAGTATTAGCAGAAGAATTATGAAACTGATAAGTTGAGTCGCAAGACCTGGAAGGGAGATTCCCAATTGCCCCAATGCGTCCATTTTAACTCCTCAAATATTAACTTTCAAAACTGTTTGATACTTATACGAACTTAATGATGATAGCGACAACTAATGCATAAATAGCGATTGCTTCAGTAAATGCTATAGCTAAAATCATGTTCTGCTGAATTTGAGGTGCGGCTTCAGGATTTCTTCCAAGTGCTTCCATAGCTTTAGAGGCAAGAATTCCAATTCCTAAACCGGGTCCAATAGCTCCGATTGCGATAGCAATCCCAGCTGCTAAGTCTTTGATATCTCCTGTAATTCCATCCATTATTTTTCTCCTTTATTTTTTTTAGTGGTCAGAATGAGTGTCGTGTGAAATTGTAGCCATTGCGGCGAATACTAAAGTTAGAATTGAAAATATGAATGCTTGTATGGCTCCTACAAAAAGCTCTATCCCAAGAAATGGCACGAGACCAACGAGTGGAACCAAAAATGCCATTGCAATTAATAATACTTCTCCAGCAAAAACATTTCCAAAAAGCCTGAATGTAAAGCTAATTAATCTCGCTAGTTCACTAATTGCTTCTAGGATTCCAACAAAAAATCCTGTAGGACCATCCTTGAAATTGATGAATTTCCCTGCATGCCCCCAACCTAATGTTGAAAATCCCCAAAAATGGACCATGACCATCGCAACAATTGCTATGGCAAGAGTCGTGTTAATTTCGGTATTAGCACTTCTAAAGAAGGGTACTAAAACACCCGCATGTTGAGTTTCTTCTGGACAATTGGTTGGAGAAATGTGAGATGATTTCTCAGCATGAGAATCTGAGTGTCCTGCTTTTTTATGATCATCAGGGTGGCAATGTTCCCACTCTTCAGCGGTAATAACATCATTACCCGATCCCGGCATTAAAATATTAACGGGGCCTACTTCATCGAACACTTGTAATTTAACTTCAGCTAAATCCTTATCAAGGTGGTGAGCATGTTCGGCTACATGATGAGCAGGTTCTACCCATCCAATTGTGTTAAATCCTGGTAGTATTCCAATCCAGTTTGCTGTAATCACGAACAAAAAAATTGTCATTATCAAGGGAAAAAATCGTCGAGCATGTTGTTTGCCAGCAATACTCGTAGTCAAATTAATAAAAAATTCTAAACTAACTTCGACAAATCCTTGAATTCTAGAAGGTATAAGTGTCGTTTTCCTCGTGGATACAATAGAAAAAATTATCAGTATTATGATAGCAATCCATGTTCCGATCATGGTATTTGTAATATTAAATGAACCAATTAAAGGATTCGGAGAAATATTTTCAGCAGCTAATTGGATGTGAGGAATTGGTGCACTCAAAAAACCCAACCCAAATGCACTCCCCAAAGCTCCACCGGCTAGCGAAAACACTAGTACTCCAAGAGCAGCCAAAATTAGAAACAAAAGCTTAAAATTTTTCAATATTTCTTATTTTCCTACAGTAAAATTAATTTTCTTTATTTTCTAAAACCAACGATTTCAAACCAACGTAAGTGCCATATCCAGCAATTATCAGACCGAGTAACAATCCTGTAATAGTCAACATAGGGGAAGAATTAATAACTTTGTCTAAATAATTCCCAAATAATGTTAGTCCTCCCATACAAATGGCAACAAACCAACCAATTCCTACCAAGCCAAATACTCGTCTTAGGTTATGGTTCCTCATATGACACCAGACGTAATTAATTTAATCTTAATGTATAGATTAAATGGAAAGTAATGCTGACGTCAACATGTCTTATAAATTCACTGATTTATTTAAACAATTTTTAAAGTTTTGTTATGTGGAATTAATCGGCGGATGGTTTTTCTTTGGATTCTCCGAGGTCGTCTATCTCCAAAGATCCAATAAAATCCGAGAAGGCAGACATTTTTTCTATCTCTTCTTCATTTAGGTGTTGTTTATTTTTTGAAGAAGATTCTTTTTCCGGCTGTCCTGTACTCGGATCTAATACGATGCTTGCTTTATCCATGACTTCTTGAGTTGCAAAAATAGTTGCTTCTGATCTCAAAGCTAATGCGATAGCATCACTAGGTCTGCAATCTAAATCAAAAGTTTCACCATTTCGTTCGAGAATTATTTTCGCGAAAAAGGTATCTTGCTCAATGTCTGTAACGACAATACTATGAACTTTTGCACCTAGTTCCAAGATGGTTGAAACTAATAGGTCATGTGTAAGAGGTCGTGGAACCTCAGCAGCATCTAGTTGAATTTGAATTGCATCTGACTCAGGTCCGCCAATCCATATTGGAAGGCATCTTTCTGATGACTTTTCCTTTAAAACTAAGACTCTTTGCAGAGTAGTTCTACTTATTCTAATACTTTCAATTTCCATTTCCTGCATGAAAAATTCCTTATCCATAAATGGATTTTTTGATAGTATACTAATTATAATTCATTTTGTAACAAGGATTTTATCCGTTTTGTTGCTTTTGACCTGGGAAAAGAAACAAATCTGTTGCATTTAACACACTTAATTTTAATGTTTGCCCCAACATAAATGATTTCCCATTCTTCACTACCACATGGATGAAGTTTCCTCAATTGAAGTCTTGATCCTATTTTTAAGCTATTTATATCTATTCCCATGCTCTGCCAAGTTGTTTTAGTGAATCATTAATTAAAGAATTCAATTCTTTGGTAGCAATAGCAATTTCTTTGTTAAAATTGTTTATTGAATTTGGTGAGTATATTATTCCTCTTGATGAATTGATAATGATATTGTGATGTTTTGCGTCCAAGCCCGCCTCAATAGATGATTTCAGATCGCCTCCTTGAGCACCAATACCTGGAATTAAAATTGGCATCCCCGGACAAATGGATCTTACTTTGGATAGTTGTTTTGGTGAGTTAGCACCGACTACTAGTCCAACATTATTGTTTCTATTTGCTTGATTAGCTAATTCGGCTAATAATTGAAAATAAGGAACTTCATTTTGTGGATTTGAAACAATCACGTCTTGTAATTCTTCAGCTCCGTCATTAGAAGCTCTGCACCAAACAAAAATTGATTTTTCAGGATTTTCTGTAAAAGGTTCTATTGACTTTAGCCCAGAAAAAGCATTTATAGTTATTGCATCAAAATCCCAAAATTCAAACATTGCTTTTGCATAGAATCCATTGGTAGAGTCAATGTCACCTCTTTTTGCATCTCCTATTATAGGTATGTCTGGTGCAACTGTTCTAAGATATTGAACTGTTGCATTTAAAGCATTTAGTCCATTTATTCCTTCAGCTTCATAAAATGCAAGATTGGGTTTGTAAGCACATACATTATTCTTGGTTGCATCAATAATTGATTTATTGAAAGTAAAGATGTCATCAAAAAGCATTAATTTGGGATCAGGGTCAAGCCCAATGCTTATTAGACTTTTGTTTTTTGTTGATGCAGCAGCTAATTTATTGTTAAATCCCAAAATTTTTCCTACTTAAACTAAAAAATATTTTAATTCTGACAGTCTATTCTAAGATATTTTTTGTCGCAACCCGAAAGGATATCAGGGAATTTAAGCTAGAAAAAATGATCCATAATCTTCATTTATTTACCAAAATACTACTAGCTTTAATAATCAAGTATATCTTTTGTCCCTCTAAGAGGTTTAATTTCTTAAGAGCATCAAATGTTATTTGAACTGCCAAATAATTCTCACTATTATTTTTATCTAGTTGACAATAAACTAAAACATTCGAATGAGTTTTTTGAATTTTTACAATTTTGGATTCTATAGAATTTCTAGCACTTATATTTATTTGATTTTCAGTTGCAATTAGAATATCACTCGCGTTTATTACTAGGGTGACTTTCTGATCCTCTTTAAACTCTGATCCTACAGCCACAAATTGTTTATTATTTGATTCTATTATTACTGAAGAGTCACTATTTTGACTTATAATGATGCCTGTTAAAATATTTTCGAATCCCTCAAAATCATTTGAGGAAAACAGTTGAGGGTATGTCTGAGTTTGCATAGTGTTAATGTGACCAATATTCTTACCTTCTCTTAACACATATATTGAATCCGAAAATGATATTACGTCAGATAGTGAATGTGAAATACATACGATCGGTATCGAAAGCTGTTCATTTACAGATTTGAGATAAGTAATAAGTGTAGTCCTTAAGTTTGCATCTAAGGCTGAAAGAGGCTCGTCTAACAGTAAAATTCTAGGGGATGTTTTTAAGGCTCTTGCTAAAGCAACACGTTGCATCTCTCCACCTGACAAATTATTAATACCTCTTTTCATAAGTGGAGAGATTTTCAATGTTTGAATAATATTTTCTGTAGGTATTCTTGAAGGGTTATTAGAAAATTTTTGTCCATAATTAATATTCTTTTCAACATTCATGTTTGGAAATAACATTAAATCTTGGAACACATAACCCATATTTCTGTTTTCAAGTTTCTGATTTAATTTTGTTTCAGAATTATATAATTCAATTCCATTCAGCGAAAGATATCCTGCATCAGGGTTCGTAAAACCCATAATGCAATTCAACAAAGTGCTTTTACCACTACCAGAAGGGCCAAATATGGCAGTAATCCCTGTATCAAATTTGCCTTTACAGTTTAAACTGAAATCATCAAATTTTTTGCTGAACTCGAATTCTAGAATGTTTTTACTATGTGTCATAATTTATATTTTGGAGTCTTTGGGAGGGTTTGAAATCCAGTTATAGATAAAAATGCTAACAATAGCAATCGCAGCCGAGATAAGTGCTAGCTGCCCTGCATTATTCGTATGTCCTAGTTGCATTTCAGTGAATATTGCGAGAGGAATTGTTTGAGATTTTCCATCAATATTCCCTGCAAAAATTATAGTTGCACCAAATTCACCTAGCGCCCTCACAAAACCTACAATAATTCCTGCAAAAATACCCCTTTTGGCGAGCGGGATAGTAATTGTAAAAAACACTTGAATAGGCTTTGCTCCTAGTGTTCTAGCAACCTGCTCAAATCTATTGTCAATAGATTCCATTGCAGAAATAATACTTCTAGCCATTAGAGGAAATGACATTACAGCTGCAGCAATTGTTGCTGCAATCCATGTAAATGCAATATCTGTAGAAAATAAATTGGATATTAGTTTCCCTCCAAACCCATGCATTCCAAAAAATTTTAGCAATGCAAAGCCAACTACGACTGGAGGAAGAACAAGTGGTAACATGACAATTGTTTCAATAATAGATTTGGTTTTTAAAGACAATTTTGATATTAACCATCCAACTAATACAGCTATTGGAAGGTTAATCAAGGTGGCTATTCCCGAAGTAAGTAATGAAAGATTTATTGGTGAAAGGTCCATATTTATTTATACATCTCAAATCCATGCTTTCTAAAAATATTTTCCGTTGATTTAGTCTGCAAAAATGATACAAATTCATTAGCTAATATTTTTTTAGATGACGAATTATTTATGGCTAATATATATTTGATTTCTTTATAACTTTCTTGTGGAATTATGTCAAAAATTTCTATACTAGGAAGAGTAATAGCATCAGTGTGGTACACAATAGCAGCCTGAGCAGCTCCTGTAGTTACAGCTAACATTGCAGCCCTAACATCTGGAGTAGTTAAGATTTTATCACTTAATGAACCCCACAAATTTAAATTTGTTAATGATTCTTTTGCATATACTCCTGCTGGAGCTAATCTTGGGTCTGCAATAGCAACATATTTGATCTTATTATCGGATAACAGTGAAAGTGAAGAAATATTTCCTTTGAAAAAATCAGGCCTTGTAATTAAAACCAAGTGATTTGAAAGTAAATTGACTGTTTCTGTTTCTACTATATCTCTTTCCAGCAGAAATTTTATAGGGCTTTCACCCGCGGATAAAATTAGATCTCCTGGAGATCCGATTAATAGTTGTTGCGCTAGGAACTGTGATCCTGCATAGCTAATATACACATTTCGCTCTTGATCTTTTTCGAATTCAATAATAATTTCATTCATTACGTCTGCCATACTAGCTGCACTCAAAACTGTAATAGAATTTACGTCATTTGAGCATGAAAGATTTAAAAAAATTGTAATACTAATAAGAAAATAAACGGGTGAAAATAATAAATTTTTTTTAATTGAGTTTGTATCCAATTTAGTTTCCATTAAATTTCAAAATATTGTTGTAAGTATTATAAGGTATGTTATACTTAATATAAGTTAATCGTTAAAGTGTAAGTGGGTTGTCCCCACTTTTTTATTGGTAAATAATTTTGTTTTAGGAGGCGACTGAAATGAAAAGCGAAATAGATATCGCCCTTAAACAGCTTGTTGCTGAACGTAATCTACCTCCTGAAACTGTAATTTCTGCATTTACTGCTGGTTTAATTTCTGCATATAAGAAAGAAAGTATAACTCCAGAAAGTCAAAATGTTTCTGTCAAATTAGATCCTACTCAGGGTGATGTCACTATAATAATACGTAAGGAAGTAGTACAAGATGTGTCAGATACTGATTTAGAGATAGCTTTTTCTGACGCTCAAACACTGGATGATTCTGCTTCTATTGGTGACATGATTGTAACCAAGAGTATGCCCTATGAACTTGGCAGAATTGCTGCGCAAACTGCACGTCAAGTAATGATGCAGCGCCTTAGAGAAGCAGAGCGTGAGTTTGTATTAGCTGAATATTCAGGTAGAGAAAATGATATTTTCTTAGCTACAATTTTGCGAGTTGAACAAAGAGTTGTAATAGTAGATTTAGGTAATAGTACTGAAGCAGTAATGCCAAAACCAGAACAAGTATTTAGTGAACGCTATCGTCAGGGCCAGAAAATGAAAGTGGTTTTAAAATCTGTTGAAAACTCCGCCAAGGGTCCTGAATTAACTGCTTCACGGAGTGATAGTAACTTAGTAAGAAAATTATTTGAGATGGAAGTTCCTGAAATTTTTAATGGTGCTGTTGAAATAATGGATATTACTCGCGAGGCAGGATCTCGAAGCAAGGTTGCAGTTCGAGCGAAGCAATCTGGCGTTGATCCAGTTGGTTCTTGTGTTGGACTTAGAGGTATTAGAATTCAAAACGTAGTTAATGAGTTACAGGGAGAAAAGATCGATGTGATTGAATGGGACTCAGATCCATCAGTATTCATCTCCAGAGCATTGAGTCCAGCTCAAGCGCAACGTATTATTCTTGACCATCCTGAAAAGATTGCTATTGCCGTAGTTTCTGACCAGCATTTATCTCTAGCAATTGGCAAAGAGGGTCAAAATGCTCGCTTGGCTGCGAGGCTCACTGGGTGGAGAGTTGATATTAAAGGCGTAGAAGAAGTTGATCCCACTTTAGAAGATAAGCCTTTAGAAGATACTGAAATCATTACTACTGATCCTGAACTTGTAGAAGATATTGTTCCTGAAATAAATGATATTGAAGAAATACCAGAACCTATTTCAGAAGAGACTCCAGTTCTAGAGGTCTCTGAAATAGTTGATGAATCAACTGTCCTGGAATCAGTAATTGAATCAACTGAGGAAGAAATTACTGAAGAAATTGCTGAGGAAAAAGTTGAAATAAATGAAGAATTCGTTGCTTCGGAAGCTGAAGTAGCCCAACAGGCGATAGAAGAAGAATTTGATGGTTCCGCAACAGTCGATGAGAATGATTCTGCAACGTCACTTCATGATATTGAGGATGACGTTTGGTCAGTGAATCGAGCAAAGAAATCAGCAGTTCAAGAGCCAGAAGATGGGGCTATTAGATTTGCCGAAGACATTGAGGGACTCCGAGGTGGAGTTACAGTACGTCGAGGATCTAGGGGACGGCGTGACAATCCAAGAGATGACGCTAAGAAAAGAAGAAATACTAAAGCTGGTCGTAAGCGTAGATAATTTTCATTTACAGCCATTTGTACTTGTATTCAAAACTTAGTTGAGAATTTTGAATTGATACTATGTCTGTTTGTGGTCCGATAGTTTAAAAACTATTCAAACATTAATGCAAATTTTGACTTTGTCGTGTTATCCTAGGAGTGAAAAGCAATTTAAATTTGTAAGGTAATTGATTAATATAATGCCAGACAATGAAATAAAACAATCTTCTACTGACTTGGTTGGAGGTCTTCAACCATTAGCTATCCCTTCATCTATTACATTAGGCGATTTGGCTGAAGTAATGAATGTTAGCAACGTCGAGTTGATTAAAGAATTTATCCGCAGAGGATATATGCTTACTGTTAATGAAGTCGTTGAATATGAAGTTGCAGCTAGTGTTACCCCATCGTTTGGATATCAAGCAATTGAAATCAAAGATGACAAACCCGCTTCTTTAGTAATTAATAATGAAGATTCATCTCCTGAATTGTTAGAATCTAGACCACCTGTAGTCACTATCTTGGGACATGTTGATCATGGAAAAACTACATTATTGGACTCAATAAGGAAAGCGAATGTAGTTGATACAGAAGCTGGTGGAATTACTCAACATATAGCCGCTTACCAAATACAACACAATAATAATATAATTACTTTTCTAGACACACCTGGACACGAAGCCTTTACTGCGATGCGAATGCGTGGAGCACAGGTGACCGACGTTGCCGTATTAGTTGTAGCTGCAGACGATGGAATTATGCCTCAAACGATCGAAGCAATAAACCATGTTAAGGCAGCACAAGTCCCAATAATTGTCGCAATTAACAAAATTGATCGAGCTGATGCAAATATTGAGAAAGTTAGACAACAATTACTGGAACATGAATTGATAGTTGAAGATTTTGGAGGAGAAGTAGTTTCTGTTCCCGTTTCCGCAATCAACGGAGATGGTGTTCCAGATCTATTGGAAAATATCTTACTAGTTGCTGAAATTAGTGAATTGAAAGCCAATCCAAAAGAACTTGCCAAAGGTGTAATTGTAGAATCACGTATAGATAAAAATCGTGGTGTAATAGCTACAGCGTTAGTTCAAACTGGCACATTAAAACCAACTCAAAGCATTATCGTTGGAGAAAACCGCGCAAGGGTAAGAGCAATGTTTGATGATAGAGGAAGTAGAATATCTTATGCAGAACCCTCACAACCAGTTGAAATCTTAGGCCTTTCAGATATGCCACAGGCCGGTGATCTTTTTTATTCAGTATCTGATGAGAAGACGGCTCGTAAGATTGTTGAAAAAATCCAACGTGAAAACCAATCAAAAGTGTCTTCAAATTTCAGACTACAAGATTTGCACGCAAGAATAGAATCCGGTGAAATTAAAGCCTTAAATATAATTATTAAAACCGATGTACAAGGAAGCATTGACGCGGTTGAAAATGCTCTTTCACAAATTAGTACTGATCAAGAAATGATTAATGTAATACACTCATCTAGCGGAAGTATTACAGAAAATGATGTAATGTTAGCATTGGCCTCGGAAGCAATTATCTTAGGCTTTTGCACACGTGTTGAACCTGGCGCAAGAATTTTGGCTGACCAGGAGTCAATTCAAATTAATTTGTACTCAATTATTTACCAGTTAGTTGATGACATGAAAACTTCCCTGAATTCTATTCGTGACCCAGAATACCAAGATATTATTGAAGGAAGAGCAACAATCCGTGCCGTATTTGGCCTCGGAAGATCAACTGTAATTGGTGGCTTTTATGTAAATGAAGGAAAAGTGTCACGAGGAACCACTGTAAAGATAATCAGGGATAATTCTGAAATTTTCGCAGGTATGATTTCTAGTTTGAAACACTTTAATAATGACGTTTCTGACGTTTCGAATGGATTAGAAGGTGGAATAGTTTTGGACGGATTCAATTCATATCAAGAAGGTGATATTTTAGAATGCCATCGTGCTGAAAGACTCACATAAATTTAATTTGAGCGTCACATGCAACACAAATTAGTTCGCCTGAATGCATTATTAGCAAAAGAAATTTCAGTAGTCATTAACAACAAAATTAATGACCCCAGATTATCAAACACTATTATAAGTGTGCACAAGGTCGAGACTACACCAAACCTTTCACAATCATTTGTATATGTTTCTATTATCAGTGATTCTCAGGACCATGGTTTAATATTAGAAATCTTGAATGATGCGGCAGGTTTTATACGTACAATACTTTCTAAATCTAAAGTAATATCATCCTGCCCAACTATTTTGTTCCGGGAAGAGAAGGATATGGAAACCAATACGCGTTTATCAAATATTTTCGACTCTATAAAGAAGTCTCAAACCAATTCAAGTAATTCAAAATAATATGATTTCGATCAATGGAATTCTTAATTTAGATAAACCGTATGGAATTACTTCTATGGAAGCTCTGAGAAGGTTAAAAAGAGTTAGTATTCAAAAAAAAATTGGACACACAGGCACTTTAGACCCTATAGCAACTGGAGTGATCCCAGTATGCTTTGGCAAAGCTACACGTTTAGTTGAAGACATAATGAATAATGAAAAAGAGTACGTTGCGACAATACGTCTAGGATTAGCAACAGATACATATGACGCACTTGGTAAAACTGTTAAGGAAACCTCTCTCTCTAAAATTTCTTTTGAAAGAATTCAAGATGCCCTGTCAAACTTCCAAGGAGAGATATTGCAGATTCCTCCAATGTTTAGTGCTATAAAAATAAATGGAAATAGATTATATAATCTTGCTCGCTCTGGAGTAGAAGTACCTAGAGAGCCTCGTAAAGTAAATGTTTACGATATAGAACTCCTGGATTATTCATGCCCCATAGTCAAATTAAGAATTAAATGTGGAAAAGGATTCTATGTTAGATCTTTGGCAAATGATTTAGGCTCTATTCTTGGATGTGGCGCAATCATTCAAGCTCTCACCAGAACTAAATCAGGCCCTTTTGAGATAGAAAATGCTATAACACTGGATGAAGCCGAAGAAAATTTCGTTAATAAAGAATTTAACAATATGATTATACCTTTGGATGTAGCTGTTAATCACCTTCCCATTGTTAATGTCACACATGAAGAAGCTAATGATTTATCTAATGGCAAGAAAATATTTTCAACAGAAGATTCGTCTATATTTTCAGACTCAAATTCATTTTCTCGATACAGAGTCTATGACCCTAAAGGCTTGTTTGTAGGAATTGTACGGGGCGAGAAAAATTCTCTTACTTTTAAACCTGAAAAAATCTTCAACCTAAATCTTTCTTTAAATTAGCAAATGCCAAATTTTTGGGTCGTTTATGCTTGACGGAATAAACTATTACGAATAAAATTTATCCTTGGGAGTTTTAAATGAGTGATTATGCTGTAATAAAAACTGGTGGGAAACAGTATCTCGTACAACCTGGTGATATTATTCAAGTTGAACGTTTGCCTTATGACCAAGGAGAGTCAGTTAAATTAACTGATGTACTGTTATTATCATTAGCCGGTGAAATTAAAGTTGGTACACCTTTTTTGGAAGGAGTATCCGTTGATGCAGAAGTTTCAGAGAATTCCCGTAAAAAGAAAATAGTCGTTTTTAAGTATAAAAACAAAACCAGATACAGGCGAAAGCAAGGTCATAGACAACAGTATACTGAACTTAAAATTTCAGAACTGGGTACGAAGCCCGCTGCAAAAGCTAAACCTGCTGCAAAAGCTAAACCTGCTGCAAAAGCTAAACCTGCTGCAAAAGCTAAACCTGTAGTAGAAGATACTTCATTACAAGAAAACAATGTAAGTATCCTAGCCACGAATGTAGTAGAAATAGTATTATCTAGTCTTGAAGGAACTCCTTCTGAGAAACGTTCTTCAACAAGACAGGCAAATCAAACTTTGCAAGATGCTGGGATTTCGGCAGATTCGCTCAAAAATCTTGTAGCTGGTATTCGTAAAGACTTAAATGCTTCCAATGCAGATTCAAAAGTAATTATAAATAATCTTAGTGTAAAGATTACAGAATTGTTGAACTAGGAGTTAGAGATGGCACATAAAAAAGGTGGTGGCAGTACTAGTAATGGTAGAGACAGTAAATCTAAGAGATTAGGAGTCAAGGCTTTTGATACTCAGTGGGTCTCTGCAGGGTCTATAATTATGCGACAAAGAGGAACTAAGATTAATCCTGGTTTTAATGTAGGGCTTGGTAGAGATCACACATTGTATTCTAAAGTTGATGGTTTTGTTAAATTTGAGCATGAAACTCGCGACAAAAAAAGAGCTAGTGTTTATCCTGAAATGTTGGACGCGTGATCATGAAAGCAAATGATTTACACCCAAACTACTTTCCTGATGTCAAAGTCACTTGTTCTTGTGGAGCAGAGTACACTACTGGTTCTACAAAGGAAGATTTGAAAGTAGAAATATGCAAAGAATGTCATCCCTTTTTCACAGGTGAACAGCGTATCGTTGACACCGAGGGTAGAGTTGAACGACTTAAGAGACGATACAATCTTTCATAACTTTAATAACTACTGTGTTTAAAATCCTTGGGTAGCCAACATACATATGGTGGCCAAGCTATCGTCGAAGGGGTGATGATACGCGGTCGAACAAATGTAAGTGTTGCAGTAAGACGTACAGATGGGTCAATAGTTTCCCGAACTGATCGTATAAATCCTTTTTGGACTGGCCCATTCAGATCATTCCCTTTAATAAGGGGAATTTTGGCATTAACGGAAACGTTTTATTTTGGAATGCGTTCACTGATATTTTCCGCCAATATAGCTGCCGAATCTGAAAATGAAGAAATCGGAAAATTTTCTATTCTGGCTATGCTAACTACAGCTTCAATCTTTGCAATTGTAGTTTTTTTGTTAATTCCTCTTTATCTCGGTGATCTAATTGGAAATCATTTTTCCTCGGATTTAATAGCCAATGTAATTGAAGGGTTATTACGATTAATTATTTTCTTACTATATGTATTTTTAATCGGATTGATGTCTGATGTTAAACGAGTCTTTATGTATCATGGTGCCGAACATATGACAGTTCATGCAATGGAAAACGAAGATGCTTTGACTACTGAAAATATCCGAGCCTATCCAACTGCTCATCCAAGATGTGGAACAGCCTTTTTATTGACAGTAATGGTTATAGCTATCATTTTGTTTATTTTTATCCCTAGAGAACCTATTTGGTGGCTTGTTTCGTCAAGGATAATTTTATTGCCACTAATTGCATCTTTGAGTTATGAATTTATTAGATTTACAGGATTTCATTCTTCTAATACGTTTGTAAAACTATTCTCATTACCTAACCTAGCATTACAATCACTAACTACTCGAATCCCAGATGATTCACAAATTGAAGTCGCAGTAAAAGCCATGAATACTGCAAAAAAAGCTGATGATGAAAATGAGAGTTTAAAAAATTAGAGAGTGAAACAAATCTTAAGACTCTTTAGGTCTAAGGTGCTCCCAGACTAAACTTGGCTCAATATCAGATTTAATTAAGAGTAATAGCAAGTGATACATCAAATCTGAAGCTTCTGATATTGTTTCATCTTTATTATTTTGAACAGAGGCTATTGCTAATTCACCAGCTTCTTCAACAATTTTCTGAGCAGTTCTACCAATATTTTTTCGAAGCATATCAGCAGTGTAACTATCTGATGGCATATCTTTTTTTCTTTGTTTAATTAATGTTTCTAACTCATTAACTCCATTTATTGGATTAGATTTATTCGATGCATTTATTGGAAGTTGAATAGGAGTCTCGAAGCATATATCTTTTCCCGTGTGGCAAGATGGTCCAGTAGGATTTACTTTTGCGAAAAGAGCATCACCATCACAATCAGCAATTATCGAAACTAGATTCATATAATTTCCACTTGTAGCTCCTTTATGCCACAATTCCGAACGACTTCTACTATAAAACCAAATTTGTCTATCTTGAAGAGTTTTCTCAATAGACTTTTTATTCATATATCCTAGCATTATCACTTCATTATTTATCGCATTTTGTATGATTACAGGGATTAATCCTTTATCATCGAATTTCAAATCTACCATTTTATTCACTTTCTTCCATTTGTTCCAATGGTCTTATCGGGATTCCAAGCTCACTAAGAAATTGTTTCGCTCCTGAAATTGAATGAGTCTTACTATGAAATATACTAGCTGCAAGTACTGCATCCGCCAAGCCAGACTTAAAAGCATCGAAGAGATGTTGATATTCACCAGCACCTCCACTAGCTATCACTGGAATTTGCACGCTACTAGATATTTCAAATAGTTGCTGAATATCATAACCAGATTTATGTCCATCTTGGTCCATACTAGTCACTAATAGCTCACCAGCACCTAATTTCGACATTAATTTGGCCCATTTGACTGCATCTATACCTGTTGGGTTTCTTCCTCCGTGCGTGAAAACTTCCCATTTAGAATTTTCATCAAGTGATACTTGTGAAAATTTAGTGGAGGTCTGAATAGAAGATTGAAATTTTGAGTCACATTTCACAGCCTTTGCATCAATGGCTACCACAATACATTGACTACCAAAGTAATTCGATGACTCACTAATTAAATTAGGGTTCTGAATAGCAGAGGTATTAATTGAAACCTTGTCAGCACCTGCGTGAAGTAACATTCTAACATCTTGCAAGGTTCTCACACCTCCACCTACAGTTAATGGAATAAATACTTTTTCTGATACAGATTTTACAACATCAAGTATGATTTCTCTGTTTCCTGAACTTGCAGTTATATCAAGGAAGACTAATTCATCTGCACCTGCTCGATTGTAATATTCTGCAAGTTCAGTAGGGTCACCAGCATCATATAAATTTACGAAGCTAACACCCTTTACTACCCTTCCCATATTGATATCTAGACAAGGAATAATCCTTTTGGTTAACATTTTATTTCCTGGCAATAATCATATATTGGCAAGAGCTTAAATTGTGTTTACTTACAAATCTAAAATTTGAATTTATAATCAAATTTTTCATCTGTTCATCGTTAATTCTTTGATTTGCAGGAGGGCCACTAACAGATTCTTCTTGCCATTCAATAATTGATAACCAGCCTCCTGGTTTAACAGATCGATATATTTCGTCAAACATTTTTGATTGATTCTTAGTGCGGCTGAATAGACAAGCAGCAAACACCCCGTCTAAAGAAGCAGTATCTAAGGGCAATCCACCTCCTGCTTTGTAAGAGTGGGTAAAAACATTTGATACACCTATTTCTTGAATCTGTGATTCCACACTTTTAAGAAAAGTTTTTCTAGTATCCAAAACATGTACTTTTCCATCAAAAAGATATTTTGCAAGAGCTACTGAAAGAAGCCCATTACCAGCTCCTACATCTGCTATTTCTTGATATGGATGTAAAGGAACCATTGATATTATCTGAAATGTGTCTAGATTTTCGTACCTTACGTCTTTCAGTCGGTTAGCTTTCATAAATTGGTTGGTTGAATTATTTGTGGTCATATATCCCTCTTGTAAATTAGTTTTTTTCGAATCTACAAATAGCCTCTTTTAGATCAATTTTTCCCTCATAAATTGCAGTGCCTATAATTACTGATTCTGCACCGATTGTTTCTAACTCTTCTAAATGTTCTAATTTAGATACTCCTCCTGCTGCCAATATAGGTAGCTGAGTAAAGTCTACTATTTTCTCAATTTCAGAATAATTCGGTGAAGTTAGAGTTCCATCTCTTTCTATATCAGTATACATAAATCTTTTCACACCAAGTCTGATTAGTTTCGTGGCCAAATCAATTGCAGAAATACTTGATTCTTGAGTCCATCCATTTTTGGCAATGACACCATTCTTGGCATCTAAACTCACTACAACAGCATCCGGCCCAAATCGATGACATGCTTCCTCAACAAAGTAGTGATCCTCTACAGCAGCAGTTCCAAGAATAATTCTGCTTACTCCTGAATTGACTATCTTTTGAGCACTATTAATGTCTCTGATACCTCCTCCAAATTCAATAGAAACATTTGTTTCTAGAAGAATCTCTTTGACAGTTTGAATATTATCTAGATTTCCTGATTTAGCACCATCTAAATCAACTACATGTAACCATTTTGCTCCAAGAGATACCCATTCTTGAGCAATTTCTTTTGGAGAATCTGAATAGATGGTTTCACGATTGTAATCCCCTTGAAAAAGTCTTACACACTTAGAATTTTTGATATCTATGGCTGGGATAATATTCATTTTCGTAATGACCTAATTAAATTAATAAAATTTTTGTATACTTTCAATCCGGCAGTACCACTTTTCTCTGGATGAAATTGTACTGCATTTGCATAGCCCCAATTAACGGCACTGGTAAATTTTTGGCCATAAATTGTTTGGCCTGTAACTATTGAATCATCTAATGGATCCGCGAAATAAGTATGGACAAAATAGAAATAAGACAAATCATCTATTCCGTTCCAGATTTCTGATGTTCTGACGAATTTTACATCATTCCAACCAATGTGTGGTAATTTTTGACCACTAGGAAGACGGCGTACAACTCCCTTAAACACGCCCAAACAATCTTCATTACCTTCCTCAGAAGACTGAAACAATAATTGTAACCCCAAACATATTCCTAAATAAGGATTTTGACCTTGTTGGATGTAATCTTTGAGTGGATTAATCAACTTTAAATCTTTCAATTTTTGAATTGAAGAATCACATGCTCCTTGTCCCGGCAAAATTACTCCATCACAATTAAATATAACTTCAGGATCATTTGAAACTATGGCGGTACAATCAAAAGTTTCTAGTGCTTTTTGTACACTTCTTATATTCCCCGCTTGATAGTCAATAATAGCAATATTAATCATGAGTCTCATTACGTTTGGTATTCAAAACCATTGTTGGTGAAATTTCAGAATCTTCATATCTAGCTAGCATAAAAAGCAAATCTGAAATCCTGTTAACAAATACAAGAAGCTTCTGATTATTCAACTTACCTTTAGATTGAACATCAACAATTCTTCTTTCAGCAGTTCTTATAGAAGAACGGGCCAAATCGAGTGTCGAAGATATTAACGAATCACCGGGAATAATAAATTTTGGAGGAATTGATATTAGTTCATCTAATTCATCAATCCAATCTTCAATATTTGTAATATTCTTTTCGTCAATTGTAACGAAGTCTTTTGTGAAGGAATCATATTTTTTCGAGTCTACAGCAAGTTCCGAACTCACTGTATATAAATCGCGTTGAATTTTCAAAAGGATTTGCTTAGTTTTATCATTTCCAGAAAGTGATCGAGCCATTCCCATAGCTGAAATGGCAAAATCAATTTCTCCATTAGCTTCACATCGGACATCATTTTTCGGAACTCTACTACCTAAAAATAACCCTGTTGTTCCATCATCACCAGTCTTTGAATATATCCTCATAATTTCACTCCCTTTTAATTATAACAAACTAATATATTATGAAATATTCTGTCGTTATATATTTAGGAGATTTGAAATTATAAATCTGGTTGAGGAGTAACTCTCAAGTATTCTTTAATGATAGTGTGCCCCTTTGGAAATTTAGCTGGAATATCTTCAGTTGGGACAGCCGGAACGACTATACAATCATCTCCATTTTTCCAGTCGGCAGGAGTAGCAACTTGGTAGTTTGCAGTTAATTGTAAAGAATCAAGAACTCGTAAAATTTCGTTAAAGTTCCTACCAGTTGATGCAGGATAAGAAATTATCAATTTGATTAATTTATCTGGACCAACAATAAATACAGAACGAACCGTTAGGGTGTCACTTGCGTTGGGGTGAATCATCCCATACATGTTGGCAATTTCCTTGCTGGCATCCTCTATCAGTGGAAACTGAACATTAGAATTTTGAGTCTCGTTAACATCTTTGATCCATTCTCTATGAGAGTCTAGCGGTTCTATTCCAGCTTTAGTCCCAACACTAAGTACTAAAACTTTAGCATTTCTGTTAGAAAATTCACCGCTTAGATTTGCAACCCTTCCTATTTCAGTAGTACACACTGGTGTGAAATCCGCAGGATGAGACATTAGGATTCCCCATGAATCCCCTAGCCAATCGTGAAAATCGATTTCTCCCACTGTAGTATTTGCCTTGAAATTAGGTGCCTGATCGCCTATACGTAAATTCATTTCTACTCCTAATTAATTATATATTTATTCTATAGCTGGCATTCCGCAAAATAGTTCATAATCTATTAATTCATTAATGGTTGGTTTCTTACCGCACAATGGACAATCAGGATTTTGGTGAATTTTCACAGTCCGAATCTCCATGCTCAATGCGTCAATTAACAACAATCTTCCCTGTAGTAATTCACCTACTTCAAGTATCAATTTAGTTGTTTCAATTGCTTGAATAGAGCCGACCATCCCTGGCAACATCCCTAATACTCCAGCTTCAGCACAGCTAGGCACTTCACCTGGAGGTGGAGGGGTTGGAAAAAGGCATCTATAACATCCAGTTCCTGGAATATATACAGTAGCCTGCCCATCAAAAAGTAAAATGCTTCCATCTACTAACGGCTTCCCACTAAGATATGCAGCATCATTAACTAAATATCTAGCAGGGAAATTATCAGCTCCATTAATTATTACATCATAATTTGGGATGATATCCATTGCATTATCTGAAGTTATAGGCGCCTCATGAGATATCACGTTTACATCAGGATTATAATCTTTCAAAGTTTCTGCTGCAGAAACGACTTTTGGTCGCCCAATGTCAGAATGTTGATGTAAAATTTGTCTCTGCAAATTTGTAATATCTACTGTATCAAAATCAACTATACCGATAGTTCCAACACCTGCTAACGCAAGATATACAGCGATCGGAGAACCCAGTCCTCCTGCACCTACAATCAAAACTTTCGAATCTAGCATCTTCCGCTGACCCTGGCTCCCAACCTGAGGCATGATTATATGTCTACTATATCTTTGCACTTGGTATGGTGTAAGAGGTGCACCTCTTTGTTCACTAGTTGTAGCCATAAATATCCTCCAAATAATTAATATTGATATTGAATAATCTTATTGCAAAATAAAAAGTCCCGTCTGGAAGGGACTTTTCTAAAAGTTTAACGTTAAAATTACGAAAAACAGCAACGCCCTTCCTGGCAAATTGTTGCGGAAGGTCTACACAAGCATGTTTTCTCAATTATATTTGATGTGAATAACACTATGCACTAATTCTAGATTTGCACTTAAACGATGTCAAGTAACTTAAATTCATTACATATTATAAGTTGTCTCATTCACTCATGTTATAATAAGCAATATTAAAGATTTTGAGGTTTATTACATTGGCGGAACCTAATATAGCGGTATTAATTGATTTTGAGAATGTTGGAATAGATAATATTCAATCACTATTCGACGAATTGTCAGACGTAGGAAGAGTAATTGTTAAAAGGGCTTATGCTAATTGGGCTACCCAAACTAGCAATAGTCGAAAACAATCACAGTTGATGGAAATGAGTATTCAGCCTGTCCATCAATTCCATTCGAACAAATCCGGGAAAAATTCAAGTGACATTAGAATGGTTGTTGATGCTATGGACTTAATGCATTCGCTGTCGGTAGACGTTTTTGTAATAGTTTCAGCAGACAGTGATTTCTTGCCATTAGTGGTTAAACTAAGAGAAGAAGGTAAAACTGTTATAGGTTCTGGAATGCGTAAAGCAGTGTCACATAACTTGGTTCAAGCATGTGACAGATATATTTATTTGGATACTAAACAAGGCCCCATATCAACCCAACCTTCAAACAATGCCAAAAACTCTGACCCCAGAAGTGTTTTGGTTCGAGCTTTCGAAGCTTCAAGTAAGGATGGTCGCATAGAAGGATCTAGATTGTTCCTGTCAATGCAGAGGTTAGATCCCGGGTTTCATTACAAAAACCAGGGGTTTGCAAGCTTCGGCCAATTTTTACAATCCTACACGGATTTAGTTAATACCACCCGTCGAACAGAGGGAGACTTGATTGTTGAGTTGAACACTCCCTCTACAAATAGCAATAATATTGTTCGTTCAAAAAAGAAGTCAAATGGATCCATTCCAACGGATTCTAAAAACTCTGGCAAGTCTGCGCTAAATCCAAATAGTAATGAAAACCTTCAAAACATTAAAAAGGATAACTCAGTTTCAAATGTTTGGGACGTAAAAATTCATGATACTTGGATTGCAAGAGGAACTGAAGATATTGCTTCAAAGTCTGCGGCTACTGATGCAGCCAAGGTACTTGGTACTGGCACATTAAGTAACTCGCAATATAAGACGTTAAAGAAACTAATTTCTTCTAGTACACTATTACAACGTTATTGGAAACCAGATTCTCAAAAAGTTACTAGACTTAGATCTCCAAGATGAATTTCGGAGCATTCTTTAATGCTACTTGCAATAGACATAGGTAACACAAATATTACTCTCGGCGTTTTTGACGAGAAAAAAATTTCTGGGCGATGGAGTATCACCACTGATCAAAATCGGATGGGTGACGAATATTTTCTTATAATTAAGCAATTACTTGAAACAAAAAATATTTCATTGAAGCAACTAAAACACATTTCATTGTGTAGTGTTGTACCCCCATTAACACAAAAATTTGTCAACTTTCTTAAATTACATTTTGACATTGTGCCATTAGTAGTAGGATCCGGCACTAAAACTGGAGTACAAATAAATTACGACAATCCTAGAGATGTTGGAACAGATAGAATTGTTGATGCTGCAGCTGCTCTAAATTTGTACGGAGGACCAATAATTGTAGTAGATGTAGGAACTGCAATTGTATTTGATGCAATAACATCCAAAGGTGTCTATTTAGGTGGCGCTATTGCACCAGGAATGCGTGTTGCTGCTGATGCATTATTCCGCAATACCGCCCAACTACGTCATGTTGATCTCAGTATCCCTCCAAGCGCAATTGGAACCAACACAATTTTATCAATGCAATCAGGTGTAGTTCTAGGTTACTCGGATTTAGTTCAAGGAATGATTACACGTTTTAAAAACGAGTTAGAAACAAATGCAAAGGTAGTTGCAACTGGAGGGATGTCAGAAATATTGCACTCTACAGTAGATGTTTTTGACTATGTTAATTTAGACTTAACGCTAATAGGATTGCGAATAATTACTGAAATGAATAATGTGAGAAACTAAAATGTCTGATCCTTTATCTGGTAAAAATATAGTCTTGGGAGTATGCGGAAGTGCAGCTTGTTATAAAGCAGTTGATTTAGCAAGTAAATTGACTCAACGAGGTGCATCAGTAAACGTAATCATGACTGATGCGGCTCAAAAATTTATTTCACCTTTATATTTCAATGCTATTACACGAAACAAAGTAGTGTCCGATATTTTTTCTCCAACTTATGACACAGGTATGGACCATATAGCAATTTCCAAAAATGCAGATATATTTGTCATTGCCCCTGCAACAATTAACAAAATTGCCCATATTGCGAATGGCTTTGCAAATGACGCACTCACTGATGCTTTAATGGCCTCTAATTGTCCCGTAATTTTAGCTCCTGCCTCAGACGCACACATGTACCAAAAGCCATCAAACCAAGAAAATATTCAAAAATTAATGCAACGTGGATTTGTTATTGCGGGACCAGAATTCGGAATGATGGCAAGCGGCTTGAAAGGCATAGGAAGAATGATTGAAATACCAGACTTAATATCTAGTATTACAATGACACTAGGTAAAAACTTGCGTCTAGCAGGTTTAAATATATTAGTTTCAGCTGGAGGTCTGAAAGAAAAAATAGATCCAGTAAGAATTATAACTAACAAATCATCTGGAAAGATGGGCTACGCCATTGCAGAATCAGCGAGAGATAATGGTGCTAGTGTTACTTTGGTATCCGCATCTACTTCTTTAAAGGCTCCTTTTGGAGTCCAATTAATTTCAGTTTCTAATTCTGATGAAATGAGGGAAGTCTTATTAGCCGAATCTGAATCGGCTGATGTTCTAATTATGGCTGCTGCTGTTTCCGATTGGAAACCTCTAAATTCTGCAACCGAAAAAATAAAAAAAGAAGATCGTAAATCGTGGAATTTGGAACTCGTTAAAACACAAGATATTCTTTCAAGTATAAATAAAAAAAATTTATTCAAGATAGGATTCGCCGCTGAGACTGGAAACTTAAAAGAAAATGCACTAAAGAAATTGAGGAATAAGAAACTAGACATGATTGTTGCCAATGATGTAACTGAACCAAATGCAGGATTTGGACATGACACGAACAAAATCTCCATAATTGATACCAATGAAAATGTTAAAGACTATCCTCTAATGAGCAAGTATGATGCAGCATCAAAAATCTTGGATTCAATGGTAAATGTTTTGGGAAAGTAACCCAAACATCCGCATTTTACTCCTTATACTTCGTTGACATATATATTCATTAGTGATTAACATTAAGAAAATTGAATATTGGCGATGAAGAGGATTAGTATTTCCCACGCAAAACTACAGAGAATCGGGATTGATGAGAACCGATGTTTGTGCAGGGATTGAATGGACCTATGAGCTTCCACCTGAAATGTTTTAGTAGGCGTGGACGGAGCCACCGTTATATGCATGTTAGGTAACTAACAACTGAGAGATTTTAGTGTTCTAAAATAATTAGGGTGGTACCGCGATTAACTCGTCCCTTGGGCGAGTTTTTTTAATTAAATAAACTTTATTGTTACATTTTGGAGAAACAATGAATGATAAAAAAATATCTTCTAGTTTAACTAAAGCAAGAGTACTTAGTGGCGTCCAACCCACTGGAGAAGTACATTTAGGTAATTATTTAGGAGCGTTCAAAGGCTGGATTAATAACCAACAACAAAAGGAAAATTATTTCTGTATTGTTGATCTTCATGCAATTACTGTTTTCCAAGATCCAAATGATTTAAGGAATCAAATAAGATCCTTATCAGCAATATTAATTTCAGCAGGCCTAGACACCACGAAATCAACACTTTTCATTCAAAGTCATGTTAGAGCTCACTGTGAGGCTAATTGGATTTTAAGTTGTGTAACTCCATTAGGTTGGTTAGAAAGAATGACACAGTATAAAGACAAATCTTCCGAAAATGAAAGTGTGATGATGGGCCTACTAGCATATCCTGTTCTTATGGCTGGTGACATACTTCTATATAGCGCTGATGAAGTGCCTGTTGGTGAGGATCAAAAGCAACATGTTGAATTGACTAGAGATATTGCACAAAGATTCAACAACATGTACGGAGAAACTTTTGTCATACCTCAACCTGTAATCCCGAAAGTTGCAGCAAGAGTTATGGGGTTAAATTCTCCTAATATTAAAATGTCTAAAAGTCATGCAGAGACTCGTGGTCACTCAGTAAAACTGTTAGATGAACCAAAGGAAATTGAACGTAGTTTTATGAGGGCTGTAACTGATTCTGACAATGAAATAATGTTTTCCTCTGATCCCAAAAAAGCAGGAGTAAACAATCTATTAAGCATTTATCAAGTAATTACAGAGAAAACAAAAGCTCAGGTTGAAAGAGATTTTTCAGATGCAAGGGGATATGGAGACCTTAAAAAAAGAGTTGCTGAAGTAGTAATTGATGAATTATCTCCCATTCGAGAAAGGTATCACCAATTAATGACAAATCCAGATGAGCTAGACAAAATACTGGCGTTAGGCTCTGAAAAAGCTGCAACTATAGCAGAACCTAAAATTAATGAAATGAAATACAACATCGGATTTATTCCTGGGAAATTTAATGAGAAAAACAATGTACTATCCTGATATCAATGAAGTTAGAAGACTATCTGAAAAAGGCAATATGGTGCCAATTTTTCGTGAAATTAGCGCCGATTTGCTCACACCTGTTTCTGCTTATCTAAAAGTAGCTAGACCTCCATATTCATTTTTGTTTGAAAGCGTTGAAGGCGGGGAACATATGGCCCGCTACAGCTTTATCGGCACAGAACCAGAAGAAGTTATTAAAACAGGCATTGGCCAACCTAATGGCCCAACAGATCCATTAATTCATGTGGAAAAAATGTTGGAAAAGTATACAATCCCAGACACTTCTTATATAGAGAAGTTTTGTGGAGGTGCTGTAGGTTATATTTCTTACGATGCAGTTGGACATTTCGAAAAACTCCCATCTCCACAAAATGACACACTAAACGTACCGGAGTCTATATTTTTTCTCACGCCAACTTTTCTTATGTTTGACCATTTACGTCATAAAATCCGTGTAGTAAGTCATGCATATATTGAAAATAACGTGGAAGAAGCTTACGAAAAGGCAGTCCAAAAAATCGACACACTTGTAGCAAGATTAGAGGGACCTCTATCTGTACCATATGACTCGAAAACTCAAACAAAAGTTATTGATAAAGTTCCGCAATCAAATGTATCCCGAGAATATTTTGAGCAGATGGTCGAAAAAGTCAAAGAATATATCGTGGCAGGTGATGTTATTCAAGTTGTCCCTTCACAAAGACTGGCAAGAAAAACAAGTGCACACCCATTTGAGATATATAGATCCCTAAGAACGATAAACCCCTCACCCTATATGTACTATTTAGACCTTGATGGATTCAACATTGTTGGAGCTTCACCTGAAATGCTAGTACAAGTACAAGATGGTGTTGTTAGAAACAATCCCATTGCTGGAACCCGACCTAGAGGATCCACTAATACTGAAGACATAGCCCTTGAGAAAGAGCTGAAAAATGATGAAAAGGAATTAGCTGAACATATAATGCTTGTAGATTTAGGTAGAAATGACGTCGGCCGTGTAAGTGTTCCAGGAACTGTAGAAGTGTCTACCCTGATGGATGTTGTACGCTATTCTCATGTAATGCATTTGGTATCAGAAGTTGTTGGGAAGCTTCAACCTGACAAATGTAACTATGATGCTTTTAGAGCTTGTTTCCCAACAGGTACTGTTTCTGGTGCACCAAAGATTAGGGCAATGGAAATTATAGCTGAGTTAGAACCTGTAAAACGTGGTCCGTACTCAGGTGGAGTAGGATATTTTGATTTTGCCGGAAACATGGATACTGCCATTGCTATACGTACACTGGTAGTAAAAGATGGAATTGCGTATGCCCAAGCAGGTGGTGGAGTTGTCTTCGATAGCAAACCTGACTTAGAATTCGAAGAAACGATACACAAAATGTCAGCCTTACTTCGAGCTGTTGATTTGGCTGAAGAATAAACTGCAATCATTTAGATTCTAGGAGAAAAATGTGCTCTTATTAATTGACAATTACGATAGTTTTACATATAACCTGTTTCAATATTTTTCTGAACTAGGGGCAGATGTAAAAGTAGTAAGGAATGATGAAATCTCCCTCGATGATGCAATTAACTATACTCCCGAAAAGTTAGTCATTTCTCCAGGACCTTGTACTCCTATAAAAGCAGGGATTTCAAATGAGCTTGTCAATTATTTTTCAGGGAAAATACCTGTATTAGGTGTTTGCCTTGGTCATCAATGTATTGGCTATGTCAATGGAGGAAATATTTCTGGTGCTCGAGAGATTATGCATGGAAAAACATCTCTTATTCATCATGATGGAAAAGGGTTATTCAAAGGTATCTCTAATCCCTTTGAGGCAATCCGTTACCATTCACTTGTTGTTGACTCGAACAATTTGCCTAAAGATCTAGAAGTAACAGCATGGACAGAAGATGGCACTATAATGGGACTGAGAAATAAGTCTAAAATTATTGAAGGAATTCAATTCCATCCCGAATCAATTATGACAAAAGTAGGCCACGATATTCTGAAAAATTTTCTCGATATGTAATAACACACCCAATAAGGAAATAATATGCAGTCAGAACTTTTAGAGCAACTAATTGATGGGCAAAATTTATCCATGGAACAAGCATCATCAGTCATGAATGAAATTATGGATGGAAAACTTTCTGATTCACAATTCGGATCTATTGTAACCGCATTAAGAATTAAGGGAGAAACATCCGATGAAGTTGCAGGAATGGCCACAACTATGCGATCAAGATCACTAAAAATTTCTTCTTCTAAAAAATTAGTTGACACCTGTGGGACTGGAGGAGATGGCTCAGGAAGTTTTAATGTCTCAACAACCGCTGCTTTTGTAGTTGCTGGAAGTGGTCAGCCAGTAGCAAAACATGGCAATAGAGCCATGTCAAGTAGTTCAGGAAGTGCTGATGTGTTGGAAGAAATTGGTGCAACAATCGAATTAAATCCCGAGCAAGTTGAACAATGCCTATCAGAAACTGGATTTGCTTTCATGTTCGCACAAACATTTCACCCTTCAATGAAATTTGCGGCTATTCCACGAAAAGAACTAGGTATAAGGACAGTTTTTAACATTTTAGGACCTCTAACTAACCCTGCCAACGCAGAATTCCAAATTATAGGAATCGGCACTCCTGAAGTCGGCGGCTTAATGATAAATGTGTTAAAAAAATTAGGAGCAAAGCGGGCTATGGTAATCCATGGCACAGACGGTTTAGATGAAATTAGCTTATCCGCACCGACTAGAACGTGGGAATTAAAAAATAATAAAATTATTGAAAACGAAATATCACCTGAAAACTTTGGAATGAATTTTCAAACTAAAGATTCAGTAAATGATTCAATATCTGTTACCGGAATTAAAGAAAGTGCTAGAGTCATGACAGATGTTTTGTCAGGTAAAAAAGGTCCCGCTAGAGACATTACAATTTTAAATGCAGCTGCCGCACTATATATTTCTAACAATAAAATATCGCTATTGGAGGCATCAAATATTGCATCGGACTGTATAGATTCAGGAGCAGCAAAAAACACAATGGAATTATTTGTAAGTCGAACCAACGGTTTTTAGAGAAATGATAATTAGATATGGTTAACCCTTCAGCACCAGACATCCTAAAAAAAATTGTTCAAACAAAAATTGATGAAATCAATTTGCAGATGCAAAATAATGATTTGCAGATGTTACAAGCCTGTATAGACAAACAACCCCCTCCGCTGAATTTCGCAGGGTCATTATGGGGGTCAGAAATCAAAATCATTGCCGAAGTAAAGAAAGCTTCACCTGTAAGAGGAATTTTTCGAAAAGATTTTGATCACCGTGAAATAGCAAAGATTTATGCAGATAATGGAGCATCAGCTATCTCTGTACTAACAGACGAAGAACATTTTCAGGGCAGCTTAGAATACATGAAAGATGTAAAGGAAATCGTTATTTCAAAATCTATCCCAGTCTTACGAAAAGATTTTATTTTGGACAAATATCAAATATTTCAATCAAGAGCTTTCGGTGCTGATGCAGTTCTACTAATTGTATCTATGCTAACAAAAGAAAAACTTCAAGAACTTTTTGAACTTACCCAAAGCCTGTGGATGCAATCTATTGTAGAAATACATGACGAAACTGAGCTTGAAACAGCACTAGAAGTAGGAGCAGAGATTATTGGTATCAATAATCGAAACTTACATAATTTTGTTACTGATATTGAAGTTACAGAACAATTAGCACCAAAAATTCCTAATGGGAAAATAATAGTATCTGAAAGCGGAATCAAGAATATCAATGACATCAATCGAATTCAAAAAGCTGGAGTCAATGCTGCATTAATTGGAGAATCACTTATTTCCAGTAAAAATATTGCCACCAAACTGAAAGAGTTTATTAATGACTAATGTTAAAATATGTGGGCTTCGGACACTTTCAGACGCGACGATTGCTATACAGGAAGGTGCTGACTTCATAGGATTTGTTTTTGTTCAAAATGTAACTCGACAAATTAACGTTTCTACAGCTAAAAAAATAATCAAACAAACCAAAAAGCTTTTGCAACCAGATGCCCAGTTAAAATTTGTTGGGTTATTTGTAAATGAGCAAATTGACCAAATCAATCAAATCATTAACGAGTGTGAGTTAGATTATGTACAATTGTGTGGAAATGAAACCCCTACTCAATGGAAATCTTTGAATACTAATGTTATCAAGCAACTGAAAATACCCCCTTCGATCGCAGAGGAACTGACTATAGATGAGGAAATGATTATTCGTGATGCTGAAATGATATATTCTAGCGGTGCTAAAATCCTTATTGATGCCGACGTCCAAGGTAAACATGGAGGCACAGGAGTATTGTCCGACTGGGATTTGGCATCAAAAATTTCTGCAAAGTACCCCGTAATTTTAGCAGGAGGACTAACACCCAGAAATGTTTCGAATGCAATTCAAGTGGTCAATCCTTGGGGAGTAGACGTATCAAGTGGAGTAGAATCAAACAGTCAGAAAGATCCCGAAAAAATTGCTCAATTCATTAAAAACTCAAAAACCTTGATAGAATAGGTTTCTAGGAATTTGATTTCATAATTTCGACAAGTTCTTCAACAGAATCCGCTGACGATTTTAAGGCTTTAAGTTCTGATGAAGTCAAATCAAATTCGATTATTTCTTCAATCCCTCCGGCACCAAGCTTTACAGGAACTCCTACAAAAAGCCCATCGATACCGTATTCTCCTTCTAAATATGCAGTACATGGCAATATTTGTTTTTTATCAAACATTATTGATTCAACCATCTGTACAATAGCTGCTGACGGTGCATAAAAAGCACTACCTGTTTTCAATAAATTCACTATCTCTGCACCACCATCACGTGTTCTTTGAACAATCTCTTCTAGACGATCTTCTGCAATCAACTCACTCACAGATATACCTCCTACAGTAGTACTTCCTACTACAGGAACCATTGTGTCTCCGTGGCCACCAAGTACATATGCATCGATTGAACGAACAGAAACATCTAATTCTTCAGCAAGGAAAGCTGAAAATCTAGCAGTATCTAAAATTCCAGCCATCCCAACAACCTTCTTTTTGTCAAAATGGCTAACCTCTAGAGCCTTTTGTGCCATTGCATCAAGAGGATTAGTTACAACTAGAATAATAGCCTGTGGAGATCTTGGTGCGACTTCATTGACGACACTAGTAATGATTTTCATATTTGTAAGTAGCAAATCATCTCTGCTCATCCCAGGTTTTCGTGCAATTCCTGAAGTAATTACTACAACATCCGAGCCTGCTGTTAAATTATAATCCTGTGTTCCAATTATTGAGGCATCAGAGTTAATGACTGGACCGGATTCTAACATGTCCAAAGCTTTTCCAGCTGCTAACCCATCTACAATGTCAACCAATACTACATCAGCAAATCCGTTATCAAAAATTCTTTGAGCTGCAGTAGCCCCAACATTTCCAGCTCCAACTATTGTTACTTTCTTATCCATTATTCTCTCCAGTAATTTTTTTAAAATTTTAATCTATTTATTGTACGATATTTATTCTTTTGGTGAAATTAACATCAATAATTGATCTTTTGAGAGGTGAGTATTTACTTCGCAATAAATCTTTTCCACAATTCCGTCCACAGGGGAAGGGATTGAATTCTCCATTTTCATGGCCTCTAAAATCAATAGTGATTGGCCTTTAGAAATATTATCTCCTTCATCAACCAAATACTGAATCAGTACACCGGGCATTGGAGCTAAAATTTCTGTATTACCATTAACAGAAACGGCTGTTCCTTCAGGTTCTTTGGCTATACTAATTTCAGATATTGATTCTTTTTCGTTAACCAAATCCTTAGCACTAAAATTAGGTTCTACATCTACTACAAACATTTCTTCCCCAATATACACATTAAATGATCTCGAATTCTTATTTGACGTTGTAGGTTTTCTAGGAACAGTATCAACCTGTAGCTTTTCCTGAGGAATTCGATTCTCATTGAAGGAAGATAACCCAAATTTTGATTTCAAAAAATCAAGTGCAATTGCAGGATATAAGACATAAGTTAATACATCTTTGATATCAGAAGAAATATCAATAATCTGCTTTTTAGCATTCTGCATTTCAGGTTTAAGTCGACTGGATGGTTTTTCATCAGGTAAGTTCAATACAAGGTCAGGATTATCAGCAGGTGTTTCTAGAGAATGTCCCACTTCTGCGGCAGGAGGGCGTCCATATTTCCCTGCAATAAAATCTTTTATCTGGTCAGTAATCATTTGGTACCTACCAAAAAGAACATTATTGACTGATTGAGAACCTACCATCTGACTTATAGGCGTTACCAATGGGGGAAATCCTAAATCCGCTCGTGTTCTTGGGATTTCGTTTAAAACATCATCCAATTTTTCAATAGCTTGCAATTCAGACAACTGTGATATGAGATTTGAATACATTCCTCCAGGTATTTGATGTTTTAGCACATCAACATCGATTACAGATGAACGTGTATTCTCTATAGAATAATTATTATGTTTAAGTATCTCCTCTAATTCTTTGTCTAGTTGAATTATGAGATCTAAATCAAATTTCGGATCTTTTTCATGGCCTGCCAAAGTCATGCATAATGGCTCAACCGCTGGTTGAGAAGTTCGTAAGGCTAATGGAGACAGACAAGTATCAACAATATCTATCCCTGCTTCAATAGCTTTCAAGAGTGTCATAGACGCCATTCCACTTGTGTAATGCGTGTGAAGTTGTAGCTCAAGACTAGGAAAAGAATTCTTTAATTCACTCACCAAGGCAAATGAATCATATGGATTCAGTAATCCCCCCATATCCTTAATGCAAAGACTGTCTGCGCCTAGTGAAATAAATTGCCTTGTTTTTTCAATATAATAATTTAAATCATAGATAGGGTCAGTAGAGAGTTTCCCATCAATAGTTGAATAACATATGGTTAATTGAAGGTGTTTGTTTTGGTTTTTTATGTTTTCAGAAGCTGTTTCAAGATTCCATGGATCATTCAATGCATCAAAAACCCTAAAAATATCAATCCCAGAGGTAGATGCTTGCTCAATAAATGCCTGAACAACATCATCCGAATACGCCCTGTAACCAACCAGACTCTGTCCTCTTAACAACATCGAAAGATTAGTATGTTTCAAATGTTCCTTTAAAACAATTAATCTTTCCCATGGATCTTCGTTTAAATAACGAATCGACGCATCAAAAGTAGCACCACCCCACACTTCCATTGAATGAAATCCCACTGAATCCATTTTTTCAGCCATTTGAAGCATATGTTCAGTCGAAAATCTAGTTGCAAGAAGGCTCTGTTGCGCATCTCTAAAAGTAGTATCAGTTATCTTAATCGAATTGTTCATCTAACCAAATAAGCGGGAGAATTAGCTAATGAATAATACGATTTGTGAGATTGAAATCTATTCAATGATCTCTGGGCCCTAATACCAATTGGTGACGTTGCAAACTTCCAGTTACTTATTTTAGTCTCTTGTAAGATATTGCTAGCAGGAAATTCTCCTTCAACATACTCTCTTACAGCAACAGCTACCGCAGCAATTTTTAATTGTCGATTTTCTAAATATCTTGGACTTGTAATTTTCATAAAGGTATATTCCCATGTTTTTTGGGAGGAGATTGGTCTCTTTTGTTTTTTAACATTGCAAGTGCATTGGCAATTTTGCGTCTAGATTCATGAGGGTAAATCACTTCGTCTATATATCCTTGTTCAGCAGCAATATAGGGATTCATCAATTCATTCTTATAATCATTAATCAGTTCTGAACGTTTTTTATCTGGATTTTCAGAGCTAGAAATTTCTCTGTTATATATAATATCCACAGCTCCTTCAGCACCCATAACAGCTATTTCTGAATTTGGCCAAGCAAAATTCATATCACCACTTAATCCCTTACTGCTCATCACAATATAAGCACCTCCATATGCTTTCCTTGTAATAATACATATTTTAGGAACTGTAGCTTCGGCATAAGCAAAAATTAACTTGGCACCATGTCTAATAATCCCAGAATGTTCCTGGTCAATCCCAGGAAGAAACCCTGGAACATCTGCAAAAGTAATAATCGGAATATTAAACGAATCACAAAATCGTATGAATCGTGCAGATTTTACAGAAGCATCAATATCTATGACACCAGCTAAGTTCATAGGTTGTTGAGCAACAATTCCAACAGTTGACCCTTTAATTCTGCCAAATCCAACAATCATGTTCGTAGCAAAATCACTGTGTATTTCAAAAAAATCCCTATTGTCCAAAATACGTACTAAAATTTCATGCATGTTGTAAGGTTCACTTGGATTTTCAGGAACTATATCATCTATTTGATAATCAATATCTGTATAAGAATCAAAATCTTCATAACTTTCAATACATGGTGGTTCTTCCATATTGTTAGAAGGTAAAAAACTAAGAAGTTTTCTTACCTTTTTGAAGCACTCTGTTTCATCATTGGTCGAAAAATGAGCAACACCGCTCTTAGATGAATGGACAGAAGCCCCCCCAAGTTCTTCAAGGGATGACTTTTCTCCTGTAACCGCTTGAACAACTTTAGGGCCGGTAATATACATCTGAGAAATGTCTTGAGTCATGAATATAAAATCAGTAAGTGCTGGAGAATATGTCGCCCCTCCAGCAGCTGGACCTAAAATCAATGACAATTGTGGGATTACGCCAGAAGATTTAACATTGCGAAGAAAAATATCCCCATATCCAGCCAGACTTTTTATCCCTTCTTGAATTCTTGCGCCTCCAGAATCGATCAATCCAATACAGGGAGATCCGTTTTGAATAGCCAAATCCATTATTTTGCAAATCTTCTTTGCAGCTATTTGTGATAAAGACCCACCAAAAACCGGGAAATTTTGTGCATACAAAAATATTGTTCGTCCTTGAATAGTTCCAAACCCTGTAATAACAGAATCTCCAAGAGCAGAATTATCAGAAATTGGGACATCACCATTTGATACCATTGCGTCAATTTCATTAAATGAATTTACATCAAGTAATTCAAGAATTCTTTCTCTCGCAGTTAATTTTCCCCTTTGATGTTGAGCATCAATTCTTTTCAACCCACCGGATTGGCGAGCTTGCTCACGCAAAGTTGTTAAATAGTTTTTTGAATGGTGATTCATTTTTTGTGCCATAATATTAATAATCTATTACTATATTCTACAGCAAACTAACAGATAAATTATTAGGCTGCAACAGATGAAAAGTTCTTCAACCGCTAAACACTCACATTTCAGATCAAACCATCCGAATCCTACAAGAATTGGAAAAAAGAACTTTGTATGGGGAGATAGAACTTTTTTGATGGGAATAATCAACACCACTCCAGACTCATTCTCTGGTGATGGAATTGATTACGACATTGAAAAAGCTATTAAATTAGCTAAAAAATTAGAACAACATGGCGCACATATTCTTGATGTAGGTGGAGAATCTACTAGACCTACATCAATATATTCCGATGTGAAAAAAATTTCTGTTGAAGAGGAATTAGAGCGGACAATACCAGTTATTCAGGCATTAAATCAAATAATTAATATTCCTATAAGTATTGATACTACTAAATCTCTAGTAGCAAAAACCGCTATAGAAAATGGAGCGTCTTTAGTAAATGATATAAGCGGATTATCTTTTGATAAAAACATGGCGAATGTTGTAAAAGAAGCAAAAGTTCCCGTTGTTTTAATGAATAATCAAAGTACTCAGGGAAGAACTAATAGAGCAAAAGAGAATTTTAAATCTTTGCAAAGATTAATGGATACAGCTATTGAATGTGGAATCGATTCAGATAAGATAATTTTGGATCCTGGAATTGGATTTTCAAAAAGTGTTGAAGAAAATTTGGAGATCATTAATTCCCTAGAAATCTTTCAACAATTACAACATCCAATACTATTAGGACCTTCTCGAAAAAATACTATCCAAGCAATTTTAGGACCTTCAAATCCTAAAAATAGATTCGAAGGAACTGCAGCTTTATCAGTCATAGCTATCACTAAAGGAGTAGACATTTTAAGGGTTCATGATATAGAACAACTAAATAAAGTCTCCCGTATGGCCGACGCAGTCATAAGAGAACCACTAGCAAACAATGCATTCTAAAGCTTACATATCTATTGGATCCAACACACTAAATAAATATGAGAATATCAAATTCGGAATCAATCAATTAAGTAGCCTAACGTCAAAATTGATACATTCGAAATATTATATTACCGAACCTGAAGGTTTCAGACACCAACCCGCTTTTTTGAATGTAGTCTGTTTAATAACAACAAAATTATCACCATTTAAATTATTGTACGAAATAAATCTTATCGAACGAAAAGCCAATAGGAAAAGAATATTTCCAAATTCTCCAAGGAGTCTGGATTTAGATATTCTATTATTTGATAATCAAATAATTAAAACAAAACATCTCGAGATACCTCATCCTAGAATGACTAAAAGGAAATTTGTAATTGAACCACTTGCTGAAATATCACCTTTTTTGGTAATACCCAATCAACACCTTACTATTGATGAGATATTGTCCTCCATGAGCTAGAATTTTTCAGAAAGTATCTTCAGGGCATCAGATACTAGGAAAATAATTAATCCAACTGGAACTATAGCTTTGTGAGAGCCAAAAAAATCTCTAATTTTCTTGCTTGCAGTTATTGGATCATTCTCTACAGAGAGAGGCGTTGAATCTATGACATTTTTCCTGAATCCTCTCTGAAACCAAACTATCAAGAATAACCATAAAGACAAGAGTATTTTGAAACTCAAAATACTCAAATATAAAGAACTAATCGTACCAATTGTTAACCTGTTTACAGTAAGGATCATTCCAGATAGTAACAATGTCGAAATTAAAATATCGCTTAAAGAACTAAACTCAGAAAGAATTCCAAATTTACTGATTTTTGCAAACTTCTTCGAGTCATTTGTTTTTGATTGAACTACTAAAATAAAAAATATACTACCACCGATCCATACAGCAGCGGAGGTGATGTGTAACCAACGCATCAAGACCATTAATATATCTATAGGATCCATATTGATTTCTCACAAACCTACATTGAGACTTAGTTTAGCAATCTCCATGAAATCTGCTCTTCCAAATCTCCAATTGCAACTCGAACTTGAGACATTGTGTCTCTTTCTCGAATTGTCACTGCTCCATCTTCCAAAGACGTAAAATCAACAGTCACACAAAGTGGTGTGCCTGTTTCATCTTGTCTGCGATATCTTCTACCAATACTTTGAGCATCATCAAATTCTACAAAACCCCTAGCTACACCTGAAGTTCGAATCCTGTCAAAAACCTCTCGCGCTAAAGGAGCAAGACGTTCATTTCTACTAAGTGGGAGAACTGCAACTTTTACAGGAGCCAAAGAAGTGTGAAGTTTTAGTAATACCCTTTCATCATGGCCGCCTTTTGAATTAGGGACCTCTTCTACAGTATATGCATCAGACAGAAAAGCCAATACTGCCCTATCTACGCCTGCAGATGGCTCAATCACATATGGAACGAATCTTTCGCCAGTAGAATCGTCAAAGTATGTCAACGATTCTCCACTACCTTCTATATGAGCTTTCAAATCAAAGTCAGTCCGATTAGCAATTCCTTGAATTTCACCCCATCCCCAGGGGAAATCGTATTCAAGATCAAATGTAGCCTTTGAATAATGCGCCATTTCATCTTGATCATGTTTTCTAATCCTTAATTTTTCTTTTTTCAAGCCCAATGAAATGTACCAATTAAAGCTGTCATCAATCCAATTTTGATGCCATTTTTCGTCTTCATTCGGATGTACAAAATACTCAATTTCCATCATTTCAAATTCTCGAGTTCGAAATATGAAATTTCCCGTAGTAATTTCATTCCTAAATGCTTTCCCAATCTGAGCAATGCCAAAAGGTAATTTTTTTCTAGTGCTAGACTGAACATTATTGAAATTTACAAAAATTCCCTGAGCCGTCTCAGGTCTCAAATATGATGTTGATGATTCATCTTCAATAGGACCTACAAAAGTTTTAAACATCAAATTAAAATTGCGAGCTTGCGTTAAATCACCACCACATTCGGGGCAAGAAGGTTCTTCTAAGAGATCTTCTCTCCATCTCTGATGGCAATTAAGACAATCAACTAATGGATCTGTAAAATTGGATACATGTCCACTAGATTTCCAAACTTCTGGATGCATCAGAACGCTAGAATCAAGCCCAACAACATCATTTCTCTCCCAAACCATTGTCTGCCACCAAGAATCTTTAATATTTCTTTTTAACTCAACTCCGAGAGGTCCATAATCCCATGTACTTGCTAAGCCACCATATATCTCACTGCCCTGAAACAAAAACCCTCTTCTTTTACAAAGGGAAGTAAGTGTATCTAAATCTACCATCGTTTCTCACTATTCATTTAAAATTTAAACATATTACTTTCTAAGTATAAGGCAATTTCCTTAAGAATTTAACGGAAATAACCTTCGAACTAGAAAATGAGTTAAAATAGGTTTGAATCTTAATCTTACAATTTTCTATGGAATATAAATATGAGCTTAAATAAAAAAATCCAGCAACTCCATTCCCTAAATGAATCAATTTGGTATGACAACATCAGTCGTCAACTGATTAAATCGGGGCAACTTGAAAATTTAGTTGGATCGGGTATTACAGGTGTGACTTCAAATCCGAGCATATTTGAGAAATCAATTTCTTCAAGCGATGAATACGACTCTTCTATCTATGAATATACAAATGAAGGTTTAGGCCCCGAACAGATATTTGAAAAATTGGCGATCGCTGACATTTCTAAAGCTTGCGATTTATTACATTCTACATATTTACAAAGTAATTTTACTGATGGATTTGCAAGTATCGAAGTTAACCCTAATTTAGCACATGACACTTCTGCTACCATCGAGGCCGGAATAAGAATATTTGAACAAATAAACAAACCTAATGTAATGATAAAAGTCCCTGCAACTAATGCTGGAATACCTGCAATTCGAGAATTAATCAGTATCGGAATAAATGTAAATGTAACATTAATTTTTTCGCTTGATTCCTATCGCCAAGTTCGCGAAGCTTACATCTCTGGATTGGAAGACCGTCTCCAAAATGGACATTCAATTTCTGCAATCATGTCAGTTGCTTCATTTTTTTTGAGTCGTGTAGACACAATTGTTGACACATATTTAGAAGAATTAAATAATCCTGACAAGTCTTCACACTTGCTTGGGACTGCAGCAATAGCAAATGCAAAGCAAGCGTATATGGACTTTAAAAGCACTTTTACAAGTGAACGATTCGAGAAATTACTGGTTAAAGGAGGACAAATCCAAAGACCATTATGGGCAAGTACAAGCACCAAAAACCCTAATTATAGCCCGCTGTTATATGTTGAAGAGTTGATTGGAGATCATATAATCAACACAATGCCAGACAATACTCTAGATCTCTTTCTAAAGAAAGGAGAGATCCAGGAAACAATTTGCAACAATCTTGAAATTTCTCAAGCCCACTTGAATGAAATACGCTCAATTTCTAATTTTGACGAAATGACTTCACAATTATTATCTGATGGACTCAAACAATTTTCTGACTCCTATAATATGCTTTTAGAAATCATTGACTCCAAATCTAAAGATATAATTAAGTCGAAAATACTTACAAACTAATTTTTATGAACAACAATACTAGCAAAATTGTCGAAGTTTTCAGTTTTCCACATCCTGTAAACGAAGTGGCAGCTCGAATAGTGGCCGGCATGGTTGTAGTCTTATGCGCTATTTTTTTGGTTACTCAATTTTTGCCTTTACTATTATTTTTGATTTATGGATTTCTTGCTAGAGTGATATCTGGTCCTACATTAAGTCTTTTCGGATTGCTTGCAACAAAAATAATTGTTCCATATATAGAGAATTTAGGGGTAAAGGAAAAATTAGTACCTGGTCCTCCAAAAAGATTTGCTCAATCTATAGGTCTACTCCTCTCAGCAATCGCTCTGGTTTTTTATTTGATTGATGTCTCATTAGTCGCAAATTCATTGATATCCATTATCTTAATATTTGCAATACTTGAATCCTGTTTGAGTTTTTGCGCGGGATGTTATGTGTTTCAACGGTTAATGACTTGGGGATTAATCCCAGAAGATACCTGTGAAAAATGTAATAACATTTCTTTTAACAGTTAATTATTCATTTGCAAGTTAAACTAATTCAAACTTACTAAAAGTTGTTGTATAATGCGCATAATTTGCATTTTATACCTTGTAATTGATCCATATAAAGAGAGGTTCGAATGTCTGACAATCAGATTGAACTAATTGCACATTTGATGCGCCGAGCTGGTTTTGGCGCCACTAGAGAAGAATTAACTTCTCTAGCCCAAAAAGGGTACAGTCGTGTTGTTTCTGACCTTGTATCGCCTAATAAAGATATTAATGTAGATGAAGATCTACTTCTTAGGTATTATGGAGGTGAAGCACATAGAAGCCACACCGGTAAATGGGTCTACCGAATGTTGAACAATCCGAATCCGTTAGTTGAAAAAGTCGCACTTTTTTGGCACCATGTTTTCGCTACAGGAATAACCAAAGTTGAAAACCCCTATGCTTGTGCAACCCAAATTGAAACCTTCCGTAAATACGGTATGGGAAAATTCGACTCTTTACTACTTAATCTATCAAAAGATCCAGCAATGATTTTTTGGCTTGATAACAATGAAAACCGCACAGGAGAGCCTAACGAAAACTATGGACGTGAACTACTCGAATTATTTTCTATGGGAGTAGGTAATTACACTGAATTTGACTTAAAAGAATGTGCTCGGGCTTTCACTGGTTGGACTTTTACACAGCCACTTCCAAGATATCCTGTCGGTGATTGGCCTTCTTTTTTTGAATTTCGCTCCGAAGAACATGATTATGGAGAAAAGACGTTTTTAGGGCATGTAGGAACTTTCAACGGTGAAGATATTATCGAAATTATTGCTAAGCAACCGGCTACTGCATTATTTCTAGCTAGACATATGTACAATTTCTTCGTTGCTGATGAACCTCAAGTCCCCGCATGGCAACATACTCCTTGCCAAGATCAAGATGCTTTAGACGAGCTGGTGGCATCATATTTCATGTCAGGAGGAAATATTGCTTCAATGCTCGAAACTTTGTTCACATCTGATTTTTTCAAAAAATCACAAGGCAAAAAAATTAAAAGTCCAACAGAACTAATGCTTGGTATATTAAAATTAAGTGGGACGTACAAATTTCCAGAACCTGGCATGAACAACTATTGGTCTGCCACTGACGTGATGGGGCAAGAAATATTCAATCCCCCAACAGTTGAAGGCTGGCATACAGGAAAAGAATGGATTGATGGTGGTACTCTTAATGAAAGAATTAATTTTGCCACCACAGAAGTGTCAAATCTGAACAACCCTGGAATCAAATACATACTCAATGAGCTAACCTCAAATAAACAAACAATGTCTCCTATTGATGTTGTTGACCAAATCTTAGACTTGTCAGGGGCAATGGTAGTAGGCGAATCCACTAAATCCACTCTCATGCAATGCGCCGAAGAAGGCGGTGATTTTGAAATGAATAATCCTAACGAGCATGAGGAAATTAATGAACGAATTATTCAAATCTTACAATTAGCTGTCTCATCAAGAGAATATCAATTTGCATAAATTAAATTTGGAGGTTAACAATGTCTAAAGGATCAAACAAACCACCTGTCCTAGTAGTTGTCCAATTAACTGGTGGTGCTGATTTCATGAATACTTTAGTCCCTTACAATAATTCCATTTATTATGACAACCGTCCAAAAGTATCAATCCCTCAAGATAAAGTAATTCCTCTAAATGACGAATTAGCTTGGCATCCTGAAATGAGAGCGTTCAAAAACTTATTTGACAGGGGCGATGTTGCCGTTATTCAAGGCATTGGATATCCTGATTCTAGCCGATCGCATTTTAGGGCTATGGATGTTTGGCATACTTGCGAACCACATGAAATAAGTACAAAGGGCTGGTTAGGTGAATCAATCCAAGAGTTAGATCAAAATGGAGAAAACCCACTTACCGGAGTAAACTTTGGGCGTGGGCTTCCTCGTGCGATGGTAAAAACTGGAGTTCCGGTAACTTCTGTTGGTGACTTAGACAGTTATGGATTAATGACAAATATAGAAAGACAACGAGATCAAACTCTAGAGTTCTTTAAAGACATGTACTCACAGGCCATTGGTACAGGCCCTGTAATGGACTATCTGTCACAAACAGCAACCGATGTAATGAAGGGTGCAGATGTGATTAAACAAGCTCCTGAAATGTACGAGTCAAAAGTTGAATATGGTGACGACCCTATTGGTAAGAGTTTGCGAGACGTAGCAAGAGTACATCTCGCTGATTTAGGAACACGTATTTTTTACACTCAGCATGGAGGGTATGACCATCATGCTAACGAAAATCCTTCATTACCAAAATTATTAGGGCAAATGTCTAGGGCAGTGTCAGACTTTCAGCAGGATCTACGAGATCACAATGAAGGTGACAATGTAATGATGCTAATATTTACCGAATTCGGTCGCCGAATTAAAGATAACGGATCCGGAACCGACCATGGTTCTGGCGGTGGAGCATACCTTGTTGGAAATTCTGTCAATGGAGGATTCTATGGAGAATATCCCTCCATCAATCCATCGGATTGGTTGAACGGCGAAGACATGAAACATAATGTTGACTTCAGAGGTGTCTACTCCACTGTCTTGGATCAATGGATGGGGCTAGACCCAGTAAATATTGTCCACGGTAATTTCGAACAACTAGATCCATTTATAAAATAACTTTTCGGAGATTTCTAATGCCTAGACCCTACGGACTTTTAAGAGCTGGATTCCCTTACTTGAAAACGCTTGGTATGAGAAGAATATCAAATTTCCCGATTGATGTTGCATTTGGGAAAGAAGGCAGAGTCTACATTTTACTAAGAGCAGACAATTCTCCACTAATCCGCAAATGGCATATTGATGATGCTGAAATGCTTACGGATGAATTAGAAGCGATTGGTTCTAATGGCACAGATGAAGGTCAGTACACATGGCCTGTCCAACTGATATCAGACAAAGATGAAAATTTATTTTTGACCGATGAATGGTTGAATAGAATTACAGCATATTCTGTAGATGGTGACTGTTTATTCTCATGGGGTGAACAAGGCACTGATGAAGGGAAATTAAATCGACCTGCAGGGATAGCTTTCGATCCAAATGAGGAAAATGTTTATGTAGTTGACTCATTAAATCATCGAATACAAAAATTCACTAGAAAAGGCAAATTTATTTCTACTTGGGGTGAATTTGGTGAAGATTTTTCTCAATTTAATATGCCTTGGGGAATTGAGGTTGATGAAAAAGGTGATGTATACGTTGCGGATTGGCGAAATGATCGCATACAGAAATTCTCTAGTGACGGAGATTTCATATGGAGTTTGGGTAATCGAGGAACAGGCTCCGGAGAATTCAGAAGACCTACTGGAATAGCAGTAGATAAGCATGGTGATATATATGTCAGTGACTTCGACAATAATCGCATCCAGTTATTCAATGAAAATAAACAATACGTGATGCAATTCACCGGTGATGCTTCAATGTCACGAAGCGCAAGGAATTATATGCTTCTAAATGCTTATCCAAACAGGATCCGGGAAATGTCTTCTCTAGACATTGAAAAGCTAATGCGTGGGCCAAAATCAGTCCGTGTAGATGACCAATTCCGAATGTTTGTACCTGATTTCAGATCATATCGTGTGCAGGTTTATCAGAAAGAAGCAATCGAATTAACTAATCGAGAATTATCTCCTGAAATGCGAGCAGTCACTCTTTCAGTAGTTTAATCCTTTGTACAATATGATGGGAAAACCCAATCCAACTCAAGCTATTATTTCCAGTCTAGATGAAATTCCTAATTGTAATTCATGTGGAGTGCGTTTAAGGTTTGGTGATTATGAATGCCCAAAGTGTGGTGCTGATTTTTATGATTCTTTGGAATTATGGGCAGAAAATGTGATAAAAATACTCAACCAATCAGAATAGTGATTTTTTAGTACCAGGAATTTTGGTATATTATTCATATATAATAATTTTGCATGAGGTGATCAGGTTTGGACAAATTCAATGGTGAAATAAGTTTTCCCGGTTTAGAAAATTGGATTCAAACTACTGTAGTTGTGAATGATGATCGCACCTCAGCACATGTTGACTTTGCTGACAATGAAGATGGTCTCTCTCAGATTGATTCTGAAAAATTCAGTTTCATCATTCGACCCAAATATAATGAGATTATTTTCACTACATCAGGAATACCAATTGAAGATGTTGAATTGATTTGGAAACTAAATGAATCACACGCGGACGGTACTGTTGCAGGCGTAGTGATAGCACAGCCTAACTCTCATAAAATAACTGGTGAAAAAGGGTTTATCTTAGAATCAATTAATAGTTAGGCTTTTTGAGGAATTCATTGCAATCTGCATCTTTCAGATACGAACATTTCAGAGATCGACTGATGACTAAAATAGTCTGCACTCTTGGTCCTTCAACGTCGTCTGATCAGGTATTAGAAGCAATGATCGATAGCGGAATGAGTATTGCTCGGCTCAATCTTTCTCACGGAGATTTTAAAACACACATTGATGATGTAAAAAGAATTAGGAAATTATCTCAAAAATTAAATGTCCCAATCGGAATAATGATAGACATTCCTGGAGCAAAATATAGAATAGGGAAAATTGATGAACCTATCGATAACTTGGAACCAGGAGACACGCTAACTTTAACTAGTAACCAAGATTCTAAAAACCCTGGACATATTCCTGTCGTTCCTAGCGGAATACACATCGATGCTAAAGTTGGGAGTCCCATATTAATTAATGATGGTCTAATAGAATTAAATGTTTTAGAAATATCGAATCAAGACGTATTGTGTGAAGCTAAAACTGCAGGAATTATTACGACCGGTAGAGGTGTTGCAACTCCTGGTAGCCCGCCTTCTCAAGAATTTCCTGATGAAAAAGGTGTAAAATGCTTAGAATTTGCTGCAGAACAAGACGCTGATTTTATTGCACTATCTACTGTTACATGCAAAGAAAATATTGAACAAGCTCGATCGATACTTTCAAAAAATAATTGGAATGGTTTTATAGTATCGAAAATAGAACGTGCTGCAGCACTAAAAAACCTTGATGAAATAATTGATTCGAGTGATGCAATTATGGTTGCTAGAGGAGATATGGGAGTAGATGTTCCACTTTCAAAAGTCCCTATTATTCAAAAAGATTTAATAGAACGAAGTAATAGAGTAGGTAAGCCAGTTATTACTGCTACACAAATGCTAGAATCTACAATCCACTCCCCTATTCCTACCAGAGCAGAGGTTACAGACGTTGCAAATGCAGTATTTGATGGCTCAGATGCCGTGATGCTATCTGGTGAAACTAGTGTTGGAGATTTCCCAGTTAATGCAGTAAGAATTATGGCTGAAACTGCGTTCGAAGCTGAATCTGCACTTCATTATGACATGATTTTGGAGCAAAAACAGTCTTATGTTGTGAACAACACCGAAGATGCTCTTAGTTACAATGCAGTACACATAGCAAACTCCGTCAATGCTAGCATGATAGTTGCTTTCACTGAGTCTGGAAGTACTGCTGGAAGAGTTTCAAAATACAGACCTAAATCAGGAATTCTGGCTTTGACACCATCAGAAAAATCTCAAAGAAGGCTCACGCTTTTTTGGGGTGTGACACCAGTAATTGTAAGAACCCTGAAATCTGTTGAAGATTTCTTTGACTATGGTGCTTCCGAAGCTCTAAAACTAAGCCATGTTTCAGATGGCGACAACATCATTTTGGTAGCAGGAGTTCCTATCGGTGTTCCTGGAGGTACTAATTTGCTTTATGTTCTGAGCTTAAATTAATATGACTATTTTAACATTTAGCCACATCATATTAATTATTTAGGAAGCTTATATGGATACTTTCATTCCTTCCAATATTGTTGCCCTGTGGATTATTTTTGCATCTACTTCAGTAATAATTTTATTTTCCGGAAAATTTCTAGCCTCTTCGACTGACACAATTGCTGTGAGAACTGGCCTGGGACATACGTTTGTAGGGTTCGTTTTATTAGCAACGGCAACTTCAATACCAGAATTAGCAACAGGAATCTCCTCCATACAGCTACTTGACCAACCAGACATAGCTGCTGGAGATGTTTTTGGAAGTAATTTATTCAACCTTTTAATAATAGGTGTTCTTGATGTATTTTGGAGAAATGAACCTATTCTTAGAAGCGTAGCTGACTCAAACACAATTGCAATAGCTACATTTGGAATAGTAGTTTTTATACTTGCGATTCAAGCAATATTTTTACATGAAATGTGGACTGGGCTTAACAATTTTTTAGTAAGTCCAATTGCAATAGCAATATTCATAGTGTTTTTAATTTCTCTTTTCTTAGTCCATAAAATTTCTTCATCATCTACAACTGACGATGATGCTACTTCAACATCTCCTAACTCTCCAATATACAAAACATATTTAACTTATCTAATTTCTGCATCAATAATTGTCATCACAGCAATTTTTTTGTCATTCGCAGCTGAAAAAATTGCTCATGTGCTAGATTGGGAAACTAGTTTCGTAGGAACTCAATTCGTGGCCTTTAGTACATCACTGCCCGAATTAGCTTCATCGATAGCTGCTGTAAGACTTGGCGTACCAAAATTAGCAATTGCTGGGCTTCTAGGAAGTAATCTATTCAATATGGGTTTTGTAATGTTCATTGATGAATTGGCATATACTAATGGAAGTTTTTGGGGTGCAATTGACGAAACACACATATTCACTGCATCAACTGCAATTCTTATGACAGCAATAGTAATAGCTGCGATGGCTATCAAATCGAGAAGAAGAATCATGAACTACTTTTCTATTGAATCAATTCTTTTGATTAGTGCATACACAGTCACTTCAGTTTTAATTTTTCTATACTCGAAAAATTAATTATAATTCCAAGAAATCTAATTTTAGGAGTAAAAATGTTTTATGAATTAAGAGAATACCGAATTTTGCCAGGGCAAATGGATAATTGGGTTAACTTCATGCAAGAAGTAATCATCCCATTTCAAAGTGGACAGGGAATGATAATTGTTGGTAGCTTTACTAGCACCGAAGAAGATGACTTGTACATATGGATGAGAAGATTTGAAAACGAAGAAGACCGAGTAAATCTGTATGAAAAAGTTTATGAAAGTCAAACCTGGAAATCTGAAATCGGTCCAAAAATCCCATCCATGATGGATAGAGACCGAATCGTAGTCAGAAGAATTTCTCCTTCAAGTAAATCTATAATTAAATAACTTTATCGTGTCTGGTAAACGTCTTCAAAAGGTTTTCTTTAATGCTGATATCTTCACAAATAACCAGGAAAACTTTAGACCTGACTCAATTGTAGTTGAAGGAAACTCAATTTCTTGGATCGGAAATTTCCAAGATTTAAATATTTCTAATTATAATAATCCAGAATTCATAGATTGTAGAAACAATTCGTTACTTCCCGGATTTATTGATTCCCATATGCATTTTTTGGCATATTGCACTTCGCTAAATGCCATAAATTGCGGATCGGAAATAGTCAAATCTATTGAAGATTTGGCACTACATCTTAAAAACAATCAATCAAACAAGTTTTGGATTCGAGGAATTGGCTATGATGACTCAAAATTGTCTGAAAAACGTCATCCAAATAGACATGACTTAGACAAATATTTCCCCAACAATCCTGTATCTATAAAACACCGCTCAGGCCATGCTAGAGTTTTAAATTCTAAAGCACTAACAATTTCCGGAATTGATATCAACTCAATTGAGCCAACTGAAGGAATTATTGAACGAGATAGACAAGGAATACCTACAGGGGTCTTCTTCGAGATGGATGAATATCTAGATTCAAAAATCCCGCACATCGAAACTTCAGAATTTGAAAAATTAATTCAAGAAGCTAATAATAAATTACTGTCTTATGGGATCACTACAATACATGACTGTACAGTCGAAAATTCACTCGAAAGATATAAGATTTTCAAGGAACGTGAAAAATACCTCTACAACAAACGAATACGAACAATTTTCCTACCCGGTATTAATTTTTTCTCTGATTTCATTAGTGAAAAAATAGATGATTTTTTGTCAATCGGACAAGTGAAAATCATGCAGACAAACACTACAGGAGTCAATACCCCGAATATCCAAGAACTCATTGATTCAGTACAAAATATACATAAATCAAATTTCTCAGTAGCAATTCACGCAGTATCTGACGAATTAGTCTACCAAGCTGCGATTGCAATTGCTAAAATTCCATACACTAAGAACTCATTCCTACCCAATAGAATAGAACATGCTTCTGAAAGTCCCAAACCTATCATCGATCTAATTGCAAAAAGTAAAGCATATGTCATATCTAATCCCACATTTTTGTATTCGAGCGGCGACAGATTCATTAAAGAAATATCAAAAACTAATTTAGAATCTCTTTATCCGTTCAAATCCTTTTTAGATAATGGTATACCACTTGTGTTCGGATCTGATGCTCCAGTTGCTAACCCAAATCCATTAATAGGTATATACTCAGCAATGACCAGAACCACAATGTCAGGACAAAAAATAAATCAATCGGAATGTATAGATTTAAATTCCGCTATCAGAGCGTATACTAAAAATGCTTCCAAAACTTCTAACAATATTTTTCCAGTTGGGTCACTTACCAAAAATTCAAAAGCAGATGTAATAGTTTTGAGTCAAAACCTTCGTAATATACCAGTCGAGGAAATCAAAAATGTTCAGGTAGATATGACCTTGCTAAATGGAGAAATTGTTTGGTCTCGATAACAGATTACATTTTCCTCATAATAATGTAATCTGCCAAGAATTCTAAAGCTTCCTTTGCATCAGAATCTGGAAACTTTTCAAGATCCATCTTAGCTTTACCACTGTATTCTGTTGCCGTGGAAAAAGATCTTTCTAAACTTTTTGAATTCTCTACCAATTCTACAAATTCAGATATAACTTCAGCAGAAGTATTACTTTGATCAAAAATAGAAATATATTTATCACTGAAATCTGATTCTAATGCGTAAATCGATGGTAACGTGAGAATTCCATTCGCCAAATCAGTCTGGATAGGCTTTCCGACTTCAACTTCATTACCTTGGAAATCTAAAATGTCATCTATTATCTGGAATGCCATACCAATATTGTATCCATATGACTGTAAAGATTTAATAGATTCTTCATCACACCCACTCAAAATAGCGCCACTCTGAGCTGAAGTTGAAAATAATGATGCAGTTTTATTATATATTCGTTCTAAATAATTCGGTAAATTTGTTTGTGGATTAAAATTAATTTCCATTTCTTGTAATTCTCCAAGAGATAATTCCATAATCGTCTCAGAAAACCGTCTAATTACCCTTATGTTTTGTGTTGCACAAACTTGCGTAGCCGAAGCAGCAAAAATATAATCGCCAGCAAGCACTGCAGCTTTTTGGCCCCACAAATTACTTATTGTAGCTTTTCCTCGTCTCACATTTGAATCATCAACTGTATCATCATGAATTAATGTAGCAATATGAAGCATTTCAATAGCAGTAGCCATAATGATTGGAGTTGAATTCTCATGATTATTTAATTTTGACGCTAATAGCGTTACAGAAGGACGAATTCTCTTTCCGCCACTATCAATTATATGGTCAAGCATAGATGCTAGAAAGGGGAAATTAGCAGATGTGACATTTTTTAACAAAGAGTTAACCTCGTTAAGTTCACTTAGAATGGGATAATAAAAAGGAGTTGAATCTTTTTCAATCACTAAAGAATCCTTTTTTTAGGAGTTAATTCTTCGTCAATCATATCTGGGTCAATCTTTTTAAAGAGGGGTTCTGGTTTATTAATAATATGACCTTCTGATATAGCCCTTGGGTCCCAATTCCATCCTGTATCCATTACAGAAGTTTTAAAACCTAAAATATTATTTAGTTTTTCAGAACTAAATGGCAAAAATGGATAAATAGCAATCTTTATGCAATTGATTACTGATAAACATGTAGATAACACAATATGTGCTTTTTCAGGATCATTCTTGACTAATTTCCATGGTTCTTCTTGATCAATATATTTGTTCACGGATTGGGCAACACCCATAATTTTTTGCAAAGTTAATCTAAATTTCGCAAGTGAAAAAAGTTCAGCAATTTCCTCAAACTCAGTACTTGTTTTTATTAAAAGTTCATTTTCAATTTTCGCAGAATCAGGAATTTCAGATACTCTACCATCAAAATTCTTATGAAGCATCGATAAAACTCTATGAACTAAGTTTCCATATGTTGCCACTAGTTCATCATTATTTGCTCTTACATATTCATCCCATGAGAAATCTGTGTCTCCATTTTCTGGCATATTTGATGCCAAAACATATCTTAAAGAGTCTGGATCAAAATGATCCAAATAATCGTTAAGCCATACTGCCCAATTTCTGCTAGTTGAAATTTTTGAACCTTCTAGATTCAAATATTCATTGGCAGGAACGTCAAATGGCAAATTTAAATTCCCACACGCCATTAAAATCGATGGCCAAATAATCGTATGAAATGGAATATTATCTTTACCTTGGAAATAATAAGCTTTAGCTTTTGGGTTTTCCCACCACTCTTTCCATCTATCTTCTTCATTATTTAATTTAGCCCACTCGATAGATGCCGATAAATATCCTATAACTGCTTCAAACCACACATAAATACGTTTGGATTCATATCCATCAATTGGTAAAACAACACCCCACTCAATATCTCTAGTAATGGGTCGATCTTTCAATCCGTTTTCAATGAAACTTGATGTAAAATTTTTCACATTAGGTTTCCAATGAGATTGAGAAGAAACCCATTTCAAAAGTTGTTCTTGAAATTGACTAAGGTTTAGGAAGAAATGTTCTGTAGATTTTGTAGTAATACTATCTTCCTGACAAATCCTACATCGTCTGTTTAAAAGTTCCGCCGGATCTAATGTTTGTCCACATGCGTCACATTGATCACCTCTAGCGCCAGAATCTCCACAATTAGGGCAAGTACCTTCAACATATCTATCAGCTAAAAACCTATTATCGGTCTCACAAAAAGGTTGGTTCATTTCATGTTTGGAAATACAACCCTGACCAAGCAATTTCAAAAAAATATCATGTACAACTTTTTCATGATTGGAAGTCCTTGTACTGGTAAATAAATCGAATTCAATCCCCAAACGCTCCCAATTATCTAGGAACTCTTCATGATATTTAGTAGCTATTTCCTCAGGTGATACATTTTGGCTATCTGCAGTCAAAGTTACAGGGGTACCATGAGAATCACTGCCAGATACCATTAGAACATTATTCCCTGCCATTCTATGGAATCGAGCAAAAATATCAGCAGGCAAATAACATCCTGCAATTTGTCCAAGATGAATAGAACCATTTGCATAAGGCCATGCTACTGCCACTAGAATATTTTCTTCCACAAATCCCTCTCATTTAATCAATAAATAGAATTTAATAAAAATGCTTACTACATTATAACCATTTATGATATACAAGAACCAATTTCACTAATATACCGAGAAAAACAAATGAAGACTAAAATTGTTGTTATATCAGATACTCACTGCCGAACCTGGGAAGAAATAGACTCTCATATTAGAGAAGTAATAAAAGATGCTGATATTGTTGTTCACTGTGGCGATTTTGTGGGAACTGATGTCGTATCGAAATTTAGATCTTTAAAAAATTCTCCCATTCTTGTACATGGGAATTCCGATCCAGCGGAAATAAGAAAAACACTTCCGTATGTAGAAACATTTAGTGTTGGCACTTTTGATTTCGGAGTAATTCATCCAGCTTGGGGTGGGCCAGAATTCGATCCACAAGAATTGCTAAAGGATTTTGTGAAAAAGCCTAACATAATTTTATTTGGACATACCCACGAACCACTAGACAAAACTATAGGAAATGTTAGGTACATAAACCCCGGCCAAGGTTATAAAAGTTTTATGGTCCCATGCACAATTGCGAGAATAACTGTTGATAATTCAAAAATATCCGTGAAAATTATGTATTTTTAGATGTCAAACTGTCTCTGAAATCCAACAACATATTTGGTATCGACCAGTTGTTCGAATGTGAATAATTAATTTGCAATTCAATAAATTTTAAAATAGCTTGATCTAAACCAAAATCAATATTAGATTTAACTTGAAGTAAGCTTGGTCGACGTTCAATCTTTAATGGATCTAACTTATCAGATAAAAAGGTAATCTTTCCCACGTCTGACATGTATGGTTTTCCAGTAGTATGAAAGTATATTGCTTCTAATATTCTTTCATCTATTTGATCTGAAAATCTATTTGAAATCCAAGTTGCAGCTATCGGCCCATGAAGTAAAATCGGAGCATCTTTCTCAATCTTCCCTATAGCAATCCCTAAATTTCTAGCTTCATTGATCAAAGAGATATCATCAAGATTTCTTGCAATATCATGACCTAGTATAGAAATATCTACTAATTCAGGATCTACATTAAACTGAGATGAAAACTCAATCCCAAGATTCCTTGTACGTCGTATATGATCCTTTAAAGAATCAGGTAATAATTGAAATCGTCCATCAATATATTTTTTGACTTCATAGAACATTAAGCACTTGGGAAATCCAGTTGTTGTCCACCCAATAAATGCATATGGAAATGTTCAATCTCTTGTCCAGCATCACCACCTTGATTAATTACTAATCTAAAACCAGTTTGGTCAACCCTATGAGCTTTTGACAACTGATCTGAAAGACTAAATAAGTGTGGAACCAATTTTGGATCATCATCAAGAATTTCTTTAAAATTCCTATAATGAAATTTGGGAATGACTAGCAAATGCACTGGAGAAACAGGATTAATATCATTAATTGCAAAACAAAACTCATCAGTATGAAGGAACTGAGCTTCAATTTCGGATTTGTCAATCCTACAAAAAACGCAATTGGTTTCTGAATTCATTAGCTAGGTAATTGCATTAATTCAATTCTCACGTCCTGCGGACAGGCTATAAATGCAATGAGCATGCCATTTCCATTATCAATTGGACCTTCTTTCAATACTGCACCCAAACCTTCAAGCCTACTAATTTCAGCAGACATATCATCAACTTCTATTCCAAAATGTTCAATACCCCAATGAGGATCATCATTACCCGATGGAAGTTTTTCTCCGGTACGTTCATTGGAAATATTAATTACAATCCCGTCTTCTGTTTGACAACGAATAAATCGATCTCCAAATCCTCTGACCGTGTCACTAACAATACTGAAATTAAAAGCCCCTTTGTACCAATTTGCAACTGCTTCAGGATCATTTGCTTTAATGTGTACATGATTAAATTTATATGTCATGAAATCTCCTTTATGGTGTTAAAGTAACTTTTGAAAGCAATTTTTTTGTCGACATAATATGTTTATTTATACGCAAGATTTTAGGATCTACTCCTAGAGCTAATCCAATCATCTGAGGTAAATGCAAAATTGGCATATTAATTTCAACTGCATTCATCTGAGCTGCTTTAGGCTGGAAACCATCTAAATTCAAGTGACATAATGGGCATTGAGTTACCATCGCATCAGCACCTAATTGTTGAGCATCTGTAGTATGCCTAGCGACCATTTTCATTGAAGCAGTCTCATTAATCGTAGTAATTGGGAAACCACAACAGAGTGTTTTCCCAGGAAAATCTACCACTTCTGCTCCAACAGCAGAGATCAATTCTTCCAAAGCTTGTTGACGATCGGGATGATCATCAAATCCAAGAACTTTAGATGGACGAACAATATAACAACCATAAAATGGGGCTATCTTCATACCATCCAAAGGTACCTTAACCAACGATTTAATTTTATCTATTCCAATATCCTCAAGTAATATCCATAATAAATGTCGAGGGTCAGCAGTACCAGAATATGTAAGACCTTCTGGAGATATATCTTCATTGACCTGTTTCAAATAGTCTGAATCTTCATTTAACCGTGAATTTGCTTGAGACATGACTCCTTGGCATGTACTACATATTGTCATCATTGGCATACCAGAATTCTCAGCCATTGCAAATGTTCTTGCATTCAGAGTATCGCCCAGTCGTTCATTCTTTTCCTGTAATATACCCGAACCCGTACAAGAAGCTCCTTTCATCACTTCAGTATCAAGTTCAATTCCCAAAATTGAACATATTTCCAATGTAGCTACATAAAGTTCAGGGCATGCTCCTTGAGCAACACATCCTGGATAAAAAGCGTATTTCATTATTTGTGACCTACTTTTTCAAAAATTTGTCGGATTTTAGTAACATTTGGACGTTTTTTATGTATTACTGGAGGTACTTTACCAACCTTGAATGCCCGAAGTCCCAGAAACGCCAGTTTAAACATTTCTTTAAAATTAAAAATTCCATGAGTTAAAACGGGTAATTTTAACTCATCTAACCATCCACTATGATGTACAGAAGAAGCAAAAACATTCGCATGCCTAGCACCAGTATTTGCAGTTATACCCATTTCAATCGCCATCTCTTTTGATGACATTATTCTTCCCATTGGGTCTACTTCCTTCGGACAGACTTCGACACACTGCATACAACGCGTACAATCCCAAATTCCACCAGGTTGGCTTAATTCAATCAATCGATTTTCGTTTGCTTCATCTCTTGGGTCTGCTAAAAACCTGTAAGATTTTGCCAAAGCAGCCGGACCTATAAATTCTGAATTAACTTCCAATGATGTACAATCAGAAACACATGCACCACACATAATACAGTTCATTACACCTGCTAGATGTAACATATTCTCATTAGGAACAATATGTTCTCCTTTTGGAGGCATCGCAAAATGTTTTAACCACGGGCTAACTTGCCTGATTTTCTTCCAAAACACTTCGAATTCAACTACTAAATCTTTTATTACTGGCATATTGCCTGCAGGTTCAACAGTAATTGACTTTTTGTCACCAGAGACTAAATCCGAAATCTTAGTGTTACATGCTAATCCAGCTTTTCCATCTATTCGCATAGCACATGATCCACAAATAGCACTACGACAAGAACATCTAAATGTAAGTGTGCCGTCAATTTCTTCTCGAATATGAATCAATGAATCCAAAACCGTGTCACTTTCAGCAACATCTAACTGATACTCTTGAATATAAGAGTCTTGATCTGAGTCTGGATTAAATCTTTTGACATTTAGCGTAATTGGTAAAGGCATAAAATATTCCTATTAATAAGATCTTATTTGAGGTTCCCAATTGGTGATTTTAACAGGAGCCTCTTCAGTAATCGGACCTTCAGATGTTTGTTTCACCAAAATATGTTTCAGCCAATTTTCATCATCTCTGTCTGGAAAATCAGTTCTTGTATGAGCTCCTCTGCTTTCTTCTCTTTCTAAAGCACTAATGCAAATTGCCTCAGCACAATCAATCATCCCACCCAATTCTAAAGTAAACAAAAGGTTTGTGTTGAAGGTCTTAGACTTGTCATGTACTCCAATTTTAAAATAATCTTCCTTTAAATTTTTTATCTGTTTTAGAGCTTCTTCCATACCTTTTTTGTCACGGTAAACTGCTAAATGTTTATTCATGATACTACCCATATCTTGACGCATGGAGCCAAACAATCCAGCGGAAACATCATTGCTTAAAAAGTTTTGAATTCTATTAGTTTCCAATTCAGCATATTTTCCCGAAATTTCTGTATGGGAAATATTTTTCGAGAAATCTGATGCATGTTCCCCTGATCTTCTGCCAAAAACTAAAGTATCAAGTAAAGAATTTGCACCCAATCTATTTCCACCATGAACACTGACACAAGCCGCCTCACCCGCAGCATATAATCCTGGAACTGTTGTCAGACCATTGACGTCAGTTTTCACTCCTCCCATTTGGTAGTGCATTCCTGGCCTAATTGGAATAGGTTCAGAATAAATATCAACATTTGCAAAATCTCGAGCTATCTCAGCTATTTGAGTTAATCTCTCTTTGATTATTTGTTCACCTAAATGCCTACAATCCAGAAAAACCGTTCCATTTACTCCCCTGCCGGCATCAATTTCCTGTTGCTCCGATCTAGAAACTACATCCCTAGAAGCTAATTCCATCATGTTGGGTGCATAGCGTTCCATAAATCTTTCACCCTCAGAATTAAGCAAATGTGCTCCTTCACCTCTAGCACCTTCGGAAATTAAAACTCCGCTGCCCGCTAATGTAGTAGGATGGTACTGGACCATTTCCATATCCATCAATGCTGCACCAGCTTTATAAGCCATTGCAATGCCATCTCCAGTACAAATTAAAGCATTTGTGCTAGGTTCAAACACTCTGCCTAAACCGCCTGTAGCTAAAATGACAGATTTAGCTTTAACTACTTCAATCACTCCTGATGCAATATCCATTAGTACTGCACCACAACATTTGCCCTCTTCAATTATCAGTGATAGTGCGAACCATTCTTCGTAAACGCGAACATCAGATTTAATAATTTGTTCAAAAAGAACATGAAGTAATGCTTGTCCCGTAAAATCAGCTACAAAAAAAGTTCTTGCCTGTCTTTGGCCTCCAAATGCTCTAGTTCCTAAATTGCCAGACTCATCTCGATTAAAAATAACACCCATATGCTCCATTTGTATTATTTCGTCACCAGCTTCTCTACACATTACTTCAATGGCATCCTGATCACCTAAATAATCACTACCTTTAATAGTGTCAAAAGCATGATCCTTCCAATCATCTCCTCGGTCAGTAAGTGCAGCATTTATGCCACCTTGTGCAGCGTTTGAATGACTACGTACTGGATGAACTTTACTGACAATGGCAACATCTACACCATTCTCTTTAGCTGACAATGCTGCTCGCATTCCTGCAAGACCCGCGCCAATTATTAGAACATCATGTTCACTCATACCTAATTAAATTCCTCCAACAAATAAAATATATCATACGTTTTACAATCACCTTAACCTATTTCAAGATAATCTCTATCAGGAATTTCTGGGAATTTCACAGAAGGTAAGGTCTGGTACCAAAATGCGACAGAATTAATGTCATGTTGACCATGCATATATCTTCTCTCATCAGGCCATTCAGAATGTTCTCTAGAATGCCATCCAAGCGATTGAATTGTCACTTTCAAATCATTTTCAAATCTAATGGGATCCATCACATGCCATCTATACATCGCGTGTCTATGTTGAGCAGTATAGTATCCGTCAGGTTTTAACACCTGGTGCATACCTAAAAATGGAGTCGTGTAAGTGACATATTGCCCATCTACATCCCAATCATAAGCTCCACCGAAATAATCTTCTAAACCTGTACCACATATTGTGGGGAATTCGCCATCTCCATCCATGAAAAATTTGATTTCGCCTTCTCCCCACCACCTATTATTATTTATTCCCCAGCCTTGAGAAGTCCCAACAAAATGACCTTTGCCCTTAATACCATCAACTATCGTAAAAGGTTCACCAAAAGGAAGAGGGTTGGATCTTCGAAACTGCGCATGAAAATACGCCAAGTCATCAGGCACTTCCGTAGTCATAAAGTTAATTTGATAAAAACACACTGAATCAATTCTTGGGTGAGTGTTTTCGATTGTTATAAGGCAACGTTCTCGAAATGGCATCTCCCAAAAACAATTCATTCCTCGATTAGGATTGACCGACACAGGCAGAGAATTTACTGGAGCAAAAGGACCGGAAGTTACATTATTCCAGTCTTGCATAGCCCAAGGTGAAGCAAAAAAATCAGGCAAGGGGCACTCAACTGAAGGGTGTTCTTGCTTGTCCCAATAGATACTTAGAATTGCATCCCTACTAACTATTATTCCAGTAATCC
>JAKUTX010000007.1:0-69101 GCA_022447855.1 SAR202 cluster bacterium
CGATACACGGCTATACTATGGAAGGATAGCGTATGCCCAATTAAGAATTTCTTCAGTTTCATCCCAGCCGATACAAGCATCTGTAACACTAACGCCATATTCTAATGAAGAGGCATTACCATTTAACTTTTGAGCGCCGGGATTCATATTACTTTCAATCATTATTCCGATAATATTGTTGTTACCATCCACTCTTTGCTGCACTACGTCTTTAAATGCGGGAGCCTGAAGTCGATGATCTTTGTTCGAATTTCCGTGGCTGCAATCAACCATTAATTGTGGTCGAACATCACCAGCTGAACATAATGATTGAGCTTCTGATACTGATTCAGCTCTAAAATTGGGCCCTTGATTTCCTCCTCTTAAAACTAAATGTCCATAAGGATTGCCCTTTGTATGAATTACGCTGCTTTTTCCCTCATGGTCGATTCCTAGAAATGACTGAGGAGCCCTAGCTGCAATTAAAGCATCTACTGCGGTTTGCGCTCTTCCATCAGTCCCATTTTTGAATCCTACAGGCATGCTTAATCCGCTTGCCATCTGTCTGTGTGTTTGACTTTCAGTAGTTCTAGCTCCAATTGCAGCCCAAGAAACTAAGTCTGCGATGTATTGAGGAACAATGGGATCAAGGAACTCTGTAGCTGTGGGCATTCCAGATTCGTTAATTTTTAGTAACAATTCTCTTGCTTTTTTTAGTCCTAAGTTGATGTCAAAAGTGTCATTAAGATTTGGGTCATATAACATTCCCTTCCAGCCTACTGTTGTACGGGGTTTTTCAAAATAAACTCTCATTACAACAAGAATCTTATCTTTAACTTTTTCAGATAATTCGATTAATTTTTTGGAGTAATCTAATGCTTCATCTGTGTTGTGTACTGAACAGGGCCCTGCGATTACCAACAATCTGTCGTCTTCAGAGGTCAGGATATTTTGGATATCTACTCTACCTTTCAAAACAGCTTTGGTTGCATTAGATGAGTTGGGTATTTGGTTCCCTAATTTTGAAGGCGATATTAGCGCACCAACCTCTTGAATGTTAACGTCTAAAGTTTCTTGATCTTTCATGGTTTCTCCGTATATATATATATCCTAAAATCAGAAAACCCAGTCAAAGGATGACTGGGAAGTTTTAGTTTGCTTACACGACAAGAATTTGCATGTCTCTGCAATAATTTAATTATCCTCTGCCGCATGATACACATAAAAATGCGATTTTGTCAACAAGAAAATTCTATTGAAATGGTTTGCTGAGTTATATTTTATTTGTATAAATATGCGAATTTTTCTATTTCTAAGTTTTTAATGTAGACTACTAAAACATTGATATCAAGGGGTATGGGATTATGTCCAATAAGCCTAATTTATTATTCATATTTACTGATCAGCAGCGAGCTGACACGATGTCTTGTTATGGCAATGATCTTATAGAGACACCTAATTTGAATCACTTCGCTGATAGTAGTTTTGTGTTTGAGAATGCATATGTTAGTACACCTATTTGTACTCCATCCAGGTCTACAATAATGACAGGGACCTGGCCTCATACGAATGGAACAAAGAAGAACAATATCCCGTTACCTGAAGATGTTAAGACCTTAGCAGAGATGTTACCTTCTGATTATAAGAAGGCATATCATGGGAAATGGCATCTTGGAGATGAAGTAATTTGCCAGCATGGTTTTGATGAGTGGGTCAGTATTGAGGATTTGTATAGGGTTTTTTACAGCAAGCCTGAATACTTAGAGGTGATGAGTGATTATCATAACTTTCTAATTGAGAAAGGATTTAGCCCTTTCAAGAAGTCAGAAGGTGCTAAGGTATTTCCTCGGGATATGGCTGCGTCTTTACCAGAAGAGTATACGAAGGCCAATTTTTTGGGAGATAGTGCTTCTAAATTTATTCATGACAATAAGGACAGGCCATGGGCATTATATGTGAATATATTCGAACCTCACTCACCATATAATAGTCCATTTAATAATCTTTATGATCCGGATTCAATACCTGTTCCACCCACATTTATGAAGGATCCACCATCTGATGCAGGTTCACTTGCAATCGGTCGCAATGAAGAGACTGTGGAGAAGCTTAGTGGTTTTGGTCCAAATCCAGACACCGAAGATGGATTAACTGAAGATTTTTGGCGTGAGACGATTGCTGGATATTGGGGTAATGTTACGTTAGTGGATAGGGCAGTGGGTAAGATACTTAAAGCATTGGAAGATTCAGGAGTAGCAGATAACACTATAGTTGTGTATAGCAGTGAGCATGGAGATCAGCTGGGTGAACACAACATAATACAGAAGGCGGTATTTTATCAGCAGTCGATACGTGTACCGATGTTGATTAGGGTTCCGTGGATATCTAAGGATCACAAGATGATTCCAGGTCACTATGGACATATAGATACTGTACCGACTTTATTGGATTTAATGGGTGTAGAGTTACCGGATCAATTACAGGGGGTTAGCAGAGTTCCAGTGTTAGAGGGTAGTGAGGATTTAAGTAAGAATGATGTAGTGATTGACTGGACTGGACGTGATGAGGTTACTCCTGGACATCCATATCTTGTTGAAACGGATGAGACACTGATTTGGGAAGTAGAACACAGAACATTAATAAGTCATGATAATTGGAAGTTAACTTTGGGATCAGATCCGATAGAGTTATACGATTTAAAGAATGATCCATATGAGCAGACCAACCTATCCAAGGATCCGTCTGAAAGTTCCAGGGTAGATAAGATGTATTCCAGGTTACGGAAGTGGCAGGGAGAAACAGATGATTCGTTGGAAATTCCGAACCCAAATGAGTAGAAAGATTTTAAAGTCATTATGTTACAATTACGAATATTTTTCGATCACTGTATTAGGAGGCTATGTTGACTAAATTTAAAGGTTTGTATCCAGCTCTTGCTACACCAATGGATGAAAATGGAGAGTTAGCTGAAGGTGCCTTGAGAGCGATTATTGAATCAAACATCGAATCTGGTGTTCATGGGTGGTGGGTTGCTGGAGGTACTGGTGAAAGCGTATTGTTGGATGACGAAGAAAATATGAGAGTTGCTGAAATAGTGGTAGATCAAGCTGCAGGACGTGCGAATACGATTATGCACGTTGGAGCTTCTACTACTAAGAGAGCTGCCAAAATGGCTGAGCATGCAGCCAAAGTTGGGGCAGAGGCAATTTGTTGTGTTCCGCCATTTTTTTACAGACCGACAGATGAAGGAGTTGTTCAGCATTACAAAGCTGTTGGAGAAGCATCGGATCTTCCGTTATTTGTCTACAATTTACCTCAAGCTACTGGTACTGAAATTACTCCAGAATTAATGCTTAAAATTCAAGATAGCGTTCCTCAGTTAAGAGGTTTAAAACATTCTGCCTTAACTTTTGGAAACATTCGAACTTTTGCAGATATGGGATTGGATTGTTTTGTAGGTAATTGTCAATTAATGTTACCTGCTCTTACAATTGGGGCCTGTGGCATGATAGACGGACCTCCAAATGCGGTGCCTGAACCATGGATTGATGTATGGAATGCTTACCAAAATGGTGATTGGGAGACTGCGAAGAGTTCGCAGGCATTGGCTACAAAAATTGCAACAGTAATTCGTGGAGGAGGAGGAATGCACGCAAATATTAAGGCATTACTCAGCCACAGGTTGAATGTAGAATGTGGATCTCCAAGGCTTCCTGGATTACCTTTGGATAATGATCAAAAAGAACAGTTAATTTCTGATGCAAATTCATTAGGATTTGGAGTACTACCCTCTTAACTCAATCTACTTAGGAATAGTCTCTTAAATTATTTAAATAGGTACAGTTGAATGCTGATTTTTGCAAAAACTGTGCCTATTTTATCTTTTTCAGGTAATTTCCTGTTGCTATACTGAACTCAGGAGAATGTTGGTTATGAACGTACGGATTACTGGTGGTGAATTAAAGGGAAGAATGATTCGCTTTCAGACTTCAAAAGCTTTAAGACCAACTACTTCAATGGTGAGAGGTGCTATTTTTACGATATTAGGCTCTAATCTATTAGAAGGGGCTCAAGTACTTGATCTGTTTTCAGGGACAGGGGCTATGGGTATTGAAGCAATAAGTCGTGGAGCTGGGCATGTTGATTTTATTGAATTAGATTCGAGGAGATGTAAAGAAATCAGAACAATTTTACATGATTTTAAAATAGATCAAAAAGCTAAAGTGACCTATGGTAATGCTATTGATAAAATTGATAATCTAGATAGTAATTATGATGTGTTATTTGCTGATCCGCCTTATGGCTACAAAGAATGGGACAGATTGTTGGCAAAAATTGAAAAATTCCAGATAATGAAAGTCGGTTCACTTGCAATTTTTGAGACATCAAAACATGAAAATCACAATTTTGGTAATTCAAATTTAATTATGAAAACACAAAGGAAATATGGAGACTCGATTATTTCGATGTACATGTCAAATGGTTAATGCAATTTATCCAGGTAGTTTTGATCCGGTTCATAACGGACACATAGATATTGCCAAAAGGGCTTCAATGCTTTTTGATAAGTTAATTGTTGGAGTTTATGATGTGCCGCCGAAAAATTTAATGTTCTCAACTAGTGAAAGAGTCAGCCTGTTTAGGGAATCAATTGATTACTTACCTAATGTAGAAGTTGTATCATTTGAAGGATTGGCTCCTGAGTTCGCTAAAAGAGTGAATGCGGGATTTATAGTTAGAGGACTGCGAGCAGGTTATGATTTTGAATATGAATTTGAAATGGCACATATGTGGAGAAATCTTACTCCTGATATAGATGTGGTTTGTATGATGAGTGCGTTGGAATACCAATTTGTTTATGCGAGTAGGATAAAAGAAGTAGCAAAATTAGGTGGAAATGTTGATAATTTAATTCCAAATAATGTTTCGAATGCTCTTAAAATTAAATTGAAAAAATAAATTTCCCAAGACGAAGACTAAATTAATTAGATGGAGGCAACAATGAATAGTGGAGATATTGTAAATGAAATTTTGGATATAGCTCAAAATAGCTCGAAGATGCCTGGGTTTGGTAGTAAAGTCTTGGTTGATGTTGACCGATTAGAGGCTGTAGCTTCAAGACTTTCTCAGTCTATTACTACTGACAATCTTGAAGCTATTGAAGTTTTGAAACAGAAAGATAGTATTTTAAGTTTGGCTCAATTAGAGGCTGAAAGAATTCGAGAAGCTGCGGACCATGAGTCACGTGAGATGTCAGCGTCAGCTCAACTTGTTCGGGATGAAAAATTTGGTGATTCCGCCATTATTAAAGATGCTGAAAATAGAGCTGAGGAAGTCCGAGAGAAAGCTGCAGAAGATGCGCAGCTTATTGTACAAGATGCTCAGAGGAAGGCTTTTAGAATGGTTGAGCAAGCGGAGTCCGATAGCGAAGCAAGAAGATCTGGTGCAGATAGATATGCTCTTGAAGTATTACATAGTCTTGAAGAGAGTATGTCTAGTTGGATTTCACAAGTTCGCACGGGGCTTGATTCACTTCAAGATAATTCAGGAAATTAGTATTTCGTATACTTTTATTTAGTAAACGGATTTTGACTATTTTTGATTTTTCAATAGGTTAGTTTCGGAGTTGTGGGAATAACACTATTTCTCTGATTGATGTGTTGCCTGTTAACACCATAACCATCCTGTCAATTCCCAAGCCTAGACCTCCCGTTGGAGGCATTCCATGTTCCATTGCAATTAGAAAATCTTCATCCAGACGATCCATTTCTTCGTCATTGTATTCTTTTTGGAGTTGTTCTTGCTGCTCAAATCTTTGTCGTTGATCTATTGGATCATTTAGTTCAGAAAATGCATTACACACTTCCATTCCTCCAATAAATCCCTCAAATCTTTCAACTATCTTGGGGTTGTCTGGTAGTTTTTTTGCTAGGGGTGACATTTCTATTGGGTAATCAACTAGGAAAGTAGGACGCATTAGATTTGGTTCAAGTACTGTTGAAATTAATTTATCAAGGATTGAACCCCAGCTATTGAGCCGTTCAGTGACCTGAATTCCAAGGTTCAAAACTTCAGTCCTTAGAGTTTCGGCTGTTGGAAATTCCAAGAAATCTATCCCAGAGGTTCGTATAATTTCATCACGAAGATTTAGTCTAGGCCAGGGTTCTGAAAGGTCAAATTCAGTTTCACGGAAAATGATTTTTGATGTGCCTTTAACACTTAATGATACATTCTCAAAAATATTCTCTACTAGGTTCATCATGTCGTTGTAATCAGTAAATGCTTCATATGATTCCATTGAAGTAAATTCTGGATTATGGTTTAAATCTATCCCTTCGTTTCGAAAAATTTTTCCAATTTCAAAAACTTTTTCCAATCCTCCAACTACCAAACGTTTCAGATGGAGTTCGGTTGCGATTCTAAGAAAAAGATTTCTATCTAGTGAGTTATGATATGTGGCAAATGGCCTTGCTGAAGCACCCGCAGCGGTGGGTACGAGGATTGGTGTTTCTACTTCAATATAGTTTCGCTCATCTATCATGAATCTGCGAATTTTATCAATGATTTTACTACGAGTAATAGCATTAATTTTCGATTCATCATTAGATATTAAATCCAAATATCTTTGCCTATAGCGACTTTCGACATTCGTTAAGCCATGCCATTTTTCAGGTAGGCTTCGTAGAGACTTGCATACAACCGTAAATGATTCAGCAAGTACTGTGGCCTCTCCAGTTCTCGTTCGGATTGGAGAGCCCTTAATACCAATCCAGTCACCTATGTCTAAATCATTTAGCATCTCATAAAGCTCACCAAGTGTGTTTGAGCGGAACATTGTTTGGATTTTCCCGTCACAGTCCTGAATGTCGATGAAGGAGGCTCGTCCCATTGATCTGATTGCTAAGATTCTACCTGCAATTGAGATTACATTTTCTGAAGATGAAATATTTGAATCTTTTTGATCCTGCTCAATTGTTTCCAAAAGAGATTTTGCATCTTTTGTAGTATGGGTGCGTTCATATTTCGCAGGATAAGGGTCAATGCCTTGATCACGTAGGTTATGAAGTTTTTGAATTCGTTCTTGTACCAAGAAAATCTTTCACATTTTGCTCAAATGGTTTATTCATTGAGCGTTAATAGTTTAATGAATCTTAATTATTTTTAATTTTGACTCACCAGATGGTGTTTTGATAGTGATTTTATCGCCTACTTTATGCCCAATTAGAGAACTACCTACAGGGGATTCTATTGAGATTTTATTCTCTAATGGAGCAGATTCAGCACTGCCGACGATGGTATATTTTTGTTTCCCCCCGGATTCGTTTTCAACTGTTATTGAAGCACCAAAACCAATAATATGAGAATTCTCCCCTTTAATTTCAGGAGCAACGGTAGCTTTAGCTAACAGGTCTTCTAAAAATATTATACGCCCTTCAGCAATTCCTTGTTGGTTTTTTATTTCGTCATATTCAGCGTTATCAATATCCCCGCCATTTTCAAGAGCTTTACGTATTCCGGCGGCTAGTTCAGGTCTACGGTCGGTTTTGAGAGACTGGAGTTCTCCTTGAAGTTGAATTAGCCCTTCTTTAGTCAGATATGTATCATTTGGAGCCATTGCTAAAATCCTAAATTCTCCTATTTAGTGTGGTTTGGATAGCTAAATGAAATCGCATTGGACGATGGAATGTGATTATATGCCTGCGGATAGTTTTTGTAAACACTTCAATAAACTAGGATATTTAGTAATTTGTTCTTAAATTCGGACAATTCCTAGTGTAACTTTTAATCCGTCAAAAATTTGTTCTTCTGAGAAAGCATTTGTTGGTGGGATTTCATTAATTAATTTTTCAGATAATGTTTCCCGAGAAAAATAATTTTTATTGTCTGCAATTGCTGAAACTATTTCATTATCTCCAAAATAAAAAGTTTCGATATGATCTGTAATTTCGAATCCAGCATTTTTTCGCATTGTTTGGATTCTGTGAACGATCTCGCGTGCTATACCTTCGTTGATTAGGCTGCTAGTGAGTTTGGTGGCAATTGCGACAACGTAATTATTTTCTTCAGTGGCAGAGAATCCTTCTTTGCCTTTTCCAATGATTTCAAGTTCACCAGGTAAGATTTCATGGCCAGCCAATTCAATTTTGTCTTCGTTTTGAATTTTTGAATGAATTTCTAGAGGATCAGTACGTTTTAATTCTTCTAAAAGATTTCTTACTTCCTGTCCTAGTCTAGGACCGAGTAAGGCCATATTTGGTTTTATAGAAATATCCATTACTTCAGTTGGGTTTTCGATAATGTTGATATTTTTAATGTTTAATTCATCTTTTAATTGTTCGCTTATTTCGGGTAATAATTCTATTTCTATTACTTCCCGAAGTTTTATCTGAACTGAATCAAGTGGTTGCCTTACTTTTATATTAGCGTTGTTCCTTGCTGCTCTTCCTAATGAGGATAATTTCATTGCCAGTCTGATTGCTTTAGACAATTTTTCATCTATTAAATCACTGTTGGAAATAGGGTAATCTTCTAGATGAACACTTTGCTTAGACGTTTTCAGCGATCCTGAAAGGTTTTGGTACATGGATTCACTAAGAAATGGCATGAAGGGAGCCAAAAGTTTGGACATGGTTAATAAACATTCATGCAATGTGGAATAAGCTGAAAGTTTGTCTGGGTCTACATTTTTACCTTCAACTCTTCCCTCTTTCCAGAAGCGCCTTCTGCCTCTTCTTACATACCAATTTGAAAGGATTTCTACAAATGATTCAATTGTTCTTGCGGCAGTGTCAGGTTCAAATTTTTCTAGGGAAGTTGTAACGCTGTTAATCATGCTATGTAATTCGGATAGAATCCATTGGTCAAGTTGAGAACGATCGCTAATTTTAGGTGCTAATTGATTAGGGTTGTATTCATCTATATTTGCGTAAGTGGTAAAAAATGAGTAAACATTCCACAATGGGATAATAAATTGACGACGAACTTCATCTGCATTGTGATACCCAAAGTTTAAATTTGCGGCCGGGTTATGTTTCATATATAACCAACGCATGCAATCAACACCCATTATGTCTGCAGCATCTTCGAACCAAATTGCATTTCCTTTACTCTTATGCATTTCTTCACCTTTTTCATCTCGCATCAATGCATAACTAAATACAGTTTTAAAAGGTTCTGTATTTTCGAGTACAGTGCTCATAGTTAATAATGAATAAAACCAGTTTCGAAATTGACCAGGAAAGCTTTCTGAAATCCAATCAGCAGGAAACCACTTTCTCCAATAATCTGGGTCATCGGTATAATTTAATGTGGAAAAAGGTACAATTCCAGCGTCCAGCCATGCATTTCCTACATCCTGAATTCTTGAGATTGGGTTGCTGCATGCTGTGCATTCGATTTTTACATTATCGATCCAAGGTCTATGAGGGCTTTGCTCAGAGAATGAATCCCAGCCGGAGATTGCTTTTTCCTTGAGTTCATCTTTACTTCCAATTATTTCAATATGACCACAAGAACATTTATAGATTGGTAGAGCTAAGCCGTAGTACCTCTTTTTAGAGATCATCCAATCATCCATGTTTCGAAGCCAATCTAATTCACGATCCATGCCAAAAGACGGAACCCAATTGATCTTTTTAGTAACTTTGGCAATCATATGTCTCAGTTCATTCATTGAGATGAACCATTCATCGACTATTCGGAATACAAGTTCTGAGTCGCAACGCCAACAAACAGGATATCGATGTAAATAACTATCCAATCTATAGAAGATATTTTTTTCCCTTAAGCTTTGGTAGATTGGTCTATTTACGTCGTAGACGTTTTGGTTAGTAAAATCACCAAATCCGTCAATAAAATTACCTGATTCGTCTATAGAAGCAATTATTGGCAATCCAAGTTTTCGAGCTAATGCTAAGTCATCTTTACCAGCACCTGGTGCGATGTGAACAATTCCTGTTCCCTCAGTTTCGCTTACTTCATCCCATTCGACGATTTGATGTTTAATTCCCTTTTGAACGCTTAATTCTTCAAAAGGCGCTCTATAAGCTTTTCCAACTAATGATTTGCCGTACATTTCATCAAGTATGGTGAATTTTCCTTCTTTGGCAATTGTAGATTTAATCAGGTCTTTAGCTACAAAAAATATTTGATCATTTTGAGCTACTTTTGAATAGATCTTTTCAGGATTTACTGCAGCAGCTACATTTGATGGAAGTGTCCATGGAGTTGTTGTCCATACCAAAAGAAACTCGGAAGTTTCCTCTATAAGGGGAAACTTCACATATAATCCAGGGTGTTGAATTTCTTTATAACCTTCAGTGACAATTTCATGTTGAGATAATCCGGTACCACACCTGGGGCACCAAGGCATTACATCATTACCTTCGTAAATCCATCCACGATTATGACATTCTTTTAGAAATTTCCAAATAGTGTAGTTATTTTCATCTGACATAGTGTGATAAGAATTATCCCAATGCATCCAATACCCTAATCGAATTGATTGATTTGTAATAATTTCGGAGAATTTTCGAACTCTTTCCTTACAAAGATTTACAAATTTATCTATTCCAAAAGCTTCGATCTCTCTCTTAGAGCCTAATCCAAGTTCTTTTTCTACTTCTACCTCAATCCATAAACCTTGACCATCAAAGCCGTTTTGAAAACGTTGGTCAAATCCTTGCATTGCTTTGAATCGTTGGAACAAATCTTTGTAACTACGTCCCCATGCGTGGTGAGCACCCATTGGGTTGTTAGCTGTTATAGGGCCGTCAATGAATGAAAAGGTTTTTGAGGCACCTGTATTCCTGTCAAGATACTTTTGCATGATTTGATTTTTGTTCCACCATTCAAAGATTTCTTTTTCCATCTTTAAGAAATCTATCTTTGGAGATACAGCTTTAAACATAGATGAGTTCCTATCTTGGCAACATTTGGAATAGTTTCATTTTTGGGAAATTTTGAACTATTTGTTAATTAATTATATTAGAATTAGATATCTAAATTCTAGAGTTTGTATCTAGTGAATTTGTCAATCGTCTAATTACTTCTTCAGATACTTCGGGGAGTTTCGCTGGGATTTCTATATTTTCATCATTTTGAATGATAGTAGTTCTTTTGATTAGTTTGATTGCATTTAAAAAGTCAGATTTTGAAATATACTCGGCCCCAATATTTCCTTTAGGGTCTCTTATATTAGATGTTGCGTTATGCCAATTTCCTAATGGAAGGGCAATGCCAGTCACATTATATCCTTCTTGAGCGAATGCTGTCGCTTCACATGCGCCTCCACTCATTAGATGCCTTTGAAAAACGAAATTTGGGTCTTCTTTCTGTAAGCTTTTAGCTGAATTGTAAAGTATCAGTTCCGCGGTTGCATCAAAAGTGGTTAACGCGTCTCCGGTACGAATAATTGGTCCATCACCCTGTATTACACCAGGTATTATAGGGCTTGCCTCTATAGATATGATTGTTGAATTCATTGGGATTGTTTTGTTCTTTGCTAATAATCGAGCTCCAATTAAGCCTACTTCTTCTGCACGAGTAAAGATTGTGAAAACATTAGCAGTTTTTTCATTAGTTACCAAATACTCCAAAGTGGATAACATTGCGCTACAGCCTGCTAAATCGTCAAGAGCACGTGCAGTGATAATTTCATTAGTGGAGTGAAATTCTTCTACATCAAAAATTACCTGAACAGGAGGAGTGAGTTTTGTTGATTCGAGGATTTGAATTTCTAGATTGTTTTTTGAGTAGTTTTTAGAGTTTTGGGATTCTTTTAAAGGCTTTGATATGGCTGGAATCCTTTCTCCAGAACTTGTTACAATTGATACAGGAAACGTTCGATTAAAGACTGCAAATGGAACGCCTCCAAGGGGTTTCGCAAGATATTTGTCAGTATGTCCATTTAATTGTTCAAGTAGCTCTATGCCTGGATGATCCATATGTGCTATCAGGGCAACTGGAGAAGTATTTTTAATGTTTCCATTTGTATATCTGCAGATTATATTTCCAAATTGGTCGGTTTTAAATTTTAATTGCAAAGAATCTAGGTAACTTTGGATATAATCTGAAAGCGCTGCCTCGTAATATGGGGAGGAGGGAATTTCCATAAGACGCTTTAGAGTCGAAATTTCATTATTAGAATTATTTGCCAGTTTGCTCATTAAAATCCTCAGCACAACTTTCACATTTATGCGATATTATTACCAAGTATATTATCAAATAATCCTAAATTGACTCTTTGAATATTATTAATTGATTTTCTAACATTCCGCATGTTTAGGAGGAATATTTAAATGGACCATCTAAAATTAGAAATTCCCTTTAAATCATTTGTAAGAATGCCTAATGGATTACAGTGGTATAAGGACGAATTATATGTAATGGATCAATTCACTGATGATGTTTTTGTGATTAGTGATAAAGGTAATGTTTTGAAAATAATTAATACTCAGACTGAGAATGGTTCTGGGATTACTATTGGAGGAGGGTTTCTTTGGACAGCTTCAAATGGCCAAACTCGAGCTAGGCCATTTAGGGATCATGATGATCATTCTTCGAAAGTGATTAAAATAGATTTAAATACAGGTGAATCTTTAGATTGTTTTCCGACTCCTGAAGCGTCTGGGATTCATGGGATTGAATGGGATGAAGGGAATTTGTGGATTACCGCCACCTCATTGAAATCACTATTTCTGATTGATGGATCAAATTTTGAGATTCTACATCAGATTCCTTGCAATTTAAAAGTTCTACATGGTCTTGCAAAAGATGGAGAAGGTATTTGGTGCTCAGATAGGGGTGCTAAGAAAATTGTGAAATTCCATAAAAAATCTGGAGAGGTGATGGATGAGATTATATTACCACCTGATGGCCCGGATCCTCATGGTTTGAGCATTTCAAAAGGTGTGCTATGGTATTCCGATGCTGATTTTCCGCCTCCTAGTTCAAGGGGATATCCAGAGATAGGATTCATTCAAAAAAGATGTGAATAAATGGATTTTCAAGTACACTGTGATTAAATATTTGACTGATAATGTGCATTTTTAATTCTGGGAACAAAATATGGTTGGGAAATTAATGGGAAGATTTAATTTAATCGTTGGATCTGATGGTATTTTAAGCCAATATATTGCTTTATCTAAGCCAAAAATCATTTTACTATTGCTTTTAACAGCGTTGGGCGGGATGTTTCTTGGAGAAAATGGATTTCCAAATATTTTGCTTGTTTTCAACGTTTTATTAGGTGGCACGCTAGCATCAGCAGGAGCGAATGCAATAAATCAATATTTAGATCGAGATATAGATGCCCAAATGAAGCGTACTCGTAAACGTCCTATTATTTCAGGGAGAATAAAACCTAGTCATGCTTGGATTTTTGGAGTTTTTCTTAATTTAGTTGCATTTGTTTGGTTAATGTTTGGTGTGAATATAATAGCAGCATTATTGACTTTATCTGCAACACTATTTTATGTATTTGTCTACACGATTTTTTTGAAACGATCAAGCACTCAAAATATTGTTATTGGTGGTGCTGCTGGATCGATACCTCCTGTTGTTGGGTGGGTTGCAGTTACTGGTGAATTAACCTGGCCTGCTCTATTTTTGTTTGCTATAGTTTTCTTTTGGACTCCGCCGCATTTTTGGGCGCTTGCTTTGTTGATTAAAGATGATTATGAAAGAGTGAATGTTCCAATGTTACCTGTTGTGGAGGGAGTAGACAGCACTAAACGATCAATATTTTTGTATACAGTGGTGATGCTTTTTCTAACTACAGCTTTTTGGATATTCTCCTATTTTTTGATGCCCGAATTGCTTGGATGGATTTATTTGACAGGTAGTTTATTACTTAGTTCAGGATTTATTTTTTTCGCTTGGCAATTACTTCGCAAGGTAGATATTGACGGAGCGAAAACTTTATATTTGTATTCATTGTTATATTTAGCGTTGGTTTATGTATTACTAATGGTTGATAGCATTGTATAGAAAATTATTTAGTTCGATTAAAAGGTGATTTAGTGATCGACATAGAAAAATTGCGCAAAGACCCTGACTTAGTCAAAGAAGCCATGAATTCTAGAGGTGAAAATCTAGACGTAATGTCCATTTTGGAAAAAGATCATCGTTTGCGTCAGTTGATAGTTGAAGTTGAATCTCTACGTGCGAGACGTAATGAAGTTAGTAAAGATATTGGAAAGTCTGGGGATAAACCGAGGCGACTAATTGATGAAATGCGATTGGTTGGGGAAAAAATTAGCCATCTAGATGCCGAACGTACTCAATTAGATAACGAGATTAGGGCAATGCTTTTGCAAATACCTAACCTTCCTGCTGATGACGTTCCTTTTGGGAAAACTGAGGAAAGTAATTTAGTTATTGAAACTCAAGGAACTTTACCTAACTTTAATTTTAAACCACTTCCACATTGGGAGCTTGCAGAAACTTTGGGAATAATTGATTTCGAAAGAGGAGCTAAAATTGCAGGTTCTAGGTTTTTTGTTTTAACTCAAAAAGGGGCAAGATTGCAGAGAGCATTAATTAATTGGTTCCTTGACTTTCATACTGAGCAAAATTTTTTTAAGGAATTGTATGTTCCTTATTTGTTAACTAATGATTCAGCAGTTGCAAATGGCAATTTGCCTAAATTTGCGGATACTATGTACCGTGATACTGAAGATGATTTGTGGTTGGTTCCAACGGCTGAAATGGCAATTACTAACATGCATAGGAATGAAATCTTACCAGCAGGATCTTTGCCGATTTCTTATGTTGCACATACTCCGTCTTTTAGAAGGGAACGTGCAGCAGCGGGTAGAGATACTAGAGGAATGAAGAGAGTACATCAGTTTGAAAAAGTTGAATTGTATAAATTTGTAGAGCCAGATGATTCATCGGATGCTTTAGATGATTTATTAGAGCAAGTAAAAAAATTATGTACTCTATTAAATTTGCCCTATCGAATTGTTCAATTGTGTAGTGGAGATTTAGGGTTTCAATCATCAAAAAGTTTTGATGTAGAAGTTTGGGCTGCTGGAAGTCAGGAGTGGTTGGAGGTCAGTACGTGTTCAAATTGTGTTGACTTTCAAGCTCGCAGGGCTTCAATAAGATATAGAGATGAATCTTCTGGAAAACCAAAATTTGTTCATACACTTAATGGTTCTGGAATGGCTTTGCCTAGAGTGATTATTTCTATATTAGAAAATTTTCAGAATCATGATGGATCGGTAAATATTCCAGAAGTTTTGTGGCCTTATACAGGATTCAAAAAAATTGAAAATTAAATTTGTTTGATTTTACCCATAAGAGTCTCTAAGAAATTGCTTGTTGATTTTACCTAGAGGGTTTCTTGGAATGGCGTCGACAAATATCACTGATTCAGGTTTTTTATAACTTGCAAGATTTTCATGACAAAAATCTATTATAATTTCTTCATTCACACTATTTGAATCGTCTGCAACAATTATAGCAAGAATTTTTTCTCCCCATTGATCATCTGGGACACCTATGACTGCGCAATCAATTATTGAGATATGCTTTTGAATGATATCTTCAATCTCTGCTGGAGAGATAAGTTCACCTCCTCTTTTAATTATGTCTTTTGAGCGCCCCACCAAGAAAATATATCCGTCATTGTCAAAATATCCTAGGTCTCCGGTATGTAACCAATTGTTTTTAATTGCGTGAGAGGTTTCGGAGGTTTGTTCCCAATATCCTTTCATAATTCTTGATCCGCGGGCTATAATTTCTCCTATATTTCCTGTTTTTAATTCATTACCACTTTCATCAACTATTCTAATTTCAATGTCTTCGAGCGGTTTGCCTATAGAAGATAAACGTCGGATTTTAAGGTTCTTTTCAGTATTATTCCCTTCGATTTTATGATCATCTGGCATTAATGCCGTAATTGTTGCACCTGATTCTGTTTGACCGAAAGCATTAATAAATTTCACATGTGGGAATTTGTCTATTGCGTCTAAGATTACTTTTACAGGCATTGGAGCTGCACCGTAAGTAATTACTTCTAGGCTCCTTAGGTTATAGTCTGTAAAATTTGGATGTTCTATGATTGTTTTAAGCATTGTAGGGACCATCATTGCACGGTTGACTAATTTATCCTGCACAAGTTGCAACCATTCGGTTGGTTCGAATTGCTTCTGTATGATTAAAGTTCTACCGGCATATATTCCCGAAATCATCGCTTGTATTCCGGCAATATGGTACATAGGAACTGTGAGCAAATTGCTTTCTTTTACCTCAGGATCTGCCGGAGACACGTTGTTTAAAGTATAGGAGGTAAAACTTTCATGAGAAAGCATTACTCCTTTTGGGGTTCCTGTAGTTCCTGATGTAAACATAATCATTGTTAAGTCTGAATCTTCATGTGTTGGATATACTTCTTCTGGGTTCCCGTTAGTAAGAAGAGTTTCGTATTGTATAAATTGACCCGATGTAGTTTCTAAAGAGATATATTTTTTTACGGATTGAATTTTATTTACACAATCATGAATTAATTTGACATATCGATTACCAAAGAGAACAATTTTTGGTTTTGCGGCTTCGAGTACCTTCAAAAGTTCTACTTCTTTTAAACGATAATTAATGGGTACATAGATAGCATCTAATTTAGCTGCTGCAAAATATGTTTCAATATGTTGGTTTGAATTAACATCAAGCAGAGCAATACGATCACCTTTTTCTATTCCCATTTCAGAAAATGCGTTCGCTAATAGGTTGGATCGGTGATTTATTTCTTTGTAAGAGAATTTTTGATTTTCAAAAATTACTGCAGTACGATCTGGGACTATTGAGCTAGAGATTTCTAACAATTCGCAAGTATTCATTTGGTATCATTCCAATATGTTTTTATCAAATTTTAAGTTCCATAATTTTGTGCGAAAAACTTTTTCACCGCTATATGTTCTAATTCAAAAACTTCTGGGGTAGATTTTCCAATATTTTTTTTCATATTGGATTTTACAAATCTAACTGCCTCAGGATTTAGATTCGCGAAAAATTGCGCAAACTCTTCCGCTGCGGGCAATAAATTTGATTCCTCGTATATTCTATGGATAATTCCTGATTTTAAGGCTTCGTTTTCAGAAAAAGTTACACCTGAGATCATTAAATCCAAAGAAGAACTCAGATTCATGTTTCTGGGGATGGTTTGAGTGCCTCCAGCACCGGGTATCATACCCAATTGTGTTTCAGGCATTGAGAAAGTAGTTCCTGCACAAGCTAATCTTAAGTCACATAAATAACTCATTTCTAATCCTGATCCAATTACAGAGCCATGTAAAGCTGCTACAAAAGGCTTGGGGATACTCATCCAAAGGCCCCAAATATCACGTTCCCATCGTGCTTGCCTAGAAATAATGGGTGATGGATTGATTTGAAATTCGGTTAAATCCGCGCCTGAGCAAAAACCTTTTGGTCCGTTACCGGATAATATTACAGATAAGATTTCTTCGTCATCTCTGATTGATTCTAGAATTTGAAAAAGTTCGTCACGCATTTGAATATTATAGGCATTAATCACATTGGGTCTATTTAGAGTAATTTTGGCAACGCCTTTATTTTTTGAATATATGACGGTTTTGAAATCTGAAGATGGCATTATTCCCCTCTAAATCTCGGCTTTTTTCGGGATACAAAGCTCCGAATCCCCTCTGCACGATCAAATGAATGTTGTAGTAGGAAATTTAGATCGGCTTCCAATTTCAACCCTTCATTTAGATGTAATTCTAAACCAGTTAGGATAGATTCCTTTAAAAATTTCACAGCAATTGGTGAGGCATGACTTATTTGTTTTGCTAAATTGATTGATTCGGTATCTAAGTTTAGGTTATTGATTATTCTACTTATCAAACCAATTGATAACGCATCCTCTGAATTGATTTGTCTACAAGTTAGAGTGATTTCTAAAGCTCTTCCTTGGCCTACAATTTTTGGTAATCGTTGTGATCCTCCATCCCAAGGAATTTTGCCTGATAATAATTGCCCCATCCTGAATTGAGCAGTATCTGATGCTATTCTAATATCAGTAGCAAGTGCAAGTTCAAGAGCTTGATCAAATATATTTCCATTTAGAATTGCCAATGATGGAAGTTCGACTTCAGCAATAGAATCAGACATTCTGAAATTAGAAATGTCTGTTAGTGAATCAAGCATTTTTGTAGGACATGGATATGAATAGACATTTTCGAATCCTTGAAAAATGATGACTCGAAGATCATTACGCAAATTCAGGGTATGTAAATCTTGTCGAAATTCTGAAATTAAATTAGAAATATTGGGGTTAGAGTGTGATATTTGGTTAAAAGATACAATCCCAATATTTTCAATTTGTTTAATTTGAATTAGGCTCTCTTTATTCATTCCAGAATAGTATCACAATGGGATTTAATGAAAATTCTAATATTGGTACACAGATTGCAGATTTCACTTCCGTGCTTTAGAATCTATTTTTGAAATTATTGTATAGAGAGGTGATTCATGCCTAAAGGATCAGTTCCCAGGCGGGAATCCAAAAAAGCTAAGAAAAACTCTGCGAAGAAACAGGGTGGCTTATCTGTTTCCGAGTTCGCTTCCGCTGAGCCTGAGGTTATTAAGAAGCGTAGGAAATCTCGAAGCGACGATGAGGCTAATTTCTAGTTTTTGAATGAACCGTTTTACTAAATTGTCTAATTGATTGCACTAATGCAATATGTTTTGCAATTAGCTAGTAGTCTTTCGATAACATTTGCAGAGATGTCTCTTGAGTTTGAGGATTCTGACCACTTTTGAGCCAATTCTTCACTTATATCGTTTGCTGACATGGGTTTGTTATTATTTGCGATGATTACTCGAAATATTGCTTCCTTAAGAGGAGTATCAGGCAGAAGGTAATCATCCTTTGAGCTAGAAACATTTGCAAGCAAATCTAGAATGGGTTTGATATCAGAATTATTAGAAGGGTTTGGATCTAATCCTCCTTGACTAACGTAATCTAATCTACTGGTTAAAAGTGATGGAAGAGATCTATTTTGCTCCGTCGCCAAAGATGTAGATACCTGATAGCGTGCAGGTTTTGTTTGTTCTTTTTGATTTGTCATAATGTCATTTCCTCCGGCCAATCAATCATTTGTACTTCCACAGTTTCGCCAGCATTTTTGATTTTTTCGTTTTCAGGGCATATAGCAAGTCCATTTGCATGAGCCATGCTTGTTAACAGATTAGAATTTTGGTGGCCAGTCAATTTTGCTTTGTATTGTTCATTGTTCTTGGTCACGATTACTCTTGCAAAGACTCTTCTTCCATCACCATTGTATATTGGATCTTCCAGAACTGCACGTACAGTAGGTCTGGGTTGATGATTTTTACCCATCATTTTTCTAATCGAGGGGCGTCCAAATTGTTCAAATGCCACAAGTGCGCTTACAGGATTCCCTGGTAGCCCTAGATGAGGTATTGATTTACCTTTTTGAGTTATGAATGTTCCAAAAGCTAGAGGTTTTGCAGGCCTCATTCTAACGGACCAAAAATCTATTTCTCCATGATTCTTCAAGACATCCTTTACAATATCGTAGTCTCCCTTTGAAACGCCTGCAGAAGTGATTAAAAAGTCAAAATCATCTATTGAATTTAGTATCGAAGTTAGTGAATTGAAATCATCTTTACCTATTTCTAAAATTTGGGTAATTGCTCCACACTTTAAAGCCGCAGAAGAAATTGAATATGAGTTGCTATCGTAAATTTTATTAGAGACAATTTCAGAACCGGGTTTTATTAATTCGTTTCCAGTTGAAAGAATAGCCACTTTTGGTCTTCTTGTCACTGTAATTTCAGACAATCCTAAGCTAGCAAGAACTCCTATTTCTGCAGGTCTTAGTTCTTTTCCGGATTTTAGGACAAGTTGACCATTTTGAATATCTTGCCCATAAGGCCTCACGTCAGACCCCGTATTAACCTCCGTAAGAATTCCAATTTCATTAGAAGATGAGTGTAGTAGTGACCGAGAGTCTTCATCAGTTTCTTCAAAGGGTATGACAGCGTCTGCACCTTTAGGTATTGGGGCTCCTGTCATGATTCGAACAGCTTGTCCTGAATTTATTGAATTTGAAAATGATTCGCCAGCACTAACTGATCCACAAACTTTTAGAATTACTGGGTTTGTTTTTGAAGCTTTGGCAGTATCTTTTGATTTAACAGCATATCCATCCATTGCAGAATTGTCTGCTGGAGGGACATCAATTGAAGAAAAAACGTCTTTGGATAATACTTGCCCCAGAGAGTTTAGAATAGAAACGTTCTCACTACTTAGTACGGTGAACCGAGCTAAGATTTTATCCAAAGCTTCTTCAACACTTAGCATGTTTTCGTTTAAAAGATGTTTGTGAACGTGAATGTGAATGCCTCGGAATACTTTCGTTAATTATACACCAGTACGATTTAATAATGCTTTTATATTTCTCTAAGCTCTGCTGCTAATTCTTGGTTAAGTTGTTTTAGGATTGTTTTCATGGCACTATCAACTTGTTTGGATGTTAAAGTGCTTTGTGGAGATTGAAAAGTGATTCGGAAGGCAATTGATTTTCTGCCGATTTCCACTCCTTGTCCTGAATAGAGATCGAACGGAATAGAATTGATCACAAGTTTGTGTTTATGAATAATATCTTGGATTGTTGAGGATAAAACATCATCATTTACTACCAACGCCAAATCTCTGTAAGCCTCTGGAAATTTGCTTATTTGGGTATAGTTGGTTTTAGAATCAGCGATGCATGAGATAATTGCATTAAGATCAAGTTCAAAAAAAATTACGCCAGAATTTTTATCTAAATCAAAAGATTGAAAAGTTTTTTGGTTAATCTCTCCTAATACACCTAAAAGATTGGATTCAGACATGATGTAAGCTGCAGAAGATGTGTTCAGGATATTTTTTACTGTAGATAAAGGCTCTGGTTTGATTTCATCATTACTGGTTTCAACTAAGTGGTAAGTGGGATGGATTCCCAAATTTGAGAAAAGATTTTCTAAAATACCTTTTCCGTCAAAAAAATCTAAATTTTCAGAAGATTGAATCCAAGAGAGTTCATTTCTTTTCCCAGATAAAATACCAGTAATCATTTCAATTTCGTTAGGTAAAGGGGTTTCTGCAGAAGGGATTTCAGTTGGAAGAAAAACTCTACCCACTTCAAATAATTTAAAATTTTGTTCCCCTGAAGATTGCTGATTGTATGACAATGTTTGAAGCATGCTTGCTCGTAGTGTAGGCCTAGCAAACACAAATTCAGAACTCATTTGGTTCGCTACTTTTAATGGATTCTTTTGAATTACTCCACCTAATTTATCTATTGATTGCTGGCTAATTAATGGGTAGGAAATAATCTCTTGCATGCCAGAAGCCACTAACAAATCCTTAGCCTGTTCTCTTATATCGTATTTAATGTTTTGCCGTTGGTGAGGTATTTGCGAAGATAGCATTTCAGTGGGTACTTCATCGTAGCCAGAAATTCTCACTATTTCTTCAATTAGATCTTCTTCTATTGAAATATCAGATCTCCAATATGGAGGAGTAAACCACATTGTTTCTTCACGTTCGGGGATTGATTTTGCTTCTATAGTTTCTATGGTGTTGAAAAGTCCCGTTGGAGGGTCTGATTTTTCAAATCCTAATGAAATTAATACTGAAGTAATTGAATCGCTAGAATAATCTTTCCCAATCAGATTTTTCATCTTACTTTTATTAACACTAATTGGAGAAATAACTTCTTCAGAATAATTTTGATCAATAATTTCTTTTGAAGAAACACCTCCACAAATTTCTAAGATCATTTGTGTTGCTCTTTTTAAAGCAAAAGATGTGATTTCTGGGCGTATATTTCTTTCAAATCTGTAGGATGCTTCTGTACTAATTTTTAAATTAGTACGAGTAGCTCTGATATTGCCAGAATCGAAGTTGGCAGATTCCAAAAAAATATTTTTGGTTTTGGAGTCAATCTCCGCACGAGTTCCTCCAATTATTCCAGCTAATCCAATAGGTCCTAATTCATCAGAAATAGTTAACATTTCGGGTGTTAATTTTCTAGTTTCACCATCGAGCGTTTTTATAGTTTCATCAGTTTTAGCTCTTCTAACAAAAATTTTATCACCCGAAATTTTGTCCAAATCGAAAGCATGCAGTGGTTGGCCGTATTCCAGCATTACGAAATTTGTTATATCAACAATATTGTTAATGGGGCGTTGTCCTGACTTTGTGAGTGCATCTTGAAGCCATTTTGGAGATTCATGAATCTTTACATTCGTGAGAACATTTCCAGTGTATCTGTTGCAAATTTCTGGATTTTCTACTTTTACAGATGCTAGTTCTGCAATTGGTAATCCTTCACATTGATACAAAACATCAGGTTTTTGAAATTTTGTTTTAGTGATTGCAGCAATTTCGTGCACGATTCCAAGCACAGACAGACAATCTGGTCTGTTTGGTGTGATTTCAATATCCAGTATTGCATCAGCCAAAATTTCCTTAGCTGATGTTCCTATTGGAGTAGATTCGGGTAATACTAAAATCCCTTCATGGTCGCTACTTAGTTGTAGTTCTAACTCTGAACACACCATTCCTTTTGATTCAATTCCGCGTATCTTAGCTGCTTTTAGGGGTTCAGATTTTTGATTCCTTGGATTGAATAAAATAGCTCCCTCAGTTGCAAAAATAATTTTTTGACCAACTTGTATGTTAGGAGCGCCGCATACCACCTTTTCAATATTAGATTCTGTTAATAAGACTGAGACTAATTTTAGCCTATCGGCATTAGGATGAGGTTCTATGGATTTGATTTCTCCTACAAATAAAGAAGACTTCTCCCAATTTGCTCCGATTTCATTGACTTCAGCAACTTCAATTCCGACCATGGTTAAATGATGAGCCAGTTCAGTTGGAGTCATACTGAGGTCTATATATTTTTTAATCCAAGATATTGGGATTTTCATGATTTTCTCGTCTAAGAATATGTTTGGCTAAATTGTTTTAGGAACCTAAGATCATTTGAATAAAAATGACGGATATCATCTATTCCATATTTCAACATTGCTATTCGTTCTGGCCCCATTCCAAATGCAAAACCGCTATAAATATTGGAGTCGTAGCCAACACCCTCCAAAACGTTTGGATGAACCATTCCAGCACCCATAATTTCTATCCATCCTGAGTCGGAGCATATGCGGCATCCTTGGCCGTTACAAATGAAGCAGTCGATGGACATATCTACGCCAGGTTCAACGAAAGGGAAATAATCGCATCTAAATCGAATTTTACGTTCTTCGCCAAAGACTAATCTTGCAAATTCATAAAGAGTCCCTTTAAGGTTCGCAAAAGTGATCCCTTTATCAACAACTAGTCCTTCGATTTGCTGAAAATGCCATTCGTGTGTCGCATCAGTAGCTTCATACCGATAGCATTTTCCTGGCACTAAAACTCTAATAGGTGGTTCAGTTGATTCCATATGTCTTGCTTGCATTGGGGAAGTATGTGTTCTGAGTAACATAGGATAATTTCCATCATCATTTACATAATCAATCCATAGTGTGTTCCACATGTCACGTGCAGGATGTCCTTGAGGTATGTTAAGCATTTCGAAATTATATTTATCTAATTCGATTTCAGGCCCCTCAGTAATTTCAAAGCCCATATTTTTAAAAATATTTGATATCATTCGGACGATTTTGGTTACTGGGTGTAATCCTCCTGAAGGCAAATTTCTTCCTGGAAGAGTTACGTCCAAAGCAGTTTTTGTAGAAGATACATCTTGTTCAGACACTTTGATTGATTCCAAGTGTGAATTCAGAGATTCTTCAAGTAATGATTTGGTTTGATTAGCCAACATTCCTATTGAACGGCGTTCCTCTTTAGGAATTTTCCCGATGCTGCGAAGAATATCAGTAAGTTTTCCATTTCTTCCGATCCAAGCAACTCGCCATTCTTCAGCTTCCTCAGTGGATGAGACTGATTTAAGAGAAGCTATAGCCTTATCGGTAATTTTTTGTAGGTCTGAAGTGGTCATCATTTCCTCAAAATATGTGATCAATACACTATACAGATTATAGATTTGGAGACCTTTGTGGTCAAGAACGCTTTAGTTTTTTATACTCATGCTAGCGTCAAAAATCCCTACTATTGATTCATAAACTAGATTCATTCATTATTATTTGATTATATTAATATTTGACCTAGAGACAGAATCAAAATATCCTGTGAACGGGTTTTATTATACGTTGAGTTTCAAAATGTTTTGTTGTCAACGATTAATTGATGGAGCATCTGATGAATCTTGATTTGACTTTCATTCCGGGAGAATTTCTAGAATCTAGTATTTTTGGTGGAATATTTATATTATCAATTTTCTTTTTTTCATTTATTGTTGCATTAGTTGCCTTTGTTATTTTGAAACAGCTCGCCAATAGATTGTCTTCTGCGAATTCTAACAGTGTTCTTTCAGAAATATTACATTCTATTCGCAAGTCTGTGTTTGTGTTGATTTTATTAATTGGATTGTCATTTTCCTTTTCAATAGTAGGTAATTTTGAAAGTCAACTGTCTCATATTGTTTACGATTTTTCAGATCTTTTAAAAACAATTTTGCTACTGATTAGCATTATTTTGATTTCACACTCTTTGGTTAAAGTCATAGGGGTGTTTCTAAAGTGGTACTTAGAAAACATTGCAGAAAAAACTGAGACAACTTTAGATGATCAATTGATACGACCTTTAATGAGACTCACACCCGTTGTTATTTACTCAATAGGATTATTGGTGTTGCTCGAAAGTTTAGGGATTTCAATTAGTCCTCTTTTGGCAGGTCTTGGAATTGCAGGTTTAGCAGTTGCTTTGGCGGTTCAGCCATCATTAACTAATTTCCTTGCAGGCACTTATGTGATGACAGAGAGTCAGCTAAAGATAGGGGATTATATTGAATTATCAGATGGCACTGCTGGGTTTGTAATTGAAATTGGTTGGAGGAGTACGAAACTTAGGAGTATTTTAAATAATCTTTTGATTGTGCCTAATTCGACTATTTCGAATAGTGTCATTTTAAATTATTATAGTCCTTCCCCCGCTTTGAATGTTAGGGTTACATGTGGAGTGAGCTATGATTCTGATCTAGAGCAAGTAGAGCGAGTAACTCTTGAAGAATGCAAGAGGGTTCAGAGTGAAAGTGTGTCTGCGATTAAAGATCAAGATCCGAGATTTGGATTTGATAGTTTTGATGATTCGAATATTTCGTTTTGGGTTTTTATGCAAGCTACTGATCGTATAGGAAGTTTTACTCTGACATCAGAAATAATTAAAGCTATTCATGCGAGATTTCTTTTGGAAGGTATTACAATTAATTATCCTGTTCGAACGTTACAGTTTCCAGAAGATATAAAAAGTGACTTTTTAAAAAGCCAAACTTAAATCTTCGGAAAGTTTATGGATTCTGGATTGAAAATTGATGTCTAACGACAATGAGATCGTTGTTGCTCGACTGAGTGGTGGAGCAAACATAGTTTTGAGAATAGGCCCTGATGATCAGCGTATGGTTAAAGTGCTTCTTCGAAGAAATAAGCATGCTAAATTACCTGCAAGTCGTATCTTGTTTAAAACAGGCCTTTTCATAGATGACTTTTCTGGAATTTTAAAATTTCGGGACGAAATATCTAAAATTGTTTCTGGAATTGATATTAAATCTCTTTGGCAAAATGTAAAACATAGTAAAGAATCATTCTCAATTCAAAAACTTTCTTCAATTTATTGGGATAATGAACTGAGTCCCCAAAAATGTACGGCTTTAACTATGGTTATTGAGAGTAAAGAATCAATATATTTTGAAGTTTTAGACAATAGGTATGTTCCACGCGAAGACGCTAAAGTAATCCAACTTGAACAAAGGATTAGAAATGAAGAAAAACTTGCTTCAGAAGAATTGGAATTTTCAGAAATTTTAAGAGGTATTAGACAGTTTTCTCAGTTGACTGACTATCAAAAAAGACTCCTAGGTTACTTAAGAGATTTCGTAATTGGGGGAAATATTGATTTGAATGGATCTAAAGCGAGAGATTTTTTACAGAAATATAAATTTTCAGGAGAATTACGCCGTACTGCCTTTGAGTTATTGCTTAAAATTGGCGAATTAAAATTAGATGATCCAATTGAATTAGAACGTGAGAACATTCGAGTCGAATTTTCTACTGATGTGATGGATGAAGTTAAATCATTAAATCGAAATTCTGCCCAAGATTCTTTACGAAGAGTAGATTTAAGGTCTTTAGATCTTTTTACAATTGATAATTCCCATACAATAGATCGCGATGACGCATTGTCTGTGAAAGTTCTTTCACATGACCAAAATGGGCATCCAAATCAGGTTCAAATTGGGATACATATAGCAGATGCGTCTGATTTAATCTCTTCTGGAGGATTTATAGATTTAGAGGCAGAGAAAAGAATGTCAACAATATATTTTCCTGAGAATACAGTTTGGATGGTACCAAAATTTCTCATAGAAACTTGCGCTGGACTTAATCCAGGGGTGGATAGATTTGCTCTCACAGTTTTGGTTGATTTTTCAATAGAAGGTGAAGTTTTGAACTGGGAAATTGTTCCAAGTGTTATTAATTCCAAGATTGCTATGTCGTACGAGGAAGCAGATACAGTCTTAGATAATGATAGATGGAAATGGAACAAGCAAATTCACATCATTAATTTAATAGCAAAAAAATTAAAGGCCAAAAGGATTAAGAGTGGAGCATTGGACTTGTTACGGCGAGAGATGGAAATCAAAATCGACGTAACGGAACATATTGATATAACAATTGCTAAGTCATTGATATCCAGAGACTCTGTAGCGGAATTCATGATTTTATATAATCATTTATTGGCAAAATATTGTCATAATTTTAATATACCGGCAATTTATAGGTCTCAAGAATCACCTACAAACTTTGATCCATTTCATGGTTATGAAGACGGGCCTTTCAAGAATCATTTAGTATTTAAACAATTGCAACCGGTCTTGGGTGCCAATGATCTTTCAAATCATTGGGGATTGGGGTTACAAGGCTATATCCAATCTACATCACCCTTAAGGCGTTATACGGATATGATAATGCAGAGACAGATTTCAAACCATTTGCAATTTTCTACACCTATTTATTCATTAGACGATTTAAGCTTGATTTTCATGAAATCAGTTGATCAACTCAAATTAATTTCTAGATTAGAGGCAGAAAGAGCTAAATTTTGGTTCTCAAAATTTCTTATTCAACGTAGTGAATTGGGGGAAAAGTATTTCCGAGCGGTGGTTTTGGAAAAACGTCATGAGCGTAATGCATTATTAGAGCTTGATGAGTATCCTTTCAAAATTCGAATGAAACTCAGTGACTCAATTTTACCTGGAGATAAGGTTTTACTAGAATTTCAAGAGGTAGATTGGATTGTCAGACAGCCAAAATTTAAATTTTGTGACAAAATAAATCAATGAGTTCTATTGATTTGTTTGATGGTCGGGGTGGCCGGGATTGAACCGGCGACCTCCTGTTCCCAAAACAGGCGCGCTCCCGCTGCGCCACACCCCGATTGCTTAATAATATAGCCGTATTGAAAATCATGCAAGAGTATTCAAGAGGTACTTAATTATTATCATCTTGCTCTTTATTTACTTATTTGTTGACGTTGATCGATTAGCAGAATAAAATCCTGTCATTCATCCTAAAATGAGGAGAGACTACTATGGAAGTACTTGGATCGGGAGATTATAGATATCAACGCGTAGAATCTTGGCCTAATTTACCCAGAAATTGGCAATTTGGATTGGCATCTGATGGTGCAGTTAATTCAAAGGATGAAATATATATTTTCAGTCGAGGGATTCATCCAATAACAATATGGGATATCGAGGGGAACTTCATTTCTAGTTGGGGTGAGGGAGAATTTGGATCTCCTCATGGGATTTTTATCGACCCGGATGATAATGTTTGGCTTGTAGATTCAAATTATCATTTGGTTACTCAACATAAACCTGACGGTGAAATTTTGAATACATGGGGCCGGAAATTGCAACCCTCAGCGAGTTATTTGGGGAAACCATTTAATATGCCTTCTGGATTGGCATTTGCTCCAAATGGTGAAATATTTGTGTCAGATGGTTATGGTGGACATAGAGTTCACAAGTTCAACTCTAAAGGTGAACTAATGCATTCTTGGGGTAAACAAGGGTCTGGACCAGGTGAATTTGCACTTTTACATAATATTTGGGTTGATAAGAATAGTCGAGTTTATATCTGTGATAGAGAAAATGACCGCATACAAATTTTTTCAGAGAATGGTGATTTTATTGAAGAATGGACCGACTTGCAGAAACCCGGTGACATTTGGATTCATAATGATGATGTTTATGTTGTAGAGCAAGGATCTAAAGGTACATGTGGGGTGAGTATTTGGTCTTTAGAAGGAGAGTTAATTACTCGATGGAGGGGTATTGATGCAGGTCATGGGATTTGTGTTGATTCACATGGGAATATTTATGTCACCGAGATTGGCGATGCAGATAAAGTAAGCAAATTTGAGAGGATTTAGTTATTTTTTTGATCAATGATTGAATCTAATTATATACTGTGTAAAAATCCCAAACAGTCCAAATCTTTTTCAAAGCGTGTAGTAGTTGAGTGTTCCAAGGCTTGTATCGTCATTTTCTAATCGTAATTATAGATTGTTGTGGTGTGCAAATTGGATAGAATATTCGACAAGGAATATGCAAATTGTTTTACTTGCATGGTTTGTACTAGATTTGACAGATTCTCCCTTTTTAGTAGCATTAGTCGCTTTTTTTGGTATGGCACCAAGTTTCTTGTTAGGAATGATAGGAGGGTGGTTAGCAGACCGAGTAAATAAGCGTAAGCTGATGATTTTCTCAGGTTTTTTGGGATTATGTATTGCTTTGATGATGTTAGTTGCAATATCATTTTTTGCAGTCCATTTTTGGTATGGATATATTGTGATCTTTGCAGTCGGATTTGCTACTGCGATTACTAATCCCTCTCGCAGATCTCTTTATATTGAACTTCTAGGTCCAAAAGGTGTAACAAATGGGGCCGCTTTGGATGGAGTGGGGATGCAATCAAGCAAAATGCTTGGTCCAATAGTTGCTGGTGGATTAATTGCATTTTTTGGAATTCAAGGTGGCTATTTGGTTGTTTCATTTTTGTACTTTATTGGCCTGATTTTGATATATAGGATCAGATTTCCTGATCATCAAAATCTCTTTGTATCTAATGATAGGTATCAAATTTTGAACAATATTAAAGAAGGTTTAGTTTATGCACTGTCGAACAAGGTCATTTTTAGTACACTTTTAATAACAATAGTAATGAACATGTTATATTTCCCGTTTCAGCCAATGGTGCCAGTAATTGCAAGAGACGTCCTGCAAGTTGGACCATTGTTGATGGGAATCCTTTTTGCATCTGAAGGTTTTGGAGCTGTGTTAGGTTCACTTTTGATTGCAAGTAGAAGCTCAATTATTTTCCAAGGTAGATATTATATTTTGGGTTCATTTTTTGCAGCATCGGGTCTTCTATTTTTTGGTGTTTCAAATTCATACATTCTTGCTTATTTTGCTCTTCTGATTGCGGGGATAGGTGTTTCAGGATTTGCAACTATGCAGTCAACAATTGTATTAATTACCGCACGTGAAAATGTTCGAGGTCGTGCATTGGGTGTGATTACCTTAGGGATAGGTACACAACCAATTGGAGCTTTAATAATTGGAGCTTTAGCGAGTTTTCAAGGTCCTGTTTTTGCTGTAACTATCCACTCAACTCTTGCAATTATATTAGTTAGTTTAGTAGCTGTATTATTTCGGAAGCTTTGGGGACGAATATCAGTTGATAATGTTCAAAAATGAGTTTAAAAATCAATTATCTCTTTTGAATATGTTTGGTATTGAATGGAAGAAAATTTGATAAACAATTGGAACTACTAATAAAGTCAGGAATGTTGAACTAACCAATCCACCTATTACAACTGTTGCAAGTTCTGAACCTACTAGTCCGTTAGTTTCTGATGCTAAAGCCAAAGGTATTAAGGCAAAGATAGTTGCAAATGCTGTCATCAAAATTGGACGGACTCTTACTTTGCCTCCTTCAATGATTGCATCATAAGTACTAAAGCCTTTAGCACGTAGTTGCTCTACAAATACAATTAGCACTACAGCATTTGTTACAACTACGCCAATTAGAAGTAAAAACCCCATCATTGCAGGCAATCCTAATGGTTTCCCTGTAATGAATAGCAAGACTAAAGCTCCGACAATTGAAAGTGGTAAGTAAATCATAATAATCATTGGGCTTCTTAGTGAACCCATAGTTGCAACCATTACGAGATAGACTAAAACAATACCAACCCCCATAGCCAAGAAGATATCTTGGAATCCTTCAGCGATTTGATCAAAAATTCCTCCGGATGAAACCTTAACGCCAGTAGGGAGGTTCATAGAGTCAATAACTGATTGAACTTCTCTTCCAACAGATTGGGTGTCGTCACTTGTAATATCTCCAATGATTAAGGCAGTTCTTTTTCCGTCAACCCGTGTAATTGTTACTGCACTTGGTTCAATGGTCCTCTTTGCGATACTATCTAAAGTTGTTTCTCCAGCAGGTCCTGATATTGTATTACTTCCTAGTTTCTTAAGGTCTGAAATATCATCAGGATTGCTTCTGATCATGATTGTATAATTTTTACCATCTATTTCTATTTCACTTACTTGAGTTCCAGACATTATTGATCGCATTTGGAAGGCTATGCTCATCGTACTTAGACCTATTGATGAAGCTTTTTCTTGATCTACAGTCCAAACTATTTCATCTTTCCCTTCAGACGCATTATTGCTTATGTTAGAAATACCTTCAATTTTTGACAATTTGGTTTCTAAATTTTGTGAAACTGATTGAATTTCTTGAAAATTTGGACCTGATATGTTTAGCTCTACACCACCTTGAGGTGGTCCACCTGCAATTTCTGTTACCTTGATAATTGCGTCATCAATTCCAGACAACCTTTCCTGAATAGTTTCGGCAAGTTTTTCAGGAGGGTCTTCATATAGATTGACAAAAATCAATCCTGAGTTTGTTGAGTCAGAAGAGCCTGACCAAAAATCGGCAGATCCGATAGTGGTTGAATAATTTTCGACAATTTTGGATTCGTAGTACTCATCAATCACCTTTTCAATTTCTAAAATAGTCTGATTTGTACGATTGATAGATGTTCCCGGAGGCATTGATGCACTTATAGATATTGCCTCTGGATTTCCGCTTGAGAAGAAGGTAACTGGTATTTGAAATAATAAACCTAAACTAGATAGAGTAATTAGAATTGCTAAAGATAGTGAAATTAATTTATGAGACAAAGACCATTTAAGCATTGATCCATAGATTTTTTGCAGTGTTGATGGTTTTTTTAAATCAGATTCAGTTAAATCACCTGGGCGAATAATAAAAGATCCCAAAACTGGAATTGCAGTAATTGAAACAATTCCTGATGCGATTAGTGCGAGGCTTACTGCAAGTGCGAATGGACTAAAAAATTCTCCTACCAATCCTTCGATGAATGCTAATGGTACAAAAACAACTACAGTTGCTAATGTAGACGCAACAATTGGGGGTAACACTTCTCGAGTTGCAGTCATAGCAGCTTTTATTCTATCCTCGCCCATTTGAATATGACGATAGATATTTTCTATGACTACAATACTATCATCTACAACTCTGCCTACAGAAATTGCTAGTCCTGCTAGGGACATTAAATTTAAAGCTACGTCTGTCAGATAATACATTAGCATTATTGCAGTTAATATACTTAATGGTATGGAGGCAATGATTACTAAAGTTGGGCGGATTCCCATGCTTAAACCTTTTAAAATGTTAGGTTTGAAATTTACTAGGAAAATGAAAACTATCATTATCGCAAAAAGGAATCCATAAAATCCTTCTTTTATAAGGGTATTTAGTGATTCTTTGATTTCTGGTCCGTCATTAGTTATTTCTACAATTGATATTCCCATAGGAAGATTAATGTCTGAAAGGGTTCCTTGAATACTTTCAGTTACGTCTACCGTATTGGCTGTTGGATCCTTAATAATTGATAGTTTAAGGCTAGTTTCTCCATTCGTGCGAGAAATGCTATTGGAAGGTTTTTCGGCAATTAAAACTTCTCCTATATCCGAAACACAAATGGGTAACGGTGCTGTAATATCTTTAGAATTTGCGTCATAGAATTCTTTTATTTGTGTGTAGCATCGTGGGATATTTGGAGGGAGATCATTTAATGATTCTGATAATGGGACTGCTGGCAGTTGGTTAGAAGGGAAAGAATTTCCAGAATTATTGCTTTCAGAGTTAAAATTTGGTCGGCTTGTACCAATAATTAGATTTCTAATTGAATCTAATGAATTTATGCGACTACGTACTTTTACTGTCTTGTTTGTGACTCCATCATCAATGCTACCTGATGGTAAATCCATATTGTTTTGGGCAATAGAATATTGCAATTGTTGAGATGTGATCCCGTATTTTTTCATGGAATCACGATTTAAGATTATTTGAACTTCTTGATCATTACCACCGATTAAATTTACTGAGCTAACACCAGAAACCTTCGAGATTTGTGGTGTAATATTTTCTTCTATATATAATTGTAAAGCACTTAAAAGTGTTAGGCTTTGTTGGTTATTTGCAGGTATGTCATATGTATTCCAAAACTCATTATTTGCGGTAATTGATAGTTCCATTGTAGGGAATGCGTCTGAATTGATGCGTTGTACGAATGGGCCTTGAACGCCAGTAGGCACATTAAGGTCAGCAATAGAACTGTTTAGCTCTGTTTCCGCTTTAGATAGATCTTTTTTGAAATCAAATGTAACAGTGATATTGGATGAAGTATTAGTAGATGTCGAACGGATTTCTTTAATTCCGGATATTCCAGATATGGAATTTTCAATTGGTTCAGTAATTTCTCTTGTGATTGCTTCAGGATTAGAGTTTGGATAAATAGTGACAATAAAAAGATTTGGGAATTCAATTTGAGGGAATAATTCTCTTTGCATGTTAATGTAAGAATTAATAGATATTATTGTTAACATGATGATTGCTAGAATAGTAACTGGCCGACTACGCATAGCTATCTGGGTTATGAAATGCACCGGAATTCCTCCAAAAGGATAATTTGTATGCTCAAATTTTGATTGATAAGGAGTTGTTCGTTATTAAACTAATATTATAATTAAGAGCATTTAATTCGAAGAGAGACATTTATATATTTTTTGAATGATTATATTCCCATTATATTGTATCCAGTGTCGACATGTAATATTTCACCCGTGATTCCACTGGAAAGATCGCTACATAAGAATAAAGCTGCTTTTGAAACTTCTTCTGGTGTAATATTTCTTCTCATGGGAGCTCGTTCAGCATGTGCTGTTTTCATTACTCTATAATGGCTGATTACTCGTGATGAAAGAGTGTCTAACGGACCAGCGGACACTGCATTAACTCTAATATTGTCAGGGCCAAGATCTGACGCTAGTTGTCGCACAATGTTTTCGAGGGCTGCTTTAGCAGTACCCATCACATTGTAACCTGGGAATACTTGGTTAGATGCATTAAAAGTAAGAGTAATTATATTTCCCCCATCACTCATGATTCTTGATCCGTGTTTAGCTATGGAGATTAATGAATATGCAGAAATATCTAGGGCAGTCGTGAATCCTTCACGAGGGGTATCAACAAATCTTCCTCCAAGGTCTTCTCTGTTAGCGAAAGCAATACTGTGAACAATAGTGTCCAATTTGCCTAGGGATTTTTCTGCATTTTTGAAGGTTGTTTTAACGTTTTCTTCATCACTAACATCGCATTCAATTAAAGTGGTATCATCATCCCATTTTTCGACTAATTCAGAAACTCGTTCCTTTACTCGTTCATTTTGATATGCTATAGCAAGTTTCATTCCAGCTTGGTGAAGTATTTCAGCGATTCCCCATGCGATACTTCTATGATTTGCAACCCCGAATATTATTCCCGATTTTCCAGACAGATTAATTGGATACATTATTTTTCTCCACTAGAATTTTTTTCTCTACATAGTTGTTTAGTTTTATAAGGACTTTATTATGTTCATTTATGTTCAAACCGTCTACGGTATATTCATTTAAAGTGCTTACTCCATCTACGGCTCCGTATTTTACACATTTTTCCAATAAGTTTTGTTCTGACTTAGGATTGGGCAACAAATTTTTTCCGTACAAAATTGATAATGCTGCGACGAGTCCATAACCTCCCCAATTTGAAACAGTACTTACTATTAAATTAGTTGTTTTAGTTATGCAAGGTTCATTTATAGGAAAAGGTAATGGAAGACTTGGAATCAAATTTGACAAATTGCCCATTCCAATTTCATTCCCTCCGTCACCTATTCCGATTGAGTTGTTATGTAGTTCAAATAAGTGATCAATTCGAGCATTAAAATCTGTCATGTCAATGCCCCGCATGTTTCTATAGTCATTATGTTTTGTTTGCCCACATCTCTCAATAGATATTAATAGCGAGGGATTGATATGACTTAAGATTTTCTTTGAATATTCGATACTTTCTTTTTGGTTTAAAAATGGAAAGACTTGTACTCTTTCATTGTTTTTAACAAGAAATTTGATTAATCCTGATGAATATTTGTCTGTAATGTAGATTGTTTTATTCCCTATAGCATTTAATGCATTGCCAATGGCAATGGCTCCAAGAGGGCCATCTGTTTCGGGCATTTTACCTTTGATTATGTAAAATCCAGTTGTAATGATTGTGGTTCCAGGGTTTTGTAAGATTAAATTGGCTGCCTGTTCGCAATAATTGCTAGGTAAATATTTTGCTAGGGTAGACATACCTCTTTTGTCGTTACTTAGAATTAGTTCTTCAATTGTAGACACATCGGAATCCTTAAATGATTGAAGTCAAAACTAATTTACTGCAAAATCTTGGTCAATGTGATCTGTTATAAACATATGCCCTGGAGAATGGGTAATCATTAATGGTGGTTTTGATGACATTGCAACAGACTGAGGAGTCACACCACATGCCCAAAAAGTGGGGATTTCATCCTCTTTTACCTCGACGGTGTCTCCAAAGTCTGGAGCATTTAAGTCGTTGATACCTATAGCTTTAGGATCTCCAATATGTATTGGAGCACCATGTACGGATGGGAATCTTGAGGTAATTTGAATTGTTTTAACAATCTTAGATCGTTTGATGGGTCTCATGGATACAACCATTGGACCAGAAAATAAACCAGCAGGGATAGTTTCTATATTTGTGATGTACATAGGGACGTTACATTTTTGAGATATATGTCTTAATTCTATGCCTGCTTCAATAAGTGCATTTTCAAATGTGAAACTACAACCTAATAAAAATGAAACCATATTATCTTGCCAGTATTTCGAAATATTAGTAACTTCATCAATTTGTTTTCCAAATTTGTAGACACGGTATAATCCGACATCAGTGCGTATGTCAGATCCGGGGCTTGTGATGGATGCTTCTGTTTTGCCTGCTTCAATTACTTCTATAATTGGACAGGGCTTTGGATTTCTATTACAAAACAACAAAAAGTCAAAAGCAAGATCGGCAGGTAGAATTGCTAAATTTGTCTGTACGTGTCCTAGGGCCATGCCCGATGTGGGTGATACAAGTAGATCGTTACGCATTAATGATCGCAAGTCATAAGGGGATTCAGGCAAATCTTGGGGGATTTTTTTGAGGGATTTTGAATTCATTTCCATCTCTCTAACTTAGTAATTAGTGATCTTGACGATTTTTGCTTTCTTGCTGAAGTTCGAAAAGTTTTGTGATTGCTTCAATCGGTGTCATTGATTCTACATTCATTTCAAGTAATTTTTGTATTTGAGGTTGTATCTCAGGTTGTAATTGAGGTTGAGGATCGTGGAATAATGGAATTTGAACATTATTGAATTTTACGGGTTCGGAACTTTCCAAATCAAGTAAAATTTCATGAGATCTGGAGATGATTTTTTCTGGTAAACCTGCTAATTTAGCCACATGGATTCCGAAGCTTTGATCAGCTCCTCCCGGTTCTATTTTCCTCAAGAATGTTACTTCACCATTCTTTTCGTTGACTGCCACATTAAAATTTTTTACGCGTGGCAGATAATTTTCAAGTTCAGTTAATTCGTGATAGTGAGTAGCAAAAAGAGTTTTGCATCCTAAAGATCTTTGATCATGAATAAATTCTGCAATGGATTTTGCAATTGCTAGACCATCATAGGTACTAGTTCCTCTACCAATTTCATCTAGTATTATCAAAGATTTTGGAGAGGCATTATATATTATTGATGCGGTTTCAACCATTTCTATCATAAAAGTTGAATGGCCTACTGAAATATCATCTTGCATACCTATTCGTGTAAAAATCCTGTCTACTAATCCGATTTTTGCTGAACTAGCTGGAACATAACTTCCTATTTGCGCCATTAGGACTATGATTCCAACCTGACGAATGTATGTTGATTTTCCAGCCATATTTGGTCCCGTCAATATCATTAACTGAGTATCTTCATTCGATAGAAAAATATCATTAGGAACAAATTTTGATGAACCAACCATTTTTTCAACAACAGGGTGTCTTCCTGATTGAATATCAATTTGTGAGTTGTTGTTTAATGTAGGTCGGATATAGTTGAATTGAGTTGCAGCTTCAGCGAATGATGCCAACACATCAATTTCAGCTAATATATTCGCTGTTTCTAGAATATTTTTAACATCTTGAGAAATTTCTTCACATAAGTTTTTATACAATTCTAATTCTAATTCTTTGATTTGATCTTGTGCAGATAAGACTTTCGATTCGTACTCTTTGATTTCCGTTGTGATATAGCGTTCGGCGTTAGTTAATGTTTGTCTTCGAATATAATTTTCTGGGACTAGTTCACTTTGAGTCTTAGACACTTCAATATAATACCCAAAGACTTTGTTGTAGCCTACTTTTAGAGTTTTGATACCAGTTTTAGATTTCTCTGATTCTTGGAGTGATGCGATGTAATTTTGGGATTCCACAGAAGATTCTCTTAGGCTATCTAATTCCTTTGAAAATCCTTTTTTAATTACAGATCCCTCTCCAACAGTTATTTGAGGGTCTTCAACTATTGCACTATTGATTTGTTGAATAGTGAAATCATGGGTTTTGAGATTTTCAGAAAGCCTCAATATCAGGTTTTGATCGTCACAATTAGAAAATATTTCTTTGAGTGTAGGTATGATTCCTAAACTTTGTTCTAGTGAAGATAGATCCCTGGGAGTTGCATTTAGGCTAAGGAGTTTATTAGAGACTCTTTCGATGTCAGATACTGATTTAAGTAAAAGAGTAATGTTTTCACGCCTCAGGGAGTTTCTGTGGAACCATTCTACTGAATTATGTCTATCAGTTATTGATTTGACGTCTAGCAGTGGTTGACCTATCCAGCGCCTGAGTAATCTACTTCCCATACTTGTTTTTGAGTGATCTAGGACAGACAATAATGATGTGTCACTTGTTTGCCATCTGCCTCCTTCAAATAACTCCAAATTTCTCATTGTTTGCTTATCTAAAGACATATAATTGTGTATATTATATGTTCTTAAAGTGTTGATTTGGGCTAATAGTTCGGGGGCTTGAATTTGAAGGTAGTGAATGATGGCGCCTGCCGCCCTGATAGATAAAGGTAGCTCATGGCAACCAAAAGATTCCATACTAGAAACCTGAAAATGATTAAGCAGTGACTCAAAACATTTTTTGCTGCCAAAATCAAATTCTTCCATTTCGCTTAACTCAGAATCTAAATTTTCCAGATTTGGTTTGTCTACAGATCTGACAAGTAGTTCTGCTGGGGAAATTCTATTTATTTCAGATGCGATGTCTTCTTTTTTAAGCTGTGTAGTCAAAAATTCGCCAGTTGTTATGTCAGTGTAGGCAATTCCACATTGATCTTTTTCTAAGAAAATCGATGCTAAATAGTTATTTGATTTTTGGTCAATAATCGAATCTTCAATTACAGTCCCAGGGGTAACTACACGTACAACTTTTCGGTCGATAATTTCACTATTTAAATCAGAATTTTTTGATAATTGTTCACAAATTGCTACCTTGAATCCTCTTTTGATCAATTTTGACATATGAGGATCTAGTGAATGACAAGGTATGCCTGCTAAGGGAACGCGGTTACCTTTACCAAATTCTCTTGATGTAAGTGCTATTTGTAATTCTCTAGAAATTAAAATTGCATCATCATCAAATGTTTCGAAAAAGTCGCCCATCCTAAAAAGTAAAATTTCGTCTTTGTGGGCTTCTTTAATTTTTAGATATTGTTCTCTTGCGGGAGTATTCATTTGTTCCACTCAGAAAAGACATTGCGAAGACATTTTATAGGAGATGTTCAACTAGTGGAATAGCAGTTTTGATTTTACAATTTAAATTTATTAATTCCGTTTAATTTGAAGTGATCAATTCCAATCTTACGTGACTTGTTTGAAGTGGAGGCATCAATAAAATTGGGTCTGGCACCTTACTGTTTTGGAGTTCTTCTATTATCTCGCCGAATAAAGTTGTATGAGATATCATTCCTGGAAGTTGTGATTCATCTATTTTAATTTTGCCATTGAAACTAAATAGTTTAGAGATGACGTTCACGGTAGAACCGTCGGGGATTGACATTTCATTTGCGTCATTTGGATGTATTTGCAGAACATGTTCTGACTTAACTGAATTTTTCCCCTTTGTTTGAACAATTGAAAGATTTGTATTGTCTGGTTGAGAAAGGACCCTTCCAGGAGAAAATATAAGAGGAAAATCAGAGTCTCGATTAGTTATTTCATTTAGTGCTTCTGCAGGGAAGAAAGATAATTTTCTAGAGTTTTCAGAATATAAGATTTTGGCATCTTTCATGTCGGCGGCATAACAAGGCCAAAATACGTATCCATCATCGGTCAGTCTCTGATAAGAAATCCCACCGTAAAATTCTACAACATTATTAATTTCATCAAAAATTTCTTCTGGAGAATTATAGTCAAAGCCAGAATAACCCATACGACGAGCAATTTGGAGTAATATCCTGAAATCATCATCTGCATCACTCCCGGTTATGGCGGGGTTTAGTAATTGAACACGTCGTTCCATGTTCGTATATGTGCCGGTTTTTTCCGCGAAGGTTTTAGACGGGATTATTATGTCTGCTTGTTCTGTAATTGCGGAATGAAATGTGTCTTGAACAATTAGTAGATCAAGATTCTTGATAGCAGCTAAAAAGTCACCAAATTCATTATTGTTGAAGTTAATATTGTCACCGATTAAATGTAGAGCTTTGATTTGTCCAGAATTAATAGCATTTACAATTTCTCGAATCCCCTTACCTGGATCACTGGGCAATGGAAGTTGGTATAGGTCTTGGATTTTTTGCATTCTATTTGAATCTGCCCCAGTTTCCACATATCCGGGAAGGAAATCTGGAGAACATCCACAATCTTTTATTCCTTGTTCATTTGCGCCATCAAATAGTGGGAAAATTCCCCCAGCATTTGATCCTATACTTCCGGTTAGAATTCCAATGTTTATTGAAGATTTCACACAGGCATCGTGACGTTCTTCAGGCACATTTTCTAGACCAAGTAGTATACTTATTGGAGAATGTTTTGCTAATAGCCTTGCAGCTTTTTGAATATCTGCCCATTTGACTCCAGTTGCTTCTTCAATACGTAAGGGTTCTAGATTCCATAGGCTGTTTCTTAGGTCAGAGAAATTTTCTGTTATTTGATCTATAGAATCGTGATTTTCTAAAGATTCATCTACAATACATCTAAGCATTGCGCTAATCACGGTTGATTCTGTACCAATTCTAGGCTTTAACCAAATGGTGGCATGTTTGGTGATTTCGGTTTCTCTTTGGTCCAAAACAATTACTGGTTTACCATTTGATGCGGCCTGTTTTATTGGTAATGCTGCAACGTTTTGATTTTCTTGCATGTTACTAGATACTATCAAAAATGCATTAGATTCTCTGAGTTCAGTAAATGAGGCAGAGGAACCAGCGTATCCAAGAGAATATTTTAGGGATTTTGTTAATTCAGGACGAATGTTTGAGGAAACATCTATATTGTTTGAATTCATTACAACCCGGGAAAATTTTTGTGCAATGTAAGCGTCTTCATTGGTTGCTCGTGGAGAAATAACCATTGCATAACTTGGTCCTCTGAATTTGGATAATAACTCAGATGCTTTTTGAAAAGTTTCATTCCAAGTTGCTTCACGCAATATATTGTTTTCTTTGATCATAGGTTTTTGTAATTTTGAATTACTATTGATGAACTCTAGTCCGAATTTTCCTTTAAAGCATAGCTGTCCAAAGTTCGGGGATGCCTCAGTATCTGGTTGTGTACGAATCATCTTGTTATGTTTGTCAATTTGCATGTCTACTACACAACCAACAGGACAACCAGGGCAAATAGTTCTAATTACTTTATCTGCTTTTTCCCACTTGTTTTTCCTCTCAACTAAGGCTCCAGTTGGGCATACATCAATGCACGCTCCACAGAATTCGCATCCGGATTCTAGTAAAGATGTCCCTTGTGAGGTCCCAATAAGACTTTTCCCTGATCTTTCCAGAAGGGTGAGGGCATCATCTTGACGGATTTCTGAACAAACTCTTACACATCTGGAACATACAATGCATAAATTCATGTCCATGTCCCAATATGGATCGGCAGTTTTTAATGGTAAATGGCGATTGTTGTATGTAAGTGGGGTGTCGAGGTCCATCTCTAGGTGACGAACAGTATCTTTGAGTTCGCAACGTTCGTTTTTTGGGCAGATCACGCATCTATCATTTACTTCAACGTGTCGTAGGCAAATGTCTGAAGGGCCGCATAGATCAATTCGATGGCAGTTAAGGCATCCATGAGGATGTTCTGAGATTAGTAATTCCATTACCCCTTTGCGTGTGTCATCTATTTTGTCATTGCGGGTAGTTACTTTCATTCCTTCCATTACTGGTGTTGTACATGATGCTGGAGTTCCAGGTAATGCTCTGTACTCACCGTCAGGTGTTGGGGCTTCAGCATTGACAATGCACATTCGGCAAGCACCATAAGATTTCATGCCCGGATAGTAACAAAGATATGGGAGGTACATTCCTGCATCTAAAGCAGCTTGAAGAATATTATTCCCCGGAGTGGTTTCTATTTCAACTCCATCGATAGTTAGTGTGATTTTTTCAGACATTTGTATTCCTTGGATTAGGCATTTTTAAGTCTACAGGCTGTGTATTCGGAGGAAGAAAGTCCCATGAATAAGGACGGGTATTTTTGGGTGAAATTTTAATTCCGAGACAACTTCCTGTAGGACATTTTTTATCTTGCATATGAGACAAAAAATCTGCTTCAAAATGTTTCAGGGCGGAACGGATTGGACCAAAGCCTAATTGCCCATGCCCACACAGTGAAGCTCCTTCCATAGAGGTGCCAATTTTCATCATCATCTCAAGGTCGCCATCATGATTTTCAAATTTTGCAATTCTTTCAACTATTTCTAGAAGATGTTCCATGCCCAGGCGGCATGGAAAGCATTTCCCACAGGATTCATATTGACAAAATGCTACTAAAACTCTCGTAATATCTACTGCACATGTTTCATTGTCCGCAACAATAATTCCTCCAGATCCAAAAATTGCTCCAGCCTCTCGCATTTCATCAAAATCAATATGTATCTCAAGACTATCAGGGCCAAGAACTCCACCAAGAGGACCACCAGTTTGAAGCATCTTTAACTTTTTCCCATCAGGTATTCCTCCACCAATATCATTAACCAAATGACCTAATGTCACGCCCATAGGGACTTCGTACATTCCAGGATACCGAATATTACCATTAATGCATGCAATGGCGGTTCCAGTACTTTTGTTAACGCCAATTGAAGAAAACCATTTTGCACCTCTGCGAATAATTTCAGGAGTGTAAGAAAGAGTTTTGACATTATTAATTGTTGTCGGATAGCCCCAAACCCCAAATGCTGCTGGGAAAGGTGGCCTAGGACGTGGTTGGGCTCGCTTGCCCTCAACAGCGTCCATCAGTGCTGTTTCCTCTCCGGAAACGTATGATTCTCCTGTTAAGACCACTTCTATGTCAAAACTGAAATCGGACCCAAAAATGTTTTTGCCTAGTAAACCAACTTCATATGCGTTCTCAATTGCTTTTTCTGTGTTCTCGATTGGACCGTTATTTCCGTGTCTTATAAAGACTATTCCATTGGTTGCCCCTGTTGCATATCCTGCTATGGTAAGTCCTTCAAGAAGTGTATATGGATCGCTTTCTAAAATGCCTTTATCATTGTAAGCCCCTGGATCACCTTCCTCACAATTGCAAAGAATGTATTTTATTCCTTGGGATCTGACCATAAAACTCCATTTGATACCTGTTGAGAATGCGGCACCTCCTCGTCCACGTAGTCCTGAGTCGGTTACTTCTTTAATTACATCCGATGGATCCATACTTGTAATTGCTTTATTTAATCCCTCGTATCCTCCAGTAGCCAAATATTGGTAGATGTCATCAGGGGAATTATGGCCGGCATTTCTTAGGGCTATTCTTTGTTGATATTTGATTCCAGGGATTTCGTTTAGATTGGGAATACCTTCGACTTCAGTTTCTCCTAATGACCCTAGGACGTTTTTTAAAGGCACTTCATCTTTTATTAGATATGAATCAATTATGTTTGGTATATCAGAAGGCTCAACATTCGCAAAAAATAACCGTGGCATACCAGGTTTCTTAATATCAACTATTGGTTCAGCATAAGATATTCCTAAAGATCCAACCTTTTGTACAATTGCATCGATATTTCTTGAGCTTAATTCATTCTTAAAAGACTCTAATACATCAATTGCACCTGCAGCTCGTGCATGAACTTCCGTACCAATCCTGATCCATGGCATTTCGCCATTTGTCAGTTTGTATTGGCGTTCATCTGCTTCCTTTTTTAAGACATCGTAGGTAGCCATCAATTATCCTCTAAAAACTTTGAGAGAATTTGGGGAATCTTTTCGGGTGTCATTGAGCCGATAATATTGTGGTTTATATTTATTACTGGAGCTTGTGCACATGCTCCCAGGCAAGTGTTATATTTGAGAGTAATATTCCCTTTTTCGGAATCGCCTTCTGTTTCTAAGTCAAGTTCATTTTGAGTGGTTTCAAGGATTTTAGTAGCCCCAAGTAGGTGGCAAGTTGGACCCCAGCAAATTTCAATTGTGGAAGATTTGGGCGGGGTGAATCTAAAATTGGTGTAGAAAGATGCTACCCCCCACACGTCATTAATAGTGGTATCCATTTTATTAGCTATAATATCTATTGCTTCGGATGGGATATATCCCACAGAATCTTGGACAGATAAAAGGCAAGATAGAACCGTTACAGTGGATCTTTTTTGGTGTTCAATTGCACTAATTAATTGCTGATGCAAATTCACTTCCCCATCAGTCAAGACAATAACTCCTAAATGAATTTAAGCGGTCCCAATAATAACACAAGGTAATAACAATTTAAAAATTATTTCTTCAGAAAGTTTTCAAATCTCCCAAAATCATTTTCGCTAAACTTGTTCCCATTTTTACACCGTAATTTGTTCCTCTGTCTTCGGGATATATTTGGGATGTATTTGCTAAATAAACACCTTGAATTGGTGTATCATGAGGAACTATTTTTTCGCGGTAATTGGTTTCAATAATAGGTTGAGCTGCACCAACTTTATGGTGAAAAGTTTTTTCAATCCAATTATTTTGGAAGTTGGGGTTGATTTTTTTGATATGAGGAAGATATGCATTTAATAATTCTTCATGTTCCATTTTGAACATTTGGTCATCAGTGTTTAGGTAGTTCGACAGATATACTATATGTTTCCCTCCATATAAGTCAGCTGTCACAAGATTAGTATGTTCAATTACTGCTACAAATGGTATCGAACGATCAGCAATATTTAGCCAATATTTATTTGTTAAAGGTCTATCTAAGATTAGGATTAATAAAACTGCGGACATGTAATTTACGCTATCAAGCTTTAGAACATAATTATGTGGAAGTTCAGGAATCAAATTTTTAAATATGAAAGATGGAGTAGTAGCTAATACCGCATCGTATTCTATGAATTTTCCCGTCTGAGAATTATTTGATGTTATGACGCCTGAAATTTTTCCTGAATTGACACAAATTTCTTCAACTTTAGTGTTTAAGTTGATTGTTCCACCCTGCTCCAGGATTTTCAATTTCAATTTCTCAAAGATTATTTTAAAACTGCTTTTAGGGTATCCTAATCTTTCTCGTATCATGGATTTGTTACGAGACTTGACGCGAGTTTGTATTTTCCCCCATATCCAAGCCATGCTTATACGTTCATAGTATTTTTCTCCGAATTTTCCTCGGAGCATTGGTTTCCAGAAAACTTCATATGATGGTTTCCCACAAAATTTCCTGAGCCAATGGTAGGCAGTGACGTCTTCAAGTCGAGAAAATTTTTTCATTCTTTGAAGGAAAATAATAGTTATTCCAAGTCTAAGACGATTGATCAAACTTATTGGAGTGAATTTTAACAAGTCTAATGGAGTAACGAAGTTGAAAATTTTGCCTTGATAATATGTTCCTACTGATGATTCTGGCCAAATTAATTCATCTTCAATTTCTAATTTACGCATTAGGTCTATTATTTCTTTGTCGGAGGTGAATAAATGATGATATCCTCGTTCCAGTGGATGGCCTCCAACATCAAAAGTACTAGCTTGTCCCCCAATAAAATTTGAGCTTTCGAAAATGTCAACCGAATGACCATTAGATGTCATTTCCAAGGCGGCGGTCAATCCGGTAATGCCAGCACCAATAATAGCGATTTTATATTTTTGTTGATTCATTGTTTTGAGTATTTATCCACTTAGATATTTGTTTCACAGGGATATTTTGAGTCCATAGGTAAAATTGCCCGATAATAACTACTGGTAAGATCAGTACTGCATGTACTATGGTAGCGAATGCAGTGCCGGATGCTCGATCTATTGCTCCGAACGATGCGATACTTATAGTCTCTCGAGTGATGATTTCAAACAATCCTATCCCTCCAGGTGTTGAAGGTATGGAACTGCCGATATTCGATACACATGTGGTAAGGATCATAATCCAGCTTAGGTGAAAAAAATCTCTGAAGAATTCTTGGAGCCCTAAAGCATATGCGATAGTGACAAAGACCGTTGCTTCCATGATCCAAACTAAAAATGATAATCCAGTTAGATATATCATAAATATTGGGTTTCTAAGGGATTGCAGACCTTGGATAAATAATTCGGCAATTTCAGTCAATGTTTTTTTAAAGCGTTGGGGTAAGGGATTGAGAAGGAATTCAATAATTTTCATTGTGCTATCAGGTTTATAACTTACCAATGTTAAAAGAATCAATATTGTGCAAATGGGAATTGCAAAAATTGCTAAGAAAATTGGCCATTCCATTGAATTGCTTGAATTCAAAATTGACCCGAGAGAGGTTATTGGTACAATAATTAACGAAATTCCCATGAGTATTAGAAGTGTAATTGCATCTAATACCCTCTCTAGTGTAATTGTAGCAATTCCAGACGCAGGGCTAATATTTTCTTTATGACTTAGATAGTATGCGCCGACAAATTCCCCTAAACGAAATGGCAAGATGTTGTTTGCCATGTATCTAATAATCAATACTGGATATAATCGTCGGGTACTAATAGGAGAGAGATGGTTTAGTAAGATTTTCCATCTAATTGTTCGAAACATAATTGAAATTAAATAAAGTAAAATTGCGGGATACAAATACCAATGTTTTATTGATTGGAATGTTTTATATGTTTCGGATAAATCTACTGTAATGAAGAAAATAATGAGTAATAGAACACTTAGTACAATTCCAAATATTATGGTTCTAGATTGATTCAAATTTTCCCCTTCACATAATTTACTGTTTAATCTCTAAGGGTGGAATTTCAGTATAGATTCTTTTAGGTATAAATATAAATGCATTTTCACTGCCTATTTTTTCTTCTACACCGTCACGATATAGCCAATAATTTGTTAGGCTTCTTATGGATTGTCGATTAGTCAATATTCTAAGAATTTTTTGGGGGGTTAGATCCCGATAAGTTTCATCAAATTCTGGAAACCACCATCTATGACGTAAAACTATCTTGTCAGCAAAAGTTGCGATATTCTGCAATTTTTGGATATCAGAAAGATTATTTTCATGAACGATAACTATATCGGGATTATTAGATAATTGCGTAGTGTTTTTGAATCCTGAAGGATAAGAAACATTTTGATAATCTCTAAGGTACCAAATCCAAGGCCAAGTAAAACCATTTGTTTGATCAATAACTATATGTATCATTTCACCTTTGTTGGTGATTTCGCTTGTTGTTTCGATGAAAGATAATACATTGATTAATTCTGGAGTAGTTTGTGTATAAACGATTAGTTCTTTAGGTATTGATTGGTTAACATAATTGGTAATCAAACTAGTTCTAATAGTTAGAATTAGCAATAGGAATGCTACAGATATTGTTGCGATAGGGATTAAATTCATTTTGATGGCGGTGGCTTTATATCTTCCTAAAATGAGATTTCCTATTAAAATCAAGCTCAGCAATGCAGACACAAAAAATGTTAACAACGATGGAGATATTATTAGTTGAAACACACTTACTAGAAGGAGGGGAAAAATTGCAAAGAAAATTATCTTTTCTGTTATCCATGAATCTTTCCAAAGGATTTTTTTTGAAATATCCCCTAAGAATTGTGACGATAAAAGGATCATTGGCAAGGTAATATTCACTAGTAGCCAAGGCATTTTTTCAGAAACAAAAATGAAAATTAAAAAAGTTGATAAAACCCAATAAACCAAGAATATAGAAAAGGGATTTTTTCTATTAAAGTAGTAGTAAATGCTTGCAAAAAAACTAAAGATGAATGGCAGATATTCGTAAATTGGAGTAATTATAAAATAGTAATACCAGGGCTGAGATCCTCGGGCAACTTCTTGCTGTGAAATCCAATATGATAATTGACGCCATGAACCACTTCCAATATTTGCTGTCGCTAGATTTATCATTTCTTTTCCGGTTGTATCGAAAGAAAAATTCATTATGGGGATTGAGTACAAAATAATCCAAATAATGTTTGAAAAAATAGATATCCAAATAATGTAAAAAAGTATTATCGCTCGAAACCATATGTTCCATTTGGACAAAACGCCAATAGCTATTGATAAAATCAATAGACTGATAAAAATTAATATTGCTACGATATGTCCTATAGTGCCTAATGGGTTGCCAACATTAGGAGAAGTGTAGTCCTGGGATAGAATAATACCAGTCCAAGAAAAAATAGCTGTATCTTGCAAGACAGAGAATAATGATGACCATTGTGGTAAGCAAACAATAATTAAGATGATTAAAAATTTTGTCTGTCTTGAAAAATCTGATGGATTATAGTTTGTTCTCGAAGCTTTAAAAACTTCTTTGATTATCAGCCAAATTCCATTGAACGGATTTTGTCCATAAGTATTTGCGCGTGCCAAAATTGGCGGAAGATTTTTTTGTACTACTACAAATGTTAAATAGAATCCTAGGATAGCAATAATAAGAAATGATGACTCTTTGGTGCCCATAGATAATGCTAAAATTGCAGATGCAAGATAAATATATTTTGACCGACCTTCATATATAAATTTCCACAGACAAATTATTAATCCCATGATCAGAAATGCCATTAGAATGTCGTTTCTGGAAAAGCGGCTAAAATATAATAATGATGGCGAAATTGTCAGCATTATTGATGCTAAGACAATGCTGAACTTGCTCATATAAGGTTTGAGCCAAAAAGGCATGATTACAATGATCGATCCAATGGATGCATATAGTAATCTTGAAGTGAATTCGGAGTCTCCAAAAATTCGAAAAATCAGGGCGTTGAATTGAAATTGGAGTGGCCCATGCATCATTGGTGTATGACTATAGCCTCCGCCTTCTGCTAAAACCCATGAATAGAATGAATGTAAGCTTTCATCATGATGAAGAGGTCTTAGGTCGAGATCATATAATCTAAGCAAAAATGCTAAAAACAACAACGTTAAGATTAGAAAAAATTCATGAGTTATTTTAATGTTGCGCCACATCGATTTTAGATCACCTAAATTATTAATATTTAGTATTCCCAATAGTACAATTTCGAATCTTTTGAATCGACAACAAGTTTCATGAATGTCTGAAATTTGTCAGTATTGGACTTGCTGTATATTTGTGATTCACGAGGGCCAATATAAACGTAATTGATATGATATTTCATCATTTTTGCTTTTGTTAGGCTGTTGTCCAATGTTGTAAAAATTAAATTTATGTCTGAACTTCGAATTTCAAATTCTTGATTATTACCCCTCCATTGAATTTCGTGCCCTGGCCAGTTAAAGACATTTGAGACGCCTGTGCTTCGTGAAATTAGCCCTGCATTTTCCCATTCGCCTACAGATTCTAACAAAACATCTGTGGGTTTAGAATTCTTCAATAAATATTCTATAACTTCATATTCTGAAGATTCCTTTTTAAGGTATTCTAGTCCATCAAGTGTTTGAGTTGTATTGGCGAAATCGATTTTGGATGAAATGGTTGCAGGAGTATAGTAGAGAGAAGAACAAAAAATTATTAAATATATAGACAGAAGACCTCCCCCCATTTTCTTCTTTAATCCTTTAACAGTTTTTAAAAATTGAATTGCATATATTAATGAAAATGACGATGCAATAATGCTTAAGATTCCTGCCTGATAATACAATTTGAATAGAGTATTCATTCTTTCATGAGAAGACGAAAAAAGATCATCTAGATATAATAATTCTGCCCCTAATATTAATCCTAAAGATACAGAAGTAATCATTAGAACAAAGACTTTTCCTGATATTCCAACGAATTTAGTTTCCCAAAGGGAAGTGTAGATACAAATTCCTATTATTATTGCTATAGGTAAGGTTTTAAAGATGTGTGATGCAATGTTAATTTCCACTATTGAATTACTGGCGACAGCAAGCAACATAAAATATGGAGAAGATGCTATGAGGAAAGATATAATGGAAAACTTTTTCCAATAAGAGTTAATTTTTGTCTGATAAAAACTAATAAAGACGAATGGTATTATAGGCGTAATTAGTAACCCCCAAACAATTAGAATGTGGATTGGTCTCGATGTAATTTCCACTACTTTTAGACCATTAACTGATGAAGATAGATTTCCAAAATATGGGTAAAACACCATTAAAGATATAACTAAACAAATAGAAATGAACGGGATAATTTGTCCAAAAAATATTTTAAAGGAGAACTTATTATTTTTATAAATGTACAATGACAAAGAAACAGTGAGTAATGCTAAGAGAGTTGGAAAATCCCAGATATTTAAAAAGGTCAAAGATCCTAAAAGGATAGACACGAAAAGAATTGTTATGAACTTTTGCACATGGACATTTTTTAAGATTATTATTTGATTTCCCCAATTTCCATTAATCGAATTAGGGATTAATGGAAAATATTTTTTCGAGAGAGGTTTTTCACTATCCAAGTTTTGATGTGGAATCTCTTGGGATATTAATAGATTCCAGCAAAATGAAACAAAAATTAGTACAAATGGTAATGCCATTACATGTGGATGGAGATCACCTAAAAGGAAACTGAAAGATGGAAATTCTTGAATTGTATAATCGGTAATTCCATTATGATCTTTGGAATTTATTACCCTGCTAGCTCTCCACCACCACCAATGGTCATTGGGGATAAAAGATGCTAATGAATCTGGATTTTTCACAGTTAAACCGGAGATATCCACCCATGAAACGAACTTCCCCGGCAGCAATTTCAAAGAATTGAATAGTTCTAAAACTGGCTCCAGATTTGATGAAATATTTATTAAAGTGAAAGATGTTAATCCAATAATTGACAGATTTAATTTCCGATTGGGTAAGTTTTGGCAGATATTAGATAGCAGGCCGAAAACAGCAGCTGAAGCCAGGGAGGGTATTAATGCCAGAGAAAGGTTATATGCTATTTGAGGAGGTGTTTGGGAGATTTTTGCAATTATTCCCATCATCCAATAACCAAAATAATAGTAATTTACATTATATGATGAAAGCCACATATCTTTTGGGGATCCGATTGTGGTCTTGATTGATGATGTTAATAGTCCATGATCCATGGGTTGTTCAGTATGATTAATTGAAGGGTCAAAAGATCTATATATTAACCATAGAAGAAAAATTGATATCCATACAATCTCTGTCAAAATGATCATATTTTTGTGATTCTTAAAGAAAGAGATAAATTTGGTTTTATTGATATAAAAAATATAAATTGATGGAAGCGAAATAATTAGCAAAAATATTGAAAGAGAAATTTGGTTAATTGAAACGATATAGAATGATGAGCAAAACCAAGAAATCAATCCTAGAATAAGTATTCCGAATGGTTTTGAAATAGAATAACCTTTGTCTGCAAGATTTGAGAAAAGCAAAGAAGTGATAGGGAATATAATTATTCCCAATATTTCTATAATCAAAATCCATGAAATGACGTGTAACATATCAGTCGGTTTATTTTCTGTGTAGCATATGTGGTCTGGAAATTAAACTTCGGGGACTTCGAATAATTGATCAATGAACAATGTTGGATTGAATGGGATTAGATCATCTAATGATTCCCCTGTTCCTAAAAATAATACAGGGAGATTTAACTCGAAAGCAGCAGTGATTGCTATTCCTCCTTTAGAGCTAGTATCTAATTTTGTTAATATGATTCCGTCGCAGTTTAATGTATTGGTGAAAGTTTTAGCTTGTGCAAGACCATTTTGGCCTGTAGTTGCATCGAGTACTAGTAAAGTGATTGGATTAATTGGAATGGATTCTTTTGTAATTACTCTCAAAACTTTTTGCAATTCTTGCATCAGATTGGTTTTTGTGTGAAGTCTTCCTGCGGTATCTATAATGGCGTAATCGAATTTTCTATTTTTAGCTGCCTGAATAGTTGAAAAAGCTACAGCGCCAGGATCAGCACCTTCTTGCTGAGATATAATGTCAATTCCGATTCTGTTAGCCCAAATAGTGAGTTGTTCTACAGCAGCTGGTCTAAAAGTATCAGCAGCTCCCAGTAGAATATTTTTACCTTCAGATTTGTATAAATTTGCTAATTTTGCAATGGTCGTTGTTTTGCCTACTCCATTGACGCCTACAATAAGAATTGGTACAGGAGAGAGATTTTGACTGGTTTGAGTTTCTTCTTTCATGGTTGCAGAATCGAGAATTGAGAGCAATTCTTTTTTTAAGAAATCAATCTGTTGCTCAGTTGATTCCAATGTGTCAATCGATGACCTAAGATTATCAATGACTTGATCAACAATTTGTAGATTTATATCTGCACTTATTAGGATTTCTTCAATTGTTTCAATTTCATTTTCACCGATTTTATTGTCATTGAAAATCGTTTTAAATTTACTGAACCATTTGAGTTTGGTTTTGGCGGTTGCGGCAGATGTTTTTTTGACATTTTGCGACTCAGAGGATTTTGATAGGAGTCCAAACATTTTCGGCATAATTTTTACCCTTTAGTGGTCTTACTATATTTTATCATGTTGGTTTATATCTTAGCTAAAAGATGTGATACAGAGATACAAATGCTGGAAACACACAATTAGTTGGAAGGCGAGATTTGTTTGAATCCGATTAGTTTTCCTGTGACTAATTGCCTGTGATCATAATATGGTCGGTTACTACATGTGACCAATGTAATAGAATGGTCTTTAGTTTCATAGAGTTCTAATTCATCTTTGTGAATGATTAATGATGAAACTACTTGGTATAGAAATTCAGTTTCTGTACTTGATATAGTTATGTAAACAGGTTCTCCATCCCTTAGTAAAGTTGCGACTTCAGGTAGTTTATGAAAAACACTTCCTTCTTTTGCAATGGGACTCTCAATATGTCCAAAGTACCATCCATTTCCTGTCTCTGCAGGATTGGCACTTTTGGGTATATGTCCGATTACATTGTTTGGAGTTTCATATGCTAGATGGTTTCCATGGTCGATTATTCTTAATTCCGATATGGAAGATTCTATTTTTACTAAAGGAATTGACATTTGCATTGGAAGAGAAAACACATTAACAGATTTCCATTTTTCGTCATCTAAGGGAAGAAATCCTAATGGCCTAAAATTATTTTTAGGCAAATATGGGTCACTTCCTGCTGACAATGGATTGCCCCAATATTTTGGATGAGGGATCCTGAAATATTCCGAATTGTATAATTCTAGGAATTCTTTTGTAGAAGTTTCTGAGGGAATTTCTGAATGTGGAATAACGATTTCTGTAATTTTAGGATCTAATTTTGTTTTCGGAAGTTGTTCTTGATTAGATTCAGTATTTTGTAACTGGTCTTTAATATCCAGAGTAGCGGCTTGAACTGGTTCAATTTTGAAAGGGATATCATTTTCGGGTATTTGTATTGGCCCATCAAATTCAACGTTTAGAGTCTCTAATTGGATAGATGAGTAAAATCCTAAAAGATGAAAAGATGATAGCCCAACAAATATAGCTAGGCCGGAAATAATCATAGAAAAAGCAACAGATCGTTTACTCTTCAGAGAAGAGGCCAATGTTAACAGAAATTCTAAAACTTTATTCACAACACTTGGCCGTTGTCGCATTAATACATGTACGGATGAATGGAAATATTAGCGCATTCTGGGTGAGGATCCATCGCTAATGTTCACTGGTTGATTCAAATGAATTTCACCATTCCTGATTTTTAAGTTAAACAAACAATCAGGATTACTGCACACCCATGCTTTGTAATGAACTGCAGCTCCTTGATTGCCAAAATCAGAAAGTGGCAATAACTCACCTGTGCCACAGACTTGGCATTTTGGCCAACTGAATTCGGTCATCACACCCTCCTCAAATCCTCTAATGTCCGAATTAGACTTGATCATTATAACATTGAAAAAAATGTTCTACAAGTATAAATATTTGAAAAGTTGGAAGACTTTCTTTTAAAGTTTGTTAAATATTAATATCAGTGTTTGGATTTTCCATAATATAATGTGCCTGGCGTAATCCAAAGTCTTCTTGAAGTTGTATTGATAGGCCACCATCCACAACCAATCCGTGTCCTGTAATAAAACTTGCATCCTCTGAACAAAGAAATGAAATTGCATTTGCTATATCTTTGGTTTCCCCAACTTTTCTAAGGGGATATTGATTATGGAAAAATTCGAGGCCTGAAGGATTGGAGTCCCATCTGTTTGATTGAACGGTTTCGGTTACTATATGACCTGGCAAAATGGAATTCACTCTGATGTTTTCAGGTCCAAAATCAATTGCCATTTGTTTTGTCATTTGAATAACTGCAGCTTTTGCAGTGTCATAGATTAATGCTTTAGGAGCGGCTAATGCACCATGAACTGATGCGATATTTACTATATTGCCTCCTCCTGAATTGATCATGTGAGGGACTGCGAATTTTGTTCCTAGATAATGTGCTTTTAACAGTATTGAAAAACTTTCATCCCAATCTTCTTCACTAATTTCAACTGCATTTCCTCTTGCTGGAGGCGAATATGCATTGTTGACCAAAATGTCTAATTGTCCCCAGGTATCTATTGCGAATTCGATTAAATTTTTTAGCTCTGATGAGACACCAATGTTTGCTATAAATGCCTTGGCAATTCCACCATCTGAAATAATAGTCGATACATTTTGATGTGATGTTTCCTCATTAATGTCACCAATGATTACTTTTGCACCATCAGATGCTAATCGTCTTGCAGTTGCACCTCCAATGCCTGAACCTCCACCTGTTACTATGGCAACCTTATTTTCGAATTTTGACATTTTGTTCTCCTGGAAATTCTGTTTGTCTTACTTTCCTTAAGGTATGTTAGCTCTGCTAGAATAGCAATGAGTTTTCAGCGATGTAATTTTGGAGGTATTTAGGATGCAATGGGTTTCTTCAATTTCCGAGAATTCTGATTTGTTGCAAGCTTTTAATGAGTGTTCTCAGACATTGTTTGAAAGTTTGCAAGGAAATCAACCAGATTTGATTCTTGGATTCCCTTCTGAACATCATTCTGAAAGGTTTTCTGATTTACCAGAGTTAGTTAAAAGTTTTTTTGGAGATGCTACGTTTTTCGGATGTTCTGGCGCTGGAGTGATAGGTGGAGGAAGAGAGATTGAACATGTGCCTTCATTAGCATTATGTGCTGTCTCGCTTCCAGATGTGACCATTTCTAAATTTAGATTTCAAGAGGATGATTTGCCTGATGCGGATGCTTCCCCAACAGATTGGTACAATTTGGTTCAATTAGATTATCAAGACGATCCAATATTTCTGATTTTGTCGCATCCTTCAACTATTTTTTGTGAGGATTTGTTAAAAGGATTAGATTTTGCATTTCCTAAAAGTAAGAAGATTGGAGGAATAGCCAGTGGGTTTTTGAATAATAGTCAAATATCCTTGTTTTTAGATAATGAAGTTATTCAAAAAGGAATAGTAGGAATTTCTATGACCGGAGATATACAAATTGACACAATTGTTGCCCAAGGATGTCGGCCAATAGGTTCACCTGTTCAAGTAACTGAATGCCAACGGAATATTTTATATAAATTGAATGATCAAACACCTGTAGAGATTCTCAGATCTTTGTTTCCTGATTTAAATGAAAGAGAGAAGGATTTGGCGCAGAATTCTCTGTTTTTGGGAGTATTAATGGATTCATTTATTGAAAATCCTGAGCATGGAGATTTTTTGATAAGAAATATTTTGGGTATTGACGCAAAACAGGGTGCAATTGGAGTTGGGGAATATTTGCATGAAGGTCAAATTGTGCAATTTCATGTGAGAGATGGAATCTCATCATCTGAAGATCTTCAAGATGCGTTACAAAACTATGTCGATTTTCGACAGAATGCATCAGGATATGGAGCCCTTCTTTTTTCATGTTTAGGCAGAGGCGAGCAACTTTACCGTGTTCCAAATCATGATACGAAGATGTTTTATGACAAACTTGGAGCAATGCCAGTAACTGGATTTTTTGGTAATGGGGAAATAGGACCAGTTGGAGACAGTACTTATCTACATGGATATACTAGTTCTTTTGGCATATTTCGACCGTCTAGTTAACTTTAATGGGATATCAAAGAGAGTGCATTCTCAAAAAGTATTTCATTTTTCTGTGATTTTTTTAGGTTTGAATCATTCAGCTCGGTGATCAATTTTTGTGGATTGAGTAATGGCCAGTCTGATCCGAGCAAAATATGCTTTGAGGTAACTAGAGAACTGCCGGTTTCGAAAATTTTGTTTGAATATAGTAACGGTGATGCTGCAGTGTCAAAGTAGACATTTTTAAGAGATTTTTCTACTTCAGGCATCAAAGAATAAAATGGCAATCCTCCTCCCCAATGAGCGCAAACTATTGGATTGTCTGGAAAATTGAGTATAAACTTCCATAATTTTTCAGGAAATGTCATACCTTTACCTGAGTACTTATGCCCTACTGGTTCTGAAGAATGAGTAGTAGTTATTAAATTATGTGTTAACGCAATTTCCATTATTGGAGCCATTGTTTTTTTATTCGCAATATTGAATTTTTGATAATCAGGATGAAGTTCTCCTATTCCACGCATTCCTTTCATTACACATCTTTCAATCTCTTTAGGTGAATTAATATGATCTTTAGGATTTATTGAGCAAAATCCTACAAGACGTTCTGGAAAACGATCAATAGACTCTAAAATGTAATCATTCGAAAATTGTGCTAACTTTGAATCTTCCCATCCTATTCCCATTACAACTGATTTATTGATTTGATTAATATCCATAGATTTGATTAATTCCTCTACTCCAAGTATTTTGGATTTCGGATTAGAATATAATTCTTTGAAAGTTGAATCTATCGCACAAAATTTTTCTCTATTTTGTGCAATTTCATTTGGAAATATATGTGTGTGGAAATCAAAAATCATTTTTATGCCTTTGTACGAGTGATTAATAGCTGGATTATAGTTTATTTTCGCTATTAAGAATTTTTAACAGCATTGAGAACGTAGATTTAATATAGAGAGCCGGGGCATATGTTAATATTTTGGACTGATGGGAGATAGCATGAAAGCAATATATATTGAGCATCACGGAGATATTGGAAATCTAATTTTTGGTGATTTTGAAGACCCTGTTTTTGGTTCAAATGAGGTTTTGATTAAAGTGAGGGCATCTTCAGTAAACAGGAGAGATATATTTACCAGAATGGGTGTAAAGGGAACAAAACTAGATTTCGACACACCTCAAATTTTGGGTGGAGATGCATCTGGTGATGTTATTGATTTTGGAGAGGATGTTGCTGGAATAAGTATTAATGATCGTGTGGTCATTAATCCAATGCTTACATGTGATGCATGTAATTCATGCATCACGGGAAGGCCTGAATTATGTCCTAGCTATGGAATGTTGGGTACTAACAGAAATGGAAGTTATGCTGAATATTTATCAGTTCCTTCAAGGAATGTTCACAAAATTCCTGATAATGTTTCATATGAAAGTGCCGCGAGTTTACCAACCGTATTTTTACCTTGTTGGTCAATTTTCCTTAGGAGAGCGAATTTGAAACCGAATGAAACAGCTCTGGTTCTTTCTGGTTCTGGTGGTGTTGGTACATCTGCAATTCAAGTAGCTAAAAATGTAGTTGGTGCTACTGTAATCACCACTACAAGTTCTGACTCTAAAGCCGAATTGATTAAAAATTTGGGAGCGGATGAAGTAATAAATTACACATCTGAAGATGTGCATGCTAGAGTGATGGAAATTACTGATGGAAGAGGAGTTGATGTTGTATTGGATTCTGTGGGATCCGATTTTTGGGAAGATGCATTTAAGTCACTTGCTTTGGGAGGACGTTATGGGATTTGTGGAGTTACTACGGGTTATAAGGCCCAACTTCAAATGGGATTAATGTTTATGAAAAACCTTACAGTTTTTGGATCATTGATGGGTAGTAGAGAGGATCTTGATGAAATTATTGAAGCTGCGTCAGATGGTTTGATATCACCCCTTATTGCTGAAACATTTCTATTAGACCAGGTGCCTGATGCCCATAAATTAATGGAAAGTATGGCATTCACAGGAAAAATTGTTATAAGAATTTCATAAATTTTTGGAGTCAAGATGAAAGCTACAGAAAAGTCTAGGATTGGTAGAACAGATTTATTTGTAACCAAATTGGGTTTGGGCGGAGCGCCTTTTGGTGGATTGCATGAAGATGTTCAAAGAACCAAAGCACTGGAATCTATTTTAAGTGCACTAGATTTGGGAATTGGGTATTTAGATACAGCACCACTTTACGGAGGTGGGAAAAGTGAGAGTTTTTTTGGAGAAGCTTTAAAAGGTATTGAACGAACTGATTATGTAATTTCTACAAAAGTTGGAAGGATTATTGAATCAGATTTTTCACATAATTCTGATGAATCATTAAATAGCTTTGTAAATATCCCCAATGTTCAAAGCATATACGATTATTCAAGGGATGGAATTTTAAAATCTTTGGAAGATAGTTTGAAAAGACTTAATTTGGAATATGTAGATATGGCTCTGATCCATGATGCTGATAATCATATGTATCAGGCTTTAAATGAAACAATTCCTGTATTGGAGGAATTGAGATCTGAAGGGGTCGTAAAAGCGATTGGTTGTGGTATGAATCACGTGGATCCATTAATTCAATTTGCGCGGCATGGAGATTTTGATGTGTTTTTATTGGCAGGAAGATACACATTGCTTGACCAATCAGGATTTGAGGTTTTAATGCCTTTATGTTTGGAAAAGGAAATCAGCATTGTTCTTGGTGGACCTTACAATAGTGGTTTGCTAGCTTCTGACTTGAGTGATCCATACGTTAGAACAAAATATTTTTATGAAGATACTCCTCCTGAAGTACTTTCCAAAGCTAGATTAATTAAAGATGTTTGTGATAGATATTCTGTTCCATTAAAAGCTGCTGCATTGCAGTTTGGATTTGGACATCCGTCGGTTGCATCGACGATTCCAGGTGCTAGGACATTAGAAGAAGTTACTGAGAATTTCAAAATGGCAGAGGTTCTAATACCACCAGAGCTGTGGATTGAATTAGTAGACCAAAAGTTGATGCCCAAAAATATTCCATTTCCCGTTTAAAATTTGTTAGGAGAAAACTTTATCATGAAATACTTTGCGATGACTTTGAACTTGAAAAATGATGAAAAATTAATTTCTGAATACAAATCATTTCATCGTAATGTTTGGCCAGAAGTTCTTGAGGCCCTTAAGAACATTGGTATTATAGACATGAAGATATTTTTGAGCGGTACAAAATTATTTATGTATATAGAAACAATTGATACTTTCTGCCCAGAAGTTAATTTTCAGGAATATACTGCCAGCTCTCCAAAAGCTAATGAATGGGACGAGTTAATGAGAAATTTCCAAACTCGTGTTCCTGAAGCTAAGGAAGGAGAATGGTGGTCTTCTATGGAAGAGGTATTTAATTTGAAATGGGGGGAAAATGCAAGCTAATAATTTCATAGGGATTGATAGTCATCAACACTTTTGGGATATTGGGAAATTTTCTTATCCTTGGATGTCAGGTGTGCCACAATTAAAGAGAAATTTTCTTCCACAGGATTTGAAACCTCATTTAGACTCATGTGGAATTAATAAATCAATTATAGTTCAGGCAGATACTTCAGTTGAAGAAACAATATGGCTTTTGGAAATTGCAGATAATCATGATTTTATTGCCGGAGTAGTTGGTTGGGTTGATTTGGAGTCTGATGATGTCGAATATGTTGTTGAAAAATTAAGTTCCAATTCAAAGCTTATTGGAATTCGACATTTAGTTCATGATGAAATTGAAAATGATTGGATTTTACGACCAAAAGTTATCAGAGGATTGAAGGTTTTAGCATCGGTGGGATTATCTTATGACTTATTGGTACGACCAGTACATCTCAAATTTATTCCTGAATTAATGGAATTAGTTCCAGATTTAAGGGCTGTGGTGGACCATATTGCCAAGCCAAATATATTTAAACATGAAATTGAGTCATGGGAATCAGATTTAGAAGAAGTCGCGAAAATTGATGGGATATATTGTAAATTTTCAGGCATGGTAACCGAAGCAGATTATTCAGAATGGTCTTCTTTCCAGGATCAAAATGAGTTAATAGATGAAATTTCTCGACATATAGCACCGTATGCCCAAATAGTAAAAAAATTGTTTGGTATTGATCGATTAATTTGGGGTAGTGATTGGCCGGTTTGTACTCTTGCAGTTCCTTACGAAGTGGTCTATTCTGCTGCATTAAAGTCTTTAGGCAATTTAAATCAGCAAGAAAAAAAATCACTTTTGTCTGGTAATGCTATGAATTTTTACAGACTTAGTTGAAAGCAGTTCTTAAAGCATTGGAAGGTATCGATCAATTTCGTACTTAGATACTTGGGATCGATAATTTTCCCATTCTATTTTTTTGTTTTCAATAAAGCTATTGAAAGTAGGTTCTCCTAATGCTTTTTTTAGTAGGGAGCTATTTTCGGAAACTGTAAGTGCTTCCCAAAGGCTATCAGGCAATCGATTCTTGTTTGATAGATCGTTTGAATTTGGAAGTTCGTATTTTTTCTCAATCCCCTCAAGTCCAGCTGCGAGCATGACTGCGAATGTCAAATATGGATTGCATGCTGAATCTGGTGCACGGTATTCGATTCTACGCGATTGTTCTCTACCAATTACAAACTCCGGAACTCTAATTAAATGAGACTTGTTTACGGTGGCCCAGGAAATTTCCGTAGGGGCTTCAAAGTTTGGAACCAGTCTTTTATATGAATTGACCCATTGATTGGTCACGGCAGTTATTTCTCTTGCATGTGTGAGTAAACCTGCGATGAAGTGTTTGGCAGTTGACGATAAATGGTCAGTGCTATTCTCATCGAAAAACACATTAGAATCTCCAGAGAATAATGATTGGTGTGTATGCATGCCACTCCCGTTTTGATCAGTGATTGGTTTAGGCATAAAGGTTGCATAATATCCGTGTTTAATTGCAATTTCTTTGACCAAATGTCTATATGTCATTACAGTGTCCGCCATGGTTAAAGCATCTGTATGTCGAAGGGCGATTTCTTGTTGGCTACTTGCAACCTCGTGGTGGCTTGATTCAACAGGGATGCCCAATTCCTCGAGCATAAGTACAGTTTCTCGTCTTAATTCAGTGGAAATTTCCATTGTGTCTTGGTCAAAATAACCGCCAGTGTCTATAGGCTCTACTCCAGTGGAGTCTTTGAAATAAAAATATTCTATTTCTGGAGCTACGTAGTAAGTGAACCCTAAATTTGATGCCCTTTCTAAGTTTTTGGTGAGTATCATTCTTGGATCTCCATCAAAAGGATCACCGTCTGGGGTATATAAGTTACAAAACATTCGTGCAACTGAGTTTGTACGAGGGCGCCAAGGTAATATTGCGAATGTGTGAGGGTCTGGAACAGCATATAGGTCACTCTCACCAAAGTTTGCTCGAGCAAATCCCTGAATAGAAGAGGCGTCAAATCCCATTCCTCTGGATAAAGAATCTTCTAATTCTGCTTCAGTAATAGCGAACCCTTTTAGATTTCCAAGTATGTCGCTGAACCAAAGTCTTATGAATTTGACGTCATTGTCCCGTGCTTGACGTAGAACGTATTCTATTGCTTTTTGATCTTGATTATTCATTATTTATCCGAATGTGTCGTACATTATACAGTTTTGGGAATATAGCAGTTAGTTGAGTGTCTTTCAACTATATTAGTTTTGCCGGATTTTGGTATATTTTGTAACGGGTGGCTTTTAAAGGATTATATTTTTGAGATTTATTGCTGCTGGAGAAATAAATGGAATTAAAAAATTTCATTGAAAATATTTTAGGGATTAATGTAAATAATATCGCGTATTACGAAACCGCGTTTAGGCATAAATCTTATATTAATGAGCAAGAAAATAGCACTTTAGATTCCTATGAAAGATTAGAGTTTCTAGGGGATGCGATTTTGGATGCTAGTACAGCCCAATGGTTGTTTTCGAAATTCCCTCAAGCTAATGAAGGTAGATTGACAGCTTATCGTAGTTCTTTGGTTAATACATCGACTTTGTCTCAAGTTTCTGAAACCTTGGGGCTTGCTGAATATCTATCTCTGGGTAAGGGTGCAGAATTGAGCAATGCTAGAGAAAGTGAATCGCTAAATGCTGCTTTGTTTGAGGCGCTTATTGGAGCTATATTTTTAGATATTGGATATGAAAAAGCTCGGGAATTTTCAATTGATAATCTTAGAGATTTTATTGAAAGTTTACCTATTCTAGAATCGCCAAAAACCTTTAAGTCTTTGCTTCACGAATTAATCCAACAACACCCACAATACAGTTTGCCTGAATATCGTTTAATTGAAAGATTAGGAAGTGATAATGCTCCAATATTTACTGTTGAAGTGCTAATAAATGATGAAGTTTTAGGCAAAGGTAAGGGGGGCAGGATTGCTCTTGCAGAGCAGAATGCTGCTGAGCAAGCATTGGTGAAACTTAAGGAATTGTTTAACTGATCTTTGTCGCATCTGGATTGTAGCGAGCCCAAAAGAATAGCCACGGTGGAGCTATAGTTATGAAGTGGTACCAAGTGCCTGGGTCTGCTGGTTCTGTCATATCTCCTATATGTTCATCTAATCGAAGTATAACGAATCCTTCAGAAGCAATTGTGTTGATAACTGTGGGTAGTATATGACGGAATTCTTTTGGACCGGGGAGAGAAATTGTGGTTCCGTCTTCTGATTCAAAGGTCCAGGTATTATTATCTTCGATGGGTTCTCCTGAAACTTGTCCTCCGTCAATATACGGTTTATTAAAGATATAGCCCTCTCCATTCCATGTTCCTTCATGGCTCCCAGCGGTTAGTGGGTGGGCACACATATAGAAGTAGATTCCATTTGGTTTAATTACTCTTGCCGCTCCTTTGATTGATGGTCTTGGGTCGGGAGTAAAATTTACTGAATATGGATGGTAAACAACATCAAAGTGGTTGTCGGGAAGGAATGAAATATCTCTCATGTCAGATTGAATTGTTTCAATATTTAGTTTGTAGTGTGATGCAACTTCGTGGTCTCTACTTAATTGTGTTTCTGACAAATCTATAACAGTAACGTTTGCACCAAGTAGACCAAAAGCGGCGCTTTGTTGTCCACCTCCGCCAGCTAATAATAAAACGTTTTTATTCTTTAAATCTCCTAAAAGATTGTATGGGTCTATTAATTCGCGAGCGGATTTTGGGTTTAAGTCTAAATAAGGCCTAGAATATCGGATTCTTTGTGCCGCTAAGTCGTTCCATCTTGCTTGATTAAATTTTCCGATTCCGTCTACCATTTTTGTCCTTTTATGGAGCATTAATTCCTGGTACAGGGAATTTTTCTGCTAGATTGGATACCTCAGATTTAACGTTATTTGAAATTTCATTATTGCCAGGATTTTTGAGGGTCTTGAGGATTAATTCTCCGATAAGACTAGCTTCTTTCCCTCCCATTCCTCGACTGGTTATTGCAGCAGTTCCTAGCCTGATACCACTTCCAGTTCCTGGAGGGTTTTGGTCGTAAGGAATTGTATTTCTGTTAGCAACAATATTGACTTCACCTAATGAAATCTCTGCGTCTTTTCCGTTCAAACCGATTGAAGTTAAATCCACAAGAACCATGTGATTGTCTGTTCCTCCAGAGACCAATCTTAATCCGCCTTTATTCAGTACTTCAGCTAATGCTTGAGCATTAGAACGAATAGTAGATTGATACAACTTAAATTTTTTATCTTGAGCCTCTCCGAATGCTACAGCTTTTGCTGCTATTATGTGCTCCATTGGTCCACCTTGCATATTTGGGAAAACGGCTCGGTCAACTGATCGGGCTAGTTTTTTCTCGCATAAAATCATGCCACCACGTGGTCCTCTTAAAGTTTTGTGAGTGGTAGTGGTGACAATTTGTGCATGAGGAACTGGGGATGGATGTTCGCCTGCTGCCACTAAACCAGAAATATGTGCCATATCAATCATTAGAATTGCTTCAATGGAATCGGCTATTTTTCTTAGTCGGGGGAAATCTATTGTTCTAGTATATGCGCTTGCGCCAGCAACCAAGATTTTAGGATTATGTTCTTTTGCAATTTTTTCAACATTTTCATAGTCAATAGTTTCGGTTTTCCGATCTACGCCATAGGATACAATTTTGTATAATTTCGAGGAAAAATTTACAGGCGATCCATGTGTTAAATGTCCTCCGTGGTCAAGACTCATACCCATAATTGTATCTCCCGGAGAGATGGTCGCAAAATATGCAGCCATATTCGCTTGGGCTCCACTGTGAGGTTGAACATTCGCATGATCGGCGCCAAAAATATCCTTTGCTCTTTGAATAGCTATGCTTTCAGCTACGTCCACAAATTCGCATCCACCATAATATCTTCTTCCAGGGTATCCTTCGGCATATTTATTGGTCATTACAGAGCCCTGGGCTTCTAATACTGCCTCACTTGCATAATTCTCAGAGGCGATTAAGTTAATTTGATTAATTTGCCTAGCTTTTTCATTTTGGATAGCTTCAGCTATTTCAGGGTCTTGGTTAATTAGTGATCCCATTGTTTCTCCTGTTTTAAGAAATAATACTTCGAAATTTAATCAATCAAAAACATTTCTTGAACATGTGATTAAATCTTAAGTAATGATAGACTAATATAACGTAAGTGACTACTAATGCTTTAAGAGGTTTGGACATGAGAGAAGGTGTTTTGGAGCGGTACAGGCAATATTTGCCAATCACCGATGCAACTCCAATATTCACATTGGGAGAAGGTTCCACTCCTTTAGTCAAATCTCGCAAGATTGGTGAAAGAATCGGTTGTGATCAACTGTATTTTAAATTAGAAGGATGTAATCCAACTGGATCCTTTAAAGATCGAGGCATGGTGGTAGCAGTAGCAAAGGCGATTGAATCTGGAGCTGAACAGATTGCGTGCGCTTCTACTGGTAATACTAGTGCATCTGCTGCTGCTTACGGTTCATATTATGGACTTTCCACAATTGTGTTTGTTCCTAAAGGTAATATTGCTAAAGGGAAACTTGCTCAGGCAGTTGCATATGGTGCAAGGATTATGGCAATAGATGGCAGTTTTGATGATGCTCTTAGTATTGTCAGATCAGTCACGGAAAAGCACCCAATTGCTCTGATCAATTCAATTAATCCTAATAGGGTACAAGGACAAAAGACTGCTGCCTTCGAAATTATTGAGGATTTGGGAGACTCACCTGACGAAATATATATTCCTGTTGGAAACGCAGGGAATATAACTGCATATTGGTTGGGTTTTACTGAGGCATTCAATATGGAATGGATTAACAAGCGTCCTCGTATGATGGGCTTTCAGGCAGAAGGAGCGGCTCCTATTGTTCAAGGTGAACCAGTTTCTAATCCTGAAACTATTGCGACGGCAATTAGAGTAGGTCGTCCAGCTAGTTGGAGTGGGGCGGTAAATGCCAGGGATGAGAGCCAAGGAGCAATAGAATCTGTTTCAGACGATGAGATTATGGAAGCATATAAAATGGTCGCGCGAGAAGAAGGTGTATTTTGTGAACCTGCTTCTGCTGCATCAATTGCAGGTTTATTGAAGTCAAAACGTAACGGGGTTAATTTCAATGATAAGAAAGTAGTTTGTATTCTTACTGGAAATGGATTAAAAGATCCTGATCTTGCTGGACAATTAGATCCGTTAGAGATGCAAGAATTTTCTGCTAATTTGTCTGATGTCGAACGCGGTCTCAAGTTAAGTTAATCAGATGATATATTTTTCCATTCGGTGTAATTAATATGGTGGCTTCGATTTCGATTCAGGAGATTGATTTTAATAATGCAAATGCTGTTTGGGATGACATTATGTCAAGAACGACTGAAACGTCAATTTTCCAGACTTTCCGATGGCAAAAATTGTGGTTGGAACATTTTCGCCAAGATGCTAGTTTGATTGTCTTGCAGCTTGAAAAAGAAAATTCTCCTATAGGTATTGCCCCAATGATGGTATCTAATAAGAAACTTTCATTTATAGGAAGTACTGATGTGTTTGATTATAGGGATTTTATTGGAGCACATCATTTAGATTTGAATGATTTTGATGCGATTGTTGAAAGATTAAAAGATTGGGATTGGGATGAAATCAATTTACAATCAATTCCTGAAGATTCCCCAACATACTCAATTTTGCCAGGATTGTTGGAATCATTAGGAATGGCAGTGGTTGTGAAGGAGGAGGATGTTGCGCCGATATCAATTTTGCAATCCGATTGGGATGGATATGTGTCGGAACTGCCTCGTAAGTATAGGCACGAGTTAAGAAGAAAAATCAGAAGAATTGAAAGATCATATGATGTGGTTGAACAAGAAATTGTCTCAGAAGATCACTCAGATGAAGATACAGATGAATTCTTAGAGCTTATGAAATCAAGCAGTTCAGAAAAACTAGAATTCCTTACGCCTGCCAGGGAACAGTTTTTCCGTGAAATGGTTAAACTTTTTTCTGCATCTGGAGACCTGAAAATGCATTTTCTGAAACTGGATGGCAACAGAGTTGCAAGTTGTATAGCATTTGATTATGGGTCAAAGTATCTTTTGTATAACAGTGGATTTAATCCAAGCTATTATTCAGATAGTGTTGGCTTGATCAACAAGGCATATTGTATACGGCAAGCCATTAATGATGGTAGACAGACATTTGATTTTTTACGTGGGGCTGAACGTTATAAATATGATTTGGGTGCTGAGAATCGTTCTTTGTTTGAGATTGTTGCTCGAAGATAAAGAACCTAATCTATTAAATTAGGATGAAATGATTCATGAAGATCGCACTAATAAGTTTTCATAGCAGTCCATTAGAAACTCTGGGAGAAAAAGACGCTGGTGGAATGAATGTCTACATTCAACGGTTGTCTCAAGGGTTAAATGAATTAGATCATTCCGTTGATATTTTTTCTAGAGCATTTGATTCTGAAAGTGCGAATATTGAATTTCAAGATGAAAATAAATTTGAATCAATAGTTAGAAATTTTCATTTTAATGCAGGTCCGTACGACTTAAAAAAAAGCCAATTTATAGATTTTGTAGATGAGTTTGTTGAGAAGGTAATAAGTTTTTGTAACAAAAATGATTTGAAATACGACCTGATTTCCAGCCATTACTGGTTATCTGCAATCATTGGTCAAAAGTTGTCTGATTACTGGCAGATTCCACATGTGACTACTTTCCATACTTTGGCAGAAATTAAATTGTCTCTTGGAGTGGAGGATGGGACGGATTTACAATTCAGAAGCAAATCTGAAAAAGAAATTATCCAAAGCGTAGATGCTATTGTCGTTTCGACGGATTTAGAAAAACAGGATTTAATTTCAAAATATGGTGCACTTGAAACTAAAATTCATTCCATTTCACCCGGGGTAAACTTGGACCTTTTCAAATCTATTGATAGGAATGAATCTAGGCGCATTCTGAATCTTGACCTGCAAGAGAATATTGTTTTGTTTGTTGGAAGAATTGATTCGTTGAAGGGCATTGATTATCTAGTTGAGGCAATGAGGCAATTGGGTCAAAAATTCCCTTTTCGGTTACAGGTTGTCGGAGGAAGTTTGGATGCTTCTCCCGAATTGAATGAATTGAAATCTAAAATTCAGGAAGCTGATTTGACCGATAGAGTAGATATTATTGGATCAGTAAGTCAGGAAAAATTGGTTTATTATTATAATTCCTGCGATATTTTTGTAATGCCTTCTTTACATGAAAGTTTTGGGTTAGCGGCTCTTGAAGCTATGGCATGTGGAATTCCAGTTGTCGTGTCTGATGTAGGCGGTTTGAAAACTTTTGTTACGGATAGTGAGACCGGATTTCTCGTAGCTCCTGCAAATGCGAACGAAATTGCAGTAAGAATAGCTCTTTTATTAGAAAATGATTCATTACGGAATCAAATGGGTGAAAAAGCTCAAATTGAAGCAAGAAGCAGAACTTGGGAAATTACGTCTCGAGAAATTGCTCTTTTATACTCTAATTTAGTTAAATCTCCAAATATTTGAGACCTAAAAATCCTAAAAATATAGGTCTGAATAGGGTTCCAATTCAATATCCAAGCCTTTTAAAATATCTTTGAATGATAAATATTCCTTGATGTTTGTTGTCTGGGATTTTTTGTGAATAGGAGAAATTATGAATACTAAAACTTTAACTAGTTGGTTGTTAATTGTAGGTCCAATATTGATGTTTGGTATGTTTGCATTTTTGTGGCCAGCATTAATTGGCGAAGGTGAGACTGCTGCATCTGATGTGGCGGAATTGATGGATAATCCACAATTGTCACTGATCATGACGGCTATAGGGACCCTGATATTTGTTGGAACAATTAGTGGTTTAGCGCTTTTGTCATGGTCGAAAGCACCAGAATCAGGAGCGGTAGGTGCTCTTGGATCACTTTCTAGTATTGTGTTTGTTGGTGTAGCCGCCGTAGGAATAGCAGCCATGGGAAGCAATTTTGGAGTTATCGAAGAAGGTGCTGATAATGTGGCTGGCGCTGAGATGATTTCTCAGGTCGCGGGCTGGGGTCTTTTTAACGGTCTTTTTTGGTTCTGGAGTATTGGTAATATTCTTCTTGGTGCCACTCTAGTAGTTGAGAAGAAACTTAACAATATAGTTTCTTGGTTATTTCTATTAGTTGGTGTACTGATGGTACTTACACAAATAGTAGAAGCAGATCTCGGAGATATAGTTGAAATCGTGATTTGGATCTCTATGACTCTAGTTACTGTCGCAGTTGGATATTTCAATCTTAAGTCAGATTCTTAAGTTTTTTACATTACTAAAATGAATTTTTTGGGTAGGCCTATCTCTGGATAGGTCTATCCTATTAGCAAAAAAAGGGAGAAATCATGAATTCTAAAACTCTAAGTAGTTGGTTATTAATGGTCGGACCGATTATGTTTGTTCTGGTCGGTTTTATTTTATGGGAAATTCTAATTGGAGAGGGTGAAACTACAAAGGAAAATGTGGCTCTTTTACTAGAAAATAAAACTATTTCAAGCCTCGTATTGACGCTCGGTAGTTTAAGTTTTATTTCTATATTTGTCGGTTATGGCCTGGTGGCATGGGGAAGAGCAGAAGGATCAACAACATCTGGGACACTTGCATCTGTAGCTAGTCTTATTTTTGTTGGAATTATTGCGGTAGCGATGGCAGGGACGGGAAGCAATTGGGCGATAATTGGTGGTGGTGAACAAAACTTAGTGGAGTCTGAGTGGATTTTAGCAACTTCAGACGCTTTATTCCCCGCAGTATTTTGGTTTTGGAGTTTAGGTAATATTATTCTTGGTGCTGCTCTTTTTATTGAGAACAAAATCAGCCGTATTGCTTCTGTGTTTTTAATAGTTGTAGGTGCCATACTTCTGCTATTGAATTTGCTTGATGGTAGCGAGTCCGATATTTTAGATGGTGTTTGGATGATTGGCTTTTTTGGCACTTTGATTTCAGGTATTGTTCTTGGATTTTTTAATTTAAAGTCAGCAGAATAAGTTAAATAAATATTAACCACATTAGTGGATTTTATAAATATCCTGGGGTTAAAAGCGTAACCCCAGGATATTTTGTTAGAAATGATAAGACGCTTGTTAAATGATATCATTGGGATAATCTAATGGTGAATGGAGTTGTTTTGAAAAGTTCAATATTTGTATTAATTTGTATTTTTGGGATAGTATTTTTAATTGGGTGTTCTTCATCTGATTCTGAGGCAAAAGAAGTAAATGAATCCGTCGAAGTTGTTGAATCTTCTGCACAAAAAAGTGATGAAACTGATTCTGGTAAAAACCTTGAGGTTAGTTCAGTAGAT
>JAKUTX010000008.1:0-69058 GCA_022447855.1 SAR202 cluster bacterium
GGATTACCTATATTATACACCTGATCCCAGGGATCCCACAAAATCGGTATTAATAAGTATAATACCCACCCAATATACACAAATAATATCTAACGGACCCATTTCTGAAACGCTAAGTTAGAGTGTTTTTAATGTGTTAACACCCCGTGGCTTTCCCTTTCGAATCCTGTGCACCCATCCTCTCTCTATGTATTTTTTACTTAATTTTAGAAAAAGTTAGAAAAAGTTAGAAAAAGTTTGAAAATAGTTGAAAAGTGTATTGACTCCAGTATGTGCGGATGCTTAGTATTGTATGCAGAATAGAAAATCAGGAGGATCCTAGATGTTAGGTAAAACAAAAAAAATGGTTGGGGTAGAATCTGAATTGGGAAGACCACTCGAAAAAGTACTTCCTGAAATGGTAACTGAACTTGGATTGTCTGCTACTGCAGACGAACTAGAGGTTAGTAAAGCTACATTAAGTTATTGGTTATTGAAACTTGGTATAAACGTTAGGCGAGTTGCATTGGCCCCTGGAGAAACTCTAGAAATCAAAAGAGTATCTTAAAATACCTACCAATCGGAATTCTTACCCTTAGACGCTGACTAACTGTTGTTATCAGCGTCTTTGTGCTTCACGGGCTTCTTTTGATCTTTCTGAATCGATCATTGCCTTCCGTTTATCATACCTTTTCCTACCTTTTCCCAGCCCCAATTCTATCTTTGCAACATGATTACGAATATATAATCTCAAGGGTACTAAAGTCAGTCCACTAGTAGAAACTTGCTGAATTAACCTTCTAATTTGGTTCTTATGCAAAAGTAATTTTCGCTCTCTAACAGGATCATGATTATTAATATTACCTGCTTCATAAGATGCTATATGAGCATTAGTAAGCCAAATTTCACCATTGCTAGGTTTGGCGTAAGATTGAGCTATATTTACTCTTCCATCTCGAATAGATTTAATTTCTGTTCCAGTCAAAACAATCCCTGCTTCAAAAGATTCGAGAATCTCATAGTCATAGCGTGCTCTACGATTTTTAGAAATTAAACGATCCATCATATTATTCCAATCATACGGTCTATTATCTTTGAGAAGATTTTAATTCCTGTTGCAGAATCTGTATAGCCATATTCGTTTGCTCTGATTCCAATTCTCTTCTATCTGTAATCCCAGAAACTTCTATATCTGGATCTAATCCTTCTTCATGAATAAGACGACCTGCAGGAGTATACCAATGAGCAACTGTTATATATAAACCTGCACCATTACTTAGTGGTCTCAAAATACTAACACTTCCTTTCCCAAAAGTTGTATCTCCAACAACTTTTCCTCTGTTGGTATCCTGAACAGCTCCCACCAAAATTTCACTCGCACTTGCACTATATTCATTAGCAAGAACAACTAAAGGAATATCAAATGCCGGAATATCATCTCGTGCAATCCATTCTCTTTTATTTCCGGAACCATCAATTTCTGACAAAATCAAACCATCTTCAACGAACAAACTAACAACATCTACTGAAGAACGTAAAAGCCCCCCTGGATTATCTCTAACATCGATAATTAATCCCTCAGAACCTGCATCCATTACTTGGTTTATAGCAACATATAATTTTTCTGCAGTATCAGCGAAGAAATCTGTTACCCGAATGTGGGCAATTTCGTCACCTGGGTTGCTACGTACTAAAACACTTTCTAAAGGAATCTCATCTCTGGTAATTGAAATTTCTACTGGATCAATATCTCCAAGATGCAATATTCCCAATAAAACTGCAGTGCCTCTAGGACCTCTAATCAATGTAATAGCATCCAACAAACTCTTATCTTCTAATAAGACACCATCAACAGATAGAATAGTGTCTCCCGCACGAATACCTGCAGCTTCTGCAGGTCCACCTGCAATAGGTGAAACGATTACAATCTTCCCATCACGAGTTGATTGAACGTGAGCACCAATACCCTCAAATTTACCTTGAAGATCTTCACTACTGATTTCGTGACGTGCGGCACTCACATATGCAGTATGAGGATCATCTAGTTCATCCAACATTCCATTGATTGCAGCCTCAGCAAATTCTTCAGGTGAAAATTCACTGCTTGCAACGTGATCACGAGTCAAATGAGCCCAAACTTCCCAAATAATTAATAACTCTTCAGGAACTTCACTAGGAGCTCGCAAGGGCTCCTCAGCGGGGACAAATGATGGTATAGATATACCCGACTCTAAATCTGAAGATATAAGTGAATCATCCTTCTCCAAATCAGAAGAAGTTTTAAAGGGATTAGAAGAACCTTCACCGCACGAGAGAGTCAAGAGCATAAGAAAGGCGAATGAAAATAAAATTTTTAATCTATTAAACAAAAAAGACTCCGCAACTAACATTTCTCATTTATATTATCTATACAAACCATCTGCAAAACAACCACATATAGTAAAAATATTATTTTTTCAAAGTTTTCAAATTTAGACGAATCCCATCGGATAGAAATTTTGAAAAAATAATATTACAATGTTGAAATAAGACAGATTGAGGTAACAATGACAAATGAAAGTAAGCGCAGAAGGCTTTCAAGGCCCTATCCGCAATTTCCATTAAAAGACATTGAACGGATCCCGAAACTTATACATTCAGCAAGAAACGGGAATATCATGGACTCTGAAAAACTGGCAAAAGCGATGTCTAAAACACCCAAAAGTAGCGAATATATAATGATGATCAACGCCGCAATAGCATATGGATTGGTGTCAGGAAAATATAATACAGAAATAACTGTTTTACCACTGGCAGAAAAAATCATTGCACCAAAAAACGAAACAGAACGAAAAATAGGATTGGTAGAAGCAGCGCTAAACCCACAAACATTTCAATCGCTTCGCGAACTAATACAAGATGAAAAACTTCCAAAAGACTCCTACATGAAAAATATCCTAGAACGTGAAATAGATATTCACCATGATCTTACAGAAGAGTGCTTAAGAATTTTTAAAGAAAACTCAGAATACGCAAATATATTTAATAGACAAGCATCTTTAAAGGAGACAGAAAAATCGGAAATACCCGAAAACACATTAGTAGAATCAAAAGAAACTAGAACAAAACAAACTCTAATATACATCACCCAGAAAAACTCGACAGCCGAGAAAATTAAGACATTATATGAATCATTGGGATTAAATTGTATATCCATAAATGAACAAGATGTGACTGAAAACGAATTAACTGAAGAAATAAAAAGGAAACTCAAATTATGCAATTCAGCGATAATAGAAAAAAATGAAGATAAAATCAGTCATCAAATTTTTGGAGCAGTATCGGTACTTTATGACGAAAAGGTCATAATAGTGCCAGAAAGCAATTTTGAAACACACGAATTTATAAATAAACTAAAGTCAAAAAACATCATCGAAATATCCCAAAAATGAGAAATAGCAATATTACTTTACATAACATATATAGTGCGAATGTATATATTAGTGTAAATTTCTGATTAGAGCACCCTATCATTGATAGCCAAGATATCATCAATCTTAGCCAACATAGTGTTAAACCCATCGCTTTTTAATGCCGAAATTTTCACCATTTCAATATTCCCCAAATTTGAAGAAAGAATATCAATTTTTGATTCGATAGCTTCATAGTTTTTTTCTGAAATTAAATCCACTTTGTTAAGAACTACCAATCGAGGCCTTCCAGATACATCTAAATCGTCTAATAGCGCTTCTACAACACGAGCTTGTTCTAACATATTTGGATGAGAAATATCCAAAACATGCAAAATTATGTCAGCTTCTACAACCTCCTCTAAAGTTGCTCGAAATGCCGCAACTATAGATGTAGGAAGTTTTTGAATAAAGCCAACTGTGTCCGTAAGCAAAGCATTATTACCCGATGGTAAAAAAATCCTTCGCGTGACAGGATCTAAAGTTGAAAACATTCTGTTTTCGGCTAAAACCTCTGCATTAGTTAGTTGATTCAAAACAGTACTTTTGCCAGCATTTGTATAACCTACTAACGAAACTACTGGTATCCCATTTTCCTGCTGCCGTCTTTGGCGGTACTGTTGACGTCTTTTTCTCACATCTTCTATATTTTTACGTAATCTTTGAATACTGTTCCGAACAAGTCTTCTATCGGTCTCAATCTGAGTCTCTCCAGGTCCACGAGTTCCTATTCCTCCACCCAATCGCTCTAAATGACTCCACTGACCAGCTAATCTTGGAAGCAAATATTCCTCTTGGGCCAATCGAACTTGAATTCTACCCTCTTTGGTAATCGCCCTCCTAGCAAATACATCCAAAATTAATGCAGTCCTATCAATTACTTTTACTCCAGTTTTAGAAAGTGCCAATTCTAAATTCTGCTGCTGAGTAGGACTTAATTCATCATCACAAATTAGTGTATTCACATTTTTTTGAACAATAATATTTTCTAGAACTTTCAATTTGCCTTTACCAACATATGTATTTGTTGGAGAATTCAAGTTTTGCAATTCCTGACCAACTACGCTTGCACCTGCCGACCTAGCAAGATCTCCCAACTCTAGCAGTGAATCTTTCGCAACCCACTTACTTTTGTTACGAAGCTTAATACCCAAGAGGAATGCTCTTTCTTTTACTCTTAAGTTATTTATAGTTCTTCTAGGCATCTATGTATCTACAGATTTTAAACAAATTAATTGGAAATTTATTTGTTCGGCAATTCAAATGCTCTTAGACGGTCCAATCCCAACTTGATTTGGTCATCGGTAGTAGTAATCGACAAGCGAATATATCCCTCCCCGAAACTCCCATAACCTGATCCAGGTGTTACAACCACATCACATTGCTCTAAAAGTAAACTTGTGAACTCTGCGGAGGTAAAACCATCAGGTATCCGAGCCCACACATATAAGCTAGCCTTAGGATCATCAACATGCATACCTATGTCGCGAAGAGTCTGAATAATTAAATCTCTCCTTGATTGATATACACGATTCCTATTATGGATTTCATCCTGAGTCAAATTCAACGCTTCTATCGCCATATGTTGTATGGCTTGAGGAACTCCTGAATCCAAATTGGATTTTACAACCATTAATGCTTCTATCATTTCAGCATTTCCTACAGCCATGCCCACTCTCCATCCAGTCATATTAAAACTTTTTGACAAAGAGTGGAATTCCAGTCCAGCTGATTTAGCTCCATCATTTTGCAAAAAACTAACAGGCTTATAATCATCATAGGCAACTTCTGAATAGCATGCATCATGCATTACCGGAATATTATATTTTTGAGAAAAACGAACTACTTCTTCAAAATAGTTCAAGTCTGCAACGGCACCAGTTGGATTGTTAGGGTAATTCAACCACATCACTTTGGCAGCTTCCGAAACATCTGAAGGGATTCGTTCCAAATCGGGTAACCATCCATTCTTTTCAAATAAAGGCATCCACTCACACTCCCCCCCTGCAAACCAAGTTCCTACAGAATAAACTGGATATCCTGGGTCTGGAACCAAGGCAATATCTCCAGGATCAATGAAACAAAGTGAAGCATGACCAATTCCCTCTTTTGCACCTATTAGAGGCAAAACTTCGGTGTCAGGATCCAAAGAAACAGAAAATCTCTTTTCATACCATTCTGCGATCGCCCTGCGGAATTCTGGCAATCCATCCGTTTCCGGATACCTGTGATTAGGTGAATCAAGTGCCGTCTTCCTCAACTCATCAATTACAGGTTGAGGAGTCGGTATGTCAGGATCTCCTATTCCAAAGCTCACCACATCAATACCTTGAGCTTTTTTCTCCGCAATTTTCCGGCTTATTTCAACAAATAAATACGGTGGAACTTTATCAATTCTGTTAGCTAATTTCATGATTCCCCTATCAATAGAAAATAAAACTTAGTTTTAATTCATTACTTAAAATCTCTTATTAAAGAAACATCCTATCCGAGACACAAAGAATCGTAAAGGTCCTACGGCTGTAATAACCATTCACCTTCGAAAACTGTATCAATAGGGCCTTCCATTTCTACATTCCCTTCACCTGACCATCTAATAATCAAATTACCTCCAGGGAGAGAAACAATCACTTCATCATCTACCATCCCAAGTAAATGTGCTACCACTGCTACTGCACATGCGCCTGTACCACAAGCCTGGGTGATTCCAGATCCTCTTTCCCATACACGAACATCAAGGCTGGTCCTACTGATGAAATTCACTACTTCAAAGTTAACTCTATTTGGAAACATATGATGATGTTCAATAATTGGACCAATATCAAGTAAATTAAATTTGTCTATCGGTTCTTCTACAAATGCAACCGCATGAGGATTACCCATAGAAACACAGGAGATTTTTAAATTGTTATGATTTATAACTACTGGATATTCAAGTAATGGCTCATCAGAAGAGAAATTTTCCACCTTGACTGGAACCTGTGAAGGAGACAATACAGGCAATCCCATTGAAACCCGAGCACCAATCATACAATTATGTTTAATGATAGGAAAAACTGAAAGTATCCCTGCTCCAGTTTCAACAACAACTTCCTTTTGTGAAATACTAATTGCTCCACAAGCCTGAGCAAAACCAACTAAACAGCGTATCCCATTTCCACACATTTCACCTTCACTACCGTCTGAATTAAACATACGCATGCGAATATCCCCAGTTTCGGAGTCTAATAACAAAATTAAACCATCCGAGCCCACACCTTTATGCCTATCACTGATATCTATGGAAAGACTACCCCAATTTTCTTCTTGTAAATTTCGAGCGTCTATAAACACATAATCGTTTCCGGCACCATGCATTTTGGTAAATTTGATCAAACACCACCACCATGAGTAAAATAGTCACAGTATTTTATCATAAAACACTAAAATCTCTGAATGATTCAGTCAGATTTATGGCTTAGAATCCAGTTTCTTGCAAATTCAATCGCTAAATCAAACGACTCAGTTGAATCAAACCAGTTTATTCTCTTATCATCCAGTCTAAACCAATTATATTGGCCTCTAGCAAATCTATGTGTAGCAAATTTTATCCTCTCCACAGCAGTATCTAATGATAAGTCTCCATGTATATAAGATAGTAACTCTCTATATCCTAAACTAGACATCGAGGGCAAATTTTCATCAATCCCATCATTGAGTAATGTTCGAACCTCTTCAATCCAACCAGAATTGATCATAAAATCCACCCTTTGATCAATCTTCAAATATAATTGATCCCTGGGTAAAGTTAGTCCCACAATAAGAATCCTATTCCAAGGCTGATCATTAGTAGAAATAAACCGTCCTTTCTGAGGATGAATTTTAAAAAATTCCTCTTTTTCAATTGCCCTAACAATTCTTCTAGGATTTTTAGGATCAACTTTTTCAAATGCATCCATACTCAAATCTTTTAAAATGTCCAACAATTCCTCTACAGAAAATGAATACAATTGGGATCTGCGTTCGTCGTTTGGTGGTACATCAGAAATATCCCAATTTTCCAATAAGCCCCAAATATACTGACCAGTACCTCCAACCAATATTGGCAATTTCGATTTAGAAAACACAGCATTGATAGAAATTATGGCATCATTCTTAAATTGCGCTAAATTGTATATTTTCTTAGGGTCAACAATATCTACTAAATCATGCTCTATCAATTTTCTAGTATTAATATTGGGTTTAGCAGTACCTATATCCAAACCCTTATACACTTGCCTACTATCGGCACTAATAATTTCACCATTCAATTGCGAAGCAAGTTCAATGGAATATTCAGTCTTACCAACACTGGTAGGCCCTACTACTACAACTAATGGAAAATCTTTTGTGGTCACTAGACTAAAACATCCGAATCATTTTGTTTGTTAACAATTTTAACAATTTCAGAAAATAATTTTGCATTTAAACTGTTAGACCCCACTAGTACCCCATCTATCGCAGGAATTGAAACAATTTCCGAAACATTGTCTACAGAAACACTCCCACCATAAATCACCCGTATATCATTAGAGAACGTCTCACCAAAAATATCACTAAGAATTCGTCTAATCTGAAATGTGATTTGTTGTAAATAATGTGTTGATGCAGGGATTCCTGTGCCAACAGCCCACAAGGGTTCATAGGCTACTATTAAAGAGGATACATTAATTTTTTGCGTTTTGGTTAGTATGGAATTGAGTTGATTATCAATATATTCAATGGATTTGCCTGAATCATAAACTTCTAGCGGTTCCCCAACACACAAAATTGTATTTAACCCGATAGAATGCGCGCGTATACATCTCTCTGCAATAGTAGAATCAGTCTCATAATAAAAATTCCTTCGTTCACTATGGCCTAAAATAGTATAATCACAAAATTGTGATAGCATTTCAGCTGAAATTTCTCCAGTAAATGAACCATTAACATTGTTAGAAATGTTTTGCCCTCCTAACAATAGAGAACTATTCATTTCAGATACAAAAGTCGCTAAAGAGTCTATATATAGGGATGGAGGGAAAATTACAACTTCAGTTTTTTTTGAAAATTCTGAAGTCATTGCATGAATTTGCGTAAAAATTTCTAGGGCTTCATGGAAATTTAGGTTCATTTTCCAATTACCACCAACAAATGGAGTATTCATAATCACCTATACATATTATAATATTTTTATATTTTTAATGCTTCGAGTGCCGGCATTTGTCTTTCGGATAAAAAGTCTAAGGAAGCCCCTCCTCCGGTAGAAACATGGGAAAACTCTTCTAATAATTGCATTTTTTCAACTATATCAGCTGTAGATCCACCACCAACAATCGTGGAAATAGACTGGTTTAGAGAAGAAATTGCTTCTGCAATAGAAATTGTCCCATTACTGAATCTTTCATCCTCATATACACCCATTGGACCATTCCAAAAAATCGTATTAGCTCTTCTAAGCCTCATAGAGAAGTTTTTTACAGTCTTCGGACCAATATCCATTACCCTACCCTCTTTAGGTATGGATTTAATTGAGACAATTTTTACATTTTGTTCCTTCTCAGGGATTTCTACTTTAACATCACTAGGTAAAATTAATTCGCATTTTTTTGCATCTAGAGTTTTTAAAAACTCTTGCAATAGATCCAAACTATCTGCATCTATAATTGACTGCCCTACTTCATATCCTTTTGCTTTCAAAAAAGTTGCTGCCATACCTCCTCCAATCATCAAATAATCCGCTTTCTTAGAAATGCTTTCTATTACTTGAATCTTATCAGCAACTTTTGCTCCTCCCATTACAGCTACGAATGGATTTTTCGGTGAAGACATCAACTTCTGCAACACTTCTATTTCCTGCATCATTAAAAATCCTGGCATAGATGGTAAATAATTTGTTACTCCCACCGTCGAAGCATGGGAACGATGTGCTACACCAAAAGCATCATTAACAAACAAATCAGCTAACGAAGCTAAAAAAGAGGAAAATTCATCTGAATTTTCCTCTTCCCCAGGATGGAATCTTAAATTGGGTAGCATTAAAATTTCACGAGATTTTAACTCCTGAACACACTGGGTCACATGCTCAAAGTCAAAATGCTCTAATTTCTTAACAGATATTCCTAACAAATCAGAAAATCTATCTACAATAGGTTTTAAATCAAAATCTGTATCATACTTTCCTTTTGGACGTCCAAAATGTGAACACACAATAATTGAACAATCATTATCAAGCAAATAATTTATTGTAGGAATACTAGAGAGTATCTTTAAATCACTTAACACTTTAGTAGGGCCCATAGAATACGGGACATTAAAATCCACTCGTATCAAAACTTTCAAGTTTTTAATATTAAAATCAATGAGTCTATTTTTTGGATTCAACATCTAGTATCTCTGGGATTTACTTAATTCCATTATCAATAATATTGTTAACGTATGAAGATGCGATCTCAAGTTTTTGGCTATCTTCAAAAATTTCCTTTAAACCCTTTTGACACTGGGATTTATAATCCTCTAACAAATTGAAACTTTGATTTTTTATATCCAAGTCTTCCAATATTTCACGGATTGATACAACATCTGATGATTCTAATACTCGTTTGAAGAAAATATCTCCCAATTTTCTTTTTTCACTTATTGAAGCCTTCGACATACCTAGAACTACAGGTAGAATTTTCTTTTTATTGAGCAATTCAATATCAGATCCATCTGCCCAAATAATGTTAATATCTGTTGCAATCTGCAGCGCTATACCAAGGGCATTTCCACAAGATGAAATAACGTTTAATTTCTCAGGGTTATTAGAATTTATAATATATCCTAATTGAAGCGCACACGAGAAAACCGACCCCAATCGATCGCCAGACATCTGCAAATAATTTTGTATATTCATATCAATTGATTCTTGAGCTTCAAGATCCAAATATCTTCCCTCACATGCCTTTAAAGTAGCCTGATCCAAAATGCTGAGCATCTGGAAAATATTTTCTGAAGGATATCCATCTTCGTGCATTTGTAATATTGTCAATCGTGCTAATGCATGGAGACCATCTCCAGCATTGATTGCTTGCGCCGGCCCCCATAACCACCAAACAGTATCGCGACCATTTCTCGATGGATTCCCAGATTGGATATCATCATGAATTTGTAAAAATTTGGAAATCATTTCAATAGAAACAGCAGGCTTTATTGCATCCTTAATTTGTCTGGAGGAAGCCAATAAACACAATACACCAAAAGGATTGGATATCAGCTCATTACCCTTAAGAACTTCATCATTACCCACTGACAACTCTTCAACAGAATCATTCCATCCCATTTGATATTCAATAATTCTATAAAGAGGTAATTCTCTTTCATTAATCAAATCCCGAAGTTTTTGGTCAACAATCTGATTTAAGTCTTCAACGTGCATTCAATTTCCTTTATTTTATAAATCCACTACCTAGGAATTCTTCAAGTTTTGACCTTGGAATTGATGCTTCCCTTAACAAAACCCAAGGTTCAGAAGTAACATCTAAAATAGTCGACGGTTGGAATTCTCCTTTTTTAGTTGGATGTTCGACTATAAAATCGATCTCGTCACCAAATTCTTCATATATAGACTTTGGGTCGTTAAATGGAGGTTCTCCACTCCTATTAACACTCGTCCCTGTGATAGCAGAATTCATCCTTTCAGAAATTGCCCGGGGAATTGGATGGTCAGGTAAACGCAGTGCCACCGAAGGTAATCCTCCGCTTACAATTTCTGAAACACCAGGGGTTTTTTTTACAATTAAAGTCAATGAGCCGGGCCAAAATTCATTTACAAGTCCTATGACATCATCATTTATTCCATCAGCGTAATCATTAATTTGTTGAACACTGCCTAACAACAGCGGAAGAGCCTGACTTTCACTTCGTCCTTTAATTTGAAAAACTTTTTCTACCGCGCTATCAATCGAAGACAAAACAGCAAGTCCATATATTGTATCTGTAGGGATAGCAATCAAGCCACCATTTTCAAGAATATTCGCGACTCTATCCAAATCAAAAAAAATGTTTCGTTCATTGAATCCAGACATTCAATTATTACTCCATGAGAGTGTTAGTGTATTATACAATGAATCAATCTCAAACATACTAATCTCACAAAGAGAATTTTTAAATCCATGGCTCCGTCAAGATCAACAATTCACAGTGAAACAATCTTCATAATAGACTTTGGATCTCAGTACAGTCACCTGATTGCGAGAAGAGTAAGAGAACAGAATGTCTATTGTGAAATAATCCCCCACACTACTTCTTGGGAATCAATTGGATCCAATTCTCCAAAAGGAATTATTTTGTCTGGAGGACCTGCGAGTGTATATGATGATAATTCTCCCCGAGCGCCTGAATGGGTATGGGAGAAAGGAATACCAGTTCTAGGAATTTGCTATGGAATGCAATTAATGGCCCACCAATTGGGTGGGAAAGTCCTACCTGCAACAGAAAGGGAATTCGGACATGCAATCTTGAATCAAAACTCTGGAGACAACTTACTGTTTTCCGAGCTTCCTGATTCACTTCCAGTATGGATGAGTCACGCTGACCGCATCTCACAAACCCCACCTGATTTCCACCCAATAGGCAACAGTGAAAATTCCCCCATTGCTGCAATGTCTAATGGTAACAGTATGTATGGAATACAATTTCACCCTGAAGTAGCTCATACTCCTAATGGGTCTCAAATCATTGATAATTTCTTAAGAAAGATATGCCATTGCGAGGGGTTATGGACAGCCGGAAATTTTATTACTGAAAGTATTCAAAGAATTAAAACTCAAGTCAAAAATGGAAAAGTAATTTGTGCTCTATCAGGTGGTGTTGATTCTTCAGTTACTGCAGCTCTAATCCACGAAGCAATTGGCAAACAACTACACTGTGTTTTTGTTGATAATGGACTCATGAGACTTGAAGAACCCGAAAGAGTTATAGATGTGTTCAACCGAAATTTGGATATCCAAATCATCCATTCAAAATCTGCATCTTTATTCCTTTCAGATCTCAAAGGAGTAACAGATCCAGAACAAAAAAGAATGATAATAGGCAAAAGATTTATCAAGGTTTTCGAAGACGAGGCTACCAAATTAGGCAAAGTTGATTTTCTTGCTCAAGGAACTCTCTATCCTGACGTAATTGAAAGTGAAACTGCAGAATCAGGAACCTCGGCAAAAATCAAAACCCATCACAATGTTGGAGGACTACCTGAACACATGGAATTGGAATTGGTTGAACCTCTAAGATATCTATTTAAAGATGAGGTTCGAAAAATTGGATTGGGGCTCGGCCTCCCTGAAGAAATGGTATTCAGACAACCATTTCCTGGGCCGGGACTAGCAATCAGAATAATGGGAGAGGTAACAGAAAACAAACTACATACTCTTCGACTTTCTGATTGGGTAGTAATGGATGAAATTAAGAACAACAATCTATACAACGAACTCTGGCAAAGTTTTGCAGTTTTACTTGAAACTCGTACAGTCGGAGTAATGGGAGATGAAAGAACCTACGGAAACGTAGTTGCAATAAGGGCTGTTACAAGCGAAGATGCAATGACATCGGACTGGGCTCGCATACCCAATGATGTTTTAGCAAAAATGAGTAATAGAATTGTTAACGAAGTCCCCAATGCAACCCGAGTGGTATACGACATTACCAGCAAACCACCTGGAACAATTGAGTGGGAATAAAGTGAATGGAATCTATAACTGATGAAAAAAGTATGGATTTTCAGCGGTATCCCAGCATCTGGGAAAACTACTACTGCAAAAGAATTTGCAAAAAAGTTTCCTAAGGCTGCTTTAATAAGTAGAGATGACTTGCAAGACCAAATTGTCTCAGGCAATGTACGTCCAAATGCTTTGCCAAAAGAAGAAGCTTGTTTCCAGACCGATATGAATATTCGAAACCAATGCGCTTTAGCTCAATCCTACCTACAGCATGGTTTTATACCAATATGTGACGATGTGGTAGGAGAAAATCAGTTAGCTATATACAAAGAATTACTCAAGAATAATCAAATTCATCTTGTTACCCTTAATCCACATTTAGATTTGGCAAAAAAAAGAGATAAACAGAGAAATAATGAATCACGATTTTATTTTCAAGAAAGCCAAATTAAAAGGGGTGAACTATTACAAAATTTAGTATTAACTGTATCCAATCAAGGTCTATGGATTGACAATTCAACAATATCTGTAGAAGAGACCGTTGATTATATACTTAAAAATGTAGAGAAATGTATTGTATAGGAATACGTATGAAAAAATTCAATGAGGTTCAAAATGCAGACACTAAGTAAAACAGCATTTGCTGAATATATTACTGAAATTGCATTAAGTGTATATGATTTCCACGAACGATTTAATCTTCCTGCAGTAGATTCTTCGAATAATGAAGAATTAGGTCTTAAAATCCTAAGAGATAGACTTGTATTGTTGAATGAGGAAATTGGAGAACAAGCTTGGGAACTCAATCGCAGTAGATTTAATGAAGCTGTTGAGGAGTCAGCAGATGTTGCATTCATTGCTATAGGTACATTATGTAGTCTTGGAATATTGGCAAAATCCGCAGCAATTTCTGTTAAAAACAATAACGACTCAAAATCAAGTTCAACTCATCATATCGATTCAAGATCAGGAAAGCTAATCAAAACCAAAAACCAATCATGAAAATTCTCATTATAGGAAACGGAGCGCGCGAACATGCGATTGGATGGAACCTCTTCAATAGTCCATCCAACCATGATATTTTCGTTGCCCCTGGAAATGCAGGCACCAATCAGTTTGCAAAAAATGTTGAAATAGATTCAAACAATATTCCTGAATTATTAGATTTTGCAAAATCTCTTCCTGCAGATTTAACCATTGTAGGTCCAGAAATTCCTCTATCAAACGGAATCGTAGATGAATTTCAAAAATACGAATTACCAATTTTCGGACCATCAGCTAAAGCTTCTATGATTGAAAGTAGTAAATCTTATGCAAAAAGAATAATGACCTCCGCCGGTGTTCCTACCGCCAAATCACAAGTATTCACATCTCAATCAAAAATAACAGAATTCTTGACAAATTGTTCTGCTCCTGTAGTGATCAAAGCTGATGGCCTTGCCGCAGGCAAAGGGGTGATCATAGCGCAATCAAAAGAAGAAATTGATAATGCAATTACAGAAATGTTTGTAAATAGATCTTTTGGCGAAGCTTCAGACAAAGTACTCGTAGAAGAATTCCTAGAAGGAAATGAAATTAGTATTTTTGGGTTTGTTGATGGAGAAAAAGTTTCTTCATTAGTTCCAGCATGTGACTACAAAAAAATATTCGAAAACGATCTTGGACCTAATACTGGTGGAATGGGAGCTTATAGCCCCCCTCCAATTTGGTCTAAACAACTTGAAAATTCAATCAGAGAATCTATATTCTTACCTGTTGCTAAGGAATTAGTAAATAATCAAAACCCTTACAAAGGGTTGCTTTATGCTGGATTGATGATCACTAAGAATGGTCCTATGGTTATTGAATTTAATTGTAGATTCGGAGATCCTGAAGCACAAGTAATTCTACCCAGAATGAAGTCAGATCTTGCGAAATTATGCCTTGATATCGCTAACGGCAATCTCATCCAAAACCAACCTATAGAATGGGATCCAGATCCAGCTGTGACTGTTGTAATAGCAAGTGGAGGTTATCCCGAAAATTATACAATTGGACATGAAATTTCTGGACTAAAAAAATCAACAAATCAAGTCATGGTCTTTCATGCAGGAACACAATTAAATCAAGATGGGAAAATTGTTACTTCTGGCGGAAGAGTCCTGTCGATTACGGCTAAAGGTTCATCTTTTGAATCAGCAAGAAATTTAGCCTATACAGAAATTGAATCAATCAATTTCAAAAATGCCTATTACAGAACAGATATAGCCTCAAAAATATTAGAAGGTTGATAATCGAGATGAAAAATATTCTAGAGAATTCTATAAATTCAGGCTCCTTAATATTGCCAACCGACAAGAAATTTTCCAGTATCGTAGATTTATCTAAAACGTTAGCAAAACTCTCAGGAAATCAATTTTCTATTAAAAACGAAGATAGAAAATCTGATGAATTACTAAAAATGATTGGAATACCTGAGCACTTAGTTTTTGTGATCATAGATGGACTTGGAATGAACATTCTCAGAAATTTAGACTCTAATAACTTTTTAAACACAAACTTAAAATCAGAATTACTAACGGTTTTCCCTAGTTCTACACCTGTCGCACTTACTAGCTTTTCCACCGGGCTTTGGCCTTCGGAACATGGAATCACTAATTGGTTCACTTATCTACCAGAAATAAACAAAGTTTCAACCATTATACATTTTTCCACCAGAGCAGAAGGCAAAAACCTTGCTGAATTTGGGCTTACGCCAAAAGATGTATACAAATTTTCTTCTATCATCGAAAATTCTACATACGATGCGAAATCTATTCTACCCTCATACATCGCAAACAGTGAATTCTCTCTACATTGGCAAAGTCCTTCAATTCCGTACGAAAAATTCTCCGATGGTATAAATATCACGATAGACCAAATTAAACGCGCAAAAAACAGATCTTTTACACTTCTATATTCGCCTATTGTTGATGCAACAGCACATCAAAAAGGGGTTTATCACGAAGACACAATAAAAGCAGCTCAAAAAATCAACAATGAACTCGATCGATTGTATTCGACTATAAATGGACAAGCCAAAATAATAGTTACTGCTGATCATGGCCTATTAGACATCCCTAAAAACAAGATCTTTACTATTCCGAACAATGAACTTAAAAAGTGTATAAACAACGAGCCTTGGGGAGATATGAGAGCAGTTTTCTTTGATGTTAAAAAATCGAAAACTGAAGAATTCCAAAATTTACTATTGAAATCCACTAAGGAAAATTTTGCCTTATTAACTATTGATGAAGTAGTGGAAATGGGTTTATTCGGACCAAATCAATTTTCTTCAATAGCGAAATCTAGAATTGGTACACATTTAGCAATTTCACTTGGGGAATCAATAATTTCATATAAAGAAGCTCCTTATGAGAATATGGTCGGTGCACATTCAGGTATTACTCCTGAGGAATTATTTGTCCCTTTAATAATTGCTTGAAATTGGATATATTAAATAGTATCTAATATTTAATATATAACCAAAAACTTTAATAGGAGATTTTTATGCCGTTAGTAGGTGTTGTAATGGGAAGTGCGTCTGACAAAGAGCTTGTGCAAAACACTGTAGATGTACTTGACCAAATGGGAATAGAAAATGAAGTCATAGTCGCGTCTGCGCATCGTACACCAGAGAAAGTTGCCGAATATGGAAAGACTGCGCGCGATAGAGGGATTGAAGTAATCATTGCAGCCGCAGGAGGATCTGCAGGTCTTCCTGGAGTGTTAGCATCTTGGACCACCTTGCCAATTATTGGTGTACCTCTTCCTTCTAGTGATCTCGGTGGAATTGATTCGCTGCATGCGATAGCTCAAATGCCTCCTGGAATTCCCGTTGCATGTGTGGCTGTCGGATCATGGGGAGCAAGAAATTCTGCATTCCTTGCAGCCCAAATCTTAGGATTACACCACGAAAAAATCCGCCAAGCTTATGACCAATACCGAGAAAACATGAAAAAATAAATTATGATTGAACGATATTCAAGACCAAAAATGAAAAAAATTTGGTCTGATGAAAACAAATACAACAAATGGTTGTTAGTTGAAATTGCCGTATGTGAAGCTTGGACACAAGAGGGTATTATACCCGAATCAGACATGGCCAAATTAAGGAATGTCAATTACGACCCAATAAGATTGAAAGAAATCCTAGACATTACCAAACACGATATGACTGCATTTTTGCGATCAATTACAGAAAAAATTGGTCCTGAAGGAAGATGGCTACACCTTGGACTGACTACAAGCGACGTTTGGGATACAGCTACAAGTCTCCAGCTTATCGAAGCAGCAAATCTTTTAGAAAAAGAATTAGACATTCTAATTGATAAACTTTCAGAACTAGCAACTAATGAACGTCACACTCTAATGATTGGCAGAACACATGGGGTGCATGCTGAACCTATAACTTTTGGACTGAAGCTTGCAATTTGGTGGGACGAAATGCGCAGAGCCAAATTAAAACTTCAACAAGCAAAAAACTCAATTTCTGTTGGAAAACTTTCTGGCCCAGTTGGTACTTACGCGACAATACCTCCAAATTTAGAAACTAAAGTATGTGAAATTTTAGGTATTCAGGCAGCACCAGTATCCAACCAAATTGTCCAAAGGGATAGGCACGCTCATTTTGTCACAACACTAGCATTGATCGCATCTTCTCTAGACAAATTTGCAACAGAGATACGAGGAATGCAGCGTACTGAAGTTCGAGAAGTTGAAGAACCATTCTCAGAAGGTCAAACCGGGTCATCATCAATGCCACATAAACGTAATCCAGAATTGACTGAACGTGTATGTGGGCTAGCACGTTTAATCCGAGGACATAGTCTCGCATCTATGGAAAACGTTGCCTTATGGGGTGAACGTGATATCAGCCATTCATCCGCAGAACGCATTATTCTTCCCGATTCATGTTTGGCATTAGACTACATGCTTAGTATTTTCAATCATGTGATGTCAGGTATTAGAATATATAGAGATCGAATGCTTGAGAATATTGAGTTGACTCACGGACTAGTTTTTTCACAACGTGTAATGCTAGAACTAGTTGAAAAAGGAATTTCTAGAGAAAATGCATATGAAATAGTCCAATCAAATGCTTCTTTAGTTTGGGAACAACAAAAGGATTTTCGAGATCTCATTTCAAATGATGCAAGAGTCAAAGCTAGTTTGAGCAAAGATGAAATTTTGGAAATATTTAATTACAATTATTACATTAGGTATATCGACGAAGTCTTTGACCGTCTAAAAATTTAAATTGATAAAAGTTATGGAGTGATCATGAGCGTTTTAAGAGAGAGTCCCCTACCAAATTTATTATATAGAGGAAAGGTAAGAGACACACATTCAGTCGACGAAGATTCATTATTAATGATTGCAACTGATAGAATCTCTGCATTCGATGTAGTACTACCAACTGCAATTCCAGAAAAAGGAGCCGTTTTAAACCAAATATCATCATTTTGGTTTGAAAAAACTGCTCATATTATTCCAAATCATTTTCTACACCTTGCATCAACAGATTCCAAACAAGATCTGCCAATCGATGTAGCCAGACGTGGAATGATTGTTCGAAATGCAGAAAGAATAGATATTGAATGCATTGTCAGAGGTTATATCACCGGATCAGCTTTATCTGAGTACAAAAAAACGGGTCTGGTGAATGGTGAATCTATGCCAGATGGACTACAAGATGGTGACATGTTCCCAACACCACTTTTTACTCCTACAACCAAGGCTGATGAAGGACATGACGAAAACATGTCTATTGCCGAAGTCGAAGAAATGGTTGGTAAGGATTTAGCTGACAAACTCGCAGAGGTTTCGATTTCTGTATATGAATATGCAAGAGATTTCGCTACCCAAAAGGGAATAATTATAGCTGATACAAAAATGGAATTCGGTCTTATAGATGGCAAATTACATCTAATCGACGAATTATTAACTCCAGATTCAAGTCGTTTCTGGAATGCAGATGAATATTCCCCTGGAAAATCACAGCCAAGCTATGACAAACAATTTGTTAGAGATTGGCTTGATACTCAGGGTTGGGATCATGAACCTCCAGCCCCCGAACTTCCAGATGATGTAGTAAATCGAACCACCGAAAAATACATTGATGCGTATAACAAGTTGACAGGACGCCAACTTGTCTAGAAAATAACTATAAATACATTATTTATGGGATTCTATGACTTCAAAACCTACTAAAAAACAGCAACGCCTCACGCCTACGCAAGCTCGAGCCGCAAGAAGATCTCGAAAGCAGAGTCGTGGAAAATTTATTCGTTATGGTGGAGCGATACTAATAGTCGCAATAGCGCTCTTGCTTATTCTGAGTCTGATACTACCTGGATTACCAATTGGTACTGGCTCTACTGGAGATTCAGAAACTGGAGTAAATCTTAATCCATTCGACAACACTCCTGAAGGTAGTTGGATCAAAATTGAAAACCAAGGACGTGACCACATTTTCCCTGATACTGAACATCCCGATTACAACTCCTATCCAGCGACTTCAGGATGGCATTACAATATGCCTATAGCCCCAGTCCGTTGGGGAGTCCACGAAAAAATAATCGAAGACGAATATCGTCTGCATAATCTTGAACATGGAGGAATTGCAATTCATTACAATTGTGAATCAACTAATGAAGAATGTCAGAATTTAATTGTGTCATTATCCCAATTTGTTAATCAAAAAGTTAATGAAGAAAGGTTTGAAATCATTCTCTCTCCTTATGAGAATATGGAGTCGAAAATAGCATTAACTGCATGGGATTACATCGACAAATTCGAAACATTAGACCTTGATCGTATCAATGCCTTCATCAAAGCCCACCACAATTCTCGGAATGCACCTGAGTGGCCTGCAAGATAAAGAATTTAACACCAAATGTTCCTAGCAAAAATTTATATCAGCTTCAAATCATCTGTAAATGACCCAGAGGGCAGTACAATTCAATCTGGTCTTGCACAATTAGGGTTTGAATCCGTTACATCTGTTAGATCAGGAAAATATTTTGAGATCAAAATTTGCGAAACAGAGAAGAAAATTGCATCCGAAAAAATTCAAGAAATGTGTGACAAACTTTTATCAAACCCAGTCATAGAAACTTACAAGTTCGACCTAGTTTCTATATAAGCACTAACAAAATTTTAAATTACCCAGTAATTGTACCCTTTGTACTTGGAATCTCTCCAGATCTACGTGGATCAATATCCAGTGCAAACCTCATTGCCCTTGCCAACGCCTTAAATATTGCTTCGGATTTATGATGGTTATTAACACCTGAGATCAATCGTACATGCAAATTAAATGCACCTTCTCTAGCCATAGATTCTAGAAGATGTTCAATTAAATCACCGCTCAAACCACCTAAATCAACATGGCCAATTTCAGTATTTAACACCGAATATCCTCTACCTCCAAAATCAACCACTACCAAAGCTAAAGCTTCATCAAGAGGTACATATGAGTGTGCCATACGATTAATCCCTTTTGCATCACCTACAGATTGCCTAAGAGCCCTTCCAAGAGTTATTCCTACATCTTCTACTAAATGATGATATCCCAAATCTATATCACCAGATGCCTCAACTTTAACATCCATTAATCCATGTCTAGATAGCTGAGCAATCATATGATCCAAAAATGCATTACTAGTATTTATCTTATATTGGCCTGTTCCGTCTAAATTTATTTCTACGGAAACATTAGTTTCATCTGTTTTCCGTTCAATTTTTGCTTTTCTACTAGTCATTTTTCAACACTCCATAATTAGATTAACACATTGAATATCCGAAACTCCATACAATATCAGGGTCCCTCATTCCATATCATGCCCTATCACCACCATTTCGAGTACCTTCATCCTTAGAAGATTTGCGTCGCTGTAAACAGCCTCGCGCGGAGTTAGGTACATCTTGAGGTACATTCTGTGGTAAAAATCTAATTTTCGGTTAAATTGTGGTCAGGTTTTCTAGCTTCCAGTTGGCTGGGTTTGGGTGGTTTGTAAGTATTCATTGTATTACTGGTGGAGAGGGTATGTCTTAGTGATTGTGGTTTGTTGTAGTGGATACGCGTGACAGTTCAGAAATTATAAAAAAGGACGGTGCAACTAGTGGTTAGCCTGATGAGGGCTAAAAGATGACGGTCTACCACAGGACAAGAAACCTACTCTTGGGATAACCACAGATTCAGTTCCTAAAAGGCAGGCCGATAGCCACGTCACAACGTCCCATATAGAAGTATATCATCCATAAAGCCATATACAAAAGGGACGGTGTAACAGTGGTTATGCGTGTCACAACGTCCCAAAGAGGACGCATCACAACGTCCTTGTACAAGATAGCATATTTATAAAAGGGGCGTGTATAATCCGACCATTATGAGAAAATTTCTATTTATTGTGGGTGTGCCTTTCATAGGTTTTATTTTGTGGTGTGTTGGCTTAGCTCTCATTATGGCGCACATTGTTCAGAAGAATCCGAACCTCTTTGTACTAGCATTGGTATATACAGGTTTAGCGATTGCAGGGACTGTATTCTTTACTAGAAAGATTCTTAAAAAAGCCGGTTACTCCTGAGTAGTGTTACTGCTCCGTGAGAGACTGAGAATGTGGACGGAAAACGTTCTGAAGTAGGGAATAATTTCCTGATTGATAACCGTGATAGTTACGCGAGCACTACCCTACTGGACGTCCTCTTGCAAACCGCTGTACTATCGCTTACATTACGGATATAGCGTGAGACTTTCATGCTGTTTATAAGCCACGGTCTCCGAGTGTTCTCGATTTCTTCTTAACACATTAGAAAATCAGACCAAACGTTTTAACACACTAATCATCCGATCAGTTTGTGCAGGCGTACCAATTGCCGTCCGGAAACAGTTTCTTAATGATTCATTATTAAACGTACGCACAAAAATACCTTCGCTTTCCAAGCCACTTACAACAAAATCTTTTTTGTATTCTTTTACTTCACACAATATATAATTCCCACTTGAAGGGACAGGTTCCAAACCATCAATATCAACTAATAAGCTAAACAACCGATCTCTTTCATCTACTATACTTCGAACATTCTTTAGCAAAAACGCAGAATCATCAATAGAGGCAATCAATGCGTCTTCGGCAGTTACACTTAAATTGTATGGTGACTTTATATCCATTAAATGGTTGACCAAAATTGGGCTCATAATTCCATATCCCACTCTTAATCCTGCAAGCCCGGCCCATTTACTCATAGTTCTAAGTATCACCAAATTATCAAACTCATCTATTAAATCCGCAAAGGTAAAATTGCAGAATTCATAATAGGCTTCATCCAAAACTACAAGAACACCAGTATCAAGTAATGACCGTATTTCAAATTCCGAAGCCATATTTCCTGTAGGATTGTTTGGAGAAGCAACAAATATTATCTTTGTACGATCATTGATTGTTTTAAGAGCATCTTCAATATCAATTCCAAAACTGCTATCTCGCCTAGACAACTGAACTTCAGCTTGGTAAATCCTCGCACAAAATGCATACATCCCAAATGTTGGTTCAAAATCCAAAATATTGTCTCCTGGTTCCACAAATAATCTGAACAACAAATCAATCAATTCATCACTTCCCGCTCCTGCGACCAAACAATCTTGGGGAAATCCAGTATATTCACTTAATTTATTACGAACTTTTCTTTGTAAAGGATCCGGGTAAACATGAACGGCAGAATTCGACACTACTTCAGAAACTTTCCCCGAAGGGCCATAAGGATTCTCATTACCATTTAATTTAATGATTTGATCAATTGGTATACCTGCTTTCTCCGCAAGCATTTCTGGAGGATCTACAGGATCATATGAAGTGACATTACGCAAATGAGGTTTAATTAAATCTTCTATACTCAATTCTTTCTCCTATTTATCATAATTCTTGACGAATTTCAGCAGCTTCAGCGTGACCATGTAATCCTTCGGCTTTCGCAATAATTGATGCAGATGCAGACAAATCCCGTGACTGTTCATTATCAAAAGATACGATAGGAATAAATTTTAAAAATGTATGAATCCCAATTCCCGAATTAAATCTAGCCGTACCATTAGTTGGCATTACATGACTTGGTCCAGCAACATAATCACCCAAAACCTCATGAGAAAATTCACCCACAAAAATCACTCCAACATTCTTGATTTCATCTAAAAACATTTTTGTATCATCAACTACTAAACTTAAATGTTCTGGAGCAAATTGATTAGTCAGATCAATAGCATCTTCTAGATCATCTAAAACAGCTATCAAACCTCTATTTTCAATTGATTTACTTGCAATAGATCCGCGAGTCATCAACCCTAGGCGAGTTTCAATTTGGCTACTCACTTCTTGGGCTAATTGATGGGAATTAGTAAGCATAGTTGCCCTTGCAAGGACATCGTGTTCTGCTTGTGCCAAAAGATCAGCCGCACACATCGTAGGATTGGCTGATGAATCAGCTATAAGAAATGTTTCTGTTGGGCCATACAATCCATCTATTCCAACTTCCCCAAAAAGCATTTTCTTAGCTAAGGTGACATAAATATTGCCAGGACCGCAAATCAAATCAACTTTTGGAATCGTTTGAGTCCCAAAAGCCATCCCAGCAATAGATTGAGCTCCACCAACAGAAAAGATTCTATCTACTCCAGCGATATCAGCTGCTGCAAGAACCATATCATCAAGTTTTCCATCTTTTGACAACGGTGTACACATTATTATTTCTTCTACCCCTGCCACTTTTGCAGGAATAGCAGTCATTAATACTGTTGATGGATAGCTTGCTGTCCCTCCAGGAACATAAACACCCACACGTTGAATAGGTACAATTTTTTGACCTAAACCTTCTCCAGAATTACTCCAACCCTGAAGCAAACATTTTTGATGAAATGTTGTAATACGTTGTGCAGCCAATTGTAAAGAATCAAATAAATCCCTTGAAATGTTGTTTTTTGCATTTTTTATTGTACTTAAATCAACTTCAATACACTTCAAAGGAATACCTTCAAATTTTTGGGTCAAATTTATTAACGCCTCATCTCCGTCATTACGAACATATTGAATTATTCCTTCAACCGATTTTGTATAAGAAGAAGAATTCTCTACTATTCCTCGTTCGGACATCAAAATAGTTCTAGCATCTTCAATTCCACTAACAATCTTCATACGGAGTACTTCCTTATTTTCAAAACCATTAATTCAACTGTATTATTTTCATAATCTTGGAATACCGACCTTGGCACTAATTCAAATAATTGGCTTAAGCCCAAAGAAATATCTTTCAAAAAAATTTCGGCTGTCCGGTGAACACTGTTCGTATCATCACCTCTAGAAATCCTGCGAGCCATAAATCTCAATCTATCCCAAGAAAATCCTCTCCCAATAAATCCACATACCCAATTACTCCATTCTTCAATTAAATCAGACTCTATAAATTCTAAATTTAAATTCTTATAATCTTCAGATTGAATTGTCCCAACAAAATCATAATCTAATTTCCAGAAAGCTCGATCTAAATTCAATTGCATAGCACGATCCAGGATTAACCCTTCATTGATATCAGGAAATAATGTCAAACTAGCAAAATACTTCCTAAAAACTTCAGAAATCCAGCATTCATCTGCAATCAAATGAGTAATGTAGCCGGAAATAAATGCTTGTAATTGAGAATCCATTTGTGAAAAGTTTGATAGAGTTGGATAGGACTTAAACATGTTGTCTATACCATCTCCAACATCTTTAAAATCCAATTGGACAAAATGATATACTGACCGGTCAACTTTGGTGATTACTCGAATGTCAGGGCTAGTAGCACCTAAAAGAAATGATCCAAGATGTGCGTTAATTATCGGAGAATCTAATTGTTTAGAAACTTCAAGCGCAAATTTTAAATGAGTGGGCAAATTGGGCATTTATTACCAACCTAAGAATCTGGAGAATCATTTTGACTTGTAAAAACATAATTTGGTTGAGAAACTGTAACACTTTCTCCATCCAATGCTCTAAAACTAGCGACTACCTTAAGTAATTCACTCTGATCTACAACAACTGTTACAGCAAACCAATCGTCATTAGTATTACTAAAAACTCTAGAGATAGTTGGGCCACGCAATCCTGAAATTTTCACATCTGATAGTACTCTTTGAGCTACCTCATCAGCATTTTTACCTTTAATATTTGCAGTAACAGAATAAGACCCTTTAGATTTTAAATAAGATTCCATCAATTCAGTAATAGATTCTGTTAAATGTTGTTTTTCATCTCCTGAATTTAAAACATCTCGATTACAAATCAGGATTGCCTGCGATGAAATTATAGTACCGCCAGAGATAGTCTTAATTCGATTTTCACGCATTGTCACTCCAGTTTCAGTAATATCCGCAATTACATCAGCGGAACCCATTGCAGGAGCTACCTCAAGAGATCCTCTTGAAAACACCAATGAAAAATAATTCACACCTTTTTTCAATAAGAATCTTTCAGTTAATCTAGGATATTTAGTTGCAACTCGTAACTCTTGGCCTTCATTCCTAAATTCGGAAGCCACATCAGCCAAATCAGTAATCGATACAACATCAATCCAAGAATCCGGTACTCCCAGCACCATTTTTGAATGCGCAAAACCTAAACCATCTATTAGAATCTCACAACGAGTCGCATCAAGTCGATATTCAGAAAACATATCTTTCCCGACAATTCCAATATCAGCCCGCCCATCCTCAATCGTTTGAGTAATATCAGAAACGCGTTGGAAAATTACTTCCAGATTTTCCATTGAGGGAATAGTAGCCGTATACCTACGGCTATTAATTCGAGACACATTTAACCCGCTTGCTTTCAAAAATCCCAATGCTGGTTCATATAAATTCCCTGAACTTGGTAATGCTATTCTTAAATTTTTGTTTCTGTCCATATAATTACTCAGTTTTTATATAAGGTAATATTGCATTTAAATCATACGCGAAGCCAAGAGCAGGAATATTCTTCTCTCCTCCCAAAGCACTAACTAAATCATCATATCTTCCTCCACCACCACAAAAGACTGGACTGTCAGAGCCTAATAAAACCATGTCAAAAGTAAAGCCAGTATAATAGGCTAAACCACGTAATAGACCCCAAGATAAAAATATGTTTTGTTCAGGAATACCAGAATTAATCAATTTCTTGAAAAAACCCTCAAACCCTACAAGGGAATCAATATCAATATCTTTAGATTGCAACAAGTCTTTAGATTGATTCAAAACATCAAGTGAATGACCTTCGAGCTGTACCATTGATTTCATTAAACTAACTGCCGATAAAAAATTTTCGGGAGAATCCATATCTCTCACCTTACGAATCAATCGATCAATAATCTGTTTCTTGGTCCTCCTGCCCAATGAACTATAGGGAGTGTCTCTCATCATTTCTGTATACATTTTTTCAGCATCAATTTCAGAAAAATCATTTTTTGAAGAATCGTTTTTATCTGAAACAATCCGAATCTCTTGGGCATTTGCAAGCAATCGATCTGGATCTACGTCCCCCTCTTTTAAAAACCCTAGATTATTCATTATCATTGATTGAGACAATCTTGAGAGTCCAAAATTATTGAGAACCCCAAAAAGAATCCCAATATTATTGAAATTCAATTGACAATCAACCAAACCTAATTTGTTCAAACCTTGCCAAGCAAGTAGAGAAATCTCAACGTCAGAATTAATACCGTGACTACCAATCAACTCAGCACCAGATTGATATAATTGAATAGTCTTAGATTCCACCTCATCGTATCTAAACACAGGCCCAGAATATTGAATTCGTTGAGGAGAATCACCTTTATTACGTTCAATATAGTTTCTAATTACCGAGGATGTAAATTCTGGGCGTATACTTACCTTTTTGCCGCCCGGATCAACAAATGAATACAATTGACTATTTAAGGCAGCTCCCGATTTTCTAAGAAACAATTCTGTGTCTTCAAAAAAAGGTGTGTCTATTTCTAGATATCCACCTGCATACAAAGTTTGGGAAATTTCAAGTTTTAGATCCTGCAAAACTGAGAAGTTTTCATCAAAAAGATCTTCCATACCTGGAAGTTTATTTACCCTTGAAATTCTCACACTCATCTCCAATTGTATTTTTTATTTGTGGTGTATTAAGTATATTCTCGCAAACATATTTATTACAATCCATTAGAAGGTCTTTCTACTCTTTTCAATCCAATAAAATAGAAATCTAAAGAGGGCATGCGAATAGAATTTTAGGAAAACAAATTACAAACCAATGATCAAAGATATTCACAGAATCAATTTTATTCTACGCCAAAAAGGTTATGCTCCCAGATGCTATCCTTTTATTCCATGTACTCCCTGTAGGATAAATATGTGAATCAAAAAAATCTTTTTCCATATCTAATCCCCATCCATACGATTCAGGAGCAACATACCTACCATTTTTTGCTTTAATTGGTGAAATAAATACGTCTTCTTGCAGGAAATTCAGATACTCAACTACTTGCGAATCTGAATGACTAGAAACTTTAATTTGATCCCACATTGCATAATGAACAATCATATTGCATAGTCCTATACCTCCACCATGCGGACAAACTGGAACATCGTATTTTTTTGCTAATAAAATCACAGCCATAACATCATTCACCCCACCAAGCCTACTAGCATCAATTTGACAAAATCCAAGTGCACCAGCTTGCAACATTTGCTTAAAAATAACAGGTGAAGGTACCTGTTCACCTGTAGCTACCTTTATTCCTAAGGGTTCAAGAGCTTGAGCAATTTTCAAATGTCCCTGTACATCATCTCTCGATGTAGGTTCTTCTATCCACGTAGGTTTAAACACAGCAAGATGTTTCATATACTCAATAGCTTCATCCACACCCCAAACTTGGTTACAATCAAGCATAAGTTGGGCATCATCACCTATTTGTTTCCTAATAAATGCTAATCTTTCCATATCATCAGACAGACTTTGACCAACTTTCATCTTGAAACAATCAAATCCTTCTTTCTTCATATCAGAAATTGTCTTAGCAATTTCTTCATCACTCAAACCTAACCATCCAGCAGTCGAATATGCTTTTGGCCCATTTTCTAGCAATGCATGCTCAAGACTTTGATGCATGTTTTCATTGTGAGTAAGTATATCCAAAGCCTCTTCGGGCAACAAACCGTCACGCAAATACCTCCAGTCAATAGAAGAAACAATTTTAGATGGTTCTAAATCAACTAGAAGTTTCCACATAGGCTTCTTTTCAACTTTTGCCCAACAATCCCACATGGAATTCATTACGCATCCTAAAGCCATTCTGTTTACCCCATCAGCCAACCATCTAAGTTGATGATGATCGTTAATCAATTTATACAATTCTCCTGGATCCTCTACAAACTGATTAAAATCATAATTTTCTAAAAGATTTAAGATATCTTTTACGCCATATACTATCCAATCATTACCTGCTCCAACAGTAAAACAAACTGAATTCCCAACTATGCCATTGGATAATTCAATCGTTGTATATACACAGGAATAATTAGGCTTTTTGTGAAAAGGATCTGAACCTAACAATGAATCAGATGTCGGAACTCTAATATCAAAGACTTCTACATTTTTAACAAATAATGACATGATCTAACCTCAAAAACTAATAGTCATTTTCCCTATATTTACGGCGAATCTCATTTAATTCATTCTGTATTTCTGGAGAAAACTCTTTGGAATTATACTTCTGAATTCTTGACTTTGAAATAGTTGATTCCTGGTTCTCAAAAACGACTAAATAAGAATCATCCTTTTCTTCAACCAAAAATCTTCCAGTAATACCAATTATTCTAAAGTCATAATTCAGTTCATAAGGTAAAAACTTTTCGATTATTTGCGATGGTAGGCTGAATCTATCAATATTAGCATCCCTACAGAAAACCTGATCGAGCCAAGGAGTCCTAAGTGGTCGAACCTTTTTTGTAGTGATTGCGAATTCATAAGCCTTGAGTTTTTCTGCACTTTCATAGGGTCGGTAAGCCAACCAGTTATCAATATCTTCGCGCATATATCTTGGTTCATAAGTGTTTTCCTCCTTGAAGGCTTCATACAATCTCATACGTTGAACGTATGCTTCAGCAATAACTAAAATGTCAAAAATGCAAAATTCTGGATGGTACATCAATAAAAACTGGACCCAAAACAGCAACGAATATGAGGGTTTTTGTATTTCACCTGGGCTAACACCACACTTTGACCATTCAATCAAGGTCTGATTCCATATTTCGTACATTTTAGTAACAAAATCATCCCTAATCCCATACTTCCTCATTGCGTCAAGATCCTCCCAGGAAACATCTTCAAAACCTTTTGAGTCAGTAGCATCCCATAAAATCCGGACCCTCTTTCTCCAATTATGCAATGTCTTTCGAGTAACTATTATACTATTTTGAGTAATTTTAGTATTTTTAAAATTTTGAGATTTATCAAAAAATTTACTTCCATTTTCAAAAAATCCGAATTCCAATGCTATGAATTTTTCCATACAATCCTTTTGCCAATTGCATTCAGATCCTTTAAAAGCAAGTCGTACCATTTGCTCTTTTGAAAGTTTGGTCATAATTTACCCAAGAATGTTACAAATATTTAATATTATTAAAATAACAGAAAATATTCTAATATTCAATAAAATTAATTTCACAATTTAAAATTTTATTTTCACAAATGATATTAATAATTCTTTTTTAATATCATAATAATAGTTTTCAAATTTCAACAAAATTAAAAACTTTCTCGAGTAATAGACATCAATATTTTAAAAATATTAGAAACAAAATCTTGTTAGATAAAAATAAATATAAAATATATATGAGTAATTATTTTAAAAATTAAGAACTTTTTTATAAGAGATTATCTTAGAATATTGTTTTGCATTGCTAAAGTAGCTGCTTCAGTTCTAGTCTTTACATGCAATTTAGATAATATATTTCTAACGTGTACTTCAACTGTACGCACTGAAATTGAAAACCTATCTGCTATTTCAAAATTTCTAAGTCCATGAGACATCAATTCTAAAATTTCTAGCTCGCGTGATGTTAAATCCCAAATCCTATCTTTTTTATAACGTTTAGTAGTCGCGAATCCCTTCATAACCTTACTTGCTATTGAAGGAGGCAAAACTACTCCACCGCTAACAACATCCCTAATCGCTTGAATTAAAGTCTCTTGAGGAGAATCTTTTAAAATATATCCATCTATTCCAAGCTTGGACAAAATCTCAATATATTTATCGAAATCATAAGCACTTAATATTAATATCTTTATTTTTGGCCAGTGATCTTTAATTCGCTTAGTTAATTCAATCCCCGACTCTCCTTTAGCTAAACGAATATCTAAAATCCCAACATCAACTTGCGTTCTTATAAGCAAGTCTATAGTCGAAGAAATGTCATCTGCCTCACCTACAACCAAAAAATCAGGTTCACTATCAATACACGCTCTTATACCCTGCCTAAACATTGCATGATCGTCAACCAACACTACTCGCACTTGTTTCAAAACAAACTTCCTTGGTTTCCAGATGATGTTCGCGGTATTTTCACACTAACCTTTGTACCTTTCTCCTTAACAGAATCGATCGTAATATCTCCACCGAGCTGTTGTGCTCTTTTTAGCATCCCGCTTATCCCCATACGACTATTAGATATTGATATATTCTGGGCATCAAACCCAATTCCATCATCTTGTACAATAAGAAGCGCCCATTTTTTTTGTAATTTGACCCTAAAATCTAACTTTGATGCTTGAGCATGTTTAATAGTGTTATTAGAAGCCTCTTGCGCCACACGAAACAATGCAAGCTCTACATCAGGCAATAGACGCTTTCCAAACTCTATTCCTTCCAGAGAAAGATTGGTTTTAATATGATATTGTTCTCCGACCCAATCAAGTAACCAATCTAGGCCCGCAGCAATACCAAATTCTTTCAAAACAGTGGGCTGAAGCGATCCACAAATCTCTCTTAATTCATCTGACAACAATCGCGCCATAGCTACAGGATCATGTACATTCGCCCCAAACCCTCCCAACATTAATGCCTTTTGTAAAGGGCCATCATGTAAATCTCCGGCCAATTTAGCCCATTCTGCTTCTACTGCCCTAGTAACTAAATCGCCCACATCTACAGGAGAGAATCCCAGAGTCAAATCCACTCCCAATAAAACCTGTGACGCCATAGGACGAAGTGAAGAGATCTGATTTTCTTCATTTGATGAAAATTTTTTATGATCTGGTTTAGGACCTAAAACAACACATCCAAAAATTAAATCATCATAGTCAAGACTTACTAGAAGGTACCATCCATCATCATCCTCAATTTGAATAGTTCCAGGCAATAATCCATCAATATTATTTTTTAACCTATTGTAAATAGAATTTATCCCATTATCAGATTGTCCAACAATGGCTAAAACCCCGTCTTCATTTTTAGAATCTATTGGCCTATATGCCAATACTAAACCTGATGAAACACCTAAAGCGTCTTTCAAGCACTGTCCAACGATAAATGCCGCAGATTGCCTATCTGAAACCGACTTTTTCTCAGACTTCCTATCTCCTATTCCAGAAATTTGTTTTTGTAACAACTCAATTCTCCAGACATTTAAGGATTTTTGAGATTTCTATTAAGTAAATGCGCTTAAACCACAAATAATCCCTGAACATAGTTACTAATTTATAATGAAAAGACTAAAAACTAAACCAAAAAACTATCACTTTTTTAATGAAAACATTGTTAGTAAAATTGCCACAAAGGCATTTTTTTATATTTTTTTAGTATTTTTTTAGTATTTTTTCGAAAAAATTTAAAAAAATGTTTTTGTGGGCATATAGCCTTCCTAATGGTTTGGCATACGTATTGCTACTTATTTATAAAGACATTAAATACAGATGTAAAATCCAAATACTAGGATTTCATGTTGGTATAAATTGTTTCAGAAATTTGCAGGAGAATAAAATGGTAACACTTAGAAACAGCGCAATTCCAGCAACAATAAATCACGAGCCTGTACCAATACGACAGACACAGTGCCCACGCTGCAATAATAGATTACAGCAAGATTTTCCTGACATGGAACCAGAATGCGTGGCATGCGGTTACGTTGACTACACCTTTATTCCAAAAGTTTCTGCTGGAAAATCAATTTTGCAAACCGCGACAGAATATTTCATTCGATACAATGGAACATATGACTATCTAAAAGATACTACTGTCCACGTTAAAACCATTAGAATTGGTAATCCTAACGGATCTGGAAGATTAGAAAATCGTCCTACTTGTCCATTTTGCGAGGAAAGTATGCAATCCCTTTCTTTATCCGGTAAAAGAAAAGACAAGGAAGAAACCAGATTCAAATGTGTATCCGATCACAGAATTTCACTTTTTATGGGAAGCACCCGATCAGAAATGGGCTGGAGATAATTTCTTAGAAAGATGGATCGGAATAACTACGGTGCATGACGGTAACATACGACACTTGGATTTAGCACAGATCCAGTCCGTTACATCTTTTGCATAAACAAAGCCCCTATCGTTATGCACCGATCCTAACTAACTAGTTTGATGCAATGAAGTGACGAAGTAAAACCGACTTAATTTGCAGCAACCATATCCTGCCCACAGCACATCGGAGACTTAATTTTCCCATCGCCATTGGGACATTCAGCAACTGCCACTATTGAGCCATCATCCTTAGTAATTTCCTTGTGTTCAAGAGATGTACCACACTTACCGCACGTTACATCACCAACTTCCATACCACAATCTGAACAACTATAATTAGCCATGATGAACTCCTTACAAGTTTTGATTATATTACGGAATTTATTATTTTCAGTGATACATGTCAATATCTGAAAACAGCTATTTTGACTAAATGCATAAATAAACAAATAAATGCGCGCCAGAAGGGATTCGAACCCCCAACCCTCAGTTCCGAAGACTGATGCTCTATCCGTTGAGCTACTGGCGCAAAAAATCATACATATGATGGGGTGAGCGAAGGGACTCGAACCCTCGATCTTCAGGGCCACAACCTGACGCCTTAACCAACTTGGCCACGCTCACCACTATATAGGCATTCTAGCACCAGCAAAACATATGGTCAACGAATCAAAAAATTTAAACATAGACTTTCAGAAATTAAAGTTCTAGTTTTTATTATCAAAACTATTCTTAATTAATTGCACAAATGTACGAACCGCGACTCCTGTAGCACCATTAATTTGAATGCCGGAATTTTTTGTCACTTTACTAGTTCCAGCAATATCTAAATGAACCCATGAGGAATCTTTTGCAAATTCTCCAATAATCATAGCCCCTATAATTGATCCTGCTCCACCTGTACCAATATTGTTAATATCAGCTACATTACTTTTATATTGCTCTGCATATGCATCAGCCATAGGTAACTGCCACATATCTTCTCCAACTTCATTACCAGCACAAATTACTTTATCCGTCCATTCTTGATTATTCCCAAATGCTCCAATAAATTGATCTCCCAAGGCTACAGAAATTGCACCAGTTAGAGTTGCTACATCTACAATTTTAGAAATTTTTAATGAAACTGCATATGCCATAGCATCTGCAAGAACTAAACGTCCCTCAGCGTCTGTGTTACCAATTTCAATAGTTTTCCCATCCATTGTATTTACAACATCTCCTGGCCTCTGAGCTGACCCTCCAGGCATATTTTCAGTGGCTGGTACAATTCCAATCACATTTGCATTTAAACCCAACCTGGCAATCGCCTTTATAGTCGCTATTACTGCTGCCCCTCCAGCCATATCTCCTTTCATAGATCTCATGCCTGAGGCTGATTTAATATCCAATCCTCCACTATCAAAAGTAATCCCTTTTCCTAAAATACCAATTGTTTCAGAGTCCTTCCGTTGATCAGAAAAATAACGCATTACTATAAATTTTGGAGGTTCGCTACTCCCCATAGACACACCTAACAATGCACCCATACCTAAATCAAGCATTTCTTTCCGATCAAGAATTTCTACAGATAAATTGTCTGAAAAGGATTCCAACTCTTTTGATAGCAAAGCCATCTTAGTAGGAGTCATATGGTTTGGAGGATCATTTACCATATCACGAGCAAAGTTTACTGATTCAGCTATAATCAAGCCTGAGTTAATCCCCTGCTCTATTAAATCTTTATTTCGAAAGCCAATCAAAATAAACTTAGTCACTGCATGTAATTTAGAATTATCAACCGATTTGTACTTTCCAAATTTGTACAAACCTAGTAAGGCAGCTTCTGAAGTCAATTGCCCGAAGACAAAATCGTCAAATATTTCAAATACCTTTGGAGAAGACAAAATCGATATGGTTTCAATTGTTTTTATGTTGCTAAGCTTTCTAAAATTTTCAGCAAGCAAATTTCGAAAATGTTTAGAATCCAACTTTGCAAGTTCTCCGCAACCTAAAATCGCAACCCTCCTAGACTCTATATAGCCCAAAGTATGAACAATAGTCATTGAGCCAAAATCTGTGTCAATCTCTCCATTTTTCAGCATATTTGAAATTTCATTATTTAACTGACAATCTAGATCTAAATAATTATCATCAAGCTTTTTTTGGTTAGCAAATACAAAAATTAGTAAAACATCCGTTTTTACAGTTTTAGCCTCAATTTGAACAACATCAAAATTCATTTCCCCTCCAATTTTTTCCTCAATAACCTTTTCTTATATATTAAACACATTAATATTCAATCTGAGTTCAAATTACTTTACGTAAGCCTACATTCATTCTGATATAATTGCACCAGATTAAATCTCTAATTGAGGTGTTATATGGGTAATTCTAATTCTCAACGAACTCAAGAAGAATTAATACAAATGGCCCAACTTTATTTTCCTGGCGGATCTACAGGAAATAATACCCCTCCCCATTTACTTATAAACCAAGGTTCAGGAAGTAAAGTGTGGGATGCTGACGGAAATGAATATATAGATTATTTAATGGGTTCTGGCCCAATGATACTTGGCCACGCACATCCAGAAGTAACTGAAGTAGTCCAGGAGCAAGTTGCAAAGGGTACGACATTTTTTGCAAATAATGAACATGCAATTTTGCTTGCTGAAGCAATAGTGAAATCCGTCCCCTGTGCTGAAAATGTACGCTTCACTAGTAGTGGATCAGAAGCAACATTATATGCTATGAGAGCAGCTCGGTCCTATACAAGAAAAAATAAAATATTGAAGTTTGAAGGTGGTTTCCACGGAATGAATGATTACTCTTTAATGAGCATGATGCCCAAAGAGCCAATTCCATTTCCGCAAGCTCTACCCGACTCTTCTGGAATTCCTAATTCTGTACGTAATGAAATGTTAATTGCACCTTTTAATGACATCAATCTCACCACTGAAATTATTAACGAAAACGTTTCTGATATTGCAGGCGTTATAGTGGAACCACTACAAAGATTGATTCCTCCTGAAAAAGGTTTTCTGGAAGGACTTCGTGAGATAACATCCTCTTACGGAATACCTCTAATATTTGACGAAATCGTTACAGGATACAGACTAGCCTATGGTGGAGCACAAGAATATTACGGTGTAACACCCGACTTATGTACTTTGGGGAAAATAATTGCAGGTGGGTATCCTCTAGCCATGATTGCTGGAAAAAAACAATTTTTAGATCATTTTGATCCACAAAATTCTAAAGGTCCAGATTACCTGCCACAAATTGGAACATTAAATGGAAATCCAATTGCTGCAGTTGCTGGACTGAAAACCTTAGAAATCCTCCGGCGCCCAGAAAGTTACAAGCAAATTTTCAAAGTTGGAAACATTTTAATAGATTCATTAAACCAACTCTTCAAGCAATCAGACATCCCCGCTCAAATCATTGGAGAACCTCCAGTATTCGATATTTTCTTTACGTCAAATAAAATTACAGATTATCGATCAAGCCAACATGCAAACAAAGAACTTCTAATGAGATTCAATGAATTATTATTGCAAAAGAGAATTTTCCGAGGTGATACCAAATTCTACACATCTCTTGCACATACTGATGAAGACATCTCAAAGACAATAGATGCATTTGCATTCGCAATTAAAAATCTTAGGGGATAACCACATTTTAATCACCTAGATTGATTTAATCCGTATCAAATTATCAATTTTGTATGTATTTTCATATTGACGAAGCCCACTTTTGGGGGATAGTCTTTAATTAGTTTCCGCTAGTTATTCTGGAACCTCACCAAAAATCTCTTTGTATATTTTGCCAAAATGGAGTTTAACAGTGAATCTTGGAAGTACATCTATAAATCTTGTTAGTGATGGAACTATGCTAAAAGACGGAGGATCAGTATTCGGTCAAATCCCGAAAACTGAATGGAGCCAACATATCACTCCTGATAGGAACAACCGAGTTAGACTGGGAATTAATTGCATGCTCATCCAAACCCCTGATGCAAACATACTAGTCAACGCAGGAACAGGATCCAAACAATCTGACAAATTAAAAGATACTTTTGGTTTGACTGGAAACAAATTACTTAAAGGTCTCAGATCATTCGGAATTACTGCACGTGATGTGGATATTGTTATACTAAGTGATTTATTTATTGAACATGGTGGAGGATGTACAAAAATGGATCGATCAGGCATGGCAGTCCCAACTTTCCCTAAAGCTCGTCATATTGTTCAAAAATCATCTTGGGAAGATGCACAGAATCCTAACGACCGATTTAATAACAGATTTAACCCGGAAGATTTTCTTCCTCTACAAGAAAAAAACCTAATCGAAATAATCGATGGTGATACTGAAATAATTCCTGGGGTGAATATAAAAGTTACTAACGGGCCATCAATTGGACACCAAATAGTGCTCGTTGAGCGTGGAAGTGAAAAAGTAGCCTTTCTAAGCAACCTGATACCTACACCAATGCATTTAATGCCCAATTATATTGCTGCGTGGGACATGGACCCCAATAACACATTACTAGAAAAACAAAAAACTCTGACAAATGCTGTAAAAGATGGTTGGTTGGTTGTTTTTGGCCATGCCACAGAACACCCTGCAGGATACATTAGAGAAAGAAATGGCCGAGCTGAATTCCTACCTGTAGCCGTATAATTTTTTTTCATCCCTAATCGTTAGCATTCAAGATTTCAACCATCAATACATTTTCTGTTAAAGATATAATCTCCACATCTCTAATTTGATTATGAAGTCTACTGCTTGAAAAACATTCAACGCGTAAATAGTCTTCAGTTAGTCCAGTCCATTTTAATGCTGATCCTACTTCGGTACATTCTTCCCATAACACTACTCGTTGCTCACCAATAAGGTTTTCTCTATATAATCTCTCTTTAACTTTTGAAAGATTCATTAGTTTTTTCATTCTAGTAGATTTAATATCAGAAACAATTTGGTTATCAAAATATTGGGCTGAAGTCCCTGGTCTTATAGAATAAGGAAAAACGTGTAATGAAGAAAAATCAATTTCATTACATAATTCAAAAGTGTCTTGAAAATCATTGTCTGACTCGCCAGGAAAACCAACAATTACATCTGCCGTAATAGAACTGTTCGGAATTTGGTCCTGAATCATTTTAATTGCATCAAAATACTCTATTGAAGTATATCTTCTACGCATTTTAGCAAGAATCAAATCGCTCCCACTCTGTAAAGGCATATGGAAATGCGGACAAACTCTTTCATTTTTGCAAATCGACAAAAATTTTTGATTAATATCTTGAGGCTGAAGAGAGGATATTCTAAGCCTTTTCAAATTCGTTTCGTCCAAAATCCTTTCTAACAAGCTATTCAGATCACAATTATCAAATTCAAATCCATAAGAACCTAACTGCGTGCCCGTAAGAACAATTTCATTGTACCCACCTTCAACAAAATCATTAATTTGACTGAGAATAATATCTGGAGAGATACTTCTCTCTCTACCCCTAACTTTCGGCACAATACAATAAGCACAGACTTGATCACAGCCTTCTTGAATCTTAACCATTCCCCTTGTACGAGAAATCCTTGGGGTCAAAACCTGAGACAAATCCGAACCTGTTGTGCAAGGAGTTAAATCATGCGCCACCAGCTCTTTAACAAAACCTATTATTTTTGGCTTTTCTTTATTACCAATCACCAAATCAATTTCGGACAATTCTTTTAACTCATTCTCCGCTCTTTCTGCATAACAACCAGTAACTATTATCTTACAATCAGGTCGTTTTCTTCGGACAGATCTAATCGCCTGTCTTGCTTTCTTGTCAGCAACGTGAGTAACAGTACATGTGTTGATTAAATAAATATCCGCATCCTCTAATGAATCAGTAATTTGGAATCCTGAATTAAGAAATTGGGCAGATAATTCAGTAGTATCCGCTTGATTAAGTTTACAACCATGAGTTTGAAAATATACTGATGGAGTTGGATGTGAAACTATTGATGTCATTATTTACCTCATTAAAATGATTATAAATTATTTCATCCTATATCCCAAGCGTCCAATACGAAGGTTATGGTATAATTCAACTAGTTTTTATTTTAGGAGATCTCAATGAATCAACGGGTTTACGTTACAGGACTTGGTGCGGTTAGTCCCGTTGGTTTAGACTTAGATTCTACCTGGGAATCACTCATACTCGGAAAATCCGGAATTAATCAAATTTCATCCTTTGAAACTTCGGAGTTGCTAACTACAATCGCTGCGGAAATTACAGATTTTGATCCAATTGGTATTTTAGGATTGAAGGAATCAGCGAGAATGGATCGATTTGTACAACTTGCATGTGTTGCCAGTCTCGAGGCTGTATCCAACTCAAATCTTGAAATCAATTCTTCCAATTGCAATAGAATTTCAGTAAATATCGCCAGCGGAATAGGTGGCATTATAACTCTTTCAGAACAAATCCAAGTTATGGATAGTCGAGGACCTAGAAGAGTAAGTCCATTTTTGGTGCCAATGATGCTTCCAGACATGGCTTCTGGGCAAGTATCAATGTTACTCGGCGCAAAGGGACCAAACTATAGTGCGGTATCAGCTTGTTCAAGCAGTGCCGATTCCATTGGACTTGCATTAGAATCAGTTCGAAGAGGAGACGTAGACATAGCTATTGCAGGTGGCGCTGAAGCAGCTATTTGCCCAATTGGCATTGCTGGGTTCAGTTCTTGTAAAGCTTTGTCAAAACGTAATGAAGACCCGCAAAAAGCTTCTAGGCCATTTGATGCAGAACGTGATGGGTTTGTACTTGGCGAAGGGGCAGGCATATTGATTTTGGAAAGTGAATCTAGTGTTTCACAACGTGGTGTCGAGCCCATAGCAGAAATTGCTGGATATGGATCTACCGCAGACGCACATCATATCACTCAACCTGCACCAGAAGGTGAAGGAGGTGCACGTGCAATGCAATTGGCTCTCAATCAAGCTAAAACTCAACCAAGGGATTTGTCATATATTAACGCTCATGGAACCTCAACTCCTCTTAATGACAAATACGAAACAATGGCAATGAAAACTGTTTTGAAAGAAAACTCATATGACATCCCAATTAGCTCAACGAAATCAATGACTGGGCATTTATTAGGAGCCAGTGGAGCATTAGAGGCTGTAATATCAGTAATGTCTATCAAAAACTCAATAATCCCTCCTACAATCAATTTAGATAATCCGGATATTGAATGTGATTTGGACTATACACCACACGTGGCAGCCCAAAAACCGATATCTGCGGTAATGAGTAACTCTTTTGGTTTTGGTGGACACAATGCTTCTTTAATTTTTCGATCTTGTTAAGCAACGCAAATTAATATTCCAACCAAATTATCTGGGATTGTGTGAAAATTTGAAATTCTGGAAATTCAAACCGAATGTACCTACTGAATTATCTCAAAATCTAGGATTAGATAGTTTCTCTGCACAATTACTATTCAATCGTAAAATTGAAACCTTAAAACAAGTTGAAATATTTTTGAATCCCAATCATGATTCACTAATCAATCCATATGATTTGCCAGAAATGGAATTAGCAGTAGAAAGAATCAAAACTGCTCTGGAAAACAATGAATCCATAGGGGTTTTCGGAGATTTTGATGTTGACGGGATTTCCGCCACCGCAATATTGCTATCAACATTGAATGACTTTGGAATTTCTGCTTTCCCTTACATCCCCAACCGAGTTTCTGAAGGGCATGGCCTAAATCGAAAATCATTAGATTATTTCAAATCAAAAAATGTTTCTTTAATTATTACTGTCGACTGCGGTACAACAGACTTAGATGAAGTGTCTAATGCAAAATCCATGGGAATAGATGTAATTATTACAGACCATCATCTACCATTAGAATCCAGACCTAATTCTGCAGCACTCATCAATCCAAACTTGCCAGAATCTAACTATTCGAACAAAAACCTCACTGGATCAGGTACAGCTTTTAAACTAGCTACCGCAATATACAATTCATTTAAAAAGCCTATTCCAAATACACTAATTCAATATGCTGCTTTAGGAACTATTTCCGATGTAGGAATTTTGAATCCCGAAAATAGATTCATCGTTTCTGAAGGAATTACTCAAATGCGAAATACACAATCAATTGGACTAAAAGCTTTGGCTGAAAAAAGTGGTACAAATCTAAACACAATTACTTCTCAAGATGCCGCATTCAAACTTATCCCAAGGTTAAACGCTCCTGGAAGACTTGAAAATGCAATTATTGCACTTGAAATACTTACAACTACCGATGAAAATACCGCTCACAAGGTTGCGATTGAACTAGAATCCTTAAATGAAAAAAGGAAATCTATGACCTCGAAATCAATATTCCAAGCGCGAAATCAAACAAAATCTAATCAACTGGAAATTGATATTCAGGAAATAATAATTGTTCAACATAATGATTGGCACCCTGGTATTATAGGTTTAATTGCTAATCAGCTTTCTGAACAATTCTCTAAACCCGCCATTGCCATTGCAACTAATGGGAAAAATAGTAAAGGTAGCGCCAGAAGTGTTGTCGATTTTAATATCATTGAGGCTCTAAAGGAATGTTCCGACATTCTTACAAAATTTGGAGGTCACTCAAAAGCCGCCGGGTTTACTATTGATGAAACTTTCATCCCAGAATTAATCAAAAGATTGGCTAACACTTCAAATAAAAAACACTCATCCGAAAGTAAAAGCAAGTTTGAAATAGAATGTACAACTACTGTAAAAGAAGTAATTAATCATTTCGAATTCATTTTATCTTTAGAACCGTTTGGACCCGGGAACCCAACACCAATTTTTCTATCGCAAAGGATGAAAGTAATAAATGCTAAAACCGTTGGGCATACAAAAGATCACTTAAAAATGACACTCTCTGACAATGAAAAATACTATGACTCAATTGGTTTTGGACTGGGGAACTTAATTGGTCAATCAAATGGATACATCGACATAATTTATCAAATAAGTGAAAATACTTGGAACGGAATGACAAACTTTCAACTTATCATTAAAGATTTCGTCAAATCAGAATAATCTGAAGCAACTTATTGTCTTCGTCTCTGTGCCCGTGAAGAATCTTCAACCGGTATATCGAAATTAAAAATTCCTCTCCACCCTCGATCAAAATTCCACCTTCCTTTAATCAATATCAAAGGAATTGTGATACATAAAATTGCCAGCGAAATAAAATGTGCTTCCTGCAATCCAAAAATCCAGACCTTATCAACCCTCAATAATTGAATCAAGAATCTTCCGATTGCATACCAAGAAAGTGTTAAGGCAAATATCATGCCAGACGGAGAAATTTTCCCCAATAATCTCCAAACAAAAAACAACCCTATCATAACCCAGAAAATTTCCAATACAATTACCGGATGAACCCAAGCATTAACCCCTCCAGAAGCCTTGCAAAATGCTGCATTGGACATGAGAGCAGTCCAAGAGAATGAATACCATGCTTCAGAATTTGTTGCACAATGTTCTCCGTTAACAATATCTCCTATCCGTCCAATAGCTACAGTATATAGAACCGCTGGTGCAGCCAAATCAGCTAGCTTCCCAATCGGTAATTTGGCCCATTTTGCATACACTGCCCCTCCAATAAATCCTCCCAATAACCCTCCCCATAGTCCAATACCACCTTTCCAAATGGCAAAAATTGACAATGGATTATCTGAATAATAGCCCAAATTATCTACCACATGAACTAATCTAGCACCTATAATTCCACCAATAATTGCAAATGAAGCAACTGTGTAAACATCATCAGAATCAAGTTCAAAAAGTGGCGCCCATCTTCCAACTAAAAACACAGCCATTAAAATCGCAACAGCAGCGAAAAATCCATGCCAACTCAAAACAAAATCTCCTCCCAACAACAACAAATTGGGAGGAATGCCAATTTCAATCATATAGCCACCTAAAAGAAGTATTTTCTATAACAAGCTTAATGTAGCCTAATATCACGAAAGGAAAGTGTCAAGAAATCAATCAAGTGTATTTTGACTATCTGATGTAATAACTAATGGCAACAAATCAGTTAAAACTCACAAACACCTCTACCAATTTAAATCACCATATGAAAATGTTTTTAAATTTCATGCACGTGGAAAGAGGTGCGTCTTCAAACACCATCGCTGCTTATCAAAACGATTTATCCCAATTTTCTAACTTCTTAAAATTACAACACCAACCTGATTTTATTCATTGGGAAAAAGTACATGCTAAACACATATCTGAGTTTATGATCTTCCTACAGGATAGAGGATATTCAGAAACATCCAGATCAAGAAAATTGGCATCAATTAAATCATTCTTTTCTTTTTTACTAAATGAGGGAATAATCCCAGAAGATACATCAATTGACCTTAGTTCACCTAGGTACTCACCTACTTTACCTCATCACATTTCTGTAAGCTCAATGAACAAACTTTTAGAACTCCCAAAACTAGCGAAGCCATCTGACAAAATGCACCTAATCCTTCGAAATCACTCAATGCTGGAATTAATGTATGCAACAGGAATTAGAGTTAGTGAAATGACTAATCTTAATCTTAAAGATCTTAATATTTCAGAATCGTATCTTCGAGTAATTGGTAAGGGAAACAAAGAACGCATCTTGCCAGTATATTCCGAAGCTCTTTCATCCGTTGAATCATGGATTCAAGCGGGTAGAGTCAAAATCTTGGGCCATAAATTTTCCAACGCATTATTCCTTAATTCAAGAGGTAATAGATTAACTAGGCAAGGATTCTGGACGATTCTCAAACACGAGTCAGAACGGGCAGGAATTTCAGAATCTGTTACACCTCATACTATTAGACATAGCTTTGCTACCCATTTACTCCAAGGAGGCGCATCATTGCTGCATGTTCAATCACTGTTGGGACATTCAAGTATTTCAACAACTCAAATTTATACACATTTGACTGACGAACATGTAAGATTAGAGTATCATAAGGCTCATCCGAGAGCGTAAAACACATCAAAACAGAAAGTGAAGTGCCAATATGCCAAGCAAAGGTCATAAGATAGCTGCTAAACAATCAAAGCTTAATAGCAGACGCCGAAGAGCAAAGTCTCAACGCCAAGGCAGTTCTCCTGACGAAACTTTCGCCGTTACAAATCCAAATATCAACAATGATCAAACAAAAGAAGTTCAGCAAATTGAAACCAACGAACCCACTCTACAAAATGAAGAGTCTATACAAGCATTACCTGCAAAAAGTTCGCCCGTAAATAAAAAATCATCAAGTGTAAACGTTTTAAGTTCGAATTTCCTTGCCGGTGAATTGAGACAAATAGGATTTTTGTCAGTTTTAATGGCTATAATTTTAGCAGCACTGACATTTGTTTTGAATTAAAAACAAGTTGGCTACAATGCCCAAACAAGATCCACAAAAGGTAGCTTCGCACAAAATTAACCTTAAACAAAGCTTTCAAAGTAGTTTAAACAAATTGCCGAAGTCCTCGGGTGTATACTTGATGAAAGACGAATCAAACCAGGTAATATATGTTGGAAAAGCATCAAACCTGCGGAATCGAGTAAGCTCCTACTTCCAATCATATTCAAGACATGATTTTAAAATACGGACTTTGGTTTCCAAGATTTCACGTTTCGAGACTATTGTTACAGAATCAGAGCAAGAAGCTTTAATTCTAGAATCCAATTTGATCAAAGAACATCAACCAAAATATAACGCACGCCTAAAAGATGACAAAAGCTACCCTTTCATAAAAATAGATGTTTCAGAGCAATTTCCACAAGTTTACATTACTAGACGAGTTAACAAAAAAGATGGGGCAAGATATTTTGGACCTTATGCCAATGCTGGAAGTGTAAGAAAAACACTTAAATTACTTAAAAAACTCTTTCCTTATAGAAGTTGCACAAAAACAATAACTGGATCTGATGACAGAGCTTGTTTAGACTTTCATATCGGAAGGTGTGTAGGACCGTGCATTGGAGCGGCTGATAAATATGATTATAAAAATGTCATAGACCAAGTAATTTTGTTTTTAGAGGGCAAAACTAATAAAGTCGTTAAAAATATTCAACAGAAAATGCTACAAGCTTCTAATTCACTTGAATATGAGAGTGCCGCTGTATATCGTGACCAACTTAAAAGCATAGAAAATCTCCAGGAAAGCCAAAAAGTAGTTACATTAAATTCTGACAATTATGATGCGATCGCAATTGCACAAAATCAAAATGAATCTTGGGTAGAAGTTTTTTTTGTTAGAGAAGGCAAATTGATTGGACGAGACAATTTTTCGATGACTAGCAATTTGAAAACTCAACCAAGTGAATTGACCGCGGCATTCATCAAACAATTTTATCTGAATTCAACAGCAATCCCAAAGCTTATCCTAATAAAACAACCAATTGATGATGAAAAGACTATTGCAGATTGGCTTAGTATTAAAAGTTCTCAAAATGTTCAATTTCACATACCAATAAGAGGTAAAAAAAGACAACTGCTTAAAATGGTTTCAGATAATGCAAACAATGGATTGAATCAACTGTTAATAAGAAGATCTACGGCTCAAAAAAATGTAAATTCTGCATTAAGCGAAATCCAAGAATCACTCCATCTTCCAAACATTCCGAAAAGAATCGAATGTTACGATATTTCAAATATTAGTGGGACTAACCCTGTTGGTAGTATGGTAGTTTTTGAAAACGGTTCCCCAGCACCAAACAAGTACCGTCGTTTCAAAATAAAAAACATTCCTGGTATCGACGACTACTCAATGATGCAAGAGATGCTTGAAAGAAGATTTAAAAGGCTAAATGAATCTACATCTGACAACATTAGCTCAGATCAAAACTGGAAAACCATGCCTGACTTAATAGTAATTGACGGAGGCAAAGGTCATCTAACATCTGCGCTAGAAGTATTACTACATTCTGGTCTAAACGAACTATCAATAACAAGTTTAGCAAAAGAAAATGAAGAACTTTTTGTGCCTGAATCTCCTGAACCAATTATCTTACCAAGGGATTCCCAAGGTCTTTTCCTTTTGCAAAGATTACGAGATGAAGCTCACCGTTTTGCAATTACGTTCCATCGACAACTTAGATCTCAAAAAAGTCTAAAATCAAAAATTGACGATGTTCCAGGAATCGGGCCCAAGAAAAGAAAGCTATTGATCAATCATTTTGGTAGCATGAAAAACATACAGAAATCATCAATTGAAGAAATCTCATCCTTACCCGGAATAAATAAAAGTTTGGCGAAGACTCTACTGGAATTTTTGTAAGTAATTCAACTTAAACTTACTTTTGTAAATTGTCCTGAATTTTATTAGTAAAAGGTTTAAGTAAATTGGTTAATTCCAACGGGAGTACATATTTTGTTGACTCACCTGCTCCTATTTCTCTAAGTGTTTCAAAATACTGCAAACTCATAGTGTTAGACTCAAGATTTTTTGCTACCTGAGAAATTTTATCTAACGCAGAACTGTGACCCTCAGCCCTTAAAACCTCAGCCTGCTTTTGACCTTCTGCAGTAAGAATATCAGCCTGCTTCTCACCTTCTGCTCTTAGAACTGCAGATTGCTTTTCTCCCTCTGCAACCGTAATGGCAGCCTGTCTAGTCCCTTCAGCTTCGGTAACTGCCGCTCTCCTAAAGCGCTCTGCAGACATCTGCCTATTCATTGCTTCTTGAATATCCGCAGCAGGCTCCACTTCTCTAATTTCTACTTGAGTAACCTTAATCCCCCAACGGGTAGTAACATCATCCAACTTTTGCCGAAGCTCTTCATTAATTCTATCTCTTTGAGACAAAACATCATCAAGAGGAATCTCTCCTATCACTGCCCTAAGAGTAGTTGTCGCAATACCAATCACAGCACTGTGATAATCCACAACTTCAAGTACAGCGGATGAAGCACTATCTTCAGTGACTCTCATGTATACCAAGAAATCTATATCAATTGGAGCATTATCTAAAGTGATATTTGTCTGACGAGGAATGTCTAAAACCTCTTCCCTTAAATCAACTCTTTCCTGTCTTTGAATAGGCCAAAATAATAAGTGAAATCCAGGTTTTCTCATTCCAGAAAATTTTCCTAATGTGAAAACCGCCATACGTTCATATTGTGAAACTACATTTATAAAATTTCCCATGACAACTCCTAATAATTCACTATATCATCTACAATTAATTGGAATTCCTCAACTCGCCTAGTACAAATAGGAACACCCATCTCTTTAGCTATAGATCCTAACAACAAAATGTCATGATCTAAATCAGTATGTAGATTTAATTGAATTGCAGCATTTTTAGCTGCGGCTGCAGAAAGCATTACTAATTCAGTCAAATTTATGATGCTTTGATATACAATTTCTGTACGTCTAGTGATTGTTTCTTTATTCCAAAGATCAAAAATTGTATGAGTAGAAACATACGCTGAAATTTCATCAGATAATAAACGATCAACAATTGACAATGCACCACTATCTCCTTGACCAAAATCTTCAAACAATGTTTTATCAAGGAGCATAATTATTCTCCTGCACCCAACCAATCATTGTCTCTCTTTCCAAAAGATTGCTTCAATATTCTTGTTGATTCTTCTGGAGTCAACTCAACAGGGGCACCAATTGGTTGAGAAGATTGCATTTTTAAATATGGATCATCCCAAAGAGATCTCTTTCTATTACTCTCTTCTTCCTCTACCAGAGTAGAATCTGAAGTAACATCAACTTCCAAGTTTAGTGTTTTCTCAAGAGCATGTTCAATAAATTCACGCATTGGCATTCGAAGTTCCAAAGCCCTAGATTTTGCAGCTATATACAATTCCTCTCGTATAGATGCATAAACTTGCCTAGTTTCATATTCCACTTTTCTTTTAGCCATATCATCACCAAAAACTTCTAATGTCATCAGTTTACTCTATCTGCTATTATATTCACATTATGAAAATAGTCATAGCTCCAGATTCATATAAAGGCAGTATTTCCGCGCTTAATGTTGCTCGATCTGTAGAAAGTGGAATCAAAAAAGTTCTACCTAATGCGGAATGTTCAATTGTACCAGCTGCTGATGGAGGAGATGGAACCCTCGAAACTTTAGTAGAAGGATCTAATGGTAAAATTCGTTCATCAGAAGTTACAGGTCCATTAGGAGAAAAACGAAATGCGAACTGGGGAGCTCTGGGTGATGGCAAAACCGCAGTAATTGAAATGGCTCTTACTTCAGGCCTGGCTCTCGTCCCTGAAAACCAATTAGATCCTCTTAATGCAACAACTTTTGGGTTAGGTGAAATTATTTCTGATGCTCTCGAAAATAATTTCAGAAAATTCATCATTGGGATAGGAGGTAGTGCCACCAATGATGGCGGTGCAGGAATGATCCAAGCACTGGGAGGAAAATTACTCGATTCAAATGGTCAAGAATTAACTCACGGTGGAGCATCTTTAATACATCTTGATCAAATAGATATTTCCACCCTCGATTCAAGAGCAAAAGATTCTGATTTTCTAATTGCATGTGATGTGAACAATCCTCTGTGCGGGCCAGAGGGCGCTTCAGCAATTTACGGACCACAAAAAGGATCCACTCCTGAAATGGTAAAACAACTTGATAAAGCTCTTTTTCATTATGCAAAAATCATACGTCGCGATCTAGGAATTGACATTAACTCAATACCAGGATCTGGAGCTGCAGGCGGATTGGGGGGTGGATTTGTAGGGTTCCTAAATGGAAAATTGCTTCCTGGAGTAGACATAGTGCTTGATTTCATTAATTTAGATGACCAACTAAAGGATGCTGATTTGGTAATTACTGGTGAAGGAGCAACAGATCAATCTACAATTTTCAATAAAGCCCCTATCGGTATTGCCAATCGAGCTAAAAAATTTGATATTCCTGTAATTTCCATCTCAGGATCGCTAAACGAAGGTTTTAAAGAAGTTCACAATCATGGTATTAATGCCTCATTTTCTATAATTAATGCTCCAATGACTTTAAATGAAGCAACTGAAAATGCATCGGATTTAATCGCATCAATTAGTGAGGAAATCATTAGAACATTAAAATTAGGAAAACAAATTTTTACAGAATAAAAACAGAGTTGGCGCATGCACCAACTCTGTTTAATAAAGAAGGCTAATTTTTTACAGAGCCGCTTCTCCGGACTCCCCAGTTCTGACACGAATGGTATCTGATACAGAACTCACAAAAATCTTCCCGTCTCCAATTTCTCCAGTCTGTGTTGCAGAAACTATTGCATCAATAACAGCATCTTTTTTGTCGTCAGATACTACTGTCACCAACAAAGTTTTAGCCACAGTAGAACGAGTAGTTGCTTGACCACCTCTTCCAACTATTACCTCAACCCCTTTTTGCTGTCCTTGACCGGTAACATTTTGATAATTAAATCCAGTCACACCCACATCTAACAGAGCGTTTGTGACAGCACTAACTCTTTCCGGTCTGAATATTGCCTCTATTTTAAGCATTTCTTCACCTCTCTATTAAGTTGATTGTATAAAATCCTAATCGGCTCCATCACCAACTGATGCCTGCTCTCCATGAGACGCCAAGTCCAATCCCATATCTTCTTCAGCCTCAGAAACTCTCAATCCCAAACCAGGAATCTTATCAAGAATATACAAAATTATTATTGTGGCAACAGCGGAGTAAACCAAAGTACCTAATACGCTTACAGCCTGAATTCCAAGTTGCTCAAGATCACCATGTTCGACCAGACCTAGATAATCATCACCAGCAATAGCAGTTACAGTGAAAATTCCAGCAGCCAAAGCTCCCCATATTCCACCAATACCATGAACTGCAAACACATCTAGAGCATCATCTAAGCCAGTTCGATGAATCAATTCTACAGCGATAAAACATAATACTCCTGCACCAAATCCAATGGCTAATGAACCCATAACCCCTACAGCACCAGCTGCTGGTGTTATAGCAACCAAACCTGCAACTGCTCCAGTCGCTACCCCTACTGCTCCCATTTTCCCAGTCCTAATCATTGAAATCAGGCCCCATGTGAGGGCGGCGGCGGCGGCGGCAACATTAGTAACTAAAAACGCATTTACTGCACTATTATCAGCTGTTCCAGCAGACCCAGCATTAAATCCAAACCATCCAAACCACAATATTGCAGCACCTAGAACCACATATGGTACATTGTTGGATTGCAAGCCAGGATTCCTTCTCTTACCTAATAACCACGCTGCTGCTAATGCAGCTATACCTGCATTAATATGGATTACAGTTCCTCCAGCAAAATCTAATGCCCCACGGCCATCACCTAGTTGGCTAATCCAACCACCACCCCAAACCCAATGAGTAACTGGTGAATACACTACTGTACTCCAAATTACTAAGAATATAAGATATGTTGAAAACTTAAATCTTTCTACGAATGCGCCTGTAATTAGAGCAGGTGTAATAATTGCAAACATCATTTGAAAGGTCACATCCAACAATGTCCAATCTCCAGAACCATCAAATGGCACGTTTTGGAGACCAACCATTGAAAATCCACCAATAAAGTCATTTGCACTTCCACCATCATCAAACGCAATACTAAATCCCCACAAAACCCACACAATACTTACAACTGCAATAGAAACAAAACAGTACATTATTGTGTTAACTAAATTCTTTGCCCTTACTAATCCGCCATAAAAAAAGGCTAGACCAGGGGTCATAAAAAAAACTAAAGCTGACGCAGTCAGCATCCAGGCAATTTTTCCTTCCATTTTTCCCTCCATATATTAGACTAATCACTTAGTCAGGTATTGTTCAGACTATTCTGCCAGAATCTACAAGAGAAAATGTTAATCAAATGTAAAATAGGTGTTTCAAATTTGTAAACAAATTCATTCTGAAACCTTATTCAGTTGGCAATCCCTGCTCAACAAGAATCAAATGAACATCTCCAGGACCGTGAACTCCCTGAATCATGATATTCTCAATATCTCCAGATCTACTCGGACCGGAAATTAAATTCATATATCCATTTTTTGAACCAGAGACTATTTGATATCTTCGAATTGCAAAAAGTTCATCCAAAGATCTTACTACTTGACCTAGGAAAACAATGGCGACATGGACAGGAGGAGCCAGGGATACTAACCTACTAACCCCTGTTTTTGGAATTACTACAACTGTTCCAGTTTCAGCCACAGCAAAATCACATCCAGTGATTCCAACATCTGCAATTTTTGCCACCGAACGAAAATATTGTTCTTTTTCATTTGGGTCTAAATTAATTTGGTCGTCGCTTTTCATCTTACAAATATCTATTCCTCTGCCAGACAAAAGACCATCCAATTGCATTAAATTAACTGCTTGTTCATTTGTACAAACTATTGATTTACACTCAATTTGGTTCAATATATTATTTAAAACTTCCCTGGCTCGACTCACATCTGAAACTTTATAAGTATTCCACCCTTGATTTTGAGCATTTCCTTCAAATTCATTTATCAAGTTCACAGCATTTTCAATAGAATCAGTCATTGCATCACGATATCCAGGTTCCGGATTAGTAAAAAACTGTTCTTTTTTTACATCAAAATCTGAATCTGAGACACGTCCAAGGGCATTTTTTACTCTATCTAAAAATTTCGTCTTTAATTTTTGATCCATAATTATCCCTATCTATTTTTTAATTTCCAAAGTCTTCGGAAACTAACTTTTGCAGGAATGGGAAAAGTCCTATATTCTGTCCAGCCTGATAAATAGCCCGGAAGTTTTTTCAATCTTCCATTCTTTGAAAAAGGCAACAATATAACCCTCAAAAATTTCACGGAAAATCCCATCAACAATGGATTGCCTGCAATCTTTGAAAATCCTTTCATAAATCCTCTTTCGAAAACCGAAGAACTTTGAGTATCCAAATCATTATCACCTTCAGAAAGTTTTCTTCTTAAATGTAATAACATCCTGGGAATATTAATTTTTACTGGACAAGCCTCATGGCAAGCACCGCATAAACTAGATGCAAAAGGCAAATCCTTAGCTTGCTTTAAATCTGTCAAAACAGGGGACACAATTGCTCCAATTGGTCCTGGATATACCCATCCGTATGAGTGTCCTCCCACTTTTCTGTATACAGGACAAGCATTCATACATGCTCCGCATCTAACACATAGTAAAGCTTCTCGTAACTCTGGATCTGACAATAATTTTGAGCGTCCATTATCAACTAATACTAAATGGAATTCCTCCGGACCATCTTCATCATATGAGCTTCTTGGTCCATTAATTGTAGTTACGTAACTTGAAATCCATTGACCAGTCGCAGAACGTATTAGCAACCTCAACAATGTACTTAATTCATTCATTGTAGGAACAATCTTCTCCATACCAGTTACAGCGACATGAATTTTAGGCATAGAAGTACACATCCTGCCATTGCCTTCATTGCTTACCAACGCTACAGTACCAGTTTCCGCAACTACAAAATTCGCCCCAGTAACACCCATATCAGCTTGAAAAAATTTTTCCCTCAATTGGGATCTCGCGACTCCAGCCAATTCATTTACATCAGATGACTTAGCAGCCCCCAATTTCTCAGAAAACAAATCAGCCACATCACTCCGATCCTTATGCATCGCCGGTGCAATTATATGAAATGGAGTTTCATCTGCAAGTTGAATAATATATTCACCCAAATCAGTCTCAATAGGCTCAACATTATTTTGCTCCAATTTGGAATTCAAAGACATCTCTTCCGACAGCATACTTTTACTTTTTATAACAGTCTTTACATTCTTAGATTTCGCCAACTCCACCACATAATTTGCAGCCTCGTCAGCATCACTAGCCAAATAAAAATTTCCACCATTAGCAACTACTGCTTGTTCCAAAATCTCAATATAAAAATCAAGATTCTCAACAGTATGTTCTCGAATAGATCTTCCGTGTTCTCTTAAATCTTCCCAATTATGAGTAGCAGAACCAGCTGCTATTCTTCTAGAATGAAATCCTTCATACAAAGCATTCAAATTAGCCTGTATTTTGGAATCATTCAAAGTATCTAATGCAATATCTCGAAATTTTTCTGTTACTGGTTTCATCGAATCTCCAACTACTTACAACTCATTTGTAGATTTATTTCAGCCTAACCTATCGTGCAAAATTTCCGCAAAATGCATTACTTTTATCTTATCTCCTGCTTTCTCAATCCCTCCGCGTATATGCATCAAACAACTAGAATCTACCGAAGTCAGGATCTCCGCTTTTGAATTTCGCAACGCATGGATCTTATCACTCAACATTGCACCAGAAATCTCAGGAAATTTTACTGAGAATGTCCCACCAAATCCGCAACAAACATCTTCTTGATCAAAATTAACCAATTCAACGTTTGATAGAGACCCCAACAAAGTAAGAGGCTGATTTAAAATATTCAATTCACGCAACGCATGACAAGCCTGATGATATGCGATTTTCAAAACACCTGAAGGAGAATTAGGAGAAACAAATTGATTCAAATCATCAATTTTCAACACGTTAAAAATAAAATCACTCAATTCAAAAATTCTTGGCGAAATTTGCTCCCATTCTCTTAAAGCCGCATCATCATCTTTTAAGATTTCAGCATAAAATTTGCTAACCATTGCGGCACATGAGCCTGAAGGCAAAACAATATATTCAGAATCACTAAAATCTTGAAGAAATTTTTTGGCTAATGGTTTTGAATCATTCCAATAACCCGAATTAAACATTGGTTGACCACAGCATGCTTGACCCTTAGGAAAGTCAACTTCAATACCTAATCGATTCAAAATTCCAAATGTGGATTCACCAATTTTTGGATAAAATTGATCAACAATGCAGGTAACAAATAGTGAAGCTTTCAAAATTCACTCCTCTAAAACTACCGTCACTATGTGACTATATAAATGCCCCTAAGCATAAAACCAACAATCCAGGAAGCAAGGAAAACAGGACCAGATGCAAAAAGCCAACCCTCAAAACCCTGTCTAGGTGCACCTTTACGCCACATGTAAATCAAATGTAAAACCATTCCTAACGTCAATATTCCTAAAGATTCAGCAGTTACTCCTAAGATTAATCCTAGAATCAAACCCGCAGAAGCCCAAAGTATAGGGGAATTAAATATTATGGCACTTATTATTCGCATTGGGGATTAGGATACAATGTAAACTCACATGACGCAATCATGTCGCAAAAATTTCTATATATTCTATTTATAAGGTGAAATAAGGTGGGAATTCATATAAATCGATGGCAAAAAATTGTCCAACAACATCACGAACAATCAATCAAAGCACAGAAAAATTCATTATTTGCTGAGCCTAAGGATTTTTGGAAACCATTAACTGGTTTCTTTACTCAAGATCCAACTAGAACCTCGGATCCTGAAATTAATGCATTGCTAACTTACATTAAAGAAAATGACACAATCTTGGATGTTGGTGGCGGTGCTGGCCGATTAGCGCTGCCTATAGCACTAAAAAGTAAACACGTTAACATTGTTGACCCTAGCAAAGGAATGTTAGAAACATTAACTAATACTGCCGAAAAGTTTGATATCACAAACATTCATACTACTCATTCAGAGTGGTTAGATACAAATGCAAAAACCGCAACGGTTGTTATTTGTGCTCATGTTGTTTATGGCATATTTGAAATCTCGGAATTTATTGACAAGTTGTCATTACATGCTGATAGAGAAGTAATTTTGTTAGCTTTTGATGCTCCTCCAATTTCATGGTTATCACCATTTTGGGAATTTGTATACAAAGAAAAAAGAGTAGCCGTTCCTGCATTGAAGGAACTTATGAATATTTTATGGGAAAAGAATATTTTCCCAGACATTGAAATGATTCAACCAGCTGAAGGCAAAAGACGACAAAGAGGTTACGATAACATAGAAGTTGCGGTAGAAAAAATTGCTCCAAGGATTTTTGTTTCTAAAGGAACTCCCCAAGAAAAAAACCTACAAAAAGCTATAAAAAAGTTAATGGTCGATACTGGGAATGGCTTAGAAATGATCGATAAAGGCCCAGAAAGGCATCTAGCAATTATTAGGTGGCTAACCTAAGTTTAGGTATAAACAAAATTTTGTTAATTTTGTTTATACTAATATGACTTGAAATCGAAAAATTTGCGGAGGAAATATTGACCACTCCAATTTCTAATCCTTCAGAAATACTAGAATTTAATGAATATATCGATGTGATAAATCACTTCATAGATAGTGGTTGGACTGATGGTTTACCAATTATACCTCCCACTCAAGAATTAGTTGATAATTTTATTAATATCTCTGGAAGATCTGCATCTGAAATCCTTGGATCTGAACCTACTAGAGGTAGAATTATTACGGTGGAAAAAGCTGCCATAAATTCTGTAATGGCTGGATGTTTACCCGAATATTTCCCTGTAATTATCGCCGCGTGTGAAGCGATGTGTGAACCAAAATTCAATCTACATGGAATCACAGCAAGTACGATGGGTGCTGCACCTCTTATATTGGTAAATGGTCCGATTTCTAGTAAATTGAAAATCAATTCTGGTTTCGGGTTATTCGGACCTGGTCATAGGGCAAACGCTACAATAGGTAGAGCAATCCGTCTTATTATAATTAATGCTACAGGCGCCGTACCCGGAATTCTAGACAAAGCCACACTCGGTCATGCGGGGAAATATACTTGGTGTATCTCTGAATCGGAAAGTATTAGTAATTGGGATCCTTTGCAAGTTGAAAGAGGATTCGACAAATCTCAAAGCACTGTTACTCTATTTGCTGGATTATCTCCGATTCAAATTCAAAACCACGAAAGTAATTCTCCCCAAGGCATTGTCCAATCTTTTAAAGATGCAATGTTTACTTCTGGTAGTGGTCAGGAAGAAATCATAGTAATCCTCCCAGGTCAACATATGGGTCATATTACAAAATCCAATTGGTCTAAAACTAAATTGCAGCAATGCTTTTATGATTCAACAATCAAACAAAATGATATAGAATGGAACAAAGCTTACGCCATGAGGGATTATATACCGGACCCAGAATCACCTAAATCCGTAACTAGGTCACCCGAGGGAATTACTATTGTCCCAGCGGGTGGAGAAGCTGGTGGGTTCGCGCAACTTATTCCGCTTTGGGGTGGCGGGTCAAGCTCACAATCAGTGACTAAAGAAATACTAATCAATTAGGAGCATTTAATGACTACCAAAATTAAAGTATTGAATCCCACTGTAAAACCAATTTCTGAAGCTGGATTCCTTGCAAAACGACCTTCAAACTTAAAAGGTAAAAATTTGGGTCTTTTAGCTAATGGGAAAGAAAATTCTGAAGAATTGCTAGCATCAATTTCTGAAGTACTCTCAGACCATTTCGAATTCGGATCAATTATTAAAAGAAATAAAGGAAATGCTTCCAGGCCTTGCCCTGATAATTTAGTAGAAGAAATGGCAGAAGAGTGTGATGTAATCATAACTTCTAATGGTGACTGAGGTTCCTGTTCTTCGTGCAGTGTGTACGACGCCGTCGCATTTGAAAAACTCAATGTTCCAGCTGCAGTAATTTGCACCGAACCATTTATATCTAGTGGAAAAGCAATGCTAGAAATTGTAAATCTTCCCGAATATCCTATGGCAATTGTTCCTCATCCAATAGGAAGTTTAAGCAAATCTGAATTGCGGGAAATGGCTATGAAAATAGCTCCTGAAATCATACAAATTTTGACAGACTGACCTTCAAAAATTAGTCTGTTGAAAACCTTTGAGATTCCGGAGGCGTAGCCCACAATTCTTCAGCGCCTTTCATAGCCACAGATCGTTCTGGACTTCCTTTCCATTTATCATAAATCTCTTCATTTTCCCAAATTACTAATGAAGTAATTTGGTTCGGATCTGATAAAGAATATAATGTACGTCGATGAACAAAACCTGGAGCCTTGCTTTGAGCTTCTCCATTTCCCTTTAACAAAGTATCTGCTTTTAAAAAGCAATCATTTTTAGCCCAATGATGAGTCAAAACACCTATCATAACTACCTCCTGCTATTAAGCTAATTAATAAAAGTTTTTCCAATTAATGTAAAGTGATATTATGCTAAACTGAAATCATAAAAATTGCACTGGAGGAATTAATGCCCACTCTAACTGAACATGATATGCAACGAATTGCGTTTTCAATTCTTCACGCAGCAGGTGCACCAGAAGCACATGCAAAAACTGTAAGTGATCATTTGTCCTTGGCTAATTTGTCAGGTCATGATTCACATGGATTTATAAGAATAATGCAGTATATACGTGATATTAAAAACGGAGGAGTTGTTCCCGATGCCAATCCTGAAACTGTCTTAGATTTCCAAGCGATTGCGCAATTAGACGGGAAAAAATCTTTTGGCCAAGTTGCAATGACTGCTGCAACAAAACTTGCAATTGAAAAAGCAAGAAAATTTGGTATAGGAATGATCACAGTTAAAAACCTAGGCCATACTGGTCGCATAGGAACATATAATGAAATGATAGCCAGAGAAAACATGGTAGGACTAGTATGTACTGGTTTTGCAGGAGCCAGTCAGGGAATCGTTTCCCCATTCGGAGGAAAGACAGGCAAACTAGGAACAAATCCAATTTCCTACACATTCCCTTCTGATGAAGAAGGACCAATATTGCTAGATATGGCTACGAGTGTTGGAGCTGAAGGAAAACTTAGAGTATATAGAGCCAGAGGCCACGATCTTCCAGATAAATGGGTTTTAGACAGTGAAGGCAATCCTAGTGAAAATCCAAACGATTTTTACGAAGGAGGCGCAATTTTACCTGTCGGAGGTCTAGCAGGTGGCCATAAGGGATTTGGGTTAGGTATGGTTGCTACCATATTGGGAGCAGTAATGGCAGAAACTGGTGATGACTCTGAAGGAACTGGAAGTATTTACGATGGTGGCGATGGTGGAATTAATGGATCGACCGTAATTGCAATCAATGCCGAAGCACTAGGACCAATCGATGAGACTAAGAAACGAATTAGCAACTTTGTGAAATTCTTAAAGGATGTCGAACCAATGGATGGATCCGAAGGAGTCTTATATCCTGGTGAAGTAGAAATAAGAAACAGAGTTAACAAACGTGCATCAGGAGTCGAAATAGAAGACGCTACTTGGAATCAAGTTTGCGAACTAATTGATGAATATAATGTACGCGCAGAACTAGAACCTCTCCCAAATTAAATTCCCATAATTTTATAGTCGTACAAAACACAACTCACTTTTTCAAGTGAGTTGTGTTTTGTTTAAAAAGATACACATCCGAATTTTTTAAGCATATATATCAAATAATTTAGTGTATGAACTTGAAAAACTATTACATAGATTCTTTTTAGAAGATTTAACTATCAAAACACGAAAGCAAAAATTCCTACATAAATTCCTATATGAGAAATATTGTGACGAAATATGTTCATAAAATATAAATACTATACTAATAAATCCATTATTTTATATAAACCGAATTATTCATCCATAAATAATTTATAAATCTATACTAAATTTTTGCAAATGCATACACTTCATTGTAGAAAATGTGTATACTTCTAAAGGCCAAAACATTAACACTACAAAGAGAGGCAAATGTGAAAACAGTTAGAAATATTTCAAACCTTTTGAATCTGAACCCATTATTGGCAGTAGTTTTATTAATAGTCACAGTTCTAGCTATTATTACTTCTATCCCTGGGTGTTCTTCAGACTCGGAATCCGAAGAAACTAAAGTTAGTTCTGAAAATCCTATAACAGTCATTGACGCCCTAGGGCAAGAACTTTCATTTACTTCGGTTCCTGAAAAAATCGCTACAATAAGCCCTACTGCAACAGAAATGTTATACGCAGCTGGAGGAACATCAATTTTAAGAGATCGTGCTTCAAATTTCCCTTCTGAGGCTGCTTCACTACCAGACGTAGGTAGTGCATACAATCCATCAATAGAAACCATAATGAGTACTCAACCAGATTTAGTGATTATTGAGGCATTAACTCAAGCAAGGTTCGTGGGACCTTTAAGCCAGTCTGGACTCAAAGTATTAGCTGTAAAAGCTGAAACTAAGGAAGATATCATTAGTGGAATATCAAATCTGGGAACTATATTAAATACTGAAAATATAGCTAATAAGAAAACTGAAGATATTGTTGAAAGATTGGATGCCGCCAAAAGCGATGACGATAGAAGTGTTTTGATTCTTATTTCCGATCAGGACCAAAGTCTTTACGCTGCCCGTCCAGAATCTTATACTGGATTAATAGCTGAACTCGTGGGATTACATAACAAAGCTGAAGGGTTACCTGATTCAGGACCATTCCCCGGGTTTGCTCTAGTATCCCCCGAATTTATTTTAGGTGCTGATCCTGATATCATTTTGACAATTAGTCCTGCACCAGAGCCTGCTCCTAGATTGTCGGACTCTATTAAACGTATACCTCCTTTTGCGAGATTGACTGCAATTCAACAGAATAATGTATTCGAAGCAGACGTGACCTTATTTCTACAATCCCCTGGACCACGAATCGTTGATGCAGTAGAATTTTTAGATCAGAAGGTGAATTCTAACTAACAATTTATGCAAATATCAGTCCAATATTTTATCTTAGGGTTAATTATTTTTGGTTTGGTTCTAGTAGGGATTTTTACAGGACCATCAGATTTTTCAATAAAAGAAATGTTTGATGGGTTACTAAGAAAAAATGATCACATCTCTCAAGTTATTATATGGGATATGAGAATTCCCCGAATATTAGCAAGCATAATAGTTGGTAATTGTTTAGGACTTGCTGGAGTGTTGATACAGTTATCTACCAGAAGTTCTCTAGGAGACCCCAATCTATTTGGAATAGGTGGAGGTGCCGCAATATTCATTGCCGCTGGATTTGGAGGATTATTTGTAATTAGTAGTTTCTTTTCTCTAATTGGTTGCATTATTTCATCAACATTAGTTGCACTAGGACTATCAATGTTAATTTCAACTCCTAACCTTTCTGCCACAAAACTTGCATTAATGGGTATAGCTGTTGCCGCTCTTACAATTTCAATTGGAACAGCAATAATTTCTCACGGGAGAGTTTTTCCTTCTCAGATCATTGGGTTAGTTTCAGGATCCTTCAGCTCTAGCAACTGGGAAAATGTTTTTTATCTTTTAATTATTTTTTGCATATGTTTCGCAATCTCAATATGTCTGGCAAGAAAATTTTTTGCAATAATGCTAGGCGATATTCTCACAAAATCCTTAGGAGTGAATCCTATAAAAATCAGATTGTTCGCCATGACAATTGTAGGAGTCCTTTCCGGAGTCTCAGTTTTTTCAGGAGGCATAATTGGATTTGTAGGATTAGTTTCGCCTCATATTTCTAGAAGGTTATTTGGGAATTCAACGATAAACTTAATAATAAGTTCCTCAATAATTGGAGGATTAATCACATTATTTGCTGATCAATTAGCGCGTCTATTATTCGCCCCTTCAGAACTTCCAGTAGGTCTAGCAACAACAATTTTAGGTGCCCCAACAATGATGTATCTAGCTTTAAAAGTAAAATGACGATAACAATTAAAAATTTAACCGTTGAATTAGAAGATATAAAAATATTACATAATATTTCAATTCAAATACCCATCAAGTCATTTACCTGTATTTTGGGTGAAAATGGGGCTGGAAAATCAACTTTATTACGTGTAATTGCTAATGACATTTCTGACTATTCTGGATTCATATCAAGAATCAAGGAAACAGATTTAGTATACCTCCCTCAAAACATAGAATCTCCTCCATTTTTAACTGCATCCGAGATAGTTTCTTTAGGTTTCTACAATTCCAAATTCACAAAGCAAAAAGTTACTCATCTTTCAAACGAATTAATTGAAACATGTGGAATCTCAAAGATAAAAAATCAACTTTTTGAAAATATCTCATCAGGAGAAAAACAACGAGTATGGATCGCATTTGCACTTGCACAATCTAAAGATTTCATATTAATGGATGAACCACTTTCATCCGTAGATACTGATTCAAGAAAAGGTTTCTACGAATTACTCAAAGGGATCGTAGAGTCAGGGAAAACCATAATCCTTGTAAGTCATCACATTGAAGATGTGACTATATACGCAGACAATATAATCAGACTTGAAAAAGGATGCGTTGTCTGAAATTTTGCCTCAACGTATATATTAAAATAAAATAATGAAAAATTTTGAAAGTGATATAGTTTTTTGAGTAACCCAAAAGTTGGATTTTTACTAATGAATATTGGAACTCCTACGGAGCCAACAATTTCAGGATTAAGAACCTACCTAAAAGAGTTTTTATCTGACCCAGATGTTATTGATGTACATCCAATTTTACGATGGTTAATTGTAAATTTACTCGTTGTACCATTTAGACCACATAGGATACTACATCAATATCAGAGTGTATGGATGAAAGAGGGATCACCTTTAATGGTAAACTCCAAAAATTTCGTAGAGAAAATTTCTTCAAAAAACCCTGAATTTAAATTTGAAATTGGAATGCGCTATGGGAAACCCTCGATAAAAGATGCGTTAATAAATCTTCAAAATTCTAAAGTGGAAAAGGTAGTTTTAATTCCTATGTTTCCACAATTTGCACAAGCCACATCAGGATCATGTGTGAAAAAGGCAATTGAGTTAATGCATGAGCTGAAAATCAATACTCCCTATGAAATAAAAAAACCATTCTATAATGAAGAATGGTTTACTGAGTGTATAGCAAATTCTATTGAAGAATCAGAAGCATACAGAGACTCTGATCTTCTGCTATTTAGTTTTCACGGTTTGCCAGAAAGACAGATCAAAAAAATGGATCCTTCGAATCAATATTGCTTAAACAATATTGATTGCTGTGAAAGTAATTCCCCATTTAATGAAATGTGTTACAAATTCCATTGCCATACAACCGTAAAAAAAGTTGTAAATAAACTAAAAACTAAGAAACCTTATCAGATAGGATTTCAAAGCAGATTTGGTCTTGATGCATGGATTAAACCCAACACAACAGATGTGATTGAGTCGTTACCAAAAGAAGGAATCAAAAAAATATCAGTCGTTTGCCCGGCATTTGTATTTGATTGTCTCGAAACTTTAGAAGAAATTGCTATAAGAAATAATGAATATTTTGTTGAGGCAGGAGGTCAGTCTCTTAAAATGATTCCAGCATTAAATGATAACGATACTTGGGTTAATAAATTTTATGGATCAATTAAAAATAAATTTAATTGATCAAACTAGGAGATACTAGAAATGGATTTTCACTCTGTTTCTCTTAAAATTAAAGATAATAAAAAAGTAATCATTAGGACGTTAGCATTCTTTTTAGTTTTACGTTCCATACACGGATTTTCAATACTGGCTATTGCATACTTTTTAGGAGTAACCGTTCAGGATCTACGTAATTGGGAAATTTTCGGGTTCCGAATATATTTTTTGATTATAGCAATCGTCATATTCTTCATGTTTAGACGATATAAAAAAGTGTACAAATGGTGGAAAAACCTACCAAATCCTGTCAGGGAATAAACCAATTATATCGTTAACTTTACAAAAGGACCAACTATTTCAGAACTCCATGGATATATTTAAACTCAGTAGGTTAAATATACTATATAACCAGTAGACAGAAATCATTATTGACTGGCATAGAGCATTACCCTTCGCAGAACACTCTCACCTCTCGCACCAGAAAATTGCAAATCTAAATTACCCGCTTTATCAATCAACCTAAAAGAAGGTACACCTTCCACCCCATATTTCTTTGCAATTAAATTCCCTTCATCCCAACCTGTAGGAATCATAAATTTTTGTTCATTATAAAAGTTTGACGCCTCTTCAAACTCTGAGAGTATTGCTATTCCAAGTACATCTACACCTGACTCCAAGAATTCTAAATACAGTGACTCAACCACTGGCATTTCTTTATGGCAATATGGACACCATGGGGCCCAAAAGACCAATAAAATAGGTCTGCCATTTTGATCCAAAACATCAAATTGAGTTTGATCGAAAAGTTCTAGTGTAAATTCAGGAGCTGGGTCAAGATCAGGAATTGGATAAGGAGGCGAGGATGGACTATTTGTAGAACCATTCTTAACCTCAGGAGTAGGATTTGTATTTGAAGCAATTGTAGGAGAAGGAGCAATTGTAGGAGAAGGCGCAGGTGTTGTAGTAGTCTCAAATGATGGAATAATAGTAGCCAAAATCCCTGATTTTATAGGATCAGATTGAATCATCTCAGAATCATCGATCTTATCAGCTCCATTAGAAGAGTTAGATGAGCAACTATTCAGTAATAACAAAAAAAGTAATGGTGTAAAAAGGACTATTTTGTTTTTATTCAATTTAACCCCTTAAAAGATTTTAAATACAAGTAATAAATCAAAAATACAACTTAGTTTTTGGTGGGTCTACTCAAAATATAAATTGTGCCTACCAGAGCTAATGATAATACAGGAATCTTAAAAAATAGCCACCCATAGGGAGCCCAAATTATAGATATTCCCGTAAATACCCACATCGAACCCAACGAAAACACCTTTGCCTTTAAAGCCATTGAACCAGTCTCTAAGAAATCGCGCACCGTTTCTCCAAAATATTTGTTCTGGACAACGAAATTATAAAGTTTTTCAGAAGATCGTACAAAAAAAGTGGCAGCCACTATTAACCAAATAGTTCCTGGAAGCCCTGGAACTATAAAACCCACGATTCCTAAGGCCAAAAACAATAGGCCCAGAAAAATAAAAATGTAACGCTTTATCCTGCGTAAAAAACCCATACTAAATAAAAAACTGCTTAAACTTGAAATTTTAACAGACCAAACTACTGACCTGATAATGCCCTATAATCATTATAACAATTGTTAAGTATAATTGTGAGAATTTTTACGAATTCAAATTATTCTACAGCTTGTCAATCTTCTAAAACCAAGCCTAATTCTCTAGCCAATTTCAATGTTTCAATGGCTGTCTTTTCATGTGCTATGTCAACCATACCTCCAAGATACGATACCGCAGCCCCTCCAGATTTTCGAACTTCATCCATAGCCTTTATCAAACCTTGGCATTCTTTAATTTCATCCTGGGACGGAGAAAATATTTCATTTACCACGGGAACGTGAGATGGGTGAATAACTGCCATTCCGGTGTATCCAATTTCTCTAGATTGAATCGCAAATCGTTTCAATCCATCAATATCTTCTATATCCTGCCAAAGTCCAGTCACCGGAAAACTTATGCCTGCAGCTTTAGAATCTAACAAAACTTTTGATCTTAAAAACAATGTTTCTAAACCTTCTGGAGTCCATTTATAACCAACAGCTCTTGCAATATCTCCTCCTCTTCCACCACCCGCACCCATATGAGCAACTCTTCGCGAAACCTTGGCGACATCATATGCAGATAGCAATGCATATGCCGTCTCAAGACCCGGATCAATTAAAATAGATCCAACCGGAAGTCCCTTATTCTCTTCCTCAATAGAGAGTAATTTATCCAATATCTCAATATCTTTCGGCCCTTCAACCATAGGTAACGAAATAGCATATAAACCTTCTTGAACGATTTTCGACAAATCAAGTTCTGTCATTCTAGAACTTATCGAATTCACTCTTACAAAAATAGTCTCACCTTGAGCTGAGAGTTCTCCAATTAGTCTAGAAATAATCTCTCTTGCCACTGGCTTTTCGTCAATAGGGACGGAGTCTTCAAGATCCAAAATTAGAGCATCAGAAGAATATTTAGGAGATTTAATAATCCAATCTTCTTTATTCCCAGGAATATACAATAGTGTCCTGAGAAGTTTCGGCTGATATTTCATAAAACCCTCTGAGAAAATATTATATAATTCCTCTTTTTTCTAAATCAATCAAATCATCAACTTTCAAATTCAGTAACTTCTCAAAAACTTCCTGATTATTAACTCCTAAAACTGGTGCGCCATCTAAGTCTGGAAGTTCTCCATATGAAAATTTGACAGGGAATCCAGATGCAATTCCTGGAACAGGATCTTCGAAAGCCGAACTACGCATGGATAGTAAGGTTTTTCTGTCCCAAAAATGAGAATCTTCTATCACCTCATCAACAGATCGAACTACTCCTGAAGGTACACCATGAATTTCCAATAAATCCAACGCCTTCTTTCTAGAATAAATAGAAAGCGATTTTTGTATCTCCTCTTTGGCATCAGTAACATTTCTATTTCTTTGATCAAATGTTGAAAATCTTGGATCAGACAGAAAATCAGGTCGATTCAATGCTTTTGACAACCGTTCCCACTGATCATCACTTGCAACAGTTATAGTAATATCCCCATCAACAAGATGATATAAACCCGTTGGGCCTGTACGAGTGCCATTACCTTGTCTCAAAGTTCCTTGCTCATTGATTAATTCTTCTAAATTATCCATTAGCATAAGCGAAGTTAACGTATCCATCATTGACACATCAATATGCTGACCTTTTCCGGTTTTATCTCTTTCTTTTAAAGCTGCCAATATAGAATAACAGGCAAATACAGGTGTAACTAAATCACCAATATAGAATCCAATCCTTGTTGGAGGACCATCAGGATACCCATTAATATCCATTATTCCACTCATTCCTTGAATTTGAGGGTCGTGGGCCTTATGAGCTGAATATTTCCCTGTTTGACCATAACCAGAAATTGAAGCATATATGATTTCAGAATTAACTTCAGAAACTTCCTTATAACCAAGGCCTAACTTACTCATAGATCCAGGAGAAAGATTCTCAACAAGAACATCAGAATTCTTTGCCAAATCCAAAAACATTTTCTTACCGCACTCATCTTTTAGATTCAAAGTAATGCTTTTCAATCCTTGTGAACGTTTCAAAAATCTCGTCGACAAATGTTGGGGGGAAGTTTGAAATTTCTCGTAACCATTTTGTGTTGCAAAAGGTCCATTACCCCTTACAGGGTCTCCTCTTCCAGGAATCTCTACCTTTATTGCTTCTGCTCCCAATCTGGCCAAATTAACCATTGTATAGGGACCAGCCAAAAAAACCGTTACACCTAAAACTCTAATGTCTGAAAGCGGGGAAAAAACATGCTCATCACAATCCAAAATAATCTCCTCGAGAAGAATCACTCAAGATTCTCAATAATGACATACTATCACAGAAAAATGGGGTTACATCTTTTGCATAAACATAGACCCTGAATGATATTTGAATTCATTAAATTGTGTAAAAGAATCGAAAACAGTTTCGTTCTAGAGATAATTGTATATAATATGAAACACGCCTCTAGTGCTAGGTATAGACTGGCTCTGACTAACGATGGGTGATGTCTAGCAGCTAGAGACGTGGGAGGATTTAGATAGATTATACTTTTTTAATTAACACGCCCTTAGAGCCATTGTAGTAGATCAACTTATTACGACGAGGGCGCAAGTATGACCCTAAAGGCGTGTTGAGGATATAATATATGTGGTCGATAATTATCTAATCCTAGAATAATATTCCTAATTCTTTCAAAATCGCCTGTGTGCCTTCCAAATCTGAAAGATCTTCCATAGACAAATCAGGAATTGTCATGTCTCCAATAGGATTCAAAAACTTGTGGACTTTCACACCATCAACTACAGGATATTCATATACCTGACCAGTAAAATATTGTTGAGCTACTGGCGATAGCATGAATTTCAGGAATTTTTCTGCATTCTCTTTATTTGAAGCAGTATTTACAATTCCGGCTCCAGCTACCATTATCAAACTTCCTGGACCACCATCATTGAGATACAAATTCCTAGCATTGAAAGTATCACCTTGGTCAGCAATGAACCTGTGTAGGTAATAATGATTGACCATTCCAATACTAATTTCTTCTTCTGCTGCTGCTGCAACTTGTGGAGTGTTCTTTGGATATACAATTGGCTCATTCGCCTGAACATCCGCCAACCATTGTCTGGTTTTTTCCTCACCCCATGCGGCTCTCATTCCAGTAATCATAGTCTGGAAAGAACTATTTGTTGGAGCCCAACCAATTTTACCTTTCCACTTCGGATCAGTTAAATCCTCAAGAGAAGATGGTAAATCGGAGTCTGCAATTGTAGCAGTGTGAACAAGGGTTCTTGCCCTTCCAGACAATCCAACCCATGATCCATCTTTAGGCTTTGCCCAGTCATATGCCAGGTCAGAAATGTCAGCAGGCAATTTCGACAATCTACCTTCAGCAGACATAAAACCTAATCCACCTGGATCTTGTGCCCAATAAATATCAGCAGGACTCTTATCTCCTTCTTCTAATATCATCAGTGCTACTGGGAATGTTTTCCCATATTTGACCTGAACATCAATTCCGGTAACAGCCTCGAATTGTTCAACCACTGCACCAACTAATTTTTCAGATCGTCCAGAGTATAATACTAGTGAACCAGGATCGGTTGGAACTTCCTTCACAACTTCAATCTCTTTTTCTACCAATACTGTCTTCCCAGGAACTTCCTTAACAACCTCAACCTCTTTTATAACTTCTACTTCCTTCTCAACAGGAACTTCCTTAACTACTTCTACTTCCTTTATAACCTCAACCTCTTTGGTTATGACTTCTGGCTCTGAAGAACTATCATCAGAACAAGCTATCAAAGTCATTGATAGCAAAACCAAGAAAGCTATGGATAAGGACGTAAATCTAATATTTATTTGCCTTAACACTTTTTCTCCTTATATGCATATAGTTTTAATTTATAAGTATGCAGTAATTAAATTAACATATATACACACTCTTGTAAATAAGTCTATACATTTTATATTTAATGTGTACGCTATTAAATATTATTACTACAAGCTAAATTCCTATATACAGGCATTATTAGATGCAAGATAAAAATATTTAGAAGTCTAATTTAGAGAGCCCATGTGGTTGATAACTAGTTGGAAGGAATTTCATTTCATTATAATTTCTATTCAAATCAAATTCTGAACGACTATAACTACTACTCCACCAACAACTAATATCGCACCAAAAACTACTCTTTTGGTAACCTTCTCCATTTTCTGGAGAAATATATGAGTAAAGATTATTGCCACTAATGGATGCAAAGCAATCAATGGTGATACTTGAACTACTGGAGAGTGAGTAATAGCAAAATAAAATGCCGTCACTCCCCAGGTCGCAGCGACTCCAGCCAAAACACAAAAGACCAAACCATTCATCCCAAACAAATTTCGATCTTTCCATACATGTCTATGGAAAATCGTTGATAAAACCGAAGCACCTATAAACATCGATAATGCGCTAACCACTAATGCAGGAACTTCCTCAGAAATTATCAATTTGCCCAAAACTGGGACTAATCCATAACAGGCTGCGGCACCAAGGGCAGAAAAATAGCCTAAAAATCTAGAGTTTATCCTAATCATTGTTGTTCACTCATTATTAAAGCAATCCCAGCAGCGACTGACATAGTTGCTAAAAGAGTGAAAGAAGTAAGGTTCTCACCTCCTATTGAAATCGCAAAAATCATGGAAAATATTGGAGCTGTACCAACAATGGGAGCAGTTTTACTGACCCCAGACAAACTAATCCCGGTATAACTAAGCAATCTTCCTATCACGAAATTAAAAATTCCACATAATGCCAATATTGGAATTACATTCAACTTTAAAGAAATAATTTCCGTCCAATTTAAGATTATGGCAATTGTTAGCACTACTACCATGCCAGCTATTGTAGAAACTACAGCAACACTAGTTGGCCTGGCATTCGCCATTCCAATTCGTGCAAAAACAACACTCATACCAAATCCACAGGCAGCAGAAATTGCTAAAATTAATCCCAACATCAGCATCTCCAAATTCATAGAGAATTTCCGATAAGTTTCTCTAGCGAGTACAATAACTTTTTAATAGAATGCTTGCAAGAATAAAATGGGGGAGTTCAATGCAATACGATACAATAATTATTGGTGCCGGTTCGGCTGGAGCAATCTTAGCTACGAGACTAACAGAAAATCCTGAGCATTCCGTTTTGCTTTTAGAAGCAGGTAGAGATTACCCAGATTTTGATGTTCAGCCTGAAGAAGTTAAATTCCCTTTAAAAAGCTCCTTCGAAACTTTACTAGCTAGTGAACATAATTGGAAATATACTGCTCGTGGAACTAGTGAATCTGAAATAGACGTGCCGCGTGGGAAAATCACTGGTGGTTCTAGCTCAATTAATGGAACAGTTTTCCTTAGGGGAATCCCCCAAGATTTTGATAATTGGGTAGAGTGGGGAAATGATGAATGGGATTTTCAAAAACTTTTACCATATATGAATAAGCTTGAAACTGATATTACATATAAAGAAGATCCAGGTGACTTTCATGTAGCAGACGGCCCAATTTTATGTCGGCGGTTTAAAGAAGATGAAATGG
>JAKUTX010000009.1:0-57503 GCA_022447855.1 SAR202 cluster bacterium
CAGTTGCCTGTGGTGTTGCAGTTGCCTGTGGTGTTGCAGTTGCCTGTGGTGTTGCAGTTGCCTGTGGTGTTGCAGTTGCCTGTGGTGTTGCAGTTTGATCAAATATTAATGAGTCTTTTGGGTTTGACTCTTGAGTTTGTAGTGATTGATTAATAGAAATTACAAATCTAGAAAATCCGGGTGTTTCAGCATCGAATCTATATGCCATTTCGTTGCCAGGCCCGATTCCTATAGATAGGTTCTCGAAAAAAGTGGTTTCAAGCGGAGTCCACTTTCCTTCGCTGAATCTATACATAAGAATATCTTGAGGTGAGCGGTAATTATTCCTAAAGTAGCTTTCCAAAATATGGAAAGAAATGGTAGCACGTTTTTGTGCGCTATTAGAATTATTTCCTGTAAGATTGATTTCCATCAGACTAAGTACACTGAAGTTAACTTCGGTGGCAATTTTGGATTTCTTAAGCTTTTTGATTTCTACTGTTCCGTCTTTTAATTGACTTTTGAAATTGATAAAAGAGATCTTTTCAAAAGATGGATCAATCTCATCATCTTCGAATGTTGCAGACGAGTTATTGTTACCACTACTTACAATTAGGGCTTCTTTTAGTTCGAATTCTTCCTCTTTTGTTTGAGCCACTTCTGATTCTGTAGACACTTTGATATCTGCAGGCACTACAGTGGCTGGAGTAGGATCTGAGGGAAAAATAATTCCTGTATTGGTTAATAGGAAAAAAGTTCCTGTAATCAAACTGACTATTGCTGGAAGAATAGCCCATTTAGACATTTTGACGATTATTTCTTTTGAGCCACCACCGTCGGATGATGTGTTTGATCTTCTTCGTAGGCTTTCAATTTCATTGATGTTGTTCATATGATCTAGAGCAATTTGATGTCTCTGTTGATCAATTTCCGCACTTTCCCTTGCAGTTAAGCCCCAGCTAATAGAGTAGTCTTGGATTCTTAATCCGAAAGCACCAAGAGTTGTTGAGATTTCTCTTTGAATAGCATCGCCTAGATCAATTAATAAAGATCTGTTTCCCCGGAGTTCCTCTAAAGAGTATTGATTTAGTTCTAGGCCGAGGACTTTACCGAGTAATTCATCTCTGATTTCAGATGCAATATCAAATCTGTTTAAGGCATTATTTCCACGTAAAAGAAGTAGAGTATTTTCAGCTAGGTTTTCATCAACTTCAAGCCATAAATTTATTCGAGCGGGGATTACTTGTTTGTTTTTGTCCATGACTGGTAAACCGAAAGTGAAACTTTTATTACCACTCACAATAGTATTTTCATCTCCCAGCCAGAAGACTAAGTTGAATCTAGTTTTTGTTGCTTTAAATACTTCAATATTTGATTTGAATCCAAAGAGGGATTTGATTACTTCTCCAGCTGATTTTGTGGCTTTTCTTTTTTCGGAGAATACGTCTTTTATTTCCCCGTTTTTCCTTACAATTACTACTTCATCAGCACCTGCTTGGACGTTTTGTCGGGGACCAGATTTATCGTCTGATCCGATTTGCCCTAATACAGTGTAACGACCTAATCTCCGCCAGTTTTTACCGGTTGGAGCAGGTTCAGGTTCATCTGGGCCCGCTGAAAGGATTGGCCCAATACCTTGTGCTGTAGCTCCAGATAGGAGTCTTAGAGCAGAACCCAAATCTTGAAAATTTCTATATCTATCTTCGGGGGATTTTTCTAGACATTTTCTGACGATTGCTGTTAATGCAGCTGGGATATGAAGTGATTCTTCAAAATTAGGAGGAGGGTCCTCGACGTGCATCTTGCGGAGTTTATGGTGATTGCCTTGAAATGGAGGGTCTCCTGCCAACATTTCGTACATTGTGACACCGAGAGAATATATGTCTGAAAGTACGTTTGGGAAATCTTGTCCTAGGTATTGTTCAGGAGACGTGTATAAAGGAGTGCCCATATCACTTGAAGCTACTGAGAAATCAATAGCTCTAGCTACACCAAAATCGCTTACTTTTGCAGCTCCATCATAATCCAGGAGGATATTATGAGGTTTGATATCTCTGTGAACGATTTTTTTAATATGTGCATATGCTAATGCGTCACAAACTTGGGTGATTATTTCAATCACCCTAGAAGGATTCATAGCACCATGGTTTAGGATTTCTTTATCAACACTGTTGGGGAAATATTCCATAACGATGCAAGCGTGGTTAGAATCGTTATCAATTTTGAAATCATAAATCTTAGTGATGTTTGGATGGTTAAGGCCTGCAGCTGATTTGGCCTCTTTCATTAGTTCGTCGATGAAATTTCTTTGAGACGAGACGAGTTGATTCAGAACCTTGACCGCAACGATACGGTCAAGGTCAGGATCATCAGCTAGGTAAACAGTTGCTTGTCCACCAGAACCTATAGTTTCTTTTAAAATATAGCGATCAATACGCTCTAGCACTTAATGCCTCGATGAATTAATTTTTTTCCGCTTTTCTTTTCATAATTTCATCACGACTTCTTCTGAAGTCGGCACTTCGTTGGGATTGAACGGTTTGCCTGTCAACGTCAAATGCTTCAACGATGCTATTTAGGTTGATCTGACTTTCTTTCCTGTCAATTGCAAGTGTTTCAATTTGGGCTTCTAATTGCTCTTCAGGGATATCGTTGATTTTTTTCCAAATACCCTTCTTTTCTAATTCAGCTTTTTGATTGATAACATCCAGAGTTGAATCGATGACAGTCATTCTTGTGAGTGTCTGTTGCAGATCTTGCTCCGCCTTGTCCTTACTTTTTGTAAGCTGGCTCATTTTGTAAGCTGCGACATCAACTTCGGCATCTGTAATACCTGGTCCTGAAGCCACCTCTAGTAGTGAGTCATATTGCTCTTGAGCATGGCGAAGACGAACTAAGAATTGATCTTGCCGAACCTCTTGAGTAATTCGTTCCTTTTTGAGATCTTTGACCTTAAGATCTTCTAGTTTTGTTGCTTTTCCAAATCCAAAAATGCCCATTTTTAACTCCTTTTCTTTATGACTTGAACTTTTTCGCCGTTTAATCCTTCATGTTGATTAATAGTTATAATTTTTTCTTTTTGAAGTATCTTGATGACCTTTTTTACAATATCTTTCCCGAATCGATCGTCAAACTGTTCAACTGTAAATGTTTCTCTTCCAACCATTTTCAGAGTGGATTCTATATATGCTTTACATGCATCAGTAATAGCTTGAGTAGCTTCTTCTTCATCTTTTCTAATTCTCCAGTTGCTGCGATTTGGTTCTACATATGGAGTTAGTGGTTGAATTGGATCAACAGAGGGTCCAGATTTATTACTTTCTAACCACGTATCTACATCTTCTCTACGAAATCTCCAAACAGATCCTACTTTGAAGGCAGGGATTTTCTTTTGTTGTGCCCACATGTATATAGTGCGTTCAGCAACTCCAAGATACTTTCCTACTTCTGCAGGCCCCATCAGTGAGACTGAATTGTCATTTTCATTTGTCAAAACATCACCTCTGTGTGTTTATTTGCCTTATGTTGCATTATACTGACATATAATAACATATATATCAGTATATAGCAAAATTATGTATTATTATGCGTTTTTATACTATGAAACTGGTCTGCGTGTAGTAATCGCTAAAGAATTTTTGCAAAAAAAGAGGACGAATAGGAAACTTTCAAGTAAGCAAGCTATTACGCCCTCATGTAACTATCTCGCGTCAGTCAAGAAGGTTACTGGTACACAGTATCAGTAACCAGCTCCTACGTAAAACTATCTTAATAGTGTTATGGAGAGAACAAAAATGTGAGCTACACGACCTCTGCACTCTCCAATCGTATCAACCAACCAACCATAAGAAAAAATGGTTGTCATCTCTGGCTGCTACACATTTATTGTATCTCCCAAAGGGCTGCTAGCACCAGTACTAAACTTTCTGATGACTTTCTGAAGTATTTACAGAGATTGATAGGTGTCGATAGTTATTGTTCAAGGGATGTCGAGACAGCTTAATGGTAAATCCGAAAGGGAAAATTCGGGTTAAGGTATTAGGATTTTGGGATGTTACCACTATCGAGAGGGCTTAATTTCTTTTCGTGCCAGTGAAGTTCTGCTGTTTTGCTGAATCCTATCGATTGGTATATTTTCCATGCAGGAATATTTAAGGAATCGACAGTTAGATTTATAGAAGTTGCTCCGCATTCCTTTAAAAATTGGATTCCTTGCGTCATCAAATAATTCCCTAATCCATGTCCTCTCATTTGTGGATGGACTCCAATCATTCCAATTTGTCCTAAGATTCCTTCAGGTGATGATTTTTGTTCTGTCCATATATATCCGACTGGGAAACTATTTTGTTTTAATATAAGGACTCCTTCTGGAGGAGAAGAAGGGTGCTTCATATGGGCTTCGATTTGGGGGCGAGTATTGGGAGAGAAGCCCCAATGTTCTTCAAAACATAAATTTTGAAGAGTTGCTAAGATTTCTTCGTCAGATCCAACCTTGAAAGAAGCTAAAGAAAAATTTGGGCCAGGATATTGCTCTTTTATTTCTACATCGAAATCTAAATTCATTATCCATTCAGTTCTTACTAGAGACATGTCGTATTCTTTCAATATCTTATGTAGGTGAAGGTCTCTTGCGTTTGTCCTCGTATGCAAAACATTGAAAGAATTATTTTCTGCATATGAAATTGCTTCTTTAACAAATCCTTTATATATATTTGGTCCAAGCTCATTGTCTAAAAATCTCATTGATGCAATACATCTGGCAATTGGAGGTTCAGGATCAATGATCATATATCCTGCTAAAGAGAAAATATCAGTATTTTCGATTGCTAAAAAGCAGTGGTTTGTCATACTTCGGTTGGGAGATCCAAGTAATTCTTGTTCAGCTAACTTTTCAGATTCCAATGAACGTACATTACCGTGCGTTTGGTTGTAGAATTTTATTAATTCTGGCCAATCACTCCAGTGGAATTGTTTTATTTCAAAGTCGTTGTTAATTTCTAAAACCTTTCTCTAAACCAGAATATTCTCAGATGCGGTTAATATTAAAACAGTTGTTCAAAAAATTATATAAAATTTTAAGATTTCCCTTGAGATAACAAAACTTCACCTATATTATCTAATTAAGTATTTATGAAGAGAGGTTCTAATGTATAGACCGGATAGTGCGTTGGTGATTACACCACATCCTGATGATGCAGAGATTGGCTGTGGTGGAACGGTTTCAAAGTGGATATCAGAAGGTACGAAAGTTTTTTATGTGTTATGTACTAATGGTGATAAAGGTTCAGATGATCCAGAAATGACATCCGAACGTTTAGCTAAAATTAGATATCAAGAGCAAGAAGATGCAGCTAAGGTTATGGGAGTATCTGAAGTGGTCCATCTGGGATATCCCGATGGTGGGTTAAATGATGATGCTGAATTTCGAGGCAAATTAGTACATGCAATCAGAAAATTTAAACCTGAAGTTGTTTTTTCTACGGATCCTATGAGGCGTTCATTTTATTTGCATAGGGATCATAGAATGTGCGGCCAAGTATCTTTAGATGCAGCTTTTCCATTTGCTAGAGACAGGTTGCATTACCCTGAACATTTGACGGAAGACTTGCTGGAGACTCATAAAGTTGCAGACATATTATTTTGGGGAGCTGAAGATATAGATACTTACATCGACATTACTGACTCGATCAACCAAAAAATTACCTCATTAGAGAAGCATGCCAGCCAAGTTGGGAGTGATATTGGCAAATATTTAAAAGATAGTTCTATGAGGACTGCATCAAAATGGGAATCAAAAGATTCTTCTGTTGTTTATGCCGAAGGATTTCGTAGGGTTCAGATCAGGCGATAATAATTTTTAGTGACCAAATTTTTTTTGGCTAATTAAGTTACTTACATTTTCCCAAATAATTTTTGAAATCTGAGATTTGGGTCGAGATCCATCAATTATTAACCAATCTACATCACTTTCAGAGGCTAAGGATTTGTACCCTCTTCTAACTCTGTCATGAAAGTCTATACCTTCTTGTTCGATTCTATCCAAAGGTCGATATGCGATTCTTTCCATTCCTTGTTGAGTGGATAAATCTAATAGTATTACTAGATCAGGGGTGAGACCCCCTGTTGCTATGTTGTTCAAATTTTTCAACATTTCGATATCTAAGCCTCTTCCATATCCTTGATATGCAAGAGTGGAATATGTATATCGATGAGATATAACTACTTTTCCTTCTTCTAGTGCGCTCCGCAGAGTAGAATCAGTTAATGCTGACCGGGCTCCCAAAAACAGGAAAAGTTCAGTTATGGGACTTGCAGTTTCATCACTTTTCAACCATCTTCTTACGCGTTTACCTAGAGGTGTGATACCAGGATCATTGGCAACTATATGATCAATTCCTTCATTGATTAATTTTCTAGCTAATGTGCGGGTTTGTGTTGTTTTTCCACTACCTTCAACACCTTCGAACACTATGAATGGTCCTGTATTTAATCCCATACTACACCGATTGAGCAGATCGAAAATTATCGGATTGATTTATCGAATATCTTACGTAACGGTTAGGTTCTTCGCCAATACTCGTACTATATATTCCATATCTTTCAGCAATTTTGTGTTGAAGCCTTCTTATATATGGAGTTTGGGGAGAAAGATTCTTACTACTTTCTCCATCAATGATTTGAGTAGCGACTATTTCGGCTTCGTGTGTCGCATCTGCAATACTGTTACCTCTATTTTGTTTTCTATATAGTGCTTGCACAAATTGTTGAATTTGCGGGAGTGTGTTTTTCCTTAGAACGTATACCGGCTTTCCAGCATTTTCAGCCATCTTTAATGCTTGGGTTCGTCTTCGGTAGTAGTTTTTTGTAGTTACAAGCATATCTGCATGGTCTATTTGATTCACTATTTCAATTGGTGCATTGCTTGAGCGAAGAGCTTGAATTAGCTTTCCTTTATTGACACCATAAGGCAAGATTCGAAATCTTTTTAATTCATGATCTATATATTCAGTATCTGAAATTTCAGGTTGCTCAGCTATTTCATGAGTTTCAGAAATATTGGAAGAACTTTCAATATTTCCTTGGTCATCGATGGTTCTCTTTTGGGGGGAAAATTTATTTCCTCTAAGAAATTTATCGACTACTTCTGAAACGTTTGGGTGGATTGCGACTTCATCCCATCCATGGATTTCTACCAGAACGTCAAATGTTGGGGGAGCCCTTCTTTCTAAAACACTTTTTTGAGTTCTGCGTCTTCTTGCTTCTAGGTCACCTAAAGTGACTGATTGAACTCCTCCCACTAGATCTGAAAGTGTAGGATTCATTATTAGGTTTTCTAGAGTATTTCCATGGGCGGTGGCAACTAATTGAACCCCTCTTTCTGCGATAGTCCTAGCAGCATTAGCGTCCATCTCAGTCCCAATTTCATCCACAATAATCGCTTCAGGCATGTGATTTTCAACTGCTTCGATCATTACAGCATGTTGTTCAATTGGGGTCTGTACATGCATTCTTCTAGCACGTCCAATTCCGGGATGTGGAATGTCTCCATCTCCAGCAATTTCACTAGAAGTGTCGACTACGATTACACGTCGGTTTGTGTCATCGGCAAGAACTCTTGCGACCTCTCTCAGCATCGTAGTTTTTCCAACGCCTGGACGTCCAAGCAACAGTACATTTTTATTAGTTGTAATAAAATCTTCTATAATTCGAATTGCTCCAAAAACTGCTCTACCAACTCTTAAAGTAAGACCAATGATTTTTCCATTACGATTTCGAATTGCAGAAATTCTGTGTAAAGTTCTTTCAATTCCAGCTCTATTGTCTTGTCCAAATTCACTTAAATTATTAGTGATGTGCTTGAGGTCCAATTCAGTCACTTCAATTTCTTGGAAAATTTTCGTCTTGTCAAGAAAACGTGCTTCTATTGGTCTCCCAAGATCTAGGACGATTTCAAGTAAATGTTCTGGATTCTCTTCTTTTAAAAGATCGTAGATATGATTTGGGATTTTTCCGAGAAGGGCTTCCGTTTCTTGATTTTGGATTATTTGGTTTTCCATATTTATATCAATCTATGCTGAAATTTTTCATTTTCGACAATTTTTAAAAAGTATTGATGCATTCTATTGTCGTTTGTTAATTCTGGGTGGAAAGATGTAGCAAGTGCATTACCTTCTTTAACAGCAACAGGAGTTCCATCTTCTAATTGTGCGATAATCTCAACGTTTTCTCCCACGTTGCATACACTTGGTGCTCTGATAAAAACGGCGTGATAGTCTGGGTTATCAAGTTCAGATATGCTAAGTTCTGTTTCGAAGCTATCTAATTGTCTGCCAAATGCATTTCTACTTACAGTGATATTCATTAGATTTAGAGGTGTTGGATATTTGTCTGTAAGCTTGTTTGACATCACAATCATTCCTGCACATGTTCCCCATACGGGTAATCCTTGTGATGTTAATTCTTGGAGTGGCTTACGTAGTTTATATGTGTCAATTAATTGTACAATCGTAGTACTTTCGCCACCAGGAATTATAAGTCCTTCAAGATCGTTCAAGTGCTCGGGAAGACGAACCTCCACAACATCAGAACCTATTTCGACGAGAATTTTTTTGTGTTCTAGGAAATCTCCTTGCAATGCAAGGACACCGATTTTCGTCACTGTTACCAGCCCCTCGTAGCTAGTTGTTCACTTTCTGGCATTGTTCGAACATCCAAACCTGGCATTGATGCTCCTAAACCTCTTGAAACATCAGCTAGAATCTTGGGATCGTTGAAGTGAGTTGTAGCCTTAACTATTGCATTAGCCATTAGTTGAGGGTTATCAGACTTAAATATTCCTGATCCAACGAAGACACCATCGACTCCTAGTTGCATCATCAATGCAGCATCTGCAGGACTAGCTATACCACCAGCTGCGAAATTAACTACAGGAAGATTCCCTGTTTCTTTGATATCTTTAATCAGTTCATATGGTGCACGTAAATCTCTAGCTGTTGCCATCAGTTCGTCATCATCCATGTTTTGGATACGCCTAACCTCACCAAGAACTTTTCGTGCATGTCTAACTGCTTCGACTATGTTTCCAGTTCCAGCTTCGCCTTTGGTACGTATCATTGCGGCACCTTCACCGATTCTCCGAAGTGCCTCACCAAGATCTCTACAACCGCAAACAAAAGGAACTTTAAAATCATGTTTGTTAATGTGGTTGTTTTCGTCTGCAGGAGTAAGAACTTCAGACTCATCAATATAGTCCACACCTAAGGATTCTAAAATTTGAGCTTCTACAAAGTGACCTATTCTAGCTTTAGCCATGACAGGAATACTGACGGATTCAATTATTTCGGCAATCATACTAGGGTCAGACATACGAGCGACTCCCCCAGTCTTTCGAATATCAGAAGGGACGCGTTCTAATGCCATTACGGCACACGCTCCAGCATCTTCAGCAATTTTTGCCTGTTCAGCTGTGACTACATCCATAATCACACCGCCTTTGAGCATTTGTGCAAGCCCTGACTTGACGAGCCAAGTACCAGTCTCAGTTTTCGAACTTACTGCCATGATTTCTACTCCCTCTATTATTTTGAGTCCACATTATACGCCTTAATTTATATGCAAGGCAATTGATTAGATTTTTTTGGATAATTGATCATTTTGCCTGATCAATTAGGGTTATATCCCAGTTTGAGCTATAAAAGATGCCAAATCTGAGGTTCTACAACTATATCCCCATTCATTATCATACCATCCTACAACTTTAACCATTTTCGAATTTATTGACATTGTAGAAGGTGCATCAATAATACAGCTGTGAGGGTTTTGTATGAAGTCACTACTTACCAAGGGTTCATCGCAATATTCTAGTATGCCTTTTAGTTGATTGTTGGCAGCATCCTTAAAAACATTGTTAACTTCCTCACTTGTCACTTCCGTTTTTAAATTTACTACCAAATCTGTAACTGATCCGGTAGATGTGGGTACGCGAAATGCCATTCCGTTTAATTTTCCATTTAGTTCGGGTAACACCAAACCTACTGCACGTGCTGCGCCTGTAGATGTGGGGATAATATTTTCTGCGGCTGCTCGAGCACGTCTTAGGTCGTCATGAACTTGGTCGAGAATTTTTTGATCATTTGTATATGCATGGATTGTGCTCATGAGACCAGCATCAATGCCAAAGTTGTCGTTTAAAGTTTTTGCCATCGGTGCTATACAATTTGTGGTACATGAAGCATTAGAAATTATTTGGTGTTTTGATGGGTCATATTTGTCTTCGTTGACACCTAAAACTATAGTTAAGTCTTCGTTAGTTGCAGGAGCAGAAATAATAATTTTTTTTGCTCCTCCATTCAGGTGTCCTGAAGCAATTTTAGCGTCTGTGAAAAAGCCAGTACTTTCAATTACAATATCAACTCCAATATTTTGCCAAGGCACTTGTTCTGGATTTCTTTCCGATAAAACTTGTATATCCATGCCATTAATATTGATAGCAGATGAAGAAGAAGAAATCTCTCCGGGGAAAATTCCATAATTTGAGTCATATTTGAATAAGTGAGCGTTTGTTGCAGTGTCGGTTAAATCATTGATTGCAACAACTTCTAGATTATCGGAGTGACGAGAAATTATTGCTCTTAATACTTGTCTTCCGATTCTGCCAAAACCATTTATTCCTACACGAGTTTTCATGTTAGATCCTTATATTTCAGAATGATTTTTTAAAGATTAGAATTTTTTATGATGTCATAAACTTTTGGGCCAGCGAATTCAGCCTTCCCATTGAGTTCTTGTTCAATAGCTAAAAGACGGTTGTATTTTGCTGTTCTTTCTCCTCTTGCAGGAGCTCCTGATTTGATTTGACCAGCTGCAGTCGTTACAGATAAGTCGGCAATCGAGGTATCTTCGGTTTCTCCACTTCTGTGACTGATAACAGGATTCCAATTTGCTTCTTGAGTCATTCTAATGGCTTGAAGCGTTTCAGAAAGAGTACCTATCTGATTTAGTTTAATTAAAACTGCATTACTAGAATTTTCATTAATTCCCTTTTGGATTAGAGAAGGATTTGTAGCATATAAGTCATCACCAACTAATTGAACTTGGTTTCCCAATCTTTTTGTCATGCTTGACCACTTTTCCCAATCATTTTCTGAAATACCGTCTTCAATACTTATTATTGGATAGTCGTTAGTCCATTTTTGGTATAGGTCGATCATCATATCAGCTGAATATGTAAGTTCTTCGCGACGTAATGAATATCGTCCATTTTCAAGAGTTAATTCTGAAGCAGCTATATCCATTGCGATAAAGCAATCTTCTCCAGGTTTATATCCAGCAGCTTCTATAGCATCAACTACCAATTCAATTGCTTGTCGATTGGTAATCAATCTAGGAGCGAATCCACCCTCGTCTCCAACGTGGGTTCCCAGAGCTTGATTCCTAAGAAGTTCCATTAGAGAGTGGTATGTTTCCACTCCAGCTCTAAGGGCGTCGCTGAATTTTTCGAACCCTATTGGTACCAGCATGAATTCTTGGAAATCCGTAGAATCTTCTGCATGAGCACCCCCATTAATTATGTTGAACAAAGGTACAGGTAAAGAGTAATTAGAATCTTCATTGAGGTATTCATATAAAGATAATTTTTTGCTTGATGCTGCAGCATGAGCATTTGCTAGAGAAACACCAAGGATTGAGTTTGCTCCTAATCGACTTTTGTTGTGAGTACCATCAAGAGAAATGAGAGTTTCATCTATCTGATTTTGGTTAATTGAAGACAGACCTTTGATTGCGGGAGCGATTATTTCTGAAACATTGTTGATTGCTTTTGTAACACCTTTACCATTGAAGCGCTCGGGGTCTCCATCGCGTAACTCTAGTGCTTCACTATCGGATGTACTTGCTCCACTAGGTACAGAGGCTTTTCCAAATGAGCCGTCACTTAGTTGGACAACTACCTCTACAGTAGGATTACCTCTAGAATCTAGGATTTCTCTGGCTTGAACTGACTTAATGTTACTCATGGAAAGATTATACATTACTCCTGATTGTTGATGCTATCTCATGAATGATACATTCATATAGTTAGCGTATAGTTTATTAATCAAAAGATTTTAGGAGTTTCAAATGTCAAAACTGCTAGACAAAAACAGTCAAAAAAATATTGTAATTACTGGCGCGTCTTCTGGCATTGGTAAAGCTACCGCTATCTTGATGGCTCGTGAAGGACATCAAGTAATTGCCACAAGTAGACATATAGAAAAGCTCAATCCTTTGATTGAAGAAACTAATAGCATGGGATGTCCGATTTTCCCGGAGGAGTTAAACATCAATAAAAATGATGAAGTGGACCAGTGTTTTGCTAGATTGTTTGAACGTTTTGGTAGCGTTGATGTGTTAGTAAATAATGCGGGTTATGGATTGAAGGGGTCAATCAATTCGATTACAAGTGAGCAGTTACAAGAGCAATTTAATACTAATTTATTTGCTGCAGTTTCAACCATGAAGGCCGTCCTGCCAAGTATGATAGATAAAGAAAATGGTTGCATAATTAATATCACCTCGATTTTAGGACGTATTGCAACTCCTTACATGGGAGCATACGTAAGCAGCAAATTTGCATTAGAAGGTATTAGCGAATCGATGAGAGTAGAATTGGCACCATATGGTGTTAGGGTATGTGTAGTTGAACCCGGATTGTTCAAGACCAACTTCGGGGATAATGTGGTAAATGCAACTGATGGGTTGGATAATGATTTTGAGCAGATTCAAAATAAGAATGATAGGGCTTGGCCGTATAAAGCAGGAAATCCAGAGAGGGTTGCCAGAACAATTTCACACTTAGTTTCAAAGAAGAATCCCAAATTCCGAAGTACTGTTGGTTGGGATGCATATTGGGCTAGTTTGGCGGCTAGATTTCTACCGCAGAAGTTGTTTCTGTCTGTAGTGCAAAAAGTAATGCACTAATTTATATATCTTTAATAGAAATTATATAAGGAAGATTTCTATAACCTTGTACGAAGTCTAATCCGTATCCGACATAATATTTGTTTGGTACTGAATAACCAGAATAATCTGGCTCGATTTTTACAGTACGCGCTTCAGTTTTATCTATCAACGTGCATAATTTGACACTTTTAGCACCTTTATTTTCAAAATGAGATTTTAAATATTTTAAGGTTAAACCAGTGTCAATTATTGTGTCTACAAGAATGACATGTTTTCCATCCAGATTAATGTTCGCATCTTTTGTTACTTTAATTTCAACTTTTTCTGATGTAATGAATTCTCTATGAGCATGAATGATTTCGATATTAATAGGTGGAGGGATTTGTCTCATTAAGTCAGTCAGAAAACACATCGCACCGTTGAGAACACCAACTAAGACGATTTCTTCATTGAGGAAGTCATTTTTTATCTCATTCCCTAGACGCTTAACCGTTTCAGAAATTTGGTTCTCAGACAAATGAATACGATCGATTTTGTTTGCAAAATTAGGGTCTGTTTTTTCGAATTGTTTGATGTCCATTTTGTCTGTCTGAACAACTAAAGCCCTGGCTTGCCAGGGCTTTAGTTGAATGTTAATTAAATTTTTGTGTTATACAGTAATTGATTCAAGTCGGTGTTGAATAGCAGCCCTAATTTCTTTCACGCGAGGCAAATCGGGGAAATTTCCATCTTCTGCAGCCTTGTCGTATATTATTTCACCATCAGCTTCGACTTTAAGAACTCCAGCACCACCTGGGGTTAGTCTAATAGCTACATCTGGCCCTGCTTGGGCAAAAATCTCGGAGGCCATCCAGACCGCCGTACCATGATGAGCTCAGGGGACGCAATAAGTGATTTCTACTTCGAATTTTCCTTCAGCCATAATTGACCTCCATTATGAATTATATTTAAGCTACACTTCATTAAGATTTATGTCAACAATTTTGGATTGGTTAGATAGACTATAATGCTGATAAGCTTAAAATCCTCCAATGGTTTCTCTATCTATTTCGATGACCTCAATTGATGGAAAGTTCCCTTCGATATATTCAAGGACTTTATCTATGACTGACTCAGAATGTTTGGAACGATTACTTACTATCGAAATGCCTATTTCAGTTAATTGAGGAGAATCCAAAAACCCTACTTCTGCAATACTGACTTTGTATTTAGATGAAACCTTGTCTTTTATTGAAGAAATGACTCTACGTTTTTCTTTCAGGCTGTGAGAGGCATAGATTCTAGCATTAATTTTACAAATTGATATTTGCATGTCACTTTATGCTATTCGAAGAGGGTTTAATACCTCCATGTTTAACTCAAATCCGAGTCCTGGTTGATCTGAGATATGCACAAATCCATTTTTGTCTAATTTCATTTGGGGAATGAACATGTTACCTCTGAGAGGGTCAACTTCTGGAGGGTAATATTCCAAGAATTCTCCATGATCAACCGATGCAGCTAAGGGTAATTGGATTTCTTGACAACCATGTGGAGCGATAGTAAGGCCAGATTTTTCAGCCATCTGTGTAATTTTAGAAGCGGCATCATATCCCGGAACGATCGTTGCATCAACGTTTAAAATGTCGACTCCTTGATGCTCAATAAGCGTTTTGAAATGTGATTCGGTATACCCGTTCTCTCCTGTAGCAATTTTAATGCTTGATAATTCACGTAGTTCTTTGTGACCCTCGTAATCATGTATTGGTAGTGGTTCTTCAAACCAATAGACATCAAATTCTGGAAGAGCCTTAGCAAAGAGCTTGGCTGTATCCAGATCACAGGCGCAGTTTGCATCTACAAGTAATTGTATTTCATTCCCAATTGCTGCACGAGCTGCGGCGACACGCTTCATATCTTCTTTAAATCCGGTTTCTTTATTTCCAATTTTAATTTTTACTGCTGTAGCATTAAGTACTTCAACATTGTAGGTTAACTCAGCTTGTAGTTCGGGAATTCCTTTATTTTTTGCATAATATCCGCCTGCAATGTAAGTTTTGATTTTCTTTTGTGCTCCACCGAGTAGCTGGTGAACACTTTTGCCTTCTATTTTCCCCTTAATATCCCAGCAAGCAATGTTAATTGCGGCTAATGCCTGAGTGTGCAATCCGCCGGGTCCAAGAATTTTGATTAATCCTTCCCCAAGATTGTCTGTCATTTCAGATGTGTTTGTAGGATCTTGTCCTACAAGTAAATTCTTGTAGTATTCAACAAACCCTGGCATTAGTGATAGGGGTCTTTCAGCAGCTGTCCCACCGTTCCACCCAATTCCAGAGATTCCTTCGTCAGTTAGCACTGAAACCTTGTGTAATCTCCCAGGTCCATAAAAATGGTTTCCATTCCATATTCCTGGTCGATCCCATTCGAAAACTTCACTTGTAATATCAATTATTTTCATTATTTTCCTAGAAATCTATAGATTTGATTAAATTAGATGATTTTTCTGTGCTAACTTTCTCTTTTCCAAAGTTCCACAGTTGCTGACTCAATAAGTGGTAGTAGCTCCTCGAACCATTTTCCGAATGCTTTTTGATATTCGGGATCTTGACCCACTTTCTGGAAGGTACTTTCTAAGGAGGTCAAACTTTCTGTATCGAATTCCCAAACGACTCGATCAGTTTTGCCACTTAACATGTCTGTATATATACGGTTAGTTGAGCCACCAAACCTTTCAAAAGAGCTTTCGAATTCTTTTATTTTCGCAACAACATGTCCTGCCTGTCCTACTTTTGCTTGAAAGAGTCTCCTTTGTGTAATCATATTTTAGTTACCTTTCATTGAATTAATTCTGAAATTGTTATTGTCAGATTGTAATTGATACCCATTAATTTATGAAGTAATCAGTACCTATGATTTTCATTCCAAGTCTAGTGCCTCATTCTGCGAAGCTATATTCTCTAGATAATGGGTATAAAGAGGATTTAAAATCTACTATATGCTGACATCCTGCGGCTAAAATCTGATACCATCCTCTCATCAGCTATTTGTAGATCTTGAAATGATATTTCTAGGATTTAGATGTTGGAGAATGAGATGTTTGATGTTCTGATTACAGGCGGAAAAATAATCGACGGGTCTGGTGGAGAAAGTTTTTCTTCTGATGTGGGAATCAATGGAGATGTAATTTCTGAAATTGGTGATTTAAGCAATGCCGAGGCCGTCAGAAAAATAGATGCATCTGGTTTGATTGTTTCACCTGGATTGATTGATACTCATGCTCATTCTGATGGGGCTTTATTAAATGATCCTCAGCATGCTAATGGATTAAGGCAAGGAATCACAACAGAAATTTTAGGTCAAGATGGTTTGTCTTATGCGCCGTTATCCAGAGAAAATTATCTTATGAATAAACGTTATCTTGCAGGATTACTTGGTGATCCACCTAACGATTTAGATATGAGTTCAGTAAAATCTTTCAGGTCGCATTACCATAAAAAAGTTGCGATAAATACTGCCTATCCTATCCCTCATTGTGCGGTTAGGCTTGAGACGTTGGGTTTTACAGATTCGAAGCTTGAAGGAAAAAACCTTGATCAGGCGAGGCAAATTATTGCTGAGGGAATGGAACAAGGAGCAATTGGGTTGTCTACAGGCATGTCTTATTTCCCAAATGCTTGGAGTACGACTGAAGAATTAATATCTTTATGTGAAGTAGTTGCAGAATATGGTGGTGTATATATTACGCATCTTAGAGATGTAAATACTGATCGAGCGTTTGGCGGGGGAGGAGTTACAGAAGCTCTCGAGATTGGTCGCAGAAGTGGAGTTAAAGTTCACTTCTCTCATTACAGAACTGATCCTAAATCTGCGGGACGTGTAAAGGAAAGAATTGAAGAAATTGATGCTGCAAAATCTGAAGGAGTTGATTGTACGCTTGAGCTTTATCCTTATCCTACAGGAAGTAGTTATCCGGTATGTTTCTTGCCTAGTAGTGCTCATGAAGGGGGACCAGAAGTAGTTCTTCAAAATTTGAAAGATCCAAAAATAAGGAAAGAATTGATTTCACATGTTGAATCTGAGCCTAGGCGTACTATTTCAGATGCTGTTTTTACCTATATGCCTAATACTAGGGATCTTGAGGGAATGAGTTTAGTAGACATTGCGAATTCAATGAGTATGTCGAATGGGGAGGCATTAGTTCATTTGCTGATTGAGAATGATTTACAGGTTGGCTATAGGCATGCTCCACCAGATAGTGTGAAGCTTTGGGATCAAGTTAGTCAGGATTGCCTTGAATTTTTATCCCGAGACGACTATATGGTTGGTAGTGATTCTATACCTTTAGGTAGTTTCCCCCATCCCAGAGCATATGGAACTTTCCCCAGATTACTTGGAAGACTTAGAAGATCCTTTGATGTGCTTTCACTTGAAACCATGATTCAGAGGATGACAGATAATCCAGCTAAAAGATTTGGATTAACTAAGCGCGGTAGAGTTCAGAAGGATTATTTTGCTGATTTGTTCATCTTTGATGAAGATCATATCAATGATAATGCGACTTATGATGACCCGAGACAATTTCCTATGGGTATTCCTTATGTGTTGGTTAATGGAGAAATTGCAGTAGATAATGAGAAGTGTACTGGTGTGATTGCGGGTCATGCAATTCCGTAGTACAGAAAATTGGAGGGGAATATGAAAATCACAAAAGTCACACCGATGTTTATTCATCGCTACTTGATGGTTAAGGTTGAAACGGATGAAGGTATTGTGGGTTATGGAGAGTCGGGTGCTTGGGGATACCTTGAAGCTTCTGCTGCAGTAATTGAGAAAATTGGACGTTACTTAGTGGGGAAAAACCCTTTGTTAATTGAGCATCATTGGCAGAGTATTTATCGTACTAGCCACCATCGTGGTGCTGCGATTATGGGTGCTATTAGTGCCGTAGATATTGCACTTTGGGATATAGCAGGAAGGTATTTTGATGTACCAATATATCAGCTACTAGGAGGAAAAGTTCGAGATAAAGCGCGAGTGTATTATCACGTGTTTGGGAATACAAGAGATAAACTTGTTGAGGGGATTAAAGATGCTAGAAAGCAGGGTTTTACTGCAGTTGGGCATCTCACTCCATTTCTTGACGAATCACATGATATTCCTTTTTTTAAGACACATGTCGATAAGATGACTGATGCAATTAATGCTGTAGAAATGTACCGAGATGCTGCTGGTAATGATGTGGATTTATGTATAGAAATTCATCGTAGATTGACTCCTGCAGAGGCTGTGGTTTTGGGTCGAGGTATTGAGAAATTTCATCCAATGTTTTATGAAGATCCAATTCGTCCTGACAATTTTGATGCAATGGCATATGTTGCTAGTCAAATTGGGGTTCCGATAGCTACAGGTGAGAGATTACATGATATTCATGAATTTCAAGCATTATTAAGGCGAGATGCAGTCCAGTATATTCGACCTGATGTATGTTTGAGTGGAGGGATTACTCATACAAAGAAAATTGCTGCGATTGCTGAGGCGAACTACGTTGGGGTCGTTCCACATAATCCATTAGGACCAATTAGTACGGCTGCTTGTTTACAGATTGCTGCCTCAATACCAAATTTTTCAATTCAAGAATATCCTATTGGGGAAACTGAACCTCCAAAGAATTTGATGGTTAAGAATCCGATTAAATGTGAGGATGGATTCTTGATAATCCCTGATGGTCCTGGTCTTGGGATTGAAGTTCCAGATGACATTCAGGATCGAGTGCCTGGCATTCCTCATGGGGAAGTGAATGCTCGTTCTCATAGGGATGGAGCGGTAATTGATCAATAATTATAAAAAAATTTCATTGGATTGAAATTGTCTTGATAGTGTACTGATTTCATTTTGTTCATGATAAAATATTTGTGTTTAAGGATTTGAAATTTAATTAATTGAAGGCGGATTCATTGGTTGAAAAAGTAAATGATATAGATGATTTAAGGTATAGGATTAGACATTCTACAGCGCATGTAATGGCTGATATTGTTTCTAGAATGTTCCCTGATGCTGAATTGGGAATTGGACCTCCAACTGATGATGGATTTTATTATGATTTCAATACATCGCATCGTTTTGTACCTGATGATTTAATAGAAATCGAAAAACAAATGCGCAAAGTTATTTCTAAAGATCTTAAATTTAATTATCAAGAGTATTCTCGATCGGATATTTTGGCTATGTACCAAGATTCTGAATTGAAGTCAGAATTGATTAACGAAATTGATGAAAATGAAATAATTTCTACATTTTCTCATGGTGAATTTGAAGATTTGTGCGCTGGTCCGCATGTTCCATCTACAGGTAAGATACCTGCATTTAAGCTTCTTAGAGTTGCGGGAGCTTATTGGAGAGGGGATGAAAAGCGTCCTATGCTTCAGAGGATATACGGAACGGCATGGGAATCCCAAGAAGCGTTGGATGATTATCTTGAAAGAATAGAGCAAGCTAGGCTTAGAGATCATAGGGTTCTCGGCAGAGAATTAGATTTATTTTCTTTGCATGAAGAAATTGGTCCAGGCCTAATAGTTTGGCATCCGAAAGGTGCTCAATTAAGATCGACTGTTGAAGATTTTTGGAAGAAAAAACATATTGTTTCAGGCTATGATTTTGTGAATACTCCTCACGTGGGGCGTTCGAAACTTTGGGAAACTAGCGGGCATTTAGATTTTTTCAAAGAAAACATGTTTGCCAATATGGAAATGGATAATCAGGATTATTATGTTAAGCCAATGAATTGTCCATTTCATATTATGTATTACCAAACTGCAATTCGTAGCTATAGAGATTTACCTATTAGGAGTGCAGAGTTAGGGACGGTATATAGATTTGAGCCTGGTGGCGTATTACATGGATTGATGAGGGCTCGTGGGTTTACTCAGGATGATGCGCATATTTTTTGTACTCAAGACCAAGTTGAGGCTGAGATCGATAAAGTTCTTGATTTAACCTTTGAGATAATGGAAGCATTTGAATTTAAAGAATTTCAAATAATGTTGTCTACAAGACCCGACAAAGCAGTAGGTTCAAAAGAACAATGGGATTTGGCTACACAATCTGTTAGAAATACAATTGAGAAGAGAGGTATAGAATTTCAAATAGATGAAGGGGGAGGAGCTTTCTATGGGCCTAAGATCGATGTTCATATTAAAGATGCAATTGGAAGACTTTGGCAATGTACCACCGTTCAATTCGATTTTAATTTGCCTGATAGATTCCAATTAAAATATATTGGTGAAGATGGTCTAGAACACCAGCCTTTTATGATTCATAGAGCGATTTTTGGTTCATTAGAGCGATTTTTGGGAATTCTAATTGAACATTTTGGAGGTTCATTTCCTGTCTGGCTTGCACCTACTCAAGTGACCATTATTCCGATAGCTGACCGGCATAATGATTATGCTTTTGAGGTGGCTAGAACTTTGCAGGAAGCGAATGTAAGGGTGTCTGTGGATGATAGGGGTGAAAGGATGAATGCCAAAATACGATTGGCCCAAATGCAGAAAATCCCTTATGTTTTAGTTTTAGGAGATCGAGAATTGGATGCTAAAACTGCGTCAGTTAGGCAGCGAGGTGGTACGGATTTAGGAGTTTTGGGATTAGAGGAAATTGTTGAATTAATTTCAAATCCTTCCAATTAACAGGTTAGACAATTTTGGAATTTGAAGGAAATTGATTTTAGATGAATATAACAATTGCTCTACACCCGATCCTTATGCTATTATTCCAAGTCTAGGTTAATTAAATATGAACATTGTGAAAGATGAGGTGCAGTATCCCTAGGGATTACAGGATTAATGATCGAATACGCGTAAGTAGTGTTCTACTGGTTGGTGAAAGTGGTGAACAACTAGGGGTTTTAGAAACTTCTGAGGCTTTTAAGATTGCCCAAGACCGAGGTTATGATTTGGTTGAAGTAGCACCAAGTGCTAACCCTCCTGTTTGTAGATTGATGGATTATGGGAAGTTCCGTTATGAAATCACTCGAAAGGAGCGTGAAGCTCGGAAAGCTAGACCAACCGCATCCATGAGGGAAGTTAGAATGCGAACCAGGATTGGAGAGCATGATAGATTATCCAAGACACGCTTAACGAAAAGGTTATTAGGACAGGGATCTAAAGTTAAAGTCTCAGTAATGTTTAGAGGTAGAGAGATGGAGCACTCTCAAATAGGAATGGAATTATTGAAAACGGTTGCTGAGGATCTCGTTGATGATGCTCTCTTAGAACGTCCCCCATCTTTTGAGGGAAGATTTTTGTCGATGGTTTTGGCTCCGATGTCTGAAAAAAATTCAAACAAGAAAAAGGGTGACTCAAAGGAGATTAAGAGTGCCTAAACTAAAAACACATAAGGGTGCTAAACGTAGATTTCGATTTACCGGCACTGGTAAAATAGTTAGAATGAAAGTTGGTAGTAGCCACTTTCGACGCAGGAAACATTCTAAGGTTAAGAGGCAATATGGTTCAAAGTTTGTTGTACATCCTACGAATGTTCGACAGATTAAACAGGCATTACCAAACGGATTGCCTAAATAGGAGATTCACTTGACTAGGATAAAAAGAGGTGTAACTAAGCATAAAAGACATAAGAAAGTGCTTAGCCAAACCAAGACCCATAGAGGTAATAGACACTCTCATTTCAGAAGAGCTAAGGAATCATTGATGCATGCCCTGAGGTATTCATATGAACACCGTAAGGAAAGAAAGGGAGACATGCGAAGGCTTTGGAATATTAGAATTAATGCTGCCGCAAGAGAACACGGGATTACTTATAGTTCACTGATTCATGGTATGAAAATTGCCGGCATACAAATCGATCGAAAAATTCTTTCTGATTTGGCTATACAAAACCCAGAAGCATTTACTGAAATTGTTTCTGTGGTTAAGGTGACGATGGAATCTAACCAAACTGCTGCATAATAATTTTTAAAGTCTAGTTGAGTGCCAGTTTTATTTTGCTGGCATTTCAGTTCTTCTTTGTAAGATGAATGCTAATGCCGGTAGACCGACTACTAACCCCATACCTACTATTGCAGAACCCCACTGGTGTAAGGGAGTATATAGTTCTAACAATATGAATAGAACTCCCAATCCTATAGATATTGAACCAACTATGATTATTGAGAGCAGGGGTATCAATACGGCTAACTTGAACATGTAGATCTCCATTATTCTTTGATGGGGATTGTCATAATTAATTATATTTCTTTGTTTTCGACATTATACCACTTAAAAAAGACTGCTACTATCATTGCCAGGAAAATAAGGGCGGTCCCTACTTTCATGATTATTCCCCCAATTTGTTGGTCTGTTAGTGGAGAAACCCCCCAAATTCTCGGCGCATCCACATACCACTCATAAATAGGGTATGAGGAGAACGTAATCAATGCAAAAACAATTATTTGTGCAATTGAAAGAGAGACCAGGTAAATAATTTGCATTGGGTAGCTAAGTCTAGGAAATTCTTTAATATTGCTCATCAAAGGCCACCACATCATCAGTGCGCTAAGCATAAAACTAATGTGTTCGAAAACATGAATCCCATGAAATCTTACGCTTGCGTCGTAGAGCTGTGGTATATGCCACAGAGCAAAAATAAAGTTAAATGTTAAGAATGCGATTAAAGGGTGAAGAAGTATTTTAAATAGCCCGATAGTTATTTTGTTTTTGCAAAGTATGGGTTGAATGACCCAACTTGGTATTCCAGAAATTAGTAACGGAGGTGCGACAATTGTGATCAAAATATGTTGCACCATGTGAGCACTGAAAAGATATGTATCACTTAAAATGTGTAGCGGTGAAACCAATGAAAGTAAAATGATCAATATTCCGAAAGTAAATCTAATTATTTGACTGGGATTTACATGTTCAGTGGTTGAAAACTTGCTTTTGTATGGACCAACGAGCAGCAGATAAAGTGCTAATATTAATGTGAGTCCTATGATTGCATCTGGATGAGGATGCCAGTGCAACCAAATTGATGAGTCCAAGTGTAATCTCCGGATTAAAAGACGGTACTAAAATTCGTTAAAAAACGAACCAACTGAAAAGAGCCATGAGCGCGAAAATTACTCCAGTAGCAACAACAAACCCAGCGAAAAACATTCCAGTGAATAATTTTGAGTCATACTTAAGGTGCATATAATACATCACGACTAGTGCGAATTTTCCTACCGAAAGAACTGTAAGAATGGGAATGATCCAATGTCCAAGCCATTCGAAATAAAAAACAACAAACTCTAAAGCAGTGACAATTGATAAAATCATCGCAACTTTGAAATATTGTAGAGCTGTTGGATGTCCTGTGTGCACTTCTTCTTCAGAATGTGCTAAGTTCGAATTGATTTGGTTAGTTTCTTGCATCAGTATCCCTCAAATACTCCAAATAAGTATACAACAGTGAAAATAACTATCCAGACAATGTCGACAAAGTGCCAGTATAGTGCAGCAAGATCAAGGTCTAGGTTTTTTTCAGGAGTAACTAATTGCGGACGGAAGATAGATAGTAGCAAAATTGATGTTAGCCAAATTACGCCTAATGTAACGTGAGCTCCGTGGAATCCAGTCAGTGTAAAGAAAGTAGTGCCAAACAGATTTACTCTAGGAGTTAATGGTACAACCTCCTCAACATGATGAACACCAGGTGTGCATTTCTCAGCAACTTTTTGTTCTAAGGCGGTTAAGTCCTCCATATGGGCACAATCTACTTTGACCTCATGATTTGCAAAAGTCCTAAATTCAAAAACCTGAAACCCCACGAATGTACTTCCCAAGATAACAGTGGTTCCTAGCCAAATTCGAAATGCTTTCATTTTGTTTTGGGTGAGCATTGAATATGCAATCACCATACTCATACTGCTCATTAATAAAACAAAAGTACTAACAGTGGTGACAGGGATATCAAAGACATCAATAGGCATGGGTCCAGTAATACTACGGTTTTTATAAACCAGATATGTAGCGATTAAGGAACCAAAGAACATACAATCGGACCCAAGGAAGGCCCACATTAACATTTTCCGGTGGTTCAAACCGGTAGTGGTAGGCTCATGTTCGCCGTGAGTTGACGCTACGTCGTGTGCCAATTATTCACTCCTATAATTTATTAGTGATGGTTATTTTGTTCTGGGTCAGGGTCATTTACTGGTTCGAAAGACCAAGCGTAAACAGCTATCATTGCTATCGCTGCACCCAGTCCTCCAACAAAGAAATTATAAATAAATCCGAACCCTAAAAGCATCAGTCCAAATGAAAGTATTATTGGCCAGTATGATGGCTGAGGTAAGTGAATATCATGGTGGCTTTCATCATCTTCACTTCCACCTGATGCAGGCTGAGGTAAGTGATTTGATGTATTTCCATGCTTTGTATTCCACCAATCGTCAAGTGTCTTTACTACAGGTATATTTACAAAGTTGTATTCTGGAGGGGGAGAAGATATTGACCATTCAAGAGTTCTAGCATCCCAAGGATCATCAGGAGCATCTTCACCATTTCTCCAGTTGGACACCATATTGTAAATAAATATCAAGAAAGAGAACGCCATCATAAATGCGCCAATTGTGGACAGCATATTATAAATTTCCCATCCCATTCCTTCATTGTAAATATATATTCTTCTAGGCATACCGTACATACCAGCGAAGTGCATAGGGAAAAATGAAATGTTAAATCCTATAGTCATTATCCAGAAGTGTAATTTTCCAAGAAATTCGTTATACATTTTGCCACTAAATTTGGGGAACCAATAGTAAATTCCGGCCATAATGGCGAAAATTGCACCCCCAAATAAAACGTAATGTATGTGGGCTACTATGAAATAGGTATCTTGTTGTTGGGCATCTGATGGGGCCATGGCGTGCATGACACCACTGATACCACCTATAGTAAACATTGCGATAAATCCTAGTGCGAATAACATTGGAGTTCGGAAACTAATAGATCCCCCCCATAAAGTTGCTATCCAGTTTAATACTTTGACACCAGTTGGTACCGCTATAGCCATCGTTGTAATTGCGAAAACTGAATTGGCAATTGGGCCAAGTCCTACAGTGAACATGTGGTGACTCCATACCATCCATCCCATGAAGGCTATTATTGCGCCAGCAAGGACAACAGCTGGATATCCAAATAATGGCTTTTTAGAGAAAGCAGGCAGGATTTCTGAAACTATTCCCATGGCAGGCAATATTAAAATATATACTTCGGGGTGCCCGAAAACCCAAAATAGGTGCTGCCATAATACTGGGTTAGCTCCTGCGGCAACAACAAAAAAGTTAAATCCAAATACCCTGTCTAAACTTAATTCGAATAAGGCAACTGTAATTACAGGGAATGCCAAAACTAATAATATTGCAGTTATCAATGACATCCAAGTAAAAATCGGCATTTTCATTAAAGACATTCCGGGGGCTCTTAAGTTTACAATTGTCACTATGAAGTTAAAAGCTGCGGCAAGTGATGCAACGCCTAAAACCTGAAGGCTTACAATCCAAAGATCAATACCGTGGGATGGATTTGCTTTTATTCCAGTCAGCGGTGAATATGCGAACCATCCAGCATTTGGTGCGTCAGCAAGTAACCAACTTGATTTCAAAATTATTGCACCAGCCAGGAATGTCCAGAAACTAAATGCATTTAGTCTGGGAAAAGCAACGTCTCTAGCACCAATCTGTAATGGGATTACGAAATTGAAAAAGGCTGCTCCGAGTGGCATTATAGCCAAGAAAATCATTGTTGTGCCATGCATTGTAAATAGTTGATTGTAAACTTCAGGTGTCACAAGGTTTTGGTCAGGCAATGCTAGTTGCGCTCTGATTAATAATGCTTCTACTCCACCGGAAAGAAAGAGAATAAAAGCTGTGACGCCATAAAGTATACCGATACGTTTATGATCTATAGTCGTGATCCAAGACCATACACCGGTCGGATGGACTGGACGAGGAATAGAAAAAACCAAGCTAGCCATTAGATATATCCCCCGAAGAAGTATTAAGTTTCCGAATCAATTCATTCATTTTAAAGTTCCTAAATATGCAGCGAGTGCTGAAATTTCAGCTTCAGTGAGTTCGTCAGAATCTTCTTGATAAATAGGTGCATTGGCGGACATCAGATTTCCGGGTTTAACTTTTTCTGGATTGCGGATCCAAGATTTTAGATTTTGTTGGGTGTTGTTTGTCATACCAGCTGCTAAAGTAGTTCTAGTAGCAACATGTGTAAGATCAGGACCAATTTTCCCCATGGCATTTGTGCCTTTTACTTGGTGACATGCCATACATCCGCCTCGGGCTCCCATAAAAATATTTTTTCCTTGGGCAGCAAGTGGTTCTATTGGTTCTTTTGGCTCAGAAAGTTGGTGTTCGGTCCAAGCAGTGAAATCTTCCATTGATTCAGCGACTACTCTAAATCTCATGTTAGCATGAGCAACACCACAAAATTCAGCACATTGCCCCAGATATTCTCCAGCTTCATCTGCTTGAAACCATAGATGGTTTTTATTACCTGGCACCATATCAACTTTTCCGGCTAATTTTGGAACCCAGAAACTGTGAATAACATCATTTGAACGCAAGTTGATAATTACGGGTGTTTCTACAGGAATGTGGATTTCATTCGCAGTATGCACCCCATATTGTGGATAATCGAATTCAAACCACCATTGATGACCAGTGGCTTCAACAACAATAGCGCCTTCATCAGCACTTAAAGGTGGGTTTGCTGCAAAAAATACACCAGAAACTGTAGGTATTGCAGCTATTACCAAGATTAACGCCGGGATGACTGTCCAAGTAATTTCAAGGGCTTGATTTCCGTGGGTTTGTTTTGGAATGCCATCCGTTTTCTTTCTTCGGAATTTTATAATTACGTAAATTAGCGCAGCTTCGACAATAATGAAAACAATTACCCCGAGAGCAAGAATTATATTAAATAAATTTAATTGATTTTGGGCTACAGGGCCCGAAACTTCAAAAGTGGATTGTGAAGATCCATACCCCACACACGACGCAGAAAATAGTGAAATAATCAGCAAAGATACAATTAAGTAAAGTATTTTAGCAAACTTGAAATTAAACTTGAATTTGTTCAACCTATGATGCCCCAAAGCCCACAACGGAATTAAATTTTTTCTACTGCCATGAAGGAAATTTCTAGCGAATTTATATCGCCTACTACGGGGCTTAAGATAACATAAGCAAGATTAATCGTCAATGGAATTACAAGGAAATTTTAAGTATAGATCAATGATTTTGCATAAGGAGACATATGCTTTAAAAGATTGACGAAAAACATTTTAAAAAGCTACAATCGGTAATCATCGGTTTGTCTAATTATTTTGTTGCGTTACGCAGTTTGTAATATTTGGTTTTAGGCCCGCTAGCTCAATTGGCAGAGCAATTGACTCTTAATCAATAGGTTCTCGGTTCAAGTCCGAGGCGGGTCACCACCTAAATTCGATTTGGGAGTGAAAAAATGTCCTCTATACCAATTCACTATAAGTCTATTGAAGAGATTCAAAATTCATATATTAATAAAACTGAATCTCCTTTGAGTGTAACCAATCATTTCCTTGAAAGAATCCAAAATGTTGATAAGGATTTTCAGAGTTATGCCACAGTAATGTTTGATGAAGCAATTTCTTCAGCAGAGGCATTATCTGAGCAATTTGATTCAACTCAAAAATTAGATGGGAAATTATTTGGTATTCCTGTAGCAGTAAAAGATTTGTGCTATACGAAAGATATTCAGACTATGGGAGGGACTGCAGTTCTGGAGGGTGTTAAGCCAGTTTTTGATTCTACGGTAGTGAGGAAATTAAAGTCTGCTGGAGCTATAATTCTCGGTAAATTGAATTTAACAGAAGGTGCAATGGGCGGATACAATCCTAAGCGCGATGTTCCGAAGAATCCATGGAATAGAGGTAAATGGACAGGGTCATCATCAAGTGGTTCGGGGGTTGCGACTTCTGCTGGATTGTGTGTGGGGTCTTTAGGGAGCGATACCGGAGGATCAATAAGATTTCCCTCTGCTGCTTGTGGGTTAGTTGGTATTAAGCCTACATATGGAAGAGTGAGCAGATACGGAGTTTTGGATCTAGCTGAGTCTTTGGATCATGTAGGTCCAATGACTAGGAATGTAGAAGATGCAGCATTAATTTTATCTGCGATTTCTGGGTATGATTCTAACGATCCAACAAGTCTTATGGAGGATGCGCCTGAAATTCGTTTTTTGGAAGATCTAACGGACTTCACTTTGGGTTATTGTGAAGAATTTGCTGAAGATGGAGTAGATCCAGAAATAGTGAAAGTAGTAAAAGATTCATTGAAAATATTTGAGAATGCTGGTGCCACTATCAAAAAAATCGATTTTGATAGTATTGACCATTTGCTTCCATCATGGAATGTGCTTTGTACAGCCGAAGCGTTTAATGCGCATTCTGAATATTTTCCTTCTAGGGCTGACGAATATGGTCCTTGGTTTAGAGAATGGTTGCAAAAAGGATCACAGGTTTCAGCTAGTGAATATATCGAAGCTACTAAAAAACGGTTGCTATGTAATTCGATTATTAATAATGCATTCAATGATATTGATGCATTAGTTACTCCTACTGTCATTCGACTACCTCATGATGTTGACGATTCAATTAGTTATGGACCAATGGATGATAGAAGAGGAACAGCTTTTCAGAGGTTTACTGTCCCATTTGATTACAATGGCTTTCCTACTATTTCAGTTCCTGCTGGATATAGTCATTCTGGAATGCCATTAAGCATACAAATTGTCGGTAAACACATGCAGGAGTCTACTATTTGTAAAATTGCAGAAAGGTACCAAGATTCTGTTAAAGCGATTTGGAAAAACCCCATTCCGTGAGGGGTCATTTAATTGATTAATTAGAGTAAATATTTTTAAGGGGGAATTAATGGAAATGGACAAGGATCAAATTTTATTTGTGGGCACATATACCCAGCAAATGCTGCATAATGAGAGTACAAATAGTAAGGGTATTTATTCTCTAGGTTTTAATTCGAGTGAAGGGAAACTTTCACCTCTTTCATCAATAGGAAATGCGGAAAATCCTTCTTTCTTGACCCTCTCAAAATCAAAGAGATTTTTGTTTGCTGTTAGTGAGTTATCGGAATTTGATGATGAGTATGGAGGAGGGGTAAGTAGTTTTGAAATCAATGCAAATACGGGAGAATTCAGTTTCATTAATTCAGTTTCATCAAAAGGAATTGATCCATGTCACATAATTGTAGATAACACGGATAAATATGTATTGGTTGCAAATTATGGAAGTGGAAGTGTTATTGTTTTGCCATTCAACGATGAAGGCACACTGCAAGACCAAACTTGCTTTATTCAACATGCTGGATCAAGCGTTAATCCTGAACGTCAGCAGGGACCTCATGCTCACAGTGTTTCTTTAGATGACGAAACCGGGAATGTATTTGTTGCTGATTTGGGGCAGGATCGTCTTGTCGGATATATATTAGATTCTGTTTCTGGGTGTTTAAATAAAAATAAAATTCCAGACTTTGTAGGAATTCCTGGGTCAGGACCGAGACATTTTGACTTTCATCCCTCGAAGCGATTCGCTTTTTTGATTAATGAACTTAATTCTACTATCACTTCTTTTTCGTATGATCAGGCTTTGGGATCATTGAATGAAATTAATTCAGTTTCAACTTTGCCAAAAGGTTTTTCAGGTCAAAATACTACTGCAGATATTCACGTTGCTCCGAATGGGCGTTTTCTTTATGGTTCAAATAGAGGACATGACAGTATAGCAATATTTGAAATTGACCCTGACTCAGGATCAATTTCAGTCATAGGGCACGAACCTATACGGGGGTCAACACCTAGGAATTTTGTGATTCACCCATCTGGGAATCATTTATTGGTTGCAAATCAATCCACAGATAACATAGTGGTTTTCGACATTAATGAAGACGGTACTCTAAATTTTTCTGGTCAAGACTATAAGATTCCTAGTCCTGTATGTCTAAAATTCCTTTAATTGACGGTTTTGCTAAGTCTGGTTTTTTGGTTTTTTGAAAAGGATTACATTCGTTCTTGGGATAGTGATTTCCCAATGCATCCAATTACCAATCCATGAAATTGTATCGTTTGTATAGAAGCTAATATGCGTGGGGTCTTTTTGATAGTACCAATCAGAAAAACGTGAATCTTTTGGAACAATTCCCGTCATTATGCCCAACCATCCACCAGGGATCAACAATTCATTCAAGAGGGAAATACTTTTTTTTGGTTCTTTGAAATGTTCTATTGTTTCACTACATGTTATGAAATCATAATGAGTTTCCAATGATTTTTTATTGGGTTGGAAAATAGGGTCATAAGTCTCTATGTTAAATCCATCTTCCGTAATGATTTCAGCAAGTACAGGACCTGGGCCAGACCCAAAATCTAGTCCACAAGATCCACTATTTAATTTTGGTTTTAATTCAATCCATAGACGTGACAGAAAATCCACATAGCCTTTATTGTTGCGATTGTTATTGTGTGTTAGATATCGTTCAGTCTCCAATTGGAGGGACAAATGAAATTTTTTTGGTACAAATATTAATTTGCAAATATTGCATTGAAAATAATTTCTACGCAAATTTTTTTGTTTGCTTGAATAGAACATGCCCACTTTGTCAGATTCACAAAGTGGGCATATTTTTTGATAATCAGTAGTTTCTAGCAAAGGCATTTAAGAAAATTCTTCTCTGAACTCAGCAAAGTACTTACGTGTGCCATTAATTCCAAGATTCATTACACTACCAACATTCATCATTCTATATCCTTCACGAATCCATCTGCGGGCATCTTCAGGATCTGCAAATGTAGTAGCTAAGGCTTTTCCAGTACCTTTAATTTTTTGTGCAACATCGGACATAATTTGTTCCACTTTTGGATGATGTATTTCCCCTGGGAAACCTAATGAAGCAGATAAATCTGTTGGGCCTACTAAAAGCACTTCGAAATCTTTAATGGCAAGAGTTTCATCGATCCTCTCATAAGCTTCCATACTTTCCATTTGAATTATAAGCATTGTTTCCGAATTCGAGTTGTCAATAATGTCTTGCCTAGATACTCCCATAGGTTCTGCGAACCATGGGGCTATTCCTCTTTCACCCATCGGGGGATATTTTGCATATTTGATTGCTTCAAGTACCTCTTCTGGTGAATCAACTTGTGGAACCATTACCCCCACAGCTCCTACATCGTAAGCTTTTTTGATTTCGGCGGGACTATTCCATGGAACTCGAATAACTCCCGCAACTCCAGCTTGTCTTGCTAAAATAGCTATTAGTCCAATTGATTCGGTCCCCCACGGGCTATGTTCCTGATCAATCCAAGTCCAATCTGGATTGGTATTAAATATAGCCAAAGCATTATGTGGCTCCCTGGTAAACATTGAGGTACTTAGTAAAAGATCATTATTCTTGATTCGTTCTCTGATATTGCTTGGGTACATTTTCTATCTCCTGTATGATAAATTACTGAATTCTGCTCAGTTTATTGGCACTGAATGTTATCGTCAACTTGAATATAATCATTTATTCTTAATTAAACTGAAAGAAAATATTCGAATAATTTAGGTTTTGGAATGTTAGAAGTTACCGATAATGCGAAAATTGAATTACAGCGGCTAAAAGAGGCGCGAACTATTCCTGAAGGACAATGTATGAAATTAGTTGCTCCGCCTTTGTGGGTGGGTGATGGAGATTTTGGAATGGTTATTACATTAGAAAGCGACGATGATACATTGGTTCTTTACAAGGGAGAGACTGTACTAAGAGTAGAAAGCTTTTTGATGGAGCAGATAAAAGAAGTCACATTAGATTTCAAACAGACTCCGCAAGGAAAGCAATTCACGATGGATGTGTATTAAGGGTTTGGTCGGGGAGACTGGATTTGAACCAGCGACCCCCTGTACCCCATACAGGTGCGCTACCAAACTGCGCTACTCCCCGGTGTTATTAGGATATCACATCTTTGTTTTAGCGTCTGGTTTTTAGGTTTCAGATGTACGAGTGGAATGAAAAAGATAATGGTTCGCATATCCTGCATAAGAACCAAAATTTTCTTGTGCCCAACTTCTAATCACTGTTTTTGAAACTTTTGGGTCTGGAAGATAATTTTCTTTTATGATTCTTTCGATCCATACATCTACCGGGAATGCTTCGATTTTATCTATAGCAAAAAGCATAATACAATTTGCTACCTTATCTCCAATACCAGGAAGAGAGATAAGAGATTGTAGACAATTTTCATATGTAAGAGTTCTTAGTTTATTGGGATCAAATTTCTTTTCAGCTACAAGATTTGCAACGATGTTAATATTTTTTGATCTGAAACCTATTCCCATTTGGCGAAGTTTCTCTTCGCCCACGTTCGCGAGTTGCACTGGAGTTGGGAATGCTCCTCTTTCGAGGCCGTTCAAAGACAAAGCATTTCCAAAATTCTCAGACAAGTCTTCTATGTGTCTTTGAATTCTGGGAATATTGGATGCAGTTGCCAACATGAATGAAATTATTGTTTCCCATGGATCTTGTCGAAGAATTCTCATTCCTGAAAAATTCCTTGACGCGTTTGATAGGATATTGTCATTTTCAAAACTTTGATATATTTCCTCAAGGTCATCGTCAAGACGAAGATATGAAAAAATTGATTCAATAGGGCTGAAATTATCATTATGAATTAGTTGGATTTCATCGGAGATTCTTCTGATTTTTATCAATTCGTTGTCCACTATTCCATTGAACCATTTTTGAGATGATTCTTTTTCTATTCTCCAACGAAAAGCTTGGCCACTATTTAAAGAATGCGCCAGATTTAATGGATTTTGATATTTAAAAGATGAGTACATTTAAATTATTTTGTCCAATAATAAATGTGATCGGACATGGTAGATAAAGATGATTGGATTTGCGTCATTTCTGGAAGTGAGTTTAAGAATTGAGTTCCGTATCTTCTTTTTGTTAATCTACTATCAAGGATTATAGCTATACCTTTATCTGATTCTGTTCGTATTAAACGGCCAAGTCCTTGCCGCAGTTTAATAATAGATAATGGGATACTGTAATCCATAAATGAATTTTCATATTGTTCTTCTCGCGCTGAATGAATTGGGTCGGTTGGAACGTGGAAAGGCAACCTAGTAATAATTAGTACTTTTAAATGATCTCCAGGCAGATCTACTCCCTCCCAGAAGCTGGATGTGCCAAGCAAAACAGATTTTGGCACTTTCAAGAATTCCCTTCTCATGCTATCAGGGCTATCTCCTGGGCGTTGCGCGATCACATTTATATTTTCTGCTTGAAATCGGGGTTGTAAGTTTTTGTATGCATTGCGGAGTGATTGATATGAAGTGAAAAGAGCCATAGTTTTACCTTCTGCAGTAACAGATGCTTCGAAAATAGCGTTTTCTATTTCGCTTTGATATGTAGGTTGGTTTGGATCCGAAATATCATTTGGTAAAAATAATGCTGCAGATGTTTTGTAATCAAATGGTGATCCTAATATTAATTCCTTTGAGCGATCAAATCCTGTGTTGTTTCTAAAATGATCGAAATTTCCGTTGGTACTAATTGTTGCTCCTGTCATAATTACGGACGATTTTTTTGAGAACAGATTTTCTTCCAAAGTTTTGGAAACATTCAAAGGTGCCATATTTAAATAAATTTCGGATTCTTCAGTTAGTTTGTTAATCCAATAAATTCCATTTGTATCCGGATTTGATAGGAAGCTGTTTAATGAATCACTGAGAGTTTGATGGAAATTTAATGCATTATTAATTGACTCAGATAATGTTTCAATATTAGGAAGGTCTGACTGTTCTTTGGTATGGATATATTCTTCCAAATCACCTAAGTTTTTACGGATAGTTATAAAAATTGTGTTTAAAATATCCCAAGTATTAAGTGTTTCTATCCAGCCTTGTGATTTCCTCAATGTGTCGATTACTCTAAGGCGAATTTGCTTTGCAAAAGGGGAGTTTTTGGAAGAATATTGAGATTGTTGAGAGTTTGATCGTGCAAACTCTGACAAATCATTAAAAAGTAAATTTGTGATTTCGATGGATTTTGTTGTTAATTGTGTAAGTTCGAATAATTTTTCTCTTATATTTTCATTCAGTTGTATTGTCAAGAATGTTCTGGGGAAAATATTACATATACTGGTTTCATTTCCACTAATTGATTCTAGGTGATCTCGAATCATTCGATTACTAATTTCGAATCCCAGATGTTTGGTCGCTTCTTCTTCAAGGTGGTGAGCCTCATCCATTATTAGAACATCATATTCTGGAAGTAATCCACCTCCCATTACCATGTCTGAAAGCACCAAAGCATGGTTAGTAATAATCAAATGAGATCCCTCGGCTCTTTGTCTTGCAGATTTCAAAAAACATGGTCGTCCACTATGCATGCATTTTAATGCAGTTTCTGAAGATAATTTGTTCCAGGGAGCTCTAGCAGTTTGGTATCCTAGATTTAATTCTTCACGATCTCCTGTTTTTGTATTCTTTAACCAGATCATTATTTTGGCTAACATTCTGGCTTCATCATCATTCAAATTCTCTGCAGAATGTAATCTTGCAGTTCTTTCTAAGCAAAGATAATTGGATCTACCTTTGAGCAATGTGCATTTTAGATCTTCTTGTGAATCGATGTTCATCTTTTCAAGTGCTTTATGTAATTTTGGCACATCATTTTTGAGCAGCTGTTCTTGCAAATTAATTGTGTTTGTCGAAATCACAACAGTCTTATTGTGGGATAAAGCGTAAATTGCTCCTGGGATAAGATAAGCAAGAGATTTACCTACACCTGTTCCAGCCTCTACAGTTAAACGACTTGATGAATTTATGGCTTCTGCCACTGCAGTAGCCATTTCTATTTGTTCATCCCTAACTTCAAATGCAGATAGGGTTTTTGAAAGTGGCCCATTAAGTGAAAGTATTTCTTCAATTTCTGATAATTCTAGAGGGTAGCCGTCCTTGGGGTTCAAAGGAGATAATGTGGTTAGACGTTTGTTTAGCGCCTCTTCATCAATCCCCAATGCTGAGATTGTTCTTCTGGGGTTTTTGTTAGCTGGATTTTTAGCCTTTGAGAATTCAGATTCGATAGAAAGCCCATTTAATAAGTCTCCAAGAACCCAGTTAGACCTATTTGATAGACGGAGCATTTCATTTAGAGTTTCATAGTCCAATTGTTTTGCTATTTTTAGAAGCTTTTGGAAAACATGTTGGGTTGCAATTGCGTCACTTAATGCTCTGTGAGGGGATTTGTGATTAGCGTTGAACCTTTCTGCTAGCGCTTGTAGTGAATATTTTGATTCGGATGGGAGTAGTACATAGGCCATATCCCATGTGTCACATACAGGATTATCAAATGAGAGGTTAGCAGTTTCCAGAAATTCCAAATCAAACTTTGTGTTGTGACAGATGATTCCTGAATCTCCGACAAATTTTGATAATTTTGGAGCTATTGATTCCCATTTAGGGGCTTCGTCTACTTCTTTTTGATTGATACCTGTTAACTGAATAATAAAATCGGATAATTGTAGGTCAGTATTAACTAGTGTGTTAAAAGTATCTAATGTTTCATTACCTTTGAATTTGACCGCACCGACTTCAATGATGTCATCTTTATTTTTATCGAGTCCAGTAGCTTCTAAATCTAGTGCTACCCAAATATCGGTTGATGGTGAAATGGGTTTATTTTTTTTATTCATATTGGATTCCATTGTATTAATTACAAAAGATTTACTTTGAAATGGCAGTAAAAGATTTAGATTTAATTGCTTCGATTAATTCTTCGGAGGAAGTAATGGATTTTCCGAATTTGGTATAACATGATCCGATTCCTTCAGTGGAATGAGCATCACTACCACCGATTCCAACAACACCTATCAATTCCGCGATTTTTGAAGCAAATTCATTTTCTTTAGTTGAATTTGATCCGTTTTGAGTTTCGATTTCATCAACTATCGAGAAAAGTGGATGTTCTGCGGCAATTTCAGGCGTCAATTCTTTATTATGCCCATCAGGCCATAATAAATTTGAGTTGTTTATAGGATTGTCGAATAATCTTCTGCATGGATGAGCGGAAATCATAAGCCCTCCTTTTTGGGTTAAGATTTTTCTTAAAGTTCTAATATTACTAATTCCATCAATGTGAGAACTGAGTCCTATAACAATTATATGACCCATTGTTGTGTTCACTTCAATTCCAGGTATGGCAAACAAATCAGTTTTTGAAAACATCGAGTTTATTGAATGATTGTCCCATCCCCCAGAATGTTCAGATAATAGAAATCCTTGGATATTATTTTTTTTAGACTCGGTAATTAATTGCTTTGGTGTTAAGCTACTGTCTCCGCTGCCGAAAGTTGTGTGTATGTGCATATCTAGATTCATATAATATTATTGGCTACCTAGCTGGAAGATTGCTGGCATTAACAGTCCGAAAATGAGACATATTGCAACCATTAAAGTAATTAATGATTTCGAAAATTTAATATTTGAATAGATTACTACAGATGAAACAAGTGCACTTAGACTTAAAACAAAAACAAAAAATATTATTTGGGGACTCTGAAATCCTGAATTAAAATTATTCCAAAAGAAAATTTTATACAACAATGCAATTAGAGTCCCAAGTAAAGTCCATACAGGTACAGCGAGAATTGTAATTGATGTCATCAATTTATGAATTTGAATACCAAAAATTCGGTTTTGCCCGTAAGGAATTTGATTTCTTGTAGTGGCGAAAAGACTAATAGCTGACAAAGTAATTGTTGTTAGAGCCATTAGTGCACCACATATTGCTCCACTAAGAATTGTTGTCATGTTGTGATCCTTGATATCTTTCCAAGGCAGTTGTTATAAATGTTGAAACGTTCAGTTTGCGTTCTATCATAAGTTTTATAGCAGTTGCCATCTCTTTGCGTTCAATTGGGCAAAACAATGCAGGCCCTGAACCGCAAATATGAATTTCTCTTAATCCAATAGATCGAAGTTCATAAATAATTTGAGCAATTTCAGCAAAAGCGGAGGGTGCAATTTCATCGAATACATTGAAAAAAAATTGTGGAGGAATATCTCCTCCTCCCCGGATACGTGCATCTAATTTTCTTGTTAATGCACCAGAAGTATAATGTGAACTATCTACCATTTTGTACAATTGAGCAGTTTTATCTTTTAAATTTAAGTTTGGAGAAATAATTAAGAACCATGGGTATTCTGGCATAGGTAATTTACGAATTTTTTCTCCTTGACCAGATACAAAAGCAGTTCCTCCGGTGAGGAAAAATGGTATATCAGACCCCAATTCTGACCCAATTTTTGATAATTCGTCAATAGATAAATTTAGATCCCAAATTTTGTTTAAGCAAATTAACGTTGTGGCAGCATTGCTGCTTCCTCCTCCTAAACCTGCTGCGATAGGGATTTTCTTTTTGATAGAAATTTGTACGCCTTTGTCTAGTTGCAATGATTGCTTCAGGATTTTTGCTGCTTTGTAGGAAAGATTATTTTCTTCATTTGAAAGCATTTCATTATCAGTGGTAACAGAAATGTCTGAAGATAAATTAAATGACATTTCATCAGAAAGGTCTAAGGTTTGCATGATAGAGGAAATTTCGTGGTATTGATTCTCCTTAATACCCAAAATCTCAAGCGTTAAATTAATTTTTGATGGGGACAAAGCTTTCATATCTATCTCTGAATTTAAAGTAAATCTTCATAAGATTCGTACAATTGTGCCCATTCATCCATAGTTAAGGTTTCAGCTCTTCGCTTTTTGTCAATTTGAGCTGAATTGAGTAGCGCATTAACTTGCTCCGTATCTAGGTTGATTCCATTCCGAAGAGAGTTATGGATTTGCTTTCTCGATGAACTGAAACCGGCTTTTACTAGACGAGTAAAATTTCTGTCGTTTCGGAGATTAAAATAAGGCGATTTGTATACTTCAATGTGAACAATAGCAGATGTGACTGTTGGCATAGGCCTAAAGCATCCAGGGGATACATATCTGATTATTTTTGGATATCCATAAAGTTGTGACATTACTGAAAGAGTGGTCATTTTCCCAGGTTTGGCTACCATGTTTTGAGCAACTTCTCTTTGAATCATAACAATCATATTGGTAGGTTTTTGGTCTGATTCAAGGAACCTCATGATAATTGGCATTGCAGCATAATATGGCAGATTTGCAACAACTTTATATTCCGGGTTTTTGAGTTGAAAAACTTGTTCAAGTGGCAAATGACGTGCATCACCCGTAATTAGTTCAAGTTTTGGTTCGTGTTGTAATTCTTTAGATAGATCAGAAGCTAGATTTTCATCCATTTCCACTCCAATAACTCGCGCGCCTTGTTTCAATAGCTCTTTGGTAAGGAATCCTTTTCCGGTTCCAATTTCTAAAACTAAGTCGTCCTTAGAAATTTCTGCTGATCGTATAATTGAACTTAGGACTCGTTGATCGATTAGGAAATTTTGCCCAAGGGATTTTTTTGCGAATCTATGAAATTTTTCACTTGATGATTCTGAGGTTCTCATTCATTTTTCTTTGGTATAGATTTTGCTCGTGCACCTGCTAATCGATCTCACCTTCAACTTATTAGATGGATTTGACTCGATCGGGGCTATCCTACGGCACCCGGAAATGACTACTTACCGCTGCTTCTTTTCAGATCTGACGGGGTTCGCAGGTTTCCGCCGCGTAGGACCCAGATCTCAACACCAAATTCAAATAATAGAGGTCTCAAGATATAACCTTTTAGCAGGAATTCAGCCTCGCTGAGCGGATTGCGAGTTCAAGGCACCGCTAACTCCCCGCCTAGCACGAGCTAATATCATGTTAGTAAAATTTCATAAATGCTGCAACGTAGGCTTGATTAGGATTCTATTTTCGATTTCAGAGCAATTACCTCTTTGTTTTTAGTACAGTCAAAAATGCTTCTTGAGGAATTTCAACGTTGCCAACATGTTTCATTCGTTTTTTACCTTCGCTTTGTTTCTGGAGAAGCTTTCTTTTTCTAGTTACATCTCCTCCATAACATTTTGCTATTACATCTTTGCGTAGTGCTCGAATAGTTTCACGTGCAATAATTTTCCCCCCAACTGCTGCTTGGATTGGGACTTCAAATAATTGACGCGGTATTAAATCTTTTAATCGTGTAACAAGATCTTTTCCATGATGATATGCTTGGCTTCTTTCTACTATTTGCGAAAGTGCATCTACAGGATTTCCATTAATTAGAATGTCTAATTTCACAACATTGCTGGAATGGTAGTCAGATAATGAATAGTCCATTGATGCATAACCTTGCGTTCGTGCCTTTAGTTGGTCATAGAAGTCAATTAGAACTTCTGATAAAGGTATTGAATATTGTAATACTACCCTAGGAACCGATTTTGCATTTACTTCTTGCTGGAGATATTCCATAGTTTTATAAGTTCCGCGATTATTTGTAACTAGATCCATTACGGCTCCTATGAATGTGGAAGGAGTAATAATGCTAAGATCAAGCCACGGTTCTTGTATTTCGCTGATTTTTTGAATATCTGGCAACTCAGATGGCCCTTCGATCTCAATCATTTTTCCATCAGTGGTGATAATTTTATAACCTACGCTTGGAGCAGTTGCGAGAAGTGTTAGGTCAAATTCTCTTTCTAGTCGTTCTTGTACTATGTCCATGTGTAGTAAACCGAGGAAACCGCATCGGAATCCAGATCCTAATGCCAACGAATTTTCAGGTTGAAAAACGAGGGCAGCATCATTGAGCCGTAATTTTTCTAATGCATCCCTTAAGTTCATATATTCTTCACCATTGGAAGGATATAGACCAGCGAACACCATTGGCTTCATTTGTTGATATCCTTTTAATGGCTCGAGGGCTCCTGAAGTTGCATTAGTGATTGTATCTCCAACTGGGGCATCCCCAACATTCTTAAGACCAGTAGCTATATAACCTACCTCGCCTATGGATAGTGAATTTGTTGGATGCGGATCCGGAACGAATATTCCTAATTCTAAGACATCACTTTTTGTGCCTGCGGCCATCATTTGTAATTTAGTGTTTGTTTTTAGGGTTCCGTCGAAAATCCTCACATAACTTACGACCCCTTTGTAGGCGTCATATTTTGAATCAAATATTAATGCTTGTAGAGGGTTATTTTCGTTACCGGTTGGAGCTGGGACTTTTTCCACTATTGTCTCGAGTAATTTTTCTATTCCTGTACCATCTTTTGCTGAGACTTCAAGGATTTCTTCTTGAAGAAATCCGAATCCGTTTTGTATTTCTTCTGATACTGACTTTGGGTCTGCTGCATCTAGGTCGATTTTATTTATTACAGGGATAATTTCTAAATCATTTTCTATTGCCAAATATGCGTTAGCTAGAGTTTGTGCTTGAATTCCTTGAGTTGCATCTACTATTAATATTGCGCCTTCGCAAGCAGCCAAACTACGAGATACTTCATAGGTAAAATCTACGTGACCTGGTGTATCGATTAGATTTAGCTGGTATTCATTTCCATCTGATGCTGAGTAAATCATTCTTACAGCTTGAGATTTGATTGTAATCCCACGTTCTCTTTCAAGATCCATAGAATCTAGAACTTGCTCTTTCATATTTCTGGATTCGATGGTGTTCGTTGCAGAAATTAGTCTGTCTGCCAAAGTAGATTTACCATGGTCTATGTGAGCAATTATGCAAAAATTTCGTATTTGGTTTGATGGCATATATTTTCCAGGGCGAGGGTATAAGTAAAGTGTTATGTTTTTATCATTGGCTATTTTTAATCGATAGTTTTTGGTGGGGAAGGGGAGACTCGAACTCCCACGCCTTACGGCACATGATCCTAAATCATGCTCGTCTGCCAATTCCGACACTTCCCCTGAATATATTATACAGTCAAGTTTCGTTCGGTGGAATATATTGCAGTAATAAAACAAGAAAGTTTTCTATAAATTCATTAAGGTTTTATTTTATATGTAGTGAATTGTAATAATATAAGCCCATACTTTACTTTGGAGAAGATTATGAGTAATTCCAACTTATCGCAAATGTTAAAAGCGTCTATCCCAGATTTGGAATCCACTCTCAAAATGAGTGCCTTGGTGGATCAAGTGTTGATACATCGAGACGAATATGGCATTCCACATATAAAGGCGAATTCAATCGAAGATGCATTTTTTGGACAGGGATTTGCTACAGCTCAAGATAGGTTATGGCAAATGGATTTTGATCGTAGGAGGGCATATGGAAGGTGGGCTGAATTTGCAGGGAAAATAGCGCTTGAGCAAGATATTTTAATGCGCAGATTTGCTATAAAAGAGAGTGTTATAAATGATTTTAATTCTTTGAATTCGGATACTAAATCTATGCTAAATTGTTACTCTGAAGGTGTTAATGCTTTTATTAACTCTACAGATCGATTTCCTGCAGAATATCAACTTGTCGATTCAGTTCCAGAAGAGTGGGATCCTTTAGATTCTTTAGCCGTTTTTAAAGTGAGACATATTTTAATGGGTGTTTTTGAAGCAAAACTTTGGAGAGCAGAGGTGGTGAACTCTCTTGGGCCAAGACGTGCAGCACAATTATTCACAGGATATCAACAGAATCATTTATTAATAGTTCCCCCTGGTGGGAATTTCGAAGGGCAGGATCTAAATGGTTTGGAAATATTTTCGAATAATCAACTTGAAGCCCAGATTGTTTCAGAATATTTTGACTCCGGAAGCAATAGTTGGGCGATTAGTGGAGATCGTTCTTATTCAGGAAAGCCCCTATTAGCTGGAGATCCTCATAGGGGTTTAGACGTTCCAAATGTTTATTATCAGAACCACGTTATGTCTAAAGAATTTGATGTTATTGGACTATCTTTCCCCGGTGTTCCAGGTTTCCCACATTTTGGACATAATGGAAAAGTTGCTTGGAGTGTTACACATGCAAATTCTGATTACCAGGATCTTTATGTAGAAAGATTTTCATCTGATGGGGCAAAATATGAATTTGATGGTGAACTTCGATCTTCAGAAATAAATTATCAAACTATTAAAATACGGGACTTTGATGACCAAGAAATTAAACTTACAAAAACACATCATGGGCCTGTAATTTTTGGGAATCCAGAAACTGGGAATGCTATTTCTTTTAAATATACTGCAACAGATTCTGCCAACTTAGGATTTCAATGCATCAGGGATATGCTTAAGGTTCAAAATATTGAGCAGATGGATGAATCGATGCGCCAATGGGTAGATCCGTGCAACAATTTTGTTTTTGTAGATATTCATGGGGAAATTGCTTATTTACATAGAGGGAAAGTTCCGATTAGGGCACCTGGAAATGCTTGGATTCCAGTTTCCGGAGCAGATCCCAAACATGAATGGATTAGTGAAATCCCGTTTGATGAATTGCCCAGAATTCGTTCTCCGAAAGGTGGAATTATTGTTACTGCAAATAACAAAATTGTGGATGATGAATATCCTTATTATCTTAATTTAGATTATTCCACGGAGTATAGAGCTAAACGGATATTTGAAAGAATCAGTAGTATCTCTAATGTATCGGTTGATGAAATGAGTTCTATACATTCTGAAAGAATATCTATACCTGCACAAACTTTTATTAAGGAAATCAAAAAGATTAAATCTCGTATTAAAGATCCATTTACTGTTGCTGTTGCTGAATCATTGATTAGGTGGAATTGTTCAATGGAACCAACTATGTATGAACCAACTGTTTATAGTGAGTTTAGGAAAATATTGCATAAAAAAATAATTTTTTCTTTAATGGGAGAAAAGTTGGCAAGTAAAATGTTTTTTGGTGGAGGTAGAGGTGCTCCAAGGCATTTATCTCATCTAGGTTCTTTATTTGTTTCAATGATTGAAAAAGGTGATGAGTCTTTTTTGCCAGAAGGACTAACTTGGGACTCAATTATATTGGATGCATTTAATGAATCTGTTTTTGAGTTAAGAAAGTCATTGGGAGAGAACTTAGATAATTGGATTTGGGGTGAAATTCATCAAACCAATCCCAGACACACTCTTTCCGAATCTTTCCCTGGTTATGCAGAAATATTAAATCCTCCTTCAATTTCTATAGGAGGAGATGCTGATACCCCTCAGGCAGCTGGTTATTCTTTTGAATCCTATTCCGTGACAGGGATGTCGGTTGCTAGATATGTTTTTGATACATCAAATTGGGATAATTCTAAATGGATTGTACCTCTTGGGTCCTCCGGTCACCCAGGGAGTAAACATTATTCAGATCAATCTGAGGTTTGGGGTGAAGTTGGATTGGTTCCTATGCTATACAACTGGGATTCGATTATGCAGTCTGCTGAAACTACTCAAATACTTAATCCTTGAATTTTGATTTGATTATTCTGATATAATTTGACCAAGTAAACTATTATATTTCGGAGTCGATGATGCAAGAAATTAAAGGAAAATTGGCAGAAGCCCGATCTAGGATTTCTCAGATAATGGTGCGTCTTTGACTTGCCTGAAAAACGCAGACAAATTGAAGTGTTAGAATCCGAAGCCGCGAAGCCGGGATTCTGGGATTCATCTACTGTTGCACAAGCTAAAATGAAGGATCTTTCGAAATTAAATAATGAAGTTTTTGGTTGGGAAAAATTACTTAATGATGTTGAATCAACTGGTGATTTATTGCAATTGGCAATCGAAGAGAGTGATGATTCGTTAATCCAATCTTTGTTGGTGGATTCAAATGAGGTCATTCAAAGATTTGAACAAATGGAATTCCAATTGATGTTGAGTGATGAATATGATGATCACAATTCCTTGATTGCTATACATGCAGGTGCCGGTGGAGTAGATTCTCAAGATTGGGCTCAGATGTTGTTGCGAATGTATTTAAGGTGGGCGGAAGAACAAGGATTCAAAACTAATTTACTAGATGTGTCATACAGTGAGGAAGCTGGCATTAAAAGTGCCACATTACATGTTTCTGGTTTATATGCTTATGGGTATCTTAAATCTGAACGTGGAGTTCATAGGCTTGTGAGAATTTCACCTTTCGATGCTGATCATGCGAGGCACACTTCATTTGCATTAATAGAGATTTTACCCGAAGTTGATGAGAACGTAGATGTTGAAATTGATACCGATGATTTGAAAATCGAGGTATTTAGAGCAGGTGGTGCTGGAGGGCAAAGTGTCCAAAAGAATTCTACTGCTGTTAGAATTACTCATGTTCCAAGCGGAATAAAGGTGAGTTGCCAGAATGAGCGTTCTCAACATCAGAATAAGGAAATTGCAATGCGTATCTTAACATCTCGTTTGGCTGAGTTAGAGATTAAAGCTAGAGATGAAGAAATCAGTCGATTAAAAGGTGAACACACATCCGCTGAATGGGGGAATCAGATTAGAAGTTACGTTTTACATCCCTATAGATCTGTAAAGGATCATAGAACTGGGTGGGAGACGTCTGATGCTGATGCTGTATTAGATGGTCAGTTAGAACCATTCATCAAAGCATATTTAACTTCTTCAGTCGGCGAATCAAATTAGAGGAAAATTATAATTTTGGAGTATAGGATTTACGAAATGAGAAAATCATTAGTCTTTACAGCTTTCACTACATTAATTCTTGTCTTGATGGTTGCTTGTTCTAACGAAGATGATTCGCAGCAGGATGGTTTAACACTTCCTGCATCTGAATCTTCCACTGCTACCATTCCTAATTCAAGTGACTTGTCTAAATCTGAGTTAGATTTGCCGAAACAGCAATCTTCATCATTAACAGGAGAAGATTCAAAGAGAACTAATCTTCCTTCTAATAAAATAAACGATTCGGAATCCGATAACATACCTCAAGGAGGAATATTAAAACGTCTTTGGTCAGATCCTCCAACTTTAGATCCACATCTCACAAGTGATACTACTTCTTCAGGCATAGTTGTAGAGATTTTTTCCGGTTTGGTAACAATGAATGCAGATTTGCAGTTAATTCCCGATCTGGCAGAAAGCTGGGAGATAAATGAAGATGGAACAGTCTATATTTTTCATCTTCGTGAGAATGCAAAATTTCATGATGGATCCCAAGTCACCGCTCATGATTTTAAATGGTCTATTGAAAGAGCCGCAAATCCCAAAACAGCTTCACCAGTGGCAGGTACATACCTGAAAGATATCATAGGTGCATCAGAGGTTTTGGATGGAAACAGCGTTGAAATTTCTGGAGTTACAGTAATTGATGATCATACATTAGAAATAAAAATTGATGCCCCAAAGGCATATTTTTTGGCTAAGTTAACTTATCCTACGGCTTACTTTGTTCATCAGGAGACTGTCGAAACTGGAGGTAGAGGTTGGTTTTTAGATAATCCAAATGGGACCGGTCCATTTAAGCTTAAAGAATATAGGATTGGAGAACGTCTTGTGCTAGAGCGCAACGATTTGTTTTATAGAGGTCCAGCTAATATTGAATTCATTGAAAATAATTTAGCAGGTGGTCAATCAATGCAGATGTATGAAAAAGATGAAATTCATATCACTGGTGTAGGGGTGAGTGATTTGGACAGAATATTAGATCCTAATAACCCTCTTAATCGTGATTTGGTAGTGGCGCCTCCTAGTTTTAGTGTTTCTTATATAGGATTTAATACCAATGTTCCTCCATTCGATGATCAAAAATTTAGACAAGCATTAAATCATTCTATAAATAAAGAGTTAATTGCTAGTCAGGTGTTGTCTAACTTAGTGGTTCCAGCTTATGGGATTTTGCCTCCGGGATTTCCTGGATATAATGAAGAATTGGAAGGGTTGAAATTTGATCCACAGAAAGCTCGAAAATTATTATCAGAATCAAAATATTCTGGATTTTTGTCTAATATCCCCTCGGATGAACCTCACTATGAATTAGCTCAAGAATTGTTGTCTGCTTCTCAAAGTTCTTCAGGAGATCAACTGCCACGAATCATTATTTCTGTTCCAGGAACTGGCGGGAGTGTTGGACTGGATTTGGAAGTGGTTGTAGATATGTGGGAGAGGGAATTGGGAGTGATTGTAGATTTTCAACAGGTTGAATGGGCAACTTTTTTGAAAGATTTGGATAAACAAACATTTCAGAGTTTTGCGGGTTTAGGTTGGGAAGCGGATTATCCAGACCCACAAGACTTTTTAGATGTATTGTTTCACTCTGATAGTGATATAAACCATGGCGCTTATTCAAATCCTGATGCTGATGAGATACTTGAAAAAGCACGTACTTTGAAAGATCCTATAGAAAGATTTCAATTGTACCGTCAGGCTGAAAAGTTGATAGTTGAGGATGCAGCTTGGGTGCCGATGTGGTACACAGGAGAGAGATACGTTCTAATTAAACCGAACGTAAATGGTTACAAATTAACTCCAATGATTATTCCAAAGCTCAAGGAAGTTTATTTTAGTAATAATTAAGATGATTTAAATGTGGTTTTATATTCTGAGAAGACTCATTTGGTTACCATTTCTTTTATTGGTGGTAACTTTCATTACTTTTGTTATGGTCAGAATTGTTCCTGGGGATCCAATAGTGGTCATGCTAGGATCCAGATATGATCCAGAGATAGCTCAAAACATAAGAGATCAATTAGGGCTTCATCGCCCATTTCTAGTTCAGTATTTAGATTATATTTGGGATGCAATGCGGGGAGACTTTGGAGAAAGTTTTCGATTTAGAGGACAAAGTGTAAGTTCTCTATTAATCTCAAAAATGTGGGTATCTCTTCAGGTTAATCTTGCAGCATTGACAGCAAGTGTTTTGATTGGATTACCTTTGGGATTTTTTATTGCTCATAGACAAGGAAGTTGGCAAGATCCTTTAGTTGTTTCTATTGGATTTATTTTAGGTGCTATTCCAATAATGGTAACTATTCCGGCCGTATTATGGATTGGGTGCTTAAAGCTTGATTTATTGCCTTGCTCTGGGTGGGGTGGGGTCTTTGATTTGAGGATTATTGTGCCCATTATTACTTTAGGAATTTTTGGCTTTGCTGGGATTATGAGGCTTATGCGATCTAGTACTTTAGATGTATTGGGTCAGGATTATATTAGGACTGCTAAAGCTAAAGGGCTTTCAACTTTTCAAATTGATAGGAGGCATGTTTTAAAAAATGCGCTTATCCCTGTGATCACAGTTTTAAGTCTATCTTTAGACGGGATTTTAACTACTAGTTTTGTTGCAGAACGTATTTTGGGGATTCCAGGAATGGGAGATTTTGCTATTCAAGCAGTTTTCAATAGGGATTATCCAGTAATAATGGCTACTACAATTATAGGAGCTACTGCATTCGTTGTAGCAAATTTAATAGCAGACCTTGCTTATGGATTGATTGATCCACGTATAAGATATGATTGATTTTTGAAGGGAAAAGTTTGATTTCTCGGCAATTAAAACAGGTAGAAGTTCTTAATCAGCCTCAAAAACGACGAGGGCATTTTCGTCGTGCAATTTCACGTTTGGTAAGAAAAAAAATCGCGCTTTTGAGTTTTGTAATAATACTAGTAATTTACCTTGCGGGGATAATGGCTCCATGGATTTCTCCATATGATTACAATCAGACAGATTTATTAAATGCCAAGATGGGTCCTAGTTTAAGTCATTTTGCAGGAACTGATTTAACGGGCAGAGATGTATTCACTAGAGTATTGTGGGGTGTTCAAAATACAGTGATTTTGACATTTATTTCAATGCTTACAGGTAGCCTGGTAATAGGGATCACTTTCGGCTTAATTTCTGGTTACTTTGGGGGAAAAATTGATACGATAATAAATCGTACAGGGGAAATTTTTGCGTCATTTCCCACATTTTTCCTTTTAGTTTTAATTGCAGCTAGTCTTCGTCCGCGTTTTACCACTTGGGCGTATTGGTTAGATGATCATACTTTTCTAGAAGGGGTGGCAAGTTCCGGAGTAGTTGATTATTTCGTAATATCACTTTCTTTAGTTTCCTTCAGCTGGTTTGGTATGTCTAGAGTTGTTAGAGGGCAAACATTAACTTTAAAGTCGAGACAATTTGTTGAAGCTTCGATAGCGATGGGGGCTTCAACTCCTCGAATTTTAGTACGTCATATTTTGCCCAATGCTATTAGTCCAGTTGTGGTATTGGTTACTATGGGAATGGGAAGTATGGTTGGAGCTGAGATTTTACTTAGCTGGTTAGGACTTGGAATACAACCTCCTAGACCTAGTCTTGGTAGGATGCTTTTGGAAGGTGGGAGTATAAGCACATTGAGACAATGGCCTTGGTTGTTATTAGCTCCGGGTTCAGTAGCATGGATATTGGTACTGTGTTGGAATTTGCTTGGGGATGCTCTTAATGACGTTTTGAATCCCCGAACAAGGTAAATTCCCACTCAGATTATTTAACAGTGGTACCCCCGGCGGGATTCGAACCCACGCACCTGGCTCCGGAGGCCAGTGCTCTATCCACTGAGCTACGGGGGCATAATTCACAAAAATGAACAAAATTTGCCAGAAATTCACTAATTTAGCTCTTTTCTGTTGCAAATCACCTATAATTGTCCTTACTTTATAAATTAAATTGTGCTAAATTATACTCTAAATACGGGTGGTTTGTTGTCGAGTTGATGGTATCGAAACGATTCCAGAAATATTAATTTTATATGTCCTAATATCTTGACAATCACCGTTCGGAATGAATATTATTGCTGGTGTGTGAACAAAACTGAGTTTTCAGTAAGCTCAAGCTTATTGAATCTCGTGTTTGTGCATCGAAGTTCTCGGATTGAATTATCAGAGAGGGGATCAGATGAGAAAGATTAATATCAAAAGCGCGGTTCTTGCCATAATCGTTTCCGTGATGTCCGTGGCGTTGTTCGTCGGATGTGAGGGATCTGCTGGGCCTCAGGGCACAGCCGGTTTACAGGGACCACAAGGTATCCAAGGTGAGCCAGGTTTGCCAGGCTTGCCAGGCTTACAAGGTATTCCAGGTAACCAGGGACCTCCAGGTGCTCAGGGGCCACAGGGACCACAAGGTATCCCAGGTCTTCAGGGAGCTCAAGGTGTTCAGGGTGATGTGTCTGTGGTTGAAGTTCCAGCCGAGGACAACTCAAATATTAGCGTAAGCAAGACTAATTTGACTACTTCAGAAGCTATAACCGTCAACGGTTCTGGTTTTACAGTTGGTGAGTCGATTACATTGTGGCTTGTATTGGATGGAGCCCAGGGAATTATAGTAGGTGGCGGAACTGGTAGCCAAGTTGTTGCTAATGGTTCTGGAGCTTTCTCTGCTAGCTTTGCAGAGATCGGTGGTGGTGCTGTAAATCATGCACGTGCTATCGGAGCTAGAACAATTTTAGCTGAGGGGGCTGACGGTTCACGAGCGAGTGCTGGGGTAAATATTATTGCTAAGGCAGTAAATGTAAGCCCTGCATCATCTCTTGATGTTGCTGAAGGTTACCTAGAGCCTGTCGGAGGTTCAGCTACCGTTAATGGTTCTGGATTCCAGTCTGGTGAAGCTGTTGCAATTCATGCAGTTGCTGCTTCTGGTGGACTTAACGTTCTAGTAGGATCTGTTGCAAGCGTTAATGAATCTGGAGCGTTTTCAGTTGTGGTTACTAATGAAATGAGCGCAGGTGTTTATTCATTAGAGGCTAAAGGCACTGGCGGATCAGTTGCTACTGCTCCTTTGTGGGTAGTTGCTAAGTAGCTCTTAGCTACCGAATAATTAAGGTTGAAACATTTTAGGGTTTTCCGAGGATAACTCGGAAAACCCTAAGGTTGTACAATTCATATAGCGTATTCTGATTCCAACTTTCTTGGATGCTAATTATTAGGAGAGTTGGTTTTTTGTGTACAAATATGCGCCTAAGTTTTTGTTGAAATAATCTATTGGTTTAAAACTGGCAAAATCTCTACTAAGCTACTTGTTTTAGTTTGGATTTGTGGATTACTTAAAAATTTCAGACGGGTTTTATATTAGTCTTGACGTTTAACGCGTAGAAGCAAAGGTTTTAGATTGTCACTGTTAACAACTTCAATTTGTAGACCATCTGACTCGCAAATGTCTCCAATAGACGGGATTTTACCCAATTGTTCTGAAACATATCCTCCAAGCGTGTCAAAACCATTATTTGTCAAATGAATATTGAGCAATTCATTTAAATCGTCAATACTTATGCTAGCACTTATTAGATAGTTATTTTCGTTAATTTTATGGTACTCGGGCCCCTCTTCATCAAATTCATCTTGAATTTCCCCAACGATTTCTTCCAAAACATCTTCAATGGTTGTTAACCCTGATACTCCTCCGTATTCATCCACGACTATTGCCATATGGGTTCGTTTTTGCTGAAAATCGTTTAGTAGTTCTTCAAGAGTTTTAGATTCTGGTATAAATAGTGCAGGGCGCATTAACTCAGATACAGGAGTTTCCAAGTTTTCGTTGTTTTCAATTAGGTGTCTTAGAATATCCCTGGCATGTGCGACTCCACGGATATTATCAAGAGAATTTTCGTAAACAGGTATTCTACTATGACCGGCTGCTATAATATTTTCTATTAGCTCACTTATTGCTGTGCTTTGATCGACTGCGATTATATCAAGTCTTGGTAGCATAACTTCTCGAGCAGTCGTTTTGTCGAGCTTGAATACTGCTCGGATCATCCTGACTTCATGCTCTTCTATTTCTTCGGAAGGGGTATCAAATTGGAGAGTGATTTCATTGTTCTGGTTAGTAATTTCAGTGTCTGGCTGGGTTGTATTTTTCTTTGCAAACAAATTTGGTACCGAGGTATATATTTTTGCAATTGGTGAAAATATCCAGCCTACTCCATCAATTACTGGGGAAGAAATTTGAATGATGGACTTAGAGTAACGTTTAGCTAAAAAATTGGATAATTCTGTAACAAATCCATTTATTAGTAGAGATACAATTAAGATGCAAATAAAAATTAATAACCAACTTTCTGTAATAGAAGTCAGTATTGAAGCAATCATGAATATTATAGTTGAAGTCATTGAGACGTTTTTAAGGATAGGGGCAATTACGTCTTGGAAATTTGACTCAGCAAATGGATTTGGGGACGCATTGGGGTCATCTTCTGCAATAAGGCGCAAATAATCTCTACGCAAAGTTTCTACGGATGCGCTGACCAGCGAAATAGCAGTGTATGTTAAAACCGATATTGCTAGTGCTACGAAATATAAATTGGTACTGTCAGGGTCCATTTTTTCGCTCGCGTGTCAGAATTCCTGACCGAAAGCAAACTTTCCTATTAAAATTTGTATCCTATGATTATCAAATTTTTTGCATGTTTTCAACAACTGAGTTTGTTTGTGATTGTATCATCATTGCCAATTCAGCTTCAGCTAATTGAGCAGGATTGTTCACTCCTAGAGCTTCTTGTTTGGTTTTTGATTGTACAGTTTGAATTTCCAAGCCTTTATCAGCAGCGATTTTAATTAAGTCTGTTAATAGTATCTCACCTTTTGCATAAGGCTTGAGAGATCTGATTCCTTCTTGCAACCAGTTCGAGTCGAAACAATAGACTCCTGCATTAATTTCATTGATTTTCATTGTTGCAGTATCAGCCATGTTTTGCTCAACTATTTCTATCACTTTCCCATTATTGTTTCGAACTATTCTTCCTAAACCTTCTGGATTTAAAAGTGTGGAAGTAAGCAAAGTGATTTTAGCATCGGAGGCAATATGGGTTTTAATAAGTTTGTTGATTGTTTCTGGTAAAATTAATGGGGTATCAGCCATTAGAACCAAAGTTGTTTTAAAGTCTGCACACAAATTTTTCGCCTTAGATAATGCATCCCCAGTTCCCAGTGGAATGGATTGCTCTACGAAATGAACAGTTTCTTTGATTGAATCTTTAATTTCCCAAGAGTCATTTGGGGTAACTACGATGATAGAATCAATACCGGTTGATTTAACGGTACGGACCACAATATTAACCATCTCAGTGCCACAAACGGTGTGAAGTACCTTTGGAAGATTAGATTCCATTCGTTTGCCGTTTCCGGCAGCTAGAACTACAGCGCAGACGTCATCTTGCATTGAAGTTCACAATGAAGGATACGTTTGTATAAACTGGTCTATGAGGGATGGTTGAGAAGAAAAATTTAACGTTCATTTGTTTAAAATAATGTACCAATCTCAAGGCAACATGTCAAATTCATAGGATGTTGAGAAGAGAATATATAGATGTTACAATTAGTATGGCTCGCTTAGGCGGGCCATTTTTTGGTCAAAAATGTAAAGTGTTTAAGGAAAAAATTAATGGTAGATATAAACGTGGCTATTATTGGGGTGGGCAATTGTGCTTCTTCATTGGTGCAGGGAGTAAGTAAGTATTCTTCGGCATCAAATACAGACTCGATCCCTGGATTGATGCATCCTGTATTAGGTGAATATGGTATTGGAGATATTAATTTTGTTGCTGCATTTGATGTAGATTCTTCAAAGGTGGGTTTGGATTTAGCTGATGCAATTCATGCTGGGCCTAACAATACAGCTAAATTTCAGGAAGTTGATCCTACAGGTGTGATTGTACAACGAGGAATGACACATGACGGTGTTGGAAAATATATGGCTGATCGTATAAGCAAAGCTGATGGTCCAACCGATGACATAGCACAGATTTTGCGTGAGCGAGAAGTAGATGTGGTTATTAATTATCTTCCAGTGGGATCAGAAGAGGCAACTAAGTGGTATGTTGAACAGGTACTAGCCGCAGGTTGTGGTTTTATTAATTGTATTCCTGTATTTATTGCTAGTGGAGAAAATAATTATTGGCAAAGTAGGTTTGAGCAAGCTGGAGCCCCAATAATTGGAGATGATATTAAATCTCAAGTTGGTGCCACTATTTTGCATAGAGTGTTGACAAGATTGTTTATGGATCGTGGTGTTGAGTTAGAGCATGCGTATCAATTAAATTTTGGTGGTAATGCGGACTTTATGAATATGTTGGAGAGGGAACGTTTGGAATCTAAGAAGATTTCGAAGACACAATCGGTAACTTCTCAGATAGATTATGGGGTTGATGGTGATGATATTCATATTGGCCCAAGCGACCATGTTCCGTGGCTAACGGATAGGAAATGGGCGTATATTCGTTTGGAAGGCAAAAGTTTTGGTGAGATGCCTTTGAACGTTGAAGTTAAGTTAGAGGTATGGGATAGTCCTAATTCAGCTGGAGTTGTAATTGATGCAATTCGATGTGCTAAAATCGCAAAAGATAGGGGCATAGGCGGAGTAATTTCAGGTCCATCTGCATATTTCATGAAATCTCCTCCAGTTCAATATACTGATAATGAAGCTCGTGAGATGGTAGAAAAGTTTATAAGCGGACAAGACTAAAATTTTTAATTGATTAATTAAGCAAGACTAGGAGGTTTTTCTGAACCAGAACCTAAAAATCGCACTAGTTTCTCCTTATGATCATGCTTTCCCTGGCGGGGTTGCTGATCACGTAAACAATCTTAGCAATCAATTTTTGTCACTTGGCCACGATGTAAAGATCATTGCTCCATGTAGCGACCTTGAAAAAGTTCCCTTTGAAGGTTTTATTAGCATGGGTCGTGCCGTTCCTATTCCAGCTGGAGGTTCTACAGCTCGCGTTTCGTTGTCTTTGTGGTTGAGACGCAAAGTCAAACAACTAATGATTGACGAACAGTTTGACATAGTTCATATTCATGAACCAGGTTCAGGTGTGATAAATCTTTGCATGTTAGCCTATGCATCAAAATTTAAGTCGAAATATATAGGAACATTTCATACTTATGAAACTCACAAATTATACAAAATTGGTGGCCGTCGTTTTTTTGGTAGATATTATCAACGACTTGATGGAAGGATAGCCGTTTCAAAAGCTGCACATAAGTTCATTAGTAAATATTTCCCTGAAGAATATAGGATTATTCCCAATGGGATTCAATTGGAAGAATTCAGATTATCGGTTCCATTTCAACACTTACAAGATGGCAAAATAAATATTCTTTTTTTGGGAAGATTAGAAAGACGCAAAGGATTGAGATATCTTCTTTCTGCATATAGTCAATTAAAATGGAAGTGGCCCAATATAAGGTTGATTGTGGCTGGAGGAGGTCAGATGGATGCTGATTCATATAGAATCATTGGTGAAAGAGGTTTGTCCGATGTTGTGTTTGTAGGACGAGTATCTGATGAGGAAAAAGTTAGATATTATCATTCTGCAGATATTTTTTGTTCCCCTGCAACTGGAGGAGAAAGTTTTGGGATAGTTTTGCTAGAGGCAATGGCTTCCGGAACCCCAGTAGTTGCTAGTGATATAGATGGTTATAGTGAGGTTTTAGGGTCGGGGGAATTTGGTTCTCTTGTTCCTCCAGGTGATGAGGATGCATTAGTTGGAGCATTGAATGACTTAATTGAGAATGCCCATACTAGGAATGACTTTGCAGCAGTTGCTAGAAAAAGAGTTGCTGAGTTTTCGTGGGATAGGGTCTCAGGCCAGGTGATGGACTACTATTTGGAGTGTTTGGAGAAAGATACTTAAAAGGAAGTTTTGAAGGGTAATGAAGTGGATAGAAATTCAGTAAGAAATTTAATAAATAAATATATTGAATTACCAGTGGTGAGTGTGCTTTCAAAGTTGGGAGTTTCGCCTTCATTTGTTACGATGACCGGATTGTTTTTTGCAATCATTGCTGCTGCTTTGATTTGTTTTGAATATCTTTGGATTGGAGCCTTGGTGATGTTGTTTGGTGGAATTTTGGATATGTTTGATGGGGCTTTGGCTAGAGCCACAGATACAGTTTCAAGATTTGGAGGATTTTTGGATTCCGTGGTTGATCGAATATCTGAAGCAGTGATATTAGCAGGCGTATTGGGTTATTTTCTAGTGAACTCTGAGACATTAGGAGTTTTCTTGGCATTTTCTGCTTTTGGTGGTTCCATTATGGTAAGTTATTGTCGTGCTAGAGCAGAAGGACTAGGAGTAGAATGTAGTGTTGGAATAATGACTCGTCCTGAAAGAGTTGCTGCTCTCGGGATTGGTATTTTTGTTGGGCACTGGTACCCACTGGTAATATGTTTGGTTTTGGGATTAATTTCGATTCTTACGATATTCACAACTATTCAAAGGATAATAGTTACTAAACGGGCACTCTCTTGAAAATCTAAAATCGTGGAAAATCTTTATGGGATACTTGAGCAGAGAAGAAAAAAAATATTTAAATCGAACTCCAAAGTCTGCTGACATGCAGGATCGAGCGATCAAATATTTGCCTGGAGGCAGTTCAAGAGACGCATCATTCTTTGAACCATACCCAATTTTCATTGAATATGGAGAGGGTTCTTATATTTATGATGTGGATGGTAATCAGTACCTCGATTTTATGATAAATGCAACTTCACTCATTCTTGGACATTCGCATCCCGAAATTGTGAATGCTTTGAAAAAACAGATTGAAATAGGTTTAAGCTTTAGTGCGCCAACAGATGCACAAATAATTTTGGCGAAGACACTCACTGAAAGAATTCCATCAATTGAAAAAATTCGATTTACAAATTCTGGAACTGAAGCTACTTTGAATACTATTAGGCTTGCTAGGGCATTTTCAGGAAAATCAAAAATAGCGAAATTTGAAGGTGCATATCATGGATCACATGAATATGTTGCTGTAAGCGTTCGGCCATCAAGTAGTGATTTGTCCGTAGATTTTACCAATCCAGTTGCAGAACATCCTGGTCAACCTAAGAGCATACTTGAAGATGTTTTGGTACTACCATATGGAGATTCTGAAAAGTGTGAAATGCTACTTCGGAAATATTCTGATCAATTGGCTTGTTTGATAATGGAACCAGTATCATCAACATTTGGATATTTGCCAGCCCACTCTGACTTTCTAACATTAATGAGAACTTTAACATCCGAATTGGATATTGTTCTGATTTTTGATGAAGTTCAAAGTTTTAGGATTGCAAGTGGCGGAGCTCAAGAAGTTTTTAATGTTGTTCCTGATCTCACCGCTCTTGGGAAAGTCATAGGAGGAGGGCTACCAGTAGGGGCTTTTGGAGGTAAAAATGAATTGATGGCATTATATGATCCAACGCTTCCTGGTGGCTCGAAAATTCCTCATGCGGGGACCTTTAATGGTAACCCGATGACAATGGTTGCTGGTCAGGTGGTAATGAATCATCTAACTGATGATTCATATGTCAAAATGAATCACCTAGGGGATATATTAAGACATCAACTCGAATCAGTGTTCGATGAAATTGGATTTGATACACAAATCACTGGTATTGGATCGTTATTCGGAATACATTTTTCCTCGGATCCCATAAACGATTACAGATCCATAATTAACTCAGATCAGGATCTTAAAAAGGCATTATTCTTTGGGTTATTGAATGAAGGGGTTTTGTTACAGTCTTCTTGTGCAGGTGCTTTGAATATTTTGTCTACAGAAGATGACGTGAATCAATTAATTGATTCAGTGCGTCGTGTTGCTATAAGATTGAAAAACTATTAATCTTCAGGTGTTTCAATAAGAGTGGGTTTTATGACGACCGCAGTAATAATAGTATTATTGATCAGATTAGTAGTTCCGTTAACGATTTTTAAATATCGTATTTCTGGAGCAGTTGCATCGATAGTTGTAGATGCTCTGGATGTTGTGGTAGTTGAGGCACTACAGTCTCTATTTGGAGAGCCTAGGGTTGGTTTTGGGGATTACTATCAAGCATTTGATAAATGGTTGGATATGTATTATCTGGCTATAGAAGCAATAATTTGCTTAACTTGGTCAAATCATTTAGCCCGTAATACCGCAATCATATTATTTTTGTTTAGGCTTACAGGAATTGGTTTATTTGAAATTACTGGGGAACAATTCAGGAAATTAATATTCTTTTTCCCAAATTTGTTTGAAAATTTCTTCTTGTATTACATTATTTGCGAGAGATTTTTCCCAAGACTAATTCCGACAAGAATCCGTACGTTAACTTTGGTGTTGGTAATTTTGTATATTCCGAAGTTTGGGCAAGAATATTTGCTCCATTTTACAGAAGCAAAACCATGGCAATGGATTAAAGGTAATTTGTTATAAAAAATATGGTACCCCTGCCCGGACTCGAACCGGGCCGCATGGTTTAGGAAACCATTGCTCTATCCGCCTGAGCTACAGGGGCACCGTAATTAAAATTATATTCCAGACGACAGTAATGGGCAATCTAAAAGAATTCCTAGAAAACTTATACAAACTAAGAGAAACCTATATATATCAATAAAAGGCTATATATTTCCAAAAAAGGCTGTATAAAAGGCTGTATTTGTTATTTCCTAGTTGCTTGCTAGCTTCTAGTTGCTTGGGTTTGGGTGGTTGGTTCTTCGTCATTTGGAGTCATAGAGGGCGGGTATGTCTTGTACATTATGTTAGTTAGTAGTGGATAGCTGTGACAATTTAATTTTTGTAAAAAGGGCGTGTATAATTCCAACCATTATGGAAAAAGTATTAATACTAGTTGGGGTTATGATGTTCATCGGGCTTGTATGGTTTAATGAATACTTGCAAAGTG